>NC_012732.1:0-26406 GCF_000021525.1 Rickettsia peacockii str. Rustic | reverse complement strand
AGCACCACCTATGGCACTAAGTCAGCCTGATTTGCTAAGTGATGCTGCTGTTCAAACTAAGCCAAAGTCAGGTTTTCTGGCTGCAATGAAAGAAATAGCAAAAGGCAATTTTAAGTTAAAGAAAGTAAAGAAAGAGCCAAAAGCAGTTGTAGTTTCTAGTGATAATATGGATTTCATGAGTCAGATACTTGCAAGAAGAGCAGCAATAGCTGGAGAGAAAAAAGACAATAAGTTCAAGAAGGCAGCCAAAGATGTTATAGCAAATATGCTAAAACCCCTTACTACAAAGCTATGTTTTTACAGTGCATTACTTCATAATATCCCTTAATTCATGGGCATTACATCAAACATAGCGTAAGTTTTGATATAAAAGAATATATCGGAATATATGGGGTCTCGTATCTTTGCAGAAGTTAGCAGAGGTAATGGTGCACAGGTTGTGTTAAGGGCTCCAAAAGAAATTAAGGAGCAACTAAGTTTAGGCGGCACAACAAAGGCTTTAGATAAGGGAATATATGTAGAATCAAAGTTTTTAAAGAATTATGCGGATGATATGTATGTAGATATGGACAAGCATATGTCAGTTAAGACAAGACCTAGCAAGTGGTTTAGAAAGGATGGGGCAAGACCGTTATTTATTGGCAGCCGTAACAAACTACATTCAACATTAGACAATGCATTTAAGGAGTTAAAATACGAAGGTTTTGAAGATATCATGCCTGGAAGTTTGCTAATAGGTGATTTTGATGTTCATGTAGGAAATATTGGAGTGATCAGAGATAGCAGCAAACCTGATATGTCACCTAAATTAGCACGAATAGATTTTGCAGGTAGTTTAGAGAAGTTAAGCAAGCAGATATATCCGCATTCTCGGATGAAACATTTACCAGGTTTTGGTCCTACTAATCATTTTCGGGAGTTTCCAAGTGAGATGAGGCGGAATAACAGAGAATTTGGCTGCAAGTTAATAGAAGGCTCAAGAAAAGATTTAAGTAGTGTGATAGAGGATAGTTTTAAGGAGTTAAGTAAATATTATAGCCTAGATGCAGTTAAGGAATGGGCGACACGCAGCGGGGCAGTATCTGCTAAGGACAGAGACTCGTTTGACTTAAAGAATATAGAGCAAAGCTTTAAGGAGTTAATGTTTGCAAGACAGGAATCATTAAAAGCATTTGGTATGGAAGTATTGCTCTCCAGCGTAATTCAAAAAGGAATTAGAGGCAGGGCTAGTATAGATGAGGAACAATTGAAAGAATTAGTAAAAGAATATCCGCAAGAGTTTAAGCAAGTATTAGATGACTATGAAAAAACAGGAAAACTAAAGTTAAGCAAGAAGGAATATAGAACAAAAGAAATACAAGAAAAATTAATTAAAGGATTAAAAATGGTGATAACAGATATAGAACAAGAACACAAGCTACGCAAAAAGAAATAAGTATAGCTGAGCAATTTGAAAGTTTTAAAAGCAAATATGATCAGAGAGTGCAAGGAGCAAAAACTAGACAAGATACGTTAGCACAGGACAGCATATCATTTGGTGCTAATGTAAGTAGTAATCAATTTAAATTCTGAAGGAGTAGATCCAATTACCTCAGCTATCCGCAAAGAGATAATGCAGAAGCAGCGAGAACAACTGCGGTTATTTTTAGCGGTAAGAAATCCTGAACTAGATGAATATACATCAGATGATGAGAGATTTACGAAGTTTTTGATGCATCTCAACAATGAGCAACGTAAGTTTGTTAATGACGCATTAGAAAGCGAGAAAGTTAAAGCCGCAATGGAGCAAATAGAGTTAGTCGGCTACAGAAACATTCACACAAGTTTTGCTGCTGAGAACTATCCAGGAGGCTTTAAGCGAATGGATTGGAGCGGAGAGAGCGAACTTAATACAAGGTCACAAATAGTTAAGAATGATGCAGGATCTGAAATATGTACCCTAAAGGAGCAAACACACAAAACAACGCCGCTTACGCTCAGCAAGCAAGATGAGAGTACTACAATAGTCAGCTCTTACAGAACTATTGATTTTCCGGTTAAACTTGAGAAGCCAGCAAGTGGTACTATGCATTTATCGTTAGTTGCAAGAAACAAGGACGGTAATGCTCCATTACTTGAAAAGGCAGTGTATTTCACAGCTCACTATGAGGCAACACCAAAGCCAAATGGAGTACCAAAGCTTAAAGAGGTCAGTAGTCCTCAGCCAATTAAGTTTTTAGGGAGCGGTAAGGAAGCGGTAGGTTATATAGAGCATGGCGGAGAAATATATACTCTGCCAGTCACAAGAGGCAAATATGAAGAGATGATGAGAGAGGTAGCAAGAAATAGGGGACAAGCTGTAGATCTATCATTAGAAGTAGAGCGTAAGGCACAAGATTTAATTAGAACGGCAGAAATAGAAAGAGTTACAGGAGAAGAAATAGAAAAATCAGGATTAGCAGAAAAGGCGGCAATAATTAATAATCCTGCTTATTCTAAGCGAGAAGAAATCAAGTACCATGAAGCACAGATTGCAAAGTACAAAAAGATACTAGAAGAGCATATAGAGCCAGCACTTGAATGCCGGGATCAAGAAAGAGAGAAAATATTACTCTTAACTAAGAAATGTCTCACTGATCCCAAATACAAAGAGTTTGAGTCATATATCAAGAAAACGGCAAAGCAGCATATTGAGTTGCACCACCAGGCATATTTAGAAGAAGCAGACGGCGGGAAGGTTTTAAAGGAGCTTACTGAAATCATGCAGAACATAGGCTGCAAGGGGTTTGAAGCAGTAAATAGTAAGGACAGTTCCAGCTCCACAGTGGAGAAAATTAAAGATGTCTTAAAAGCAGGTGGAAAATTTGGTTTTAATGTTGTTTTAGAGAGTTTAAAGCAAGGAGGAGTAGAGAATTATGTAAAGCAACAGGCTATAGATCAGTCAAAGAAGGTAGGTAGCTATGTTGGACATTGTGTAGCCGATAGAATCAGAGCTACTTTGTCGGGTAAAGCACAAAACAGTGCTAGACTAGTAGTGCGGCTATGAAGTCAAATGTAATTGGCATGAATGGCACTACACCAAAATCTCATGGGATGCAGAGATGATATAGCTTATCCATTAAGATATTGATACTGAATTTTGGAATGTTTTATTATATTAAATATTAAAGATTACCCTCACTGTAAAGATCTTAATGAAATGTGCTGTACTATGATTTACTGCCATAATATTTAACAATACTTAAAAGTGTATAGATATGAATAAGCATTTTAATTTAAGAATAATTGACGGTATAACGTGCGACGTCAGGTACCTACTACAAAATCAGATAAATAGTAAGACCAAAGGCATAGGACTAATCATATGTCAACGATTAATAGAAATGCTACCAGATAATCCTTACATTTACTGTTATCAAGGATATTTATTAGATGAGATAGGTAGAGAAGATGAGGCTCTATATTCATTTGACAAAGCTTTAGAATTAGGTTTAGTAGATGCTACTATATATGGTTTAAGAGGTGATCTTTTATTTTCGTTAGACAGATTAGAAGAAGCATTAATATCATACAATGCAGCAATATCAATGGACAATAATAATGATAATTACTATGCACGTATAGCTAGTACTCATTTGATGTTAGGTAATGTTGATCAAGCTATCACTCAATTACAAAGAGCAATAAAACTGAAGCCTCAAGAATTCTTATATAAATTTATTTTGGATCTAATATTAGAGGAGCTAAGGGTGTCAGAAAGTTTGTGTAAGTTGTAAAAATAGTTAAGAATCAAACAAAGCAACCATTTTGATTTTCTTATGTATTGGCTTCTTTTAATCTTAGCAGGACTTTTTGAGATAGCGTTTGCTATTACATTAAAATATTCTGATGGTTTAACAAAACTAAAACCAACGCTCCTTTTTATTTTCTTTGGAGCATTAAGCTTTATGTGTCTTTCAAAAACTCTAAATAAAATCCCTATAGGTACAGCATATGCTGTGTGGACTGGTATCGGTGCTACTGGTACTACAATATTAGACATATTTATCTTCAATGAACCAATATCTATATTACGCTTATTCTTTATTACTACCTTAGTCATATCGATAATTGGTCTTAAAATATCCTCAAAGAAAATAGCTAGAAGCTATATTAACTAACAAGAGTCACATATGAACACAATTACAAACACAGAAAGACCTAAGCTAAAGCTTAACTTTGGTGCAAAACCATTAACACTAGCTACTAATGCGAATTCCTTAGTTCTAAGTCCTGCTCTTAAGAAAATTGTAGTCTTTGAAAAACCTAAAGAAAGCGTCAAAGATGTAGGTAGTACGTCTGCTAATACTTCACAAAAAGATGAGGTTACAGGTACTACTAAAACCAAAAGCAGGGATGCAAAGAAGAGTAAGAAACAAGAAACTACAGCAAGTAATAAAAAAGAAGCAAGCAGTAAGAAGGTAGTAGCAACTCCCGAAGAAATCTTAAAAGACAAGATTAAGAGACGTAAAAAGGAATATTTTAGCATCTTAACTAAGTTGCAAGCTGATTATCCTGAGTGTTTCTCTGAAGAACCAAAGCCTCTTGCTATAGGTATAGATCTTGAACTAAAGAAAATATTAAATGGAGCACTCCCTAATATTCAATTAGGTAGATTTTTTCATAGATATTGTGGTAGTTTTAAGTATAAAGAAAAGCTAGTAGAAGGAGCACAGAGATTTAATCTTGATGGTTCACCAGCAACTCTTGTTACTAAAAAAGAAGTGCCTGTCATAGCTCACAAACCTAAGTTTGTTAAAAAAGATACTAATACTTAATTCTCTATTAGTTTTTATATTACACGTTGAGGTTAAATTTTATGTATACACGATTACTACTATGCACAATAATATTTCTATTATCCTCATGTAATAGAAATGAAGATGATACACAAACAAACACCCCTTTTAAAGTGGCTATTAACGCTATGGGTAAAGATTTTCAAATTGAAACCAGTAACCTAAATATATCACAAACATTGTCTAGTGTTGAATCTCCGAATACTGCAACAGTAACTATAGAACAGTCAGATTTATTATATGACTCGGTTAATGCAATAAAAGATATATTTGTACTTTCTTTTGATAATAGTAAGTGGGTAATTCAAGGTAGAAGAACCTTATATAGATGTCATCATGATAGAGGAAGTCATCAATTCTCTTCAGCACTTTGTAAATAAAAAATAGCGTCAAAATATCATAAACAAAAATTGTTGTCACAATGGACGAAAACAATAATACCTCTATAGACTCAAAAGCATCAAGTATATCTGTTACTACAGAAAAAGATAACAATAGAGAACAAACAGAATCGGGCAGTAATGGTAATTCTAATGACAGACCAAGGCATGACGCACTTATTCGTAAGGCTCTAGAGAACCCAATCGTTGCCAAAGAGTTCTTTGAGATGCATCTACCAAAAGAGATTAAGGCTATGTTTGCCTCTCATACCCTTAAGATGGAAAAAGAAAGCTTTGTGGAAGCAGATCTTGAACATTCTATATCCGATATCCTATTCTCAGCTAAGTTCATGAATGATACAGGATATTTATGGATTCTTTTAGAGCATCAAAGTACTCCTGATCATTTCATGGCTTTTAGGTTATTTAAATATATGACTGATATTGCATCAAGGCATTTAACTCTTCATCCTAGATCTAAACACCTGCCTTTTGTATATCCGCTAATATTTTACAACGGTAAAAAGAAATATAATGCTCCAAAGAATCTTTGGGACTTGTGCCAGAATAAAGAACTAATGCAAGATATTTGGACTAAGGACCATCAGCTGATTAATGTTCATGATATTCCTGATGAGGATTTAAAAAAGAAAGCTTGGGCTGGAATACTGCAATTCTTCATGAAGCATATTCATGAAAGAGACTTACTAAAAAGATGGCATGAGGTAGCTGATCTATTACCAGAATTTGCCAAACTTAATATCGGTATTGATTACCTAGAGCTTATATTAACCTATACATTGATTAAAATAGAAAAATCTGATAAAATAGAACTTGAAAAAAATGCTCAAAAACCGCTTAAACACTGAACTTGGAGAAAAACTTATGACTAGTCTTGCTCACCACTGGGAACAACAGGGAATAGAAAAAGGTATGCAGATTGGAGAAGCTAAAGGCATGCAGATTGGCAGAAATGAGGGAAAACATGAAAAAACTATGGAAGTAGCTAAAAATATGCTTTCTGCCGGTTCTGATATTTCTTTTATCTCTAAGGTTACAGGACTCTCCATCTCTAAAATCAACAACCTTATTGAGAACGTTCATAGAACTGTGTCAAACTAGAAACCTCTCCCAAAATTCAGCCTATTGGGAAAGTAAATATCTAGCTGGGAAATTGTCAGTGCCCAATTTGATACTGGCATGTTCCATTTAGCTGTTATTTGTTTTATAGCACAAAATACTAACTTAAACAAGGCATTTTCACTGGTAAATGAGCCTTTGGTTTTAGTATATTTTCTGACCTGACGATGGAATCCTTCAATAGGGTTAGTCGTGTAAATTAACTTCCTTACTTCGCTTGAATATTTAAAGGCTCTGTACAAATAAGTGTGGGAATTTCTCAAAGGTTATATAAAAATATAATATAACAAAAGGAGAAATTATAATGCGCCAAAAATAAAATGAAGCAATGAATCAAGCGATAGATTAATTAATAAATAATGATACAGATATATCAACATTACTTAAAGAGGATGGTTAATTGTTTTCAGGAGTTTCGCACTTAGCAAAATTGCGAATCAGCTAAAAGGCATCTAATGTTGTTCTGAATTGATGTTTTTATAACTTCCCAAGTTTGTTGATATAAAGTAATTTTTTCATTTATCCTCCTTTTGTTCATATCGAGCCAAGCAAATACGGCAAGGCAAATATGATTTCTCTGAGCTCGACCCGTGCGTGCCTGACAGCATTCAATACCACAAGTTTGTTTTAATTCTCGATGATAAACCTCTATAGACCACCGTGCCTTAACAATTTTCTCTATTTGTTCACGTGTTGGATTTTCTAAGTTAGTTGTTATGTAATCAATGCGACCATTTTTTGCCACAAACTTTTTGTAATAGTTGAGATTATATCTTACATTTAGTAAAATAAATTAATTATTAAATGGAGATGAAAAATGAACTTAAATCAAAAAATAATAAAGCCAAAAATAGGGTTACTAGAACTAGCTAAGAGTCTTGGTAGCATATCATCAGCATGTAAAGCGATGGGCTATAGTAGAGATAGTTATTACAGATTTAAAGCACTGTATGAAACTGGTGGCGAAGAGGCATTATATGAAATTAGTCGAAGAAAGCCAATAATAGCGAATAGAGTTGATCCAGCGATAGAGAAAGCAGTAATGGATATGGCAATAGAATATCCAGCATATGGTCAGCTAAGAGTATCAAATGAGCTTAAGAAGAGCGGTATACTTGTATCGCCTGGAGGAGTGCGATCAATTTGGTTACGTAATGATTTAAACAATATCAGTAAAAGGCTTAAAGCATTAGAAGCAAAGATGGCTCAGGATGGTATTGTTCTTACTGAATCTCAATTACAAGTGCTAGAGGAGCGTCGTAATGAAAGAGAAGCTCATGGAGAAACCGAGACGCAGCATCCAGGTTATCTAGGATGTCAGGATACGTATTATGTAGGTAATTTCAAAGGTATAGGTAAGGTTTATTCTCAGGTATTTATTGATAGCTATACTAGGGTAGCTGATGCTAAACTATATACTGATAAAACAGCTTTAACTGCTGCTGATATGCTTAATGACCGCGTGTTACCATGGTACGAGACCCAAGGGATACCAATACTTCGTATTCTTACAGATCGTGGGTCAGAATATAAGGGGAATATAGAGCATCATGCTTTTGAGTTGTTTCTAAGTATCGAAGGTATAGAGCATACTACAACTAAGACATATTCTCCCCAAACAAATGGTATGTGTGAGCGTTTTAATAAAACCATGAAACAAGAATTCTTTTATACAGCTATGCGGAAAAAGATTTATACAGATCTTGATGATTTACAATTAGATCTTGATATTTGGTTAGAGCATTTCAATAATGAGCGACCACATTCAGGAAAATATTGTTATGGAAAAACTCCTATGCAAACTTTTAAGGATAGTAGAAAATTAGCTGTTGAAAAGAATAATGAAATCTTGTATCTTGAATACGTCTCTGACAGTCAAAATTTAACTGACAATCAGGTGCAAAATTTATAGTGTCTGTAAGATCAAATCTTGACTTCTACAGATCTAGCAGTTTGCATAAGTGACCTATTCATTTTTGAGTTTGTTGATCTCGATAGTAGATAACCCGGTAACTTGAGAAATAAAATCAGGATCAGAGTCAGCTGCAAGCATATTTTTTGCCACTTCTATTGATTTATTATATTTGCCTTCAGCTTTTCCGATCTGCATACCTCTAGCTTCGCCTCTAGCTTCAGCGGATTCAATCATGAAATCTTCGACAGCTTTGTTATCCATGATGCGTTTAATTTCCTGCTCATAAGCAAGGAGTTCTGCTTCATTCCAGTTAAACTGATTTAATGCTTCATAAGCACGCCCTACTACAAGATCGCTACCTATAATTTTCTGCAGGTCAGCTTCACTTGTGTTAGCAGCATATTTAAAAAAATAGCACCATTTTTCGGTAATAGTTTTTAGGTCTTCAATTTTATCTATATTAAATTTAGGTAGTTCAATAAAGCTAAAAGAGAAATCCTTTAAATCGTGTTCAAAAGTAATTTTATCTAGGATAACATGATGAGAGATATAATCAGCTTTATCAGGGAAGATAATATAATCACTAATAGCAATAAAGATGACTTCCTTAAGGTTAGCATAGAGACCGTCTTGTTTTTGTCCTTGGGATAATTGTCGTGAATAAGCTTTGGCGGCATAATATTGAGCTCTTTTCTCAAAGCCTTTAGAAGGGGAGACTTGCATTTCTACGATGATTTGCGTACCATTTTGAGCTTTACAAAGGACATCGACGAGAGATTGTTTTTTATAAGCAATATCAGGGTCTTGGACAGGACTTAAGAAAGTAACATCCTGTATTTGTTCTGCATCTTTAAATCCCATGATGTCATTAATAAAATGAATAAGAATATCTTTGTTTTTTTCAGAACCAAAGATTTTCTTGAAGGCGATATCATTTTTAGGATCTAGGAACTTTGAAACTGCCATAATTAGTTACTAATATTTGTATATGCATTCATAGATGTTGTTGAGTGATATTCATACAGGAGTTTCGCACTTGTACAAAATAAGTTACAATATGTATATACTAATACACTCAAAAGTAATAAAATTTAATACAAGTTTATTACTAATAGTGGCAAGAGTTGTACATATTTCCATCTAATTTTACAAAGTGCGAAACTCCTGTCATATTCTAATCTTCCGGGTAAAGGAAGGTACAATGAGTCTTGTATTAAAGTAGAACCCAGAGGATGGATTCTACTATTTACATTATTAATATAGATTCTTTAAGTTATTGTAATTTTTTTAGCTTTACTTTGTTCTTTTTTAGGTATTTTGATAGATAAGATACCATCTTTAAATTGTGCTTCTATATGTTCTTCATCAATATTAGATGGTAAACTAATAGAACGGTAGAAAGAACCATAATATCGTTCTTGCATATGATAATTATGATCTTTCTTTTCAGTAGATTGTTCTTTTTTACCTTCAATAGTTAGGATGTTACTGTCTATTTTTAGATCAATATTATCTTGTGTAATGCCTGGTAATTCCATTTCTAGATTATACGCAGAGTCATTTTCCATAATATCAGTTCTCGGTGATAACATTCTTTCATTGTAAGAGGAAGGATAAGAAAAAGAAGCCATTTCATTAAAGAAGTTATTAAAGACATCATCAATATAGCTTCTTTTATTAGAGTTATTTTGTAGTTCTGATTTATTTCTAATACGTGGTAAATTAAAAGCCATAAAAACCTCCTATTTAAGTTAAATAAAATTAAATAATAACAAATTAATAATCAAAAAAGTTTTAATTATTCGTTATGCTCTTTATTCAACAGGTATTTCTTGAGCATTTTGGTTTTTGAGTTCAATTCTAGGCAAAGTAATGGTCAAGATGCCATTTTTTAGCTTAGAAGAAATAGACTTTTGATCAATATCATCATATAGAGACATAACATAATTAAATTTTTTATTTAAATGATCAGTAGCACTATTTGCTTTAGTATCGTCAATGTTACCTTCAATAAAAAGCTTATGATTATTTACTTTAAGTTTAATGTGACTTTTATCATAGCCTGGTACTTCTAGGACTAGGATATATTGTTTGTCTTGAGTAATGAATTTACTTTTTATAGCACTTGAGTCATAGATAGATAATCTATCATCAAATATACTATTCCAGTAATAATCAAAGGCAGAGAAAGGACGATTAATAAAATCTAATGGATGACGTAAATAAATAGTATAATGATTATTATTTGATGTTTTTTTATCCTCAGCCGCAATTGCTGGATTGACAAATAAAATGACAGTAATGCAAGTTATTAAATATAATTTAATATTGTTGTATAACATAATTATCTTCTTTTACTTCAATTTGACTATATAACATATAAGGTTAATTTATAGAATCTATAGAATAGTAACATATTAGATATAGTTTTAGAATAGAAAAATTCAAGTAATTATTGCTGACGTTTATATCCTCCGAGGAATCTAATAAGGTGTAGAAATAGGTTAATAAAGGGTTTTGTCGCATCTATAAGTTATGCTATACCAAAATTGTTGAAACTTATATTTTGGACATTATGCTGTTATTAGCATAGCAAAATTCTCAAAAGTAGAAAAAAGTGATGTGGCTATAGTTTTCCGGACAGTTAATAATAGACGATATTAACAGGAAGGATAGAAATGACAGATATAAAGCCAAAGATATATCCAGCTGAATTTAAGGAATCAGCAATTAGATTAGCTATTGAGTCTCAGCAACCTTTAGCTCAAACAGCTAGGGAACTGGGGATTACAAAATCTAGTCTATATAATTGGGTTAATAAATATTCAAAACCCAAGGAAGTAATGAGAAATGATGAACATCAATATGATGAATTAAAGAGATTGAAAAAAGAACTAGACAAAGTAACACAGGAACGCGATCTATTAAAAAAGGCTGCTGCGTACTTTGCGAAAGAATCCCGATAAGGTATGCATGGATAAAGGAGAATGAAGGTAATTTTTCCATTGCTGTTATGTGTAAATTTATGAAAGTATCACGTAGTGGTTACTATGAATGGTTCAATAATCCTGGATGTAATAGGGTTCAAGAAGATAATGAATTAACAAACAGAATTGAAATTATCTTTAAAGAAGGTAGAGGTAATTATGGAACTAGACCTATTAAAAAGGAACTATCTAGGCAAGATATAATTGCTAGTAGGAGACGCATTGCAAGACTAATGAAAGAAGCTAGCTTGATATGTAAAACCAAGAGTAAGTTTAAAGCCACTACTGACTCTAATCATAACAAGCAAACTGCTCCTAATTTATTAAATAGGAAGTTTACAGTTTCTGCTGCTAATTGTTATTGGGTTGGAGATATAACCTATGTGCCAACTAGTGAAGGTTGGCTATATTTAGCCACTGTTATTGATCTATTTTCTAGAAAAATTATAGGATGGTCTATGAATAATAATATGAAGGCTGATTTGGTTAATAATGCTTTATTAATGGCAATATGGCAACGTAAACCACCGAAAGGGCTTATTTGGCTACTGATTAGAGGTAGCCAATATTTTCTGATAGTCATTTAAAAATTATAAAATAACATGGTCTTAAACAGAGTATGAGTCGTAAAGTTAATTGTTGGGATAATGCCGTTGCTGAAAGTTTCTTTCATACTATAAAAACAGAATTAGTGTATCAACATAAATTTAAAACTAGGGAGGAAGCAAAACATGCCATATTCGAATATATAGAGGTATTTTATAATCGTATAAGAATGCATTCTGCTAAAACGATTATTTATCACCAGTAAAATACGAAGAAATACAAAAATGTGCTTAAACAACTGTCCGGAAAAGTGTTGACAGATCACTTTATCCATAATCGGGGTTATAGTATTTTCAAGTCTTTCTTAGTTTTACTATAGTCTTGTTTATATGCTTGCCATAGATCACGTACTGGACCGGACTTATTAAGTAACATGGAAACAGATCCACTAGCTATAACTTTTCCATTATTTAGCATAATAACACTATCAAAGTTGGGCAAAAGGTGTAGCCGATGCAATGAAATAATCATAGCTGATTCTGGAAAATCATTTATAATTTGTAATAGAATTTCTTGTTCTGTAGGTAAGTCTACACTAGAAGTAGGCTCATCCATTAGAATAAGCGAGCTAAAACGTGCAGCAAATAGCCCACGTGCCAGAGCCAATCTTTGCTTTTGACCAACTGAAAGATTTAGCCCTTTTTCACGAATATCTGTTTTAAGACCATTTGGTAAGGTGTCAAGAACATTTGAAAAACCAGAGAGTTTTACAACATGATGAATTTTATCTAATTCTGTTGGAAGATCCATTGTAATGTTGAATGCTATTGTATTTTCAAATATTTCTGGATCTTGAGGTATCAGAGTAGTAATTGTTTGAAGGGGTTCTAATGAATTGAAATGAACTTCATCAATTTTAAGATCCACATGTGAAGGGGTATAAAGTCCGGACAATAGATTCATCAATGTACTTTTACCTCCGCCATTTAATCCAATCAAAGCAATTTTTTCGCCACGCCTTATCTTAAACTCAATTCGATTAAAAATTTGGACATACCTAACAGCTTCTGAAGCATGGTGAAAAGTTAGATTTTTTACCTCAATGACATGCCATTGTTTAACAGTTGCTGAACTTTTAGGTAAAAGTGTTAATTTTTTAATATCATCTAGAATAGGTTGTATGCTTTTGATATCTGTATTCATACGTACAATTTCTCCATAATGAGTACTTAAAGCTTGGAATACATCATTAATATCACATTGGTAACGAAAAATCATGACTACGATGCCTAGCATAATTGTTTCCGTTTTATTTAAAGTATGAACTACATAACTAACCAAAATTATGGTTTGAACAATAGTGAACAAAATCATCATTGAGAACCACTTAATCTCATTTAAAACTACTCTTTTTCGGAAAAATGGCCAAATAGACATCATGTGCTCAAATAAATTATTATGTGTTAATTTACCTAAACGTAACGTTAGTATCGTTGTTATGTTACTAATGTAGTCAAAGAATACAGAACCAATGTGATTCTCAACTTCATTTTCAGCATTAAAGAGTGGTACTAATTTATTATCGAATAAAATCACCACTATCATTACAAATAAAGAAGAAAAAAAACTGATAAAACCTAAGGGTGGTGAAATCCAAAGTAAAAACCCCATTGCGGTTACAAATTTAACTATTGTATGAATATAGCTGAATTGATTATCTGCGAAGCGGTATATAGCTGCTGATGAACGATTAATGCGTGTAATAATGTTACCAGAATGATGATCTTGATGCCATTTTAGTGGTAAATGCATTAATTGTTTATAAATATTTAGTCTAAACGCTTGTTGAATTTTTAGAGCGACATTCCTTTCAACAACTCTTGCAGGACCATGAAATAACCAAAATAATAACATTAGACCAACTCCGGCAAGCAACCAAAATATTATTTGAGTCAGTTGTCCAGGCTTAAAATGCTGCAATTCATCGACAACTCGACCAAATGCATATGGACTTAAGCTCAAAAATATTTGAGCTACTATAAGTGCTAAGTAATAACCAATAATTGCGAACCTCCATGGTGCACCATAATGCCAAACAGTATAGATCAAGTTGAGGTAAGGATTACTCATTAGGTTTATGATCATATGGGTTAATTGTTCGAGAGTTCAATGTTATTTCAAAAGTACAAGGTATGAATTATACTTTAACTAACTCTAAGCTAATAGCTTAACAAATTATCTGGAAAACTTTCGACAAATCAGCATATTCTTTGGGGATACAGGTTGATATTCCGGCGAAACGTACATTATTAAGAGTAGAAGTCGGCATAGTCAGTGTCTGAGCATCTGATAAAGATCGCCTACAGATTTTGCCTTAGAGAGATCATCACCGGTAATAGTTTGGCCATATTCTGTGTCGAACATGATGATAACACCAAGGGCAGCAAGCGAATCCCACTCCGGCAAATCCTTAAGCAACGTATCCATGGTTACTTCTACAGGATTCTGGAAGTCTGTCACAGACAGGAAATTCGCAAGAAAGGTCTCCTTACTCATTAAATACCTACTAATAGTTTGTCTTTTGCTAATAAAATGGCTTATAGTAGATTGTGTAAGAATACGAACCGATTCATAGTGTGTAGAGTTTGAGTATTTTAATCGGTGGTACAATACAACTTTTGAGAATTGAATTTACTTATAGCCATTGATTATTTGAAAACATATCTAAACAAATCCACTAATTCTCTTAATTATTTGCTATCTTAAAATCTTAACTAAAGTCATTATCTCTCTTACTTCTATATTGAAATTATTAAGTTATTATAATTCTGTTCTAATATGAACACAGAGCTAATTGTATAAAACTTAATACTAAAATGCAAATTTATTTATTAATTGTAGAAGTTCTGACTGTATTGAGTTTTCAAAAATATCACATCTAGCTCTAAATTAACCATTAATTAGATAAAATTGATTATGACTTAAAAACATTTTTTGTATAATAAAGGAATGCCTTATAATATAAAAAAGTTTGTTTAATCTAATTAAAGTACGAAGTAATTTATGGATAACAAAAACGAAAAAAAAATTTTTTTAGCTCACAAATTAGAATCTGTACATGATGATCTATGGAAGGCCAAATCCGTAGGCGATCTTTATCAGATGCTCAGACACTGACTATGCCGACTTCTACTCTTAATAATGTACGTTTCGCCGGAATGTCAACCTGTGTTCCTAGGAACAGTGTTTCCAACTTGATGGATTGCAAGCCACAACTGCGCTCTGAGCGTGAGCGTTTAGTGCGTAATATCGGTATCGAGATGCGCCGCATAGCACCAGATTGGCAATGCTTTTCTGACCTGGCCTTTGATGCTGCTGAGATCCTACTAGAGAACCTAGCCTGGAAGCGCAAGGAGATTGATGCACTGATCGTGGTGACCCAGTCTCCAGATTACCTGGCTCCGGCTACTGCGATTATATTACAGGATCGGCTGGGGCTTTCTCTAGATACAGTAGCATTTGATGTTAATCTCGGTTGCTCCGCTTATCCATTCGGCATCAATCTGTTGGGTTCGATGATCGCCGCCGGCGGCGTGAAAAAAGGGCTGTTACTAGTAGGCGATCGTGGTGCGAATCTGAACGATCCGATCTTCTCTGATGCGGGTACCGCAACAGCACTGGAGTTTTGCGACGGGGCTCCGCCGATGTACTTTGACCTAAACAGCGATGGTAGCGGCTACAAGACGATCATTCTACCGGTGGGTGGACACCGTGAGCCGGTTAATATCCAGCATCTGGTTCCGTTCCGCCAGGATGAGAACGCCCACTGGCAGCGTGCCATAGACCTGCAGTTGGATGGATCGGCGGTGCTTAGTTTCTCGATCCAGTGCGTGCCTAAGGCGGTAGAAAAATTGCTCTCCTACGCTGGTGTCATTAAGAAAGACGTAGATTACTTCGTCTTTCACCAAGCTAATCGAATGATCAACGAAACCATCCGAAAGAAACTTGAACTGCCGACAGAAAAGGTGCCGTCCACTTTACGTGAATTCGGCAATACTAGTGGTGCTTCGTTGCCATTGACTATGACCGTCTGCATCAACAAGGAGCTTGAGGTTAGCCGTAAACGTGTACTGCTCTCTGGCTTCGGTATTGGCTTGTCGTGGGGAACCTGCTTAGTGAATATCGAAGGGGCAAAATTCCCTAGCCTGATTGAATCCTGAAAATAACAAACATGGAGTGATCCCAAATGAAAGATGAGACCTGTTTCAATCCCTTCAATCTGTCTGGAAAGCGTATATTGGTCACCGGTGCCACTTCAGGGTTAGGTGAGGCAATAGCCCAGAATTGTGCTCGAATGGGGGCAGAGATTATAGTCACTGGTCGTAATCAGGAGCGACTGTCTCGTAGCTTGGACACACTATACTTGATTTCAAACCTGCCACATCTTTCTGTTCAAGCAGATCTGACTGTGGCTGAACAACGTGCTGAACTGGTGGCTACGCTTGGCACGGAGATTGATGGCCTCGTGCATAGTGCTGGTATTTCACGACTGTGCCCAGTGCGGATGATGAGTACTGCCCATCTTTGCGAAATTCAAGCGATCAATGTAGAGGCTCCAGTAATGCTGACTCAAGCATTACTGAAGAAAAACCTGATTGGTGTTGGTGGATCAATTCTGTTTATCTCTTCCATTGCTGCACACGTTGGTGTAGCAGGGGTCGGTGCTTATTCAGGCACCAAGGCTGCTCTGATCGCAATATCCCGTTGTCTGGCAATGGAAGTTGTGAAACGAAGGGTTCGGGTCAATTGTCTGTCTCCGGCACTGGTAAAAACATCGATGCTAGAGGGCATTTCCATGGTTATTGGCTCCAAGAAGTGCGATGATAGTAAGTATCCGTTGGGATTTGGTAAGCCAGAGGATGTCGCTAATGCCGCAATCTTTATGCTCTCGGATGCTAGTAACTGGATAACCGGAACCACACTGGTGATGGATGGCGGCCTGACCATCAGTTAAGGGATAGAAATAGCAAACTGGTGGTGTCATCAGATTAGTCTAGTTGGCAGGTCAATTGACGAAGAATTGATATGCAGATTGTGATGTTTGATGACGTGCCTGGTGGGAACGTCATAGTTGCTAGCCTTGCCATGGTGATTTACAATAATTCATTAAATGTGCCGTAAGGCCAAAGAGGGATTTACATATGATACGTCATGCACTGGATGCGGAGCACTACATAAGTCCACATACATTCTCTCTAGAAAGTGACAGGATTTTTAGCAAGTTATGGATATTTGTTGGCTTCAGCTCAATGGTACGCCAGCGTAACCAGTTCTTCACCCGTAAGGTGGCCGGTATTCCAATTTTGGTACAGCACACCGACAATGGCGTGCGAGCCTTCGTTAATCAGTGTCCGCACCGACTGTCAGCGATCCAGACGGAATATACGGGGCAGCGTCCTCTAGTTTGTCCATACCACGCCTGGTCCTTCGGTCCTGAAGGTGAACTACGAGCTATACCAAATTCCAGCCTCTACCGTTTCACGGACGAGGAGCGGAGTAGTATCTGTCTGCATAAGCTGCATCTTGCAGAAGTTGGGCAATTGCTGTTTGTGAACCTAGCAGTAAAGCCGGTTCCACTATGTGAGCATTTCACCAATGATTATCTGGAAGTCCTGAGAGAAGTTTCCTCACATTTAGACTCCCGATTAATTTATAGCTGTCATCGGGTCCGTTACAACTGGAAGCTGAATATGGAGAATGTGCAAGACTCCAACCACGTGCCCTTCATTCATCCCAAGACTCTCCAGCCAATAATGACTCCACCTGTCAAAATGGTTAAGCATGATCTGGAAACACCGTCAGAGTTGGTTGGCTTGCTGCAGCTTGGCAAAGTGCCTAACCTCAGTTCGCTCAGCTATTCTGCACAGACGCCTTTACAACACCTAAACAGGAGCTGGTTTGCCAATCTCTGCCACGTCTATGGGGATGAACACGTCTACTACAGCTGGTATATCTATCCGAACGTCAACTTCTGTAGTGTGAATGGAGAGCATTTTTTATTGCAGCAATATGATCCAGTTTCTCCAGGTGAAACCGACTACCACCTGTGGATGATGACGGCACGTCGCAAGAACGAGCACACTGATTTCACCGCTCTATTGAATATATTGATCAAGAGGGAGCGTACGGTCATTGCCGAGGACACAGTGGTTCTTGAACGATTGCAGGAGGGACTCAGTACTCACTCTAGGCATTTTACCCATGGCGATTACGAGATGCAATTGGTACGACAGCATCTGTGGTATCGAGCACAGATAGTGGGAGAGGTAGAATGAAGAGATTCATAATCGTCGGCAAGGGGCGAATGCTCGAGCAAGCATGTGAAACGGCTCGTGACAATGGGTTAAACTGCCTGCAGCTCGAACTTAACTCCTCTGATCAATACAACTTCGATACAGACCCTCTGTTTGAGAACTATACCGTAGTGGAAAACGAGGTCTTCGTGGCCTTGGACGAGCGAGCCATCAACTATGCTCGCCACAAGTTGATTGCAAAGATTCGTTTGGCCGGTTACCGACTATTTAATATTGTTTCGTCCAGAGCCATCGTCAACGTTAATATCCAGCTACTGGGTAATGTATACATCGGGCCTGGATGCAATATAGCACAACATTGTATCATAGGAATGGGAAGTTGGTTGGATCGACAAGTCATCGTCGAGGATGGGAGTCGTCTCGGTGTTTGCACTACGTTAATGTCGGGAGTCCAACTTGGATGGGATGTTGAAATCGGCCAAGGTAGCACGTTGGGGAGTGGATGTATCGCAAGTGCCAAGACAAAAGTGGGGCGCCATTGTGAATGGCTGTTACCAGGCATGCTTCCCAAAAAGATTCCGGATCACTCATTCTATGACCAGCTCATACCACAAGGGGCCTGTATTCTGGACTAGAGGCTCTGTAGAAGTCAAGATTTGATCTTACAGACACTATAAATTTTGCACCTGATTGTCAGTTACATTTTGACTGTCAGAGACGTATTCAAGATACAAGATTTCATTATTCTTTTCAACAGCTAATTTTCTACTATCCTTAAAAGTTTGCATAGGAGTTTTTCCATAACAATATTTTCCTGAATGTGGTCGCTCATTATTGAAATGCTCTAACCAAATATCAAGATCTAATTGTAAATCATCAAGATCTGTATAAATCTTTTTCCGCATAGCTGTATCAAAGAATTCTTGTTTCATGGTTTTATTAAAACGCTCACACATACCATTTGTTTGGGGAGAATATGCCTTAGTTGTAGTATGCTCTATACCTTCGATACTTAGAAACAACTCAAAAGCATGATGCTCTATATTCCCCTTATATTCTGACCCACGATCTGTAAGAATACGAAGTATTGGTATCCCTTGGGTCTCGTACCATGGTAACACGCGGTCATTAAGCATATCAGCAGCAGTTAAAGCTGTTTTATCAGTATATAGTTTAGCATCAGCTACCCTAGTATAGCTATCAATAAATACCTGAGAATAAACCTTACCTATACCTTTGAAATTACCTACATAATACGTATCCTGACATCCTAGATAACCTGGATGCTGCGTCTCGGTTTCTCCATGAGCTTCTCTTTCATTACGACGCTCCTCTAGCACTTGTAATTGAGATTCAGTAAGAACAATACCATCCTGAGCCATCTTTGCTTCTAATGCTTTAAGCCTTTTACTGATATTGTTTAAATCATTACGTAACCAAATTGATCGCACTCCTCCAGGCGATACAAGTATACCGCTCTTCTTAAGCTCATTTGATACTCTTAGCTGACCATATGCTGGATATTCTATTGCCATATCCATTACTGCTTTCTCTATCGCTGGATCAACTCTATTCGCTATTATTGGCTTTCTTCGACTAATTTCATATAATGCCTCTTCGCCACCAGTTTCATACAGTGCTTTAAATCTGTAATAACTATCTCTACTATAGCCCATCGCTTTACATGCTGATGATATGCTACCAAGACTCTTAGCTAGTTCTAGTAACCCTATTTTTGGCTTTATTATTTTTTGATTTAAGTTCATTTTTCATCTCCATTTAATAATTAATTTATTTTACTAAATGTAAGATATAATCTCAACTATTACAGGTGGATTAGTCAGAATCAAATCATATTCGTTCTCTATAGGTTCCGATAAAGTTCCTAATATTGAATTTGTCTTCAATAGGAATGTCTCGTTAAATAAATTCGCAAATTCTTCTGTATATTCAGGATTATCTTTTACGAGTTCGCAAAAATAAATAAGCATATTTGCCTTTGCGAGAATTATAGTTTTTTCTCATCGTTATCAAAACCTTTGTCAAAACCTATTATTTTGACTTTTGATTTAACTTTGCCGTTTTTGATTTCAAATAGTTCCTGTAGGTTGTGCTTGACATACTCAAGAGGAAATTTACCTACACCGCAGGCAGGATCACAAATTTTCATCCCTTCTTTCAAATCACTTCTTGCCATATCATTTATAGCTCTGACAACGCTTATCGGAGTAAAAAACTGCCCCCAATTCTTCTTGCTTATACTTTCTTTCAAAAAGCTTTCAAATAACTTGCTTTTGAAATCGAGGTCTATATGATCCAATTTTCCAAAATCTCTAAATTTTTCTAAAACTTTCTTAAACACTGTATCATACCCAGATACAGCCTTTTGGTCCTTACTCACAAATATTGTGCCGTTTATAATAGTTGTTTTATCAATATTGTTTTCAGGAAACAGTCTTTTTATTTCTGGTCTAATAAACCTTGCGTAATAGTCTAACTTTTTTCCTTTCTTAAGTAATTCATCAAAACTATAATCCCTCTCTAAAATTCCTAAATCACTTAAGTATTTAAATATGAAAAGCTCAACAAATGTATATAAACAATTTTCTGGCGTTGCTCCGCTAACACTCCAAACATCTTGCCAGATTTGTTTGGCTAATCCTGTAGGATCAATTAATTCTTGCGGTAATATCTTGTCATTAGTACTATTTATAGATTGTATAATTTGTGTAATTATTTTTTGTATATTTTTATCGTTTGGTTCGAAATTATACTTTAAATCATTCCCATTTTGATCTTTAACGTGATTACTAGTGGCAACATTAATCCATATTGTTTCATATGTATCCGTAACTATTATTAGTTTTGTGTTTAACTTTTTGGCAACCTCTATTTCTTGTAAAATAGCTTTGTTTTTTTTAGTCTGTGTATTGAATGCTTTAGGTGATTTGTATTCAACTATTGCTATTACTTCTTTTTGTTTGGTGATTATGCCATCAACTTTCTTTCTTGATACCTCTTCATAATCAATACTTCTAATAATTCCTGCCTTTTTTAATGCGTTGATTGTTGTCGCACCTATATTATAAAAATTCCAAGTCCCTATCTTTTGCGGGTTTCTGATCAAATCTCTCTGTAGTAGCTCTTCACTCATATTATCATTCTATTTTTTTATATTACTTTAATTTTTTATGATATTACCATTTACTGCTAATATCATATCCATACTCTACTCTCTTAACACCTACATTACCCGCCAATCTACGTATCATTTGCGAGTAGTTATTCCTAATCCAATCAGCCATAAATTTTGTTGGCATTGTTAGCGTTAGTGTTTTTGTATCGTTGCACTCAACGGCTACTGCTTTAGAAAACCACGCCGTATCTATAGCTTCGCCTAGCTCTTCTATTAAACTTTTTCTGATGGCGTGCCATGCCGAAGTTGATGAAATAGCATTTAGTGGTACTCCTGTTGGTATTTTAGAAAATGTTTGTATTCCAACCTTTGTATCTTCAGTAGATCCTTCTATTGCCTCTGTGCCATTTCTTTTTCCTTTATCCTGTGCATCATATCCTACATCCTCTACCTCCTGCATATAATACCCATTTATACCATATACTGCTTCTAATTGTGCTCCTAATGTCTCTATTTGTCGCTCGCTTAAATCTAAGTTGCTTGGAATTAATGCAGTTATGAAACTATTATCATGATTTATCTTAAATTCTACTTGGGTCAGTATTTTATATGCCACATTTGTGCTATATCTTCCTGCTATCTTCTTTCTTACCTGCATCTCTTTACTAATATCAAAAGAATTCTCTATTTCACTTAAGTATTTCTCATATTCTAGCATTTCTTTCTCCTTGGCATTTATGTTACAACTGAACCTAAATGTTGTGTGATTTACAAGCGGTCCTTGATGCTTCTCATTCTTGAGTATTTGTACCATGTAGCTTAAGAATGTAAATTTGTTCTTAAATCTTTTCTCTGGATATTTGATATAAAGCTTCAGTAGTAATTGATTCACGAAGTTTGTGCTGAATTCTCTACCAGCTCTAGAGTTCAGTATACTTACGTCTTTTTCTGATAAGGGGTAGAAATGTCTGAAGTCTTTATGTGTCCTGTCATTGCTTACTTTAGGGGAAGATGATGGTTTCTTTGGAGTGACAGTATTAAAATTATTTCCAATGTTTATTTTATTTTTCTTTGGGATATTATCATTGCTGGTTTTAGTAACATCTTCGATTATTGAGTTAGATGTAAGAGGTAAAGCATCCATAAAATCCTTAATAGAATTTTTTAAAGATTTAGATGAAAGTGAGCAAAGCTCACTTTCCAAATGCTCTGAATTTGAAGTCTGCAGAAATGTTTTTGGTCTTATCTGATAATTCTCGTCTAGTTTATCCAGTTCTTCATTTTGTGCATCTATATTTTTATTACTTTCTTTTATTATTATATCTTTATTATTATGGGCTGCTTTTTTGGCACTACCAGGCTGCTTTTTTGGCAGTCCCGCCTGAAAACCCTTATAAGTATCAGGTTTTTCAGTGTCATTATCTACAACTAAAGATGCATTATCAATACCTATATATTCTACTTTTTCTTCTACTGTCTTTGTTTTATCTATTTCTTCTTTTACTTCTACATTGTTGTTATTAAGGAAAGATTTAGGAATAACAATAGGATTAATAGATATGATAAAAGTTGATTTATCATAGCGGTTAGAATCTATATCATCTGATTTAGCATAATTATGTCCTACTTTTATGAAGTAATTAGGATATTGGTTTTTAATGTAGTCAAGTATTCTAGCAAGCGTACGCTTACTTATATTATTTTTATTTATTAATTCTTTTGCAGTAGCGGAAAAAGATAATGCACCTGTAGTTTGATAATTTTTATAAGCAGTGATAATACAGTTTAAAAAGAAGATTTTGTGTGTAGCGGTTATAGTAGCATCATCAAATAAGCTTTTGCTAAATTCAAGATCTATAGGAGTAAATAACTTAGTACGCAAAATATGCTGAATATTAGATTCACCCGCAAGTCTTGAGCTATCTACATTAAAATTAGATGATTCATATTTGATTTTGTCATATAGACGGTCAGGCAGTATTGGTACTATCTCATTGACTTTATCTGAACCTTTTTTGTCTTTATGTCTAGTAACATTTAACAAACCTAACTGTTCAATCTTTTTAACTAGCTTTAAGACAATACTACGCATATTGCTTTTGTCTTTAGCCTTATAACCAACAAGCTTAGCGAGTTTTTCTGAAGAATAAATTATAGTCTTTTGCTTCTTATTTAAAGCTGCACTATACAAGTTAAAGATCTGAAGCAAAAATATTATGTCTCTTGGTAATAACTGACTAGAGTATTCATTTAGAATAGCTTCAAATAAACAAGTAGTTAAAAGGATATAACTTCTATCATCAGAAAGTGTTAACTCTTGATTATATTGTTGTTGTTTGATATAATCCAAAACTTGGGGATTAGTTGGTTCTATAGGTGTTTGAGTATTAAATAAGTTCATTATTTGAAATCCTAATTAATTGGTGGTTAAAGTTATTAAAACAATCATCTAATCCTTGTTCTTTATTCAAAGCATTTTTTCTCTTGTAATTATCTACAATAATCCCAAGTGTTTTCTCTAGCTGTATTTGCTGTGTAGCTACAAGACTTAGATAAGTCTTAAAACTTTTATGACTATGCTCAATGCTCACTCGTAAATCATGCATCATTTTATTTAATATGCAGATATCACTTTCTATTTGATGTAATTTGGTATTGATGTCAGAAAGGCTCATGTTAATACCCTCCTGATGTTTGAAATTTCGAAGAATCCCTAATGCGCATGAAAGAATAAAAAAACGGCAGTAATTGCACAAAAGAGCGTAATTTAGATATAAAATATGCTAAGTTGTTGAAATTTTGCTTGATTTGTTGATTTATTAAGGGATTTGTATGTCCAAAAGATAACGGGGACTTGATTTTATGTGGAATATGTGTTATGTTCATAGTGCTTAGCCTCATGGTGTAGGTTTTGATTTTTATACATTAGTAAGTACTGTACCGACCAAAGTTTAGTACTTACTAATATCATCTTGGATTTTCTTTATTATTCTATTGTTCCTTTTTTCTTCTATGATGTCGTTAATGTCTTATTAAACTACATAGTCCGTCCGCCAAAACTCAAGAAAATATCACTTTAGGCACTTATTCCCCAAAATGCACTCAATTTTCTCATTGCCATTTTTTCGTAAGTATTCTTTAATACGATCTAATATTTTTTGATCATACAATCATACAATTTTATATATTCTGTATTGGCTAATTGTTCTGCTTTACTTATAATACTTCTATTAACCTTGATAATTGCTGCTAAATCTTGTTGAGTTAAGCTTAATATGTGTCGTGCAGCTTTAAATTGAAATCTAGTTATACTATTATTTAATTTACTATTTTCTATCTCTCTTTTTGAATTATAGTATGTTATACTAAATGTATTAGGAAAAATTATATTATTTAGTGAAAAAAAATTAGTAAGTGCAGCACCATATTTATGAAAAAAATCTCTAGTATTTCCTAATTCTGCTTTATTAATAGTAGCCTTGCTTACTTTTAGCACTTTCGTTATATCGCGTACACCAAGATTTAATACATTGCGTGCTGCTTTTAATTGTAATGGAACAATTATTGTGTGCATATAAAATTGATCCTTTATATATTTAAAGTATTTTTAATACAATCTCGTAAAATCGCACTGACTGATTTTAATTTACTTTTTGCTCTCTTATTATTTCTAGCGATATCCTCTAATTTAAATAAAACAGACGCAGGTAAAGAAATAGTAGTTCTTACAATATAATCTTTTTCTTGTTTTGTACCATAAGGTTTGTCTGCTAATTCATTAGCTAAATTTTCTATAGCTTTTTTAGTATCTACTATACTACGCTTTTTTAAAACCATTTTTAAAAAACCTCGTTTATTAAATCAAGAATTTCTTGTTTTGCTAATGTATTAGTAGACTCTATTACTGATTTTCCAATCGGCATTACATCTCTATAAATTTTTCTATAATAACAACAAGTATTTAGAAGTTTTAATTTCGGAAATTCAGCAAGATAATCTTGGAATTCCTGTCTTTCATTTGTTTTAACTGTAGGATTAGTACTAGCCATAGTATGCAATATATAGGTTTTTAATTTTGGATTAATATCTAGTACCCTAGTAATTTGTTCTTGTAATTCTACTATTGTATCAAGATCTAGTTGACTAGCTTGATGTGGTGATATTAGTACATTAGCAACACTCATACCAGTAATCATCTCTCTACTGTTTCTACCTGCCACGTCCACTATAACATAGTGAAATTTTTTATCTAATTCTTCAAGAGTACTAGAGATATTATCATACTTTTCTACTAAAGTTATATAAGGTGAGAGTTTTGTTTCTTGACGATCTTGATGCCATCTTGCAGCAGATCTTTGAAAATCTGCATCCACTAAACACACTTCTTTTTGTTGGTAAGTTAGTGCAATAGCTAGATTAGTAGAAGTAGTAGTTTTTCCAGTACCTCCTTTATTACTGCCGACAATGATAATCATAGTGATACCGAAATTATTTAATAATACATGATAAAACAAAAGTGGTGTTTTATCAATAATATTTATTACTTCATAAATAAACAAAAATAATAACATAAGTCATAAGTATTAAAAAATAATTATTACTTCATATTTATGAAAAATATTTGACATAAGAGAAATTACCATATAAACTAAAAAATATAGACAAATGCTTAAGATAACATAAATATAATTCATATTAGTAAGTACTAAACTTTGGTCGGTACAGTACTTACTAATGTATAAAAATCATAAATCATTACATGAGGTTAAGCGTTATGACCATTTCATACATTTATAATATCCGCAATGAAGTAGTAGTATTTGCACAAAGCAATACTACTAATAATTATACTAATTTTTCTAATCGCAAATCATTTAAATCACGTATCAAGCAAGTAGCTACTATATCATTGATATTTTTATCAATGGTTACGGGAGAGGTATTTGCAGGAGACAAGAGTTACCCAAGAGTAAATCAAATGCCTCTAGGAAGAAAGAAGCTACATTTGAAGCTACTCATTTAAGTAACAATTTACCTGATATAGTACCTACTTTTCCATTGCCTGATTTAATACCAACAAATCCGCCAGCGCCTCCGCCTCCGCCGCCATTACCGGACATAGTACCACCTGTAATATTACCTGATGTGGTACCAGTTCCCCCAGCGCCTCC
>NC_012730.1:1195000-1288492 GCF_000021525.1 Rickettsia peacockii str. Rustic | reverse complement strand
ACTTTACACATGTAATTGTGGATAAATTTTTTAATAACTTATTATTTTTCCTATTAAAACCTATTAAAAATTGCCTCAAATCCTTATTAAATCAAGTAAATCTAGTGTATTTTCTTTTAAATAAATAGTTTGTGGATAAAATTGTGAATAAATATCATTTTTCTTTGAAAAAATAGTCTTTTCTAAGCTATAAATGAATTTTACACTTAATTATCCACTTGTATAAATTCATTACAAACTTATGTGAATAATAATTAAAAATACCTATATTTTTAAGAAAATTTTAATGAAAATTTTGTTGATAACTCTGTTTAAAACATTTAATCTACATAATTCTATTTACATAAACAACAAATAATAACTATATTTATTATTTCAATATTTTTAGTAAAAGCATGAAGCAAATTATAAATCCGTTAAAAGGAAATAATAATAAAATACCTATTTGGTTTATGCGTCAAGCAGGTAGATATTTGCCGGAATATAAAAAAGTAAGAGAAACAACAAAAAATTTTCTAGATTTTTGTTATGATGTTAGCAAAGCAACAGAAGTAACCTTACAACCGATAAAGCGTTATGGATTTGATGCAGCTATTATTTTTTCCGATATATTAGTTTTACCTCATGCTCTTGGATGGGAAGTGGATTTTAAAGAAAATATAGGGCCTATATTAAAGCAATTCAAATCACAAGAAGATTTTAAATATCTGCAAATCAATCCGAATTATAAATTAGAAAAGGTTTATGAAATAATAAAAAAAGTAAAAAAAGAATTACCATCCCCCATTTCTTTAATAGGATTTGCAGGTAGTCCTTGGACAGTGATGAGTTACATGCTAGAAGGAAAAGGAAAACAGGATTTTAAAACGAGCAAAAAATTCATATATGAAAATAAAATACTTGCTGAAGAATTATTAAATTTTATTACGGAAAAAACAGCTGATCATCTTATAAATCAAGCAAAATCTGGAGCAGATGTTTTAAAGCTTTTTGATTCATGGTCAGGAGTACTTGCAGAAGAGGAATTTACTGAATTTGTAATAGAGCCGACAAAAAAGATTGTACTAAAAGTAAAAGAAGTTTTTCCAAAAACTCCTATAATTGCTTTTCCTAAAGGAGCAGGATTACTGTACGAAAAATTTATAAAAGAAGTACCGATAGATGTTTTAGCCGTAGATCAAATGGTTCCTCTTGAAAAAATGAAAGAGTGGAGTGATAAAGTAATAGTACAAGGTAATTTAGATCCGGTTGTATTATTAACTAATAAAGAAATTATTAAAGAAAAAACTTATAAAATTCTTCAGGCAATGAAAGGAAAGAATTTTATCTTTAATTTAGGACATGGTATTTTGCCTGAAACACCTACGGAAAATGTAGAATTTTTGACAGAATATGTTAGGTTATATGAAGAAAAGAATAGCAATAGTACTTTTTAATTTAGGTGGTCCAAAAAACCTTAAATCAGTGAAGCCTTTTCTATTTAATCTATTCTATGATAAAGCTATAATTAATCTACCAAATCCTTTGCGTTATATTATCGCTAAAATAATTTCTATTACTAGAGAGAAAAAATCTCAAAAAATTTATTCTTTAATCGGTGGTAAATCTTCTTTACTGCAGGAGACAGAGGAGCAGAAATTAGCACTAACCGAAAAGCTAAAGCAACTTATAAAAGAAGATTTCGCTATTTTTATAAATATGAGATATTCAGCACCGTTTGCTAAAGAAGTAATAGGTCAAATAAAAAAATATAATCCAAGCGAAATAATATTATTGCCTCTATATTCTCAATTTTCAAGTACTACGACAGGATCATCGGTTAAAAATTTTTTACAAAACCTTGATATTGATATTCCAATTAAAACAATTTGCTGTTATCCTCTAGAAAAAAATTTTATAAAAGCCCATGTTTCATTAATTAAAGAAAAACTATACGATAAAAATTTTCGTATATTATTTTCTGCTCACGGGTTACCCGAAAAAATAATAAAAGCAGGCGATCCTTATAGTTTTCAGATAAAAGAAACAGTACAAGCAATAGTTAAAGAATTAAATATAAAAGATCTAGATTATAAGATAACTTATCAAAGTAGAGTAGGACCTATAGAGTGGTTAAAACCTAATACGGAAGACGAAATAGAGCTAGCAGGAAAGTTAAAAAAAGACATAATTATCGTACCTATATCCTTTGTATCCGAGCATGTTGAAACACTAGTAGAGCTTGATATTGAATATAAATTAATCGCAGATAAATATGAAATTCAATATACCCGAATTCCGACACTTGGAACAAATAAAATTTTTATTAATAGTTTAACAAATATATTGCTACGATTTATTAATAAGGTTGATAATAATTTAGTTATGAGTAGCTCTAGTACAAGAATATGTCCAAACGAATTTACTAAATGTTTGTGTAAATTAACAAGTTAATAAGGAAAAGAATGGCAAGTTACTATCTATGGTTTAAGTCAGTCCATCTGATATCTGCTATATGTTGGATGGCAGGGCTTCTTTATTTACCTAGAATATATGTTTATCATATCAAAGCTAAAATAGGTAGTGAGCTAGATAGTACTTTACAAGTAATGGAGCTAAAATTACTCAGATTCATTATGAATCCAGCAATGATTAGCACATTTATTTTTGGTTTAATAAATGCTCACATTTATGGGTTTGTTGCTCTTGATACTTGGTTTCACATTAAAATGTTTGCAGTATTAGTTTTAGTGATATTTCACGGTTTACTTGCAAGATGGCGAAAAGATTTTGCAAATGGTAAGAATGTCCATTCAGAAAAATTTTATCGCATAGTTAATGAGATTCCGGCTATTTGCATGATTGTTGCAGTGATTATGGTTATAGTGAAACCATTTGACTAGTATACTCTTTGTTATTTGAAAAGGGATTGTTAAAGATATATCGTCATTGCGAGCAGGAAATAATAACAAACTTCTAAGATTGTGTTTCGTCAATATTTTCTTTTGAAGTAAACTCTGCTACGAGTTCAGGTAGGATCTTGTTAGTTTGGTTGGATATGTAGTTACTCCCGATTAATTAAACTAAAGCATTGCTTTTAAGCTCTGGACATTCCTATTATAGCTGACTTTTGGTAGAGATTGCTACACCCCGAAATAGTGTTTTACTATTTCAGTTAAAGCTTATACCTAACTTCCTTTGGTGGTTTTCAGTAATCGACGTAATAGGATCATTGACTGATAGTAGTGACCCTGGAGCTTATTGAAGAAAACTAAAACAAAGGTTAAACGAAGAAAAAAGTGAGGTCATGACAAACTGTCACGGACTGAAATTAACTGCCACAGATGGAAAAAAATATATAACAGACTGTGCAAATACAGAGTCATTACTTCGTATTATACAATCTATTCCGTCTCCAAAGACAGAACCATTTAAACAATGGCTTGCTAAAGTCGGTTATGAGAGGATTCAAGAAATTTCTGATCCGGAAAAGTCAATTGATAGAGCAAGGGATAATTGGAAACGACACGGTCGTAGCGAGAAATGGATTCAACAACGTATGATGGGGCAGGAAACACGAAATAAATTAACTGATTACTGGAAAAACCATGAAGTAACAAAAGAGAATGAATTTGCTATATTAACTAATATTATTCATCAAGAATGGGCTGGTATAACTTAAAGAACACAAAAATATTAAGGGCTTAACAAATCAAAATTTACGTGATCACATGAATGAAGCAGAATTAATTTTTACTGCTCTTGCTGAATTATCTACTTCGTCAGGTAGTAGAAACTAATAATGCAACAGGAATGGAAGAAAATAAGGTTGCAGGTAAAATAGGAGGAAGTATAGCTAAAAACGCTAAAACGGCCTTGGAAAATAAAACTGGTAAAAAAGTAATCTCAACAGAACATTATTTATCGCCTAAACTTACAAAGTAAAAAATTTTGTTATAGTGAAATGCATTGAATTAGGTGACATTTTTTAATTTTTAAATAATATATCTCATATCGTAAATGGGTTGGCATTCGCTATATCCTTAAATTGGTTTTGTGGAAAATACTCTCACTTTTGACAGAAGTTTCAACACACTGAAATAGCATTTTGCCATTCCGGTTATGATTTTAAAAAAGTCAATTAAACTTTACTTCAGGTGGCAATGACATTAATATTGCTTCGACATTTCCATCGGTCATTAAGCCGAATTTAGTACCGCGGTCATATAGCAAATTAAATTCTACATATCTACCTCGCCTTATAAGCTGGTATTCTTTCTGCTCAGCTGTCCAAGGTAAAAATAACTTACTTCTAACGATTTCAGGATATACCGACAACAAAGCCTTACCTACGTCCTGTGTAAAGGCAAAATCCTGTTCAAAATTACCGTTATTTAAGTAATCATAGAATATTCCGCCTACTCCTCTCGGCTCTTTTCGATGCTTTAGATAAAAATATTCATCACATTGCTTTTTGAATTTAGGATAATAGCTAGAATCATACTTATCGCACGCTTCTTTAAAAGCTGCATGAAACTTTACAGTTTCGTTTTTTTCCGGATAAAAAGGTGTTAAATCGCCACCGCCGCCAAACCAACTTTTAGAAGTTTCTATATAACGAGTATTAAAATGCATAGCGGGAATTAACGGCGATTTAAGATGTGCGACTAATGAAATGCCTGTTGCAAAGAATTTCCCGTCTAGCTCTACTCCTGGAATTTCGTTGCGGAATTCGGGAGAAATTTTACCAAATACGGTAGATATATTAACCCCGACTTTTTCAAATACTGCTCCTTTCATGAGAGACATGACACCGCCACCGCCGCCGTTACGTTGCCAGCTTGAGCGTACAAACTTAGCCGGTTTTAAACCTTTGGTTTGTGCATATTCTTCTTCGATTTTTTCAAATTCTTTGCACAATAAATCACGTAAATTAGTAAACCAACTACTTGTTATTTCTTTATTTTCTATGTTCATAATTATTAAGCAACGATTTAATTACTTTCCTCATCATATACATAATCACTAAAAATACGGCAGCAATGATCATAATATAAAAAGCCGGAGCATAAAATAAGCCTGTGTGCTCTACAAGCCAACGAGAAATAATAGGTGAAGTTCCGCCGAATATCGCTATTGCAAAATTGTAGCTGAAAGCAACACCGGTAAATCTTTGTTCTGCCGTAAACAAGGATATAACGAGTATATAAGCTGTACCTGCTATGCTTCCTGCGAGCATACCAAGCATTGTAAGAGCTATAATTTGTTGCCACATCTCTTCTGTCGACATAAGTAACATGGTCGGTAAAATCAATATCAAGATAGCAACACCAACAAGCATTGCCATTTTAAATTTTCCGATAATATCGGCAGTACCGCCGGCAAGCGGCATCGCTATCATCGCAATAAACGAACTATACGCTAAATATGATAAAGCAATAGTATTACTAAGATGCGTTACATTATAATAGAAAACATTTATATATGTTTTTACTAAATACATAACGCTGCTAGCGATAGCACCTATACATATAGTTAAAAACATCGATCTCCAAGCAGTTCTAATTACATTGGAAAAAGGTGCTTTAAGAACTTGTTTCTTTTTCTCAAGCATTTTAAAAATCGGTGTTTCCGATACGCGCAATCGCAAGTAAAATCCTGCAAGACCCATAAATCCGCCAAGCAGAAAAGCAAAACGCCAAGCAAAATCTATATGAGAGAAATAATGTTCTATTATAATACCGATAAATGTTGCAATTAAGGTACCGGCGATATTTGAACCATGTACTAAACCTGCCGTAAAACCCGGTCTTAAATTTTGACGATGTTCAAGGATAAAAATAGCCGCTCCCGTTCCTTCACCGCTAATACATAAACCTTGAATAAGTCGCATTATAACTAGAGTTATAGGGGCATAAATCCCAATACTTGCATATGAGGGTATGAGACCCATAATAAAGGTCGGAATAGTCATACCTAGCATCGAGATTATTAAAGAGATACGTCTACCGTATCTATCACCGATATAACCGAATAATATGCCTCCTATCGGTCTTGTCAGAAAGCCAACCGCAAATACTCCAAGGCTTAGAAGAATTCTAATGAATTCTGATTCGCCTGGAAAAAAAACTTGTCCAATAATCAGCGAAAAAACTGAATATACCGTAAAGTCATAATATTCGAGTACATTACCTGAAATAGCAGATAAAAAAATGAACTTAGACCTATTATTCATCGAGCTTTAAATAACTTAATTACTAATTAGTTATTATAGACAAGTTACATAATTTATAAAGTGTAATTTATAATATTTAATTGTCGGCATTTTAATTCTTGTGGTGATAGTAATATGTTTTTGTGGTTATAAGTTCTTGTTTAATAAACAACCTGAATCAGTTGCAAATGATTTTGAAAAAGAATTAGCAGAATGTGATAAAGCTATAAAACAAAATCCGAATGATGCATATATTGGATATGGATTTAGACTAAGAATACTGGGACTTAGATTTCCTGAAAAATATGAGTTGGCCCTTGAAGTTTATAACAAAGCAATTGTACTAAACCCTAATCATTTTCAGACTTATCTTAATAAAGGAGCGGTATTAATTCAGTTGGGAAAATACGATTTAGCTTTAGAAGCTTATAATAAGGCAATCGAAGTAGATCCAAGTCATCCTTATGCTTATAACAATAAAGCAGAAATATTAAGAAAGCTTGAAAAATACGAACTAGTACTTGAAGTATACAATAAAGCAATTGAAATTGATCCTAATTATTCCGATGCTTATTTTAATAAGAGTAAATTATTCGATGAACTTGGAAATTACGAAGTAGCTCTTAAGGCATATGATAGAGCACTCACATATAGGCATGATGACTATTTAGATTATTCTGACATATATTATAATATAGGAACAATTTTGAGTAGGATTCAAAAATATGATTTAGCTGTTAAAATGTATAATAAAACAATACAGCTTAATCCTGATGATTTTAGAGCTTACGTGAATAAAGGAATAGTTTTAGGAATTCTTAAAAAATATAATTTAGCATTAAAATAATGCAGCACTTAAATTAAATATCAATGATTATAAAGCACATCTTAATAAAGGCCTTACTTTGGAAAAATTAGGCAAATACGATTTATCTCTTGAATCATACAACAAAGCATTAGAATTAGAGCCAAATGACTTTGAGACACAAGCTCAAATACAAGCATTAGACATGCAAAAGGCTAAATAATAGTCATAATTTATTATGACTATTATAACGTACATATTAATTTGGTCATAATTATTATAATATACACGTTATAATGGTCAAGCACTTATAACCTAGTTATCCTCTAGTGGTACCGGAATTCCTACTTTTGTAAGTTTAGCTCCTTTTGGCTTTTTAATTCCTGCAAATTTCTGTTCTTCTTGTTGTTTTCGTAGTTTTTTTCCTATTTTTGCAGCTTCTCTGCTACCTTTAAGAGCACTTTTTACGGGCTTTGTGTTAATATTCGTAACACCTTTTGAAGTCTTAATACTTCAAATCTTTATCAAAATATTTTACGTTTGTAGCAATACTTAAATGGTAAACTCCGCTACCTTTTTGTATAAACTGATTTTGATTTTGTAAAGCTTTACCTTCTAAATCTAAGAATTTACCATCTTTACCAAAATCACCTACTTCTCCAACTTTTGTACCACTAAGATCATATGCGTAAAGTTTTTCTTCATGGAAATCTAGGTTGTTTAAAAAGTTCTCTATAGAATTCTTATCATTAGTAAAATTGCCTAATTCATGGGTGCCTATAATTTTCTCTTCTTTGCTTACTACTTTTTTCGTATTTTTAATAATTCCAAGATAGGCTAGAGCTTTTTTAAACTTACCCAAATTACGCTTTACCTCAACTTCTACGGGTCTAGAAAATTCTTTTTCTTTTACTTCTTCAACTTCTCCTATAACTAATTGCCCATCTATGGGGCTGCCCAGTTCATCTTTAAAATGAATTAATTTGGCATTTTACTCTATTTAAGTCAGTTTCTTCAGTTTGAAAATGTAGATGTTTTTTTCTGGCATAAATTCCTCCTTGAATAAATTGTGGTTTATTTCAAATGTAAAGGAGTAAATTAAATTTTTGCAAGAAGTTTTTATTGTTAGTTATTTCTCAATAAATAACAAATATTAAGAATTAAAAACTACTGTGCCATCCAGCCGCCATCTATCAAGAGTCCACTACCTGTTATTGATGATGCTTTTTTGTCACATAAGAATATTACTAAGTTTGCTATTTCATCAGCTGCTACAAATTTTTTCGTAGCTTGAGATTTAAGGATTACATCCCTTAACGCTGATTCTTCACTGATATGTCTAGCTTTAGCAGTATCTGCTATTTGATTCCTTACTAATGGTGTGTTGACGTAACCGGGACAGATAGCATTAACTGTAATATTATTCTCAGCCACTTCTAAAGCAACGGTTTTGGTAAGTCCAAGGATATCGTACTTTACTGCTACATATACCGACTTGAAAGGTGATGCGACATATGCATGAGCGGAGGCGATATTAACAATTCGCCTGAAGCCGTTTTTTCATAATCTGTATTGCGTATTTTGTAGTATAGAAAGGTGCTATTAAATCTATACGCAAAATTTGCTCCCATTTATCTTCAGGAAATTCATCGATAGGAGCAACATGCTGAATACCTGCATTATTTACTAATATGTCTATTTTACCGAATTCTTTTATTATCCTCTCAAACATAGAATGAATTTCATCAGGTTTTTCCAAATTTATTCCTTGATAAAATACAGCCCTTGCCCCAAGTTCTTTCAATTCTGCTGAAATTGTGGCTACTTCATCTTCTTTTGCAAAATGTTTTGCTATCTCAAGCCCGATACCGCTAGTAGAACCGGTAATAACTGCTACTTTGTCTTTCATTTTTATCTCCTTATAAAATATGTACTGTCATACCGTGGCTTGTACCAGCCAGCTAAATCGTCATTGCGAGCAGAGCCATAGGCTGCGTGGCAATCTCAGAACTTTGGCACTAGATTGCTTCGTCAATTACTTACGTAATTTCCTCGCAATGACAAGAAAATTAGAACCATGCAACAAAGCTGATCAAGTCACGGGATGACATATTTAATCAAGTAATATTTGTCTTTTATTTAAAAGTAACTTATATTAGATTACACTTAAAGAAATAATGTATAAATCTATGGAAATTGTTAATAGCGTTGATGCATCTGTATCTTGCCAGGGCAAAGAACCTCCATATGACCATCCGAAAGTTTATTTAGAGATAGATAAAAAAAAAAGAAGTTATCTGCCCATATTGTAGTAAGAAATTTAAACTAGTAACAAAATGACTATAAAATTTCTGTCAGAAAGTACTATCAACCGAATTGCTGCCGGTGAGGTTATAGAAAGGCCCGCATCGGTAGTAAAGGAATTAGTTGAAAATGCTGTTGATGCAAGTAGTACTAAAATAGATATTATTTTAGAACGTGCCGGTAAAAATCTAATCATTATTTCCGATGACGGTATCGGTATGACTGATAAGGAATTAGAAATTGCTGTTGAACGTCATACAACTTCTAAGTTTGATGAAAGCGATTTTCTAAATATTAATACTTTTGGTTTTAGGGGTGAAGCACTGCCGTCTATTGCTGCTATTAGCAAAATGCTAATTACTTCTAAAAAACGAGATGCCGACAAAGCATTTCAGATTAAGTTAATCGGCGGCAATGAAAAACAAGTTACTATTTCTGTTCATAATGAAGGTACTAAAATAGAGATACGTGATTTATTTTTTGCAACACCTGCACGTTTAAAATTTCTTAGAGCCGATAAAACAGAGCTTGCAGCAACTGTAGGTGTGGTTAAGAAAATCGCTCTAGCACATCCTAAAATTTCTCTTAGTTTAACACATGACGGCAAGAATTTATTAAAACTAAAGGGACAAAATAAAGATGCTGAAACTAACCTAAAACAGCGTATAATTGATGTAATAGGTGATGATTTTATAAAAAACGCCGCTTATATAGACTTCAAAACACCTGATTTCTCTATTTGCGGCTATACTAGTAGCCCGACATATAATAGAGCTTCAAGTGAAGATCAGTTTTTATTTATTAATAATAGACCAGTAAAAGATAAATTATTACAGGTAGCTTTAAGGGTAGCATATCAAGATTATTTAGCTCGTGATCGTTATCCGATATGTGCTATATTCTTACAAATCAATCCGCAACTTGTTGACGTTAACGTACATCCGGCAAAAGCAGAGGTTAGGTTTCATGACCCGAATTATGTGCGAAACTTATTAATAGAAGCAATTAAAAATGCTTTAACAAATAAAAGCCATGTTACTTCTACTACTATCGCCTCTGATGCTCTTGAGTTATTTAAAAATCCTTTAGTTAACAAACAATCGCCAGTAAGTAAAGTTATAAATGTTAATAGTAAATCGGCAGATTATAGACCTACTACTCATTCTACACTTAATACAGTTCCTCAAAATCATGTTTGTCAAAAATTAATCGATACATTATCACATGCTAAAATAGAACAAGAAGTAGAAAATCATATAGAACATGAACAGCAAACCCGTAAACAATATAAACTTGGGGCAGCTAAAGCACAACTTCATACGACTTATATTATTTCACAAACCGAAGATAGTATAGTGATTACCGACCAACATGCAGCACACGAACGTTTAGGGTATGAAAAAATAAAAGATTACCTTAAAACGGAAGAGTTAATCAAACAGCGTTTGCTTATCCCTGAGATAGTAGAACTGCCAAATGAAAAAAAAGCAGATTGTTTATATGACCATAGAGAAAAACTATATAAACTTGGTTTAACTCTAGAAAAATTCGGCGAAAAATCTATTATAGTAACTGAAATTCCAAATATCCTTGGAGATGTAAACGTACAAAAGTTAATTCAGGATCTCGCCGATCATTTATCGGATTTTGGCAAGAATATAGCTTTGACAGAGTTAATCGAGCATGTAACGGAAACTTATGCCTGTCATTACTCTATTAGAGCAGGACGAAAATTATCGGCAGATGAAATGAATGCCTTACTGCGTCAAATGGAAAATACGCCGCTTTCAGGTCAATGTAATCACGGCAGACCTACTTATATTGAGTTGAAGCTTAAGGATATCGAACGCTTATTTGGACGGTAACTCGTTTAATTTGAAAAATTGGCGTCATTGCGAACGACTGCAAGGAGTGCGGCAATCTCGGGAAATTAAAACTAGATTGCCACGCTCCTTTTAGTCGCTCGCAATGACGTATCTCTATTTATTTTGCAATGCCTAGTTTTTACTTGACTATTTTTCAATTTCGTTTTATTCTGCTTTTCTTAGAAAAATAAAATAATATCTTGATTTAAGGTGTCAGCTAATGGCAAAGAAAAATAAAAATGTTTTGGTAAGGCTAGTAAGTACTGCCGGCACAGGTGTTTTTTGGGTAAAGAAATGTAATCCGAAGACCCAAACCGAGAAGCTTTCTTTTCGTAAGTATGATAAAGTGGTTAGAAAACATGTTCTTTTTAAAGAAGAAAAAATAAAATAATTGTAAGTAATATAATATGGCAGTAAAAATTCGTTTAGCTAGAGGCGGTGCTAAAAAGCGTCCTTTTTACCGTGTAGTAGTAGCTAACGCAACAGCACCTCGTGACGGTGACTTTTTAGAAAAAGTCGGAACTTATGATCCAATGCTTGCTTCAGATAATAGTGAGCGTGTTGTTTTAAAAAAAGATCGTATAGAATATTGGCTTGGCACCGGTGCTAAACCAACTGAGCGAGTCGCAAAATTTATTGAGCAAGCGGGTGTTACTCTTCCTGAGAAAGTTAAAAAAGAAATGGAAGTGAAAGCAAAAAACCGCAAAGCTAGACTAAGTAAAAAGGAAGCTAAAGAAGCTTAGTTTATAGTGTATTTTCGTCATTGCGAGCAGGCATTGACTGTGTGGATCAATTCAGCCCCTGTCATCTCCCGCTATTTGATTGCGGGATTTAGTAAATTTGACTATTACAAGTTATTTTTCTAGATATTGTGGTCAAGCCACGGGTATGGCAGCACATATCTCTTCTCTATAATCATATTAATATGCCGGATTAGCTCAGTGGTAGAGCAACCGCCTTGTAAGCGGTAGGTCATCAGTTCAAATCCGATATCCGGCACCATCAAAATTTTTCTTGTCATACTGGGACTATCTTTATATAGATACCAAATCGTCATTGCGAGCAGCCGTAGGCTGCGTGGCAATCTCATGAAATAATAACACACTTCCTGATATTGCTTCGTCGAATTACTGTGTAATTCTTCTCGCAATGACGATTTACCAATCCATGCAAGCAAGCTTTCACAAGAATTATATAGAAAAAAACATACAATAGTGACATCCTTTAAAATTTTTATATATGATAGTAATCGATAAAACATCTTATAGAGCTGTGGGATTTGATAAACGTATTAAATTCCTAGTGCTACATTATACACAGTGTGATTTTAAGCAGTCTTTAGATTTTCTAACCGGTGAAAAGTTAAGTAGCCATTATTTAATAAACAATGAAAATCCTGAACATATATTTCAATTAGTAGAAGAGCGTGATAGAGCATGGCATGCTGGAGTAAGTTACTGGCAAGGTCATGAGCGTATTAATGATACATCAATCGGTATTGAAATCGTAAATCCTGCTTTTGAAGTAAATGCAAAAAACAATGATATAGTTTGGCTACCCTATTCGGAAAGGCAAATTAATAGTGTTATAAGTTTGTGTAAACAGATTATTGCTAGATATGATATTAAACCTACTAGAGTAGTTGGGCATTCTGATATTGCTCCAGGTAGAAAACAGGACCCTGGCCCGCTATTTCCTTGGAAACTATTATATGATAACGATATTGGAGCTTGGTATGATGAACAGGTGTTTAACGATCTATTGCCGCAAGTCGACATAACCGATATTGCAGCAATTCAGCAAAAATTTATTACATACGGTTATAAACTTGAAGTTACCGAAATTTTAGACTCTAAAATGAAAGATATTATAATTTTGTTTCAAATGCATTTTCGTCCTAGTAATTTTTCTGGCGATTTGGATGCTGAAACCATAGCAATTTTAGATGCATTAATATTGAAATATAAATCTGAATTAATATGATAAGATTTATAACTATACCGGATTTTGCGGATTATCAAGTTATTTTGAAATTAATGGAAGATTACGTTAACAAAGTAATTAGTGATCATGAGCCGGAAATTATTTATTTAGTTGAACATTCGGAAGTATATACAGCCGGTACTAATTATAAACAAGAAGAATTATTAAATTACGGTGATATTCCGGTAATTTACACAGGACGTGGCGGTAAATTTACTTTTCATGGACCGGGTCAGCGTGTTATTTATCCAATTCTTAATTTAGATTCACCAAATCGACACAAAGATTTAAAGCTATATATAAAAATGCTTGAAGAATGGATTATAAATAGCTTAAATTATTTTGGAATTAAAGCATATATTATTAAAGATAAAGTAGGAATTTGGGTAAAAGTAAGGAAAGATGAATTTGCTAAAATTGCTGCAATAGGTGTTAGAGTAAGAAAATGGGTTACATATCACGGTGTAGCTATAAATATTTCAACAGATTTAAGTAAGTTTAGTGGGATTATTCCTTGTGGACTTGAAGATTCTTTAGTAACATCTTTAAATCAGTTAGGGATTCATGTTGAAATGTCTGAATTTGATAAAATTATTCAAACTGAATTTAATAAAATATTTAAATGATCAGAAAATTTCTACTCACAATTTTTGCTCTTTGGGTCGGTGGTTTTGGTTATTATTTATATTTAATAAATTCTTATAAGCTTAATAGTAATACCACTAATGCAATAATAGTATTTGCAGGAGGAGGACATAAAATTGAAACCGGTATTGCTTGGCTTAAGGCAGGTTATGCACCTATATTATTTATTACTGGTATAGAATCTACAGAGCAATTAAAAATTTTGTTAAAGGAACGTAATGTTATAGAACAGCAGGTAATATTTGCTCCAAATAAAATAATATCTGAAGAAGATAATATTAAGAAAGTGGTTGATTTTATTGTAACTTACAATCTTACTTCAATAATTTTAGTAGAGCATAATTATAATATGCCTTTTATGCTAAATAAGCTTGAAAAAGCGATTCCTTCTTCTAATAATATCTATATAGTACCATATCCTGTTTTTTCCAAACAAAAATATGATGTGTTATTAAAATCCTATCATCATTATTTAATGAGTATACTCGTTTAATTTGCTTCTTTACTCTTTTCCAGTACAATATTTTAGAACGGCTACGCCAAATAATGCAGAAATTAAAGAGCCTATTATTACTGCAGCTCTCATAGAGTTTGAAGGGCAGCTGCTCTCAAACGTAAAATACTACCTATAAATAAACTTAGGGTAAATCCAATCCCTCCAAGTATAGCTATAGAATAAAATTTTAACCATGAAGTATCACTTGGTAAATTACAGAGTTTAAATTTTACAAATGGATATGAAAATAGCATAATACCTAATTGCTTACCTACAAATAAACCAAATATTATCCCATAAATTAAAGCAAGTATTGAGTTGGAACAAATGCCTTTAAATGCAAAATATTCTAAAAGGATACCGGAATTCATAAATACAAAAAGCGGTAAAATAAAGTAATTTACAAAAGGACGAGTTAAGTTTTCAAGTTTTTTAAAAGAAGTGTTAAATTCTCCTTTTATATTAACAGGTATAAAAAGTGCTATAATGGCTCTGCATAAGGTATCGTGAATACCTGACTCCACCATACTAATCCATAATAATAAACCTACAATTATATAATAAAATAATTGTTTAACTTGTCGATAATTCAATATAAACAAGATGAATATAATTATAGAAGAAATTAATAATGCCGGAGTATTGATTGTTTTAGTATAAAACAAAGCTAGTATAATTAACGCAAAAGCATCGTCAATTAATGAGAAACCTATAATAAAAGCTCGTAATTCTAAAGATATATGTCGGCTGAAAAAAGATAAAATACCAAGGACAAAAGCAGTATCAGTTGCGATAGGAATAGCCCATCCTTTTATTAATCCCGGTTTATCGTAATTAAAAAACATGTATATTAAGACAGGAATTACCACACCTCCAAGGGCTGCCGCTGCAGGTAATATTAGTTTTTTTATTTTTATGTTCACCTTCTACTAGGTGAAATTTCATCTCTAAACCTATTAATAAAAAGAAGAAAGTCATGAGACCGTCATTAACTAACTCTATAAAAGTTGTTTTTTGTACTTTTATAAGCTTGTATAATAAGTGTAAGAAGATATAATTATTAATTACAAAAAAATATCTAAGCAATTCTTATGTTAGCAGAACAGCAAACCGAATGGATTGAATGGATTATCAGCAATAACCTTGTAAATAAGGGATGGCATATAGATAATGATACTAAAAAGAATATTTATTTCCAAAAACCAAAATCAAAAACAGAACAGACAAGATTAAACGGAAAAAGACCGGATCATATCTTATATGAAAGTAATAATGATAAACCTATTGCAATAATAGAAGCAAAAAAGCAGGAGTGGATTTAAGGCAAGCTTTAGATCAAGCAACGGAATATGCAAAATTGCTTGATGTACCTATAGTGTTCGCAATGAATGGAGCTTACTGCGAAGCTCGTTTTGTTGCTAATAATAAAGAGCTTATATTAAACGGTGATGAAGTAAGGGAATTACTACATGAAAAAGAATTATTATCTGCTTTTTTAGAAGCAAGCAGTAATGAAGTTTGGACTATACCGAAAGAAATTAAAGTATCACGTGAAGAATTAATATCGATATTTAAAAACTTGAATAATCTTTTAAGAAATGAAGGGCTCCGAGCAGAAATAGAAAGATTTAGCGAATTTGCAAATATATTATTCTTAAAATTATTAAGTGAAAACAACGAAAAATCCTGGTGGAATAATATCAAAGCACAATCAAACGATGATATTATCGGTTACATTAATAGCTATGTTATAGAACAAATTAAGAATAAATACGGTGGTGATGTTTTTACGCCTATTTCTCTAGGCAATTACATTACTCTCCGCCACATTATCGATGCAATTGATCCTCTTATTTTATCTACTGATAGATACAGATATAAAAGGCGACGTATTCGAGTATTTCTTAGAAAAAACTACATCAACGGAAAAATGATTTAGGCGAATATTTTACACCGAGAAATATCGTTAAAACCATTATTAATTTGGTTGATCCTAAATTTAAAGAAACAATTTATGATCCTTTTTCGGTACCGGTGGGTTCTTAACTGAAGCTTTTAATTATATCAAAGAAAATAATATAATTAATACCGATGAAGATTTAGAAAAATTAAGATTTAATACATTATATGGGCGAGAGTTAACCAAAACCGCTAGAATCGCTAAGATGAATATGATTTTGCATGGTGACAGACATAGCGGAATTCAGCAAATAAATAGTCTTGAGAACCCTAATGATGTTAAACCCTTAACTGATCAGCAGTTAAAGTTTGATGTAATTGTTACTAATTGCCATTTTCTCAAACTATCACTAAAAAAACTAGCAAAAACGGCAAAACTATAACAGAAAATCATATAACTTCTCTTTTTAATAACGGCATTGCAAAAAATAACGGTGATGCTGCTTATGTTTTGCATTGCCTGCAAAATTTAAAAGAGGGTGGTAGAATGGCATTGGTAGTACCTGAAGGGTTCTTATTCAGAAAAGACACCGCTGCTGTTCGTCAATTTTTACTATCAAAAGCAAAGCTGCAACTCGTTATCTCTCTACCGCAAAGGTACTTTTTTACCTTATACAGGAGTAAAAACGTCAATACTTTATTTTATCGATGCACATAAACCGAATAATCAAAAAGAATATTAGTTTTATGAGGTTAAGAATATCGGCGTTATGTCTAGACAATAAAAAAAGAAAAATTGTCGGTATAAATGATTTAAACAGGCGAGGATGGAAAATTAAATTTATCTAAAATTCCTTTTATAGATCTCGATTTTTATCAAATAGCTAAAAAAGATTGGTGAAAAACAATGATATTTTAATGTGTAAAGACGGAGCATTAACTGGTAAAGTGTGTTTTGTAGATGATAAAATTTTACCGCAAATAGGAGTAATGGTTAATGAACATGTTTATATTTTTAGAGGGAATATTATACATCAATCTTATTTATTTTATTGTTTAAATAGCGATATAATTCAAAATCAAATTAATAAGAACTTAGCTTATAATAAAGGTGCTCAGCCTGGTTTAAATAGAGAACATATAAACTCAATTTATATTCCTCTTCTGTCTCTAGAAAAACAACAGAAAATTATTGAAGAATTGAATAGCTATCAAAAGATAATAGAGGGGGCAAAACAGATAATAGATAATTGGCATCCTTATTTTGAAATAAATAAACAATGGGAAATTGTTAAATTTGGCGATATCGTTATCAATAAATTAAAAAGTAATATTTTATCTCTTGAGCATAAGGAGTATACAACATTAATAGTAGGTAAAAAAGGTAAAATGATTAACATTAATACTGCAATTAAGGGGGATATTCCAGTAATAGCATCTGGTCTCGGGTTTAGTCCTTATTCACATAATCAATATAATTTTAACGGTAACATAATCACTATTTCTTCATCGGGAGCATATGCTGGATATATTTGGTATCATAATTCACCAATGTGGACTTCAGATTGTAACGTAATCTATTCAATTAATGAAAAACTATTGTTAACTAAATATCTATATTATATTTTAAAATCTCAGCAAAATATAATATACCAAATGCAAGCTGGATCAGGTCAACCTCACGTTTATTTGAAAGATTTAGAGGATTTACAAATTCCTATCCCGCCTCTTGAAGAACAGCAAAAAATGGTAACAGAGCTTGATAATAATCAAAGTAAGATTGACAACCTTAAAAACTATATAAAACAATTTGAAAACAAACTAAAAACCACATTAAATTCTCTTTGGCAATAATTGATGTACATTAACTACTTAAAAGATTTGATTGGTTTTAAGTCTGTAACTCCTAAGAGCGATGGGGCTATTGAGTATATTAATGATTTGCTTAAACAGCACGGCTTTAAGACCGAAATAAAAATATTCGGTGATTCTAAAAGTGAGCAAGTCACTAATCTTTATGCTGTTTTCGGTAGCAATGAGCCTAATATTTGCTTTGTTGGTCATGTAGATGTAGTGTTGGCAGGCAATCATGAGCTTTGGCATAATGCGAGTCCATTTAAAGTTAGCCAGCAAGATGGTAAGATATATGGCAGAGGTGCGGTGGATATGAAAGGGGCTATAGCGTGCTTTCTAGCTGCCAGTTTAGATTTTATAAAAAATAATACCGATTTTAAAGGTTCCATTAGTTTCTTACTTACTAGTGATGAAGAGGGAAAAGCAAAGCATGGTACTAAAGAAATGCTGCAATATATTTATGATCAAGGATATAAGATAAATTTTGCTATTGTCGGTGAACCTACTTGTGAAAAAGAAATAGGCGATGCAATTAAGATTGGCAGAAGAGGAAGTGTTAACTTTAAATTAAATATAGAAGGCTTAAGCGGGCATGTAGCTTATCCTCATAAAGCAAATAACCCATTGCCTTGCTTAATAATAATATTGAATGAGTTAACAAATATAAAACTTGATGAAGGTACTGAATTTTTTCAACGTTCAAATCTTGAAGTAACGAATATCGAGGTCAGTAATAATACTTCAAACGTAATTCCGGCAAGTACGGAAGCATCTTTCAATATACGTTTTAATAATTTACATAGTGCAGAAACTTTAGCAAAACAGGTAGAAGAAATTATTAAACAGCATTGTAAAGAATATAAAGTAGATTATAAGTTAGAATATAGTAGTTCTGCTGAAAGTTTTATTCAGAACCCTAGCGATAAAATAAAAGAATTTGCTAAAGTAGTAGAGCATACGCTTAAAATAAAGCCTGAATTCTCTACAAGCGGCGGTACGTCGGATGCAAGATTCGTCAAAAATTATTGTCCGTTAGTAGAGTTTGGTTTATTATCCGAAACGGCACATAAAATAAACGAATACACAAAAATTAGCGATTTACAAAAATTATATGATGTGTATTATAACTTTTTGATGGAAATACTTTGATGTCATTCCCGCAGAGGCAGGAATGACATAGAATCCATGCAACAAGGCCACCCTTTTACAGGAATGGCATTACCGCGGATGTGATGGAACTGGTAGACATGCAAGATTTAGGTTCTTGTGCCGTGAGGCGTGGGGGTTCAAGTCCCTTCATCCGTACCACTTAAATTTTCTCATAAAAAATAACATAAAATTTTTATGCAGCAATTTAGTATTTATCAAACAAGCGATGAATTGCTTCTAAAATCGATATTGCTTCTGATAGAAAAATGCTATCACTCTGATCTTAAAAGCGTGATATTAACTGCAGATGCAGATCAACAAGAAATGCTCAATAAAAATCTTTGGACTTATTCACGTAAGCAATTTATACCTCACGGTAGTAAACTTGATCCGCAGCCTGAAAAACAGCCGATTTATATTACCGATGAGTTACAAAATCCTAATAATGCTAGTGTGCTTGTTATTATTTCGCCTACAGATATAGGAAAAATTTTACAAGCAAAAGAGTATATAAGAGTTTTCAAAAGGATAATTATAATAACTGATTTACCGGAAGATTTAAAAGAATTAACAGTTAAAATAAATAAATTTACCGGACAGGAAAACAAAATAGATTGTTTTACTCAAAATCCTCGTGGAGCTTGGAATAAAGTAGTCTAATAAATTTATATTCTTTTACGTACAAATAAATATAATCCGATCGTTAAAGCAATAACCAAATTGAAATAACAAGCAAAAATAAAATCTAGATTTTTTGAAGCAAAATTTTGTAATATAAAATGAATTGAAGTAACTAGCAATACTGTTAAGGCAGAAAATAATACCGGCATAAAAGTTGTTTTTTTGCTATAAGGATATCTCAAAAAAACTGCAAGTGCTACAAAAGGTAATACAAAATTGTATAAAGGCCAAATTATTCTTTGATGTGCTTCAGCAATTAATTTAATTTTTTTAGTAATAGCTAAATCATGAGGAGGGGCAAGTAATTCGCTTATATAATATTCGTTTGCTTCTTTATTATGTTTAGTTCTTTGCGATACTAAAGGATTATCATTTTGCAGTTTTATCATTAAAGAATCGAAAGTTAACTGAGTTAAATTACCGTTTACGTCATATTCTTGTCTTATGCCTTTATTAAGTTCAAAAATCGGGCTATTATCATATATATTAAGAGTACCTGAACTCGCAAATACTACTGATGGGTTATCAGCGTTGCGATTATCAAATATTATTACGCCATTCATAATATTTCCTGCTGATTTTTTATCTATAAAAACAGTGATATCTTTCGTTACTTTATTAAAAGTTTTCTCTTCAATCATACTTGAGATATAATTATTCTTTATAAAGTTTAAACGTGATTTTAAGTTTATATGAGATAACGGCAGGATGTTAGAAGATATATAATAAGCAAGTAGCATAACTATTAATGCGACATATAAAGCAGGCAGTGCTAGCTGTACATTATTAACTCCTGAAGCTTGTAATATAATTAATTGTCGCTCGACTTTTAAATTATTATAGATATAGATCACGGTAATAACCGTTATTACCGGTAACAGAATAAATAATAAAGTAGGAAGTACTAAAACTATTAAACTGAAGAAGTCCATAACTTTTATACCTTTATCAAATAAATATAAAAGTTTTAATATTTGCGTTATCCATACTATACTAGTCACTGAAAAAGTAACGACTATAAGCAGCGGTAAGATATTTTTTATAAAGTATTTTCGGTATAGTAGCATAATGTTTGTTTGGTTTTTTGATGTCATTCTCGTTTTTAGCTAGGAGCGACATCAAACGCTTTTCAAAAACTGTCCAGTACTATGGATGGTTAGATGGTTTTTGGGGGAACTCGTTCCCGGTTCATTTCAAAATAATTAAAAACCAAGTGTACTGTGTGAACCTAATTGTATTAACTCCAATGTGTCAGCATCGGGTTTTCTATAAATTAATACTATTTAATATGACAATCTCTACAATCTTTCCAATTACCTATAAGGGCATGATCTCTCATATGTATAGGTCATGTTATATCAGCAACCAAGTATCTAACTGCTTTCAGTAAAATATCATCCAAATTTATTCCACGTTTAAACTGTGCAGTACGTTTAATCGTTCTCATTTAAATCAGATAACAAATTATTGATATTACCAACATGAACTAATTTGCCGCTTCTTGCAGCTTTCATAGCTTTAATTGTTTCATCATTTGGGATAAGTGGCTCAAACGGCAATGCTTTTTCACGAGCAACACGAAATAACAGCATACGAACAGCATCAGATAAAGTAAGTCCCATAGCAGCAAGCACTAAAGCTGCTTCTTCTTTCACGTCTTCATTAATACGGGCTCGCACAATAGAATCAGCAGACATAAAAATCTTCTTTCAATAATGTAGCTACATTGTAGCGTGCATATTAAAAACTTTCAAGATTAAAAAACAAGTTTTTTATATGTTTTTTCTTAATTACTGCCTCATTAATAGAAAATCCCCGATCTTTCTTATTATATGATTAAAGATGCGATAAATTAACTTACCTATCAGTATTGTTATAAATGCAATAATAATGCCGTAGATTATATCACTTGGGTAATGCATAGCAAGGCTTATGCGAGATAAAGACACGAGCATAATAACACAAATCATTAAGATTTTTAATGGTAATTTTATATAATTCCAAGCAAAATACGTTACTAACACGCTAAGAGCTGCGTGGCTGCTTGGAAAGCTTGAAAAGCATCTTTCGTTTGCAGTATTTATTATGGTCATGAAACTATCTACAGGAAGACTGCAATAAGGGCGAGGGAAATTAACTGAAAATTTAAGAGCGGTAAAAATTAAACCGAATACCCCGTATATTATACCGATTTCAACTAACTTATTATAATTGTGCCAGAATTTATTTTGCCGCTTCTTATCATTTTTGGTTTTCTTTAATTGAATATAAAAATATATACAGTATAAAATATATATTAAAGCGAAATTAGCGATATTAAAACAAAACGAAATTATTTTAAAAAAATAAGGTATAAAGCCGATATTAGTAATTTTATTCAAAAATAAGAATATTCCTTGATTTAAGCCGCAAAAATTATAAAAAACTTCAAACATTATTTTAAATATTTATGTTACAAGTAACAATACTTGGGTGTGGAGCATCTATAGGCGTACCGGTGATCGGGTGCGATTGTAGTACTTGCACATCTCCTTCAAAGTACAATAAAAGGACTAGATCAGCAATATATATTAACGATGAAAATAGTCAAATATTAGTTGATTTCGGTTTTGATATTAGAAATCAACTATTACGAGAAAAGATAAATAAGCTCGATTGTGCTATATTAACACATTATCATTCCGATCACGTTAACGGCATCGATGATTTACGAGTATTTACTTTTATGCAAGGCAAGCCATTTGAAATCTATACAGATCACGATAGTACGGCAAAGCTCCATACAAAATTTGATTATCTATTTAACAATAAGTTATTTAAGCTTGGGCGACTGTTCACAACTCAATCTGTTAGTTTTTTTGATAAAATTAAGATTAATACTATCGAAATACAATTTTTTAGACAGCATCACGGTCCTATAGATAGCTTGGGCTTACGTATAGGTGATTTCGTTTATTCGCCCGATTTAATCGATTTTCCTCCTGAATCAGATAAATTTTTAAAAGATATAAAAATATGGATATTAGATTGTATGGATTATAAATCAAATCCGAATCATGCAGGGCTTGATAAAGTTCTAGAATGGCGTGAAAAATATAAACCTGAGCAGATATTATTAACCAATATGAGACACACGATAGATTATCATGAGATTACGAAAATGCTTCCAAATAACGTTAAGCCGCTTTATGACGGTTATAAATTTACGGTCTAGTTTATGATTATTTTAGAAAAAGTTTGTAAGCGTTATGGCAAGAATTATGCAATTAAGAATATTGATTTAAGTTTTACTACTAAGGAAACTACTGTAATAATCGGTCCTTCGGGAAGCGGTAAAACTACTCTGCTTAGAATTTTAAATAATTTAGAAGAACCAAGTAGCGGTACTTTTTTGGTAGACGGGAAGAAGCTACTGCTTAAAAATAGAAGAAAGCTTCTTTTAAAAGTTGGTATGGTTTTTCAAAATTTTAATCTATTCCCGCATTTAACGGTAGGAGAAAACCTAATCTATACGCCGGTAAATGTTTTAAATTTGCCAAAAGAACAGGCAATTTCTATGGCAAAGGAATTGCTTGCAAAATTTAAGCTAACGCAAAAATTTGACTCATATCCGGCAAGCCTATCAGGAGGGCAAAAGCAACGCACCGCAATAGCAAGGGCTTTAATGATGAAGCCGAAAATTTTGTTATTCGACGAACCGACTTCGGCACTCGATCCTGAAAATATTAAAGATGTTATAGAGAATATAAATTTATTAAAAGATCAAATGAGCATGGTAGTGGTCACGCACCATTTGAAGTTTGCAAAATTAATAGCGGATCGTGTTATTTTTATGGATCAAGGACAGATTTTAGCAAATCAGCCTGCCGAGGATTTTTTTAATAAACCGGCATCGCATCGAGCTAGGTTGTTTTTAGAGAATATCGGCGATTTAAGGTGATTTTCTTGATAAAGATAAAATGATAGCCTATAATTAGTATTAATTATAGGTATCCTCAATGAACTTAAAAAACTGGCTACGTCGTCTAAATAAGTTCGTAGGTAGCCACGTATTAAGGATACGCTCCGCTCCTAGTCTTGTAGACTACTTGCTCTTTTCCAAGTTGATCTTCGTATAACTTTCTTCGTTTACTTGGAGTCAATAATGGAACATATTTATGCAAATCTAGCAGTTAGTATATCAGAATTTAAAAAAAGCCCTACTGCATTATTGGATAAGGCAAGTGGTGAGCCTGTTGCCTTATTAAATCATAATAAACCGACTGCTTATCTAATTCCAGCTGAATTATATGAGCAAATTATTGAAGCTTTAGATGACAAATATTTATTAGAGCTTGCTACTATTAGATTAAAAGATAAAGAAAAGGCAATAGCGGTTAATTAGTATATAATTTGTTTAGAAAGCTGGATTCCTGTTTTCGCAGGCATGACATAGAATCAATAAATAATATCGCCATATGAATAAAAAGCTTATCCTATTTTTTAGTATAATGTTACTATTATCACATCGTACAGTTTTGGCATAGACATGAGTATAATGACCGCAAAAACTAAAAAGCTTGAATTACAAGGAGGAGCAATTGCAATTTTATACAAAGGTGAAGTTATTTATAAAACAACGTTTGGAAATTAGAAAGGTAATAGTGGAGTTATTTATGGATAAAACTTTATTTCCTTTAGCATCGGTTTCAAAAGCTGTTTCAGCAACGGCAATTGCATTAATGGTAGATCAAGAAAGTTGAGATTTTGATGAAAAATTCAAATTACCATACCTAAAAATGCTATTAGTCTTAATAATATTTTAAGCCATACAACAGGTTATCAATTCTCAGGAAATATTGAAATTGAGCAACGTTGCTAAAAAAACAACAAGCTAGTTGTAAACCCGGGCAATGCTATAAGTATAGTAACATATTTTAGTTTACTTGAAGAAGCTTTAAATTGTAAAAAATCAAGTTTAAATGCTGCAATAGATAATTTGCGTACAACGCTTAAAACGCAAGATATACAAATATTACCGCTAGGGCCGAATGTACAACTTGCTTATCCGCATTCTAAAGCAATAATAGACGGACAGGAGGTAATAACATTGCTGCCGTTTCCGCCTTATTACCCAAAGACGGTACCTGCATCTGTCGGTATTTTTGCATCGATAGATGGAATGATTGAAATATTCACACTTAGTTTTGGTTATAAACCGAATCTTATTGCTAAAAGTACTTTAGATCGTATGTGTAAAATAGTAAAATCAAACAAAGATGTTTTTGGATTTAAATGGTAACCGATTTGGCCTATTGATCAAAAAATGATTGAGTCATATTATGCTCTTGGATGGCGTATTCTTAAAGTAAAAGGATGCTCAAATAAGGATTTAATTTTTCACTCAGGCTATATAATTAACGGTAAATTCTTTTATTGGCTTTATACCGTCAGAAGAACTTGGAATTATTATTCTAGTGAACCAAGAAGGTAGTTTTCCACTTAAAAATGGGCTGGGACTTTGGTTTGATTATATAGATTAAAATTTATATACTCAGATAGAACTTCGTATACCTATTCTTTATTTACTTGTAGTATATTATATGAATAAAAAACTCATAAAACTTATTTTTATCATTTGTAGCACCGTAATTGTAACCGGTTTATTATACAAATATATCAATCAACATTATCCAAAATTTTTTAAAGCACCACAAAATATAGGGAGTTTTTGTGCGTCATTATTAATATTATTTAGTATAATTTACAGTACTATTAGCCAAAATGAAATACGCAGATTTTGTTTGCAATTAGCAATGTGGGCAGTAATTTTCTTAGTTATAATAACCGGTTATGCTTTTAGGTTTGAGCTGAACTACGCTTATCATAGAGTAATGTCTGCTTTAATTCCATCATATAAATGGTCTACTGAAGTCGGAGAAATTATTATAGCCCGTAGCAGAGACGGGCATTTTTATATCAATGCTTTTGTAAATAACGTTAAAATAAAATTTATGGTAGATACAGGGGCAAGTGATATAGCTTTAACTAAAGAAGATGCTCAAAAATTAGGCTTTGACTTAACTAAATTAAAATATACTAGAACTTATCTAACAGCTAACGGCGAAAATAAAGCCGCCCCTATAACCTTAAATAGTGTAGTAATCGGTAAGGAATTTAAGAACATCAAAGGACATGTAGGTCTTGGTGACCTTGATATTTCGCTTCTTGGTATGTCGCTACTTGAGCGTTTCAAAGGTTTCAGGATTGATAAGGATTTATTGATCTTGAATTATTAAACTTCTTGTATAACTTGCTTCTAAAGGCAATTTGTACGTCGATCCTAATCCCTAATCTTCACGTATGTCTATATATGCTGCAGCGGCAAGTGCTTCCGTGTATCCTTTAAATTCCTCTCTATAAACTGCTTTGGAAAGATGTCTATTTTTTACAAATTTCCTTTTTATTAAGAAATAGTTAAATTATTAATTATTTCTTGGCCTTTATATCAAAAAGTGCTAACATGCCTTTTTTAAATAAAAGGGGTTTTGTGTATAAATCTAAATATGACGAAATCAATTTGTTTAATGCTATTTACAATGAAGACATTAAGAAGATCAAAGAACTTGTCAATAATAAGATTATAATATTGATGTTGTTAAACTTTATCTACAAGATGCTTGTAATTTGAAAAATTTTTTAGAAACCGGTAAAAAAGAGCTAACAGAAGAGCAAAAAGAAAAATTAGAGCAAAAGTTAGATAAACTAAACGATATGATTACCCCTTCTCTTAAGGATAAAATAGGGATAAAACGCTATTGAAATATAAAGAAATATATAATGATGACAACAATGAAGAATATCAAATATTAAAAGAGAAACTTAAAGTTTTACCTGAGATAGTGCAAACAGAGCTTAACGAGATGTTGGGGATAATACATCTTATTGTGATGATATGTTGTGAATAAATATGGATACCAAATCGTCATGAGCTAAGCGACTAAAGACGTTGTTGCGTGGAGCAGTTTTTCCGTCATTGCGAGGAAATTTACAATAGTAAATTGACGAAGCAATGGGAAGAATTCCTGAGATTGCCACGCTCACTAACGTTCGCGTGCAATGACGACTTGTATCCACTCAACACGATCTCTTTGCAATAATGACATAAGAGCCGTGTTAAAACGGCATTTTAAAGCCTGGTGGTAATCTCATACCGTTTAAAGCTCCTGATAAAGAATTTTGAGAATCTTCATCACATTTTTGTTGAGCATCATTAAAGGCAACTTTAATTAAATCCTCAAGCATTTCTTTTTCTTCTGCTTTTAATAAAGATTCATCAATTGAAATCTTTTCAACTTCGCCTTTACCGGTTGCAATAACCTCAACAAGTCCGCCGCCGGCTTTACCGGTATATCTTGCATTTGCCATTTGCTCTTGAGCTTCTTGCATTTTCTTTTGCATTGATTGGGCTTGCTTTAAAAACTGATTAAAATTTACCATAATTCTATCCTATATATTTTTAGCTTTTAAGTAAAATATCCGAAATTGTTATATTTGGGAAATGTTTTTTAATTAAACCAAAATCGTTACTTGCTTCAATCTTACCAATTAACTGATTCTTTAAGGTTTGCTTGTTCTGCTCTTTTATTATTACTATCTCAAACTTTTCATTAGTAAAAGCAGCTAACAAATCGTCTATTTGTCTTTTTATTTTGCTTGTAACTTCAAGACTTACGAACTCTAATCTATTATTACTGAGATTTTTAAGTTCCGTATGATTGAGCAGGAAATAATATATATCTATCTCATTATTTTTATATAAATATTCAAGAAAATCTACAATTTCAAATTTTTTTTTTATTTCCGGATTAATTGATTGATTTAAATTTTGATTATTACCGTCAAAATCTGTAAGCAAGGGTAGCGACGTCGAATATATAGATTTTATAACTAACATTTCCGTTTCTGTTAGTTGGTTATAGGAAATTTTTATTTCCCCTACTCCCTTATTATATATTTGCCATAAGATTGATAAGTGCGGCAAGCTGGTTTTATCTAATATGTTTTTAGTTCTATCATTAAATGATTCATATATAGGCAAACTATAATTAGGTAACATTTTTACTTTATTAAGATAAGCAATAAAATCTGATGCCGATTCTATAAAAATCTCAAGATTAACCGAAGAACCGTAAAGTTTATTTATTAAATTTATAGCTTTTTCCGTCTCTCTGTGGATAATACATTCGACAAATTCTATTATAACCGAACTATCGACAAGCCCAAGCATTTGATTAATTACTTGAGGACTAATTATATTGTCAGATTTTACCGACATACTAGCTGCTTGATCTAAAATAGAGACTGCATCACGTGCCGACCCTTCCGATTTGTAAGCTATAATTCTTAGTGCTTCTATATCGGTTTTTAAATTTTCTTGCTTAGTTATATATTCAAGTAGCTTAAAAATCTCTTCAAAACTCAACCGCCTTAAATCATAACGTTGACATCTTGAGATAATAGTTGCAGGTATCTTTTGTACTTCCGTCGTTGCAAAGATAAATATTATATGAGGTGGTGGTTCTTCCAGTGTCTTGAGAAGTGCATTAAATGCCCCTTTAGAGAGCATATGCACCTCATCAATAATGAAGATTTTATGCTTACCTTGTAGGGGCTTATATTCGGCGGATTCTATAATTCTACGTATGTCATCTACGCTAGTTTTACTTGCCGCATCAATTTCGATTATATCAGGGTGATTATGATTATTAAAGCTGATGCAATTCGTACATTGCTCGCATGTTTTAATAGTCGTATTTTCGGTAATTAAAGCAGAACAGTTGACGGCTTTAGCAATAATTCGGGCGGAAGTAGTTTTACCGACTCCTCTAATACCTGTTAAAAGATAGCCTCCGGTGAGCCTATCGTTTAAAATAGTATAGCTTAAAACTTTGACTAATACCTCTTGCCCCTGAAGCTCGGCAAAGTTACTAGGACGATATTTCCTTGCAAAAGGAATATATTGATTTGATGAATTTATATCTAGCACGATAGTTATAAGACTTTATAAAAAATTTATTTTGTATATGTTTTACTGAGAATTCCTGCTTTCGCGGGAATGACATAAAACGAGCCGCCTTAATGACATCAAAATTAGAATAATGCTAGTAATGACCCATCGAATCCCACTCTGGCTGCTTCCTTTCAGACCTGACCGACTAAACAGGTACAATGCCCACTACTAGCATAATTAACATAACCTGTTTATTTTTAAGAAACAATATATTTTTTTTCTATTTCCGATTTTGTTAATCTTTTAGGAGGACCGAATATTTCAGGGTTTTTTATTTTAAACAAATCATCGGAAAATTTTTGTACTTTAGCTATTTTATCAAAAGTAATAGTGACTATATTATTATCTTCAAATATTTTTAATGCTTCAATTTGTTGAGTAGCTTTATTAAAAGTAATTTCGCTACGTTTTTCCGTTAGAGTATGATAGATAGTAATTTTAGAAATATTTCTTGCGTTAATTACCGCTTCAAAAACAAAATCCTTGTCAAAATGCTCATTATCTTCTAATAAAAAATTAAATGTATTTTCGCTTCTATTAATACGGCTTACTTGCTCCATATCATAATCATACATCGATACGAAATTTTTAGTACCTATTATAACTAAAGGGAAAGGAGGATAATAATTACATCTAAAATTATAAGGTTTATGGATCAGTAATTTTCCTTTAACTATTTTACCGTACGAATCTTCTTGAGTAAAATCTATCGCAACCGATTTTATCTTACGTAGATAAGTTTTTAGCTCCAAAATAGCTGTTTTATCATCTGCCCCAAATGCTAAGCTTGAATTCACAAAAAGATAAATAATGATTAGAAAAAATATTTTTTTCATTTTCGTTGTTTTATATTTTAAATTATATTTAAAATACCTTATGTATTCAGTTAATGCAAAATATAATTAGTATTTATGAAAATCGTTGCTTTAAAAGAAAAAGCCAAGCATGAAACACGAGCCGTAATAACTCCTGAAGTAGCAGGATTGCTAGTCAAAAAAGGCTATACGGTTATGGTAGAAAAAGATATAGGGCTTCATGCCGGTTTTCTTGATGTTTTCTTGATGAAGAATATGTTGCTCTAGGTGCTAAAATATCTTCGGTACCACTCGAAATTATTTCTGATGCTGATATTATATTAAAGGTGCAACCTTCATCCGTTACGGATAAATATAGTGAGCTTGAATTTGCAAAAAAAGGAGCAATTATTGTAGGATTATTATCGCCTTATTTAAATCATGAATATATAAAAGCGGCAGCTAAAAAAAAACTTACGACTTTTGCTATGGAGTTTGTGCCGAGAATTACTAAAGCTCAAAATATGGACGCTTTATCTTCTCAAAGTAACTTAGTAGGCTATAGAGTGGTAATTGAAGCAAGCTATCATTATACAAGGGCTTTTCCTATGATGATGACGGCAGCAGGGACGATTTCACCGTGTAAAACTTTAGTGCTTGGTATCGGTGTTGCCGGTCTTCAAGCTATTGCAACGGCAAAAAGGCTTGGTAGCATTGTTGCAGGATATGATGTAAGAGCTGCTACCAAAGAGCAGGTAGAAAGCTTAGGAGCTAAGTTTGTTTCACCGGAATTACAGGAGGATTTACAAGATAAATCAGGCTATGCTCACGAGAGTTCGGAAGATTATAAAGCTAAACAAGAAGAGTTTTTAGCAAAAATTATTAAAGGATATGATATAGTGATTACTACTGCACAAATTCCGGGAAAAAAAGCACCTCTGCTTGTTACGGAAAAAATGCTAGAATCTATGAAGCGCGGCTCAGTGATTGTTGATATAGCGACTAGTACAGGCGGGAACGTGGAAAATTCAGAACCGGATAAGATCGTTACTAAGCACGGAGTTACCATAATAGGTTTATCAAACCTTGCTACTAAAATTGCTACCGACAGCTCAAAATTATATGCTAAGAATTTGTATAATTTTCTAACCTATGCATTGCAAGACGGTAAGTTTAATATGGATGATGCGTTAGTACGTGAGATGTTGATTACTAAAGACGGAAAAATTGTGAGTGAGAAATTAAATATATGAATCAATTACCGACGATGGCTAAACAGGCTGCTGAAATTGCCCATAATACCCAAGAATTATCAGATAAATTAAAAGATTTAGTAATAGATACTAGTTGGCAAACGAACACAAGTACTATAGATCCGCTAGTATTTGCTATAACTATTTTTGTATTAGCTTCTTTTGTGGGCTATTATGTTGTGTGGAAAGTAACGCCTGCACTCCATACTCCGCTTATGTCTATTACTAACGCTATTTCAGGTATTTATAGTTCTTAGTTCTATGATTGCTGCAAGTAGCTCTGCTTTTGGGTTTCCCAGTCTACTAGGGTATTTTGCAACGCTGCTTGCTTCTATAAATATCTTCGGCGGATTTATAGTAACAAAAAGAATGCTCGAGATGTTTAAGAAGAAGTAATTAATAATGTCATACCTGCGTTGTTGATACCCAAATCGTCATTGCAAGGAGCAGGGGTTGTTGCATGGATCGAAAAACCTACTCGATGTCGTTCCTGCGTAGGCGGGAATGACATAACAAGCCATACGGTTAACGTTTATAGTGACAAAAAAATCAAATTAAAGTTCTAGTTCTTTATATTCAACGGTAACTACTTCGTATGATTTAGATCCTTTCGGTGTTGTAACTTCTACAAAATCACCTACCGATTTTCCAATCAAAGCTTTTGCTATAGGAGAAGCGATTGAAACTCTTTTTCTAGTTATATCGGCTTCATATTCTCCTACAATAATATATGTTACTTCTTCTTCAGTATCGTCGTCGATCAAAGTAACCGTAGCCCCGAATTTTATGTTATCTCCCGATAATTTACCAATATCAATAATTTCCGCTCTTGCCGTCATATCTTCAAGCTCTTTAATACGCCCTTCTATAAATGCTTGTTTCTCACGTGCCGCTTCATATTCCGCATTCTCGGATAAATCGCCGTGTTCTCGTGCTTCGGCTATATCTGCACTAATTTTTTTACGTTCTACATGTTTTAAATGTTTAAGCTCGTGTTCTAATTTTTCAAAACCTTTAGCGGTGATAGGAAATTTTGTATTCATAATTATATTGTATAGATTTAGTAATTTTAGTATACTATTTTCAATAATATAGATTTCAGCAAGTATATTTGTAATAGTGAAATTTGTCAAATAAGCCTTTTTAATTATTTGGCATTGCCTAAATATTGTCATTGCAAGTGGTCCTTGTCTAAGCGGATTCTGTTATGTCATGCCTGCGAAAGCAGGAATGACATCGAATACTGTTCGCAATGATGTTGGCATTATTTCTCATATAACAATAGCAACAAATTAGTAATCTTATGGAAATTAAAGATTTTGACTTTGAGAAAAAGCGTAAAATTTTCCACCTATTGGCTATAATATTTCCGCTGCTTTATTTATTTATTCCAAGAACCGCTATTACGTTATTATTATTTATAATAACGGCTATTACATTATATTTAGATGTATCACGTCATAATAATGCAAAAATTAGCGAATTTGTAACTAGATTTTTTTCAAAAGTTATAAGGCTTGAAGAAAATAACGGTTCTTTTGCTTTAAGCGGCGTTAGCTTTATGATGATCGGTTTTTTCTTAACTGCTCTTCTTTTCCCTAAAAATTTAGTGATTTGTTCGTGGTTGATTTTAATTATTTCAGATTGTTTAGCGGCTCTTGTCGGCGTTAAAATAGGAAATAGCTTAGGTAACGGTAAATCTATAGCCGGTTCTATTACCTTTTTAGTTTCTGCAATTTTTATAAGTATATTAGTGTATTTCTATTTAGGATATAATACAAGTTTTATTATTATTATTATAAGCTGCATAGGGGCTACAGTAGCTGAATTTTATTCAAAAGATTTAAGAATTAACGATAATTTGTCTATACCGCTTTCTTATTGTCTTTCTACAGCTATTCTTTCCTACATATTGTAATATAATGAGAGTTGCACCAGAATTTTATGAGTTCTTAAGAAACCGTATTAACATATCGGATGTAGTGCGGCAAAAAGTAGCTTTAACTAGAAAATCCGGTAACTATGTAGGTTTATGTCCCTTCCATCAAGAAAAGACCCCATCTTTTACGGTTAGTAATAGTAAGAGATTTTTCTATTGTTTTGGTTGTAAAGCAGCCGGTGACGTTATAAAATTTACTTCTAATATTAGCGGTTTATCTTATAATGAGTCTGCTATAAAGCTTGCAATCGATTACGGTATAGAGATACCGAAATTAACTGCAAAACAGAAAGAATTTTATGAAGAATCCGATGAAATTCTAAATATTTTAGAACTCGCCAATAAGTTTTTCAGGACACAATTAACACCTGAAATATTACATTATCTACACGAAAGGGGTATTACCGAAGAAACACTAAAAGAGTTTTCAATAGGTTTTGCCCCGAAGAATAATAAATTTGAAAAATTTTTTCACGATAAAAATATAGATATTATAAAGCTTGGTAAAGCAGGGCTAATCGGCAAGCGAGAAAACGGTGAAATATATAATTTATTTTCTAACCGTATTACTATTCCAATTAGAAATATTTACAATAAAATTGTAGGCTTTGGCGGTAGAGTACTAGGGGAGGGGCTGCCTAAATACTTAAATTCACCTGAAACTACAGTATTTCAAAAAAGTGAAACTCTATACGGTGAGCATAAAGCGATAAGCAGTAGCTATAAAAAAAATCATTCGATTTTAGTAGAAGGTTATTTTGATGTTATAGCACTACATCAAGCAGGTTTTAGTGAAACGGTTGCGAGTCTCGGTACTAGCGTTACTGAGAATCACTTACATAAATTATGGCGTGCTGGTGATGAAATTATATTATGTCTTGACGGAGATAATGCAGGCATAAAAGCTAGTATAAGAACTATTAACTTAGCATTACCGCTTATTAATAGTGAAAAGAAAATTTCTTTTATTAGGTTACCAAGCGGACTTGATCCCGACGATGCAGTAAATAAAAACGGTGCTGATTTTTTTGCAAAGCTTATAGATAAAAGAATAAGCTTATCAGAAATGATTTGGCATATTGAGTATAGCGGCAAGAGTTTTAAAACTGCGGAAGAAAAAGCTAATTTAGAAAAAAATTTAAAAAATTATTGCAGCAAAATATCGGATAGTGATTTAAAAGTAAGTTATTACAGGTTTTTTAAAGATCAAATATGGCAAAATTTAGTTACAACGCAGAAGAAAGCTACAACTAAAAACTCAAATTTGGCTCCTATAATTTCAAGTCACGGCTATTCGGAGCTTGAAATACTAGAACACGCTTTTTGTGCTTTGTTAGTTAAATTTCCTATAATACTTGAAGAAAAAGATATTAGAGATTTCATCTTAAATTTAAATTTTAATAATAAATCGCTTGAAGAATTCCGTAATTGGTATTTAAACGAGATTATAGATAATAACGTAGAAGCAAGTGAAATTACTGCAATTGTGGAAAAAACTAGCTTTTTTGATATTTTTTTATTATTATCAAAAACGGATAATTTGTTTTTAGATATCTCATTTAATAAAAATAATATCAGACTGGATTTATTATGGCAGTGGCTACATAAGAAATATTATCTAATAAATTTACAACAAGAATACGCTATTACCATAAACAGTACTGACAATCACGACTTTGAAAAAGTTTTACTATATAAAAAAGAAATTCTGAAGATTGCAAATGAACTGCAAGTTTTAAACGAATCTTTTATTAATCACACGATAACTTAATTATTTTAAACTTCTTTTAAAAGAAAAAAGCATATAGGTATTTAATGAGCAATAGCAATATAGACAATGATCTAGATAAAATAGATAGTTTACTTAAAAAAGCTAAATCTAAAAAGATACCGGTCACTTATGATGATATAAACAACGCTTTTCCTCTTAATAAAAATCCTTCAATAAGACAATTAGAGGAAGCTATATTAAAATTTTCCGATGCAGGAGTAGATATTTTAGAATCTAATGAAGATGATGAAATTAAGCTTGATATCGGAATGGATGAAGAATTTAAGCTATCTACCAATGTTGATAATGAACCTGAGGATGAGGTAGAAGAAGAAAATATAGGTACTACCGATGATCCTGTAAGATTATATCTTAAGGATATGGGGGGAGTCGATCTTTTAACTCGTGAACATGAAGTAGAAATAGCAAAAAGGATTGAGGAAGGACATAAAACAATGACTGCTTCCTTATGTAGAAGCCCTATTGCTATGCGTTGTTTTATAGTATGGTATGAAGATTTAGTTAATGAAAAAATGTTACTACGTGATCTGATAGATTTAGAAGCTAACATGTTACATGACGAAACACCCGAAAATGATGAAGAACATAGTAGTGAGACCGAAGGAGAAGAGCATGAGGATAATCACTTATCTATGTCTAGAGTAGAAACGCAGATATTACCTAATATTATAGAGCGTATGAAAAAGATTGCTTTTATCTGCGAAGAGCTACTCATTGAAGCTAAAAAATGTTATGAGAAATCTTTTGAGCCGAAGGTTTTACAAAATAGCAAAAAATATAATAATTTGGAATTATTAATAAATGAAGTTTCGGAAATACATTTTAATTCTAAAAGAACGGAAGAAATTTTAGGTAAGATGTATGGAATAAATCGTGATTTAATTAATAAAGAAACAGCTTTTTTAAAACTTGCTGAAAAATATGGAGTAACTCGCCAAAATTTCCTTGATGAATATATAGGATCGGTTATCAATGCAGCATGGAAAGAAAAAATGCTGAAAAATAAAAAAGTCGCTTGGAAAGAGTTAATGACTAAAGAATCGGATTATATAGATCAAATGATTGCTGAATTATCGGTTATAGAATCTAAAACCGGTCTTTTAGTTAATGATTTTAAAAAACTAGTGAATACTATACAAAAAAGCGAGAGACAAACGTTACAAGCAAAAAAAGATATGATAGAAGCGAATTTACGTTTAGTTATATCTATTGCTAAAAAATACGCTAATAGAGGATTGCAGTTTTTAGATTTAATTCAAGAAGGTAATATAGGACTTATGAAAGCGGTGGATAAATTTGAATATCGCCGTGGTTATAAATTCTCTACCTATGCTACGTGGTGGATTAGACAAGCTATAACAAGAGCTATTGCCGATCAAGCAAGGACTATACGTATTCCTGTGCATATGATTGAAACAATTAATAAGATACTACGTACTTCAAGACAAATGCTTAATGAACTCGGATACGAACCAACAGCAACGGAAATCGCTAACCGTCTTTCAATGCCGCTTGATAAAGTGCGTAAAGTCATGAAAATAGCTAAAGAACCTATAAGTCTTGAGAATCCCGTAGGTGATGATAGTGACGGCGGTCAATTAGGCGATTTTATCGAAGATAAGAATGCAGTAGCACCGATTGATGCGGCAATTCAGTCAAATTTACGAGAAGTTACCATTAGAGTACTTGCAACCCTTACGCCTCGTGAAGAAAGAGTGCTTAGAATGCGTTTCGGTATAGGTATGAATACTGACCATACATTAGAAGAAGTAGGGCAGCAATTTAAAGTAACTAGAGAACGTATAAGACAAATCGAGTCAAAAGCTTTAAGAAAGTTACAACATCCTATTAGATCCAAAAAACTTAATAGCTTTAGAAGCGGAGGAAAGCGTGGTGATGGTAATCCATCGGATTTACTAGAAGCATGATAATACTTATACTGTCATCCCGTGATTTGGGATCTCAGGACACGGGCTGTGATACAAGATCCCGTGGTCAAGCCACGGGATGATAGTGGGCTATTATGTATCGATATAAAATTACCATTGAATATTTAGGCACGGATCTTGCAGGTTGGCAAAGACAAGCAGGAGTAATGTCGGTACAGCAGATATTAGAAGAAGCGATTTATAAATTTTCCGGTGAACAGGTGATATTGTTTGGGTCAGGAAGGACAGATGCCGGTGTTCATGCTGTAGGTCAAGTAGCACATTTTGATCTTTCAAAATATTTAGAACCTCACAAAATTATTACAGCTATCAACTATTTTGCAAGACCGTATGCCGTAGGAGTATGGAATTGTGAATTAGCCCCCAATAATTTTCATGCTAGGTTTTCGGCTACCTCTCGTTATTATATATATAGAATTATTAATAGACCTTGTCCATCGGTAATTGATTTAAATAGAGCATGGTGGATTAGTTCACCTTTAGATGTTCCGGCTATGCAACAAGCTGCCGCCTATCTATTAGGCAAACATGATTTTACTTCATTTAGGGCTAGCTCATGTCAATCAAAATCACCGATTAAAACTTTAACTGAACTTAATATTATTAAAGAAGACGAAGAAATAAAATTATATCTTTCAGCCCCGTCATTTTTGCATCATATGGTACGTAATATTGTCGGCAGTTTAGTACTTGTTGGTAAAAATATTTGGCAGGCAGAACAAATTAAAGATGTTTTAGAAGCCAAAGATAGAAAAGCCGCTGGTCCTACTGCTCCCGCCTCCGGTCTTTATTTTGTGAAAGCAGCGTATTAACAACCATAAATTTTGTCATTACAATGCCTCCCTGCATAGGCATTGTTATGTGGATACCACCTTGTCATTGCGAGGAAATTACGAAGTAATTGACGAAGCAATCTCAGGATATTTGACGAGATTGCCACGCAAGTACTACGGTTGCTCACAATGACAACCGGGTATCCATCTACAAAGCACACTCGTAATGACGTCCTAAATTAGTACACTACGACACTGTCAATAAACTGTATAATTTTTCATGGATGTTAGTTAGCTTACCTATATCATTTCCACCGGCTTGAGCAAGGCTTGCTTGTCCACCTCCGCCGCTGCCACCTAAGAATAAAGAAAGTTTTTTTGCAATTATATCTGCATTGTATTTGTCTGTTATAGCTTTACTCACCGCAACTGTAATAGATAATTTACCAATTCCCTCGGCAATATATACCATTATCAAATCTTCTACTTTTTTTGTTAAATTTTCGGCAGCTTGACGTAATATTTTATTGTCTATATTTCCTACTTTTTTATATAATAGTTTTATTCCTGTTATTTGTGCAGCTTGCTTTTCAATTTGCTCTATACTTAAATCTAAACTAGCTAAAAGAGTTTTTTCTAACTCTTTCTCAACTTCCTTGTTACGCTCTAAGATATTATTAACCTTAGTAATAAGTTCATTTTTATTAGTTTTGAAACTGCTTTCTATCGATTTAAGTAAACTATCCTTTTCTCTCATTAATGTAATTACGAATTCACCGCAAGCTGCTTCAATTCTACGAACACCTGCTGCTATAGCACTTTCGCTTGTGATTTTAAAGCAACCGATGTCACCGGTACGTCTGACATGCGTACCGCTGCATAATTCTAAAGAAGTCTCACCCATCTTAACTACTCTTACTTCAGAGTCGTATTTCTCGCCAAACAGTGCCGTAGCTCCTTGTTTAACTGCATCTTCAGTTGCCATTAATGTAGTAGTTACTTCATGATTATCTCTAATAATCTCATTTACCTTATCTTCGATTAAAGTGATTTCTTCATTAGTCACAGTTTTAGAATGGCTAATATCAAAGCGTAAATAAGTCGGAGCGACTAACGAACCTTTTTGAATAACATGTTTCCCAAGTACCTCATGCAGTACTGCATGTAATATATGCGTTGCCGAGTGATGAATTCTTAAATTTTGCCTATATCTTATGTCTATACTAAAATTAGCATTCTCGCCTACGTTAATCTGCCCCTTTTTCAAAATACATTTGTGGACTATAATAGAACCTAAATATTTTAAAGTATCTATTACTTCTACTTCAGAATCTTTTGCAAATATCGTTCCGATGTCACCTATTTGACCGCCTGATTCACCGTAGAAAGGAGTTTGGTTGCTGATTAGTAGGAATTGTGTATCTATTTCTTTTATATCATTAACTAAATTATTATTTTTGATTAATGCAATTATTTTACATTTTGCTTCATTAAGTGTATATCCTAAAAACTCCGTGCTACCATGTTGCTCTTTGATATCAAACCACAACTGATTGGTTTTTGATTCACCGGAGCCAAGCCAAGATTTTCTAGCACGTTCTTTTTGCATAAGCATTTGCTCTTCAAACCCTTTGTGATCAACGGCAATATCACGGTTTTTTAGAATATCTTCGGTTAAATCAAGCGGAAATCCGTAAGTATCGTATAGTTTAAATGCTACTTCTCCTGATAATTCATTACCTTTTGTTAGCGTTTCTGTTTCTTCGGTAAGAAGTTTGAGACCACGTTCTAATGTGGCTTTAAATCTAATTTCTTCTTGTTCTAAGATACTGCTTATAAAGTTTTCTGCTCTTTTAAGTTCAGGATAAACATTCCCCATTAAATCAACAAGTTTTGGCAGTAATTTATACATTAAAGGTTCTTTTGACCCAAGCATATGAGCATGCCTCATGGATCTTCGCATAATGCGGCGAAGTACGTAACCACGCCCCTCATTTGAAGGAATAACGCCGTCAGCTATTAAAAAGCTACTTGCTCGTAAGTGGTCGGCAATAACTCGGTAAGAAAATTTAGCTTCTCCCTCTGCTTTCACTTTTACTATATTTTCGGTAAAATTAATTATTTCCTGAAATAAATCTATATCATAATTGTTGTTAACATGCTGTAATACTGCCGTCATACGCTCAAGACCCATACCGGTATCGATAGATTTTTGCGATAATTCTATGCTAGTATCTTTATCGATTTGTTCATATTGCATAAATACCATATTCCAAATCTCGATAAATCTATCACCGTCTTCATCTTTAGTACCAGGAAGTCCGCCATATATTTGTTCACCGTGGTCGTAAAAAATTTCGGAACAAGGACCGCAAGGGCCAGTATCACCCATTGACCAAAAATTATCGTTTGTTTTGATCTTTATGATGCGATCATCCCCAAAACCTGCTATTTTTTTCCAATAAGCAGCTGCTTCGTCATCAGTATGATAAATTGTTGCATAAAGCTTGTCTTTTGGGAGTTCAAATTCTTTAGTCAATAAATTCCAAGCGTAATATATGGCTTGTTCTTTAAAATAGTCACCGAATGAAAAATTACCTAGCATTTCAAAAAAGGTATGATGTCTTGCCGTATAACCGACATTCTCAAGGTCATTATGCTTGCCGCCGGCTCTAAGAGACTTTTGACTAGTTACCGCTTTGTTATAAGGTCTTTTTCCTTGTCCGGTAAAAACATTTTTAAATTGTACCATTCCGGAATTAACAAACATTAAGCTAGGGTCATTGTGTGGAATTAACGAGCTGGCCGGTATATGTGTATGATTATTTGCTTTAAAGTAAGTTATAAATTTACTTCTAACTTCTTCAGTGGTAAATTTAGTCATGGTAAGATATATTATTTAATGTTATGTCATTCCGGAGAGGATCATTTTTCGTCATGGCGAGGAAAATTACGTAGTAATTGTACGTACGCAATCTCGTGCCAAAGTCCTGAGATTGCCACGCTCCTTATCAGTCGTTCGCAATGACGGTTCGGGTATCCACGCAGAAATGACGTCCAGTATAGTAAAATACACTGAATTATGATTAAAATAAATTTATTTATGAAAAATATTTTTGATTCGATCAAATTACATTTTGTTCAATTTGCTACAAAATTAAAAATATTTTCTTTCAAAAGAAAAAAGATTGTGGTGTTACTAGGTAATAAAGGTGTATTTCTTAGTACTTTTCTCGATAATAAATTATTAGATAAATTATTTATCCCTACTCGGGAACAAATAGACTTAAATCCTTATAAAAACTTTTTTAGTAAATTTCCAAAAAGCGATATTTATTTTTTACTTGACGGCAGTGAATGTAAAACACGGCACGATCAAATACCTATATTACAGTCAATAGTTAAACTTGATCCTATTGAACAATTTATTGAAGGTTATTTTAATAAAGAAGACATTATAGCACATTGTGTTTACGAAATTACTACTACCCCAAGTGAAATTTGGTCGACTTTAATTATGTCGTGTCCATTTGAAACACCTTTAAGTGATATAATTTCATGCATTATAGATAAAAGATCTCTTGATTTAAAAGGAATTTACTTTTTAACGTTAGAGCTAAAAGTTATTATAAATAAAATAGTGCAGAATATAGAAAATGATAAATATAACGATTATTTTCAAATTTGTGTATATGCATCACAAGCTAGCGGTATAAAATTTATTATCAAACATAAAAATAATATAATAACAATTAGAAATCTTGAGTATCCATTTGATAAAACAACCGGCTATGTTCAAGGTATTATAGAACAAGAAATTAATGATTGTTTGATATTATTTAAAAACTATATAAGTAATCTTGACCAAAGAGCCTGTATAATTCTTATAGTAGATGAAGAGTTAAAATCTTTATTAGAATCAACAAACTTTGAAGAACGCCCTGTAATCTTTATACCGGTTGATAATATACTAAATAAGCAAACTCTAGAAAAAGAAAGATTTATAGATACGAATATTAGTAGACTGTTTCTAGAATATAAGAGTTTTCCCGCTTATAATAATAATTTAAAATCAATAAAAAAACTAGTTACTATAAAGGATCTGACATTTAAATTATATAGTGCATTACTTATAATATTAATATTAGTGGTCGGTATTATCAAATATAATACAAAACAAAATTACAAAGACATAAACTCTATTAATGAAAAATATCATGCAACAAATCAAGAATATGATGATATCAAATATAAATATCCTTATATTAAAAATACTACTAGCCTAGCTGATTTATATGTAATAGAAAAATTACTAGAAGCACCGGTACCACTGCCGTTTGATTTACTTAAAAGGCTAATAATTACTTTAAATCCGGATTTTAAATTAGAAGAAATTAAATGGGAATTAACAGATATAGATAATATTTTGTTAGTTTCTAAGAGACAATTAATAATCAAGTTAATACTTAAATATCATACTAATAATCTATCGGTATATGAATCTCTAAAGATGCTAGATGATCATATGACAAACGTAAAAAATAAATTATCTAATTTGCAGATAGATTATGTTATATATAAGGATAAAATACTTGATATATTCGGTAAGGTAGTAATTCCTTTATCGGTTAATATAGTTGATAATAAAACGTAATATTCCATGTCATTCCCGCGTAGGCGGGAATGACATAAACCATGCAACGGCACTAATAACCCAAGGTAAAAATAATGTTTGAAAAATATATTATGTATTTAAAGAATCTTATATTTTTTCAATTTATTATATATTTCTTCTTTATTTCCTTAACTATTTGGATAGTAAAAATTTTCCAGCAAGAATACAGTAAATCTATTCTTGATAAACAAGTTTTACAAGAAAATCTAACAGAGGAAGTTTTAAAGCTTTATTCTGTCATTAACTCTAAAGAAGAAATATTAGAATCGTACAAAAAATATGTAGATTTAAGCGTGCCAAGTAGTGTGAGTTGCTTAAATTATCAAGAACTAATTCCTAAAATAAAAAGCTTAAGCAATAAATATGATTTAGTAGAACCTATAGATGTATTTATAAATTCAGTATTTTTTAAAAATAATGTTCAGGCGATTGAAGGAGAAGGTGAATCGATTTATGTAAATAATTATAGCATAAATATAAAATATGCATGTGCAGATTTTTTGACTTTTCTAAAAATATTCTCTGAAATTTATTCTTATATGCCTCCTAATACTCTTATATCTTTTGTACGAGTACGTAATGAAGAAGTGTTAACACCTAAGAATATATATAAACTTTCAGTAAATCATGCTCCTAATCTTATTTATGCTAAATTGATATTATATATCAGAGAATTAGCCTCAAAATAAATTACCAAAATGAATAATGCAATAGTACTTAATAACGTAAATACTAATTTATTTAAAAAAGATATTGTTAATAATTTTGTCAATAATCTTATGAAATCTACTTGCTCTACTATTGCAAATATGCTTGCTATAGATTATACGCTAAGGCTTAATTCTAAACCAGAGGCTGAAAAATATATTAATAAATGTATTTCTAGACTCAAAAATTATTTAGGTATGCGGGTTATTAACGATGATAATTTTTCCGTAGCATTAGAGTTATTTGCAATAATGATTACTTCTGAAGACGAAAATGAGCAAAATAAGAATAATATTTTAGAGCAATCACAAGATATAATAGCAGAAAATCTTGTAGAAGTTTATTTTGGAGATGAAATAAATAGTACCGAAAAAGAAAAAATTAAAAATATATTTAAAACTCTTTTAAAAGAGAAGAATTTTGATAAAATAATAAATTATGCGGAGTCTCACAAAAAATTATTTAAGGCTTCTGTAATGTATGCAATGAAGAAATATAATAATATTGATGAAGCAACCATCTATATAAAGAAAGAATTTAATAAAATATTAGAGATGTCTTTAGTATTTACACAAAAAAGTAATATATTTAAACAAGCAACTGGAAAAATCGCTGGTGCTGTTTGTGCTTTATTAGTCGGAGCAATCAGTGTTGCGACTGCAGGAGCGGCTTTTTCTATCATAGTTGTACCGGCATCAATTTTTGCCGTCAGATATGCACCTGAACTTGGTGAAAAAATTGGAGGATTAATTTTGAATAGTGATAATACAATAAAACTAGAACAAAGCAATATAGATAAGTTTATGAAAACATTGCAAAATGATAAAGAAAGTCTTCTATCTCAAGAAAAAACAAAAAACATCAAACAAAATATTAAAGTTTCTCCTTCTCAAATCAATGTTAAATTAACTAAGAAAGTGGTTAATGAAAAACATAGATAGGGTATAGTCATTGCGAGAAGAATTACGCAGTAATTCGACGAAGCAATCCAGTAAAAATTCTGTAAATCAGAATTTTTTTAATTATTTTTCTAGATTGCCACATCTCTACGCTCCTCGCAATGACGACTACGGTATCAACGCAAGCAAAGCTATTCGCATGAAATAAAGCTATTTTTACTTGAGAATATAAAATATTACTCTTATTATCTTTTTTTTAATCAATAAAATAACTTAATGAGAAAAGTAGTAATATCCGGCATGATCGGCAACGCTTTAGAATGGTATGATTATGCATTATATGAGCAATTTGCTTATATTATAGGGCAGCATTTTTTTTCCGGAATCCAGAAATGCAAGAGACGTTAACTTTTGCGGTATTTGCTGCAGGCTTTGTAGTACGACCGCTCGGCGGTATTATTTTCGGTAATATAGGTGATAGATTCGGTAGACGTACTGCTTTGGTGATGGGTATTATAGCTATGGCAATACCGACTGCCGGGATAGGGCTCTTACCAAGTTATAAAACTATTGGAATTGCCGCTCCTATTATTTTAACTATTATCAGACTCATACAAGGTTTTTCTTTAGGAGGGGAATTTAGCGGTTGTATTTCATATATTGTAGAACATGCTTCGTTCGAGCAGCGAGGACTCGCGGGGAGTAGCTCATTTGTTAGTATGTGCGGCGGTATGCTGCTTGGACTTGGTACAGCAGTCGGTTTTTCTTATTTTATGTCTGCCGATATGCTATTTGAATGGGGTTGGAGGATACCTTTTATTGCCGGTTTATTTATTAGCTCCGTAGGTTTATATATTAGAAAAAACCTAGCAGAAAGTCCTATTTATAAAAAAGCTAAGGGAACAAGGCGTTTAGCACGTTTTCCTTTACGAGAAACATTAACAAAATACCCAAAAGAACTAATTATCGCACTTGGTCTGTATATTACCGTAACTGCTCCTTTTTATACTTCTACGGTTTTTATTGGTAATTTTATGCAAACAATACTAATCAGCAAAGCACAATTGTTAGTAGTATAATATTAATCGTAATGATGATAGTATTTCCTATATCTGCGTATGTTTCGGATAAGGTGGGGCGACGTCCTGTACTAATATGGGGGATTATCTTGTTAATTTTATCAGTCTATCCTATTTTTGTAGTCTTTAGGGTCGATGAATTTTACTTTAGCTATAATATCTCAAGTAATATTTGCTGGAGTTATTAGCATCTATATGGGGCCTATTCCAACGGTTTTAGTAGAGATATTTCCGACTAGCATAAGATTTACCGGTGTTGCACTTTCATACAACCTTGCAGCTGCTATATTTGGCGGTACTGCTCCAATGTTAGCAATGATGTTAACGAAAGTTACCGGAGACAATTATGCTATTGCATATTATTTAATTGCACTTGCCTTGTTATCTTCTATAATTCTAAAATTCTATAAAGAAACCTATAAAAAGAATCTAGTAAATTAATATGAGCGAAGTTTTTGAAATACCAAACGGTGAAAGCAAGGTTTTACTCCATTGTTGTTGTGCTCCTTGTGTTGGCCCTTTAATGGAAAAAATGATCGATACCGGCATTAAGTTTATGCTTTTTTTCTATAATCCTAATATTCATCCTAAAAAAGAATATGAGCTTCGTAAAAACGAAAATATTAAATTTGCCGAGAAACATAATATAGAATTTATCGATGCAGATTATGATCCACAAAATTGGTTTAGGCGTGCTAAAGGGATGGAGCTTGAGCCTGAGAGAGGTATACGCTGTACAATGTGTTTTGATATGCGTTTCGAGCGTACGGCTTTATATGCTTATGAGAACGGCTTTAAAGTTATAACTAGCTCGCTTGGTATTTCTAGATGGAAAGATATGAACCAAATTAATGAATCAGGGACTAGGGCGACATCTCATTATGAAGGGGTGACCTATTGGACTTATAATTGGCGTAAAGATGGCGGTGCTAGCAGAATGTACGAAATTGCAAAAGAAGAGAACTTTTATAAACAAGAATTTTGCGGCTGTGTTTATTCTTTCCGTGATACTAACGATTGGCGAGTAGCAAACAATCGTCCTAAAATCGAGATCGGCAAGGAGTATTATTAAGACCTCAAATTAATAAAAAAATATTTTATTTTTTTGCATCTTTATATTATAATAATCTAGACAATCTAGCTATATGAGGATTTTTTATGAATAAATGGCAGTTACACGAAGCAAAGAATAAGTTAAGTAATATTATTGATATTGCAATGCATGGTACCCCTCAATGTATTACAAAAAGGGGTAAAGAAGCAGTTGTAATTATTAGTATAAAAGACTATAAACAACTTACTAAAAAAAAAACTGATTTCAAAGAATATTTATTGAGCATACCTAAGACAGATAATTTGGATATTCAGAGAGCAAAAGGATATGCTAGAGATTTTGAATTATGAAATATTTATTAGATACTAATGTTGTATCTGAAATTCAAAAGAAAAAATCCAATTCTCAAGTAGCAGCATGGTTTTCAATTATTCATTCTAGCCAGTTATACTTAAGTTGTATTACTATCGGCGAAATAAGAAAGGGAATATCAAAATTAGCAAAGAAAGATAAAATAGCAAGTTTGAAATTAGAAAAATGGTTAGAAAGAATAATAATAGATTATAATGAAAGAATTCTTAATATTGACAAAGAAATATGTGAGGAGTGGGGTGAATTAATGAGTATTGATAGTACGAATGCAATCGATGCTTTAATAGCTGCACAGGCAAAACAAAGTAATATGATACTAGTTACTAGAAATATTAAACATTATAATATGTTTAATATAAAAATATTTGATCCTTTTAACTGATCAAAATTTTCTTTCCCAATAATAATACCCTATGAAAAAACTATCATTTCAGCAAATTATTCTGACATTACAAAATTATTGGCAGGATTATGGCTGTGCAATATTGCAACCTTACGATGCCCATGTTGGAGCCGGTACGTTTCACCCTGCAACTGTACTTCGCTGCCTTGGTACTAAACCTTGGTCTGTTGCATATGTTCAGCCATCAAGAAGACCAGGGGATAGCAGGTATGGCATGCATCCTAATAGAATGCAGCATTATTATCAGTTTCAAGTTATCTTAAAGCCGTCTCCGGATAATATTCAAGAGTTATATCTTAAAAGCTTAGAATATTTAGGCATAGATTTAAAAATTCATGATATCAGATTTGTTGAAGATGATTGGGAGTCGCCAACCTTAGGTGCTGCCGGGCTTGGCTGGGAAGTATGGTGTAACGGTATGGAAGTATCGCAATTTACTTATATGCAGCAAATCGGTGGTATTGAATGCCGTCCCGTTGCCGGTGAAATAACTTATGGACTCGAGAGGCTTGCTTTATATATTCAAGGTGTTGATGAAGTAAGAGAGCTTGATTGGAACGGGCAAGTAGGCGAAAAAGCTTTAAAATACGGTGAAGTGGATTTCGAAGCTGAATGGCAATTTTCAAAATATAATTTAGAGCTTGCCGATAGTGAAATGTTACTGCGACATTTCAAGGATAGCGAAGACCAGTGTGAGAGATTAATCAAAGCTAATTTACCTATGCCGGCTTATGATGAATGCCTTAAGGCAAGTCATGCATTTAATCAACTAAATGCACTTGGAGTAATCAGCGTCACTGAGCGTGCTTCTTATGTTTTAAGAGTGCGTCATTTAGCTAGAATTTGTTGTACAAAATGGTTGGAGATGAACAAGTGAGCGAGTTATTATTAGAACTATTTAGCGAAGAAATTCCGGCTTTTATGCAAAAAAATGCTGAAGAGGGTTATTTAAATATATTCACAAAAATTTTTGAAGAAAACGAAATATTTGCAAAAGTACAAGTATTCGCGGGACCTCGCAGGATAACGCTGCATGCTACCCATTTGCCAAAGATAACTTTGCCAAAAGAGGAAGAAATTAAAGGACCAAGCATAGAAGCTCCGGAAACCGCTATTAACGGCTTTTGTAAAGCTCATAATGTTAGTAAATTAGAGCTTCCTACTAAATTAATTAGTAATCAGCTATATTATTTCTTTGTCAAAAAAACAGAAGAAAGAGAAATAAAAGAGATTTTGCCGGAGATTATTATAGAGGCTATTAATAAATATAGCTGGGCAAAATCGATGTTTTGGGGTGATTACAAAATAAAATGGATTAGACCTCTGCGAAATATTTTATGCATATTTAACGGCGAAATATTACCGATGCAATTTGGGCATTTAACCGCTAATAATATTACGTATGGGCATCGTCTTACTGATAATAAAAAATTAGAAGTAACAGATTTTGAAGATTATAGAAATAAGCTTTTAGAAAATCATGTTATTTTAGAAAGAGCAAAGAGAGAGGCAATAATTAAAACCGGTTTACTGGAACTAGCAAATTCTCATGAGTTAATTATAAAAGAAGATAATCGTTTAGTAGAAGAAGTAGTAGGGCTTAGCGAATTTCCTATTGTGCTGCTTGGAAAAATACCGCAAAAATTTTTAGAGTTACCTAAAGAAGTACTTATTTCTTCGATGCGTACGCATCAGAAATATTTTTGTTTATTTGATAAAACAGGAAATTTCACACCGTATTTTCTCTTTGTCAGTAATGGCAGATTTACAAATGCTGAACTAGTTATTCAAGGTAACGAGAAAGTTCTATCGGCACGTCTTTCGGATGCTTTATATTTTTGTAAGCAGGATATAGCTAAAACTTTAGAATCAAGATTAGGCCAATTAGAAGCTGTAACATTTCATGCAAAGCTTGGTAATTTAAGAGAAAAAATTGAACGCATAACCGATATTTGTAATTATATAGCTCCAAATAATAAGGATTTGATTACAGCAGCTAGACTTTGCAAAAGTGATCTTGTTTCTGAGATGGTCTGGGAATTTCCTGATTTACAGGGGATTATGGGTTATTATTATGCAAAACATGAAGGGCTAAATGCAGAAATAGCCGCTGCAATTAAAGACCATTATAAACCGCAAGGTTTGAGCGACAATGTACCAAGTGGAAATGCGGCTTTACTTGCTTTAGCCGATAAGCTAGATAGTTTAGTAGGTTTGATGATAGCAGGGGAAACACCAACAGGCTCAGGTGATCCATATGCCTTAAGACGTCAAGCTCTTGGTATAATAAGAATAATACTTGAAAATAAATTAGAGCTAAATTTTAATGATTTAATTAATTTTTCTATAAACTTATATAAAGATTCATCTGACGAAAATAAGAATTTAATAATATCTTTTTTTGAAGAAAGAGCAAAATTTTACTTTAAAAATGACTATGATATTGCGTTAATTAATGCAGTTCTTGACTTAAATTTAATAGATACAAACTTTAAGCTTGATGAGTTAAAAGAATTTTTAATAGAAGACGCAGGCAAGCAATTATTAAATGCTTACAAACGAGCTAGCAATATAATTGGTGATCAGAAAATTACCGGCTTAGTTGATGCGAGTCTCTTTAGTACACAACCTGAAAAAGAATTATTTGAAGTAATCCAAAAAATTTCTCCGGAAATTATAGATAGTATAGCTGATAAAGATTATAAGAAAGCCTTAAATTTATTATCGTCTCTATTAACTCCCATTACTAGCTTTTTTGATAATATACTCGTTAATGACTCTGATCCAAAGATCGCTCAAAATCGTTTGTCGTTATTACAGAATATTTGTGAATTATTTGATAAAGTAGCTAAGTTTAACCGCTTATGATAAACAAAGCAGTTCAATTTATAAAATCAGGTAAAGTGGTTGTTTTTCCGACTGAAACAGTCTATGGGATTGGTGCGGATGCCACAAATAATGAGGCGTGTTTAAAGATTTTTCAGTTCAAAGAGCGCCCTGCTATCAATCCGCTTATCGTGCATGTCTCCTCCATAGAGCAAGCAAAGGAAATAGGGGAGTTTGACGATTTAGCTACAAAAATAGCAGAAAAATTTTGGTCTGGACCATTATCTATAGTTGTCCCTTTAAAAGAGAATGCAAATATTGCCCCTAGCGTAACAGCAGGACTAAATACCATAGCACTTCGGATACCATCTTATCCTGTAGCGTTAGAGCTTATCAGACAATCAGGCATACCTATAGCTGCCCCAAGTGCTAACCCTTCAAACTATATTAGTCCGACTAACGCTGAGCATGTCACAAAACATTTTAAGGATAATCAGGAAATTTTTATTTTAGCACCTGAAATCTATCAATCTAAATATGGGCTAGAGTCAACGATAATTGATACAACAACTGTTACTCCTACTATTCTTAGAGAAGGGTTTATAACTGCTGAAATTTTAGGAGAAATACTAGGGATAGAAGTTTTAAAAGCATCAGAGACAAGTACTATAAAAGCGTCGGGAATGCTTGCAAAACACTATTCACCAAAAGTACCGGTTAGGCTAAATGCTATAAATTTGGAGGATAAAGAAATCGGATTAAATTTTAGCAATAGCAATCTTACAGGAAGAGTTTCATTAAACTTAAGTGTAAAAGGTGACTTTATAGAAGCCGCTGCAAATCTTTATGCTTATTTAAGAATACTTGACGATTATGCTGCATCTCATGATGTAAGAGGTATAGCAGTTAGCCCTATACCTCAAGTGAATATAGGGGCTGCAATTAATGATCGCCTAAAACGTGCCGCAAAATCATAAATTTCGGCGTTCTATTCGCCTTAATAGCTTTTTGATGATATTTGGTAATTACATAGTTATCGTGCGGTTTTAAATAATCATTTTTATTTATAATTTCAAAATTACCGTTCTGCTGTATTAACTCTATTGCTTCATAAAAATAATTTTCGATATCGGAAGCAAATACTAAATTACCATTGTCTTTTAGCTTATCTTGTAAAAGCTTAAGTCGTTCTTTATTGAAAATACGTTTCTTTTTTTGCTTATTTTTTATCCATGGATCGGGAAATAAAATATAAATTCCATCAAGGCTATTACTTGGTATCTCATTTAATATTAAATCCAAATTATTAGGGAATAATAAAAAATTCGTGATATTTTGTTCGCCTGCAAGCTTTAAAACATTTGCAACTCCGTTTAAATATACCTCTATCCCAATAAAAAGTGCATTAGGATTCATTTTAGCTTGATTAATGAAATGCTCACCCATACCAAAGCCTATCTCAAGAAATACTTTACGTTTTTCATTTACAAGCTTTTCTTTAGAAAATAAATATTTTGGTAGTTTGTTATCTAATAAATTCTTTTGCACTCCTGATAAGCTTTTACCGATACGTCTTGCATATGACCGATTGAGATTAATAGGAGACAATAATATTACCCTACTGTGACCTTGTAGATCCTTATAAACGCTTTCAATATTATAACCATGATCTAAGAAAATTTGGGTTACCGCTTCTTCCTGTTTAAACCCTATTTCTAATATAATCTTACCGTTTGGTTTTAAGAATTGTTTGGCATTTTCGGCGATGAGAAAGTAAGCTTGCAGTCCGTCTTTTTCAGCAAATAAAGCAATAGACGGTTCATAATTGATTGTTTCAATTGCCATCTCTGATTTTTCGCTGTGAGCTATATATGGCGGGTTGCTAACGATAAAATCAAATTTCTGAGTTTCAATATTCTCAAACCAATTACTGTGAATAATCTGAATGCGATCCGTTACCTCATATTTTGCTGCATTACTTTTGATAATGTCTATAGCATCAAGACTTATATCGGTTGCAATTACATTAGCATTCTGTAACTCACATAATAGACTGATAGCAATGCAGCCGCTACCTGTGCCAAGTTCTAGGATATTTAAGAATTTGTCATTGCAGTTTTCGCTTATGTCATTCCCGCGAAAGCAGGGATCCGGTTGTTTTTTTTCTGGATTCCCGCTTTCGCGGGAATGACATTGAAATACAACATCCACCAAAACTTCAGTATCGCTTCTTGGAATTAATACATGTTTATTAACAATAAATTCACGTGAGTAAAATTCTTTAACACCTGTAATATATACTATCGGTTCATGCTTTAATCTTCTCGCTAACAGTTTTTCAAAAGCTTCTATCTTGGCTTCATTTAACTGTTCATCAAGATTAATAAGTAAATACTCAATAGGTTTATTTATAACATGCTGTAGTAAAATTCGTGCTTCTAATTGCGGCGAACTAATACCTATTTTATTTAATTTATCTGTAGCGTCACTAAGAATTTGCTTTATAGAACATTGCATGGAAAGTTTTATTTTCTGCCAAAATTTTTCATTTCTAAAATCTCATCTACACTACCTAGCGGTGCTCGTTTTTTAAGTTCAGTAAATTCACGAAATATATTATTACCAAATTTATTCTTATAATATTCGGGTTCTAGAGTTATAATATCTATTTTAAGATAATTTTTGGTTTTAGGTATTTTAATTATTTTCATAAACCGTTTTATGTTATTATATCACCAATTATTTCTGAATAATATCTATATAGCTATTTTTAAAGCTAAGATTTGCTAATGTTTCTAAATCACAAGTGATTAAAGGTTCTTGTTCGTGTTGATTTTTTAATAAATAAGGACTAGTACAAAACCAAGCGAACTCTCCTTTTATCTGGTCAGCAGTTAGTTTATTTAGTACTTCACCATTTTTCCCATACAAAATCAAGTCAGAAAAAGCACCATATCCTGCTTCGGTAAATTTTATGGGAGCTTTCTTCCCACCTAAAATTTATTTTTTCTCATATTCTTTAATAATAATATGAGTTATATTTTTTGTTGGAACAGTAATCATATATTCTTTTTTGTTAGGATAAATAATCGCTGCACATTTAGCAATAAAATTATGAAGTTTAAGCGAAAGACTATAGTATTATTATAGTCATATATTGGAGCTTTAAATAAAATTTGCGTTCTGGAAGTTGCCATAGTTATGATCATTTCTACCGATGGTATATCAATACTACTTTTCTGTTCCCATGCTTTATTATAGGTAAAAACTACATATACATCTGTTAAATCTTGGTCATGATATTCTATGCTAGAGTCAAAAGCATCTAGGCCCATAAAAGCTTTTCTATATTCTTTTTCCCGGACTGGTTTATAAACTCCCCCTGTTTCTTTGAAAAATTTTGCCAAGTAGTTACATTTACTCCATTAACTTTTACCATATAAAAATGTAAATCATCTTCTACTTCATAATGATAAATTTCTGATTTTACTTCTTGTGCTTTATATAGCTTTGTAAAAAGATGTTGTAAATTAGAATATTTTTCATCTATTTTACTGAAATCAAATTCAGAGAAAATCCGCAGAGCTTGCATATATTGCATGTCTATATTATCAGGTGCTTTTGCTTCTTTGCATGCAACTTTTATAAATTTATTTAATTGTTCTTCTTGCTCATTAAAATCATTTTTTTTAAATTCTTCTAAAAATTTTTTTAATAAAAGTTCTTTCCTATAATTTGCATCATCAATATACGTACTATTATTAATATCTATGCCTGTTTTTAATCTTAGAGAAAGAATTTCATTGACGAATTCAGAAATTTTAATTTCATGTTCTGTACTATATTGGGAAGAGCTAGCAATTTTTATAGATTGCGGTTTAAAAGATAAATTATTACCTAATTTTAAAATAAAATCTTTTACTTCTGGCCAATCTCTATAATTTGATATATCTAAGGAAATAATTTTGTCTGTGGCTTAAATCTTGCAGAAAAGTAAAAATCTTTTCTAAGCTCGCTTTTTGTTTTTAAGGTTTAAAATACCCTCTTCCATAGAATATAAGGCTTCTTCTAATTTAGCATTAGCTTTTTTCATTTTATAAATAAATATTAATTTTTAATATAATATTAAGGATTAATATTTTGTCAATTATAAACTAATTATCTCTTCCATATCCCTTGGCAACTCACAAGAAAATTCCATAATCTCATTACTAGTCGGATGAGTAAAACTTAAATACCAAGAATGCAGGGCTTGACGTTTAAAATCAATTAATTTTGCTTTTAGTTCAGGGGGAGAATGAGCAATTTTTCGGTCGTTATTGCCGTAAGTTTGGTCGCCGACTACCGAATGCTTTAAATGGCTTAGCTGTACTCTAATTTGGTGAGTTCTACCCGTACTAAGCTTGCACTCCACCATACTAATACTACCTTTATAAAATAATTCTAGAGTCTTATAATGTGTAACGGCTTCTTTGCCGCCATATTTTAATATGGTCATTTTTTGGCGATCGCTTCGGCTGCGACCTATATTATTCTTAATGACTCCTTCTAGCGGATTTATTACTCCCCACACTAACACTTTATATTTCCGTATTACCTGCCTTTGTTCTATCTGATTTGCAAGTAGCATATGTGCTTTATTATTTTTAGCAACTACCATCAAGCCCGTAGTGTCTTTATCTAAACGATGTACTATCCCGGGTCTTTCTGATGAGCCGATATCCGATAAGTTTTTTGTATGATGTAATAAAGCATTAACAAGCGTATCGTCATGATGCCCTGCTCCTGGGTGTACCGTCATACCTGCAGCTTTGTTAATTACTATCAAATCATCGTCTTCATATATTATATCAAGTGCTACATTTGCTGCTGCAATTTTTAGCTCTTCAGGTTCTTTAAAAGAAAATAATATAATATCATTCTCCTTGACCAAAACATCAGGATCAGAAATAATTACATCATTAACTAGTACTTGCGAATCTTTAATAGCTTTTTGGATTTGATTCCTTGAAACATTTTCAAGAAGCGATGATAGAGCTTTATCAAGCCTTATGCCATTTAGTTCGTGTGGTACGGAATATTTTAACATATTTTATTTTAAGATAATGAATAATACGCTTAAATGGTTAAGTGCAATCGGTGTTGAATATTATTGCCATGAACATCCACCGCAATTAAAGGTACGTAATAATACTGAACTAACTGAAAAGCCACAAGTAAAACTTATGTCTACAAAAGAAACTGCATTCAATATGAATGATAAAGTTCATGATAATATAACCCTAGCAAGATCTCTTGCCGATAAAGCTAATAATATCGAAGAACTAAAAGAATCTCTACTAAATTTTAATGGTTGTGAACTTAAGAAATTTGCTACTAATACGGTTTTCGGTGACGGTAATTTGGAAGCTAAAATTATGTTAATAGGCGAAGCCCCGGGAAGTACCGAAGATTTGAAAGGAATACCTTTTTACGGCGAAAGTGGCAATTTACTTGATAATATGCTACATGCTATCGGAATTTCACGAAAAAATAACGCTTATATTACTAATACGGTATTTTGGCGTCCTCCTGCTAATAGACAGCCGACGTTCGAAGAAGTCGATATTTGTAGACCTTTTGTCGAGAAGCATATTGCTCTTATTAACCCGCAGCTAATTATTCTAGTCGGTAGCACGGCTGCAACTAGCTTACTTGGAAAAAATTCGGGTATTACTAAAATTAGACAAGAATATTATTTTTATACCAATAAATATCTATCCGCTCCTATTCAAACTACGGCAATCTTCCACCCTGCCTATTTACTCCGCCAACCTATGCAAAAACGCACCTCTTGGTATGATTTACTCAAGATTAAGGAGTATTTAGTCAATAATAGACTTCTTGCATAACTTGTACATTAATCTAGTACTAACAGCTTCACGTACTTTTCAAAATAATTTTCTACTGGACAATTAGTCGTATATATGCGACAGTGTAATCACCTCTAGTTAAGCTTAATATGCAAAACACTAAACAAATACAATTTTTATAACAGATATTCTGCTATTAAATGCAGGTAATAAAGATACTCAAGGCAAAGATATTAAAAAAGCCTTAGAAATAATAGAAGAAGTTTATAAACGAAATTGAGGGTGTTATATGGAAAGTTTACAGATTATTTAAAAGAAAAATTACAACATGAGGAAATATTAGTAGGGTATATTAATGAAGCGTTAGAGCAATATTTCGTGGATCATAATAATGAGCTATAATGGCTGTTTTAAAAGAAGCCATTATAGCAAGAGGAGGTATAGCAAAAATCTCTAAAGAAGCTCATATAAATAGGGAACATATATATAGAGAATATTATCTATTAAACGCTTTAGGCTTGCAGTTGAAAGTAGAAGCATGTGCGTTTTAAATTTTCATTAACCTTGCAAGTTGAGCAAGATATCAAAGAAAATTTTTAAATCCTAATAAATCATAATTCATTTCTAATTTCATTAAATTAGGGTTATACTTACTGATGTATAAAAATAAGGTATATCCATATGACCAATGAAAATAATAATGATTCAGAATTTGCTGAATTAAAAATCAGAGGAAAAATATTTAAATTACCTATACTTAAAGCAAGTATCGGTGAGGATGTAATCGATATAAGTAGGGTATCTGCGGAAGCCGATTGCTTTACTTACGACCCGGGTTTTATGTCTACTGCTTCTTGTCAGTCTACTATCACCTATATAGACGGTGATAAAGGAATCTTGCGGCATCGAGGATATGATATTAAAGACTTAGCTGAGAAAAGTGATTTTTTAGAAGTGGCATATTTACTGATTTATGGGGAACTACCAAGTGGCGAGCAGTATAATAATTTCACTAAACAGGTTGCTCATCATTCATTAGTGAATGAAAGATTACACTATTTATTTCAAACCTTTTGTAACTCTTCTCATCCTATGGCTATTATGCTTGCGGCTGTCGGTTCTCTTTCGGCATTTTATCCTGATTTATTGAATTTTAAGGAAGCAGATTACGAACTTACCGCTATTAGAATGATTGCTAAGATACCTACCATCGCTGCAATGTCTTATAAATATTCTATAGGACAACCGTTTATTTATCCTGATAATTCGTTAGATTTTACCGAAAATTTTCTGCATATGATGTTTGCAACGCCTTGTACGAAATATACAGTAAATCCAATAATAAAAAATGCTCTTAATAAGATATTTATCCTACATGCCGATCATGAGCAGAATGCTTCTACTTCAACAGTCCGAATTGCCGGCTCATCCGGAGCTAACCCTTTTGCTTGTATTAGCACGGGTATTGCCTCACTTTGGGGACCTGCTCACGGCGGGGCTAATGAAGCGGTAATAAATATGCTTAAAGAAATCGGTAGTTCTGAGTATATTCCTAAATATATAGCTAAAGCTAAGGATAAAAATGATCCATTTAGATTAATGGGTTTTGGTCATCGTGTATATAAAAACTATGACCCGCGTGCCGTAGTACTTAAAGAAACGTGCAAAGAAGTATTAAAGGAACTCGGGCAGCTAGACAACAATCCGCTCTTACAAATAGCAATAGAACTTGAAGCTATCGCTCTTAAAGATGAATATTTTATTGAGAGAAAATTATATCCAAATGTTGATTTTTATTCGGGTATTATCTATAAAGCTATGGGTATACCGTCGCAAATGTTCACGGTACTTTTTGCAATAGCAAGAACCGTAGGCTGGATGGCACAATGGAAAGAAATGCACGAAGACCCTGAACAAAAAATCAGCAGACCTAGACAGCTTTACACCGGTTATGTACATAGAGAGTATAAGGGTATTCGGGAGAGGTAAACATTTTCGTCATTGCGAGCGACTGCAAGGAGCATAGCAATCTCAAGAGATTTGATGAGATTGCCACGTCGCTTCGTGCCTAGCAATGACGTTGAAAATATAAATCATATGCATTTTATTGATGAAGTTAAAATATATATAAAAGGTGGGAACGGCGGCAATGGTTGTGTTAGTTTCCATCGTGAGAAATTTATTGACAGAGGCGGACCGGACGGTGGTGATGGTGGACGTGGCGGTAGTGTTATTTTCAGGAGTAATCACCATCTTAATACGCTAGTAAATTATCGATATAAACAGCATTTTACCGCAGAAAACGGCGAAAACGGTAAAGATTCAAATAGAAGCGGTAAATCAGGAAAATCATTAGTTCTTGATGTTCCGATCGGTACTCAAATCTTTTCCGAGGACGGCAATATATTATTTTATGATTTCACTGTGGATGATCAAAGCTTTGAAATAATTAAAGGAGGAAGTGGTGGTCTTGGTAACAGTCATTTCAAATCGTCGGTTAATCAAGCTCCAAGAAAGCGTACGGAAGGAGAAATTGCCGAAGAAATGTGGATTCATTTAAGTTTAAAACTTCTCTCTGATGTTGGGCTTGTGGGGCTTCCAAATGCCGGTAAATCTACTTTTTTATCCGTTGTAACGGCAGCCAAGCCTAAAATTGCCGATTATCCCTTTACTACTTTAGTGCCAAATCTTGGAGTGGTATATGTTGATGACGAAGAGTTTGTCATAGCCGATATTCCTGGTTTAATTGAGGGGGCTCATCAAGGTCACGGACTTGGCGATAAATTCTTAAAGCATATAGAAAGATGTAATGTATTAATACATTTAATAGATGGCTCTAGTAATGATGTAGTTGCAGATTATAATACGGTACGTCTTGAGCTTGAATCATATTCCGATTATCTAAAAAATAAAATCGAAACCATATGTCTTAATAAATGCGATGTTCTCACAGATGAGGAAATACAGGAAAAAATAAATAAGCTGCAGAAAGTTACTAATAAAGAAGTTTTTCCTATCTCTACCTGCACTAATGCTGGAGTAAATAAAATAGTTAAACTTGCTTTAGAGACTATAAAAAATCAGGAGTAATACTACTAGGTATTGCCTGCGTGGATACTGAGGATGTAGAAGTCAAGATTTGATCTTACAGACACTATAAATTTTGCACCTGATTGTCAGTTACATTTTGACTGTCAGAGACGTATTCAAGATACAAGATTTCATTATTCTTTTCAACAGCTAATTTTCTACTATCCTTAAAAGTTTGCATAGGAGTTTTTCCATAACAATATTTTCCTGAATGTGGTCGCTCATTATTGAAATGCTCTAACCAAATATCAAGATCTAATTGTAAATCATCAAGATCTGTATAAATCTTTTTCCGCATAGCTGTATCAAAGAATTCTTGTTTCATGGTTTTATTAAAACGCTCACACATACCATTTGTTTGGGGAGAATATGCCTTAGTTGTAGTATGCTCTATACCTTCGATACTTAGAAACAACTCAAAAGCATGATGCTCTATATTCCCCTTATATTCTGACCCACGATCTGTAAGAATACGAAGTATTGGTATCCCTTGGGTCTCGTACCATGGTAACACGCGGTCATTAAGCATATCAGCAGCAGTTAAAGCTGTTTTATCAGTATATAGTTTAGCATCAGCTACCCTAGTATAGCTATCAATAAATACCTGAGAATAAACCTTACCTATACCTTTGAAATTACCTACATAATATGTAATAGTTGAGATTATATCTTATATTTAGTAAAATAAATTAATTATTAAATGGAGATGAAAAATGAACTTAAATCAAAAAATAATAAAGCCAAAAATAGGGTTACTAGAACTAGCTAAGAGTCTTGGTAGCATATCATCAGCATGTAAAGCGATGGGCTATAGTAGAGATAGTTATTACAGATTTAAAGCACTGTATGAAACTGGTGGCGAAGAGGCATTATATGAAATTAGTCGAAGAAAGCCAATAATAGCGAATAGAGTTGATCCAGCGATAGAGAAAGCAGTAATGGATATGGCAATAGAATATCCAGCATATGGTCAGCTAAGAGTATCAAATGAGCTTAAGAAGAGCGGTATACTTGTATCGCCTGGAGGAGTGCGATCAATTTGGTTACGTAATGATTTAAACAATATCAGTAAAAGGCTTAAAGCATTAGAAGCAAAGATGGCTCAGGATGGTATTGTTCTTACTGAATCTCAATTACAAGTGCTAGAGGAGCGTCGTAATGAAAGAGAAGCTCATGGAGAAACTGAGACGCAGCATCCAGGTTATCTAGGATGTCAGGATACGTATTATGTAGGTAATTTCAAAGGTATAGGTAAGGTTTATTCTCAGGTATTTATTGATAGCTATACTAGGGTAGCTGATGCTAAACTATATACTGATAAAACAGCTTTAACTGCTGCTGATATGCTTAATGACCGCGTGTTACCATGGTACGAGACCCAAGGGATACCAATACTTCGTATTCTTACAGATCGTGGGTCAGAATATAAGGGGAATATAGAGCATCATGCTTTTGAGTTGTTTCTAAGTATCGAAGGTATAGAGCATACTACAACTAAGACATATTCTCCCCAAACAAATGGTATGTGTGAGCGTTTTAATAAAACCATGAAACAAGAATTCTTTGATACAGCTATGCGGAAAAAGATTTATACAGATCTTGATGATTTACAATTAGATCTTGATATTTGGTTAGAGCATTTCAATAATGAGCGACCACATTCAGGAAAATATTGTTATGGAAAAACTCCTATGCAAACTTTTAAGGATAGTAGAAAATTAGCTGTTGAAAAGAATAATGAAATCTTGTATCTTGAATACGTCTCTGACAGTCAAAATTTAACTGACAATCAGGTGCAAAATTTATAGTGTCTGTAAGATCAAATCTTGACTTCTACATATTATGCTTAAAACATTAGAGCAGAATCAAATTGTAGAAACCTATTTAATACAAGAAGATTTTAGTAGTACTTTAGATGAGCTGCAAAAAATAAACGCAAAGCTTGAAGAATATTGTAAGGTTTTTGCTCTGCTTGAAAGAATTAAAACCGAATTAGCTGAAGAAGATAAAGTATATAACTAATTTAATTTATATAAAAGGTGCAAGCGTGCAAGCCGCATTTCGCCTTTTATATTCAATAATAATTTCCTGCTTCAACTTCTAGCTTTTTAAAAGGTGATATACCGAGGCTATACCCTATAATAATAGGAATTACTATCATCAACAATCCTAAATTATTAAAACGTTCTGTTAAATAAACAATCCCAAAAGAACTAATTACATACATAGCGGCTCTTGAATAAGCATATATAAAGCTAGCATAGGTAAATCGTTTTAAAACCGGAAAACTTTTATAAAATATTGGAATTGCCGGGGATTCACTTGGAGAAAAAGTCACTACAATTAGTGGAATTAAGAGAATTTGCTAACCTTGCGTTATATTATCTAATATTAATGGACTAGATAGAAGAAAAGTTAAAAATATTACTAATTGCATTTATAGCATAAACACGTAAGTGCTAGTGCTACAACTACTATAGAAATTTGTATTAAAAAATAATAAATTGCAGTCTTCTTATTAACTTTTTCCTGCCATACAGGATTATTTTTTATCTTTGCTACATCAATTATATTACTATCTTTTATCGTTTCTTGTATTCTACACTTAGCATCAACAAAATCCGGTGTTTCTCGCAAAGTAGTCCTAGCAGCACTAACTATTAATGCAATTCCTGTACCTACCCAAAATGCGATACGCTAATTAAAGTCATAGGATGTAACTAAGGTTTCTACGCCAAGGGCCACAGTTAATCCTAAGCTAGCACACACCCCTACAAATGCTACGGCAGGAACGCGTTTAAGAACTCCAACAGATTCTGTTAAATATAATTCTGCTCCTACTCTTGCTCCCATGGATGACATACCTTGCACTATACGGCATATTGTTACTATGCAGGCGGCACTAGCACCTACTTGGGCATAAGTAGGAAGATTAACCATAACGATGCAAGAAAATGACATTAAAATAGTGGTAATAATGACTGTGGATTTCCGACCTATATTATCAGCCAAATAATAAAGCTCCTAAGGGTCTAAAAATAAAAGTAGAACAAAAAGAAAAAACTGCAAGAAGTCGATTAACTTGAGTATCATATTGCGGAAAGAAAAGCTCATCAATTAGTACTGCCATATGAACATATAGCATAAGATCAAAATATTCTCAAAAAGTACCTATAGATAGTAAGCCTATGCCTATAGCCCGTTTTTGTTCTCTGTTTAAACTTTTTTGTTTTTTTTCGTATCCCAACACAATTTTTTCTAAAAAGTTAATTTATAGAAAGGTTATATTGAGAAGATTTCAAGTCTATAAATTCAAGGCAAAAGTTACAATGTTTTATGATTATATTTATTTAAAACTTCTTTGACTAATGAAGTTGTTATTTTTCTTTTGGCAATTAAAGCAAAATAGTTAATATTGTCTAATATTTCTATAATTTTCGAATATTCCCTAGGCAAATTTACTAAAAGAAAATCTATTATTTGTCGGGATATTGTTACCGAAGAAATAGCAAAATGCTTAAATATTAGAATTTTGATTAATTCATCGTCAGGTGAGTTTAATAGAATACTAAGTACTGATTTAATACGTGAAGATAAATCGGGTAAAGTAAAATTTCTGCTTTTATCAGATGCGGTAAGTAAAAGATATTTTTGTTTTTCGTTAATAATATTAAATATATGAAGTAATGTCGGCTCTTGCCAGTTTTCAATATCTTCAATGATGAAAGCATTATATTTTTCTGAAATTTCTTCATTAAAAAAAATATCTTTAATAATATAGGCATTGCTTAAATTTTGCCATATTTTGGTTAAATAAGTTTTGCCTGACGAAGAAGGTCCTTTAATTAATAAAGTAAATTTATAAGGGTTAACGCCAAAGCCGCACTGCCAATTTTTTATAATATTATAAGCTTGATCGTTAGAACTAGAAACAATAAATTCATCAGGATGATATTTACTAGAAGTAGTAAAACGAAATATATATTGCTGCACTGTTATAAGAATTTTTTAGTCGTCTATTCGATAGAATTTGCTAGATTTATAAAATTTAATTAGATTCAAAAGTAAAATTTTTGTAATCCCTGCAATCGGTATAGCAAAAAATATTCCAATAATTCCAAATAAACTGCCGCAGGCAAAAATTGAGAATATAATCCAAAGAGGATGCAACCCTATTTTATCACCGATAATTTTAGGGGTGAAAATATAAGACTCGCAAATATTTCCAACTAGATAAATTATCATTATATATAGTAATTTAGTAGTTACACCAAAAGTTAAATAGCCGATAATTAGAGTTAAAAGAAACGATATAAAAGTACCAAGGAAAGGAATAATAACTAAAAATCCTGTTAAAATGCCAAGTAAAAGAGCGAGATCAATACCTATTACGGTAAATGCAATACTATAATAAGTAGATAATAATAAGCAAATATTTAGCTGTCCTCTTATGTAAGCAGATAACAGATTATTAATTGCCGATAATATTTCAAGGATTTTCGGTCGGGTTTTTATAGGTAATAATGATTTCATGTTTGCAATAATTTTAGCCCAATCACGTAGGAAATAGAATAATATTATAGGTATAAGTAAAAATAAAACAAATATGTTAATAGTTATAATAGTATAACGCCAAAAATTATTAGCAATACTGCCAAGTATAGTAAATATACTATTTATAAAATTGCTTAAAGAATTCTTGATTTTATCGGCAATATCAGGTTCTATCGAATAAATTTTTACCATTATAGGCGGTAATATTTCTGCCTGTAAATAATTGTTATATTTTGGAATATTATTTATAAAAGTAAAAATTTGTCCATAAATTATCGGCACTAAAATAGTTAAGCTTAAGAAAAATATGCTCAAAAATATCAGATAAATTATGCTTGATGCAAATTTATTTGATATTTTAAATTTTGATGCGATAAAACCTATAGCAGGTTGTAGTAAGTAAGATATTATAAATGCGATAAAAAATGGTTTTACTGCGTCTGAAATTAGCATAAAACCGCTGATAAAAAGCCCTAAAAAAACTAGCCAAAATATAGCGGTTCTATTCATTATTATTTTGCTCATTTTCTATACGAAGATCAACTTCAAAAAGAGCTAGGAGTTCACAATGCGAAGATCACAGCGTATACTTAATACGTGAGAATTGAAGCTCTTGTAAAACGACGACGCCAATTTTTGAAGTTGATCGAGTATTAAGGTTTTTTAACTACTTGTACGGTAGCAGGACGAAGTAGTCTATCTCTAATTTTATATCCTGATTGCATTAAAGTAATAATACTATTCGGTGCATGATCAGGATGTTCTATCTGCGCAATTGCATTATGTAAATTATAGTCGAACATTGATCCTATTTCCGGCTTTATTTCTTCAATATGATGTTTATGAAAGACTTTGTCTAGCTCGTCTTTAGTCATCTGAACGCCTGCAATAATATTTGTGACTTCTACATCAGAATTTGCCGGTTTATGTGCTAATGCTCTTGAAAGATTATCACTAACATTTAGTAGTTCTTTAGCAAATGTAGCAATTGCATAATCTTTTGCTTCGTCACGTGCTTTTTCTAAACGCTTTCTTGTATTGTCTATTTCAGCAGTAGTTCTTATTAGCTTATCTTTTAGCTCTTCAATCTCGGCTTTTAACGCTGTTACCTCCGGATTTGCTGTTTCAACTATCTCTTCAGCAATATCATTTATTGTTTGTTCATTATTTTCTATATTATCGTCTATCATATTATTTACTTTATATTTATGTTCTTTTTTGAGGTATATATAGATATAATAAAAATTTTTTCAATGGTATACTCGTTTAATTTGAAAAATTGGTGTCGTTGTTTCGTATTTTTTTATCCTTACGTACTAGTATGTATGCTGCGGTCAAAAAATATGAAACGCCTTACTCTTTTCCAAATTAAACTTTACTATTTATTTTTACTTATGGAGTACAAATTGTATTATGAGACAGTCAGGAAGAAAAAGCAACCAATTACGTCCTATTTCATTAGAATTATCCCCGCTTATTAATGCGGAAGGTTCATGTCTTATTAAAATCGGTAATACACATGTCATGTGTAGTGCTACTTGTGAAACTACCGTACCGCCATTCTTGAGGGGACAAAATCAAGGCTGGATTACTGCCGAGTACGGTATGCTTCCCGGTTCTACATCACAGCGTATTAAAAGAGAAGCGGCACTTGGGAAACAAGGCGGAAGAACGCAAGAGATACAGCGTTTAATAGGTAGGGCGATGCGATGTGTAATTGATGTGAGGAAACTTGGCGAGAGGCAAATTATCATAGATTGTGATGTTATTAATGCTGACGGCGGTACTAGAACTGCAGCAATAACAGGGAGCTACGTAGCATTGCACCTAGCTATTAGGTCCTTGATGAAAAAGAGAGTTTTAAAGGTGAACCCTTTAATTAGTCAAATTGCAGCTATTTCTTGCGGTATATATAAAGGTGAGGCGATACTAGATTTGGATTATTTAGAAGATAGTGATGCGGACGTGGATAGTAATTTTGTGTTTGCAGGTAACGGTAATTTAATCGAAGTACAAGGCACGGCAGAGAAAAATCCTTTTTCCGAAGAGCAGTTTTTAGCAATGTTAAAACTTGCTAAAGGCGGAGCTGCGGAATTATTTAAACTACAAAATCAGGTACTGCTTGGGTCTTAGAAAGTTGCCAAGTGGATCAGTGTTCCCGTCATTGCAAAAAATGCTAATTTATAGCATTTTTTTATTATTGCTCTGGATTGCCGCATCGCTTTGCTCCTCGCAATGACGGTGCATGTATCCACGCAACCAATCTTCCACGAGAAGAACGTATTTATTAAGCGTATGGATTATCATCAAAAGCAATATGTTCACCTGATAATATAATTATCTTATCTCGATTGGTATTATTTATAAATACCTTATGATTAAGATCTGTTACTTTAACACTACTATGTGGTCCTAAGATTAATTCCGCAACATTGCCTAGGCTTTCAAACGTAACACGCTGATTAGCGCCAATTGTTATTTTATTGGGGGATATATTAATATTTGCTGTTCTACTTTCTTCGGTAAAAGTAATAGTTCTATATTTTGGATCGTTCATATTTTCCTCTTTGAATGAATTTTAAGTTATAAAATCATTACTACAATATGCCATATACTACTTCAATTAAAATTTTTTTTAACCTAGCTCTTTACTCAATTTATAATTGCTATTATAGTGTTTTTTTAAATTTAAGCGGCTATGGTATTAAGATTATATTATTGTCTATTATGCCTTATTAGTAGAATTATCCTCTGATCAATATGAGCAATTTGTAAGTAGTACTGTAGAATACAGTATTACCGATAATCAAAATATTGGAGTACATTTTTTGTACAAAGAAGATAAATTTTTGAATGAAAAAAACATAAGCACGGATGCTTCTATTTACTATAAATTGAAGCTATTTGAAGATAAAGATTGTGTTATTGCGGCTCAGCCTAAAATTTTAATGAGTAAGAGTAAAAAACTTAAAGAAGATTTTTTAGGCGAGATATCTTTACTAATGGGAATGTCTAAAAATATCCGCCCTGTTATTATTTTTAATCAAAATATATTTAGCTTTGGACATTCAATTAATATTGGTTCTAAGAAGATGTATTATAATTTTTCTACTTGTGAAGGGATTAAATTTAAAAACGGCATAATGCTTACAAGTTTTACAAAATACCATACTCGGAAAATTACGGCGGCTATGTATATGATAGTTCAGTTTATGAGCAGTTAGGAATTGCAAAGATAATTAATTTTGGTAAAGAGAATAGAAACTTGTTAACTGCTCAAATCGGTCATTTTTGGGATCGCAGTCTTTCAAATTAAGAAATATAAAATATCAGGTATAAATTTTTCAGCATGGTTAGATGTATAAATGAAGATATAATATTACAGATAATCAGAGATAAAAATTTATTAGGTAAAAAACAAGCTAATAGTTTAAAAGCTATGATCGAAGAAGCAATTATCGATAATGAGATAATGATTGATATATTATATGAAAATAGAATATTGCTGCTAATAAGCAATATTTCTTATATACAAGCCTATGTAGTGAATGGTTATTGTATATATGACGATGTTCATGGTAATACAATAACTGCTATAAATGATCTAAAAATATTGTTTAGTAATAATAATATTTTTAGATCTATAATGCTGATCAAGAAATATTATTTTTAAAATTATTAGAAAAAATTTCGCCTATTTAACTAGTATCAAAGCAAAATATGCTCTTGAATTTAAAGTCGGACCGATTATTGCTAAGAATATTAATTATACCAATAAAATAATAATATTTTTCGTCGTGTTTATAGCCACATTGATTTATCTGCCGGTTTTATTTCATGTTGTTAATAATATAAGCTATTGTTTGCAAAATATTTTAAAATCATGTATAAGGGCAGTAAGAGAATCGCCTTCGGTAAGGGTTGTATGGATTGAAAAGCGTATTCGGTGTCATACCGTGGTTTGACCACGGTATCCAGAAAATAATTAAAAATACTAATATTAGTATTTTTAACTGGATCCCGCGATCAAGTCGCGGGATGACAGAGTGGAATCGCTTCACAAAACAAGTAGTACTAAAAATCATTCGGTGGAATCACAAATTTTTCAAAATGAGGAGAAAGCTTTACCGGTTTATACAGTTTTAGTACCGTTATATAAAGAATTAAGTAAGTTAAGGTCAATAATTAAAAATATTTCATTAATTAATTATCCAAAAGATAAGCTAGGCGTTAAAATTATTATCGAAGATGACGATTATCTAATGATTAAAGAAATAGTGTTATATAATTTACCGTCTTATTTTTATGTTATATCTGTTCCGAAAAGTCTACCAAGAACTAAAAGCCGAAAGCCCTTAATTATGCTCTAGAATATTCACGTGGCGAGTATCTAGTAGTATATGATGCTGAAGATAAACCTGAACAGCTACTTAAAGCTCTAGCAATGTTTAAAAACTTACCTCTAGAATATGCTTGTCTTCAAGTTAAGCTTAATTTTTATAATAAAAATGAGAATATTTTAACCTATTCTCAAAAATGTTTAATATAGAATATAGTTTATGGTTTGAATATATCTTGAAAGGATTAAGTTTGCTAAAACTTCCTACACCTCTTGGGGGTACTAGTAATCATTTTAAAACGGATATATTAAATAAGCTTGGCGGATGGGATTCTTATAATGTAACAGAAGATGCCGAGCTTGGTATAAGAATTTACTCACAGAACTATAAAGTAGCTATTCGTGATTCCTATACTCTAGAAGAGGCTCCGAATAGTTTAGGTAATTGGCTAAATCAAAGATCACATTGGATTCAAGGCTTTTTGCAAACATTTTTGGTATTTAAAGCACAAAAAGATAAATGCCAAAAGTTTACTTTATTGCAAGTAATAACAATTTATATTTTCATCGGCTTATCTACTTATAATTTTTGGAGTTTACCATTTATAATATTTTCTATTGTTATAAATAATAAATTCTATAATTAATTATTTATGGCTTATTAATAGTATTTTTTCGCTTTTATATCTATATGGTACAGCTCTGTATATATTAAAAAATTCTTTAAAAAGCGGAAAAGTAAAATTTCAGGATATAGTAGCTTTGAGCTTATGGGCTAGTTATTTTATATTACATACTGTAGCTTCATATAAAGCAGTATTTGAAATAATTTTCTGTCCTTTGAATTTGAAATGGAGTAAAACTAAACACGGCACTAGTTTAGAGGATTTTGAGAAAGAATAGACCTCTAATAAAAAAAATTTATTCTTGCCCCTTGAACTAACAAAAATAAAATATATATAGTATGTACATTTAAAGATTTAATAATTGGAGGTTAAAATGTCTTTTAAACCATTACATGATAGAATTGCAATAAAGCCTATCGAACAAGAAGAAAAAACTAAAGGTGGAATTATTATTCCGGATACTGTAAAAGAAAAGCCGATGCAAGGTGAAATAGTAGCCGTAGGTAATGGTATTCGTAATAAAAAAGGCGAAATTCATCCTTTAGAGCTAAAAGTAGGCGATAAAGTTTTATACGGTAAATGGGCAGGCACCGAAATTGAAATTAAAGGCACAAAACTGATCGTTATGAAAGAAAGCGACGTATTTGGTATTATTAATTAATTATTTGTTTTTAAGGAGAAATTAAATATGGCAACAAAACTTATTAAACACGGCTCAAAAGCTCGTGAGCAAATGTTAGAAGGCATTGATATACTTGCAGATGCAGTAAAAGTTACTTTAGGTCCAAAAGGCAGAAATGTACTTATAGAGCAATCATTCGGTTCACCGAAAATTACAAAAGATGGTGTGACGGTTGCAAAATCGATCGAGTTAAAAGATAAAATTAGAAATGCGGGAGCTCAGCTATTAAAATCAGCTGCTACAAAAGCTGCAGAAGTAGCCGGTGATGGTACTACTACAGCTACGGTACTTGCTAGAGCTTTGGCTCGTGAGGGTAATAAGCTAGTAGCTGCCGGTTATAATCCTATGGATTTAAAGCGTGGTATGGATTTAGCGGTAAACGCAGTAGTAGAAGAAATTAAAAAATCCAGTAAAAAAATCAATAGCCAAGAGGAAATCGCACAAGTCGGTACTATCTCTTCAAACGGTGATAAGGAAATCGGTGAGAAAATTGCTAAGGCAATGGAGGAAGTCGGTAAAGAAGGCGTGATAACCGTTGAAGAAGCAAAGAATTTTAGCTTCGATGTTGAAGTAGTTAAAGGTATGATGTTTGATAGAGGTTATCTATCACCGTATTTTGTAACGAATTCCGAGAAAATGGTTGCTGAGCTTGAAAATCCTTTCATCTTACTATTTGAGAAAAAATTATCAAATTTACAACCGATGTTACCTATACTTGAGGCTGTAGTACAATCACAACGTCCGCTATTAATTATTGCTGAGGATGTTGAGGGCGAAGCTCTTGCAACGCTTGTAGTCAATAGATTACGTGGTGGTTTAAAAGTTGCGGCAGTAAAAGCTCCCGGTTTTGGCGATAGAAGAAAAGCAATGATGGAAGATATTGCTATCCTAACTAAAGGTGAGCTTATTACTGAAGATTTAGGTATGAAGCTTGAAAATGTGAGTATTAAGAGTCTAGGGACAGCAAAAAGAGTAACAATTTCTAAAGAAAATACCGTAATTGTTGACGGTAACGGTGATAAGAAAAATATTGAAGATAGAGTATTACAAATTAAATCTCAAATAGCTGAAACTACTTCTGATTATGATAAAGAAAAACTGCAAGAGCGTTTAGCTAAACTTTCCGGCGGTGTTGCCGTATTAAAGGTTGGCGGTGCTACGGAAGTTGAAGTGAAAGAGCGTAAAGATCGTGTTGAAGATGCACTTGCTGCTACAAGAGCGGCAGTTGAGGAAGGTGTTGTTGCCGGTGGCGGTGTAACATTACTTCATGCATCACAACCTTTAACAAAGCTTAAAGTAGAGAATAAGGATCAACAAGCAGGTATTGAAATAGTAATAGAAGCTTTAAAGGATCCGTTAAAACAGATTGTTGAAAATGCCGGTGAAAACGGTGGCGTAGTAGTTGGTAAATTACTAGAACATAAGGATAAAAATTATGGCTTTAATGCTCAAGATATGCAATATGTCGATATGATTAAAGCAGGAATTATTGATCCGGCTAAAGTAGTGCGTACTGCACTTCAAGATGCTGCTTCCGTTGCTTCGTTAATTATTACCACGGAAACTTTAATTGTTGACGAACCTTCTGATAAGGCAGAGCCAATGCCAATGCGTGGCGGTATGGGAGGCATGGGCGGTATGGATTTCTAAGTCTATATCTCTATAAGATAGGTTATGCAATAGATCTAATAAACCCGTTTTGTTGTATTGCTCGTTCCCCTCATTGTAAGGAGGCATTGTTGCGTGGACCGCAAAAACTGTTCAATAGTCATATCGTGGCTTAACCATGGTATCCAGAAAAAATACTAATAATATTAGCATTTTAAACTGGATCCTGCTACAAGCTCGCAGGATGACAATTGAGAAACTAGTCCACGCAGGCAATGCCTGCTCCGCAATGACGATTTTAACAACGTGCTGTACAACACATTATTAAAAGTCGCAGTAGGACACAACTGATTTATGCAACAAATGGGTTTTAAAGCGATTCTTTGCTTAATTTGAAAATAAACTCTTTAATAAAACTCTTCCTAAAAAAATAAAATATAGAATTTCTTGTAATTATTTCAATAAATGACTGCAAATATTTTTTAATTAATTATAATAGCTCAACCTTTGGTATTTATCCTATGAGACTGTTAACAAAATAATTTTAAAACTCATTAAATTCTTTTTAACTACAAATTATAAGATTTTTTTGAAATAGGGATATTTATTACTGTAAAAATCTCTTTAATTATCAATTAAAGTTATTTTGTTAACAGCCTTATATAGGATGATCAAAAGGTTTTAAGCGGTTTTACGCTTTAATTATTAAGAATAGATTTCTTGTTGCAGTTATAGGCAAGGTTAATCTATATTCGTTTAATTTAAAAAATTAGTAATAACAGTTTCTAGCTTTTGGTTGGTTAAACTATGCTAACTAAAATTAGTAAGGTTTTAGAAAATTACTATTCTTATTTTTAAAAAATCTTATAATTTATACAGTTAAGAAAGACTAAAATAAGATAATTTAAATTTTATATATAAAACTTAAAAAATTAGGTTCTAAAAGCAATCTAAAGGATAAAAGATAAAATAATAGGGTAGGGTAGTGCGAAGCTCGCCACAAGCTTAATTTTTCCTATTAATATCAACTAAAGCTGGGTTTTATTAATATTTACTAAAAATAGCAAATTAATTAGAAATATTAATAGAACTTCATTAAGTTTATTGCTTTAATTGGTGTTTAGTTATTCGTAAGTATAACTATTAACTGAATTAGTATAAATTAAAGAGGGACATCTTCTTAGCGGTGGAAAAGAAGATGAGAGAGATTCTGTTAATTATACTAATGCAGAAATGTGACAATTTTCATCTGACAAAACATTTGATTGGAGAGATAGAAGCAAATACCATCATGTTCATAAAGTAAAAGTCGGTGACAAGTTTGATATACATTGGGATTATACCATGGCACATAAAACACGTGGTTATTATACATATGCGATCACTGATCATCCTAATGATTTTTCTCAAAGACTAACTTTTAATGAGCTTAAGACATTTTTTGAAAATATAAGCCAAGAAAAACCATTTTGGAGCCATCCATTACCTGCTTCTACGGATCACTCAATAATTCTTCTGGAAAGAGAAGCGCGATTTCGCGTTCTTTTAGAGAGATGGATAGTCGCTGACCGGCATGGCATTTCATCAATCATGGGTTCTTGAATATGAAGCAAGTTTAGGCGGTGAAGGGCGCCTGGACATGGACACCATCATCACGATGCTTAATTAGGTTATGCGCTAAGCGACTCAAAGCTTTGTTGTGCGGATACCCAAGTCGTCATTGCAAGGAAAAATTGAAAATTTTGACAAAGCAATCTCGGACCAAAATCTTGAGATTGCCACGCTCCTTTCAGTTGCTCGCAGCAACAATGCTTAAATTCTTGCGTTACTATCTACTTAAAGCTTTTAGGCCTTCCTTTAAGCCGTCTTTTATAAATGAAATTTTAGCTTGTTTGCCGTCTGCGGTAATTAGTTCTATAGAATTATCGTTTGATAAAATCATGTCTAGATCGTCTTTTGTAATAATAGCTAAAGCCTGACAGCCGTTTACTGTACAATTTACGTATTTTCCGGCTGCTATTCGTTTGTCACCGCTATTAATAACTGTACCTGCCGGAATTTGAACATTTGACGGGACTATTTCTATTATTTTTAATTCCTGTTTTTCTTGTTCCCCATTGAAATAACCTATGTGATAAATGGCTAATATTTCCTTTTCTTTATCTTTCTCTAGATTATTAATTTGTTGTGATAAGAAGCAAAGTTGTTTTTTCTCATTATTAAGAGTACAATTTAAAGTCCAAGCTCCGTACTTTTTTGGTGCTGTTGATGCGTTGACGTTTTCTATGCTATACAAAACAAAAGTGCCGGTTATTATAAATAATCCACTAAAAATAAAAGCAATTTTTTTTATACAATCTTTCATATAATTTTTAACCTTTTTAAAATATTTTCTTTTCCTAAAATTTCTGCAATCTCAAATACGCTAGGTGATGCAGTCATACCTGTTATTAAAGCTCTTACCGGTTTCATAATGTCATTCAGCTTTAAGTCGTTTGCTGCTGCTATTTCTTTAAATTTATTCTGTACGGATTCCTTATCAAACTGCTCAAGTTCGCTTAAGTTTTCTATAATTTGTTTGATTAAATTCTTATCGCAATTTTCTATAATTTCTTTTGAATCTTGGCTGTAGATGATAGGCGAATCTACTAGATAAATTTGAGCAAGGCGTGTTAGTTCTAGTAATGTTTCACTTCTAACTAACAAGCTTGGCATTGCTTGTTTGATATAGCCTATTTCCTGCTCACTAACCTTAAACTTCTTCGGCAACTCTACTGCTAGGGGTAATTTGTACGTCAATCCGGGACTCGCATCCTCACGTATGTCTATATACGCTGCGGTGCTGCGTTCCGTGTTTCCTCCAAATTCCTCCCTATAAGCGAGCTTCCGAAGAAGTTGATTATAATTTTGTTCCAATATCTCTACAGTCTTTGAAGTTAAGCTATCATTGTCAAGCATTCTTAAGTAATGAGCGTTCAGGCTATTCATCTTAGCAAAATCAAGCTTAGCAGGTGATTTACCGAGTGAATCAAGATTAAACCAGTCTATAGCCTGAGTCATTGAGATAATTTCATCATCGCCGTGACTCCATCCAAGACGCAGTAAATAATTGCACAAACTTTCCGGTAAATACCCCATATCCTTATAAGCTTCAATGCCTAATGCTCCATGCCTTTTGGATAATTTTGCTCCGTCTGCTCCATGAATTAACGGTATATGAGTCATGCTCGGTACTGCATATCCGAAAGCCTGATAAATAGCGAGTTGCCTTGCTGAATTGGTTAAATGATCGTTACCTCTAATAATATGAGTTATACCCATATCATGATCGTCTACTACAACGGCTAGCATGTAAGTAGCAGTGCCGTCTGCTCTTAATAGTACCATATCGTCTATATGAGAGTTTTCAATTACTACCTCACCTTGTAAAGTGTCATGAATTGTTATGCTACCCTCTCTTGGAGTTTTTAGACGTATTACCGGCTTAATATCAGTAGGATAGATAGATGGATCTTTGTCACGCCACTCGCTATTAAAAATAAAATGCTGTTTATTTTCTAAAGCTTGTTGTCGCTGTCTTTCTATTTCTTCTTGGCGAGTAAAACAATAATATGCTTTACCGTTTTGCAGTAATTTTAGTGCAGCTTCTTTGTAAAGATTATTACGTTTAGACTGGAATATAACCTCACCGTTCCAATCAAGCCCTAGCCATTTTAGACCTGAGAATATAGCTTCTACCGCTTCTTTAGTTGACCTTTCTTTATCAGTGTCTTCAATGCGAAGCAAGAACTTACCGTTATGATGCCTTGCGAACAAATAATTAAAAAGGGCGGTTCTTGCCGAACCTATATGTAAAAACCCCGTCGGTGACGGAGCAAATCTAGTAATTACGTTATTATTCATTTATTATCTTTTTTAAATATATACTAAGAACTGTGTCATACCGTGGCTTGCCACGGTATCCAGAAAACAACTAAACATACTAATAATATTAGTATGTTTAACTGGATCCCGCGATCAAGTTGGCTGTGTTGTATGGATCAGTTTTTGCGTCATTGCGAGGAAAGTGCATAGCAATTGACGAAGCAATCCAGTAAAAAATGCTAAAAGTTAGCATTTTTTTATTATTTTTCTGGATTGTCACGTTCCTTACAGTCGCTCGCAATGACGATTCGGTATTCATGCAACAAGGCTGATCAAGTTAGCTAGGATAACACATACTCTTTCTCCCCAAACACATAAAATAATTTACGTCTATATCATCGCTTAATTTCCACTCATTTTTAGCCGGATCATATACCAAGCCTTTCAGCTCTTTAATTTCAATTTTGGTATCCGTAAGCATTTCGTAAATTTCCAACGGTTTTAGGAATTTGCTATAATCATGAGTGTTTTTTGGTACCCAACCTAAAATATATTCGGCAACTATTATTCCAAGTATATAAGATTTTTTAGTACGGTTAATCGTAGAAATTATTGCCATACCGTTTGGCTTAATATGCTTCACCAAATTTAGTATAAATTGCTGTACGTTTTCTACGTGTTCAATAACCTCAAGACAAATTACCACATCATATAGCTTGTCACTTTCTAATTCTTCTATAGTAGATTGTAAATAATTTATCTTTACACCGTTTTCCTTAGCATAAGCAGTTGCCGTTTCAATATTACTTTGCAGTGCATCAATGGCTGTAACGTTAAAACCTTGAGCCGCTAAAGGCGTTGCAATTAACCCTCCACCGCAACCGACGTCTAATATTTCTAATTTAGAAATATCGTTAGACACCTTTTCAAACTCTACTTCTAGAGGTAATTTGTGCGTCAATCTGCTGCTCGCATCCTCACGTACCAAAGCGTACGCTGCGGTGCTGTGCTGCATGTTTCCTACAAATTCCTCTCTATAAGCGAGTTTGGAAAGGTGTCTATTGTAATGCGTAGTTATTTTCTCTATTATATATTCAAGGCGAATAGGGTTTATTCGGTGTAAGATACCGAATTCTCCGTCCTTATTCCACCAATTATGAGAAATTTTCTCAAATTTTTCTAATTCTTTTTTATCGATTGAAGACATAGTCTATGATTCTTTCCAATGTCATCCCGTGGCTTGACCACGGACTCCATAAGTACAGCCTAAGAACTTTAGTGGATCCCGTGGTCAAGCCACGGGATAACAAGAGGCCATACAACAAACATATAATATAATATACTCAGATGACTTTCATAATACTAGCCTTAATTTTAATTAGCTGCATATTTGCCCCGCTTGGCTGCATTGCCCTATGGAAGAGATATATTTATTTCGGTGACGGGCTTGCTCATAGTAGTTTTTTAGTGGCTAGTATAAGTATTATAGCACATGTTCCATTAATATATTCAGGCATAATAGTTGCAATTCTTTTTTCGTTTTTTGTGTTTATTTTTAAAAATAATTCTGAAAAAAACGCAGTTATTAATTTGATTTCTAGCTTTATGCTAGCTGTTGCTTTAGTTATTAATTATTTTACTTCTTTGCAGAATAATATAGTGAATTTGTTGTTTGGGGATATTTTATCCGTATCTTTTAATGATTTGATGATACTTGCAATAGTGCTCATAACTATTATAGGCTTTATAGTATATTTTTATAATCAAATTCTTCTTATCATTATCAATAGAGATATTGCTGTCATAAAAGGCTTAAAGGTTAATATTATTGAGCTAATATTTTTACTTCTTCTCTCATTATCGGTATTTTCTGCTATAAAGATTGTCGGAGTACTTATGGTAACTGCTATTTTACTTATTCCTGCAATGATTGCACGGTTTGTAGCATATAGCCCCTCCCAGATGATTATAATATCAATTCTTATATCTTTATTTATTAATTTTTGTGCTGCATTTAGCTCTTTCTACTTTGATTTACCTTTAACTCCATTGTTTATTATATTAGGTACGTTTATTTATGGTTTGTTGTATTTAAAGCGATTATTATGAACCAAAATGCATTGACTGAATATGTCAAAGAATTGTTAGAACCATATGGTTCAGTAGTCGTTCGTGTAATGTTTGGTGGATATGGTATATATAAGGGTGGTGTTATGATAGGAATTATTAAGAGCAATGAATTATATTTTAAGTCAGACCTAAGCACTTATGAATATTTTCAATCTTTCGGTTCTGCGTCATTTGTATATCAAAGTAAAGGTAAACTTGTAACTCTATAATATTGGAAGGTATTACCTGAAATTATGGAGGATCAAGAGTTATTAGGTAAGTGGTTTAAATTAGTTTTGAATGTTGCTATTAATAGTCAAAAGAAAAAATAAGTCGTCCCGTGGTGTGACCAGCGTTGTTGTGTGTGGCGTTTTTTTTCCGTCATTGCGAGAGAAGACGCCATAGGCGTCGACAAAGAAATCTCAGGCACGATTCCTGAGATTGCCACGCTCCTTGCAGTTGCTCGCAATGACGTTAAAATCTATCCACGTTTTTCATAATCTCAAGATAATCAATTTTGCCGTTTGTAAGTAGAGGTATTTCTGAATCGGTAATAATTACTTTCGGTAAATGTAGTAAAGGAATTTGAGCTTTAGATACAGCATCTGCAAAGTTCTCTCTATTTATATTGGAACCGGTAGTAAGTAAAATAATTTTGTCTTCGTGCGTTTTATCGGGAATAGAAATAGCAGCGTGCAAGGAATCAGGATCAATTTCGCTTGCAAGTTCTTCAATTTTTGTAAGAGATATCATTTCCCCTGCTATTTTAGCAAAGTGTTTTAAACGTCCTAGAGTTGTTATATATCCTTCAGAATCGATTTTGACTATATCGCCTGTGTCGTACCATTCTTTATAAGTACGGTGACCTTCTAAGTCCAAGTAACCAAGCATTATGTTAGGACCCTTAATGAATAAACGTCCCCCTTCATTTATTCCCTCTACTTTCTCAAGCTTATAATCAATTTTCGGTAATAATCTTCCTACCGTGCCTGCTTTATTATGCATAGGGGTATTACAAGCTATAATAGGTGAGGCTTCTGTAATCCCATATCCTTCAAAAATACGTATGCCATACTTATTAAGCCAAAATTGTCGTGTAGATTCTTTTAATTTCTCGCTACCGGCAAATATATAGCGTAATGAGTAAAAATCATATGGGTGAGCGTAATTAGCATAACCGTTTAAAAAAGTATCAGTAGAAATTAATATAGTTGCTCCAATATCGTATATAACTTCAGGAATGCTACGATAATTTAGTGGAGAAGGATATAGAAACAGCTTAATACCGTTTAAAGTTGTAATAATTGCACCACTAAGACCAAAACAATGAAATAGCGGTAGCGCATTAAATACTATATCTTCAGGGCTAAAAGGTACTTTAGCAGTTATTTGATATCTATTAGTTTGTAAATTTCTGTGAGATAATAATACGGCTTTAGGTTCACCTTCAGTACCCGAAGTAAAAATTATCACTGCCGGTTTTTCGTCATCACGATTACGACAAAAATAATTGTAATAAGTTTGGGCACAATAACTTCCTATTTTTGCTTTTAGTTTTAGGGCTGTACCAATCTGATTTTTAAAATCTTCTAAATATATTATTTTAATACCGAAATCTAATAAGTTAGTTATTAATTCATGTAAACTTGCTTTCTCAATAAATTGTTTTGAAGTGTAAACTACTTTAATTTGTGCAAGTTTACAGGAGTTAATAATAGTACTTATGCCGCTGCTCCAGTTAATTATAGCAGGAACATAACCGCTAGATTGCATAGCGTAAAAAGTAATTAACGTATTCGTGGTATTAGGCAACATTAAGCCTAAATTTCTGCCAAAGATATTATTCTTTTTGATTAAATCACCTAGGATAAAAGATTTTAATATTAAATCTCGATAAGTAACCGCATTTTTTTCAAAATCATCAACTATTTTTTTCTTAAATCCATGAATTTTAGCAGCTTCTATAAGAGATGAGAATACAGTATTTTGATAGTCTGAACTTTCAAACATCATGTCAGCCATGATATCATAAAGAGTCCTAGATATATAACTGCGTCGTTCTTGATTGCTTGTAGCATCCATATTAGCGAATTTTACCGGCGGTAAAACGGTTATAGTAATTTTAGGAAATATTTTTCTTTTTAATATGTTTTTTAATTTTGATAAATGAGTAAATTGAGTACCGTCTATTCTAACCGGTAAGACGGTAGCACCGGCTTTATCGGCAATCATTCCCGGTCCTTCGTATATTTTCATTAAAGAGCCGGTAACGCTTATTCTACCTTCAGGGAAAATTGCTACTTTCTGATCCTTTTGTACTTCTTTCACTAAAGTCTTTATTGCCATTGGGTTACTTGGATCAACCGGCAAAGTTCTTGCCATACGTAAAAACGGTTTAATCCACCATATTTTTTGTATATCGGGACTAATTGCGAAAGTCATTTCTTCTCGTAAGTAAGTAGCAATTAGCGGCGGATCTAGATATGAAATATGGTTAGCGACCACTACTACTTTTTTACCTGCTTTTTGAAAATTTTCAAATCCTTTAACTTCAACCTTATACATAAGATCAAAACAGATTTGGAATATTCTTCGTAATAGCTTAAATGGAATAATTTTAACTTCAGGTATTAAACGGTAAATATGTATAGTAACGATTATATTAGCTAGGCTAATAAATAATATAATCCAGGGTATAGTGAAATTTAGGTAAAATAATAAAGATAGAATTATTGTGGATCCCACCATGAAAATGGAATTGATAAGATTGTTAACGGCAATAATTCGACTACGATGAGCAGGGTTTGCGTAATGCTGTAATATCGCAAAAAGCGGAACGATATATAATCCGCCTATTGCCGCTAAGAACAATAAATCTATAACTATGCGCCAATTATGTCTTTTCGATAAAAATACTAAAATACTTTTTAGCTGAGTAGGTTCGTAGTTAACTGAGCTAATTCTACTTGCAAAGAATAAATCAATACCGAAAATACTAATGCCTAGGGCTGAAATAAATAGATATTTAACGGTAATCTCATCTTCAAATATTTTGCTACATAAAAACGAACCGACCCCAACACCAAGCGAGAAAACCGCTAAAAATAAATTAGCAACATTCTCATCAGCTTTAAAAGTTATCTTAGCAAGTAAAGGTATTTGAGAAATTATAGCAGCTCCGATAAACCAAAACCATGAAATACCAAGTATAGCTAAATATATCTGTTTTTTTGCTTTGGCATATTTAATCATATTTATGCTTTCATCTATAATATTAAAATTTATTTTAATATCACGATTTACGTTTTTAGATTTTGGGGAAAAAAGGCTTGTAATAAAGCCAAGAAAAGCGATGGTAATTAAGGAATAAATTATAAAATTATTGCTGATTGTATAATAGCTGCCGATTATAGTACCGATAAAAATACCGATAAAAGTTCCGGCTTCAACAAAGCCGTTAGCTCCAAGTAGTTCGTCTTTATTTAGGTGATCAGGTAATACGCTATATTTGATTGGACCGAAAAAAGTAGAATGTATACCCATTAAGCAAATAGAACAAAACAGGATTAACAGATTATTATGATGAAATCCGTAAATTGCAAAGGCAATTATACCGATTTCACAAATCTTAATAATTTTAATAAGATTTGCACGCTCGTATTTATCGGCAATTTGTCCTGCTATGCTTGCGAATATTATAAAAGGTAATACAAAAGTAGCATTAGCAATTAAAACAAGTAGATTATTATATTTACTTAAAGCTCCTGAAATACCATAAGTGATAAGGATTACCAGAGCATTTTTTAATATATTATCATTAAGACAACCGCATAACTGCACTATAAAATTCGGTAAAAATCGTCTATCTTTGAAAAGATATAATTTGTTTGTGTCCATGATATAAAATATTTTAAATGCCAATTTTATTGGGTGACTCTTATGTCATTCCCGTGAAAACAGGAATCCAGTAATTAAAAAATATAAATACAGTAAGTTTTTAAAACTAAAAACTCGATTTATCTCGCTTTACCCTGGATTCCCGCCTATGCGGGAATGACATAAGCGAGCTATGCAACAAAACCTAAACTCCCCAAATATTAGCAATTTATATTAATATGTCAAATGTGGTGCTTATTTACTTTCTGTTTCTAAGCATCTTGATTTTATTAATTCATCTACAAGAGAAATGTTTTCGTCCGTAGAATCAGTGTAATTTTTGACTATTGTTTGTAATGCAGATAAAGCTTGGCTCGTAGTATCTTTCGTTTTAACTTTCTTTCTTCTTTGTAAATTCTTTTTTAAGGCAGTTGATAAATTATCAAATTTAGCCGGTGATTTGGCTTTTTTCAGTGCTTCTTTGATATAGTTGGTAGATGACATAAATAATTATCTTTTCACATTAGCATTATTATATTATATTATATTATGGATATTTTGGAAAATAAAACTATAAATAATCTATGAATCAAAGTAATATAATCTCTCCTGAGTTACTGGATGAGAGAAGAAATATTGCAAGGCAAGGGGGCGGTGAAGCTAGGATCAACGCACAACATCAAAAAGGTAAGTTAACTGCACGAGAACGCATAGAAGTATTATTAGATCCGAATAGCTTTACCGAAACAGGTATGTTTGTATCCCATAGATGCGATAATTTTGGGATGCAGGATAAAAAGTTTTTAGGTGACGGCGTTGTAACGGGACACGGTACGATAAACGGTAGGTTGGTATTTATTTATAGCCAAGATTTTACCGTACTCGGCGGTTCTCTCGGCGAATATCATGCTAAGAAAATCTGTGATATTATCGATCAAGCTATAGAAACCGGTGCTCCCGTAATCGGTATTAACGACTCAGGGGGAGCAAGAATTCAAGAAGGGGTTGATGCTCTGGCCGGATACGGTGAATTATTTCAGCGTAATGTTTTAGCGTCGGGTGTCATCCCTCAAATTACCCTAATTATGGGCCCTTGTGCAGGTGGTGCGGTATATTCTCCTGCCTTAACCGATTTTATATTTATGGTTAAGAATAGTTCTTATATGTTCGTAACTGGTCCCGATGTAGTAAAAACCGTTACGGGTGAAGAAGTAAGCCAAGAAAAGCTCGGCGGTGCTAGGATGCATACCACTAAAAGCGGCGTTGCCGATCTTGCATTTAACAATGATATAGAAGCATTGCTTGAAATTCGTAAATTCTTTAATTTCCTTCCGTCATCCAATCGCAGTCCTCTTCCTGTTCGTTCGACTGTTGATCCTGCCGATAGAGTTGATATGTCTCTTAGCACGTTAATACCTAACACTCCTAATAAGCCTTATGATATGAAAGAGCTTGTTGAGCGTATCGTTGATGAGGGAGAATTTTTTGAACTACAACCTGATTTTGCTAAGAATATCATTATTGGCTTTGGTTATATGGAAGGTTATCCGGTAGGATTTGTGGCTAATCAGCCTTTGCATTTAGCAGGATGTTTAGATATAAACGCCTCAAGAAAAGCAGCAAGATTTGTTAGATTTTGTGATGCTTTCAATATTCCTATAGTAAGTCTTGTTGATGTGCCTGGATTTCTGCCTGGTACATCCCAAGAGCATGACGGTATTATTAAACACGGGGCTAAGCTGTTATACGCTTATGCGGAAGCTACAGTGCCGAAGATTACTGTAATTACCCGTAAGGCTTATGGAGGTGCTTATGTAGTTATGAACTCCAAGCATCTTAGAGGCGATATAAACTATGCTTGGTTTAATTCGGAAATCGCTGTTATGGGGGCAGAGGGAGCAGCCGAGATAATATTTAAGGAAGAATGTAAAAACCCTGAAGCTAAAAAACAAAAAATCGATGAATATAGGAAAGTAGTAACTTCGCCTTTTGTTGCGGCATCTAGGGGATATTTGGATGATATTATAAGACCGCAAAATACCAGATGGCGAATATGTAAGGCGTTAAATTTCCTGCGTACTAAAAAAGTAGAACTGCCTTGGAAGAAGCATGATAATTTGCCGCTTTAGCTGTCATCCCATGGCGTGACCACGGGATCTCAGAATACAGTCTGTGACACAAGACCCCGTGGTCAAGCCACGGGGTGACATTAGGATATAAAAAACTATGAATAAACCGTTATTTGATAAAATTTTAATTGCTAATCGTAGCGAGATCGCCGTTAGGATAATACGTACCTTAAAAAAGATGGGGATAAAGTCGGTTGCAGTATATTCTGAAGCAGATACAAACTCAATGTATGTGCAGCATGCAGATGAGGCTTATTATATAGGTGATTCCCCTGCAACGGAAAGTTATTTATCTATTAAAAATATTATTTCGGCGATTCGTGAAAGTGGCGCAAGTGCAGTACATCCAGGTTACGGTTTTTTATCAGAAAATCCAAATTTTGCCAATATTCTTAAAAGAGAAGGTGTTGTTTTAATAGGACCGAGTGCTGGAACTATTAAAAAAATGGGCGATAAAATCGAAGCAAAAAAGATAGCGATAGAAGCCGGAGTTAGCACCGTGCCAGGTTATATGGGAACTATAAACGATGTTAAACAAGCTATAGATATTGCTAAAGAAATTGGTTTTCCGGTAATAGTAAAAGCGGCTGCCGGCGGCGGTGGGCGTGGTATGAGAGTAGTGAATAATCCCGCTGAAATGGCCAATGCTTTTGAGTCGGCAAAGCTTGAAGCAGCCAATAGTTTTAGTGACGATAGATTATTTATTGAGAAGTTAATTCAAACTCCCCGTCATATCGAAATTCAGCTGATTGCCGATCAATACGGCAATAGTGTATGTCTCGGAGAGCGGGAATGTTCAATACAGCGTCACCATCAAAAAGTAATCGAAGAAGCACCAAGTTCTTTTATTACTGAAGATATAAGGCAAGAAATGTATCGGCAGGTAATATCCTTATCTCAAAAAGTGGGATATTATTCGGCCGGTACCGTTGAGTTTATAGTAGATAGCAATAAAAATTTCTATTTTTTAGAGATGAATACTAGGTTGCAAGTCGAGCATCCTGTTACTGAGCTAATTACCGGTATAGATATCGTTGAAGAGATGATACAAATCGCAGCCGGTGAGAAATTATCATTTACACAAGATGACGTAAAATTAAAAGGTTGGGCATTTGAATCACGAATTTGTGCCGAAAACCCAAGCCGAGGTTTCTTACCTTCTAGCGGTAGAATTATAGCTTATTCCGAACCTGCAAAGAGTCCTAATATCCGTATAGATACAGGGATTGGGCTTGGCGGCGAAGTAAGTATGTTTTATGACTCAATGATTGCAAAATTATGTACTTACGGTGAAACAAGAGAGCAGGCAATTGAGCTAATGCATTCTGCGTTGAGTTCTTATATAATTAACGGTATTGCTCATAATATCAGTTTCTTAGAAGCGGTAATGCTACATCCACGCTTTGTTAGCGGCGATATTTCTACTGCCTTTATTCAAGAAGAATATCCTGACGGTTTTTCCGGAGCTAGTCTAACTTCAGAAGTAACTACCGTATTTTTAGCAACGGCTATTTTTATTTATATATCGGAGCAAAGACGTGCTTCTTTAATTTCCGGCAATATTAACAATCAGGCTAACAAAATAGGTACAAGGTGGGTAGTAACTATCGATGATAAACTATTTCCCGTATTAATTACACCTGTTGAAAACGGCTATAATATACGTCACGAAAGCGATAGAATATATATTCGTAGTAACTGGAATTTAGGTAATGAACTTTTTACGGCTATAATTAACGGTAAAAAGACAAATGTGAAAATTGAGAATATCAGAACCGGTTATTTATTATCGCATGCCGGTATTAGCGTAAAAGCCTTTGTACGCTCTCCTCGTATCTCAGAACTGGAAGCGTTGATGGTCTCAAAAGTAGTGGTGGAAGAAAGCTCCGAACTACAAGCTCCTCTAAGCGGTCAGATTGCTGCAATAAAGGTGAAAGAAGGGCAGGAAGTGACGGCAGGACAAGAAATTATGATTTTAACTGCTATGAAAATGGAAAACCTGATTCTTGCCGAAAGAGATGGAAAAATAGCTAAAATTTTTGTTAATGAAAAGGATAATGTTATAAGAGGGCAGGTATTATTAGAATTTGCTTGATATATTAGATTCTGTAAAGGATAATTCCATTATTTTCAGATATTTTTTAGCGAAAATTAATAAGATGTTTGCAGTAATAGTTGTTCCTATTTCAAAACAATCTTATAATTTGCAGCAAAGAAGAGCAAAAATAGATTAATTTAATTTTCCTTCACAGAACCTAATATATTGTCTTTCGCTTATAATTCGCTACTATAGTAAACTCAGCTCCATTTTATGACAAGCGTAAGGGTAGAGCCTATATATTAATATGCAAGACAACGAACAACGAAGTACAAAATGGAGATCAGTTTACTATATTCATTTATTTAGAATTAATTAAGTCAAAATTTTTCTCAATAACTGAAATATTTGAGCTAGCTTTTTCAAATAGATAATGATTTTTGTTTACCTTATTATATGCCTCTACAGCTTCTGTAAATTCTTCTTGATTAAAGTAACACTCTCCTAAATAATATTGTGCTTCTTGATAATAATTAGAGCTTTTGTGTATTTTACTATACATGTCTATAGCTTCTTTATAATTTCTCATTCCTAAAATAATTATTTCCTTCCGTAAGATTTGGATGAGCCATGGTTCCTCCGTATTTTAATTAGATTTTTTTATAAAAAAGTATATATTACCATGAAATATGATTCTCATGTTTCGTGGTAATATATACTTATCTAATAAATGTGTAAGAGGTTTTGTCGTCATTGTGAGGAAAATTGTAAGTTTTGATTAAGCAATCTAGTTAAAAATACTAATATTATTAGTATTTTTAACTAGACCCCATGGACAAGCCACAGGGTAACAATTAGGAAACTGGTCCACGCAACAACGTCTATGCAGGAATGACATAAGAGCAGGCAATGAAGCAATCTTATCGTAGGAATGACATTATTAAAGCTCAGAATCAAATATTTTTATATCACCGCCTAAAGACGTTTCTTCATCAAGTCCCTCAAGGGCAAAAGTGCAAAATATACCTGATTTAGAAGGAGTATGTTCTAACCTAGAGCCCTGCGTTAGGTTTTTCAGTTTCAACCTTAAAATCAGAAACATAGCCCTCGTCTTCTACTACAGTATTTGTATTTATTGGAATTTTCTTCCCGCTAGAATAATCTTCTAACAGTGCTTTAATTTCTGCGAAATTTTGTAAATCTTTAGATAGTTGTTTTGTGAATTTAGAAAATTTTTGCTTTATTTGTTCTGATGATAAATTCTTATATCCGTCATAATGTGATGATATACGTGTTTTTCATATCGTCTCTAATATGTATTGGTGGTTAGGATTATTAGCTTTTTCACACAATGTAGAAATCTCAGTGATTTGAGTGAGTTGACACGATACATTGCTATGTAAGTTATCTTTTTCCCATCCTTTAACATTATAGTTACCGTGTTTAAGTAAATATTTTACTATTGTGACCTGCCCATACTCTGATGCAAGCATTAAAGGTGATACATCTGTATTGCTGTTAATCGTTATCCCTGCATCTAATAATGTTTTTACCGCATTTAAATTACCGTATATTATTGCTACTTCTAGAGCTACATCTAGATTAGCATTTTTAGATAAAAGATACTTTGCAATTTCTTTTCTATTTTTTAAATTTGCGGTACTTAATGGTGTGTTAAACGATATTCAGTATTAATATCAAAACCGTATATTTCAACAAATTTTTTAATTACTTCAAGCTTATTTTCGTTTATTGCTTTAAAAAAGATTTGCTTATGAAGATCGTTTACATTTTGACCACCTTGTGCTGCTTCTTCTAAGGTTGTATTTAAATAAGTTGCTCCTTTTATTAAAAGATCACATGTAATGTCTATTTTGTAAGGTTCTTCCAAACCGGCAGTAACATTTAGTGTATTAGAACCATAATGACTAAAATTTACATTCACTCCTTTTTCTTCTACAAAATACTTTACTAAAATTAAACTTTTATTGTGTATTGCTTGTATTAGGCTGGGATTAGGTTCAAACGTAAGATGATTAAGTAAATATTCAGCTTGTGCATTATTGTTTTTAAGTGCAAATTCTAATGCTTTATATTTATTTTACACCTTGCGATATAAGGTCTTCCATGAGATTTATTGTATTTAAATTCGGATCATCTAAGCTAGATATAATATTTAATGCTGTCCCGTCTTTAGGATGAAACGCATCAAAATATTGTTTTAAATACCTTAGAGTTATTACATTTTCTGTTTTAGTAGTTTCCGGCTTAGTAGTTCTTTTAATTTGAGAACCCCCTGGAGCTGTGGAGGAGTTGTGCATGATAATTTACCTTAAATTAATTTATAGCGTGCGTACTATAGATTGTAAATTATCAACATCTTAATTGATAGTAAAATAATTTACGATTTCTTAACTTTAAGTTGTATTTGATAGTTCTCTAATTCTACTTTACTTACATAATCAGGCGTGAAATTTTTAGCAAACTCGCCTAAAGTTTGTTCTTTAATAAAGTCTCCATAATTATCAATTATCTTAGATAAATTAAACTCGCTTATTATCTCAATTAAAATCCTGTCAGTGATAGAGAAATCGGCATCTTTTCGAGCCTGTTGTATAAAGCGTACAATGTCTCTTGCGTATCCTTCTTCTATTAACTCAGGTGTTAGCTCTAAATCAAGTATTAACAAGCTACTATTATTCTCAAAACTTGCTGCTCCTTTGATATGTGAATACGGCTCTAAAACTAGCTTATATTCGTCACTATTTAAGGTTTCACCGCATATAGCTAAACCGCCTGTGATAGCTTCCCACTCACCTTTTTTAGAAGCGACTATAATCTCTTTCATTTTATGCGGCAAACGTTTACCAAGCATTGGGAAATTAATCGATAGTTTTTTGCTTGTGTAATTCTCTAGATCGTCACGATAAATTACCGCCTTAACATTAATTTCATCTTTAATTAAATCTTCAAAATCTTTGAGGTTGTTATTATGTTTACTGATAATAGCTATGCTAGCAAGTGGCTGCCTTACCCTGATATTTTCAGTGCTTCGGATAAATAGGCTATTACTGCAAATATCAAGCACGTTATCCATAGTAGCAACCAGCTCGTGATTGATTTCAAAGTCTGAGAGAGTAGGGTAGTTGCAGAGATGTACGCTAATCGCGTCATTGCGAGGCACTGAAAGTGCCGTGGCAATCTTATGAGATACTCCTGAAATTGCTTTGTCAAGACTTGTGTCTTGCCTCGCAATGACGTTTGATTTTCCTGAGAGTGCCGTGTCGTTACGCTCCTCACAATGACGTAATCCCTTATATATCGCTTCCGAAATCATAGGCACTAGTGCCGACATCGCAATAGCCATGGTGTCTAAACATGAATATAGAGTATTATAAGCATTTTGCTTATCTGTATCTTTTTCGCTTTTCCAAAATCTAGCTCGGCTTCGTCTTATATACCAGTTATTCAAAACTTCAAAAAATTCTGAAACTGCATGATAAGCTGTTTGCGTATCGAAATTATCTAAGCTCTCTTCAATTTTTTGTACGGCTATTTTAAGCTTAGATAATATATAAACATCAAGTACGTTTTTAGAGCTAAAATTAAGCTTGCCTTTAAGCGAATCGGCATTAGCATACATCGTAAAGAAATGGTAAGCATTCCATATAGGTTTGATAAATAGACGAAGCGTATCAAATACCATTTTGCCGTCTTTATCAATTAATAGCTCCTGACCTTTAACAACGTTTGAAGATAACATCGTAACTCTTAAAGCGTCAGAGCCGTATTTATCAAATAGCTCCAGCGGATCGGCGTAGTTATTAAGACGCTTTGAAAGTTTTTGACCTGTAGAGTCTAAAATTACGCCGTGGCATATACAATTTAAAAACGGTGGGCGATCAAATAAAGCGGTAGATAGCACCATTAAAGTATAAAACCATCCGCGTGTTTGAGCTGAATACTCAACTATAAAATCAGCCGGAAAATGATCCTCAAACCACTCTTTATTTTCAAAAGGGTAATGGGCTTGCCCATATGGCATTGAACCGCTTTCAAACCAGCAATCAAACACGTCTTCTATTCTACGCATTGTTGATTTACCGGTTGGATCGTCGGGATTTGGTCTTGTCAGTTCATCGATAAACGGACGATGTAAATCAGTAACTTTAACACCAAAATCTTTCTCTAATTCCTCTATAGAGCCGTAAACGTCTATGCGTGGATATTTTGGATCATCGGACTTCCATACAGGCAGCGGCGTTCCCCAGAATCTATTACGGCTTATCGACCAATCACGGGCATTTTCAAGCCACTTACCAAATAAATTATCTTTAACATGGAAAGGTATCCAGTTAATTTGCTGATTTAACTCTACCATTCTATCTTTAAATTGCGTAACCTTTACGTACCATGACGGAACAGCCTTATATATAAGAGGCGTATCTGTTCGCCAGCAATGAGGATAATTATGAATATACTGCTCGGTTTTTAACCAATTTCCTTGCTCTTTCAGTTTGATTATTATTTTGTCATTTGCATCAAATACTTGTAAGCCCTCTAAATTAGGAATTTCTTTAGTGAATTTACCGCTATTATCAACAGGACAAACAAGCTCAATACCTTTCGATTCACAAAGTATTTGGTCATCTTCACCAAAGCCTGGAGCCATATGTACGACTCCCGTGCCGTCACCCTCAACCACGAAATCGCCTGCAAATATCTTGAAGCTGTTTGGATGATTCTCGAAATAGTCGAATAAAGATTTATAGTGCAATCCTTGAAGTTCTGAGCCTTTAATTATCTCAAAATTTTCTTCACCGCTAAGTCCTAATTCTTTAGCATATTTAGAGACGGAATAAGCAGCTATTATATAACAAACATCATTTTTAGGGACTAATGCATAATCTATATCACTACCGACTGCTAAGGCTAAATTTGACGGCAATGTCCAAGGTGTTGTCGTCCAAGCGAGTATACGGTATTCTTTAAAAGATCCTGTGGTCGTAGCCACGGGATGAGATAGTACAAAACTCACCGTTACAGCTTTATCGGCTCGCTCACGATAAGAATTATCAAGTCTTGTTTCAAAATTAGAAAGCGGTGTTTCGCATGCCCAAGAATAAGGCATTACCCGCATAGATTCATACAATAACCCCTTATTATATAACTCCTTAAATGCCCAAAGTACGGATTCCATAAAATTCTTATCCATCGTTTTATAAGAATTTTTAAAATCCACCCATCTTGCTTGACGAGTTACATATTCTTCCCAATCATTAGCATATTTCATTACCGAAGCTCTGCAATGTGCATTAAACTTCTCTATACCAAAATTAGCTATTGCAAGACGTCCTGAAATGCCAAGTTCTTTCTCTGATTGCATTTCAGCAGGAAGACCGTGACAGTCCCAACCAAAGCGACGCTCGACTTTCTTACCTTTTACGGTTTGGTATCTAGCATATACGTCTTTAATAAAGCCGGTAAGCAAATGACCGTAATGCGGCAAACCGTTTGCAAAAGGTGGGCCGTCATAAAAAATAAATTCTGACTCTCCGTTCCTATCATCAATAGATTTTTGGAATATATTATTGTCTTGCCAAAATTTTAGTATCTCTCGCTCTAAGCCTGCAAAATCAGCATTCGAGCTAACTTCAGGATAATATTTAGTATTTGTCATTATTTTAGAAATTATTTTTAAAAATATCTTCATTATATGCAAGAGAGGTCATAATACAAGAATTTTTAAGGTATTTAAGAAAGTAATAAGGTGTATTACAGATTAAAAGATGATATAGAAATTTTGTCTAACTCAATTCATTTCACTATTAGTTACTACCTATCGTTTCAGCTTCATAAGCCGGATAATATTTGTGCTTCGTATCCTAAATACTGCCACTCTTCATTTAAATATTTAAACATTACTTCAACTCTAGTATATTTTGTTAAATCGCTAAGGCACTGTGCTTTAGCATCACTTTCTACTTTATTACTTAAATTTAGTAGGAGCTTTTGTTTTTGCTCTAAATTAATAGTTTTCATAAGAGCTAGCAAATCACAGATTTTAAATATTAAATTCTTTATTGTTATCTTTATACTATTAATATCTTCATTATATTTCACTTCGTTAAATTTTTTCACTTGAATCTCTTTCTCTATCCGTGCTTTTTTATAAATTGGCTCATAGCCCTTAATTTGCCTTATACATACGTTATAATTTAATAGTTGGATATATAAATTGGTTTTGCTAAAGAAATATCATCATAAGTTTTTAATTTTTTCCTAGGTGGATAAGTATATATTGGCTTCGGCTCGATTTGTTTAGTTGCTGCCATAAGCTCTTTTTCTAAATATTGTTGTTCTTTGGTATAGGCGATTTCTTTTAAACCTACATATTTCTTTTCTGTTTTATAAGAATAATATTTGTCATCATTTATCTTCTCTTGAATATCTAAATTATTCAGAGAACAGTATCTTTAGTGTTTTTGAATTTTCACCGAAATAACTTATAGGGATAACTTGATTATTAACTAATGTTCTATCATGTTCTTTATTAGAACGTTCTTTTTTAAATTGAGTTTTCATATTATGTGAATTAGCGAATCAAAACAATATTGCAACTTAATTGTAAGCTAGCCCAAGCTTTGTCTGCTGTATATATCGGATAATTTTTTCCTGTCCTTTTTCTTCCGCAAGTAAAGCCATCAAGGAAGAAGAATCAAGAATTATTGTTATGAGAAGACATTATTGGGTTACAAGTTAAAATTTAGAATTTTCTTTATTCGCTTCTTGATATTTCTGTTTTAAAAATTCATCAACAAATGATTCTGATTTAGAACCATGTTGTTTAAACAATGCTTGAGCTTCTTTTACAGTCTTATGACAAGTGATTAAATGTAATTCATTATTAACTTTATTTATAAGGTTCAATAGCATTTTTATATTTGATATGGAGTTAATATTACCCATTAAGCATATCTACGTAAACATTCTAACTATGGGGATCTTTGAAGGGGCGAGTAATTTTTTCATCTGTGAGAAAGTTTTTACTATATTTTCTACGGCAGTCTCAATCAATTTATCGGTTTCAATATAATTTTCCGATTCGTCTTGGATATAAAAAAGAATAGATGAAACATAAACCGAGAGCAATAAGCTTCTTTTGGTATAATAGTTAAAATCAAGAGATTTATCACCGGCATAACGCCAAATAGCATCACAACTACGGAATGCAACTTCAGTTCCTTGTATTGGGTTTAATGCAAAATAAGCGGCATTCTTACTATGAATAATAGGAAGTACGGTTTTGACTCTAGTCTTTACGGCCAAAGATATTTTTTCTCTTATTTTTGATGGTTCTGCTATTATCTTTAAGCTTTCTAGCATAATATTATCTAAATACTCTTCCACGAATCCTACTATTTCGGATAAACCTTCTGGAAAAACTATTAAGCTATAGCCTTTTGCGAAACCGCATTTTTCTTCTGCTTCTTCGAGTAGTTTATTATTCCATTCATTAAACGGTAATAATTCTAATAAAGATTGCACGAAGCTTATTTTTTTGATATGGTGTTCTTCTTGAATGCTCATATTTTTAACCTTGACATATAACTGAATTATAGGGTATAGTTCAATAAACCACAATATCTTTTAAGGAGAGTAATTTTAGTGATACTAGTAAATGTTCACGCCGGTAATTGTGATAATACGCTTAAGAATTTTAAGAAAAAGCTACAAAGAGAGCTTTATTTTCGTAAGATGAAAGAACAGCGTTATTATGAAACACCTTCAGCGAAGCGTGTTCGTAAAGCACAAGAAGCAGCAAGAAGACAGAGAAAATTTGCTCGTAAAAAAATGTTTGATGAATAAAATTTCAAACAATTTTCATACTAAATATAAAGCTAGAAATATTAATATTTCTAGCTTTTTTTATTGTCATCTAGTTGCTTGACCATGTGTTGTACGAACGTTCAAGATGTCATTCCTGCGAAAGCAGGCATCCAAAAAATAGCCATACAAAATTTTATGTATTTGATGAAATAAATATAATAAAAAAACAAGTTTTTATATGTTTGACTGGATTCCCGCTTCCGCGGGAATGACATAAAAACAATCAATGCAACAACACCCCGCTTTTGCAGAAATGACAATAAGGCACTTAAAACTTGAAATATTTTCAATTAGCTTTTTTTTATGTTATAAAGAACTGTTATAGTCATATAAACAGTATCTATGCTTAGTTATCTTAAACAAAATTTACATTCTTATTTTTCTAGTAGAGTACTAATTTTTACTTTAGTAACAGCAGCTATTATTTTTGCTTGTGCTACTTTTTATGTGATATCTTTAGAATCAAAGAATTTTAGTACGATTATTGGATTTTTATTAGTTGATTTAGCAATTTTTTTAATTTTAGGTGTTTTACTAACTCAAAAATTTTTTACTAAAAATAATAATAACGATAGTTCTATATTACAAAATCGTATTGTAATTGCCTTTAGTTTAGTTGCAGCTATTCCAACTATAATTGTTTCGGTATTTTCTGTTTATTGTTTTAATCTTAGTGTTCAAGCTTGGTTTGATAAGAAGATTTCTACGGTTCTTGATCAATCCGTGATAGTTGCAGAATCTTATATTGCCGAGCATAAATTACAGCTAAAAGAAACGGCTTTAGCCGTTGCTGAAGATTTAAGCGATATGTATTACGATTTAATTCACAATCCCGCTTTATTTACTAAAACACTTAATACTGAAGCAGAGATGCGTTCGCTTGATGAGGCTATAGTTTTAAACAAATCTACTAATACTATAGTAGCTAATAGTTATTTAAGTTTTTCATTATCATTTGCAACTATCCCTGCACATTTAATAAAAAAAGCGGATTTAGGTGAACTGGTGGAAGTAAAATCCGATCCAACCAAAATAAGAATGCTGATTAAATTAAAAGAGTATAATGATGTGTATTTATTAGTTGGTAGATTAGTAGATAATAAAATTATCGACCATGTAGATGCAACTAACGGAGCAGCTGCCGAGTATAATAGCCTTAAAAATGAAATAGATAATATACAGATTAAGTTCTCTATAATGTTTATCTTTATTGCCTTATTACTTCTTTTTGTAGCTATAAGTTTCGGGGTTATATTTACTGCTAAAATAGTAAAACCTATTAAAAAATTAGTTACTGCAACCGATAACGTTAAAGACGGCGATTTAACGGTACAAGTGCCTGAAAATGAAGTAGATAAAGACGAAATAGGCACGCTTTATGTGGCATTTAATA
>NC_012730.1:0-1190000 GCF_000021525.1 Rickettsia peacockii str. Rustic | reverse complement strand
CATTTCATAACTGCTGTTGTTTCTTGTCTGTGGCTTCTCTGCTCTTGTTAGCTATAAATTATAAGGTTTTTTTGAAATAGGATATATCCTCTCAAAAATATTAAGGATAAAATATATGAATTACTTAGGATATGGTGGTATTGCTCTTGGAACAATACTTGCAATAGTAATATCATTTAATGTGAATAAATCAATATTATGGGCTATTATTCATGGATTTTTTGGATGGTTTTATATTGTATATTATTTGTTATTTAGAAAATAGACTTCTTGCATAACCTCCTTCTAAAGGCGATTTGTACGTCAATCCGGTACTTGCATCCTCACGTTACTTGCGTGTACGCTGCGGTGGCAAGTGCTTCCGTCTTTCTTTCAAGTCCCTCTTTCTAAGATAGGTTATGCAAGAAGTCTAATAATAGGAATCATCTACGAGAATAAAAGCTTTCAGTTGCTTTAAAGAGTGAAGTTTGTTAATCTCTATAAAAACATATTTGAGATTATATGATAACTACATATTTAAAGGAAAATAGTTCTATAGTAAAAAATGCAGAATATATTATTAATGAATCCACATTATGGATTGATTTATTCAATATAACAGATGAAGAAAAAGTAATAGTAAAAAATACATTAAATATAGAAATACCGACTTTAAAGGACATATCGCAAATTGAGATTTCTGAGAGGTTATATGTTGAAAATGAGGCGTTATATCTAACTATTACGGAACTCGTTAATAAAGAGCAAGAATTTCCTGAAACACATTCTATAGTATTTATTTTGCATAAATGTTGTCTTATAACAGTTCGTTACGTAGAATTAATACCCTTTAATGACTGTATAAATAAATTTGCTAAGCAGCTTAATAACAAACATAATGCAGAAAATATTTTATTTATGTTACTTCGTAATATGGTAACAAGATTATCGAATGTTGTACAGTCGATTAGTATGGATATTGATGATTATGGACGTTTAATACTTGATAATAATATTAATGATTTGCGTATAGATCATACTAATGTATTAAAGAAAATAGGTCGAAAAGGTGATTTACTTTCTAAAAGTCGTGAGTGTTTATTTTCTTTAACTATGGCTATTCAATATATTTTAAAATCTCCACAAATAACTCACAATAAAGCATCTAAGGATCTATTAGATACATTGCTTCGAGACGTAGACTCAATAATTAATTTTTCACAATTTATATCTAGCGAGATTGCAAGAACCCTAGACGCAGCACTCGGTATGATTGCAATTGAACAAAATAATATTATTAAAATTTTTTCGTTGGTTACTATATTTTTTCTCCCACCCACTTTAATAGCTAGTATTTACGGCATGAATTTTACCGTAATGCCTGAGCTTAAATCACCGTATGGTTATCCTATAGCCTTATTCTTAATGCTATTATCTACAATTATTACCTATAAATATTTTAAGAAACGGAAGTGGTTGTAAGTTTTTATTGAGAATAGTTCGATAGAATTTTGCATAAAAATCAATGACCGTATTTTATAGTCAATTGATTTGGACTCACCTACATCATTACTCGTTGCTTTCCTATTAGTTATAGGTTTCGTGCCTTGCGCCTTTTATGCAAATCTCATTGAATTGACTATATTACCAACAGTTAACATTTCTTAAATTTCAATTTAATAATAATTAGGATTTAAATATGAGCGAATTAGATTTCGAAGTAGAAAAGACAAGTTTTGTAGTAAGTGTTATTGATGCTATTGAAGAGTATATAAAAGCAGAATTTTTATTTGACTATGAAAAGCAAAAAGAAAATTTTCAATATATCCAAGGTGATTTAAATAATTTGGAATTGCCTGAGATTATTAAAAATTCTGCAGTCATGCAAGAATTCTTTAGATTAAAATCAGAATTTAGGAAATATATTAAAGATAAAAATTATGAATTTTTTGCAGAAATATATAAAAAATCAAGTATATCTATAGAAGAGAAAATTGTAGCAATAGATACAAAATAGAGCGTATTAAAAACGATCAATCTGAAAATGAAGAAAAAAAGGCTTGGGAGTAGAATAAGAGTAATGAATTAGAGCGAAAAGCAATAGAAGAGGTGTATAAGAAAAAACAAGATAAGGAAAGTATAGATAGTTATAAACAATTAGGGGCAAGGGTACAAGCGGTAAGAGCTAATCATCAATAGAAAAGATGGAAGATCATTTTTTAGTGAAAGAGAAAATATTAAGTGCAGAAGAAATGAAAGCTATTATTTCAAATCATGAATTATTAAATACATTAGCTAGTTAGTTATAATGATATAGCTAGTGCAAATGCAGTAACAAAATTATTTGAAATTGCTCGTAATTATTATGAAGATGATCAGCACAAAGGCATCAATGAACTTGGAGCAATAAACGATACAAACAAAAACAACTTATCTTCTTAATGAAAATATTTAAAAATTATTGAAACAAAAGCAACTTAGTTTTAAAGATATTGATTACGTAGTTGGTCATGAGTTAGATAAGTGATGTGAGTTAATAGCAGGAAATAGTACAATCCTTACTTTTAATAATGATCAAATACATAACAGTAATGATTTTTTGATTTAGCAATATTAGATAGGTGAGAAGAAACGCTCAAAAAGTGAGCTGATGATTTTACTGTAAATGATGAGCGGATAAAATTCTATAGAACACTAACAGAAGAAAATAATAAAAAATTATTTTTTGAAATTGGAAGTTAATCAAATGGTGTTCCGATACCATAACTTATAAGGAACTATTGCAGTTGTTACCTAGTAAAAATTTTATTAGATCTCTTAAAAGATAGAAATTTATATAAATTAACAGAAAAAATGACTATTTCTAAAAATGAGTTACTTGAGATGTCAAAAGAGGCATAAGAAAATTATTTAAAAGAAATAAAGGTTGAAGATTGTTTAGATATTCATTTAGACTCTATGCATATGAATACTCTTAAACTTATTATAGCATCAAATGTGATTCTTGGTAATATCTCATTCAATTCTGATACTACCGTAATTATAGAAGCAGGAAGGTCTTTGAATATCGTTGGTACACTAAATCTAGTATCAGGCAGTACTTTAAATATATCTAGTGAGGGTACATTAGGGTCAAATATTGTTTCAAAAGGTATAATAGAAAATATAAATAATGGTCAATCAGTAATTAAGGAATCACTTCTGAAATTCTTTTAAATAATACTATTGCACTCAATTTAAATTTTATGGAAGAAAATACGGATAGTAATTCAGATACAACAATATTGGGCAATACTGATCCGGAGTTTTGTAATAGTTGAGATTATATCTTATATTTAGTAAAATAAATTAATTATTAAATGGAGATGAAAAATGAACTTAAATCAAAAAATAATAAAGCCAAAAATAGGGTTACTAGAACTAGCTAAGAGTCTTGGTAGCATATCATCAGCATGTAAAGCGATGGGCTATAGTAGAGATAGTTATTACAGATTTAAAGCACTGTATGAAACTGGTGGCGAAGAGGCATTATATGAAATTAGTCGAAGAAAGCCAATAATAGCGAATAGAGTTGATCCAGCGATAGAGAAAGCAGTAATGGATATGGCAATAGAATATCCAGCATATGGTCAGCTAAGAGTATCAAATGAGCTTAAGAAGAGCGGTATACTTGTATCGCCTGGAGGAGTGCGATCAATTTGGTTACGTAATGATTTAAACAATATCAGTAAAAGGCTTAAAGCATTAGAAGCAAAGATGGCTCAGGATGGTATTGTTCTTACTGAATCTCAATTACAAGTGCTAGAGGAGCGTCGTAATGAAAGAGAAGCTCATGGAGAAACTGAGACGCAGCATCCAGGTTATCTAGGATGTCAGGATACGTATTATGTAGGTAATTTCAAAGGTATAGGTAAGGTTTATTCTCAGGTATTTATTGATAGCTATACTAGGGTAGCTGATGCTAAACTATATACTGATAAAACAGCTTTAACTGCTGCTGATATGCTTAATGACCGCGTGTTACCATGGTACGAGACCCAAGGGATACCAATACTTCGTATTCTTACAGATCGTGGGTCAGAATATAAGGGAATATAGAGCATCATGCTTTTGAGTTGTTTCTAAGTATCGAAGGTATAGAGCATACTACAACTAAGGCATATTCTCCCCAAACAAATGGTATGTGTGAGCGTTTTAATAAAACCATGAAACAAGAATTCTTTGATACAGCTATGCGGAAAAAGATTTATACAGATCTTGATGATTTACAATTAGATCTTGATATTTGGTTAGAGCATTTCAATAATGAGCGACCACATTCAGGAAAATATTGTTATGGAAAAACTCCCATGCAAACTTTTAAGGATAGTAGAAAATTAGCTGTTGAAAAGAATAATGAAATCTTGTATCTTGAATACGTCTCTGACAGTCAAAATGTAACTGACAATCAGGTGCAAAATTTATAGTGTCTGTAAGATCAAATCTTGTCTTCTACAAATATTGTCATACTCAATTGTCATTGCGAGGAGTTGCATGGTTTCTATGTCATTCCCGCGAAAGCAGGAATCTAGTAAAACATATAAAAACTTGTTTTTATATGTTTATTTTACCAAATATACAATTTTTGTACCAATAAGATTATTTTTACTGGATCCCCGCTTTCGCGGGAATGACATCGAGAGTCACGCACTAGTTAAACGCTTTATTATCTCTTCTCTATCAATCAAAGGTAAAACGCTTGCGATTTCTGGTCCTGATTCTCTGGTGGTTAAAGCAAGGCGAAGAGGTAAAAATAACTCCTTACCTTTCCTGCCTGTTATATTTGTTATTTCTTTAGTCCAAATGCTCCAGCTATCTTTAGTGATTTCACCTTTCGGTAATAATTCTGCTGCTTGCTTTAAATATTCCTTATCTAAATTTAGATTTTCTACATTCGGAGTTTGATGGCAAATTTCCCACCAATCTTTTACATCACGTAATTTTTGCAAGTTAGGGCTTACCGATAACCAAAAATTTTCATCAATATACTCGGCATCTATTTCTTTAAGGCGTTCTTTTACTGTATCAAAATCTAAACTTATAAGTAATTTATGATTTAATCTTTCTAAATCTTCCGGCTGATAGATAGTTGGACTTTTAGAGAAACTACTTATCTCAAATTGATTTGCTAGCTTCTCCATTGATTTATAAGGCAAGATTTGTGCTGATGAACCAAGTAAACTAAAAAAGCTAGCGATTGCCATAGCTTCGATTCCGATTTCTTTTCTAAGAGTTGCGATCTCAAACCCTCCAACTCTTTTAGAAATTTTCTCATCTTTATTGATTATTAAACTTAAATGCCCAAAAGTCGGAGGAGTAGTATTTAAAGCCTCAAACATTTGCATTTGAATGGCGGTATTGCTAACGTGATCTTCACCCCTAATAATATGAGTAATATCATAATCAATATCATCAATAACTGAGCATAACATATAGGTCATACTACCGTCTGCTCTTATCACTATTGGGTCGCTTAAAGCCTTGCCGTCATATTTAACTTCGCCTTTGATCATATCATGCCAGCTAATCGGTTCATGATTTACCAAAAATCTATAATGCGGTTTTCTTCCTTGTTCTATATATTTCTTTGCTTGCTCTTCAGTTAGATTTAAGCTAGCTCGATCATAAATCGGTGGTAAACCTTTAGATAATTGAAATTTACGCTTTAATTCTAGCTCTTCAGGAGTCTCATAGCAGGCATATAATCTTTTTTTGTCTAGTAATAGATTTTTGATTGCATCATATCTACTTAAACGACTTAATTGATTAAATGTCTGATCCCAATTAATATTTAAAAATTTTAGATCTTCCTCGATAGCGTCTTTATATTCCTGTTTACTACGCTCTAAATCCGTATCGTCAAATCTTAAAATAAACTGTCCGTTATGTTTCTTTGCATATAGCCAGTTAAGCAATGCTGCTCTGATATTCCCGACATGTAACATACCGGTCGGTGACGGAGCAAATCGTGTTATAACTTTTGTCATAAATAAGTAATTTTATTAATTGTCATCCCGTGGCTTGACCACGGGATCTTGTATCACAGCCTGTGTCCTGAGACCCCGTGATCAAGTCACGGGGTGACACTAAACCATTTACGCCTGTTTCTTCTCTAATTTCGCTTTATTCTCTTCAATTAGCTTCATCGCATCATCTAAGCTTAAATTTAGAAAATCATATTTTTTTTGTACCGAAATAAATTTACCCATATATTTTATGTAAGGACCGAATTTACCGTATCCTATCATAATTTCCTCGTCGCTATCTTTATGAATACCTATTTTTAGCGGTAAGCTTAGAAGCTTTAATGCTATATCAAGTGTAATATCATTTTGGTTCAAGCTAGCAGGCACGGGGCTACGTTTCGGCTTTACTTTGCCTTCTTGTTTGCCAAGTTGAATATAAGGTCCGTAAGGTCCTTTTTTCAGATATATTTCTACTCCGTCTTTATCCGTACCTAAAACTTTATTCTCATTAGGCATAGCGGCAGGCTCGCCTTCATTCTCGTTGTTATCGTTACCGCTAACAATAGATTTTCTAAAAGTACATTCAGGGTAATTACTACATGCTAAAAACGCTCCGAACTTACCAAGCTTTAAGCTAAGCTCGCCCGTGTGACATGAAGGACAAATTTTAGATTCTTTATTCTCACCGAACAGGTGATAATCAAGGGCTTTTTGTACATAGCTAATAATCTCGGTTATGTTCTGCTCGTTTACTGATTCAATATTATGGTTAAAACCGCTCCAAAAATTATTTAAAGCAGCTTTCCATTCAAGTGTGCCGGCTGCTATTGCGTCTAATTCGTTTTCAAGTCCTGCAGTAAAATCATATTCAACGTATTTTTTGAAGAAACCGACTAAAAATACCGTTACCAAACGTCCAAGCTCTTCAGGTATAAATCGTTTTTTCTCAAGAGCAACATATTTTCGATCTTGTAAAACCGATAAAATACTAGCATAGGTCGAAGGACGACCGATTCCAAGCTCTTCAAGTTTTTTCACTAAACTTGCTTCTGAATATCTTGGAGGCGGTTCGGTAAAATGTTGATTTGGAATAACTTCTTTAGTTTTCAGCGGCTCTTGTTCTTTTAAAGGCGGCAGCATTTTATTTTCTTCTTCAGCTTCGTCGTCCATACTTTCACGATAAACCTTATAAAATCCGTCAAAGGCTATAGTCGATCCGTTTGCTTTTGCCAAATATTCTTTATTTTCCGAAGCTAAATTTGCAACTACCAAATCCATTATAACATTTTCCATTTGGCAGGCTATAGTTCTTTTCCAAATCAACTCATAAAGCTTATAATAATCCTTGTCTAGCTTTTCTTTTAAGCTATCAGGAGTATAAGTAATATTTGTGGGTCTTATTGCTTCATGAGCTTCTTGAGCATTTTTTACTTTGGATTTATAAATTCTAGGGCTAGTCGGTAAATATTTATCGCCGTAACTTTTATCGATTAACTTACGTATATCTGCTATTGCATCATTTGATAATGTAACGCCGTCGGTTCTCATATAAGTAATAAGCCCTATAGTTTCCTTACCTATATCAACACCCTCATAAAGTTTTTGTGCTATTTGCATAGTCTTTTTAGCACTAAAACCTAATTTTCTTACTGCTTCTTGTTGTAGTGATGAAGTAATAAAAGGAGGTTGTGGTTGACGTTTTTGTTGTTTTTTTTCTATCTTATCAACATGAAATTTTTGAGATTTTAATTTTTTGGTTAAATCTTTGGCGTTTTTTTCGTTAATAATTGAGAATTTTTCTAACTTCTGATCATTTACTTGAGTCAATTTAGCAGTAAATAGTTCGTTATTACTATTTTGCATTTTAAGGCTAATATCCCAATATTCTTCTGACTTAAAACGCTCTATTTCATCTTCTCGCTCACATATTAATCGCAGAGCCACGGACTGCACACGTCCTGCCGATTTACATCCCGGTAACTTACGCCATAAAAGAGGTGAAAGGGTAAAGCCGACTAAATAGTCTAAAGCTCTTCTTGCTTGTTGGGCATTTACTAAGTTAGTGTCAAGTTTCCTAGGGTTTTCAACGGCATGAATAATTGCTTTTTTAGTGATTTCGTTAAATGCTACCCTTTTGAAAAAATCATCGGATTTAACTTGATTCTTTTCTTTTATTACCTCTGCAACATGCCATGAGATAGATTCACCCTCACGATCAGGATCGGTTGCAAGATATACTGCATCAGCTTTTTTAGCATCTTTAACTATGGCATCTACATATTTACCGGTTTTATCGGAAATATCATATTTCATTGCAAAATTTTCATCAGGTAACACCGAGCCTTTTTTAGAAGGTAAATCTCTAATATGACCGAATGATGCAATGACCTTAAACTCATCACCTAAATATTTATTTATCGTTTTTGCCTTTGCCGGCGATTCTACTATTACTAATTTCATCTACTTATTATACACTAATGATATTTTATTACCGGCGTGACGCATTACTGTCCCGGCGAGTTCTAATTCTAATATTACCGTATATATGATAGGAAGCGGTAATTCTATTTCTTTTTGTAAATATTCCAAGTCTATTATGGGTACTGCCGATAATAATTCCAATATAGCAAGCAGTACGCTCCTTTTGTGACGGTTCTTTAACATATCTCGTATTTACTGTTCCTAGCTCAACAAAATCCTTAAATAATACATCATCTTTTTTCATAAATTCTTCATATTGCGGTAAATTAGCTACAATATCGTCTACTGATTCCACTAAATATGCTCCCTCTCTAATCAATTTATTTGTACCTTGACATTTTGGATCTAAAGGAAAGCCGGGAACGGCAAATATTGCCCTATTTTGTTCAAGTGCAAATTTTGCAGTTATTAATGAACCGGATTTTAAGCTTGCTTCTACTACCACTACTCCTAAGGCTAGTCCCGATATTATCCTGTTACGCTGTGGAAAATGTTTTCCAAGTGGGGTAAAGCCGATAGGTAACTCATAATATTAAACCTTCTTCTGCTAAATTTTCAAATAGTTTTTTATTTTCCGGTGGATATATATGATCAATACCGCCTGCAATAACTCCGATAGTTTGAGAAATTGCAGCTTGATGTACGCTGCTATCTATTCCTCGTGCTAACCCTGAAACGGTTATATAACCTTCTTTTACTAAATCATTTGCAATTTTATGCGCAAAGCTTCTTCCGTTTGCAGCAGCGTTTTTGTACCTACTATTGCAACGCATTTATATAGTATGATTTAATAACTCTATATTATTATAGCTTAATATTAGCAGTGGATCATAAATTTCAAGTAATAATTTTGATATTCCGGAGATTTATATGTGATGATCTTAGCATTGTCTTTTTCGAGAAGCTCTAACTCTTTTTCAGCATTGCTTTTACTGAAAAATTTAATTGGTTTTGACTTTCCGCCTCGCAATGAAAAATCCGGAACGTTATCTATGGCAGTTGCTACATCACCAAATAATTTAATTAAACTAAAGAAAGTTTTAGGACCGATATTTCACTCCTAATAAGACGTAAAATATTAATTGTTTCAATCAATATTATAAGATATTTTAGGAGCAGAAAATAATTCTTTCAACATTATTTAGGGTTATTTGATATTGCGTTAGTGCTGTATGTCATTCCTGCCTAGGCGGGAATCCAGTCAAGCATATAAAAATTTGTGTTTTTATATGTTTATTTTGTTAAATATGTAATTGTTTATCAATGTTAAGGTTATTTTTTGCTGGATTCCCGCTTTCGCGGGATATGACATCGAACCATGCAACAACACTAGACAAGCCACGGTAGGACAGTTTTCCACTTTAATAACACAGTAGTAATATATTACAGCTTCTCTGCATGTGAGCTTAAATAATGTGCTATACCTTCATGTGATGGGGTAATTGCTTCCTCACCTTTATGCCAGCCGGCAGGACAAACTTCGCCGTGCTTTTGATGATGAGTTAAAGCATCGATTACTTTTAATGTATAATTAATATCACGACCGATAGGTAAGTCGTTAACTAGCATGTGACATACTATGAAATCCTTATCAATTAAAAAAGTTCCACGCAAAGCAACACCGTCTTCATTAAGTACATTATATTTTGAAGAAATATCCTTTTTGATATCGGAAACCATTGGGAATTGTACTTGTCCAAGCCCGCCTTTATTATGCGGAGTATTTTTCCAAGCTAAATGGCTAAAATGAGAATCAACACTAACAGCTACTACCTTAGTACGTCTTTCGGTAAATTCACCAAGCTTATTGTGAAATGCTATAATTTCCGATGGACAAACAAAAGTAAAATCTAGGGGATAAAAAAATAACACTATATTATCCCCTGCAGCATAATTGCTAAGTTTAAACTTATCATCTATATTATTATTAGGCATAATAGCTTTAGCTGTAAAATCCGGAGCAGTTTTGCCGACAAATACTGACATATTCATAACCTTTTATTAATTAATAATCTGATATGATATATAAAACTAATTATTATTACAATAATAAATCGTTATAAATTGCTACTTATCTATTTTCGTTCCCGAAGAAGAAGCTTTTAATTGGTTAAATATAGTTAATGCTTCGGTTATAAAACTACTCGGTTCTGAAAGATTTGCGGGTAAAATTACGGTGTTGGTATCTTTAGCCAAATTACCGAACGCACTAATATATTGCTCGGCTATTTTAAGAGCTACTGCATCACTTCCTCCCGTTTTTTGTACGGCAGTTGCGACAATCTCAATACTATTTGCCGTAGCGGTAGCGACTAAGCCTATTGCTTCAGCTTCACCTTTTGCCCTGTTAACTTGATCTGTATAAGAAGCTTCTGAATTCAGTACGATTTGTGCTTTTTCACCTTCTGCATGGTTAATTTTTGCTTGTCTATTACCTTCCGACTCTAGAATTTGAGCTCTTTTTTGACGCTCTGCCGCTACCTGCAATTCCATAGCTTTAAGTATAGTTTGCGGAGGTTGAATATCTTTAATTTCATAACGCATACATTGTATGCCCCAATTTATAGCAGCCTGATTAATAGCTGCTACAATTGCTACGTTTAAAGTTTCGCGCTCTTCAAAAGTTCTATCTAAAGGGAGTTTACCGATTTCCGAACGCATAGTAGTTTGAGCAAGCTGTGTTATGGCATAGTAAGGATTATTAACACCATAAGATGCTGCCATTGGATCAATGATCTTAACATATAAAACACCGTCTATAGATAATGTTACGTTATCGTTTGAAATAGCTGTTTGAGCGGTAACGTCTATTGCTTCTTCTTTTAAAGTATGTTTGTATGCTACTCTTTGAATAACAGGGATGAGTAAATTTAAGCCAGGCTGCAGTACCTTATCGAATTTTCCAAGTTTTTCTACTACCCATGCTTGTTGTTGCGGTACAACTTTAACCATTTGTATTATAACTAAAATCGCTATAATACTGAAAATTAATAATGCATATTCCATAATTCAATACCTTTTTTTATTTCCACTCTATATTATTTTTAATTATAAAAAAAGGATTTAAGTTAAACGGTACTTAATTATATATTTTTTTATCATTAAAATGGGTTTTAATTACTTTGAGTAAAGAAAGAATGCTTGAATATTCTTCAAGTTGTTCATTTACATTTTTTATCTCATTTAAAGCGCTATTAAAATCTTTCTGCAATAAATACGTTTCAGCAGCTTTATTTTGTTCTAGTGTTTTAAGTAAAATACTTTGTAAAAATCTATAATAATAGTCGTCTAGTTTAGGTATATCAGACATAATAATAAATCATATAATTATTGAGTTCTTAATTTATATATAAATTTTTTAATAATTCAATAATTTTTAACTAGATTTACATATACTTAAGTCTTTATCTATTATGTCGGACTCTATATTTAAACAGTTAAGGATTGAATGAAATACATAATCATGGCTAATTTCGGTATTAGCATAATTTTTAATTGAAGATACTGATTTAGGATATTTGGCTTGAAAATCATCTGATACCCAAACTATAAGAGGTACGGTTATTTGTTCTGCAAGTAGTGGACCGCCGTGACCGTAATAACCATTTTCTCCGAGGGACTCGCCGTGATCAGATACATAATAATAAAAATGCATTTTTATCTTTAAGCAAATCTATTAAATTATATAAAAAAAATCGGTATATAAAATAGAGTTATCATAACTGTTAACTAAAGCAAGCTTATCGCAATCACTTGCATCTCCCTTAACCTTAATAGGACAGGTAGGGGTACAATACTCAAACTCTTTTGGATATCTCGCATTATAGTTCCAATGGCTGCCGGAAGTGTGAACTACTAAAAATTGTTTCTCTGAGTTTGTTAGTATTTCTTTTATAAAAGGCAATATTTTTTCATCATGATCATTTAAAGAAAATAGGGCAGAGCCGCCCGGTACTATAGTAAAATTAACGTCATTATATATATTACTGAGGTCAAAATTTGCAAAACTCCTCATTAAAGTTTGAGTCCCGATCCAGGTAGTATTAAAGCCAAGATTTGTTAAAATTGATAAAAAGCTGTTCTCTTGTCTACTATTTTCAATTTGACTTGCAGGATAACGTGAAAGTAACGACGGTACGGAAAGATAGGTAAGGTTAGAAGAAGATTTAGCTTTGAAAGAAATTAGGTTTTGAGTAGTCTTTAAGTAAGGAGTCGTATCTCTTTCATAACCGTTAATACCGAAATGATCAAATCTTGCTGATTCTCCTATAACTAAAACACCGATAATATCTTTATCTGACTTATCTATAAAGTTATATTGTTTGCTAATATCTATACATGCATAATTTTTTTCACCAAAATTTCCGGCAAAATTAAGGTAGCTATTATGTAAATACTGAATGGGAAAATAATTTTTTAGTATCTTAAATGAAGGAGTAATAATATTATATACAAAAATAAGTAAGCAAGCGGTAGATAATAGTTTTGTTACGAATGATTTAGAATTTTCGGCGGCAAAAGATTTGAGAATATAAAAACAGGTCAAAAGGCAAAAAATTATCCATATTATTAACTTAATGCTGGTTAATTCATAAACTTCGTTTAAATCCGTTGAGAAAAAACTACCTATTACTTGTTTAGTAGGATTGATTTTGAAGAAATAAATGTAATAACTAGCAATAGCGGATGTTATAAATAAAAACCCCACGCCGATTTTTAACACTAATCTATGTACGCTAAGACCGAAAAATGCTATAAAAGAAAATATATAAATATAGCAAAAATCTTTTGATAACTCTAATATCCCTCTAAAGATTGTTGCTTTATAATAATCAAATTTATAAATCAATATTGCGGTATTAAATAATAAACAATAAATAAAGGCTAAAATCGCCGATAATTTAATTAATTTCGTATCTAAATGTTTCTGAATAGTTTTTAGCATAAATAATAATTAATAAAGTAATTTTTATAACTATCATGATCATAAAAAATCTTCAAGAATTTTATCGGCTTTTAATACCAAATGCTCCGCTTATCGCTATTGATTACGGAAGCAAAAAATTAGGAATCGCATTATCTAATCAAGAACGTAGTATTGCTATGCCCTTAAATACTATAACCGAGATAAATAAAAAAATTGTTATTACTTCCTTGCTTAATATCATCGAGAAATATAAAGTTTGCGGTGTTATAATAGGTCTACCGATTGATATGAGCGGAGCAGTAACGGAGCAAACAAATATAGTGATGAAATTTGCTGAAGAGCTAGCAAAATCTATAAACTTGCCTATATATTTACAAGATGAAAGATTAACTACCAAAGCTGCAAATAATTTGCTTAAATCGTTTGGAGTGAAAAGAAAAGACCGTAATAATAACGATGATGCAGTAGCTGCTAGTATGATTCTTGAAACCGTGCTTGATTCTATAAAAAATATTTAATTAGGAAAGAATTGAGGAGTTGTTGTATGGATCGAAAAACCTACTCAATGTCATCCCCGCGAAAGCGGGGATCCAGCAAAATAACTTCAATATTGATATAGAAGTGGTATATTTGACAAAATAAACCTATAAAAACTTGTTTTTATAGGTTTTACTGGATGCCCGCCTACGCGGGAATGACATAAAACGGTCCATGCAACAAAGCCAAGAATAAATTACCTCCTATTTCACTGGGACAAATTTTACTAGCAGAATTTATGGAACCTATGGGGATTAGTCAAAGCAAACTTGCTTGTGATATTGATGTACCCGTTACTAGGATCAATAATATAATTAAGCATCATCGTTCAATTGCAGCTGATACAGCCCTTCATTTGGGTAAGTATTTTAATATTAATTCTCGTTGGGAATATGCAAGACCAATATGATTTAGAGCTTGCAGAAGATGAAGGTTGGAAAATTACAGAAGATAGAATAAGAACCTTTTCTATGGCAAGTTAATTATGTATAACTTAATATTGTTACGCACTCAAAACACTATTGTAAAGATATATTATTTATGATAGAACCGATTCGGTAAAAATAAATAAAATATACTATGAAAATATTAATTTTAGGTGTTACCGGTATGCTAGGTAATAGCATATTCAGGTTTTTAAGTAGTGATAAAAAATTTGACATTTTTGCGACAGCCCGAAATAATTCAGCTCGTTCTTACTTTTCTAAGGATTTATCCGATAAATTAATTACAAATGTAAATGTTGAGAATCATGATGCGTTAGTTGAGGTATTTAATCAAACAAAACCCGATATAGTAATAAATTGTATAGGGCTTGTAAAACAATTGGCAGATGCTAATGACCCGTTAAAAGCATTACCGATAAATAGTTTGCTGCCTCATAGGCTAGCTAATTTATGTAAACTAGCTAATTCAAGGTTAATCCATATTAGTACTGATTGTGTGTTTTCAGGAAAAAAAGGTAATTATAAGGAAAGCGATTTTTCTGACTGTTATGACCTTTACGGTCGTTCAAAATTTCTTGGTGAGGTAGATTATCCGCATGCTATCACATTGCGTACTTCCATTATAGGTCATGAGCTAGCAGGCAATAGAAGTTTAATCAATTGGTTTTTAAGTGCAGAAGATTCAGTGAAAGGGTTTGAGAAAGCTATTTATTCAGGATTCCCGACAGTAGAGCTTGCAAGAATAATAAGGGATTTTGTGTTACCTAATAAAGAGTTGCACGGGCTTTATCATGTTGCCTCAAAACCGATTAATAAGTTAGAATTGTTAAAATTAGTATCAGAAATATATAATAAAGACATCGATATTATTTCATCAGATGAGCTTGTAGTAGATCGCTCACTAGATAGCACTCGTTTTAATGCGGTGACGGGATATACGCCTCCTGAATGGCGTGAGCTTGTAAAGCGTATGTGTGAGTTTAAGTAAATTGTCATTGCGAATATAGGCTTGTACACGGAATCCAGCATAAAGTGAGATAAATCGAGCTTTTTATGTTTGTATTTTTTATAACTGGACCCTGTGGGCAAGCCACAGGATGACTACCTTAGAGTGTTTCTCGATTGACACAATGACAGAATGAATAATAACAAAATAGGTATTTATATATAATGTTTGTAGATAAAACTTTAATGATTACAGGAGGCACCGGTTCGTTTGGTAATGCGGTGCTTTCTCGTTTTCTTAAATTCGGTATTATTAACGATATTAAGGAAATTCGTATTTTCAGTAGAGATGAAAAAAAGCAAGAGGATATGCGTATTGCTTTAAATAATCCGAAACTTAAATTCTATATCGGGGACGTACGCAATTATAAAAGTATTGATGAGGCAATGCATGGTGTAGATTATGTATTCCATGCCGCTGCTTTAAAGCAGGTTCCAACTTGTGAATTTTATCCTATGGAAGCAATAAATACTAACGTCTTAGGTGCTGAAAATGTTTTAAGTGCTGCTATTAATAACAAAGTTACAAAAGTTATTGTACTGAGTACCGATAAGGCTGTATATCCAATTAATGCAATGGGATTATCTAAAGCATTAATGGAAAAGTTAGCAATAGCAAAAGCACGTATGCGTTCTCCAGGTGAGACTGTGCTGTGCGTTACTAGATACGGTAACGTTATGGCTTCTAGAGGTTCGGTCATTCCTCTTTTTATCAATCAAATAAAACAAGGTAAGGAATTAACCATCACAGAACCGTCAATGACACGTTTTTTAATGTCGCTTGTAGATTCGGTGGATTTAGTTTTATATGCGTTTGAGCATGGTCATCAGGGTGATATTTTCGTACAAAAATCTCCGGCAAGCACAATTGAAGTACTCGCAAAAGCGTTACAAGATATATTCGATAGTAAAAATGAAATACGTTTTATCGGTACACGTCACGGCGAAAAACATTACGAATCATTAGTATCATCAGAAGAAATGGCAAAAGCTGATGATTTAAGGGATTATTACCGTATTCCTATGGACGGGCGCGATCTTAATTATGCAAAATATTTTGTTGAAGGTGAAAAGAAAGTAGCACTTTTAGAGGATTACACTTCCCATAATACAAAACGTTTAAATTTAGAAGAAGTAAAAGAGTTATTACTGACTCTTGATTACGTACAAGAGGAGCTAAAAAATGCTTAAGGTAATGACGATTGTTGGTACTCGTCCTGAACTTATTAAACTATGCTGCGTGATTTCTGAGTTTGATAAATATACTCATCACATCCTAGTTCACACCGGTCAAAATTATGCATATGAATTACATCAGGTTTTTTTTGATGATATGGGAATTAGAAAACCCGATTATTTCTTAGAAGTAGCAGCAGATAATACGGCAAAATCTATCGGGCTTATTATCGAAAAAGTTGATGCAGTACTTGAGAAAGAAAAGCCCGACGCCGTTTTATTTTACGGTGATACTAATTCATGTTTATCGGCAATTGCCGCTAAACGCCGTAAAATTCCAATTTTTCATATGGAAGCGGGAAATCGTTGTTTTGATCAGCGTGTACCTGAAGAAATAAACCGTAAAATCATTGATCATATTAGTGACGTTAACATTACGTTAACCGAGCATGCAAGACGTTATTTAATTTTTGAAGGTTTACCGCCTGAGCTGATTTTTAAATCAGGTTCGCATATGCCTGAGGTCCTTGATCGCTTTATGTCTAAAATATTAAAGTCTGATATTTTAGATAAATTGTCACTTACCACAAAGCAATATTTCTTAATTAGCTCACATCGTGAGGAAAATGTTGATGTCAAAAATAATCTGAAAGAATTATTAAGTAGTTTACAAACGCTTATTAAAGAGTATAATTTTCCTGTAATCTTCTCAACACACCCAAGGACTAAAAAAAGGCTTGAGGATTTAGAGGAGTTTAAAGAACTTGGCGATAAAATAAGATTTTTGCCAGCCTTTGGGTTTACGGACTATGTTAAACTTCAGATGAATGCATTTTGTATTTTATCCGATAGCGGTACTATCACTGAAGAGGCATCTATACTTAATTTACCTGCTTTAAATATTCGAGAAGCACATGAACGTCCTGAAGGTATGGACGCCGGAACGCTTATTATGTCGGGTTTTAAGGCTGAACGGGTACTACAATCGGTGAAAGCTATTACGGAAGAACACGAGAATAATAAACGCTTGCAAGATATCGTGCCGGATTATGCAGAAGCAGGACTTGTATCAAAGAAAATATTACGTATAGTTTTAAGTTATGTGGATTATGTTAACCATACAGTATGGTTTAAAAAGTAATCCTATTCATTATTATCATATCAAAAACATGAAATTTTTTAAATTAATAAAACTTAACACTTTATTTTTAGGTGTTTTTTACTAATAACTCTTATATCTTCTTTTTGCTATTCCAAAGAAAAGTCTTATAAAAAAATAGTTTTCCTTGTTAGTACAGAGACATTCGGCGGCAAAGGCGTATACGCAATGTATAATGAGATGAAAAAAATAGGTCATGATGTCAAAATTGTAATAGTACCCCATCCTCATCCCAATATTCAAGGAGGAATAGATACCGGGTTTATTAGTAAATTTGATGCACAAGATGTGATATATCCATGCGGTAATTATGCTTCTTATTCAAATGTTAATACAAAATGTGAAATTTCTGAACTAAAAAATTATCAGCCGGATTTTATCTTTACGCAAAATCCTTACGAAAATTTTCAAGGCTGAACCTTTTACGGCTGCTAATTTGTATAAGAGCTTTAGAGGAACTAAAACAAAAATTATGTATATAGTCTATGGTCCGCATATCTTTCATCAAAAAAATATTGATGATGATAAGTTATCAAGTTGCATAGAGACGGTATTTGTTGATTCAGAAAGTACAAAGGATATCTTTATTAGTAATTATAAATTTCCTAAGGATAGAGTTATTGTTTCAGGTTATCAACCATACTATGAAGTAAGAAATTATAATATTAAAGAAAAACCAAACTCGGAAACCATTTTATGGCTTCCTAGATGGGAATTATCATTTAAAAATAGAGATTTATATGAAGGAGGTTCTACTTTCTTAAATTATCACTATTTTTTCTATAATTATGCATTACAACATCCTAATATTCATTTTATTATAAGACCGCATGTTACACTATTTACCTATGCAGTCAGTAAAAATTACTTAAGCCAAAGTGATATGGATAATATATTAAGTAGATTTAACTCTTTAAAGAATGTTACTGTTTCTGCACATGCATTCAGGTCGTTACTGGATGATATAATGGTGTCAGATATTGTAATAAGTGACGGTACTTCATCTCTTGCTGAAGTAGTAGTTGCCGATAAGCCTATAATTTACTTAAGTAATGGTTGGAATAATGAATTTAATAGCAATGCTCTATCTAAAGAATTAAAAAAATATATGTATTTTGCTTATGAGCCGCAAGATATTATTAACTATATAGAATTTATTAAGCAAAATCATTATTTACCTTATTATGAAAATAGTAGTGGCAGAAATCAATTTAAAAAGATGCTTGATCCTGTAGAAAACCCTGCTGCATTTATCGCCGAATATTTATTAAAATTATAATAGTTTAAATAATTTATGTTAGAAGAAATTTATAATGATGGAGAAAGATTAATTCTTGGGGAAACTTATGATGTTTTAGAGGTAATGCGTCATAAAAGTAGCTATAAGATTTTTAAAAAAATTATAGAAGCCGATATACTTAATAGCCCATTAATGCTAAATCAAAAAATAAAAATTTTAGATATAGGTTGTGGAACGGGACACGGAACTTTCATGCTTAGCGATATATTAGGAGTAGAAATTACAGCAATAGATATCAGTAAAGAATCTATAATTTATGCTGAACAAAATTGTGGAGCATCTAATATACAATATATTAAATCTGATTTAGTTAGTTTTATTAAAAAGGCAGAAGAATATGATTATATTGTATCACGACATGCACTTGAGCATATTGAAGATGGGTTAAATCTAGCACTTAATCTTAAATATAAAAAACGATTAATAGTAAATGTACCTTTTAATGAACCGGAAGGGAATATACATCATTTAGTTAATTGAATTACTGAAAAAGACTTTGAATCATATCCGAACAAAGAATTTTTCTATGAAGGAGTAGATGGTGTAACTAACGACACGCATTCTGAAAAAATCCTCCTAATTCTATAATCTGTATATCTAGTAACTCAGATTTAAAGCCTATAAAACAATTATTTAACTATCCAATCTCAGCTTGGACTCTAGAATTTTTAGAAAAGCTAGGTTTGCAATCCCAAGATATATTAAAACAATTGCTGCAAACTAGAGATGCATTTAAAAATAGCGAAGAGAAACACTAAATTAAAATAATACTGTAACAGAGCTAAATAATGCTTTAGAAGAAATAAAAATTTAAAAATAAACTAATTATTAGTGAAGAAGAAAAATCTATTTTTCTAAAGCTCTATAGAAAATTTAAACAATAAAACTAACATTTTATAAATTATTTTTAAAAGTTATGACAACTAGAAAAGATAAACCTCTAAATATTTATCATACTTTAGTTTCCATTATTATACCTGTCTATAATGGGGCTAATTATATGAAAGAAGCTATAAATAGTGCTTTAGCACAAACTTACAACAATATTGAAATTATTGTTGTTAATGATGGTTCAAAAGATAATGGAGAGACAGAACGTGTAGCATTATCATATGGTGATAAAATACGCTATTTTCATAAAGGAAACGGAGGTTGCGGTTCGGCCTTAAATTACGGTATAAAAAACATGCAAGGGGAATATTTTTCGTGGCTTAGCCATGATGATATATATTATCCTAATAAAATCAAGCATCAAGTTGACATATTAAATAAATTAGATAATAAAGATACTATCATTTACGGTGGTTATGAATTAATCGATGAAAAAGGCAACTCTCTACGTTATATTAAACCGGATAGTGTGCTACCTATAAATAAACTTAATATTTCTTTATTACCTTTATTACGAGGATTAATACATGGTTGTTCGTTATTGATTCCTGCTAAATATTTTCATGAAGTCGGTATATTTAATGAGGCTTTACCGACAACGCAAGATTATGATTTATGGTTTAAAATTTTCCGTGTTGCCCCTATTCATTTTGACGAATCTATCCTAATTAAATCTCGTTTTCATTCAGAGCAAGGTAGTAAAAAAATATCAAATCATAACGAAGAATGTAATGTATTATGGTCATCGTTTCTTCACGAGTTAACAGAAGAAGAAATGATCAAAATGGAAGGTTCTCCTTATTTATTTTTAACTCGTACAGCTACTTTTTTATCCAATAATACTCCGTATAAAAAAGCCTGTGATTTAGCAAATACTATGGCTAAACAAGTACTAAATGATACTAAAATTAGTGTTATTATACCGGTATATAATAGAATAAATTGGGCAATTGAAGCTATAGAAAGTGTACTTATTCAAACACACAAAAATTTTGAGATACTTATAATAGATGATGGGTCGACTGATGATATATCAGAATTAACTGCAATATGCAAAAAAGATAAAAGAATAAAATATTTTCATAAACAAAATGAAGGACCTGCTGCTGCACGTAACTTAGGTATTAAAAATGCTATAGGAAAATATATTGCTTTCCTTGATTCGGACGATTTATTTTATAAGGATAAAATAGAAATCCAATTAAAGTTTATGGAAGAAAATAATTTTATATTTTCTCATACTTCATATCAAAAAATAAATGAAAAAGGAAAATATATCGAATCTGTTCATTCCGGGCTTTTTAGTGGCAATGTTTTTCCTCAAGTCATACAAACTTGTCCAATAGCAATGCCGACAGTTATGGGAACTTTGACATTATTTCAAGAAAATTTATTTCCTGAAAATATAAGAAGCGGTGAAGATTGTTGTTTATGGATATCTATTGCTAGTAAAAACTCAATAGGCGGTATAGACAAAGAATTGTCTAAAGTACGAATTAGCGGTGGTACTAATACGTTTATGGACCCAAATAAATATTCAGTAGGTTTAATAAATATTACTTCTTATGTTCTTAATGATTCTTATTTAAGTAAATTTAGTCCGTTTACTATTAATTTGTTATTAGCAGCTGTTACACAATTAAGATTACTAGAAAATAAAAATGAAGACTATAAAAAAAGTAATATTTCTTTTTTCAAAAATAACTATGTAATTCAAAAAATACGAACCTATTGCTTTGTGACAAAAATTTTGATTTTATTAACTATTACTTCTATAAGGCAAGAAGGAATACGTGCAACAATCTCTAGAATACAGAGATGGCTTAAAAAGCATATATAAATAACTATTCCTCAAGTATCTTAACTTTTGAGCCATCACCAATTTTAGTCATACCTTCGGTAACGACTAAGTCACCTGCTTTAATATCGTCAGAGATAATTTCAATTAGACCTTCTGTACGTGTAACGATTTTTACATATAATTGTTTTATCGTATAACCGTCTATTTTATAAATAAAATTACCTTGATTATGTCGTTGAATACAACTTTCAGGAACGGTTAGGTTTTTATGAGGGTTAATTATAAGCGTAACATCTACAAAGCTATTATGCAGGATTTTTGTACCCATAGGTAAAATTTAGCTGTTAAAGTACCATTATCTGATAAGTAATGCGATACTGCCCCGATTGTACTTTTAATTTTTCCTGCAATTAAAACTTCAGTATCGACGCCAACTTTTCCGCTTAAAGACTCCGGCAATTCAATAAAAATACTTTGTGAGTTTTCTGTTCCGGTAATGCTAAAAAGATAGTCACCTATTTTTACTTCATCGCCAACCATAGACTTAATTACGCCTATTTTACCAGAGTAGGGTGCGGTAATTATCATATCATTATATGTTTTTAGAGCTTTGGAATAATTAAATTTTGCATCTTCAAGTTCGCTTTTTGACCTTTTATATTCCTCGTTGCTTACAAATTTTTTAGCGAATAAAGCTTCTTTTCTATTATAATCTTCTTGTTTTGTATTTAATAACGCTGCTGCTCTAGATTTAGTGGTTTCTGCTATGTTTTTATCTATAACTAGCAATATATCCCTTTTTTTTTACTATTTCTCCTTGATGTGCTGAGACTTGTTCAACTACTCCGGTGGCATTGGCATAATAATCACGACTATTATCATTCTGGCATTGCCCTACAATATTAAATATGTCGTAAAGCTCAGCGCAATTTGTACTTTAGTTGCTTTTACTGCTGTAATTGTTTCTTCTTCCTTTTTACTTGCCATAGTAGAAAGCGAGATAAGTAAGGTAAAAAGAACAATAAGTTTTGCAGACATCATATATTATACTCTAAGGTGCATAGGTGTCATCTAGTAGTTTGTCCACGGCATCTAGGAAAAGCAACTAAAAGTGCATGTTATTGTGACATTTTTAGCTGGATACTGTGGACAAGCTACTAGATGACAAAGTATACTTTTTCAGTTCCTCATCCGTTAACCATTTATATTCTTTTTCTAGAATTTCAAATCTAATTTTTTCTAATTGTGCATCAAGAACAGGTTCAGGAACGATAGCAGAACCGGTAAACTCAAATCCTTGATAGTTAATTTTTAGTTTCTTACAAATTTCTTGTAATGATAATAAATTTTCTTCCATATCATCGATAAATATTATTGATTGTGGATAATAACTTGTTTTTCGTAATACATACTCAAGCATGCTTCCTTTATCATATTCCGCAGTGTAAATTATTCCGTCTTTTAATGTAGGTTTACCGTAACCGGCATTAAAATCTTCTATTATTATCTCATCTTCTAAAGGTGAAAATTCTTGAAAATTTACCTTTAATGCAGTGAGTTCACGAATTCTCCATTCGATCATATCTTCAATTACGCCGAATTTACCGGTAGGAAGTTTAGTAAGACCCATTGCCGGTACATTTTTTTCTGTAAGTAGAGCAAATATCGTTAAGATATCTGGGTTAACAAATCTAGCTTTCCTATCTTTAAGAACAATACTAAGTAATAATTCACATTCTTTTCTAGTAAGTCTTTTTTCAATGTTCTTCATTAATTCTTTTCTATAATCATGTGTTAACCTAGATTCATCACTATCCATTACAATTACTTCATCTACATCAAAAAGCACCAAGCTAGTATTATCGGCTTGTTTTACCGCTTCTATAACTTCTTTAAAATCATGAACTTTATTTATGTTGCTATACATATTTATTGTTTATTTAATATTACTTAAGAGTCTAATTACTTCTTCTAAGGAATTTGTCATGACCTTTAAATCTTCTTCTCTAGATAAATTATGGTGACCGTCTTTAATTAGCTTCATTACTATTTGTTTGCTCGTTATTTTTTCTAATAATTTTACTGAAACATTATAAGGCACGTCTTCATCTAACATCCCATGAATGAGATGTACCGGTATATTTATATCAATCTGTTTCTTTGTCAATAATAAATGTTTTTTTGCATCTTCTATCAGTTTATAGCTTATATGATATTTATGCTCACAATTTTTACCGCTTACTTCTAGTATTCCCTCTTTTTGCATCTTATTTTGATCATTTAGAGATATATTTTGCCAAATATTTTCAGTACAATCTGGAGCAGGGGCTACACACACAAGTCCCTTTATTTTATCAGGAAATCTTAAAGCCGCAAGAAGTGCTAGCCATCCTCCTATGCTCGAACCTACTAATATCGCCTCCGTATTAATTAATTTATCTAAAATTAGTGATACTCCTTCTAACCAATCACTAATTGTTTGATCCTTAAATTGTCCTGATGCGTTTCCATGGCCGAAATTATCAAAAACAATAAAATTATAATTGTTTTTTTTACAATAATCTATTAAATAGATAGCCTTAGTTGATTGCATACTAGACATCAAGCCGTGTAAAAAAATTACAGATGGAATATTTGTATTAATTATTCTATAATTATCGTAGACAATAAATTTGTCTTGTGTTTTATTATAAAGTTTGTGCATTTTAAAGAATTATTTTAATAGATTGAGATTTAATGCCTTCATTAAAGTCAAGTAAACGATACAATAAATATACTATTTTGCAAGTAGTGCCTGCTCTAGTTTCGGGAGGGGTTGAAAGAGGTACTATAGAAGTTGCAAAATATCTTAAAATTCTCGGTCATACTCCTATCATAATTTCAGCAGGCGGTACTCTAGTTAAAGAGTTAGATAAGGAAGATATATTGCATATTGAAATGAATAGTAACAGTAAAAATCCTTTTGTAATTCTGAATAATGCAAAATTGATAGCAGAAATAATCAAAAAATATAATGTTGATATAGTTCATACAAGATCAAGAGCACCGGCATGGAGTTCATATCTAGCAACAAAATGGACAAATGCTAAATTTTTGACTACCTTTCATGGGGTTTATAATATTCCGAATAGTTTTAAAAAATATTATAATAGCATAATGCTAAAAGGCAAGAAAGTTGTTGCCGTGTCTAATTTTGTAAAACAACACTTGCTCGAAAACTATAAAATTGATGAAGATAAAATAGTAGTAATTGAGCGTGGAGTGAATTGTGATTATTTCGATCCCGCAAATTTAACGCCGGAAAAACTTGAAAAATGTTGTGATAAATATGATGTACCGAGTAACGTGCCGATAATATTAATGCCTTCTAGAATGACAAGTTGGAAAGGACATCTTATTCTAGTAGAAGCATTAAGTAAATTAAAACATAGAGACTTTTATTGTTTAATGGTCGGTGATATATCTAGACATCCCAATTTTACTAATAGAGTAAAAGAGCTTATAGCTAATCTAAAACTTCAAAATAAAATTCAAATTTTTGGTAATGATTCGGATATAATAAACCTATATGGGATTTCCGATATTATCATTTCTGCCTCAATCGAGCCTGAAGCTTTCGGGCGTACTATTATAGAAGGGCAGGCGATGAAGAAGCTTGTTATTGCAACTAATATCGGCGGGGCAGTAGAGACAATAAAGAATAATATAACCGGTTTCCACGTAGAACCAAATAATGCCGAAGCGTTAGCACAGAACATCGATTATTGTTTCTCGATTTTAGGTACTGATCTTGCTAAGAAAATCCAAGAAGCGGCAAGACATACGGTAACTAATAATTTCTCTCTTGATCTGATGCTAAGAAAAAACCTTGAAATCTATAAAGAAATCTTAAAAAACTCCCATAATTGAACATCTAGATTTAGTATATACTCATGATAAATTAAAAGTAGTCAAGTATATAGGGTTGAATAGAATAGCTATTCTCCTAATAATTTTATTTCAGCATACAAATCTTCAAGATTTATACTGATCATAAAAATTATTATAGTCATGAGATTTACCGTCATGATGCACTACAAGCATTAAAGTTTCCGGTAAAAATTCTTTTAAAGCTTGTTATGCATTTTCTATAGATATTTTATCAAGATTAGCAAATACCTCGTCTAAAATTAATATTTTAGGGTTTGAAATTATAGCTTTAATGATTCTAATTTTTTTCTTTTGACTGCCACTTGGTGCATTTATTACATCATAATTTTTATCACTTAAGTGCTTAATTAATGTACCTAGATCTAATTTTATAAGTAGTGTGTTAATTTTTTCTTCTAATAATTGCTTATTACTTTTAATGATTGATTGATCAAGGTCGGAGGTTATTATTTCAAATAAAGTAGATTAAACCGGTATGTAACTATTCTGATCAATAAATATTATTTTTGGATTTTGATAATGGGTAGGTATGGAAATTTCACCAACGCTATGGCATGGATCAGCAATACAATTGACTAAACTCTTTAAAAAAGTAGTGTTGCCTTTTCCTGAGGAAGCTGAAAGAAGATCATGTGCTCCTAGTTTGAATACTAATTTTTCAAAACTCAAAATAGTTCTTTCTTCTATAATTAGGTTATAATCAGAAATTACAAGTTCATCGTTTGTATCATTAGTAGACCATGTTATTCCTTTTGTATTCTCAGAAGAAATTGCCTCTATTAATTTTGTAATTCTCGCTTGTGATATAACTGCTCCACTAAAGATTATTTTTAATGAGGAACTTGTTAAGAATGATTTTAAGGTTTCAAGCCAAGGATTAAGTGGTAGAGCTTGCTCAGGCGTAATCTCTCCATTTTTTACTTTATAAATATAGTAAAGTGATTTTATGAATTTATCGGAGATATCTAGTATAGTAGTTATAGTATTTTTTGTGCTATCTAAAAACAACATTTTCTTTGATATTTCTTTTTTAGCTTTAAGTTGTTTGGCATATTGATTTTGTACAAATTGAGCAGAATCAGTTAACAAGATATTTGAAGTATTAGAGGATATATTTCTTACTATAGAAGCTGTATTTTCGTTAATTTTCTCTGGCTTCTTGCCTGTAAGAAATATTCAGTTGATATAATATATTTAAAAATCCTTCCTTAATATTTTCAAACGCATTAAATATAATAGCTCCTGGAACTAAATTCATTATATCTTGCAATGCAATAAGCTGTATAATTTTTTGAGTGGTTAAATTCCCTAATTGTAAAATTCCAATAGTGAAAGTATTATTAAGATTATTAAATAAATTATTAGTAATAGCTTCTATATCCTTTAATCCTAAGATTTTACTTTTATATTCCTCGTTTAGTAACAGTTCTAAAGTTTTTTGTTCGATTTGAGTATTTTGTGTTAAAGAAACTTTATATGATTGGAATAGTGTGCTTATTATATTTTTTCCACACCATAAAATACTGATTTTTGCTCCTTGAGAAACAAGAGGTCCTATATCAGCATTAGGGTCCTGTATGAGTAAGGTTAATGCAATTAATGTATTGCCATCATTTCCGGTATAGTTAATAAAACTACTATTTATGTATGCTTCAATTAAATCTAAAACCCTTGGGTTACATCTTTAATTTCATTTTTTGAATCATTTTTAAAATTGTTAGAAAGTATATTAGGATCAATTACCCTAATATTAGGAGTTAAGTTTATCTGAATTTCTTTTAAATTTTCCTGATAATTTAAGAAATCAGTCCCATAATATGCTAAGCCTACTATTGCAGCTGTAGAAGTTAAATAAATTAGTACTGAATAATTAGGAAAAGTTGTGATGAGATTTGTAGTAATAGGGTAGATTAAACTTCCTTTAAATGTGGCAGAAGTAAGATAATGTTTCTGAAAATACCCTTCGGTTATTAAGATTTCGTCAGCAAGAGTTGCCGAAACAAAAAGACTGCTTCCTGTTGTCCCATTTACAATAAAACCAATTATACCGCTAATTATTAAATGCGTTCCATATGCTAACTTTTTGGAAAAGGTAGAAGCAGCATTATTTTTATTAAAAATAGATATCGTTATTGTGAGTGGGCGTTGTTGTGTGTATCGAAAAAGGCACTCGGTGTTATACCGTGGTTTGACCACGGTATCCAAAAACAACTGAAAAACTGATCCACGCAGCAATACCTTTTGAGCGATTGAAAGTAGCGTGGCACTCCATAAAAATAATAAAAAAATACTAAAAATTAGCATTTTTATACTTCCTTGCTTTGTCAAAAATTACAGTTTTTTCTTAGCTCAGACGTTAAATTCTTAACTAATCTATCTTTAATAAAAGCTGCCGGAATTAGGTGATAAGTTGTATTATAGTATAAAGAAAAAATGTAGGTGTAGGGAAGAAAGTAAAAAGGCAGATAAATAAAACCTGCCTTTTTATAATTGTTAACGAGAATATAACTCGATTACTAAATGCACTTCTGCTTCAAAAGGATATGGGACATCAGAAAGAGCAGGAACTCTTAAATATTTACCGGTTAATGAAGGTACATCAAATGATAAATACCCCGGTGTTGTTTGACCTTGTTTTGAAACGGATTCTTGGATAAGCGGTATTTGTTTTACGGATTCTTTAACTTCTATAACATCGCCTGCCTTTAGTCGTATGCTTGCGATATCGGCTTTCTTACCGTTTAATTTAATATGTCCGTGTGAAACTAACTGTCTTGCAGCAAAAATAGTTGGAGCTATATTCATTCTATAAACTACCGTATCAAGTCTACTTTCAAGTAACCCAATGAAATTTTCACCGGTATTACCTTTCATTTTTTGAGCAAGTGCAAAAATATTTCTAAATTGTTTTTCAGTGACACGACCGTAGTGGCATTTCAATCTTTGCTTAGCTTTTAAATGTAAACCATAATCTGAAGTTTTAATCATGGTATTCTGCCCATGTTGCCCGGGACGATAATTTCGTGTATTGAAAGCATCCTTGCTATCACCCCATAGACTTACTCCAAGTCTTCTACTAGCTTTATATTTAGAACGAACAATTTTTGTCACTGATAATATCCTTAACTTATTATTTATTATTTGAATTACAAAAAAATATATACATTTCTTGCATCAAAGTCAATCATTGATTTTTAACCTAAAACTTTTTATATTTAATTAAAAAATATTTCATATGAGTTCCTTAGTAAGACCAATCAATTTAGGTAAAATCAATCATTCACAAAGTACTGTTAAAGACTATATTTTACTTATGAAACCGCGTGTAATGTCGCTTGTGATTTTTACGGGTTTTGTAGGTATGTGGCTTGCTCCTTATTCCGTGCATCCGTTTATTGCTGGTATTGCAGTTGTTTGCATAGCGCTTGGGGCAGGTAGTGCAGGGGCAATTAATATGTGGTACGATAGAGACATCGATAGCTTAATGAAACGTACCCAAAAAAGACCGATAGTAAGAGGAGTTATAGAATCTGATGAAGCTTTATCTTTTGGTTTGATAACGGGATTTTTTGCAGTATTTTTTATGGCTTTATGTGTTAATCTACTTGCATCCTTTTTACTGCTATTCACTATTTTTTATTATATCTGTATTTATACTATTTGGTTAAAGCGTCGTTCTATACAAAATATCGTTATTGGCGGAGTATCGGGAGCATTACCTCCTGTGATAGGTTATGCAGCGGTAAGCAATACTATATCTCTAGAGTCGAGTATATTATTTTTGATTATTTTTATTTGGACGCCGCCGCATTCATGGGCTCTTGCTTTATTCTGTAACGATGACTATAAAAACTGTAAAGTACCGATGATGCCTGCAGTAAAGGGGACTTTATATACTAAAAAACAAATTCTAATTTACAGTATTCTTTTATTTATTGTTTCGCTAATGCCTTTTTTTATTGGAATGAATAATTTTATATATTTAATAATTTCTGGTATCCTTGGGGTAGTATTTCTATATTATGCCGGTTCTTTATTCTATGACACCCCTGATAACAAACAAGCTAAACGATTTTTTGCCTATTCGATATTTTACTTGTTTTTTATATTTTTACTTTTGTACTCAACTAACACTATATCCACTATTAGCTGAGAGATAATAGTGTTGGGTTACTTTTATAGAAGCTAAAATTGAAACCCAAAGTGAAGAAACATATCATAAGTGTATTTTCATGCAAGTGATTTTTTATTTATAACTGTAATTTTTAAATTTTATGCTTTTGTTTCGTAATTTTGATAAGTAGGAAGAGTTAGAATATATATCGTATTTTATTCCATGGAAGCAACCTGTCATGCAACACACTCCATCGTTGGATAAAACTACTCTTAATACCGGCTTTATAACGTACCGCCTTGCCTCCATATTCGCTTACTTTATTTTCCTGTATAATTTGGTTGCCAAATTAAAGCTTCACTCTCTAATCTATTTGAGGCAATATTTCTTTCATGCTGCTTATCGTTATGCGTTAAAAATATGCATTCCGCTTTTATAAACGGTTTATATTGGTTGTTTATGTATTGAGCTAAATCTTCAAATAACTTTGCATATTCGGTAAGCCAACCTTCATAAGCAATAATAGGAGCAAAGTTTAGATGAACTTCGTAACCTGCTTCAATAAAAATATTCACCGCTTTTATTCTCTCGATAATTGGACTCGTTTTTGGCTCTAATATCTCACTCATTCTTGTCGGTATCAAACTAAATCTAATCCTTATTTTGTTTTCAGGATTAAAATTAAGTAATTTAGGATTGACATATTTAGTAGCAAAAGTTGCTTTAGCACGTGGATCTTCTTTAAAGAAATTAAATATCTTTAACCAATTAGTGTGTTTCCAATGCAAACTTACATCGGTAGAACAACCTATATCATATGTCCAATATTTAGAATCTGTTTGATTGGAAATTTTAGTCGGTAAGTTTGCTATATGTTTATCCAATACGTCAAGTATTTGATCTATATTTTCATTGATATATAATGTCTCATAGTTATGATGCATAACATAACAATAACTATTTCTGCAACCTCCGGTACAGCCATACATGAAGTTAGGCGTTATGTAATCAGCTGATCTTCCATTAGGACGTACGTGCAAAGTTTTCGTATTTTGTACTATTTTCTTAATCATACGATTTTAAATTAAAGTTTATTTAAACTACTTACTTAGCTTTACAAACTTCAGATTTATTTACTTACATTGAAATTGTAGTTATAAATTATTAATTACAAATATATCATAAGTTATGGAAAAACCAAGCTATCTAAATTTTGATAATAAAAGTTATAAATGGAAAAATGATATTGAGTATCGTAAATGCCCGGAAAGCTATAGAGTAGGTAAAGGGGAGCAAGGAGTATGCATTTGTCAACCATATAAAAATGAAATTTTGCCTTATTGGAAGTTTAAAACTTCTGAAATTGCTAAAGAAAGTAGTGAAAAAATATCTCGATCTTCATAACAGATATCCAATATCAAGAAGAAAAAGACAATCTACGAAAATTCGTTGAAACTGATCCTGAAGAACTTTCAAATTTTATTGAAACTTATGATAAGACTGAAAAATATAACAATAGAGAATCTGAAATTTTTCATAGTTTAAGTTCTATTTTAATGGAAAAACAACAAGATAATGCGATTAAATCATTAAAGAAAGCTATTGAACTAGATCCAAGTAAAGTATACTATCACGAAGAGTTTTTTAATAAATTACATAAAATAAATCCGGAGGAAGCACTCGCTTCTATCAAAAGAGCTATAGGGTTAAATCCAAATAAAAAATTATTATATGAAGACCTTATTATTTTGTTGAAAAAGGTAAATTATGATGGAGAAGTAGCAAAAATTACTAAAGTAATTCAAGATTTCCCTAAAAACATACCTAATTTGGTATTAGGTACTGAGGAAACAAAGGATTTGTATCCAATTAGGTTTGGCACAGGAATAACTGTATCAAAACGTGGGTATTTATGAGTTTTGCACTGTCATCTAGTTGCTTGCTAACTAAGTCTAGAAAAAATAACTTCAACATTGTTACTACACTATATTATATGTTTTGCTGGATGATGACATAGAGAGGAATAATAAGTCACACAACACCCGTGACGGTCACATTAAAACAGTTTCTTCAATCCTTTTTGTAGAAGCTTATTTACAGGATCTGCTTGTTGGTTTTCCTGCGGAGGGCTGTTTTGTTCCTCTGTATTTGTATCCTTTTTCTTTCTGAGACCCAAAGCATCTTTAATAATATTTTCAGTTTTCTTCTCTCCGCTTTTTAAGTCTTTAATAACGCTATTAAATACGTTTTTAACTAAATATGTTTGAAAGGCTTGAACGTCTAATTTATGCTGCGGATTATTTATGAATCCGTATAATTTAACGGCTATAGGCGGTAAATCCGCAATAGTAACGCTTGCACTAACATCCATCATATATTGTGGTAAGTTAATTTGACCGCTTGCATTTGTTGTGGCAGGTGAAGCATCTAAACTACATTCATTTAAATTAAGCTTGCCTTGCGTTATATTTCCTCTGGCAATTAAATTTTTGAAAGATGTGGATCCGCCACTAAAGGAGCTGTTAATAAGTCGCAATACTCCTTCGGTATTTTTAGCATTATTTACCGCATCTGCGATTCGGTTTAAATCAAATCCGCTTATTTCCCCGTTATCGCTATTTACGTTAAATTGTCCATTTAGATTATTAACATATGTATAAACGCTATTACCGCGAGAAGTAAGATCGGCTTTAAAGCTTAGTCGTCCATCAGTTATTTTTATTTTATCCAATTGTGGAGTGAAACTTTTGAGATAGGCATTTTTTAAATCGATTTTAATTGCAGCGTTTTGATCTTTGGCTGAACTCACATAACCGGTGCTACTTAGTTCGCCACCGTAAATGCTTGCATTAACTGCAGTAATATTCAGCGTGCCGCCGGTGATATTTAATTTTGCTTTGAAATTATTTATGATTAATGAGTCGTTAGTTAATTTATCAATATTTGCGGATAATTGCCCTTCAATTTCATTTAAAAACCCTAAATTAATAGGATTATTTGACCAAGGAGAATTATTTTTAGCTGTAGGTATGTTTTGAGTAGCAGGACTATTAGTTTTATTTGGAGCAGGAGTAGGACTATTACTTGTAAGAATTTTATCCAAATTCACTAACGGACTATATAAGTTAAGATTAAAATTGGGCTTCTGAGTTTCTAAATTAATATCTCCTTTAATAGATATATTAGTATTAAAAGCGGATATTTTATTATTAATATGGAAAGTATCTTTAATTTTTTGCACTCCTCCGTTTAACTGCAATACTCCAATCTGACTTAAATTACTTACTCCCATAAGAGACATAAACGACTCAAAATTATTAATTTTTAGATTGTGCGAAATAGTTATATCTTGTGCTAAATTTTTAAGCTCAATATCTCCCGTTAGATTACTATTTGCAGCCGATAAATTAATATTTTGTAATTTTATTGCTTGAGAATTACTAATTATATTAGAAGTAAGTATAAGTTTTTGGTTAATAATAGGCGGTAATTTATCGGTCTTTAGTTTTAGAGCATCAAGTATAGGTTTTAAACTATCAGCTTGTAGCATAATATTTGTCTTATCTAAATTAGAGCTAATCTCGGTTATAATGTTACCGGGATTGATAATAATATTTGATTTCAGGTTATTACGCTCTATATCATAATTTGCATTTGCTAGTAATTCTATATTTGGATAATTAAGTCTAGCATCTTTAATAGCTATATTTTTACTATCGGCAGTAATTGCCGTAGTTAGCTCGTAGTCATTTTGTAAATCAGCAGGCATACCTAAAGTTTTAGTATTACCTTTAATATTTGTGTTACCTATGAACGAATTATTTTCGCTATCAAATTTTCCTTCGATTTTAATTTTTGCACCGGCAAGATTAATATTGGCACTTAACGGAATTATTTTACCGATTTCTTCAATATTGCCGTCTATATTAATTTGCTGTTCCAAAGCCTTTAAAGCTAAAGTCAAATCTATAGGACCTTTAAGGCTTTTAATTTTAGTCTCTAAGTTAATATCGTTAAATATTTTCTCACTGTTTTTTTCTATATATATTACTTTGCCGTCTATAATTTTAAAATGACTAATCAAAATAGGAAGTGCTAATTCAGTTTTAGTATCGGTAGATTCTACAGAGCTAAGTTCATTTGTTTTGGATGCATTATTAGGTGTAGAAAATTGCCAATTTTTTTGTCCATTACTTAAAACTTCTAGATTTATAATCGGTTTTTGCAGTTCTATAGAAGCTACTTCAATTGCTCCTCTAAAAAGAGGAAAAAGTCGCAATGACGCTTTAGCACCTTCAACGGAAACTAGATGAGGTTCTTTTGTACCGTTTATTGATGATAATTTAATTTCTGATAGTGATATTGCGGGATTCGGTAGTAAAGATAATTTTATGTCGCCGTTAATAGTTAAATCTCTATTTGTAGCCTCTTTAACTTTATCTATTACTATTCCTTTATAATTATTTAAAGGAATAAAGAAAGGAATAACAATTAATAATAATATTATACTTATAAATATAATAAGTGAGTATTTTAAAGTTTTAGGCATAGAGCTTAACCTTCTATTTATATACATATATTAATTATAGTATTTAAGGATTAATTGTCAATTTTATATAATTTACTCAATTAAGGATTAAAATAATTATATTCTATGTCATTCCCACGAGGCGTTGTTGCGTGGATCGGTTTTTCCGTCATTGCGAGTAGATGTTGTTGCGTGGACCGGTAAAACCCACTGTGTCACCCCGTGGCTTGACCACGGGGGCCATAAAAACAATAAATACTAATAAATTTAGTATTTTTAACTGGATCCCGTGGTCACGCCACGGGATGAGACAGAGGTGAATAAGAATCGTAGGGTACTATAAAGAAATTGAAAACTACGGTAAATTATTCAAGCTTCTCTTTGATAATTTAAAATCACATAATCTTTAGTTATAATAGGAAAAAATTCTTTATTGAAAGGTAATAATTCGGTTGTTTGATCTGAAAATTCTATTTCAATTATGTCACTGGCACCAAAGTTAAGAATATTTTTAATTTTGCCTATTTCTTTATGATCTTGGTTTAATACCGGTAAATGAGTTAAATCCGCTATATAAAATTCATCTTCTTCTAGTTCCGGTAAACTTGCTCTTAAGCAAAATATTTTATAACCTTTTAAATGTTCAGCTTCATTTCGAGTAGCTATATCATTAAATGTACAAATTAATTCTCCTTTGGCATTTTGGCTAATTAGCTTAATATGTATATTTGCTCCTGACTCATTTACTAAATTTCTTTCAAGTATTTTTGTAGCAGGGTCGGTAAAAGATTTTAACATTACATGACCTTTAATTCCATGACATGATTTTATTACACCGACTAAAATTAAATTTTCTAAAGAATTCATTAATTTGCCTTTAAATTTTGATAATTATATATAATAATGTATTAAACTTTTTTACAGACATGATAAAAAAAATAGCTGCCGGCGTCATAATTTGTTTTTCATTATTGTTATTTATAATGTTTGGTGCATTATCGTTTGTTAACTATAATTCGGTTACTAATAATTTTACCAGTCATTTAGGAATTGCAAAAGAAAATATCGGAAAAATAAAGATGCATAAATTTCCTTTGTCCTATTTAGTTATTGAGACGATAAGAGAAGAAGGAAAGTTAGATTTAGAGCAGATTAAAATTCATTTTGCGTTGTGGTCGCTTATAAAATTTAATCCTAAAATTAATAAAATAGATATATTAGACGCTAAATTTTATTCACATTCTAATGTATTAAATATTTATAATCATGAAGAGTTAATAAAGAATTTCTTTAAATATAAGTTACAAAATATAAATCTAAATGTTACTAATCTCAGTATTATTAATAAACAAGATTATTCTATTTTAAATTTTAATAATTGTATATTAAAAAAAGAAAATGCTTTATCGTCTAATTACATATTTAAAACTACAAGTAACTATATAGGTAAAATTTCAGGTTCAATTAATAAACGTGACGATATAGTAGATTTTAGTCTTAATATTGATAATAATGATTATGGTTTTAAGTTATCGCAAATTTACAAAGATTCTAAGCTTACTAGCGGTAGTGGTGAATATCAGATTAAAAATTTAGCATCGGTAATGTATAATATATTACCGGATTTAAACCATTTTTTTAATAAATTTAATCAACATGAGGCAGTAAACGTTAAATTTAATATTTCAAATAATGAAGATGCAATAGAACTAAAAGACATAGTAATAGCATCATCTTTTATTATTGGTCATGGATTTGTTAACATTGCTAAAAATGATAATATTACTACTAATGTAAAACTAGATTTTCCTAAAATAGATTTAAGTTCGTTAATTTCTCCAAATGCAGAGGTAACATTTAATACTTCTTCTTCAAATATTAGATTTATTTTTGCCAATAAATTACTTAAAGCAGACGTGGCAATTAACGAAATAATTTTAAGTAATAATGAAGAACTAAAAAAAATAGTCTTTTCGTCTAACTTATCAAAGGGTACTTTAAAGATAAATGAATTTTCAGGTAATATTAAATCAGGTGGAGAATTTAAGCTTACAGGTAATGTAACACAGAATGCCGTTAGAAGTATGTTCGATGGACAGCTGTATTTAAAGCACAACGATATAAATTCGTTACTGAATATTTTAGGATTTAACGACTTTACTATTAAAGAAGCTATTCCTTTTAGCTTGTCATCGGATTTAAAACTCACTTTAATAGATTTATTTTTTAAAAATTTATTACTCAAAACAGATAATTTAAATTTATCAGGAAATTTTTCTAGTAAATTTATTGCTCAAACACCTCGTTTAGACGCTACGCTTAATATATCTTCGCTTGACTTAAGCAGTAGAACGTATCCAATAATTTCGCCGCTTATCGAATTTACAAAAAATTTAACTAAAGATATGCAAGCTCTAGATTATCCAAGTAAATTCATCCCTATTAGAACAATAGGATATTTAGCTAATTTAGATATTCTGATAGATAGCGTTAAGTATAACGATCATGTATTTGACAAAATGAATTTGCTTGCTAAAATCGTACCAGCTAATATAAAAATTAGTAATTTAGATTTTAAAACTGCTAACAGCTATTTATCAACTAGCTGGAACTTAGATGCATCGAGTGTATTACCGTCTTTGACCGTAGAAATTAAGGACGGTAATCTTACTACTGATTTATTATCACCGGCAGGAATGCTTAATTTAAGAAATAAATTAATAAATGATTATAGTTTAGATAAAGCTACCTTACAAGTTTCCGGTACATTGTCGACATTATTACAAAATGATTTAATATTGAAAAATGTTAAATTTTATGTAGCAAATAATAATAATTTATTACAATTTAATAATATTGAAGCAGAATTATTAGGTGGTAACCTTCAAGGTAACGGCAATATTTTATTAGAACCTTATGCTATAAATTTCGTATATGCTTTAAATACAATAGATTTAAACAAAGTTTCAGCTCTTATGCCTAAAATATTTACTGCAAGTGGCGGAAAAATAAGTATAAGCGGTAGTTTAGGAACTAACGGTAACACTCTTCAAAGCCAGCTATATAACCTTACTACAAAATCACAATTTGCTATAAACAATATAGATGTTAATAATTTTGCAATTGATGCTTTTATAGAAAAAATTGATACAGCTGATTATAAGGTACAAAATTTAGATAAAGATATAAATAGTGCTATAACCACAGGACAAGAAAATATTAGAGGTATAAGCGGTGATATTGAACTACAAAAAGGTATTGCCCTTTTAAAGAAAGTAAAATTTGCAACACAATATAGTAGCGGTGCGGCCTCTTTTGCAGTTAATATATATAATTTTGATATGGATGCATCTAGTATTTTATCATTTTACGTGCCGGCAAGGCTTGTTAAGTTAAATACCTCAAATACAAGTTCTGATAAAGATATCTTGGCACATCTTAATATAAAAATGCAAGGGAGTATTTTTGCTCCTAAGAAAACTTTTGATAGTAGTGAGCTAAAAAAATTACTTATACCCCAAACAACTGAAGACACAATTAATACAGATAACCATTAAAAATAAAAATAAATGACTAATACTAAAACTTTAGAAGCAAATATTAGCTTTGAAGAAGCTTTAAAAGAGCTTGAGGAAATTGTTAAAAAAATAGATAACGGACAAGAGAGTCTAGAGACGGCAGTTAATAGCTTTGAAAGAGGTATTTTACTTAAGAATCATTGTGAGAAAAAACTAAAAGAAGCTCGGTTAAAAATTGAAAAAATTACTAAACTTGCTGATTCTACAGTGGTCTTAGAAGAGATGGAAGTGTAGTGTTGACATAAAGCATACATTGTACTAATATCATAAGATGACAAAGAAATGTAATTATAGCTTTTCTGCTGAAAAAAATTATAAGTTAATAAGTGAGCGCAAGGTAAGGTTTGAAGAAATAATATCAGTTATAGAAAGTAATTGTTTATTGGATATAATAGAGCATCCAAATGCTAATAAATATTCAGAGCAAAAAATGTATATAGTTAAATTTAATGAATACGCCTATTTAGTGCCTTTTATTAGTGAAGTTGATGGAACAGTTTTTTTAAAGACTATTATTCCACGTCACAAAGCTACTCAGGAATATCTAAAAATAGGAAAAGTAATGAGAAATAAAGAGAATATATCAAATATTAATACTAGATGCTGAAGAAAACGCATTGCTGGAGTCTTTTGAAAATGATGAATGGCAAAGAATTAAAAATTTTGAACAAGAGAAACATATATCACAAGTGGCAGCAGCTAATTATTTAAAAAAAGATACTCGAATAAATATTCGTATTTCTAGTAGTGATTTAATGAGAATAAAACAAAAAGCTGCTTATGAGGGATTACCTTATCAAACTCTTATTTCTAGTATATTACATAAATATTCAGCAGGGCATGGTTAATAATACCTATGTAATCATATAATTGACTTTATCTATACCGTTCCTAATATTGTTTTATTCATCATAATAAATATTGTTTTGATGAGTTTTTGTGCGGGATGTTTATATTTAACAAAATACATTATTCCTAATAATTTTCAAAAAGAAGAGCTTGGAAGTCTTGGCGGGTTTTTATCGGGTGTAGTCGGTAGTATGTATGAGGTATCAACCGGTTTTGTATTAATTTATTTACTCGGTAATTTTAATAAAGCACAAGAAGGGGTGGCAGCAGAATCTATAGTGTTGATGAGGCTTGCAGATAGTGTAGGTTGGCTTCCTCATGAAATGAGGCCTACAATTTATCTAGATATTAAAAATTATACCAAAGGTGTAATGCGGCGTGAATGGCAATTAATGAAAGACGGCAAGCAAATCGGTCATGAAGCTCTTAGTTTCCTCCAAGATATTAATAAGAGACTACAAGCTTATAAAGCACGCGAGCAAATGCAGCTATTGACTAAGCAGGTAAATCATTGAGGAGATAAAAGAGCTTTATACAGTAAGGTATAACAGGATTAAAATGTCCTATTTTTCCTTAAATATTCAATATTGGATAGTTGTATGTATAATGACTGCTATTAATTTAATTTTTGTCTGTATGCTTGGCACCAAACTTTATTTACATAAGATTTCGGTTGGTTTAGTTTGTATCACTTCATCATCAGTGCTTTTGTTATTATTTATATTAGACAAACCTTTTCGAGGTCCTTTTGCCGTAAATCAATATGACCTTATTAAGGCTGTACATTATATTGAGAGATTAAATTAGTGATATCTGTAACAACATAACGCCATAATTTATCCGTGCCTTTAGTAATACCTATACGAGCAGTAGTAGAGTAGGGTAGCTTTAAGCCGATATCACCGACAAAAAATGCGTTGTTATTTATGAGATCGCATTTATTATGAGAAATATTAATTCCTAAATATTTGCATAATTTACCCGGACCGTTGAGGTATAGATTTTCAGGCGAAATAACATGTACGCCTCTTATTAAGGTCGCAGCAGGGAAGCCTTTAGCTTCGGTTACGAAATTTAAACAATAATACATTCCGTAAATTAAATAGACATAGCTAAAGCCTGCAGGACCAAACATTATATCCGTTCTTTTTGTCCGCCCTCTTGCTGCATGGCAAGCAGGATCATTCTGCCCTATATAGCTTTCAGTTTCAGTAATGATAGCTGTTTTACCTTGGAAATAAAGAGTTTTACCGATTAACTCAGTGCTTACTACATTAGTATCTCTTGCAAAAAATTCACGAGGTAAAGGGATTAATTTATTCATGTTTTTGAAAAAAAATATTTAAATTCTTATTCCATTTTGTAGGAGTGAAGTTAGTAATTTCATATTCAGCTATATTATTTATATAAAAAGGATCTTCTCTTAATATATCTTTAAGCTGACTTAGTTTTTCTATATTAGCTAAAATAATACCGCCAATTCTTGGATGTATAGGACCTAATAAAATGTCCTTTATCATAACATGTATCTAAACATTTTCTATGTTTCGTAATAAATTTTTCAACAGAAGAAAGATCTAAGCCTAAGGTATATTTAAGTTTTACAATAAACATAATTTATATTTTTTTATTAAGTGGTTTAGAATTTTTTATAGAGATTGGAACTGTATCATATCCGCCGTCGCAAAACGGTTGACATTTGATGATTCTTTTAAAGGTAAACCACAAGCCTTTTATGCTGCCGTGCATTGATATAGCTTCTTTGGCATATTCAGAACAAGTGAGGTGAAACCGGCAATTATTGCCAAGTAGTGGAGAAATGAAATATTGATAAAATCTAAGTAATAATAATAAGATTCTAGTCATTTTGAAACTTGTCTATTATTTTCCCCATTTTTTCTTGAGTTAGATCTTCATAATAATCGTCATTAATCTGTACGACCGGAGCGTTAACGCATGCTCCCAAACATTCTATCTCGCTTAAAGTAAATTTTTGATCTTCAGTAGTTTCTTTGAGTGTTACACCTAATTTCTTTTCGCAAATTTTCATTATATCATCACTACCACGCAGCCAGCAAGGAGTAGTAGTACATACTTGGATATGATATTTACCAACTCGCTTTAAGTTAAACATAGTATAAAATGTTGCAACCTCATAAGCCCGTATATAAGGCATTGCTAACATATTTGCGACATATTCGATAGCAGGAACAGGTAGCCAGCCGCCGTTTTGACGTTGTGCTAGATCAAGCAGCGGAAGTATTGCACTTCTTTTTCCATGCGGTGGATATTTTTTTATAATCTCTTCTGCTAGATTTAAATTTTTCTTATCAAATGTAAAATTTGTAATTTTTGTATTCATATATTTTTAGTACGGTATAGTTTTATGTCATTTCTGCGCAAGCAGGAATCCGTAGAACTATTTAATTAAATCTTTCCATTCAGGATTAGTTTTTTCTATCAGTTCTATTTTCCAACTACGTTGCCATTTTTTCAAGTTTTTTTCTTGTAAGTGCTTCTTGAATATCAGTAAATTCTTCTGTATAAACAAGCTTTATAATATTATATTTTGAGGTAAAACCTTTTATTATTTTTTGTTTATGTTCATAAGCACGACTTATTATATTATGAGTAATACCAATATATAAAGTACCATGCTTATTAGAGCATAATATATATACCCAATATATTTTTTGTTTTTTAGTTTTATTTTATGGATTCCTGTTTTCGCAGGAATGACAGAGCAACGCAAGTACAAGCCCACGGCATGACAAATATATTACCTATCTATCTCACCAAATACTATATCAAGCGTTGCAATAATAGTAATAACATCTGCCATTAAATGACCTTTAGACATAAAATCTAGTCCTTGCAAATGAGCAAAGCCGGGTGCTTTAATACGACATCTATAAGGTCTATTACCTCCTTGCGAGTATAAATATACACCAAATTCGCCTTTAGGGGCTTCTACGGCTTTATAGGTCTCGCCGGCTGGGACGTCATATCCTTCCGTATAGAGCTTAAAATGATGAATCATTGCTTCCATAGATTCTTTCATTTTGGCTCTTGTCGGTGGTGTTAATTTAGGATCATCGGTTTTAATTGCACCTTTCGGCATTTTTTCTATACATTGCTTGATTATCTTGATTGATTCGTACATTTCAAGCATACGAACGAAATATCTGTCGTAACAATCACCGTTTTTGCCGATTGGTACTTTAAAGTCCATTTCATCGTAAACGTCATAAGGGTTTGACTTGCGTAAATCCCAAGCTATACCCGAACCTCTAAGCATTGGTCCTGAAAACCCCCAGTCCATTGCCTCTTTTTGAGACACAACGCCGATATCTACTAAACGTTGTTTCCATAATCTATTTTCATTTAGTAGACTTTCAATATCGTGAAGTTTAGGAGGAAACTGTTCTATAAACTTATCTATATCCTCAAGTAAACCTTCGGGTAAATCTGCTGCAACCCCGCCCGGTCTAAAGTAGTTTGAATGCATACGAGAGCCGGAAACATGCTCGTAAAATTCCATGATCTTTTCTCGCTCTTCAAAGAGCCATAATAAAGGAGTAGTAGCACCGATATCTAAAGCTTGGCTGCCAATATTCAAAGTATGGTTCAAAATTCTTGTTAGCTCTGAGAATAGTACCCTGATAAACTGAGCTCTTCGTGGGACTTCGCATTCTAATAACGACTCAACAGCTAAAGCAAATGCATGTTCCTGACACATCGGTGAAACATAATCAAGACGATCAAAATATGGTATAGCCTGCAAATATGTTTTATGCTCAATAAGCTTTTCCGTACCACGATGAAGTAACCCAATATGAGGGTCGGCATTATTTACTACTTCCCCGTCCATCTCAAGGATTAACCTTAAAACTCCGTGAGTTGCCGGATGCTGTGGACCAAGGTTTAGAGTTATAGTTTTGGTGTTGTTAGTCATAGTATTTTTCCTACTGTCACCTAGTTCGCTTGACCACGGGGTCCAGTCTTTTGTATTTTTTCTGGATCCCGCGATCAAGTCACAGGATGACATTCATTTTATTTCTGGATTCCTGCTTTCGCAGGAATGACATTAGTTGCCTTCTCATCACCTGGCAATACATAACTCGGGCTATGCCAGTGCGAGCTAAAATCAAACTCACGATATTCTATGTCTAAATCGACCGGTTCATAAGCTACTTTCTTTAGCTTCTCATCATATTTAACTTGTGTATAGCCTGTTAACGGGAAATCTTTACGTAATGGATGCCCCTCAAATTCGTAATCGGTTAGTATGCGTCTTTTATCGTCATTACCCTCGAAATTTACCCCGTACATATCATAAACTTCACGCTCATACCAACAAGCGGCACTAAATATATTCATTGCTGAAGGTATAGTTTCTTTTTCAGATATATATACTTTTATTATAAGACGCTTATTTAATTTTAAGCTTAATAAATTATATACTACTTCAAACCTTTTATAGTCAATTGATTTGGACTCGCCTACATTGTCGCTCGTCGTTCTCCTATTAGTTATAGGCTTCGCGCCTTGCTCCTTGTGGCCAAGCCCAACTGAATTGACTACGTTATTCTGAGGAAAATCAGCCCCAAATAAATCAGTAAGTAGAGTGAAGCGTAATTCTTCCGATTCTTTTAAAGCTTTTAAAAACGGCAATAAAAAATTCGGCTCGATTTTATAAGCTAGGTAATCTTTAACCGTGATCGGAGTTATTAAAATGCTAGATTTAGCTGCAAGTCTTTCAATGAGTTTGTCTAGCGTCATACTTAAAACCTGTAGTGCGTTTAATTTTTTTCTGTAACTGCATCAGCCCGTAAATTAATGCTTCGGCGGTAGGAGGGCAGCCAGGGACATATACGTCAACCGGTACGATTCTATCACAGCCACGCACTACCGAATAGGAAAAGTGGTAATAGCCGCCGCCATTGGCACAACTACCCATTGAAAGCACCCATTTAGGTTCAGCCATCTGATCATATACTTTACGTAGAGCTGGTGCCATTTTGTTAGTAAGCGTTCCTGCAACTATCATAAGGTCGGACTGTCTTGGACTTGGTCTAAATAACATACCGAAGCGATCCATATCATATCTACTTGCTGCTGCCTGCATCATCTCAACAGCACAACAAGCAAGCCCAAAAGTCATAGGCCATAAGGAATTAGCTCTCGCCCAGCCTATAACATCATCAACTTTAGTGAGTAAGAATCCTCTATTAGAAAGCTCATTACTTAATAATTCGTCTTCTTGATAAAAATTATTTTTCATATTACTACCAGTCTAAAGCTCCTTTCTTCCATTCATATATGAACCCGATAATAAGTACGAATAAGAAAAACATCATTGAGAAAAAGCCTATTTTACCTATCGTATTAAGACTAATAGCCCAAGGCACTAAAAATGCAATTTCAAGATCAAAGATAATAAATAAAATAGCAACTAAGTAAAAACATATGTCAAATTTTGATCTTGCATCGCTAAAAGGCTCAAAACCGCACTCATAAGGTTCTAGCTTATCTTTATTATATTTTTTTGTCGATAATAGGTTAGGTAGAATCATTATTAAACCGGAAACCAATACCGCAATACCGAAAAATATGGCAATCGGTAGATATTCTTGTAAAAGTTCTGAGTTTTGTAGCATATGTTTTTTATTATATTGTTCCGTCATTGCGAGAAGAATTGCACAGTAATGCGACGAAGCAATCTCAGGATATTTGATGAGATTGCCACGCAGCCTACGGCTGTTTGCAATGACGTAGATTTAATGACACTTAACTCTATATTTACCTCAAATAGCATCAATTATCAATGACAATATCAGGTTTAACTAGTAGCTTCATTAAAACTAGTACCCAAATACCGCTTGATATCCACCATATTTGCCAAATATTATATGAAATCATGCCGATAATATAGTAATTTATAAAACATGCATAGGAAATTGCCTTGAAATTTTTATTTTCGAGATTACTAATTTGTTTGAGATATTTATAAACTAAGCATAAAAATAATATTAAACCTATTATACCGAGTTCAAGAGTAATTTGTAATATATTATTATGAGGATGAAGCGGCAAAGGATGCCATTTTTCTCCGTTGTAATCGATCATTTCACTATCACCAGCTTCGATATATTTAGAAGAAGCTAAGCCATAGCCTAAAATCGGCTTTTCAATGATTTTGTTTGCGACGAAATGCCAAATAAATAAACGATGAGCAGCGGAAGGTTGTGTAGCTAAATATTTTTCAGATAAATCTTGTGGTTCTATTTGTTTAGCTATCACAGGAAATAGTAACGAGCCGGTAATTAAACTTATTGCGATTAATTTGAAAAATATCGGCTTCATAAATCTTGTTAAAATAAATATTACTCCTCCTATACCGAAGCCTAAAAAACTTGCTAAACTATCGGAAATACTTAGTACATAAAGTACTAATATATATAGCATTAAGGTATGTCGTTTTTTACCGTTAGAAAGTAAAATTATAATCGCTACCCAAGCGGTAATTGAAAGTAAAGCACAACCACGATCTAGCATATATAAGCCAAAACTAGTTTTGAATATTCTTGTTAAAAATCCATTAGAAGAATATTCGATGAAGAATAATAATATTGCTGTGAGAATTCCGAATATTAAGGCTTTTTTAAGCTGTAAGCGATTTTGAAAAGGAGCAGAATTACTAACTGCAAAGCCAAGAAATAAGAGTATAAAAACTTGAGTAAAAGTAGCTAAGCTATTAATAAGATGAATTGCGAATAAACAAGATATAAAGCACCAAGCGGTGAATAACATTGTCATCCCGTGAGCTTGTAGTGGGATCCAGTCTTTTTTTATTTTTTGGATACCGTGGTCAAGCCACGGTATGACATTGTTACTGGATTGCCACGCTCCTTTCAGTCGCTCGCAATGACGATTAATACCTCGCAGGAATGATATAAGCAAAAAAATTGTAACAGTAGCTGCAGCGGATAAGCCCGCCAGCATCCCAAGGCTTGGAATTAAAAATATTAAACTTGAAATTAAATATTGCATCTAAAAACAATCTTTAGCAAAAATTTCGTAGATTGGGTGTTCAAACGTTGAAAGTGAAATGCTTGAAGAAATCATCCATCCTTGAAAGAGTAAATTAGGATCTTCGTCTATTTTATATTCCGTTATGGTCATCAACAAATAATTATCTTCATTATATGGATCAAGGTTTTTTATACATTTGTGCAATTTGATTTTTATATTACCGAAATATTTTTCTTCCCCGACTTTAAAATCTATCTCTTCAGAAGTAGCAGTAATGTTATTTAGAGCAATAATTTTGCCATTTGTATAATTTTTAAACTCAGAACTATCATTAATATTATCGTTTGGATTTAAAATAGGATGATTTTCATCAAGAAGGATAAATACGTCATTTTCAATATCTTCGGTTGTAGTAACCGACTCTAAATTTTCTGCGAATATAGGAAAATTAATGCATATAGTAATGATAAAAATAATTTTTAGTAATTTCATAGATAAATATATTATTTTTCAAAATTATATACTATAGGGGATTAATGGCAATGATAATTTATGATAAGGTTTTAAGGTCATTGCAAGCGATTTCAAGGAGCGTGGCAATCTTAGGAATCTTGCCTGAGATTGCTTAGTCAAAACTTACAATTTTTCCTCGCAATGACGATGTAGGTACAATATGCTCCACTCTAAAGAACTCTTAAATTCTATTTTACGACAGGATTTTCATAGTTTTATAATTAATTTAATACTATTAATCCTGGAGCGGAGTATTATCCAAGTAAGCATATAAGAATAATTACCGATTATTTAAATGCCGTGCAAAGCGGTGATATTAATCGTTTAATAATTAATATACCGCCAAGGAGCTTACTACAATCTATTGGTGTTAGCGTTGCTTGGCCTGCTTATTTATTGGGGGTTAATCCTACCAAAAGGATTATGGTTGCCAGCTATTCTCAAATACTTAGCATTAAACACTCACTAGATTGTCAGTGCATTTTAAATTCTGATTGGTATAAAGAACTTCAAGTACTATCCTTAGTAAACCCCATAATCAAAAAAGTAAGTTTTTAACGACAGCTAATGGCTTTAGATTTGCAACATCGGTTGGAGGATCGGCAACAGGTGAGGGCGGTGATATCTTAATTATCGATGATCCTCATAACCCCACGCAAATTCATTCTTATAAAATACGTAAGAAAGTTTATAGATTGGTTTGAGCAAACTTTTGTTAGCAGATTAAATAATCGTAATAAGGGAGCGATAGTTTTAGTTATGCAGCGTCTGCATACGGATGATTTATCCGGTTATCTACTTAATAATAGCAATTCATGGCATCATTTAAAAATTCCGGCGATTAGCATTCAAGATTACTCCTTTAAATTAATGAATAAAGAATATCAATATCTTAGTGGTAAAGTTATTAGACAGCTATTAAAGAACCTCCTGATTGTTTAATGAAATTAGAGCAGGAAATAGGTAGCTATAATGATAATGCTCAATATTTACAAGAACCGATAGCACAAAGGTCATCGTTACTGAATATGGAAGATATTAGATTTTATGAAAATCTACCTTCAAGATTTGATTATTTTGTGCACAGCTGGGATACGGCAATTAAGAGTTCCGAAGATTCCGATTATAGTGTTTGTAATATATGGGGGATGCAGAAATATCATCTAGTATCATTAGTACGGAAAAAAATTAATTATCCTGAGCTTAAGAATTTGATGGAAAAATTAGCTAGAGAATATCAGCCAAAATTTATATTAATCGAAGATAAAGCAAGTGGTCAACAATTGATTCAAGATATAGGATTTTTAGGTGGTAATATTAGAGTGATAGGGATTAAGCCAAGCTTTGATAAAGTTACAAGATTCGCCTCGGTAGTTCCTTTATTTCAATCAGCTAGTGTTCTAATACCTAAACAAAAGCATAATTTTAAAGGAATTACTGAATTTTCCCCATATTAAAAATGACGATATAGTAGATTCAGTTAGCCAGTTCTTGAATTGTATGAAGGATAAATCGTTTAAATATCCTGCAAGGATTAGGAGTTTAATATAAAAATAGTTGCTTTTTTGTATGGATGTTGGTAGTATTTATGTCATTCCCGCGAAAGCGGGAATCCAGTAAAAATACAATTATCCGTTTATGGATTCCTGCTTTCGCAGGAATGACATAGGATTGTGGTATGACACTTATTAGGCTGGGTAGCAAAGTGGTAATGCCGTGGACTGCAAATCCTCTATTCGTCGGTTCGATTCCGACCCTGGCCTCCATTATAGAAATTAAAACATCTTATGGAATTTATTGTGCAATTCCTAGAAATGCTTTTAGCCGAGAGAGCATTGTCAAAAAATTCTATACTTAGCTATAAGCGTGACTTATTCGATTTTCAAAATTATCTTGCTAAACACAAATTATCCGAATTAAATATTACTACTGAGAATATTAGAGACTGGATTGAGTATCTAGCAAGTGATGATTTGCAAGCACGCTCAATCAACAGAAAAATCTCAACTATAAAAAGTTATTATGAATTTTTAATTAGCGAAAACCATACCGCGTTTAATCCGGTTCTTAACGTAGATTTGCCCAAATATCAAAATAAACTTCCCGAAATATTATCTATAGCTCAAATTAAATCGTTACTTGAACATTGCTCTCAAGATAATTCTCCTGAAGGTATCAGGCTTAATGCTATGATTCATTTGCTTTATGCTAGCGGTCTTAGAGTCTCGGAGCTTGTTAGTCTTAAGCTTGCTGATATTCTGACTAATAAAACGTCTACAGGAGAAGTAAGAAAAATATTTTCGGTACTTGGTAAAGGTAATAAGGAAAGAGTCATAGTAATAAATGAACAGGCAGTTATCAGTATTGCTAAATATCTTGCAATTAGAGGTGTTTTTGTGAATAAAGCTAAACCAAGAAATCTAATTTATTTATTTCCTTCATCAGCTTTAGCGGGTTATATGACTAGGCAAAATTTTGCTATTCTGTTAAAATCTGCTGCCCTTTATGCAGGACTTAACCATGAGTATATTTCTCCGCATATATTACGTCACAGTTTTGCAAGTCATTTGCTTGAGGGCGGAGCAGACTTAAGAGTAATTCAAGAGCTGCTTGGTCACGCTGATATATCTACTACCCAAATATATACTCATCTTCAAACTAATCATCTCAAAAAAGCATTGTTGCATCATCCTCTCAATAAAAATTAATTTATCTTAATCTTCTATAAAGTACTTGTTAATATTTCTTAACTAAATATAATACTCCTTATTAAATGTAAGGAATAAATTATATGAAGCTAAAAGACATTATGAGCTCTTGTATTAGTAAACCTAGAGAAATTGAAAAAGAATATCCTGGATTAGCTCAAAAGCAAGAATCAGGATGCAATGTTTATGCCGGGTTAGGATGCAACAAAAATCAAGAAGTAAAATTTAGCAACTATTATGAGTTACTTAAAAAAAATTCAACAAGGTGAAATAACTGTAGAAGTTCTAGAAAATTTAAGGAAATTAAAAATAGATGATAAAAAATCTTTTCTAGCAGATGCAGCAGAGGTGATATCTAACAATATGTTACATGAGCTTAATGCAACAATAATGAAACATGCTTTAGATTTAGTTGATTCTAAAGATACAGCTTTTTTACTTCGTAGAACAAAAGAGGATAGTATATTGCGAGATCTAATATATTTAGAAGCAAAAGAAAACAGGTTTACTGTAGGAATTGATAAAAAAGGAACTTTGAAAATTAACTTTCCTAGTGGGATACTTGAGCTTTACAAGCTATTAATTGATAATTTCTATTTGAAAAAATTTGAGGAGGAGGCATTGCAGAAAAAATTATATCAAGAATTGTTCACTGATCTCAACATTCCTTTTGAAGAACTAATTGAAAAAAAGGAATTGCAGAAAAAATTATATCAAGAATTATTACCTGATTTCAACATTCCTTTTGAAGAACTAAATTTTTTTGAACATTTTATTGAATGCTTAAAAGACTTGTATATTCAAAATAGTTTAGCACGAAGCATAATGAGTTTATTTGTAAGTAGAGATATTAAAGAACATTGTATGTGAAGAATTACTTGAATTAGATACATTTAAAAAATTATTTGAGGCAAAAATGTCATTATATGGAACTTCTGCTGATTCTAAATTATTAGTGGTTGATTATGTATTAAATGATGTACAAGGTGTTTATATTAGCAATTTAGCATCTTCAAATATTTTAGATTTAGTAATGCATAGTCAATCGCATAATGAAACAATAGAATCAATAGAAATTTTGGGTAATAGCTCAGAACCAGTATGACTGGCTAGATACTGTTTTAAAGTTTTGATTATAAATATAGTAAAAACATCTAGAAATTAATTTAATCTATCATTATTATTTAAATAATTATAAGTGAGATTAATACTAAATATGGCTACAAAAAATAAAAAAGAAACAGTGAATACTGAAACAAAAAATTTAGCAAATTTAGTTATCCAAGAAATAGGTAACAAAAATTTTGATTTTGTTGTTTTGCAAAAGATGCAGCAGACTTTTAGTACTGCAAGTAAGCAAAAACAAAGAGAAGCTTTTATAAGTTTGTTAGATAAAAAACTTAATAAAGAGCAATTACATAAACTCAATCAAGCAATAATGGAAAATGCAAATGAATTAATGCCGGATAACGATCCTAATTTCGTTTGTCGTATTCCTAATAATAAAGTTTTTCAAGAAATATTATTATTGGAAGCCAAACGCTCAGGTATGAAAGCAAAATTTAATGATAAAGGAGAATTACAATCTCTTGATGTAAAAGATATAACACAGGAAATATTAGATCACTATCGTATTTTACAAGAAAAATTTTATCCCAAAAGAGATTCTAAAGATTTGATAGATAGTAGAATAGCTCAAAGTATTAATTTTTTATTATATGCTCCACTTTTCCGAGAATCAGATATATATACAAAATTAGGTTTAAAATCCGCTGAGATAGAGCGAGAAATACAAGATCCTAACGGTAAGTATGCTAAACAATTAGTAGATGCTAAAATAGGAACTAATATAAATTTTAATACCAAAGAAAATTTAGAAAATAAAGCACATGAAGGAAAAGAAACTAAGATATCTTCAATAATTGAAAAAGCAATAACAAAACTCAAGAAAGACAAAAAAGTAAATATTGAAGATAAGAGACAAGGAGAAATAAAAAGGCATTTATCTAAATCTTTAGAAGGAGCTTCTGATTATATATTAACATTCAAAAAAAATGATTTAGTAGATGTAATATATCAAGGATTAGATAAAGGACAAACTTGGTGGTCAAAGATTGTTAATTATATAGGTATAAAATCATATTCTATTTCTAAAGAAAATCTTGAGAAAATAGGCACAATAATAAATAGTGAAATGAAAAATTCTCATACTCCTTTAAAGATAGAAGTACAAGAACAGTTAAAACAAATCTCAAAAGAGTTAAATAGATTCAATAATCTGGCATTGCCGTTAGAGGCTAAAAAGGTTCAGGCAAAATCTAAAAAACCGCCTGTTCCTCCAAAACCTGAACACCTCAACAAAAGAAATCATGGATTGTGATGATTTTGTTGTGTGACTTGAAAATACAGTTGTCATCCCGTGATTTATTCACGGGATCTAGCTTAAAATACTAATATTATTAGTATTTTTATTGTTTTTATGGACCCTGTGGTCAAGCTACGGGGTGACACAGTGGATTTTATTGGTCTACACAAGCAAGCCTTTTGCGGGAATGACATTAATCCCTACAATAATTTATAATTTATTACTTCCCATAATATTATAACCGCAATCTACATAATGGATTTCACCGGTAACACCTTTAGATAATTCACTAAATAAATATACTGCTGCTCCTCCTACATCTTCTTGGGTAGTATTACGTTTTAACGGTGCGGTTGCAGCGTGAGATTTAAGCATAGTACTAAAATCACCTATTGCACTAGATGCTAAAGTTTTGATAGGTCCTGCCGAAATAGCATTTACCCTAATATTATTTTCTCCCATATCGTTTGCTAGATATTTTATACTAGCCTCAAGTGCAGCTTTGGCTACTCCCATAACGTTATAATTAGGTATAACTTTTTCAGCGCCGTAGTAAGTTAATGTCACAATGCTTCCGCCGTTATGCATTAAGGCTTCTGCGGACCTTGAGAGTTCTAAAAGAGAGTAACATGATATATGTAAAGAATTATGAAAATTTTCTAAGCTAGTATCAACATAACGTCCTTTTAATTCATTTTTATCGGCAAAAGCCATACCGTGAAGTAAGAAATCGAAGCTACCCCATTTCTCTTTTATATCATCAAATAAATTACTAATTGATTTTGGCTTCGTAACATCAAGTTCGCTAACAAAATTACAACCTATTTCCTCAGCGAGTGGTTTAACTCGTTTTTCTAGTACTCCCGATTGATAAGTAAACCATAGCTCTGCTCCGTGTTTTTTAGCAAGCTGTGCAATCGTCCACGATATTGACATATTATTTGCAATACCTGTAATTAAGCCTTTTTTTCCTTGTAGTAATCCTGTAGTCATTTATTTACTCATTATATTAAAACTTGCTGAAATGATAGCATGATGTATTATTTTGTAAACGAATAATCGATAAAAATGTATAAACCTAAAATCATATGTTTACTGCTAGGGATATTAAGCGGTTTAGTTTTTGCTCCGACTTTCTTTATACCGGCATTATTAACGTTATCTTACTTATGTTATATAGTTCAAAAATCCGAAAATTGGCAAGAAGCCACAAAATTTGGTTATTTATTCGGTTTTGGGCATTTTTTAAGTGGAATATATTGGATAAGTATCGGTGTTAGCGTTTATATTGCAGATTTTTGGTGGGCAATTCCTTTTGCGTTATTTGGACTACCTATAGTTTTAGCTTGCTTTATATCGGCAAGCTGTACGCTTAGTTTTTTTGCTAAAAATAATAAATATTACCAATTTATATTCTGTTTATGTTGGGTATTATTTGAGTGGGTACGTTCATGGATTTTTACCGGTCTTCCTTGGAATTTGATTGGTTATGCTTTTTCGTTTTCAGATATTTTAATACAGCCTTTAAGTATAATAGGGATATATGGGCTTAGTTTTATAGTTATATATATTTCTACATCAGCTTATCCTTTATTTAGCAAGCAATTTACTCAGTTAAAAATATTACTAGCTAGTTCAGTCCTAGTATTAACCATCATTGTCATTTATGGAGCAGTAAGGCTAAGTAATAACCATACAAATTTCACTGATATAAAAGTACGATTAGTGCAACCTTCAATACCTCAAACCGAAAAATGGAATGAAGAAGAATTTTGGCATAATTTAATGCTACATATTAATTTATCGGAAAATTTGGAACCTACCGATTTAATTATTTGGTCTGAGGCAGCATTAGTAGTACCTGATGATATACCGCAAGTTAAATCAAAATTATTAAAAATGCTAAATTCTACAAATGCTATTTTGATAACAGGAGGAATTTCGGATAATAAAAAACAAGGTGATGAGTTTGAACTTTACTCAGCTATGTATGCTCTTGATAAAAATAATCATAAATTATTTGAATACCATAAATCACATTTAGTACCTTTCGGTGAGTATATGCCCCTTAAAAAGATACTACCGTTTAAAAAATTAACTCATGGTTTAATTGATTATAAAGAAGGAAACGGAGGGCTTGTTTATCTTGAAAAATATAATCTTAAAATTAAACCTTTAATTTGTTATGAATCTATTTTTCCTGATTTTGTACGGACGAATAATGAAATAGCCGATGTAATAATTAATATTACAAATGATGCATGGTATGGGAAATCCAGCGGTCCATATCAGCATTTTCATATTAGTAGAAGTAGAGCCGTAGAGAACGGTTTACCTATGATTAGAGTAGCGAATAACGGTATTTCAGCTATAGTAGATCCTTTTGGCAGAACAATAAAAAAACTAAATCTAAATGAAATAAATGATACTCAAGGTTTAATTCCTAAAAAACTAATCTCTCCCACTATATTCTCGCAATTCGGTAATTTTACTATTTTATTACTCATCGTTTTTATACTTTTAATTAATTATTTATTAGCCTTGATTCTTGATAACAAAGGGTTTTAGTATTATTATATTAAATTTTTAATAAAGTTGCTTGATTAAATATAAAGTAATATATACTGCATTTAAAGTTGAATAGCCTTTATTAATAATTAATTTTTAATTAAAGCTTATTGTTAAAATGAATGATTCAATCAAACATCCAGACAAACTCGCAAGTGAACATTTAAAAGAACGACGTCTTGCTGTAGGTATTATCCAAAAAGAATTAGGGCAAGCTTTTTCGATATTAGTGCTCTCCAAGTTAAAAAATATGAAGAAGGTTTAAGTAATATACCTATAAGTAGGTTATATGTTTTTGCAAAGGTTTTAAATACGCCTTTAAAATATTTCTTTAATAGTTCTGAAGAAGAAAAGTTAAAAGCTGACAATGAAAATACTCCTAATAATAAAATTGAATATCTATTCAAAGAAATAGAAAGTGATTTCTTAAATAATATTGCTGAAGCAGAAGGGCAATATGAACATGACGTCTCTTTTGATTATAAAGAATTATCAAGGACTATGGAAAGAGCACTTTTATCGTTAACTAGAGCATTTACTACAAATATTAGAAAAATAATCATTGAACGTGTCAGATCAGTATCGATACCTTGTGAATAATATTTAAATTTTCATTGACTTAGCATTACCAAAGTATTAATTTTTGTTAAGGTTTAGTAAATTCTGAACCGTCAACAATTATTAAATATATTGGAGGAAGGTTATGAGTAAAAGTAAGGCTATTGAAAATAACGGTATTAGTAATACCAATAGTCCAAATTGTAAATATATGGCCCCAAGACCGGAAGGAGTAAAACCTACCTGTGTAGTAATTACTTATTCTGTAAGCAAGGATATTAAGGCTGTTCATGAAGTATTGGATGAGCGAGGTGCAAGTGTTCATTACATAATTGATAAGGATGGGATTCAAAAAGAATATCATAATGATTTAACAGATCAAGCTTTTTATGCAGGCAAGAGTAGTTGGAAAGGAGAAGTAGGTGTTAATAATTTACTGTAAGATCAAATCTTGACTTCTACAATTTTATCTAGTCTAATTAAGTCTAACGCTTGATAATGCTTAAGATTATTCATATCTAAAATATGCTCTAATTTCGTGTTTAATTTCTGCTCTAATGTAGAAATATTTATACCTTTGCTAAGGCGTAAACCCATCATTATCATTTCTTCAATAATCTCTTGATGTGTTAACTTAGTATTAGTTTGAATACCAACATTTTTTGTTTTAACTGCATCTAACCATTTTTCAGGTTTATGCCACATCATAATTGCCGATACCGAACTTGAGGATTCAATGATTCTACTATGAGCTCCGGGGCCTATACCTAAATAGCTATTATAATTCCAATAAGTTAAATTATGCAAACATTCATACCCTATCATAGCATAATTGGATATTTCATATTACCCTCCTTAAATAATTTATAACACGGCGTACCTTTTTCGATAGTCAATTGATAAAGAGAAATATGTGAGGTAGCGAGCTGCATAGCTTGTTTTAATTCTTCTTGCCAGTCTTTTAATGTCTGACCGCTACGTGCATATATTAAATCAAATGACACTCGTAGAAAAATCGTATTTGCCGCCTCAATTGTTTTAATGGCCTGCATACAATCATGAGTTCTACCTAATTTTTTTAAATCGTCCTCTTTTAAGGATTGCACTCCTATTGAAACACGATTAATTCCGGCAGCTTTGAATGCTTTAAATTTTTCAGTTTCAAATGATGTGGGATTAGTTTCTAGAGTTATCTCGGTTTGATTATCAATAATTGCTAGATTACTGATTTTATTTATTATTCCTTCAACTATTACAGGATTCATTAAAGAGGGAGTACCGCCCCAAACAAAAATAGATTTTATATATTTATTTTGAATAATATCCTTAAAATATTCAATTTCAGTTTCATAAGATTTAAGCCACTGATTATGATCTATAGTACTTGCTACATGAGAATTAAAATCACAATACGGACATTTGGACAAACAAAAAGGCCAATGAATATAAATACTTAAATCATTAGCCATAACTCTCATATTTTGTATTTTTGCTAGTGCTAACTTAGGTTTTGTGGACATTGCTAAAAAGATTTAATTTTGGTTATTTTTTGCTACAAATTATAAGATTTTTTTGAAATATGAATAACTATTTCTACAAAAATCTTATTAATTTTCGCTAAAAAAGACCTCAAAATAGCAAATCAATTAGCAATGTCCACAAAACCTAGCATCTTCTTTGATGTTATTCAAGGTGTATGATAAAACACAATTCTAATTCAAAGAAAACTTTAAATAAAGCTTTTAATTTAATAGATTTTATTAAAATAATGAAAAAAAATTACCCACTATTTTATAATTTTTTGTGTTCAAGCTATGGGAAGTAATAATGAACAAATATATAACCCAAAAGACACTAAATTTCTAGAAGAAACTGAAGCTCTAAAATGGGCAAAAGAGCGTACTGATAAAACAGCAAAGGCTTGCCAATCTATGCCTACTTATAAGGTAGTTAAGAAAGAAATAGAATCTGTTTGCTATGATCAAAGAAAAACTCCTTTTGGGGCTATACGTAAAGGTTACGTGTATAATTTTTGGATGGATTATAAAAACCCGCAAGGGTTATGGCGTAGGACATTGGTTGAGAATTACTCGAAAGATAAACCAAATTGGGAAGTTCTAATCGATTTTGATAAATTATCCAAAAAACTCGGTAAAAAAGTAATGTATCGAGGTGGGAGTGATTGTTTTCAAAATCCTAATCGTTTCTTAATTACCATGTCATTTGGCGGTAAGGATGAGATGTTTTTTAGAGCATGGGATTTAGAGAAAAAGATTTTGTAAAAAATGGTTTTGAGCCAAAAACAAGTAGCGGGAAATTACTAGAAGGTAAATTTACTGTCCCTACTTGGGTTGATCAAGATACTATTATATTTATCCAGTTTTGCATCAAGAGGAAGTGACTGACTCTTTATATCCTAGCTTGCTCTACATATGGAAGCGAGGAGAACCTATAGAGAAAGCCAAAAAACTATTTGAAATACCAAAGAATTATATACGTGTATCAGCCAGTAAGCTTTTACCGATAATATTTCTTCATCTTTAATATTTATATCTGCAAATAAGGCTTTTTATAATTACGATAATTATATTTTAGATACTAAAGATGAGAACTTAAAATTACAAAAAATAAATATGCCATCAGATGCAATACCTGAAGGTTCTTTTAAAGAATATGTATTTTGGCTACTGCGTTCCGATTGTCAATTTAAAGATAGTAATATAAAGCAGGTTCACTTATTGCCATACACTACGCTGATCTTCTAAAAGAAGATAGCGATAAAGCTAGCTTAAAAATATGATTTACCCCAACAGAGAGGGAAGTATTGTATTTTGTAGGAATGACTAAATATACGGTATTTTTAACTAGCTATGAGAATGTTATTTTCAAAAGTAGTAACATTTACATTAGAAAATCATGAATGGACAAAACCGGTAACTTTACTGTCTTATGAAAATACAATTTTTGGTATGTTGTCTGATGATTAGGAAGAAGATGCATTAATTACTATAGAAAATTCTATAGTTCCTCCCACTATCTATTTATGGGATAAAACTCATGAATTAAAAGTTATTAGAAAGCCTTTATATCCGTTTGATAGCAAAAATTATGTTGTAGATCAAAAGGAAGCTACAAGCTCGGATGGAGTTAAAATACCATATTTTATTGTCTATAAAAAAGGTACAAATATTGTAAGAATCCAACATTACTTGAAGCATACAGCGGTTTTCAAGTAATCAACTCTCCATATTTCTCTCGCATAGAAAATGAAGTATGGGTTAAACATGGCGGGGTTAGTGTTCTTGCTAATATTAGAGGTGGCGGAGAGTTTGGTCCTGAGTGGCATAAGGCGACTCAAGGAATAGAACGTCAAACCGGCTTGAATGATTTTATTGCAGTAGCAGAGGATTTAATAAAGCAAAATATTACTAGCCCTGAGTATTTAGGAATTAAAGGAGGAAGTAACGGCGGATTGCTAGTAAGTGTTGCAATGACACAGCGTCCTGATTTATTTGGAGCTATAGCATGTGAAGTGCCGATACTTGATACGATACGATATAAAGAATTCGGAGCAGGACATTCATGGGGTACAGAATATGGTGCTCCAAAGTAGAAGATTTAGTACATATCAAAAAATATGCACCGCTAGAGAATTTATCTTTAACGCAAAAATACCAAGCTGTGTTAATTACAGATTCAGTATTAGAGCAGCGTGTACACCCATGACATGGAAGAATTTTTGAGTATGTGCTTGAGAAAAACCCAAATACTAAAACTTACTTTCTAGGAAGTGTAGATAGTGGGCATGGTAGTGGTAGTGATTTAAAAGATAGTGCCAATTATTTGATCAATATTTATACATTTTTTGCAAATGCTTTGAAATTAAAAATTAATTAAATTTAATACTAGGTCAATATGTGTTACTTATTATACTACTGGATAGTTTAAAAAAAACCGTCGATGTCATTCCTGCGAAGACACATGGGTGTCCACTTAAGGAAAAGGTCACCCTGTGGCTTGACCACAGGATCCATATAATTTTAGTATTTTTAACTGGATCCCGCAATCAAGTCGGCATTGTTGCATGGATCGGAAAACCTACTCAATGTCATTCCCGCGTAGGCGGGAATCCAGAAAAATAACTTCAATATTGCTACAGAAGTTACATACTTGATAAAATAACCATACAAACACTTGTTTTTATATGCTTGACTGGATTTCCGCTTCGCAGGAATGACATAATGTAGATATAATATAAATTCAAGAAAACAATTTTCCAATTCCGCTACGTAATAGATTTTTAGGATTCATTTTACTGGCTTTTTTCATTATCTCGCTTATTTGTTTATATTGCTTTAGCAAAATATTTACCTTTTGTACCGTAGTTCCTGCTCCAACAGCTATACGTTTCCTACGAGAAGCATTAATTATATCGGGATTTTTACGTTCTTTTGGCGTCATAGATAAAATAATTGCTTCTTGATGTTCAATTATTTTACTATTTAATTTTGATTGATCTATTTGATCCATAATTTTACCGCTACCCGGTAACATACTAAGTATACTTCCAAAACCTCCCATTTTTTTTATACTTCTCATTTGCTGAAGATAATCATTTAAATCAAACTTACCCTTTTTTAATTTAGCTGCCGTTTTTTCGGCTTCTTCTCTATCAACAATACTAGCTGCTTTTTCAACAAAAGAGATAATATCACCCATATCCAGTATTCGAGAAGCTAAACGTTCAGCATCGAATTCTTCTAAATCAATTAGGTTTTCACCGCTACTTAAAAATTTAATCGGCTTTTTAGTAATATATTTTACACTGAGTGCTGCACCACCCTTGGAATCGCCATCAATTCTAGATAAAATTAATCCTGAAATTGCTAACTTTTCATTAAAACTACTTGCCGTAACTACTGCATCCTGCCCTGTCATACTGTCGATTACTAACAAAGTTTCTGTAGGCTCCACTATCTTTTTTATTGCAAGCGCTTCCTCCATCATCGCTTTATCAATTTGTGTACGACCTGCCGTATCATAAATTACGACATCATAAGCAGAAATTTTAGCCTCGGCAATAGCTCTTTTGACAATATCGAGGGGTTTCTCACCTTGCACAATAGGTAATGAATTAATTTGTACTGAGTTTGCAAGTATAGCGAGTTGCTCTTGTGCGGCCGGTCTGTAAGTATCCAAAGAAACAAGTAAAACTTTCTTATTTTGATTGCTAAGCCGTAAAGCAAGCTTACTACTCGCCGTAGTTTTACCACTCCCTTGCAGCCCTACCATTAGGAAATTTACGGGCGGCTTTGAATTTAAATTTAGCTTTGTCTCACTTTTACTTGAAGCTAAGAGATTGATCATCTCTTCATGGATAATTTTAATTATCATCTGTCCAGGTGAAACAGACTTAATAACCTCCTGCCCTAAAGCTTTCTGTTTAACTTCCGCTATAAAATCTTTTATCACCGGTAATGCAACATCTGACTCTAAAAGAGCCACTCTTATATCCCGCATAGCAGCATCTATTTGGGCTTCCGTCAAAATGCCTGAGCTAACTAGCTTATCAAAAATCTTCGTTAAATTTTGTGTTAAAGTTTTAAACATGCAAATAATTTAATTTATAAAGTTCCTAAAACCTAATATATACTACGAGTAAATTAACAATAGTCAAAATAAAACATAAATTAAATTTATATTCTAGAGGGAAGCCGCTTTCTATCTTGAATATCTATTAACTATTTTTAAAAAAAAGAGTATCTCAATATATTTTGTTGTTTTATGGATAACATAGAAAGGAACGTAGTGATATCGTGTTAATTACTAGAAAACTCATTCACCACTAATATATAACTTGTTTTTAAGTCCAAATCATAATCAATGGTATTATATATTAACTTTTTTATGTCGGTAAATTTTTGCAGTAAATATGAAGGGTGTCTATTTGATAGTTTATTAAAAATCTTATTTTCCAAATCTAGAAGTTCAATATTAACGTTGGCAGATTTTTTAAGGATTCTATTCATTAATAATAATAAATTATCAATAAAATCTAGCCATAATTCTCGGTCTTTAGTAGTAAAGCGATTAATAAAATCTAACGTTTTGTTATCTGCTATCGACTGAATAAACTCGGAATATAATTCGTTTTTAGTATGATGGATAGATGATCTAACATTAATTTTAAAACATCTTGATCTAATTGTAGAAATAATACTTGCAGCTCTTGAAGTAATTAAAAAAATGTAACTATTCTTTGGTGCATCTTCAAGAATTTTTAAGCATGAATTCGCTGCATTCAAATTCATAAGCTCTGCCGCATAAATTATTGCAACTTTATAACCTGAAATTGCAGAAGTTTTACTTAAGAAGTCTTGTAATTTTCTTATTTGTTCAATAGAAATATTTTTAGCATTAGATGTAGCTGAAGTTTCCCTAGCGATGAAATGATAATCAGGATTGTTGTCAAGAGGAATGCTATTCTTAAAAAGCTTAATATATATAAACTCTTCTAAATCTTTTAAAGCTTGCTCTATATTTTCGGCTTCGATAAGCCAACTATTGTATAGCGTATTATGTTTTAAGTTAAACTCTAGGCGTTCAATTATCAATGGTTGTAATATCATTATGAATTGTACTTAAGAAGTATTCTATATCATTCCGGCTTTTGCAGAGCATTATTGCATGAGCTGGTTTTTCTAGTGTCACCCCGCAAGCATGTAACGGGGTTCGGAAATTATTAGTACTGTAAATACGTTACTTCTTTTAATTACAAGCTTCTTTCATTTTTCTTCCGGCTCTAAAAGTAGGTTGATTGTAAGCATCTATTTTCATTTTTGCTCCGGTTTTTGGGTTACGACCCTCACGTGCTTTTCTATGATGTATTTCAAATGAACCGAAACCTGTTATATTAATATTATGGTGGCTCTTTATAGCACTAATTACACTATCAAGAACTAAATTAAGTGCTTTCTCGGCTTCAGCTTTTGTTAATGTTTTATGTGAAGCATGTTTATGATTATGACCATGGTCGGTCATAAATGCTATAAATTCGGTTTTATTCATTTTTTTTGGTTCTTTTGTGTTATGTGTACTCATAATAAAATCAATTCTCCTTTGATAGGTTAATATGTATTGATGTTTTTTTATAAAACAATATATACAACTGGCAATAATATACATCAATATATTTTTTATGTGAGTTAATTATAACAAACTACCCACATACTGCAAATGCCAGTTATTTACAAAATTTAAAATATATACGTTATTATATTAATTTATAGAAAAATGTAGCCATTTTACATCAGTTATACTGTTAAAACTATCTTAATCAAGTAATTAAAGTGAAAATTTATCGTTAAAACCATAACTTATTGTCAGTAGTAAATTACAAAAACTAATTTTCTACTCTATAAAAAATTATAAGTTTTTTAATAAAAAACAATATATACTTAATTTACATAAAAAGTGGAAACCGTCTTTCACCTTTTATATAGAATATTTCTAACCGAATAGCAGATTATGTAATAATTCACTATGCACATTAATTTAGAATAAAATTTTTAATCCAATGTTATTGTCTAAAATTTGTATTAAACGCCCTGTCTTTGCTACAGTTTTGAATTTGGTTATCGTAACTCTTGGAGCAATGTTTTTTACCAAACTACAAATTAGAGGTACTCCGGATATTTCAGTTCCTATTATAAATGTCGAAGCTCATTATGCAGGTGCCGATGCCTTATATATGGAGCAAGAAATAACGACACGTATAGAAAAAGCTTTAAAAACGGTTAAAAATTTAGATTATATAACTTCTCAAAGTTCTACCGGCGAAAAAGTAGTATTACTTTATCGTTTCTATTATCTACCGATATTGAAGTAGCACTAAACGATGTCCGCGCCAAAATATCGGATATCACTTATATGTTCCCGCAAGATATGAAAGCCCCGTCAGTTACAAAACTTGATGCCGATAGTTTCCCAAGCCTCTTCATAAGCATTGAAAGTGATCAATATAGCGATTTAGAATTAACAAAGATCGTCGAAGATAATCTACAAACACCGTTAGATAAACTTGAAAGCGTAGGACAGTCACAAATTTACAGCGGTCGGGAATATATAATGAGAATAGAACCCGATTCTAAAAAATTATATCAACATAAAATTTCTTTATTGGAGATTGAATCCGCAATAAAAGAGCAAAACAAAGATTATCCCGCAGGTACGATTAAAACAAAAAGCAATAATTTTATAGTAACTCTTGCAGGTTCTTTATCTACACCGGAAGAATTCGGTAATATTATTCTAAAAGTACAAAATGGAGGTATCATAAAATTACGAGATATAGCAAAAATATCTTTAACTTCTCCCGATGAGGACATAATTTTTAGATATAACGGCAAAAGCTCTATTGCCCTTGGTCTTATAAAAGAATCAAAAGCTAACGTCATAGATTTATCACATGAAGTAACTAAAGCACTAGAAAGAATTAAAGAATCCATGCCCAAAGGAATAAGCATGGGTATCGCATATGATGCAGCAACACCTGTAAAAGCATCAATTTATGCAGTATTTCAAACAATTTTTGAAGCTTTAATATTAGTAGTTTTAGTCACTTATTTATTTCTTGCTTCTGCTAAAATTACCTTAATTCCGTTTGTAACGATTCCGGTATCGTTGATCGGTACTTTTAGTGTAATGTATGCTTTTGGATTTTCTATTAATATATTTACGCTCCTTGCTATGATACTTGCTATAGGTTTAGTGGTCGATGATGCGATAGTTATGCTTGAAAACATTTTTAGATATAATGAAATGGGGCATAAACCCATGGAAGCGGCTATGCTTGCTTCTAAAGAAATCGGCTTTGCAATCATTGCTATGACTATTACGCTTGCTGCCGTATTTTTACCCGTGGGTTTTATAGAGGGTTTTATCGGGAAATTATTTATTGAATTTGCTTGGACTTTAGCATTTTGTGTTTTGTTCTCAGGATTTGTTGCTTTAACTTTAACTCCTATGATGTCAAGTCGTATGGTTAAAAAACATAATACGGACTTACCGAAATTCTTAGTAAAGTTTAACGACATTCTACAATTTATTCAAAATAAATATATTTACTATCTAAAGCTAACTTTTGACAATCAAAAGAAATTTGTCATCATTATTGCATCATCATTTATAGTGCTGATTATTAGTTTTAAATTTACTCAAAAAATTTTCGTACCCCAAGAAGATGATGGATTCTTACAAGTTTCTCTTAAAGGTCCTGAAGGTTCTAATTTAGAATCTTCTACTAAAGTAGTGAAAGAAGCCGAAAAAATCCTTGCTAATTATAAAGATATATTAGGTTATCTGATGGTAATAGGTGCAGGCGGTAGCGATAACGTTTTTGGATTCATTCCTCTAAAAAATTGGGGTGAGCGTTCTTGTTCCCAAGAAACTATTAAGAATATGTTAAATAAGCAGTTTTCTGAAATACCGGGCATGTCGATTTACGCTATGGATCCACGTTCAATGGTTAGCGGGAATGCAAGTAGCCCTATCGAATTTACTATTCAAACGAACCTTGAATATGATGATCTAGATAAAATATCACAACAATTTATTGATATAATGAAAACAAATCCTATTTTCTTAAACGTCAATAGAAATTTACAATCGGCAATGCCGACTATAAGTATAGAAGTCAACCGTGATAAGGCTTATTTATACGGAATGGATTTGGCAAATATAGGCAAAACGGTACAATATTTACTTGCAGGTCAACAAATCGGGCATTTTAGAATGAGTAATGATTTATATGACGTTATATTACAATTTAATCAAAAAGATCGAAAAGATATTAGCGATTTTAGTAAAATTTTAATCAGAGCAAAAAATAATAATATGTTACCGCTTGAATCGATAGCCAATATTACGGAAAAAATATCAGTAAAATCATATAGTCATTATAATAATTCAAAATTCGTTACTATTTCTTCCGATCTTGCTCCTGACAGGAAAATTGATGATGCAATTAATGAAATCAATAAAATAGCCGCTAAGTTACTTGATCCTAGTAATACTATAATTGAATATATAGGAGAAATTAAACAAATGAGAGAGGCAGACAGTAATATGCTTATAACATTTGTGTTTGCTCTTATATTTATCTATTTAGTGCTTGCAGCTCAATTTGAAAGCTTTACTGACCCTTTATTAATATTACTCGCCGTACCTTTCTCAATAACCGGTGGTGTACTTGCTCTCTGGCTTGCCGGTAATAGCCTTAATATGTATAGTAATATCGGACTTATTACTTTAATTGGATTAATTACTAAGAATTCTATTATGATGGTAGAATTTGCTAATCAGCTAAGAGCAAAAGGAGTAAAGGTTCAAGAAGCTATAATAGAATCCTCAAAACTTCGCTTGCGTCCAATTCTTATGACTACTCTTGCTGCCGTAGTCGGAGCTTTACCTCTAGTTTTTGCAGACGGGGCCAGTGCTGCTGCTCGTAATTCTATAGGCTTTGTAATAGTTGGAGGATTAAACATCGGTACTATATTTACAATTTTTGTTATACCTGTAATATATCACACTTTTAAGAAGGATTAATAAATTATAGAATTATAAAATTTAGTAGACATATAGCTCAAAATGAGGAATGATTATTTTACGTTAGTTTTGTTGCATGGCTCGGAAAACGCATATAGTGTCATCCCGAGGCCTCGCCACGGGATCCAAAAATGTAACCCATAATACTAGTGTAATTTTAGTATTTTAACTGGAGACCCCGCTATCAAGTTGTGGGATGACAGAGGTATGAGCCACACAACAAGGTCTTTTACGTTTAACTAAAAGGAGCTTAAATATGTTAATAAATACTTCTAATAATCCACTTATTACTACTGTACATTTATTATCTTCTATAGGTGCTATAAATTGGGGCTTAGTCGGATTATTTAATTTTAATTTAGTCACACTTTTATTTGGCTCATTTCCAATTATTGTTACAATACTTTATATAATTATAGGCTTTTGTGGTGTATATTCTTTCCTTTGTTTAGGTAAGCTATTTTGTAAACCCGGAATAGAAAAGGTGAAGTAACTCTACCTTTGCGTCATTGCGAACAGCCGTAGGCTGCGTGGCAATCTCATGAAATCATAACAAACTCCTGAGATTGCTTCGTCAATTGCTATGCAATTTCCTCGCAATGACTACCTAACAACCTCACTTGTGCTATAGCAGTTATTGCTGCTGTTTCAGCACGTAATATATTACTTCCTAAAATTATAGATTTTGTATTCTTATATGAGGCAAGAAGTTCCAGCTCATCATTAGTAAAGCCTCCCTCCGGTCCTACAATAATAGTTATATCACTATTACTAAGTGATGATGAAATTCGTAATATAGAATTTTCTTCTTTTTCATGTTCATTAGCATATAACATCAAATTCTTATTCTTTTTTAGGTAATCTTGTATTGTGATAGCTTTTTCAATTATCGGGGGAGTAAGACGTTCTGATTGCTCTGTTGCCTCAATAACACATTTCGTTAAACGTTCGATATTTACCGATCTAAATTGACACCACCTAGTAATTAACGGAATAATTTTAGTTATACCGAGTTGCGTAGCCATATTTATTGCAAGCATTAATTTATCTTGCTTTATTATAGCAACAGCAAGAGTTAACGTAGATTCTGTATAAGGCTTTTTTAACTGTTCTTTAAGTCTAACCGATAGGTTATTTTTACCTATATCGTTAATTTGTGCTAGAAATTCTCCATCCGTACTGTTAAAGAGACGTAAGCCATCATTTACTTTAAGACGTAGCACCGTTTTGACATAATGAACATGATGATCACTTGCTAATTCTATCTTGCTATTTTCAGCTAAACGACTATTAATATAAATACGGTTATATTTCATATTATTTAGTACTATGGACGATAAAAAAGATAATAGACATCTTTCCAAACCAGCTTATAGAGAGGAATGTACAGGAGACACGGAACGCAGCACTACAGCGTATATGGACATACGTGAGGATGTGATGAGTACCGGATCGACGTCTAAATTACCTCTAGAAGCGAAGTTTGTAAAGATATCTAATAATATATCAGAAAAAGAAAATTTACCAAAAGAAAAAGAAATTGGCGGTGTTAAAGGTCTAGAACCGACAAGATACGGGGACTGGCAGCATAAAGGTAAAGTCACAGATTTCTAATGCCTTGCCTTCAACACACTAAAATTTTACCCTATAAACCGCAAGAATTGTTTGATTTGGTCTGGGATGTAAAATCTTATCCTAAATTCTTGCCTTGGTGTTCTGCTTCTAGAATTATTTCAGAAAATAATCAAGAGGTTATTGCTGAATTAGTAATTCAGTTAAAAGGCTTTTCAGAAAAATATAACTCACGAGTTACAAGCGAAATAACAGATGATGGAATATATTTGATTAATACGGTAGCTATTTCAGGACCTTTTGAATATTTAAAAAGTACTTGGCAATTTGTTCCATGCACGGCAGGAACTGCATTAAAATTCTTTATTGATTTTAAAATGAAATCCGTAATACTGGATAAATTAATCGGCACTTATTTTACCAAAGCAACCGAAAAAATGATTATAGCTTTCGAAAGGAGAGCTAAAGAGGTTATTAAATAAAAAAGAGTAAGGTGTAGAAGTCAAGATTTGATCTTACAGACACTATAAATTTTGCACCTGATTGTCAGTTACATTTTGACTGTCAGAGACGTATTCAAGATACAAGATTTCATTATTCTTTTCAACAGCTAATTTTTTACTATCCTTAAAAGTTTGCATAGGAGTTTTTCCATAACAATATTTTCCTGAATGTGGTCGCTCATTATTGAAATGCTCTAACCAAATATCAAGATCTAATTGTAAATCATCAAGATCTGTATAAATCTTTTTCCGCATAGCTGTATCAAAGAATTCTTGTTTCATGGTTTTATTAAAACGCTCACACATACCATTTGTTTGGGGAGAATATGCCTTAGTTGTAGTATGCTCTATACCTTCGATACTTAGAAACAACTCAAAAGCATGATGCTCTATATTCCCCTTATATTCTGACCCACGATCTGTAAGAATACGAAGTATTGGTATCCCTTGGGTCTCGTACCATGGTAACACGCGGTCATTAAGCATATCAGCAGCAGTTAAAGCTGTTTTATCAGTATATAGTTTAGCATCAGCTACCCTAGTATAGCTATCAATAAATACCTGAGAATAAACCTTACCTATACCTTTGAAATTACCTACATAATACGTATCCTGACATCCTAGATAACCTGGATGCTGCGTCTCAGTTTCTCCATGAGCTTCTCTTTCATTACGACGCTCCTCTAGCACTTGTAATTGAGATTCAGTAAGAACAATACCATCCTGAGCCATCTTTGCTTCTAATGCTTTAAGCCTTTTACTGATATTGTTTAAATCATTACGTAACCAAATTGATCGCACTCCTCCAGGCGATACAAGTATACCGCTCTTCTTAAGCTCATTTGATACTCTTAGCTGACCATATGCTGGATATTCTATTGCCATATCCATTACTGCTTTCTCTATCGCTGGATCAACTCTATTCGCTATTATTGGCTTTCTTCGACTAATTTCATATAATGCCTCTTCGCCACCAGTTTCATACAGTGCTTTAAATCTGTAATAACTATCTCTACTATAGCCCATCGCTTTACATGCTGATGATATGCTACCAAGACTCTTAGCTAGTTCTAGTAACCCTATTTTTGGCTTTATTATTTTTTGATTTAAGTTCATTTTTCATCTCCATTTAATAATTAATTTATTTTACTAAATGTAAGATATAATCTCAACTATTACACTTAATCAAAATGAGGAGGCGGTAGATGCTTATGCTACTGCTGAAAATATATATTGGAATAATTATAAAGAAAATATGAAAAATGTGTATGAAATAAGTAATATGTATTTTGCAGCCGCTAAAGCTAGTTGTACTTTACCTAAGAAATTTTGGTATGAAAAATTCCGTAATAATCAGATAGAACAATTCGGTGCTGATCATCCGAATAGTATTAAAATTTTAAACCTTAAATGTGATGGTGCAAATTAGCTAGAATTTTTTCTGATTAGTGCAATAAAAAAACCGGACGCGGTAAGAATAATTCCAAGCCAAATAAAGCTTATCGTTGGCTTGTAATATATTTTAGCATGGATTATATCGCCGTCTATATTACTTAAAACTGCGTAAAGATCATATAATAAGTAAGAGTATATATCACTTTCTTGCGATAAACTCTTTTCAACTATATAAAGTCTATTTTCCGGCTTTAATATAGTTATATTACGGCTATTATCCTCAAGCCAAAATTCAGCGATTTGTCTATAATAATTTTTACCTTGAGCAAACTTAATATTTTGCAATGTTACTTTAAATTCGTTAAATGTTTTACTTGTTCCTACTCTGCCGGTAAAATCCATTTCACTTTGTAATAATGTATTCATAGTAATACTAAAACTAATTAGTGCAAAACCAAAATGCCCAAGGATCATACTAGCGTTACTTGCTTTAAGTCTATTTCTACAATAATTAGTTTTAACCAAAAGATAATGAATATTATGAAGCATAAGAAATATAGATGCGATTATAGTTAAAATCGATATAACACTAAATGTTACTTTTAATGATATTAAATAAGTAATTATTAGAGATAATATTAGAATTATAATATGTTTTTTAATAGAGCTTCTGGTAGTAAATAATCCTATGGTACCAAGAATAGGGATAACGAATATAATAAAATTATTAACAAAAAATGTTTCACTAATAATAATAGATTTATCGTCGAATAAAGAGTAAATTGGCGGATAAAGTGTGGCAGCTATTAGCACAATAAGGCTAAGAAGGAGGAATATATTACCGAGGAGTATGGAGTTTCCACAATTCGTCGCGAAGCCACGAAAGTGGCTGTGGCAATCTCGGTTAGTTTCCTGAGATTGCTTCGTCAATGCTAATGCATTTCCTCGCAATGATGTGGTAGTATACCACCCAATACTACCAATCCCCATAATCAAAAATATCCCAAGCAAGTATATTCCTCTCTCAGGTGAGAATGCAAAAGAGTGAATTGAGGTAATAAAACCGGAACGTACTAAAAAAGCACTAAATATTACTAATAAAAAAGTAATGATGGATAAAATTACTGTCCAGTTTTGCATACGTCTGGTTTTTGTTGTTACAATTATAGAATGATGGAGCATAATTCCGGATAACCAAGGAAATAGTGAAATATTTTCTACCGGATCAAAAAACCAAAATCCGCCCCAGCCGAGTTCTCTATATGCCCACCAAGAACCAAGGCTAATTCCTATGGTAGTAAATAAGATACCGATATTGGAAAATGTTTTGAGAAATCTTATGTCATTAATGGATTCCCGCTTTCGCGGGAATGACATAAGTGGGTATGAGAATGACATAGAGGCACAAACAATAGTAAACGGTACTACATAGCTAACATAGCCTAAATAAAGCAGAGGAGGATGGATGCTCAAAGCAATATCTTGTAGCATCGGGTTTAAGCCTAACCCTTCTTTAGGAACGAAAGAAAACACGTTAAAAGGATTGGAGGTAAAGTAAATAAAGCTGCTAAAAAATAATTGTATGGCTGATAGAATAATAATAGATAAAAATTTAAGACGGTTATCTTCAAGTAAAAATATATAACAGCAACTAACGATTTGTAATAAACAAAACCATAATAACATTGAGCCTTCGTGGCTCGACCAACTACCGGCTATTTTATATATTAAAGGTTTTAAAGTACTGGAATTTAAGAAAACATTTTGTAGTGAAAAGTCAGAGATAATAAAAGCATAGACTAGGGTAAAAAAGGCAAGTATAGTACATGAGGCAGCTATGTAGAAGGGGCAAGTAATGAGGTAGTTGTCATTCCCGCGAAAGCGGCAATCCAGTCTATAAAATAGAGATTTTTTATGGATTCCCGCTTTCGCAGGAATGACATAAAAGACAAAAGACAAACCGATAACCGACAAGTACATCGTTGTTAGTAGTAAAAAATTACCGATTTCACTCACTGCTTATTGTTGCCTCGGTAGTAGGTAATACGGTAATTTTTACGCTATCAATCTTATTGGCAATTTTCTTTAAAATAATTACCTTTAAATTAAATATTTCAATTACTTCCCCTTGATTTGGAATTCTAGCAATTTTATGGATTATTAATCCTGCTATAGTGTTTGCATCTTCATCCGATAAATTCCAATCAAGCTCTCGGTTAATATCTCTAATAGTCGTAGTTCCTTTTATAATGAACTCGGTATTAGACTTCTTAATAATTTCATTATTAAGTCTATCATGTTCATCAGTAATGGGTCCTACGATTTCTTCTATAACATCTTCAAGAGTAATAATACCTAGTAGAGTACCATACTCATCTACAACACAAGCAAAATGATTATTACGTTCTCTAAATGCATGTAGCTGGTCTACTACAAGTGCATTCTCAGGGATAAACCAAGGTGGGGTTAGAAGTTTATTAATATCAACTTTTTTTGCATCATTATTATTTTCGTATAATGTTTTAAGCAAATCTTTTAGATTGAGAATCCCTATTATATTATCTCTATTATCTTGCCACAAAGGTATACGTGTATGAGTACCCGATAATAAAGTTTTAATTATCACTTCATGAGGTAGGTCGATATTAAGGGCTATAATACTACTTCTGTGAGTCATAATTTCCGATACCGTCATATTACGTATATCTAATATCCCGCCGAGCATATTACGATCAGATTTATAAACTCCGCCTTCTTGATGGTAATGCTCAATCACGCCTCTTACTTCTTCCGTTCCTGATATTTGAGGATTTAAATTAATACGAAATATGAAGCAAAATATTTTTGTAATGTAATCAAGAGCAATATTAATAGGTTTGAAAAGCTTTAAAAATATTACGATAGTTGAAGCCATTTTTAATGCTAATTGTTCAGGTTTAGCAACGGCTATTGCTTTCGGTACTACTTCGGCAAAAACAATAATTATAAAAGCCATAACGCCGGAAGCAACAATGGGTCCATTATCTCCAAGAAAGCTAATAAAGAGAGTAGTAGCAATAGTGGTACAAACAGTATTGATTAAACTATTACCTATTAATAAAGTTCCTATGACCTTTTCTTTTTTCTTAAGAACCTCTAAAATTGTTTTAGCACGCTTATTACCGGCGATTTTAAGCTTATGAATCTTCCCTGGGGAAGAAGCGGTAATAGCAGTTTCGGTAGCGGCAAATAAAGCAGATAAGGCGATCATTATTATAATAACGATCACAAGTACGGTAGTCATTCTTTGTTAAAATATAAATTAACTATAAATAATTATATTAGTAATTATAGATTTTGCCTAATGTTTTTTTGTTATCAACGACTCCTTTCAGTATCTTTTGTTTTTCGGCTGTTAATAAGATTGTGAAATTTGTTATTTGTAGATGATGTCTTGCGTGATTCGTGTCCAATCGCTATTGCTTGTTGCTGTATTAATAATGTATTAGCTTGAGCTTTCCTTAAATTTATACCTTGGTCTTTAGATTCTTCAGTAGTTAGAATGTTTTGCCCTTTAGAGAGTTTGATCGCACTATCGCATACGAAAACTCCGCAATCATATACATTTTCTTGTTGCTTGGTATTTAGGTCTGTTATTTTTGCATCGGGATAAATTTCGGTAATATATTCTGTTACTTTTGGTCGAGATTCCAATGGCTCACCATAGGGATCATTATACATAAAGTTTATATTACCTTTATAATCTTTACTAGCCATTAAGAGTAACCAATGTTTATGTCCTGTATTTAGTGGTATAATTGTAGGCTTATTATCTAGTATTAAATCCTCTACTGTAACACGAAGAGTATCTTTTAGTATTTCCGGCTCTTCTAAAGAGGCATGATGAAATATAGAGAACATATTCTTATCTATATTTGCTTCCAATATATTTTTTATATCATCTTCAGTGTATAAATAAGTAGGTTGTTTTATATTTCCTGTATTATAAACACCAACTTGATCTTCAGTATTTATAACCAGTGATGATTTTTTTTCAGGTATCTGCTGTTTTGGCTCTATTACTGGTTTGGCTAATTGTTGTTCTGCTTTTAGAGATTCCTTATACATTTCCTGTGGAATTCCTAATTTTTCCCATGGTTTTTGATTATTAGCGGGAGCTTGCTGTTGCGGTGGATTTATAGAAGATGCAACAGTGGTTAGTGGTTCTTCTGTTATTGTCGGCTTTGCTTCCGTAGTTGGAGTTGTTGATTCGTGAGTTTTAGGTTCTTCTTTTTTGCCGAATATTGCTTCTTTAAAACTAGTTATTATATCTTTAAAATAGTTAAAAATTCTTTTAAAAAAACCTTGCGGTTGTGGTTGGTTTGCTTTTGGAGGTTCATATGATATTGTTTGTTCTACTTGTATATCCTTAGGTCTATCATTCATAACTTTCTTTGTATTAATAAAATTAAAGTTAATAGGATTTACCTCAGTTTTACCTAAATCTTTTTGAAATTGCCTAGATATTTGTGATATATATTTTTTTAAGTTTTCAGCAGCATTATTTGCATCTTTTAAGATTTCATTAATTTCGAGTTTCAATCCGTAAATTTGATCTTCAGAGGTAATACCGAATTTAGCAGTGATAAGATTTGTTGCTTCGTCTGCAGAAAGAGGCCAAGTTTCTATAATCACTCTACCGCCTTGATTTTTAGCGTTTTTTATTATTTTATCTAGCTTTTCTTTATCAGGTATTGTACCGGAAAGTAATTGATCAATTTTACGATCAGATACAAGATTGTTAAAAACAGATGTTACTAAACTTATATCCGTAATTGTAGTGGCTTTATCTTTTGGTACTATACCATCGGCTATAGATAAATTTTGATCTGCTTCATTTGTAAAAAAAACATGATCAACTTTTTTCATAATTTGCTTCCAATAAGCTTCTAGTTCAGAATTTTGGGGTAATGAATTATATTGATCAAAAGTAATAGTAGTTTTTATATTTAAATTTTGTAAATTAATTAAATCTTGTACCTTAAAAATGGGTTGTATATTATTGTTATTAAGTTGAATATTAAAAATCGGTGTTTTGCCCTTTTTGTGGGATTCTTGTAAGATCTCCGAAAAAATACGTTCTTTATCGGGTATATGTAATGCTTTATTAACTTCTAGCCGGATAATAGGCAGTTTATTTTGAGTTTCCTGCTTGTTTATTTTCTCTAATATCCGATCTGCATCTCCAAGTAACAGAGTAAATATAATAGGCTCAGCCATTACTAACCTTTATTAAAAGAATATTGGGTTCTGTGAAAATTTCTAATTGATTTGCTATTTTAAGATATTTTTTAGCAAAAATTATAAGGTTTTTGAAGGAATAGTTATTCATATTTCAAAAAAATCTTATAATTTGCAGCAAAAAAGAGCCAAAATTAAATCTTTTTAGAAATCTTCACAGAATCTACATATAATTATTAGAATTTTTGAGCTTTAAATCAAGCTATATTTAATAATCTGTGCTTTAGCTTATATAATTTATCCATTTTATGTGCTAATTCATGGTTATGTGTTACCATAATAATTGCGGTATTATGTTCTTTTGCTACTTTTAAAAATAAATTAAATACTTCATTTGTAGTTTTGGGATCTAAATTACCTGTCGGTTCATCTGCTAAAATAATTTTCGGCTTATTAATTAAGCTCCGAGCTATAGCGACCCGTTGTTGTTCTCCTCCCGATAATTCTCCAGGCATATTATAGAGTTTTTTCCCAAGCCCTAAATCATCTAATATCTTTGTTGCATCTTCTATTGCTTCTTTTTGGTCAAGACCACTAATAAGCCTTGGCATAATAACATTTTCAAGAGCGGTAAAATCTTTAAGTAAGTGATGTTGTTGATAGATAAAACCTAAATAATGAAGACGAATTAGATGATATTTTTGATACTTGCTATTTGGTATGATGACTTGACCTTTTGTAGGTTTATCAAGCAAGCCGGCAATATGTAGTAAAGTTGATTTGCCGCTACCTGAAGAACCTATTATAGCGATTAATTCACCTTCATTAACCGTTAGATTAAGATCATCTAGTACTCTAACAATAGTTTTGCCTTGGCTGTAATGTTTTGAGATATTTTTTAAAATGAGGACTGTATTATTCATATCTTAGGGCATCCACGGGATTTAATTTTGAGGCTCTATAAGAAGGATAAATTGTCGCAAGAAAACACAAGATTATAGATAAAGAGGTAATTAAAATAATATCCTCAGCTCTTACTTTTGAAGGTAAACTATAAAGAAAATAAATAGCTGCCTCGAAAATTTTAGTACCGGTTATACGCTCCAAATAATTCTTGATAGTTTGAATATTATAAGAAAAGGTAACACCAAGGATTACACCTAGTGTTGTGCCAAGTAATCCTATAAACATTCCGTTATAGATAAAAATAAGCATTATTTGCTTAGTGCTTGCTCCCATAGTTCTAAGAATTGCAATATCTGAAGTTTTATCTTTAACAAGCATAAATAAGCTTGAAATAATATTAAATGCGGCAACCGTAATAATTAAAGATAGAATAGTAAACATAGCCGTACGCTCAACAGCAAGAGCACTTAAAAATTGTGAATTTAAGGTTTGCCAATTAAATACATATAGGGTTGGACCTAAGAGTGATTGTATTTTATGTGAATATGTGAGAGCTTTATCGGGATCTAGACTATTAATTTCGATTAAATTAATATCGTTGCCGAGAGATAAGAAATTTTGTGCTGCGGTAAGCGGCATTAATATCGTTGTCAAATCATAATCATACATACCGCTATTGAAAATTGCTATAACTTTAAATTCTTTTGATCTTGGCATACTGCCAAAGGTGGTAGAAACTGAATTCGGTGAAATTAATCTAATCTTATCCCCAACGGTTACGCCTAAATTGCTTGCTAATTGTTCTCCGAGTGCTATTACGTTTTTGCCGTGAAAATTATCAAAACTACCAAAATTTACATTTTTAAAAATTTCATTTCTTACACTTAGATCCTTTAATTTCATACCTTTAACAAGCACACCGCTATTATTACTTTTACCAAGAGCCAAAGCTTGACCGTGAGCAATGAATGTTACATGTTTTACATAATCTTGTTTTAGGAGTTTGGCTTTAATCTCTTCATAGTGATCAATACTACCACCTTGCCGATTTATCACTATATCCCCATTTAAGCCGATAATATTTTTAGTAAGCTCTATATGAAAACCGTTCATAACGGACATGACTACTATCAATGTTGCAACGCCGATCATGACGCCCACTAAAGAAAAGGCAGAAATAATAGAAACAAACTTTTCGTTTTTCTTAGCTCTAAAATATCTGAAAGCTATCTTGAAGATAAAATTGTTATTGATCATTTGTTTATTTTTTCTTACATCCGTTTCTAGGTTATTTCTGTGTGAATCAGCTTTTTTGTCATTGTGAACAGCCGTAGGCTGCGTGGTAATCTTATGAAATAATAACAAATTCCTGAGATTGTTTCGTCAACACTTACAGTTTTTCCTCGCAATGACGACACAATTGATGACATAAAGACATCTACACGTTACTAGAAATCTCAAAGACTTTATCATACTTAAATAATTTAGGTAATGTTACTAACCCAAATAGTGTAACACTGGATATAGTAATGCCAAGAGGAGTAAAAGTACCGTTAAAAATCCTACTAATTGCAGCCCAAATGCCGTTAAAATCAATCTAGCCACAGTGAAAATAGCCGTCATACGAGCTTTACCGTCCGGAATAGCTTCTAAAAGCAATGGCCATAATATGTTAATCGGATATATCACGCCAAGAGATAATAATAAAGTAACTATTGTTATGGTTAAAGGATTATTAATATTATATACAACTAATATGCTATTGCCTAGTAGGAATAGTATTATAAATATAACTCCAAAATAGAAGCAATTTTTAATACCGAATTTTTTAAAGCAATAACCGCTTGAAAAGCTCATAATTGAGAATAGAGCTGCCATTGCTCCTTGATAAAGTCCGAAATATTCTAAAGTTACACCTAAATCTTGCATATATAAAATAGGAGCAATCCCAATAAATATCCAATATCCTTGTGCAAGAAATATCATTGTAAGTATATAATATATAGCTTTTGGCGATTTGAAGATAGGTATATATTCTTTTAAAGAAATACGTATTTTTGTATTAACTTCTCTTTTTGGAATAAATAATATACCAAGAATTAGGCTGATCAAACCTACTATAAGCAACAAAACAAAATTGCCACGCCAGCCCCAAAATAAATTGACGTAGCTACCTATAACCGGTGCTATTGCCATAGAAAGGGCAATAGTGCCGTTTAAAATGCCCATGAATCTTTGCTGTTCTTGTACCGAATAAATATCGGCAAGAACAATATATACTAGTACTGCAACCGATGATATCCCGCATCCTTGCAAAAATCTTCCAAATAATATCGCTGCATAATTATTTGCAAATACACAAAATAAACTACCAAGATTAAAAATCAGTAAACCGAGTATAATAATCGGTCTGCGTCCGTACCTATCTCCTAAATTACCGACTATAAGCGAAGTAATACAATAAGCAGTTAGATTAACACCAAGTAGTAACTCTGTCATAAAAGTTGAAAGGTTGAATGTATCTTGTATTTCAGGAAGACTTGGAATGAATAAATCTATTTCCGCTCCAGCGAGTATTTCAATGATGATTACGGTAATAATTAATTGTTAGTTTGAGGTTATTTTAGCAAAGTATTATTGAAGCCGAAAGCCTTGCGCGATGTCATCCCTGCGAGGCATTGTTGCATAGATACCAAGTCGTCTTACTATTGTAAATTTTCTCGCAATGATGGAAAAACCGATCCACGCAACAACATTTTTGCGGGAATGACATAAATAAGGACGCAGGAATGGCAGCAAAGCCACACAACAAATTAGCTTTCTATATTCTTATAGCTTACAATAATTAGTGTATTCTTTTACTAAAGAAAGAATAAATGAATACTTATGCTCGTCTAGCAATTTTTATTTATCAGGAGTATATACATGACACGATAACAGGAAGACTGAAAGGAAGTGCAAACAGAAACTTTTAGTAATATATGTTAATAATAATGATTTCTAAAATGTGGGACTATTAACAAAATAAATTTTAAAGCTAATTAAATTTATTTTTACTGCAAATTATAAGGCTTTTTTAAAATAGGATTAACTATTCCTTCAAAACTCTTATTAATTTTCGCTAAAAATTCTTTTTAATTATCAATTAAAATTATTTTGTTCCCAGTCCCCTATCAATTTTAAAAATTAATTAAAATATTACTGATTAATTCCTAAAGCTTGTTTTTGAGTATCGGTAGTATTCTCCATTACCCACTTTTGAACATCAGGACTTAACATATTATACTGATCTGCTGTTAAACTAGCAACCCAAGCTTGTTGATCGTCAGTACTCATGGCTTGTATTTGGGTTGTTGTAACTGAAGCTGGGGCAGGCATTTGCATTGATGAAGCAAATACTGAGCTCGTGAAAGTTAGAATTAATAAAATCTTTAATAAATTTTTCATTTTGTAAACCTTTTTTGTTTTGTAATTACGATTATAACAAAGCTACGGCAGCTTTCAAGCTAAATTATATTAAACATTTAAATTTTTTATACTAAGGAACTTTTATTGTAACAAATATATCAATTATATACTTTATTGTCATTCCCGCGAAAGCGGGAATCTAGTAAAAAGCGTTCAGTATCATACTGTGGCTTGACCACGGGATCTTGTGTCACAGATTATGCCCTAAGATACCACGCTCAAGTCGTGGTATGACATTAAGGTTGACTGGATTCCTGCTTTCGTAGGAATGACATACCCCTTTATATTGTTAACTGCTCTCTGCAAATATTTCGATAAATTTCTGAGTTTTTAGATAAATCATTATGTGATCCTTCAGCGACTACTCCTCCTTTATCTATGACTAAAATATAATCAGCTGATTCTATACTACTAATTCGATGGGCAATTGATATAATAATGTTCCCTCTCATTATTTTTTTTATAGACTCTAGTAATTTCTGTTCGCTCATCGTATCTAAAGCACTCATTGCCTCATCAAGAAGCAAAATTTGCGGCATGCGTAGTAATGCTCTAGCAATAGCTATTCTTTGTTTCTGTCCTCCTGATAATCTAACCCCTCTTTCACCGATTTTAGCATTTATACCGTCATGAAGTTTAGCAGCAAATTCTTCTATTCCTGTAATTTTTATTATCTCATTTATTTCGTCGTCGCTTGCTTCATTATTACCGAATATAATATTTGATTTTATAGTGCCGGAAAAAATGCTAGCCTCTTGAGGAACATAGGCAATTAATTTACGAATTTCAGCAGGATTTAAAAGATTTATATCTTGATTGTTAATAAGGATAGTGCCGTTTTCTTGCCGGTAAAAACGCAGCAGTAACTGTATCACAGTACTTTTTCCTGCACCTGATCTACCTACAATACCAAGAAACTTATTGGCATTTATCTTCAAAGACATATTATTAATAATCCTTAAATTAGGTCTTGAATGATAGGTAAAATCAACATTTTTGAATTCTATCGAGATTGGATCGGAATTATTTAATTCTAAATAATTATTATGTGCTATAGGTGTCTTATCTATAATTGTAATTATTCTCTCAAGGGCTGTAACAGGTAAATGCATTTCGCTTAGTAGCTCAAAAATACCGCCACAGCTAACTCCGGCGATAATCGCATAATAAATAAACGAGATAATTTGTCCCGCAGATAAATGACCTTTCACTATATCTGAAGCTCCGATCCAAACGACTAAAGTAATCGCAAGAAATATAACGGCTATTGAAATCGCAAAGAATAAAGCACGAATTTTTAAACGGGTTTTGCAGTATATTAAATAGTTTTGTAATTTAGTGTCAAAATCGGCAATTTTGTTTATTTGATGGTTAAAAGCATAAATAGCTCTAATATTATTAAAAGTTTCATCAATATCCGATGCTAAAAGTGACTTAGATTCTAGAGCTTTTTTAGATAAAACCTTAACATGCTTGCCGAATTTAATTAAAGGAATTAATAAGATAGGAATGGTAATAATTACTATAGAAGCGAGTTTAAAGCTTTCAAAAAACATTAATGTAATGCCGCCAATTAGCATCACCGAATTGCGAATAAAAAAAGATAAGAAATTAACGATGAGAGTAGATATTTGATCTATATCATTTGTTAGGCGTGAAATTATATCGCCGATTTTTAGTTCTTCAAACTCTTCAATTTCATAATTAATTAAATTACTATAAGCTTCTTTTCTTATTTGATTAACTGCCTTTTCAGCAACATTATTGATAAAATATGAACGAAAAAAACTAGCAATACTTAAGATGATAATTAATAAACAAATATATAATATAGATTTATCAACCGATAAAATATGGTCTTTGCTCAAGCCTTTATCAACTAAATTTCTAAAAACACTACCGATTAGTAATAATGAAGCTGATACGCTAAGTAAAGAGATCATAACGATGATCAAATCTTTTTTATAGAACCTTAGATATTTAGCTAGTCTATATAAAAGTTTGATATCCATAAGAAAAAAATGTCATTGCAAGCGACTGTAGGCGTTGTTGCATGGATGTCAAATCATCATTGCAAGGAGCGAAGCGACGTGGCAATCCAGAAAAATAACAAAAAAGTACTAATTTTAGCATTTTTTACTGGATTGCTTCGTCAATTACTTTGTAATTTTCTTCGCAATGATGATTTGGTAACCACACAACAATTCCAAAATATGGGGCGAGTGACGGGATTCGAACCCGCGACCCTCAGAACCACAACCTGATGCTCTAACCAACTGAGCTACACCCGCCATAAATTAACAACATAAATTTAGATTATCAGAAGGAGTTAGTCAAGAATATTTATTGTATTAACATATATTATTTGACTTATATATTATAACTATATATAGTTACAACATGAATCAGTATATAAAACTTATAAATAAAGAAAGCTAAACAAAATCCTAAAGGATTCAGTTTCTCTGATTCATACTTTAATGACTAAGTGCGGTTGGGTTAAAGATAGGCCAAAAGGTAGCCATCAGATTTGGTACTTGCCCAAAGGAAATAGGTTATCTATTCACACTTTTGGAAATATGGAAAAAGAATATCAAGTTCGACCATTTTTAAACTTTGCAAAAGGAAATGAAGATGAAAACAAATGATACATTTGATGGATTTACTATAGAACTTTTTAAAGATACGGATGGAGATTGGCTAGCAAGGTTTGAAGAGCTACCGAATGTATCAGCTTTTGGTAATTCGCCTGAAAAAGCACTGCAAGAATTACAACAAGCTTGGACTTTAATGAAAGAAAGTTATATAAGTCATAATCAATCTATCCCCTTAGCTCCGTCTAGGAAAGAGTATAGCGGACAGTTTAATGTTAGAGTAGATAAACGTGTGCATCGAGCTTTAGTACTTGAAGCACTTAGAGCAAAAATTAGTTTAAATGCTTTAGTATCTCAAAAATTAACTTTATCGGTAAAACAATGAAAAAAAAAGCAGTTATTTTATTAAGCGGTGGACCTGATTCTACTACGGTTCTTGAGATAGTTAGCAAAACGGATTATGAAATTTATGCTCTAAGTTTTAATTATCATAGACGCAATAGTCTGGAAGTCCAAAAAATCCAAGGATTAATTAAAGATTATAATGTAAAACAACATAGGGTTATTAATATTGATTTGCAGTCATTTATCGGTTCTGCATTGACTGATGATAATATAGATGTACCAAAATTTAAAAACACAGATCAATTACCAAGTGACATACCGGTTACTTATGTACCGGCACGTAATACAATATTTTTAAGCTACGCACTAGGAGTTGTTGAGGTTATAGGAGCTAGAGATATTTTTATTGGGGTACACACTAATGATTATACTAACTATCCTGATTGTCGTCCTGAATATATAAAATCTTTTGAAGCAATGGCAAATTTAGCAACTAGGGTAGGAGTAAATGGAGAAAAAATTACTATCCATGCTCCTTTAATAAATATGACTAAAGAGCAAATAATTAAAAAAGGGCTTGAGCTTGGAGTAGATTATAGTAAAACAATATCATGTTATGATCCAACAGAAGACGGTTTATCTTGTGGTCAATGCCTATCATGTATTGCACGACTTGATGCTTTTAAAAAGAATAATGTACAAGACCCGATTAAGTATGTATAATTATAGATATATACTCATAAATAAAATTAATAATAAAATAATATGAAGTAAATTTGTATACAAGGTGGAAACCGTTGTTCACCTTGTATACTCATTATTTAAAAATCTTCTGTATAATATGAATATGCAATATTTATATTATACAGAAAAATAGTTAGTATATATGATAAATAGAGGACATTTATATGCCCCTTTTCCTGTGCTTGATTTAAACGATATAGTTTTACGAGAGTTAGTCGCGGAGGATGCACAAGATTATTTTAATTATATGAGTAAGCCGGAAATGGCTATTTATATAACTGATAGCAATAGGCCTAAAGACGTAGAAGAAGCCGGAGAGGCAATACGTTATTGGTCTAGTTTATATAAAAATCATAGAAGTTTTTATTGGGGAATTGCCATTAAAGACGATAATAAATTAATAGGTACTGCCGGTTTTAATATAATAAATCTAGAGCATCATAGAGCAGAAATAAGTTATGATCTAGATCCTAATTTTTGGGGTCAAGGTATGATGTTAAAATCTATAAAGAATATTTTAAAATGTGCTGATTATATTGGTATTATAAGAGTACAAGCAACAGTAATTACTGATAATTTTCGTTCAATTAATCTTCTTGAGAGATGCGGTTTTGCTAGGGAAGGAATTCTTAAAAAATACGAAATAGTTGCAAATGAGCATAAAGATTATTATATATACGCAAGAGTACTATAGTAAGAATTGTTAAAATAAACATAAAAAAGAAAGTTAATGGTAGTAGAAGCTGATAAAAAAGCATTGATTTGTTCGTTTTGTAGTAAAAAACAACATGAGGTAAAAAAACTGATAGCAGGTCCTGCAGTATTTATTTGTGATGAATGTATAGATTTATGTACAGATATTATGAAAGAAGAAAATAAAGTTGCTTTAAAGCAAATTACTTCTTCAATTCCAACGCCGCAAAAAATATGTGGCATTCTAAATGATTATGTAGTTGGGCAAGATCAAGCGAAAAAGATTTTAGCAGTAGCGGTTTATAACCATTATAAGAGGCTTGAATATGTACAATCCGGCAATAATGACGTTGAGCTTAATAAGTCGAATATCTTACTGATCGGTCCTACCGGTTCAGGAAAAACTTTACTTGCTCAAACGCTTGCTAAAATTTTAGACGTACCTTTTACTATGGCGGATGCTACTTCTTTAACGGAAGCCGGGTATGTCGGTGAAGATGTTGAGAATATATTACTACGTTTATTGATAGCATCTGAGTTTAATATAGCAAAAGCACAAAAAGGTATAATTTATATTGACGAGGTTGATAAAATTGCCCGTAAATCGGAGAATCCTTCTATTACACGGGATGTATCGGGTGAAGGAGTACAGCAGGCATTACTTAAAATTATGGAAGGAACAGTTGCTTCCGTGCCTCCTCAAGGCGGTAGGAAACACCCACAACAAGATTTCGTACAGTTAGATACTTCAAATATCTTATTTATTTGTGGTGGTGCTTTTATGGGGATTGATAGCATTATAACCTCAAGAACTAATCATAGTTCTATAGGCTTTGCAGCTAACGTAAATATGGATAAAGAGAAAAATAATAGTGAGATTCTTAAATCCCTAGAGATTGAGGATTTAACTAAATTCGGTTTAATTCCTGAATTTATCGGTAGATTACCTATCGTTACTACTTTAGATGAGTTAGACAAAGAAGCTTTAATTACAATTTTAACTAAGCCTAAGAACGCCATAGTAAAGCAATATCAGAAACAATTTGAGCTTGATGATGCTGAGCTTGTAATTGATGATTCAGCCTTAGAAACTATTGCCGAAAAAGCTCTAGCTAAAAAGACGGGAGCAAGAGGACTTCGTTCAATACTTGAGCATCTTTTGCTTGATAGTATGTATAAAGTTGCCGAGCTAAAAAGACAGCGTGTTACTATTACAAAAGAGGTAGTTAACGGCTTAGTCGAACCGATAATGACCTCTCTCATTTCTACAAAATCAAACAAAAAACAACCGATTATTGCAGATATACCGGCGTAAATATTATTTCTTCTCTATGTCATTCCCGCGTAGGCGGGAATCCAGAAAAATAACTTCAATATTGATGTAAGAAGTTACACATGTGATAAAGTAAACATATACAACACAAGTTTTTTATATGTTTTACTGGATTCCCGCCTACGCGGGAATGACATAAACAAGCCTGCAACAAGACCTACGACTGCTCGCAATGATGGGTGGGTATCCACACAACAATGCCGGCTTGACCACAGGACAATACTAATTTAGTATAAAATTTATCCTAAACTAGTATTATAGCGGTTTAAATACCATTAAGAAAAACCATTAAGAAAAAAATAATACTCAAACTGATAAATACCGGCCAGCCTAGGTAGAATCATAATTTAAATAATTTATAATATTTTTCCGGTAGGGGAATTCGCGGTTTTAATGTTTCAAGTGCCATATTTCGTAGTGGAATTTGAATCCATACCACCAGAAGCCAACAACTACCGGCGATTATGTATCCGCTATAAGTTAAGGTAAGCCATAAATTAAAATAATTATAGCCAAGCATATTTACTAATATTATGCCGATAACCGGTTGAATTATCACAGTTGGAGTAGTAAAAAGAAGATCAGCTATTGTAGTGCGAGTTGCATATGCCGTTGCATTCAAATCACCGGTTTTATTTGCCCACCACATAAAAAAAGCAGTACCAATTCCAGTACCAAATAAAGTGGTAGAGCTAATAATATGCATAGTTTTTATAAAAAGATAATCCATTATTTATCTCGTTCTATTGTCATGAATACTAAAGTAAGTAATATTACTGGAATATTTTTAAATATCGGACCAAGCGGATCTAGCCACAATATTGGCTTAAGATATGTTAATAGTAGAGTATAAGCTAGTATTAATAAAATTTGTAAACTACATATCCTATTTATTTTATTTTTGATAATTAGTAGAATTCTAAGAATAATATCTGTAAAGCAGCTTCCATATGTAAGGTGCTATTTGTTTATCAAATCCTAGTGATATTATAATTTGCATACTAGCATCATAAACAAAAATGCTTGAAATAATTCCTGTCATTATCCACAATAGTCCTAAGACAATTTTTATTATAGGTTTTAAAAAATAAAGCCTAGCGTGCCATATGGATTGTACGGTTAAAGGTTCGGTTGCAAAACCTTGTTGCAAGTTTCTAGGGATTATAGAAGTAAAATCGATAAAATCTTTTTTATCAGCAATATTAGGTTGAAGTAACATATTATACGCAGTAGAATTAATGGGTCCTATTTTTAGACAATCCCCTAATTTAGCTGCTATTTTAATGAATATTAAAGGAATTTTTATTAGTCTTCCATGACTCCAAGCCATCTTCTGAATCCAAGCAAGATATCCTTCATGTTCACTATGTCTGGTCCAACTATTTTTAATAATGTGTGGATTTTTCCTTCCCTTTCTATGCAGTGAATAATTACTTTCGTTAAATCATCAATATGAATAGGTTGAAATTGTTGTAAACCATCACCTATTAAAGGAATAAAATACGGTAATGTTGCAAGAGCCCTAAATAGCGAGGTACCACCATAACAACCGCTTGCGTAAACAAGAGACGGTTGTAAAATTATCCAGTCTATATTTCTAATTTTTGTACATATTCTTCAGCTGCTTTTTTAGTTAAAGCATAAGCAGTGTTTTTTTCATCATCTATTCCAAGAGCTGAAATATGAATAATTCTTTGTACGTTAGTAAGGGTGCAAGCCTTAAATAGAGCCTTTGGATCATTGACATGAACATTGCCAATATTATTGCATGACTAGACGTTAACACACCTGATACATTAATAACTATATCTATGTTATTTAATCTATTTATCCAGCTTTGTGGTGTTAGGTCTATATTAAAATCACAGTATATCACTTCTGCAGTAGGGAATTTTTCCTGGTCGATTCAACATCTCTAACACAGCATATTACTTTATAATTATTCTTTAATAATTCAGTTGTAATATATGATCCAATAAAGCCGTTAGCTCCTGTTACTAGTATTCTCATTATAATATAAACGATTCAGGTACTGACATTTTTTATATCATTAATCAGATCCTGTTGCCAATAGAAGATAAAAAAGGATATGTTATGTCCACAACTATTGTTTTTTTGGTTAAAAACTTTTATAACCCAATCCTCTTCTCTCTTATCATAAACTAGGGTTGCTCGTGTGTGACTTTAATGTTAAAATAATTAAAGATTATAAATGATTATATATAAAAGATTTGAATAAATATTAAGAGATGTTTATATTTTTAATATTTATTTAATTGAAATTATGAGTAATAAACTAGAAGTAATAATACAATATTATAATGATATATCAAATTTAGGCGTAAGATTATGGAAAACTACTACAGCACTTGCTAGTTTTAATTTAGGTGAGGTATGGAAAATATGGTTCTGTGATAAAAATTTTAAAGATCTACTGACACTAGATCAAAGTTTAATTTATACTCAATCTTTAGAAACAATGTTAAGTAAAGTAGCTGCTACCGGAAAGTATCAAGATAATAATATTGATCATTCTCAATAGAGCCATTGTTTTGAAGAGCTAAATAATCGAGATCATTTTTTATGTATAAAGTTACAGAAGTTAATAGGAGTAGAAAACAAGAATATCATTGATGCTATGCTAGATGATATAGGGGATATAAATTCATTAGATTTTAGTACCCTAGTTACTAAAGTCCAAGTGTTTTTAAAAAATAATTTAGATCAATCTGAACACTTGATTAAAGCAGCCAAAGAAATCGATGCTATGGCATATCCTCTGACGAGAGAATATTTTTCGCTATATAGCTAAAGCAATATTACTTACAAATACTTTAAATGCGCCTTCCTCGTATGAAAACGAGTTTAATATAGTAAAAAAAGCTCATTTAAATTTTGCAAATTATCTTAATTCATTAGAGCAAAGTCTTACTAGAATAGAAAAAGCTAGTGATAAGTATAATGAAGATCACAAAATTGCTTCTTGGTTAACCGAAAAATCAGCTTTAGTTAGTAATCATTCAGGTAAAATAGCAATTACTTATGTTTCTCTTATAGTGGGTGTAATTGCTTTACGTTCATATGTAGTTGACGAAAAGGATCCTTGGTATGAATTATGTGCTTTACCGACCACTAACCTTGCGATGCTACAAATTTTATTATCTTTCCCGGTACGGTCTTATCAAATAGACAAACTAAAGAGATGAATAATAATATGTTTCAAGCATTAGAAAATAACAATGACAATGCTGAAGATGTTAAATTTTTATTTGATCATACTCCAAGCTTTGCTAATGATGCCGTAAATACAACTGCGATTTGTTTTAGATATGCTGCTAATTTAGGGTTGTAGCCTATTGATTTATTAAATAGTGATACTCTATTAATCGTATAATTGTATATACGGGCTTTACGATGGTATACAGTTGCAGGAGTAGTAGAAGAACAGAGTAAAGTTACAAATTTTATGCAAAATAAATTAATTAAATTTTTGCATGATAAAATTGTACCGGCTTTAATTGAGCATAAGCAATTTACAGCTGAAGAAATTAAACCATATTTTCAGTTACTATATAAACATTCCAAAACAGATAAGAATACGCAAATAAAACTTCAGGCAATATATAATAAACTTACCAATCAAGATATAGATTTTAACAATATTGAATCAGACATTAGTATCTATCATGAATGGAAGAGTACTGCTATATGTTCGGCAATAGCCACACTGATTTTGGATTATATCTGTTTTTATTTTCGTAATCCAGCATTAGGATTTTATGAAGATCCAATGTTTTATGCATCAACTTCTGTTAAATTCATGCGTCTTGCTTCTTTATATTAGTATCAACATATTACGGCAATAAAGTTATAGAAAATATCACCAACAAAACATTAACTAATGATGTGTTTTTTCAAAAGTTTTACTATAATGATGCGGCAAGATTGACCGTAGCGATAGTACCTTTAGTAATGTTTGAGTCTATTAAAGATTTACAATTCTTAAGTCTTGCAACTTTAATAGATGTTTTAACAACTGTTATATCGGATTTCAATGTCGGCAAGGCAATTAGTAGTGCAGGCAAGAATATTGCCGAGAAAACCGCTACTACCCTTACTTGGCTTAATAAGGTTACCTCAGGCACAAACGGATGATACAGTTATTGATATTGATCCTACAGAAGAAGTACCATGCTTAGAGGTTTTGTGGACACTGCTAATTGATTTGCTATTTTGCAGCAAAAAATAGCCAAAATTAAATCTTTTTAGAAATGTCCACAAAACCTCGATTAAGGTTGTAAAATTTACGTTATTTAATGTGCTCTTCCCATTTCAAATATAATTGAATCTTCAGAATTAAGTGTTGCATATATTAAAAAAGGCGAGGTGACATAGGACTGCACTTCGCTATGCATAAAAGCTTGGTACATTATCAATCTCTAAAGTAAAGTTTTTGCTATATTCAAGAAGTTTTTGAGCAGCTTTTAAGTGTATCAAATAACCTGTAGTTGTATTAAAGTAACCACCATGACCTATCTTCTTTAAATACGGATTATTGTAAATATTATAAAATATTTTGTTTTTAGAATGTGACAAGGACAAATAAATTAAATCCCAGTCGGTAGGTAAATGTTTAAGCATTGTTAAAAATTTATTACGGAAATCGTCATTTAGTATAGCATCATCTTCTATTATTAGGGCATAAGGTATATTGTCTTTAACCATTTTAAGCCAAATTTCTCTATGGTTACAATAACAACCGAGTTCACCTGCCGTTAAAGTATGATTTAATATTGCTATCGGAATAATAATTTATATTTTCCGAAGGACAAAGTACAGTATAACCGTTATTAAGGGATAAAAGAGCAGGGTTATTTTTTACATCTAATCCGGTAAATCTTTTTCCCCCTGAATCTGTTATAGATAAATTATAACCGTCTACTGCACTAAACCTTTCATAGAATAAATTATTATTGTCGAATTGTTTACTAATATTGTTATATCTATCAGTGCTGCGTAGGTTTACTATAAAAATTTTAATATCTTTTTCTTCAAGTGGAGCAAGAACCTATTTGATAAGTTTTTAAAAATATAAAAAGCAATGATAAACAAATAATTATAATTGATATTATAAAAATAGTTTTTAATTTGTATTTAATAAAGGTAATTTTTTACTTAATTTTTCTTTTACTGCGATGTAATTATTTTCTGAAGCCGGTATATATATCTTATAATATTTTTCATCATCTTTATCAACAGAAATAATATAATTATATAAATCTTCTTCTGAATAATCTTTAGCAAATATTACTGAATTAGGGTTTACATCTTTTATATAACTTTTATCTGCATAATATATAATAGGTACTGCTCCTGCTAAATAAGCTTGAAAAGGTTTTGCAGTAACATACCACTCATATGTTTTATTTTCAAAAGCAATAACAAATTTACATTTAGATAACCATTCACGAGTTTTTTCTTTTGGTATAATTGTAGATTCAGTATTTAAATATTTACTGCCGCTTACTACTTTTTTATACAGCGACAATTTATGAAAAAATCGATTTTTCTTGCTATGCAGCCGTCGTTCTCAGGATCTTCTATACCGTTAGAGACTAAGAAACAAGCAAAATACGTGTTGTTCGGATTGTATTTTGAGCGTTTATATTCAAGTACTGATGTCATTAGTACAATACATATAATATAAAGGTATTCTTATATAATTTGGATGATCTATATAATCAAAACCTATAGATATATCATAATTTTCTAGCTTTGGTCTAACCGATTCACCGGTAAAAAATATCTTTATACTATCTTTATTACTAATAGTTCTTTGACCAAAAACACTATCAATAATAAGGTTATAATTGTTATAATCTATAACAATTGTTCGTCCGTTTTCTTCAATGATTTCTTTTATCATCGGTAGCTCGTCTATTGTAAAGCCCGGCCACATATTAATAAAACTCACTCTTATAGCATGTTTGTTTTCTTTTTTAGGAGCTTTAATCTTATATGCTTACACATAGTAACAATATGGCTATACACATTATGGAAAGTTTTTTTAACGTTTAAATTACCTATTACGAGAAAAATTTATTTATAATTTTTCTGCTATTTGTGGTGGATTTTCTGCTTCCACTTCAATAATCTCAGATTTAGAGGAAACGATTTGATAACGCTCTAAGGTAGCCGGTATGGCTTTATTCCCTGAATCAATACCGAGTTTTTGAATATTCTTTACTCTTGACATAAAATTACGATTAAACGAGGCAGCAAATTTATCGTAATTAGTAACCATATTATGCAGGTTATTACCGATCTTTTGAGAATAATCTGCCATAGTACCGATGGAGCTTAATAGCTTTCTCACTTCTTCAATGATTACCTTATAATTTTCTGAGCGGCGATGATCGGTAATTTGAAATTTTGCAAATGATAGCATATTCATAAGTCCGCTAGGTCCTACCGGAAAGATATTACAGCCCCAAGCTTTTTGTAAAAATTCAGGGTCGGCTGCAATAACTTTCTCAACCGCTTGTTCAGTCGGCAAAAACATTAAAGTAATAACATTGTTAAAGCTCTGATCCTTTTTGTTTAGATTAGTTAAAATATTTGCGGCATATTCTTTATTCGCCAAAGATTTTAAATGGTAATTCATAGTTTTATTAAGACTCATGTTATTATCTTGCTCGTCTACAAGAAACTTTGAAGCTTTAGAATCAATAACCATTAAATTACCGGAAGGAAGAAAAATGAGCGCATCAGGTCTTAGCTTTCCGCTATCTAATGTAGTTAGACCGTATTGCATAATGAAATCTAAATTAGGACGTAAGCCCGAAGATTTTAAGATATTCTCAAGGGTAATCTCAGCAAGTAGCCCCGCCCCGATCGGAGAAAGTAGAGACTGTTTTATCAAATCAACCGTACCTTTTGATTGCTCTATATCTTTATTTAATGCTCCCACCATCGTAATTAACCGTTCAAACTCACTATTAAATTTTCCTGAAGCAGTAGCGATATTTTTCTCGGCTAGCTCTCTTGCCGCCGTGTTTTCCATTTTATGTATCGCTATTAATTGTTTAGACAAATCTTGACCTAAATCAAATAACGCAGCTTTAGCCGATGAAAATGACTCTTCTCTTATTTTTTCTGAATCCTTAATAGTCTGTGCTTGATATTCTATTTTACACTGCAATTGCTCAATTTTCTGTAAATATCCTATCTTTTCTTGATTTAATAATTGGTTGTTATTGCTAATTTCTAGATTCTGCTCTGATAAAAATTGTAGCTGTGTCCTTAAGGTTTGAGTTTTTACATAAAACCAAATTATTAGCGCTAATAAAATAAGTAGCGTAGTTATAATAGTGGGTAATAAATAAGGCATAGAATGAAGCAAAGTTTAATGTTAAATAATACTAAAGTACCGCATAATTTGCACTAATTATTTTGGCATTGCCTAGAAAAGGTTGATATAGTCATTGTGAGTTACTGCAGGTGTTGTTGCATGGCTCGTTTTATGTCATGCCTGCGCAGGTCTTGTTGTGTGGACCGAAAAACCCGTTCGGTGTTATGCCGTGGCTTGACCACGAAAAAACACAACTTAAAATACTAAAATTTTAATGTTTTAAACTGGATCCCGTGATCAAGTCGCGGGATGACAATTAGGAAACTGGTCCACGCAACAAAGCATTCCCGCTTTCGTGGGAATGACATCGGAATGCTAAACTATAAAACAACTTTTTCTAGGCAATGCTCAATTTCAATACTACAAGTAAGACTATTTCGATATTAGCCTATAATATTTTTATAAACTTATAGAAATATTATAATGGATAGGTTATATAAAAAGCAAGTTGAAGAATATCTAACAAATTATGGTAAGCTTGTATTTATAAGCGGAGCAAGGCAAGTAGGAAAAACTACAATATCAAAACAAGTGATTAAGCATAATCCTAATTCAATTTACCTAAATTGGGATTATCTAGAAGATAGAAATAAAATCTTAAACAAACACACCGAACTTTTTAAAAATCTACTGTCTACTATATCCGATAAGAAATCGTGCTTAATATTAGATGAAATTCATAAATATAAAGATTGGAAAAATCTTGTAAAAGGATTTTATGATAAATTCGGAGAAAATATTGAATTTATTATAACAGGTAGTGCCAAATTAAATATATATAAAAAAGGCGGTGATAGCCTAATGGGACGTTATATAAGTTTAACCGTGCATCCGTTATCGGTATCTGAAATAGCTAAAAATTTTGATAATGACATTGATTATATAAAAAGCCCCAAAAATATCACTATAGATGAATTTGAAGCTTTAATAAATTTTGGAGGATTTGCAGAAAGTTATTTAAAAGCAACTGCTAAATTTCATAGAATATGGAGTAATCAAAGATTCGAGCAATTATTTAGAGAAGATGTAAGAAATACTGAAGATATCAACAATATTTGTGCGTTAGAATTACTGGCTAGCATTATAAATGAGCAAGTCGGCTCATTAATAAGCTATACAAACCTTGCTAACAAAGTTAGAGTTTCAGACCAAACAATAAGAAGATGGCTCTCTTTGCTAGAAAAGCATTATTATTGTTTTGCTATCAAACCTTGGTCTAAAAATGTTGTAAAAAGTTTGATAAAAGAGCCCCAAATTTACCTTTGGGATTGATCGCAAATAAAAGATATAGGAACGAGATTTGAAAATCTTGTAGCTTCTCACCTTTTAAAAGCCGTATATTTTTGGAACGAAACAGGGCTTGGTGATTTTGGTTTATACTATCTGTGTGATAAACAAAAACGTGCAGTCGATTTAGTAATAACAAAAGATAACCAACCGTGGATTTTAGTGGAAGCAAAAGTAAGTGACTCAACCGTTTCTTCAAGCTTAAAATATTTTCATGAATTACTTAACCCTGAGTTTAGTTTTCAAGTAATTCAAAATAAACAAGCTATTTCGGACTCTTGCTTTGATAAACCGGGTTTATGGATAGTACCGGCTATTACTTTCTTATCTCAACTTGTTTGATATGAATTTTTGCAAAAAAGGTAATCTAGGCAAATGTAAATCATATGACTATTTCGTTGCTTATATCGAAATAGTCATTACCAATTCGACATTTAATGATAAGCTGTATCCTCGCACATACCACTAAATGTAGCTGAATTGACTATATTCACTTTATCTTCTAGCGGTCCGAGTGGCTGAGCCGGTTTTAACAATTCCGGTGTTAATATAAATTTAGTTTTTTTCTCGATATTCGATAAAAAAGGTAAATGTAAGCTATGAGGGCTGTATATTATTGCATATTTATCCCATTCTAGATATTGTCTATTCAAATTCTCTTTATATTCAGATGGCCCATATACTTCTATACTACCAAATTTATATTTTTTTAAAGGATATAGCTCATAATCATAAAAAAAATCATTTGGATATTTATTACGCATACTTTGATTAAAATGAACAAATTTATCATTTTCTTTATGAAATACGAAAATATCTAAGCATCTTTCTCCGCAAATTACATAAATTTTATTATGTTTAACACGATATCCTAATTGTTCAAATTGTGGTAATATTTGTTGCAAACGTATTTCGTCTTCATGCATAATGCCGATATCTAAATCATCGTCAAAAGGAATTATGCCTTGATGTCTAACGGCTCCAAGCAGAGTGCCGCCGTCTATCCAATAATTAATATTATTCTTACCAAGTAGCTCATGAGTGTCTTTCATTAACTGATAAAGGGCAATAGCTTTTTTCTCGCTAATCCTGTATTTTTTTACTTGTTCATCACTTAAGGTTACATATTGCCAGTCATGTTCTAATATATAAGCATAAAAAAATATCCCGGCAAATATAATTAATATTAAACCTATAATATTTTTAAAGGATAATATTGACTTTAATTTTATCATCTTTCATCTCAAATTGTATTTCTTCTGCCGATGTGACGTTTTTTAAATCTTCTGCTAATTCTGCAGATAATACTATGCCGCTAACTTCAAGCAATTTTATTGGAGCTTTTATAGATAGATTCTTCTCAGCTTTGAATTTTCTGACGATATCTAGTATTTCAAGCAGCCCTTCTGCTCCTTTTGCATTGATTTCATAATTTAAGTCACTGTAATTAACCCAGCTACCTTTAACATGAATAGAATTTTTACTATATAATATTTGGTATAATTCTTCGGTAATATGCGGCATGAAAGGTGCAAATAGTTTCAGTAACGTTTGCATAACATGATATAAAGTTAATATGCTACTATATTGTCCTTGTGGATTTTTGTGTTCCTCATCATAGCTTCTTGTTTTGCTTATTTCTAAATAATTATCACAAAATACCACCCAAAAGAATTTTTCCGTCAGATGCATAGCATGTGCATATTCGTAGTTTTGTAACTCATTTGTAGCTAGCTTAACTAATTCCACTAGCTTATTAACCATCCATTTATCAAACTCGTTAGTGATTTTTTCTTTAATATCGAGTAAACTCGCTTTTTTATCTTCACCTTTCAGTTTATCAAAATGTATAAAAACAAATTTAGCGGCATTCCATAGCTTGTTAACAAGCCTTTTGCCGTTTTTCATAACGTCTTCAGAATAGGCGGTATCAGCACCTAGCTTTGAATTTGCCGACCAATAACGTATCACGTCGGAACCATATTGTTCTAACAGTTTTTCAGGAACTAAAACATTGCCCTTAGATTTTGACATTTTACTTCGATCTTCAGCTAAACACCAACCGCTTATCATGATGTTTTTCCACGGCAAAGTATTTTGGTGTAAATGAGCTTTTAAAATAGTATAGAACGCCCAAGTTCTGATAATTTCATGTGCTTGAGGTCTTAAATCCATCGGAAATAATTTATCGTGCCTATCTTTATTAACAGCGAAATCGTCAGAAATCCCATGAGTAGAAAGTTGAGGCGAAACGGAACTTGTTGCCCAAGTATCCATTACGTCATAATCAGGTTCTACTTCTTCTTTACTATAACCCATAGGTAAATCTTTTAACGGATCGATAGGTAGCTGCGTAACATCGGCATATAAGATTTTTCCTTCCTCACCTACTCTTTTAGAGTACCAAACAGGGAAAGGCACACCAAAATAACGCTGCCTACTTATACACCAATCCCAACTAATGGCATTAATCCAATTCTCTAAACGAATCTTCATATTTTTAGGATGCCAATTTAACTCATTCGCTCTTTTAAGCAATTCTTCTTTATGTGATATAGTTTTAACGAACCATTGCGGTACAGTTAGTATCTCAAGAGGAGCACCTGACCTCTCGGCACATTTAACGGTATGAGTGATGTCTTCTTGTTTAATAAGCAACTCTTGTTCTTTTAAAATATCTATTATTTTTGTTCGAGCTTCTTTAATTTTCAACCCATCTATAGAAGTTTCATGTTGGAAGTCTATTGTACCTTTTTTAGTGATAATAGTTTTTAAAGGTAGATTATGCGTCTTCCACCAAGTAATATCCGTTTGATCACCAAACGTACAGCACATTACCAGTCCCGTACCTTTATCTTGTCGTACTAAAGGGTCAGCAAGCAGTGGAACTTGCTCATTAAAAAGTGGGGTTATAGCTGATTTACCTGCTAGATGCTTATAACGTCCATCGTCAGGGTGATAAAATACGGCTACGCAAGCCGGTAATAACTCAGGTCTGGTAGTGGCTATAGTAAGCGGGTCTCCTTGCTCGGTTTTAAACGTAATATAATTCATGAAAGAGGTTTTTTCCTTATCCTCAATATCGGCTTGGGCAAGAGCTGTACCATCTACTGGATCCCATAAAATCGGTTGATTAGTAAGATAAATTTCTTCTTTTTGTACTAAATCAAGAAAAGACATTTGTGATATTTTTCGTGATAACGGACTAATAGTTTGGTACTCTAAACTCCAATCAACCGATAAAGCTATTTGGTTAAATAGACTTCTAAACTTTTCTTCTTCACTTTCTACTACCTCTTCGCAAATTTTTATAAATTCAGATCGATCCATATTATAAGCTTTGATCTGTTTCTGCTTTTCAACAAGTCTCTCGGTCGGTAGCCCGTTATCGTCAAAACCCATAGGATAAAAGATATTTTTACCCATCATACGCTGAAAACGTACAATAAAGTCGGTTTGCGTATAGCTATAAACATGACCGATATGTAACTGTCCTGAAACTGTCGGAGGCGGAGTATCGATTACATAGGTTTCTTCTTTTGCAACGTTTGGATTATAAGCATAAATTTGTTTCTCTTGCCAAATTTGCTGCCACTTTTTTTCATTTTCGGTAAAATTATAATTTTTTGGAAATTCTTTCATAGATTTTGTAGTTGATTCAAGAATATTATTATAAAGGTTATATGTGATTATGACAATAGATGCTTTTCTTTGGGAGGATATGGATATTTAGGATTTGTGCAAGTGGTGCTTGCATGATTAAGTACTTATTTACAATTGAGCGAACGAAAGTTTCTTGAAGACCTGTAATTTTGGCAATAACAGGAATTTTACAGCCCTGACTGAACATTTCCTTCGCTATAATTACTGCCTTATTATGTTCGCCCTCAGCTTTGCCTATCTCAATACCCTGCACCTTTCCTTCATCTCTATATGTATCAGCGATAGTTTTCATAATAGTATCCTTATCTTGCGGTAATAGATGTGTATCTAATACTTCTACTAATTCCGGTTGTTTTTGTTTTGATAATTTTGCGTTAGTATACCATAAGAACGATCTTAGGTAAATATAACCTTTTTCTTTATCCAATATTATAATATGCTTAAACTCTGTTAAAAACTTCTCCCATAGTTTTATCATATCCTGCATATTGGATATGCTGCATCATATATTCTAGCATACCTAAATGTTTTGTCTTGACGATTTCATCATCTGTCATAGCTTGCAAATCTACTAATTGATAATCTTCCCCCATTAATTTCTTTGCCATCACACTATCAGTAAATAAACTCCACAGATTTCTTGGAGCATTATAAATTTCTTTACCGTTGTAAATAACTAAATTATAGACTAGCGGTAATTGGTAATTTATCCTTTCCTTGCTTATGTCTTTCACATAATAATAGTGTATATTTCCATAACCGCAAAGCCGTCCAATAATCAATTGTTGATTGGGCCTCTACTAATACATAAACAAATGCTTCTTCTTTATTATTGGTGCTAATTTTATATGTTATATTACTATATTTCTTATTTAAAGATTCCTCAATGTAGCTTTCTTGTTCTACCGTTATTTTTGATAAATCTAATATTAAAATCATCGGGTAAATAATATTCCAAAAATTCTTGTGCTGCTACCGGGTCGTTCATTATTATTTTTACTAATGAATCATGTTGTAATTTTTTAGCCATAAAAATCTAGTAGCTTTATTTCGTGGCGTATTTTATCTTAAATTATCTATAATATCCATATTTATTTAAATTTAAAGTTTAATATGCTAATTCTAGACAAACTTTTGCTTACCTTAAAATTAATGCGTGTAGATAAGCTGGTAGCTTATTTGCTGGTTTTTTTTCCTGCTTTATTTGGGTTACTGCTTGCAAACCCCTCAAGAACGGAGTTAATACATTTATTACCGTTATTTATTTTAGGTAGTATAACAGCTAGAAGTAGCGGGTGTATTATTAACGATATATTTGATAGAAAATTTGATAAGCATGTTGCAAGGACTAAAGAGCGACCTTTAGCTAGCAAGGCTTTATCTGTTTCTTATGCTATTTTGATACTCTTTATTCTTAGCGTTATCTCACTTTGTATTTTGCTACTTTTAAACAAAACAGCTATATATATAGGTTTTTTTGCGGTAATAATGATTAGCCTATACCCGTTAATGAAACGTATTACTTATTTCCCGCAAATCTTTTTGGGATTTACATTTAAGCTAGGGGCCTTAATAGCTTATGCGGCAGTTCAGGATACACTTGATATAGCAGCGATTATTATGTATTTAGCATGCTGTTTTTGGGCCATCGGTTATGATACGATTTACGGATATATGGATATAAAAGATGATAAGAAAATAGGAGTGAAATCGTTAAGTATATATTTAGAGAACAAGCATTCTAAGCTTTGGCTTTATATATGTTATATAGGTTTTATATTGTTATTTATTCTAGCAACAAAAATGGCTAACCATAATATCGACTATTTACCTATTTTAGCTGCTTTAATTTTACTGATATTACAAGTAGCAACTCTTGATATTGAAAATCCTGCCAATTGTATGACAAGATTCAGAGCTAATAATTATATCGGATTAGTTTTGAGTGTGGTGTTTTATTAAATTCTTTTCCTAATAACAGTCTTGTTAGGGATTAGATAATGTTCTTGATGTCATTCCTGCGAAAGCAGGAATCCATAAAAATAACATTAATATTGCTGTAAGTATTACATTTCTAGTAAAAAACATATAAGAATTTAATTTTTATATGTTTTACTGGATTCCTGCTTTCGTAGGAATGACATTGACCCGTGCAACAACTCCTCTAACAGCCCATAAAGTGACCATCGATATTGCGGTTATATAAACCGCAATTGATAAAGAGTTGCCGGTTACATACCATAGCATTAGGCAGATTGACGGAGTAAGACGTCCGATTAATGAAGCACCTATACTACTGCCGATACCGACTAACATATATTTATCGGCAGTTTTAAATAAATCATTTAGCCAGCAGTTCAAAGGTGCCAAGAACCCGACACCAAGTATTATAATCCAAATACGTACAAAATTAACATACCATATAGATGCATTATTCAAGCAGAGCCATAAAGGAATTATGCTTAAACTCATTAAAATAAGAGTACCGTTTAGTATTTTAAGGTACTGTAGCTTTTTTGTTAGATGCCCTATTATCGGAATCATAATCATATCAAAAATCAGAAACTCAGTATTAAATTTCATCATTATTTCGAGTGATATAGCAGTGATAAGCGGAATAAAACTATTCAAAAAGACGAAAGGTACTATATAAGTCATATATGAGAAACCTATGGCAAAACTAATGCGTAAGATACTTAGTTTACAGTTCCAAATTGTAGTTAAGTCTTGTAATAATGATGATACTACGTCATTGCGAGGAGAGGACCCAGGTGTCATCCCGTGGCTTGACCACAGTATCCAAAAATTACGTAAAGTAATTTTATCTTTTTTATTGGATCCCGTGGTCAAGCCGCAGGATGAAAATGAGGGCTTGACTACAATATCCTCGCGCTTTCTTAAAAAATAACCTATCAGTGCTGTAAGTCCGCCAAATATGAAACATAAACGCCAATATTTATTATACTCTACATTTAAAACTATAGTACTGATAAATGAAGCAAGAATAATACCGACCATAGTAGATGTTTGATAAAGGTAAGAAGCTTTAAACGCTTTTTTTTCTTCTTTATTCTCTAAAATAAATAATTTAGCAATGGCACATTCACCCTCGGAATATACTCCTTGCAATGTTCTAAGCAACACTAATAATAGCGGTGCAAGCCAGCCTATTTGAGCATGTGAAGGTATTAAACCGATTAGGCTAGTTGTTACAGCAACGCCGATTAAAGAGTAAGATAAAGCAAAAACACCGCCGTATTTTTTAGCAATTACGCCAAACAAATAAGAGCCTATGGGACGTGTAAATAAAGACGCAGCAAGAACACTATAGGTAAGTATTAAAGCAACGACTTTATCATGATTCGGAAAAAAAATACCAGCAAGTAGCGGAGCAAGAAACCCATAAAGTGCAGTATCGAAATGATCCATCGCATTACCGATTAGGATCGAAAAATCCCTTTTACTTAATGCATTATTCATATATTAATAATTTAAAATTTATAATGGATTATACTCGATGAATTTGGAACATTGGTGACAATGTCTTTGTAAGTCCTCGGATGCTGAACGTTTAATATACGCTCTGCTCCTCGGCTTACAGAACTATTACTCTTTCCCAAGTTGATCTTCGTATAACAGCGCTTCGTTTTGTAGGAGTATATAAGTATGTAATCTTCCTTGTAAATATTTTTTTAAGAGATATGATTATAAAGTTATAGCTTAAAGTAATTGTAATGAATGAATAATTTGAAACAAGGAAAGTTTATTACATTTGAGGGAGGGGAAGGGATAGGCAAATCTACTCAATCTCAAATGCTCTATGAATATTTACAATCTCAAAATACTCCCGTTATTTTAACTCGTGAAGTCGGTGGTACTATTGTAGCCGAAAAAATGCGTGAAATTCTAGTACATGAAGAATTACTACCTATGTCCGAGCTATTACAAGCTATGGCAGCACGTTATGATCATATGGCACGGAAAATTATACCAGCTCTACAAGAGGGACATATTGTAATATGTGATAGGTTTATTGACTCAACTGTATGTTATCAAGGATTAGAGCTAGAAAACGGCATAGATTTAGTTTATAATCTGCACAAAACTTTAATGCCTTCTCTTATGCCGGATATTACGTTTTTTATTGACGTAGAGCCGGATACTGCTATTAAGAGAGTCAATTCACGAAATATGAACAATAAATTTGACATAAGAGGTATAGATTTTTATAAAACAATCTATTATTGCTTTAAAGAATTAAGTAATAGATTTCCTGAGAGAATAAAAACAATTAAAGCTTCAGATTTAAGTCCACTTGAAGTACATGAGTTAATAAAAAAGCATTTATGAACAATACTTACTACATTACTACCCCTATATATTACGTTAATGATATTCCCCATATCGGTCATGCTTATACTAGCGTTGCAAGTGACGTAATCGCTCGTTTCATGCGACTTCGAGGTTTCGATGTAATGTTTTTAACAGGTACTGACGAACATGGGCAGAAAGTAGAAAAAGCAGCTATTAATAAAAATATTGACCCACAAAAATTTACCGATCAAACATCCGAGAGTTTTCGTCATCTGATGACTGCTATGCATATTTCCAATGATGATTTTATCAGAACAACGGAACACAGACATAAAGAAGCTGTAGCTGTTTTTTGGCAGAAATTACTAGATAACGGCACTATTTATGAAGGTTTTTATGAAGGGTGGTATGCAGTGCGAGATGAGGCTTTTTTTGATGAGTCGGAACTTACGAGGGACGGTTTAGCACCGACTGGTGCTCCAGTTGAATGGGTTAAAGAGCCTAGCTATTTCTTTAATCTTTCAAAGTGGCAGGATAAATTGCTTGAGTTTTATGAAGCAAACCCTGATTTTATCAGACCTATATCAAGGCGTAATGAAGTAATTAGCTTTGTTAAATCGGGTTTAAAAGATTTATCGGTATCGCGTACTACTTTTAACTGGGGAATAAAAGTGCCAAATAATGAAAAACATGTAATTTATGTTTGGCTTGATGCACTGGCTAATTATATTTCAGCACTCGGTTATCTTGACGAACAAAGTAATTACGGTAAGTTTTGGCCGGCTGATTTACATGTAGTCGGTAAAGATATCTTGCGTTTTCATGCCGTCTATTGGCCTGCTTTCTTAATGGCTGCAGAAGTTCCGCTGCCGAAAACAATTATGGCTCATGGCTGGTGGACGAATGAGGGGCAGAAAATCTCTAAATCTCTTGGTAATACCATTGATCCGATTAAGTTAATTGATGAATTCGGTGTTGATCAAGTTAGGTATTTTCTGATGCGTGAAGTAACTTTTGGTGCGGACGGCAATTTTGCTCGTAGTAATTTAATTACCCGTATTAATAGCGAGTTGTCAAACAAAATAGGTAATTTATTACAGCGTACTACATCTTTTGTTTATAAGAATAATGACGCCAAAGTGCCTTTGCTTACGCAAGGTGTTATAGATAAAATATATGAGCTACCGATTTTAAAAACCGCAAGTAAATTTGTCGAGCAGAATATTTTATTGATGGACAAAACAGAGATTAATAAAATTCTTGAAAATATTATTAATTTGGCCGAAGAGGCAAATATCTATATTGATAGCGAAGCACCCTGGAATTTGAAAAAAACCGATCCAGATAAAACGTTAGAAGTGTTATACGCTTTACTAGAAGTTTTACGCTATATTGCGATAATGCTTCTGCCTTTTATACCGAGTTCAGCAAATAAAATGCTTGATCAGTTAGGGGTAAATAAAGAAGAACGTCTATTTAAGCATTTAATACGTGATTATACTTTAACAGCGGGTAGCAATATTTTAGAACCTACCATAATATTTCCAAAATTTGAATAGTGTGTCATACCGTGGCGAGACCGCAGTATGACACACCTACTAAGAGTATAATATGTTAATAGATTCACATTGTCATCTTAATTTACGTAGTAACTTTTCATCCCGCGACGCGATCGCGGGATCTAGTGAGGGTATTAAAACAACTAATATTAGTTGTTTTCTAGATACCGTAGTCAAACCATGGTATGACGCAGTGCTTTTAGATTCTGTCATTCAAAGAGCATTAGAAAATAATGTGCAGTATATGCAAACTATCTGCACTAAAATTGAAGATTTACCTATTATTTTAGAGATAGCTGAAAAATATGCAAATGTTTTTGCGAGTGTTGGGGTGCATCCGTGTGAAGTGAATTCTTTTATTAGTCATTGCGAAGCACTGCAAGTGCTGTGGCAATCTCAGGAAGCTTGGACAAGATTGCTACGTCAAGACTACGTCTTCCCGAACTCAGATGCTGAGGCAATTATTATGCTAACCCAGCATCCGAAAATTATCGGAATCGGTGAAACGGGGCTTGATTATTATCATCAGCCTTACGATCAAAAATTACAAAAAGATTTGTTTGTAGCACATATACATGCGGCGTCTAGTACACGCCTGCCTGTTATTGTTCATACAAGAGAAGCAGACGAAGATACTATTGACATTTTAACCTCAGAAATGCGTAACAGCACATTTCCAGGTTTAATACATTGCTTTACCTCTTCAAAAAATCTAGCGGCAAAAATGCTAGATATCGGTTTATATATTTCAATGTCAGGGATTATAACTTTCAAGAATGCTACTGATTTACAAGAAATAGTCAAATATATACCGCTTGATAGGTTATTAATAGAAACCGACACTCCTTACTTAGCTCCTACGCCTATGCGAGGCAAACAAAACGAACCGGCATTTGTTAGGTATGTCGCTGAAAAAGTTGCCGAACTCAAAAATATAACATCAAAAGAAGTAGCAAATGTTACTACTCATAACTTCAAAACATTATTTTCTAAATTTGAAAAATATATAAATAATACTTTATAAAAACAGCAAGTTTGATAATTTAAAGTTGCAATTTTTAAAATAATATGTATATTTTATAGTATTTCAATTATTAGTATATTTGATATGGAATTTAATCGCAAAAATACCATCATTGGTTTTTTAAAAGCACATGAAGATCAGCAATTTACCTCTTATGGTATCGCTGAATGGTTTGTAGAAAATCACATTGACGAAGCAAGACTCAAGAAGAAAAAGATAAGGAGATATAGGAATTGATGCAGGTGAAATTAGCAGTAGTAAGCTTTCTGCTGAACGAAGACAAGAACCTAATATTAGAATAGAGCTAAACCTAAGCTAAAGTTTTATTATTCGCAAAACCCTGATTACTATGTCAATAATGAACAAGCCACAGAACCTAAAATAAATGCAAATAAAGAAGATAAAATAACCGCAGTGCAAGTATGTGATGCACTGGCATTATATCTTCAAAACAAATTGAAGATTCATAATATGCCTATTAAGCATAATTTTTCTTCAAATAAACAAGGCACTAAAGGTAATAATAAATGGTTACCCCAGATTGGGTAGGTATGGAAGTTCTTAATGAAAAGTGGAGTTTACTAATTAAAGATTGTGCTAAATATTATGCATGAAAACAAGCAAGGCTTTGGTCTTTTGAAGCAAAAAAATTATCAATCGTAGTAATTTACGAGAATCGTTTTTTCAGGCTTTATCAAATTCCTCATGTGCACATTATGGTTATTTAGTTGCTGCTGATTTAATTGAAAGTAGATAAAATGATACTAGGCATGGTATAGGATTTATTTTAGTAGATAAAATCCTGAAGATAGTAAAATATCAATTCCTGCTAGAGAAAGACCGGAAATAGATTGGAATATGGCTAATAGGTTAGCAGAAGAGAATAAAGATTTTGAAAATTATAATTATATAAATAATATTGATACAGTCTATAAAAAACAGAAAGTAAATGATAGTACTTGGTTTAATATTAATGACCACGTAAATAAAATTCCTAAGCAAAATAAGAAGAAAAAATAAACATATTTATATATAGACCATTATTATCATGCATTTATAAAAATTTAAGCAGTGAGTCCTAAAATTAATGTACTGAGAATTTTTAGTGTTAAACTAAATTTATATTCAGTATTTTTAAATTTGTGGATAAATTATGATTAACTGTGATTTAAGTACTAATTATACATATTATATGTTAGAGGGGCTTAGAGCACAAATTGCTCCAATGCATTTAGGTATAAAAATTCTAAAAGAAGCATATTAACATGAGATAACGGTTTTGCAAGAATTATGCATGCTTATTTAACGCTTTGTGAACGCATGACTAGAAAATATGAAAAACCCGAATTTAATAATCCTTGAAACAATTATTGATGATAAAACCTATAACATTAATGAAAAAGTTATACTAAAAAAGTCTTTTTGTGAACTAAGGCATTTTCAGAACATAGGTTTTAAAAAAGAATTACCTCAATTATTAATAGTAGCACCCATGGCCATGGCGGGACATCACGCTACTTTACTTAGAACAACAGTACAAGAATTATTACTGTATACCGGTATTTATATTACAGATTGGACGGAAGCCAGTTATGTGCCGCTTGAAGCAGGGCATTTTGATATGGATGATTATATTGATTACGTAATGGAGTTTATCAATTTTATAGGACCGAATGTTCATACTATGGCAGTTTGCCAACCTACTGATCCATTGCTTGCCGCCATTAGCTTAATGTCGGAGAGTAATAGTCCAAATGTGCCGAGTTCGATGATTTTGATGGGCGGCCCTATAGATGCTAGAAAAAATCCCACGGCAGTTAATGAATTCGCTCAAAGTAAAAGTTTAGAATGGTTCTGCCAAATGGTTACAATGCAGGTGCCGCCAAACTATCCCGGACATGGTAGAAAAGTATATCCCGGTTTCCTCCAACTTGCCGTCTTTATGGGTTTAAACTTATTTCGTCATATAGATTCACATTTAGAATTATGGCAAAGTTTATTAAATTCTGACTATAAAAAAGCCGATATTAAATTTTATGATGAGTATTTAGCAGGTATGGATATGCCGGCAGAGTGTTACTTACAAACTATAGATGAAGTATTCTAACAATTTTCGTTAGCAACAGGTAAATTAGTTTCTGAGAAGCGTCCGATCGATTTAAAACATATTACTAAATGTGCTTTATTCGGTATTGAAGGGGAATTAGATGATATTGCAGCGGTAGGGCAAAACAAAAGCTGCTTTAAAACTTTGTTCAAATATACCTGAATCAATGCAAAGATACCAATTTACAAAAAGGGGCAGGGCATTACGGGGTATTTAGCGGAAGTAAATTTAAACAGTTTATAGTGCCTATTATCAAAGATTTTATCTATGATTTTGATAAAACTAATTTCAAGCAATCTAAACTTAAGGCAGCATAAAAATAGTCATTACGAGCGGGCATTGCCTGTGTGGATTGTTTTTTCCGTCATTGCGAGGAAATTACGTAAGTAATTGACGTAGCAGTTCAGTAAAAAATGCTGATTTACAGCATTTTTTTGTTATTTTTTCTGGATTGTCACGCTTCTTTCAGTCGCTCGCAATGACGGGGTGGTATCCACGCAACAATACCTTGCTGGAATTATATCGCAGCCATACAACAAGATCATAATTAAAGGAGAAGGGTGGTAATCTAATATTCAACTCTTATTAGTCTTTTGAATTTCTTGTTGTTGCTGTTGTCTGTATTCTTCCGCTTTTTCTTCGATGTAATTAAAAAAGAAATAAGTAAAAGTTAAAAAACCGGTCAAAATAATACCAAATGTTATTAGTATTGCTTTAAGTTGCTTTCGTGAATCTTCTGCTTTTAACCTTTTCTCTTCTTCATCTATGTCTTCATCATTTTTGACTTCAGATATTATTGTTTGTTCTTCTGTAGTATTTTCCATGTTGTAACTCAACTAAAATGAACCGCTTTATTACTAAGTCGTTCCTATAACTTACAGATTTTTGAAGTTTATAAGATTAGCTATATTTGAATGATGAGGTGTAAACTCATAAAAATAGGATATATACGCAATAATGCTATGTCAATAGCCTTGAATATTAGCGGTGTTCAACCAAGGTTATACATATTATTATAATTTGAGTCTCCTAACATTGAAGTATTTAAAGTATCGGAGTAAGCAGCTGATAATATAGCATCATCAAAAGTGATATTAAGCTGTCCTATATAGTCTTGAATAAAATTGTTAACAGTAGATTCAAAGTTTGTATATTTTTAGGATATGAATAAACAAGCTGTGTACATTCTGTATTTCCTAATTTACTTCCAATCAATGTTAATAACATAGAGTTATATTCATCTTGGGGGTGTTACGATTAATTATTTCGTAAGTTTTAGCAAGAATATAACAAGCTTCGTTATTTCCCTTCATAGTTTCTAATTTTATTTCTTCAGAAGATAAAATATTATTTAGAAAAGCTTTTTCATATATTTCATAATTCGGTGATGAATCAGATTTTCCGTTAAAAAGAGCAGTAAATAGGATTTTAGCTTTCTCTAGATCATTCATTTTTGATTTAGCGGCAACCAAAAGACCGTTTTCATAGTATCGATAATAAATTGTCAAGACCTTAATTTATTATTAGAACTAATGAAAGAGTTTGTAGTATTGCTTGTTACTACGTTTCCCTCGCAATAATTATCGTTTATATTCCAGTGTTTTACCTGTAATAAGGAATGCCAAGTACCAAGATCGTTCCAAGCAAAATCGGCTTTTATCATGACCATTCCCGAAATATATTCCATTATGGTATTGTCTATAGAAATTGCTGCGATTTCATTATAAGCCTCATTGTCTATGGCCAAACTATTCTCATTTTTTACGGCAGTATTAAATGCTTTTTCTGCAATACAGAATAAATCAGGTTGAAGGTTCATTGCTAAGTTTAAGAAGAAGTTAACATCGTATACACAAATTCCTGAATTCCAAAAATATTCATTACTTTGAAAATGTTTGCTTGCTCTAATATAGGTTGTTCAATTAAATGATCAACTAGATAAACATTTTCTGCAATTGATAATCCTGTGTTTATATAGCCATACTTGGCACTTATAACATTTATAGGAATATAGTGCAAATGCCGCATTCATTAACATAATGTAAAGCTTTATTTAGAGTATTAAGATAATTTATATCATCCGCTATATGATGGTTTGAAGTTAGTAACACTACAATATCAAATCCTAGTGCTGTAGCCGATAATGTCGTAATAATGGCACAAACGGCAGTATTTTTTTGTAAAGGCTCGGTAATTAATGCTATTTCTACATCTATTTCTGCTGCTTGTTCTTTAGTGATTGATTCATATTTTTTGGAAGTAATAATAGTAGGTTGTCCTAAAAATTTATTTCGGTTTAATGTTTGCTGAAGTAAAGTTAGATCACTCAATATTTTTTAAAACTGTTTCGGTTTATCCTTAGATGACAAAGGCCATAGTCTTTTACCGTTACCTCCTGCCATAATCATCGGTTTTATTAGACTCCTTGCATAACCTCCTTCTAAAGGTAATTTGTATACCTTTGATACTTCAAGATTTGGTACGTTAAATTTCAGGATTTGCCTGTGCTCAGGTATTTTTATACGCTGTATAGGCTCACCACTTATTTGACTCCCAACTTCTGAAGTATCTGCGATATACGTCGATCCAATACTCGCATCCTCACTTACCTTTTTGTACGCTGCGGTGCTGCGTTTCATGTCTCCTTCAAATTCCTCTTTATAAGATAGGTTATGTAAGGAGTCTACTTTCATATATTTTACAACTATTAATTGAATTAGATAATAAAGCGCTTTATAAATAGTTTTAAAAAATATGTCAAGTGAATTAACTATATTGGCAAGTTTTACAATAAAAAGTACTTCTGCCTGAATGCTTTATCTTGATAATGGTGCTAGAACAGCTTAAACAACTTTGTCCCTCTCTACCGTAAACCTTAAGTTGCTTAGTAAAATAACCAGGTTTGTTATCGCCGTTTACAAAATCTTTAAGAGTAGTACCGCCGGCAGTTATAGCTTTAGTTAACACATCTCTAATCGCTTTAATTAAATTTTCTATTTCATCATCCCTTAAATCGTTACCTGATTTATCCGGATGAATTCTAGCTAAATGCAGACTTTCGGAAGCATAGATATTACCGACTCCGACTATAACTCTATTATCCATAATCAAGTTTTTTATTGGTATTTTTTTAGTTTGTAGCTTATCTTTTAGATATTCTAACGTCAATAAATCAGAAAAAGGCTCTATGCCTAAATCATTAAAAAATTCTTTTTCTAAGAGATCAGTCTTAAAACTATAAATCATACCGAATCGTCTAGTATCGTTGAAAATTAACTTTTCGCCGTTACTTAAATCAAAAATCACATGATCGTGTTTTTGAGTTTTATAATTAGCAGATTGCAGAGTAAATCTGCCGTTCATGCCTAGATGAACTATTAAAGAATAATCATTATTAAAATCTATAATTAAATATTTTGCACGACGCCTAACATCCAGTATATTAGTATTTAAGATTTCTGTAGCTAAAAGCGGGGATAGCTTATAACGTAAATTATCTCTTTTTAACTCTACATTTTCTATAATAAGCCCGATTAGCTTATCTTTTAGAGAGTTTTTAAGAGTTTCTACTTCAGGAAGTTCCGGCATTTGATACTAATATTTATAATAAAAAACTATGAACCAAACAAATTTTGGCTTTAAAAAAGTAGACTACACTAAAAAACAAGGTTTAGTAAATAACGTTTTTTCTAATGTCGCTGATAAGTATGATTTAATGAATGACTTAATGAGTTTGGGATTACATCGCTTATGGAAAGATGAATTTATTAGGCAAATTCCAAATCTTAACTCTCATATATTAGATGTTGCTAGCGGTAGCGGTGATATTGCTTTAAAACTTGCTAAAAAAGCAAGAGATAGAGTTAATAATATCTCTTTAACTTTAAGTGATATTAATGAAGAAATGTTAAAGCAAGCTAAGAAAAAAGCAATAGATCTGAATTTATTTCAAAATCTTAAATTTACTGTAGCAAGTGCTGAAGAACTACCGTTTCTGGATGATAGTTTTGATTATTATACTATAGCATTCGGTATTAGAAACGTACCTGATATAAATAAGGCTTTAAAGGAAGCATGTAGGGTTTTAAAGCCAATGGGTAAGTTTATATGTCTTGAGTTTTCAAAAGTAAAGGAAGGGTACATGAAAGATTTCTATAAATTCTACTCATTTAATATTATACCGAGTATTGGTCAAATGATAGCGGGTAATAAAGAGGCATATGAATATTTGGTCGAAAGTATAGATTTATTCCCCTCACAAGACGAGTTTAGAATAATGATTAAAGACGCCGGTTTTGAGGAAGTCGGTTATAAAAATCTAAGTGGCGGAATAGTTGCTATCCACAGTGCGTATACTCGATGAACTTCAAAAATTGGCTACGTCGTTCTACAAGATCTGCGGTACTTACTTATTAAGTATACGCTCCGCTCCTCGACTTGTGAACTCCTTGCTCTTTTTGAAGTTGATCTTCGTATACTATTCTTTATTTTACTTCGGAGTATATAATAGATGATAAGTAATTTTTTTAATTTAATACGTATTTTTCGTATCATCAGTAAAAAGCAAATCTTAATTGATTCAAGAAGCCCTATATATTGCAGGTTTATCGGTTATATATTAGCCTTATTTTTTGCTCCGGTCTCGTTAATAAAAAAATCACGGGAAGATTACGGCAAACGCTTAATAGATTGTTTAAGTGATCTTGGACCTATTTATATAAAATTTGGACAAACTCTTTCGACAAGAACCGATTTAGTAGGAGCAGAGATAGCAGGTTATTTAAGGTTACTGCAAGATAAGCTACCTCCGTTTGATGGTGGGGTGGCGAGAAGGTTGATAACGTCATTGCGAGGAGACATGTATGTCGACGAAGCAATCTCAGCAAGCAAACAAAAGATTGCCACGCAGTCTATGACTGTGAGCCATGACGCCCTCCCTTTCTTACACCTCGACGATACCCCCATCGCTGCCGCATCAATTTCGCAGGTACATAAAGCACAACTTATAACCGGTGAATATGTTGCGGTAAAAATTTTGCGTCCGGGTATTCATAAAAAATATAACAGAGATATTAAGCTGCTATATTTTCTTGCAAAAATTATCTCAAAATTTTCTAAAGCAAAAAGGCTCAAACCGATTAAAGTAGTCGATAAATTTCATGAAACTATGAAATTTGAGCTTGATTTACGTTTAGAGGCGGCAGCAGCTTCTGAGCTTACGGATAATATGCGAAATGATATTAACGTGATAATCCCTAAAATATATTGGGATTTAACATCAGAAAATATACTAACCACCGAGTGGTTAGACGGCACTTCTATATATGATACTTTGCTACTAAAGGAAATGGGGTTAGAGCCTGCAAAAATATCTCAGGATTTTGCCGTAATGTTTTTCAATCAAGCCTATAGAGACGGATTTTTTCATGCTGATTTACATGCAGGGAATATTTTAGTGAATAAGCAAGGTAAAATAATTTTACTTGATTTCGGTATTATGGGCAGACTTAAAGAAAAAGATCGTTTAGCCGTTGCCGAAAGTCTATTTGGCTTTTTAAGGCGTGATTATAAATTAGTTGCTAAAGTACATTTAAGAGCCGGCTATATCCCATCAAATACCGATTTAGCTTTATTCGCTCAAAGTTGTAGAGCAGTTACCGAGCCTATAGTAGGGACGCCCATAAAAAATATTTCCATAGGTAAGCTGCTTGCACATTTATTTAAAATCACGGAAGATTTCGGCATGGAAGTACAACCGGAGTTGTTGCTATTGCAAAAGACTTTAATAATGGTGGAAGGGATAGGCAGACAGTTAGACGGTAATGTTAATATGTGGCAGCTCGTCGAACCTTGGATTAAAAAATGGGCCGTGAAAAATCTAAGCCCTGAAGCGAAGTTGTTACGATTGGTAAAGCATGACCTAGATAGTCTAGAGGATATTATTTGACATATAAAAAATTAGCCTTATATATTAAGAAATTTTTTATTATGAAACTAAAAGATTTATTTATTAAATATCCTATTACTACTCCTTTTTTGGTTGATTGTAAAAATGATAAATTAGTATTTCCTTCAGATAAAGAACAAAAATATAAAAGAGACCTAAAAGAAAAAATATGAGAGGAAGAGTTTGAAAAATTAACGACTTTAGATAAAATTGTTTAATACCCCGAAAACTTAGAAAATATAGCTTTAGTAAGTATAGAAAGACATCTCGATAAATCATTTATAGTAGCGAAATTGCTTAATGATGTACAACGTGAATATTATAAATCCATATAGATCCCGATAATAATATTAAATCGATTTTGCATTTCTCAGAAATATATTTTATCGGTGATGTAGGGTGAATGCCGGCTGAAGTTTTAAAACGCGAGTATAATGTCGGTACTATACAGCAAAAATCTTTACCGAAAATCATGGAATTATGGCCTGACCCTTACTATTACAACTGGATTCAGAAAAATAAAGAGTATAACAACCCGGATATAGATCCTCAGGTAATGGAGAATATTGTTTTATTGTGTGGAGAGGTTAGTATGGATTTACCGGTAAATGAAAAATTATAGTAAAAAACCATTGCAAGATAACCATGACTTTTAAAATTAACAAAAATTAAATTTTATAAATCTTTAAATTATATAAAGGTATTTAAATGTCTAAAAGCCAAGAGCAAGAGCAGGAATCCATTGATAATATAAGAAGGCAACAGTTTGATAAAGAATATAAAAATCTTTCGTGGGTTCAAGTTGGATATTTAGCTCTTGGAGCTGACACAGGTAACAAAAAATATGATGAGTTAAATAAACGATATCTAGATCTTAATAAAGATAATTTAGGTATAATACAAAGTGTTATCCAAGCAGTCGGGAATGTTCCTAGTGCATTGCAGTTTACCTGGGAGGCTTCTCAAGTTTTACCTGATCTTGCATTGGAGCTTAATAACCTCAGAAAAGCGAGAAGTGCTACCACTAGTGTAGGTTCTATTGACGCTGGTTGCAAGATGATAGCAGATGCAGCATCGCTTATAAAAAATGTGCTTCTGTTTTACATTCCGAAACTATATCTAATAGTTCAAAAGAAACTCTTTTACAGTCTAAAGTTATCCCATATCTTCTCACGCCTATTTTAAATAAGAGGCTTAGCAAAATAACAAAAAACTTTCAAACTTCCGAAACAGAAAAAATAAATGTATTAGACAAAATAAGTCCTAAATTTATCAGAGAATTATCTACACTAGGAGTAGATTTAATATCTAAAGCACTAGAAAGCGATTTAAACCCAAAAGTACAAGAAATATATAAGAATATTAAACAAAAAAACGCGTCATCTCAAGGTGCTATATTAAAAATATACATGACATTTAAAGCACAAAAAATCGCTAAACCTGAATTAATTGCAAATACAGTAGCACTACTTGTAAATTCTAGCGAAAAATTAATTGAAAGTACTCCTTCAGCTATAAAAGCTTATAGTCAGCTTAAAGCAAATCAGCGTTGGACTAAAATTAACCTAAATATGGAAGGGTTAGATACTGAAAAGGCAAAAAACCTCAAATAGTAGAGTTAGTTGAAAATGCCAAAAAAATTATTGATAATTTATCTCCTGTTTTAGAAAAAAATTACCGCGATATTTAGATAGTAATAAACAGGATATATTAGATGTTTTAAAATATCCTAAAGTAACGGAAAGAATAGAATCACAAGGGAAAGATCCAGAGTGTTTATACATAAGGCATTAGATGCATCTACGTCTTTTTTAAAAGATGCTCTGCCGTCAATTACTAAACTTGCAAGTCTCGCTCTTCCCGATAGTGATAAAGTTGCTGATATAATACAAAAATTTCAGTTAATTAAGCCACTTCCAAAGGAAGAGAAATCAAAAGAAGAAAAGGTAAAAGAGGTAAAGGAATTGATTAGTCCTTTGATACAAATTAAAAACCATAATCCGGAAATAAGAAAAATAATTGAAAAAGACCTTCCTGAACTATTAACAAAACATGCAAGTAGTTTAGGACCGGTTGTAGATGAGTTTTGAAATAAAACACCTAAGGGTCAAAAATTAAAATTAGACGGTGAAAAATTAGTAAAGATAGCCGGTAAGTAAACATGCACCTGAATTAATTCAAATTGCTGATAAATTTAGCAAACATGAATACGGTAAAATTATTATTGCTGGCGTTAAAATTATTATCAGATCCAAAAGTGCTAGGAGTAGTAGCAGAAACTATAGTTAATTTAGGAAAAAGTAAATTTAGTAAAGATAAAGAAGCGGTAGGACCGCATACAAGTAAGGTATTAGAAGAAAGACAAAGAGAGATAGGAAAATCCGGTAGAGGAGCCTAAGTCCTGTGCACTTTTAATAGAATAATCATAATTATGGCTCTTTTTAGTTGGAAATTATCAAATTTTTTTGAAATATGCATAACTATTCCTTCAAAAATCTTATTAATTTTCGCTTAAAAAGATCTAATAATTATAATCATTAATCAAAAGTGCACAGGACCTAGAAACATCTTGCTATTATTTGATTAAAATTATATTGTAAATTCAAAGTGTCATTATGAAATTACAAGGATGATAGACAGAAATTATTAGTTAACACATATCACAGGTGCCCTTGAGATATTCCCTATTTGTGTCATGCCCGGTCCAAGGCAATGTGGTAAAACTACTTTAGCTCACGCTTATATTAAACAGCTTAAAGAAGATGAAAAGAGCTACTTTTTTGACCTTGAGGATCCATCTCACTTAGATCAATTTAAGAATCTTAAAACAACTCTTGAGCCTTTAAACGGTTTAATAGTAATTGATGAAATTCAAAGACAACCTGAAATTTTTCCTTATTTAAGAGTTCTTGCTGACTATTCAAACAAAAAATTTTTAATATTAGGTAGTGCTTCTGGAGAATTATTGCGACAATCTTCAGAATCATTAGCCGGCCGTATTGAATATACGGAGCTTACTCCGTTCAATTTAATAGAGATAAATGATTTTAGGGAGTTATGGTTAAGAGGTGGTTTTCCTAAATCATATTTAGCAAAAAATTATGTCCAAAGTCTTAGATGGCGTAATAGCTACATCACTAGTTTTATCGAGCGTGATTTGCCTAGTTTAGGAATATCTCTTAATGCACATGTAATGAGGCAGTTATGGATGATGCTTGCTCATAATCATGGGCAATTATTAAATTATAGCGAGCTTGGAAGGTCGCTCGGTTTAACGGATATGACTATAAAACGTTATACTGAAATATTAGAGCAAACTTTTATGATTCGGCTATTAAAACCTTGGTATGAACATATCTCAAAACGTCAAGTGAAAGCACCAAAAGTCTATATACGAGATAGCGGAATACTACATGCATTATTAGGGATTCACGAACATGATTGGTATGTTCATCCAAAACGCGGTCTTTTATTTGAAGGGTTTGTAATAGAGGAGTTAATACGTAAATTTAAAACGGATGCAGAGTATTTTTTTTGGCGAACGCAAACAGGAATTAGATTTATTAATTATTAAGAATGGTAAGAAATACGGCTTTGAAGTAAAAAATGTTGATGCTCCTAGTATTACTAAATCAATGCGTACCGTTCTTGCCGATTTGCAGTTAGAACATTAGAACATTTATATATTGTTACCGCCGGGAATAATACATATAAAAAAACAGAAAAATAAGTGTAGTTGGAATAGCGAACTTATCTAATTTACAGCTTGGTTAAAGTATATAAGTTACCATATTTCATTACCTTTAGTCTTATCATTACTTAATAAATTCATGATGACAATTAGAATCAGTAATATTATCTAGTAATATATCTAATTCAGATTTTTCGGTGCTAATAACTAAACTGTTATTAATTAATTTTAAACTACACATACGGGTTTTTAGTTTTTACGTAAATGAATCTAATAGGAATGCCCGGCATGTCAAAAGCCTCACGCATATTGTTTACTAAATACCTAGTATAGCTATCGGTAATTTTTTCCGGATTATTGGAGAATAGCTTGAAAGTAGGGGGGCGGGTTTTTGTTTGAGTCATATATTTTACACGCACTCTTCTGCCTCCTTTTTGTAAAGGCAGCAGATGTGCTTTCGTAGTAAAATTAAGCCATTCATTTAATTTGCTAGTAGTTATTTTCTTATTCCAAATTTTATAAATTTTAAGACAAGCATCTAGCACTTGTTCAATATTTTGTTTATTTATTGCTGAAATGAATAGAACGGGGATACCTTTAACTTGAGGCAGATGAGTATTTATTTGATAATAAAATTCTTCCTGAAATGCTTCTTTTTCGGATTCTTTAACTAAATCCCATTTATTCACTACTATAACTATACTTCTTCCTTCATTTACCACATGGCTTGCAATATTTAAATCTTGCTGTTTTAAAGGAGCTAAAGCATCAATCATTAAGATTACGGTATTAGCAAATTTAATACTGTTAATAGTATCCGATGCCGATAATTTTTCTAAAGACTCTGTAATAGTAGATTTCTTGCGGAGTCCTGCCGTATCAATCAATTTAATATGATTATTTTTATATTGCCAATCAATTTCAATTGATTCACGAGTAATGCCGGCTTCAGGACCGGTTAATAATCTTTCATCATTAATAAGAGCGTTTATAAAAGTAGATTTTCCGGCGTTAGGTCTGCCACTAACTACTATCTGCAAACAATCTCCTTTAATTGGATCGGCTATATTTGTCTCGATTGATTCTTCTTCAGGTAACTTGGCAATAATTTCGTCATATAAATCAATTAAGCCTGTGCCATGCTCGGCAGAGATAGCTATCATACTATCAAACCCTAATTTGTAGTACTCTTTATCAAAATCAAAAGCTTTCTCGCATTTATTAACTACCAATATAGCAGGCTTATTATATTTTCTAACAAAACTACTAAGTAGCTTATCATCAGGTAATATTCCGCTTCTACCGTCAACCATAAAGCAAATTAAATCTGCCTCTAAAATTGCTTTAGTAGTCTGCTCAATTAACCTCTCTCCCATACTATTAGGATTCTCGTCAAGTCCTGGGGTATCAATTAACAAAAATTCAAAAGAGCCGATTTTGCCGTCTGTATATTTTCTATCTCTAGTGACGCCTGGCAAATCGTGAACGATAGCTTTTTTACGTATGCTTAATCTATTGAAAAGCGTTGATTTGCCTACATTCGGACGGCCAACTAAAGTAATGATTTGCTTAGTCATTATTTAATATATTATTATGGTTAAGAGAACTAATAATGCCCCGATAAAACCTACTATATTTGCTATTATAATAGGTGTATTTTTTATTAATATGCCGTATATAAGCCAACTACAAAGAGCAATAGCACTTATAGTAAAGGTGGGCATAGACACAGAAGCCGAAGATTGACAGGTGAAAATCTTATGAGCCTGTACATAGAACATAAAATTGCCGATTGTACCGACAATCGTCATATATTTTTCGTAAAATGTCATTTTTGGAGACATATATTTATTTTTAAAAAGTGGTCTATGTCATTCCTGCGTAGGCGGGAATCCATTAAAATCATATAAAAACTTGTTTTTATATGGTTATTTTATCAAATTATGTAACTCCTATATCAATATTAAAGCTATTTTTTTGGACTCCCGCCTACGCGGGAATGACATACGGCATCCTAAGATAGCAACATTCCACATTGACTATCCCTTAAAACTCGCAATTACCGGTATATGATCTGAAGGTTTTTCTTGAGTCCTTAAATTATAATCCATATAGCAATTTTCTAAATAGTCAATAGTATTATTACAACCAAGAATCATATCAATCCTCATACCTTTATTTTGTTCAAAACATCCGGCTCTATAATCCCACCATGAAAATTCTTGTTTACTCGGATGCATTAATCTGTATAAATCCTCAAATCCGGAATTTAGAATAGTGCGTAATTTTTTTTGTTCAACCTCAGTAAAACAAGTAGTTTCAGCCAGTAGCTTAGGTGAATATACGTCTATATCGAACGGTGCAATATTGAAATCACCGCCTATGATAGTTTTTTCGTCAAAAGATTTTTTAGTTGATAGATAATTGATAAAATTATCATAAAATGCTAGTTTTGCTACAAATTTATCGCTACCGACAAATGAACCGTTAGGAGCATAGAGCGAGATTATATTACAAAACCCTATAGGTAATGATAATTTTATTTCTAAGAATCTTGCTTGATCACTGCAGTAATTATTCGGAAAATCCTTAATTATTTCATCGGCTGGAAATTTTGAAATTATAGCAACGCCGTTATATGATTTTTGTCCGTGAACATAAGAATTATAAGGTAGATCGGATAATGCATCAAAAGGAAATTTTGCGGTTTCGCATTTTATTTCTTGCAATAATAAAATATCCGGATTTTCTTTAGATAAAAAATTACGCAATAAATTAAGTCTTGTTTTTATGGAATTAATATTCCAAGTAGCTATTTTCATGTTTGTTTTGCTATATCTTCTAATTTTGTATTACGGAATCGCCACTCAAGAAAACCAAAATGATAAACTAAGAGACTAGTAATAAATGCTCTGGCAATTACTATACTCATTGAATGTTTTATTGTATGATAATTTGGATTACTACTGTACATATCTAATAATATGCTAAAAGCTATACCCCATAAATACAGTGATTGCAATACTAACTCCTCTTGGTGTCCTCTTAATTGAATTTTCTTTCATAATAAAATCTCGTAATATTGTATCGCAATTAGCTGTAATGAAAGCAAAAAACGGTCTCCAAAAACTTAGAGGCTCAATTTTGTGAATAATAACCATTGCAACTCCTCTCAGTAGTATAAGTAGCTCCTGCTGTCATGTCGGCATTGCCGCTTTGAATATCTAACTTGATACCAGCTATCTTGATTGTACTCAATATTGATACCTATTATTTTTGCAGCAATAGCGTTCATTAATTCTATATCCATACCGGAAACGGTAGTATGACCGTTTGAAGAAGCAATTAAGTATTGATAAGGCTCATTTACATACCATGCATTTATCAAAGTTTTTTTATCAGCTGTCCCTTCGCATTCTAAAATTGCTTGTTGTTCGTTCGTGCCTATGCTTAAAGCATACAAATTTTTAGAAATGAGAAGTATAAAACCAAAGCCTTTAAGCACGAACTACTTTAATTTCACCGTCAGAAAATTTAATATTAAAAATTTTTTCATTCGCAGCAGTAATTTTAGAAGATAAAAAATTACCCGTTTCTCCTTTAACTATAGCAAAACCTCGTTTTAATACGTTGTGATAATCAAGGCTTGCAAGTAACGTACTATTTAATTCTAATTTATACTCAAAGTTTTTCAAAGTATTATTTGCCGATTTTGATAGATAAGCTGTTTGATGTGTTAATTCTAATGTTTTGTAATTGATTATTTTAGCAGGGTTAACTCTTTCTTTAGAAAAAGATTTTATCTTTGTTTCTTGTAGTTCAATAAAGCACGGTAAAGCATCTAGTAAATTAAAACCGGTTTCGTCCAGTAATTGCTGCCTATTATTTATATAGTGAGAGAGATATCTGTGTATTTTATTGTAATTTACTATATTTTGTTCGTGATATTTAATTAACCGGCTAGTATTATTCAATAATATTGTTTCATAAGATTGTAGCGTATTATTTAAAATAGAGCGTACCGGTACAGCAAATTCTGCGGCAGCAGTCGGTGTTGGAGCTCTTTTATCGGCTGCTAAATCTATTAAAGTATAATCCACTTCATGACCTACTGCGGAAATAATAGGAATTTTTGAGTTATAAGCAGCACGTACTAATATCTCATCGTTAAATGACCAAAGATCTTCTATAGAACCGCCACCTCTAGCAACGATTATAACACGTGGTTTATTTACCTCTTCTAAATTGTTAAATCCTTCAATTGCTTCAGCAATTTCATTGCCAGAATTTTCGCCTTGTACGCTAACCGGCCATATTATTATCCGAGTCGGAAAACGTTCGCGAATACGATGAATAATATCTTTAATAACAGCACCGGTTATTGAAGTGATAACGCCTATTTTATCAGGTAAAAAGGGTATAGGAATACGTATTTTATTAAATAAGCCTTCTTTCTCGAGCCTTGCTTTACGCTCATTTAGAATTTGCAGCATAGCTCCAAGTCCTGTGGGTTGCAAATTATCTACCGATAATTGATAACGTGAATTACCTGCATAACTTGAGAGTTTACCGCTAATTACTACTTCCATGCCGTCATTTAAAGGAAATTTGATTTTAGCAAGAATAGGACGCCAGCAAGTACAGGCTAAAATGGCGGTATTTTCTTTTAAGTTAAAATAAGCATGACCTGAGTTTGCTATTTTTAAGCCTGAAATTTCGCCTTTTACCTTAATATAGCCAAAATTATTTTCTAATAGCTCTTTGATTTTATTAGAAATCTCACTAACTGAAAACTCTTTGGTTGCTTGATGCGCAATGAAATTGTCTAGCATTTTATTAGTACTTGGTGTTTTGCGCTGAGGGTAACACATTATTCGTCATTACGAGGAGAAACTATAAGTTTTGACGAAGCAATCTCAGGAGTTTATCCTACTTCATGAGATGGCCACGTCGATGCTATGCATCTCCTCGCAATGATGATTATCATCTCCATAGAATAACCTTGTACTACAAAAGAGCAAGCAAAATTTTTTATTATTTGATATATTGCTAATAGCTTGCTATTATTTTTTACTATTAAAATATATTTATTACATATAAATGCTACTGCGAATAATATGTTTGCTTATTATCATAATATTTTCTTGGGTAAGTTTTGCCGCTCTTTCTAAGAATGGTCAAAATATTAAAATAAGCAATATTATAGCTGACTTCGTAGAGTATAATGAAAATCAGGATTTGATATATGCTAAAGGTAATATAAGAATTATCACGGATGAGTATTTATTAACGGCAGATAATTTACTTTATGATATAGAAAACGATATTTTATGGGCAGAAGGTAATATCCGAATTAAGGATAAACAAAATCGGATAATAGAGGGAGACAAAGCGGTTTTAAAAGATGAATTTAAGAAAGGTATCATATCGGAATTCATTTTGCTTTCCGGTGATAATAATCTTTTAATTGCTAAACTTGCCGAAAGAATAGATGAAAATAATCTTAAGCTGCACCATGCCGAGTTTACCCCTTGTGATGTTACTTGTAATAGAAACCCTATTTGGCAAATTGCTGCTAAGGATACTTATATTCATTCCGCAGAGCATAGAGTAGTTTATAAAAACGTGTTTTTTGAAGTATACGGTGTACCGATTTGTTACTTACCGTATTTTTTCCATCCGACTCATACGGCCCCTGCAACTTCTGGATTATTGGTACCTGACGTCAAAAATAAAGGGTTTGGCATCCCCCTATATCTACGTGCAAAACCTAATATCGATTTTACTCTCACTCCAAGAATTTTTAGTAAATATCAAACTTATGAGCTAGAAGCACGTTATCGCCTGAATGATACCGATAATATGAATTTTCAAGTTATTTACGGTAAATTACCGTATTTTCTAGAAAAAGATGGAAGTGTAGTGAAAAATAAAAAAGTTTCTTCTTATCATTATATAGCAAGCGGTAATTTTATTAGTACCGATAAAGTTTATGATTACGGTTTCAGGGTGGAGCGTACATCGGATAAAGCTTATTTAAAAAATTATTATAATAACTACGCTTCATATTTAACTTCTAAAATATTCTTAAATAAAATTCATGAGGTTGATTATTTTTCGGCGGAAGGATTAAGTTTTCAAGGCTTAGGTAGTAATGATCGTAAATATACCGATCCTCTAGTATTACCAAAAATCAATACAAAAAACGTGATAAATTTGAATGATAATGACAACAGCCATATCGTTGTTGAAAATAATACGTTAATGTACAAAGAAAGAATAGGAAAACAAGTTGCTAGAACCTCTTTGCAACTATCCTTTATGCATAATGTGCTGACTGCTTCAGGACAAATTTTTGATTTTGCTGCTAAAGATAGAGGCGATTTTTATCTTGCTAGGCGGGCTTATGTAGATAAGCCGAGAGAAAGTAAATCATTTCAAAGGAATATACCGGAATTGCAAACTTTATGGCGTTATCCGTTAGTAGGCAATATAACAAAAACGATAAATTTACTTATTGAGCCGGTAGTTTCTTTTACTATGGGACGTAAACTATCTAAGAAAGATAAAAAATTTGTTATAATTGATCCTGCTAAATATGAATTATCCGAAAAAAATATCTTTTTATCCAACTGTTATAGCGGTATTGATTGCCATGATTTCGGTAATAGATTAAGTTACGGCTTAAATACTAGTATTGCTAAAGAAGAAAATTATTTAAAATTATTTTTAGGACACTCCCGTAATACAAGATATAGTATAAATTTGCCAGCTGATGATAAGGAAAATGTAGGGCAGATACTAGGTAATCTTTCTAATAATTTAGAAGTGTTTTATAGCTTTCGGAAAGATAGATATTTCAGACCTATTAGGGATGAAGTGGGAGGAAATTTTAACTATGATAAGATTAACTTTCTAGGTAGTTTTATTCAGCTTACCAATCTTAACAAATATTATTCCGTAGAAAGTATAAAGGTTTCAAATAATAGAGTACGACAATTTTATGGAGACATAAATTATCAGCTAGCGGAAAATTGGACTATAGGCTTTGGTGCACGCATTGATCTCTCTAGACGATCTCCAAATTTACTTACGCGAACTATTAGGATGACATATGCTAAAGATTGTGTTAGAATTACTGCAAAGATTTATTCCGATTATCTAGTCGATGGAAGTAGAGGAATCAAAAAGACTACCTCTTCGCCGACTATTTCTATCGGTTTAAAAGTTTTAAACATGTGAGTATACTCGTTTTATTTGAAAAATTGGCTATGTCGTCTTATAAGTTCTGCGGTGCTCACGTACTAAATGTACGCTCCGCTCCTTGACTTATAGACTCCTTGCTCTTTTCCAAATAAAACTGCGTCTACTTACTGGTCACTTATTCAGAGTATCACATGAGAAAATTATTATTAATCATTACCGTTTTTTTTACTTTTAATGTAGCACAAGCATCATTACCGAATATAGTAGCATCCGTAAATGATGAACCTATTACTCTTAATGAGTTCCGTGCTAGAAAAAAAATGATTATGGCACTAAATAATGTTGAAAGTCTAACGCCTGCTCAAGATAAGCAGCTAAGTGACTTAGTACTTAAGAGCTTAATTGACGAATCTTTGCTTTTTCAATATGCAGGAGATAGAGAAATTCCGCAAGAAGAGATAGAGAACGCTATTAAGTCTATTGAAGATCGTAATAAAATGCCTCACGGTTCTCTTCTTCAGTATCTAAAAAGCAGATCGGTTAATCCTGATAGTTTTATTTCCCAAATTAAATCCGAGTTGATTAAAATGAATATTTTATCAAGTCTATCAAGATCGGTACAAGTAAGTAATAAAGAAATAGATGTTGCAATTTTATCTAGCGATCAAAAAGACGTAGAAATTTCAATGCAAGTATTTACATCTAAAGATGGTGGCAATAAAGCGTTTACGCAGATGAATAATTTGAAAAATCGACTAAAAAAGTGTGCGGATGTTAAAAAATCGCTTTATGATAATTTTGCTACTATGCAAATTATTACCGATAAGCTTAGCAAGATAGAAGGCGTAAAACAAACTATTGTAAAGGACTTAACTCCTGATAAAGCAAGTAATGTTTTTGAAGTAAATAACAAATTTGAAATAACATTAGTGTGCAGCAAAAAAATCTTAAATGTTAATGAAGATGAAAATAATTATGTAGTAAATTTCCTAACCAATAAAAAGATTTCGCAAAAAGCACAAAAAATGTTTGAAAATATGCGTAAGAAAGCAGCTATAAAAATAATGCTGCCGTCTTAGTGTGTGTTATTCTATGTCATTCCCGCGTAGGCGGGAATCCAGAAAAATAACCTTGATTATTAATTCAGAATTATATTTGATAAAAACAAACATATAAAAACAAGTTTTTATATGTTTTACTGGATTCCCGCTTTCACGGGAATGACATACCCTATGCTCCCTTCAATTGCAAAACACGCAGCTTTACATCAAGTTAATCCTCTTAAAAAGCACGGACAAAATTTTATTTTTGACAGTAGTCTATGTGATAAAATCGTACGTGCAAGTAACCTGGCAGAAAATAGCCGAGTATTAGAAATAGGGCCCGGCACAGGAGGGTTAACTAGGTCAATATTGCAGAAAAATCCTGAATCCTTAACTGTTATAGAAACAGATGAGAGATGCCTCCCGCTCCTTAATGAGATTAAAGAATATTATCCTAATCTAAATATTATTAAACAAGATGCTCTTAAAATAAATTTAACCGATTTAAGCTGTGATATAGTCAATTCAGTTGGATTTGCATACAAGAAGCGAGAAGCGAAGCCTATAACTAATAGGAGAGCGAACGATATAGGCGAGTCTAAAGCAATTGACTATAAAGTAACTATAATCTCTAATTTACCGTACCATATAGGTACTGAGTTAGTGATTAGATGGCTGAAAGAAGCACGGCTAATTACTAGTATGACGCTAATGTTACAAAAGGAAGTAGTAGAACGTATTTGTGCTATACCCTCAACTAAAGCATATGGCAGGTTATCGGTAATATGTCAGTTAATAGCTAAAGTGGAAAAGTGCTTTGACGTAGCGCCAACTGCTTTCTATCCACCTCCTAAAGTATATTCTGCGATAGTTAAACTAATACCTTTAGAAAATCCGCTGTCTATTGCTCTGATAAATAAAGTTGAGCAAATAACAAAGCTTGCTTTTGCAGGACGACGGAAAATGATCAAATCATCACTGAAAAATCTTGTACCTAATATACATGAAGTATTAACTCAGTTGAAAATCAATGATAATTATCGCGCTGAAAATCTTGCCCCTCAAGATTATTTGAGAATTGCTGAAATATTATAGCTTGCATCATTCAGCTTTATCTAACTTTTTTGCTTCTGCTTCTTGCTGTAGTTTATATTCTGCTGCTTTTTCATCTATATAGTTAAAAAAGAAATAACAGAAAGTTAAAAAACTAGTCAAAACTATGCATTTTGAGCTTTTAATTTCTTTTCTTCCTCTTCATCAATATAAGACTCAGAGGTTAAAATTTCTTCTTTATATTTTAACTCTTTAAAATTAGCGTATATATTAATTGATAGAGTTTAATTATCATGTGAGAGAAGTATATTTAATAAATCTATCTTACTCAAAAATACGGCTTTTTCTATTTACTAGGTAAATACAATTTAGTTCTTGAGTCTTATAATAAAGCAATTGAACTTGATCCTACAATTTAATTAAAGTGTATGTATTATTAAGTAAAAAACGCTGCAAAGCTTTTACTTATTGCCTTTTCACTCTATTCTGTTTGCTAGATTTCTGTAGTCTAAAATAAGCGAAGCAGTGATGCTATTCGTCTATTGTAATTTGCTTGATTTCGACAATTGTCTTATACAAATGTTCAGCCAAAGTAAACATATTAAATAGCATTGGCTTGGTGGTTAGTTTTTTGTGGCAATCTCTAAATCAGTTTCACTCATTAATATCTAGTTGCGATGTGAATTAATACATTAGGGTCACAGCTACGCATTAATTTCGGTTATCGCTACAGGTTTCCTTGATATCAACAGCCTCAAGTGCCTATAAGATATTTAAAAGTTCCAGCGTGAGCGAAAAAAGACGTTTAGTAAATTTAATATTTGGGAACTTAATATTGAAACCTGAAAAGCTTGATTTTATGCTGCGTTCGCTGTTTGATACATTGGTGAATTTGCCTAAAAATGGCGGAATGGTACCCGCGGCCGGACTTGAACCGGCAAGAGCTTACGCTCCACGGATTTTAAGTCCGTTATGTCTACCATTCCATCACGCGGGCAGCTGTGGATATTAAGGTTGCATTTGCTAAGTGGACAGATTAATAAAAAAAATACGAAAAAGCAAGTACTTTTATCGTTAATATATTAGTCTGATATGAAAAAGTTATTAAACACATTTAAAATCGTTGGTTTACTCATTAATTTATTAGATAATTAACTTAAATAGTGACAAAGTAGTAATAATATGATAGATTAGTTTCAGGAAGTAATACTTTCTCTTGCATGTTATTGACATGTTTATTGACAAATGCCGCAAGGTAAGGTAGTTTTGCATAATGAATTTTTATCAGCTCTTATATTTAAGTAAGGCTTAAAGTAAAATTTAAGTTTTAGTTATTATAAGCGTGTGTTAAGTTCAAATAAGTAATTTCTATCTAATAAAGGTTTTTATGGCTACAAATATAGTAGGTAAAGTTAAGTGGTATAATTCTACAAAGAATTTTGGATTTATTGAACAGGACAATGGCGGCAAAGATGTGTTTGTACACAAATCAGCTGTAGACGCAGCAGGTTTACATAGCCTTGAAGAAGGACAAGATGTAATTTTTGATCTTGAAGAAAAGCAAGGAAAAGCCTATGCTGTTAACCTCAGAATTAAATAAATTTATAATACCAAAAGCAGCTATCCAAAATTGTTTATAATTTAGGGTAGCCTAGTCATCTTTATCAAAATAGTAAATATTTTGTTTTTGTCTTATAATAACCTATATAATTTAAGTATAATAAATTATTTTTACTAAAGGGCATGAAAATGCCCTAAATCTAATAATATTATTCTGGCTTGAATAAGATTCTAAAATAGTTTCATTATTCATTATCGTTTTATATATTTAGTGGGTGTTTTGTAATCTAGCTTAAGCATATTTTTTGATTCAGGATAATTATATAAGTCGTTATTTTAATTTACTATAACTTATTTTTTATACAATAGACCTATTGCATAACTTATCTTATAAAGGGAATAAGAACTGCTACTCTACGCAGCGTACATAGTTAAGTATGTAAGGATAGAGAGCAGCGTCGATGTCTCATATATCTTTAAGAAATGAGTTATGTTAAGAGGTCTAATCAATAATGTGCATATTTTGATTTAAAACTATATTGGATTATATAATGAAAAATTTTAATTTATCTGAAGAATTAATTATTGTTCTCGAGACAATGAATATAACTGAGCCGACTGAAATACAAAAGCAATCGATTCCGGTTGCAATGGCGGGATCGGACATACTCGCTTCTAGCCAAACAGGTTCAGGCAAAACTCTTGCTTATTTATTGCCGTTAATTGATTCATTTATTAAAAATAAAACTACTGCTTTAATTCTTGTTCCGACTAGAGAATTAGCAACGCAAATACACAGTACTTTAAATAAAGTAACTACATCCTATAAAATTAATAGTGCAGTTTTGATAGGCGGTGCACCGATGCCTAAACAATTTATGCAATTAAAAAAGAATCCAAAAGTGATTATCGGTACGCCGGGGCGTATTATCGATCACTTAAATAGGGGAAGTCTAAAAATTGATCGTATAGGCATAACCGTACTTGACGAAATGGATAGAATGCTTGATATGGGGATGAAAGAACAATTAGAAGAAATCAATAAATTTTTACCGGAAAAAAGACAAGTTTTAATGTTTTCCGCTACTATGCCAAAACATATTATTGCTGTTTCTCAAAAATATCTAAACAATCCGGTACGTATTACGGTAGGTGCTACTAATAAAGCAGCTGCAGAAATAAAACAGGAATCAATGCATGTTTCTGATAAAGAAAAATTTAGTGCATTAACTAAACAACTTGGTAATAGGGAAGGATCGGTCATTATTTTTGTGAAGACTAAACGCTCTGCCGATCAATTAGCTAAAATGTTGAAATATGAAAATCATACAGCAGAAGCTATACACGGTGATTTAAGTCAGCGTCAACGTGAAAGAGTAATTTTATCATTTCGTAAGTCAAACCATAGAATAATGGTAGCAACTGATGTAGCGGCTCGTGGGCTTGATATTCCTCATACACAGCATGTTATTAATTATGATTTACCTATGTGTCCTGAAGATTATTTACATAGGATAGGTAGAACGGGTAGAGCAGGGGCTACCGGACATGCGTTGTCTTTTATTTCTCCTGATGATGTTATTAGATGGCGTGCAATCGATCGTTTAGTAAATAAAGGAGAATCTACGCCACGTAGTGAGTTTAGAAGTGATAAAAATAATCGTAAAAGATCATTCGGTAAAAGAGCCGGCGGTGACGGTACAAAGTTTCATGCTTTTGATAGTAGCCGTAAAAGAACCTGTGATGGTAACAGCTACGGTAATAAAAGAAAGAAAGTATCGTAGTTTAGGTTTACGTCATTTATATCATTGCGAGGAAATTACGTAAGTAATTGACGAAGCAATCTCAAGAGTTTATTATCATTTCATGAGATTGTCACGTAGCCTTATGGCTGCTCGCAATGACGATTAGATATCCATGCGGGCGATGCCTTTGCAGGCATGACAACCGTATATTTTAAAGGAGGATAAATTCATAAGTTTAAATTTTTCACGATTTCAATATATATCTAATATTTTCTTTATATTAATAATTTCTTTTCCTGGAGGTTTAATTTATTTACTTACCGGTTCAACTCTTTCTTTTTGGCTTCGAGAATCCGGTTTTGATAAAATCACTATCGGGCTTTTTAGTTTAGTGAATTTTATTCATATATTTAAATTTTTATGGGGTCCTTTGCTTGAAAAAGTAAGTTTTGCTCCTTTAAGTAAGCGGGGATATAAATATTGTTTAATTATTGCTTTGGTTAGTTGTATTTTTTGTGTATATATTCTAACAAATTTTAACCCTAACACTCATTTTATACCATTTGCTTTATGCTTAGTAGCTGTGGCATTTTTTTCGTCCATTTATGATATGTTACTTCAATCATCACAGATGTTACTGATTACAAATAAAAATTGGGGCATAAGTGAGGCAGCTTGTACTACAGGCTTTAGAATAGGTATACTTATAGCAGGTTCAGGAGCGTTATATTTATCTACTATCATATCCTGGCAAGATGTTTATCGTGCTATGGCAATTTTATGTATACCGTCATTACTATTAATTATAAGCTATCCGCTTAAATTTAAAGATAAGATAATTATTAATGATTTTGATAGATTTTGGCATGCTTTTTATGATTTTGTCAAGAAACCTAAATGGCTAATAATTGTTAGTTTTATGCTTCTATATCGTCTTCAAGATAATTTGCTGTCAATTATGCCGAATATGTTTTATCTTGATATTGGGTATACGAAGAAAGATTTAGCTCTTGGATATAAAGCTTTCGGTATGTGTGCTACAATCCTTGGAGGTTTTATAGGTGGGTTTTTGTGCCGAAAATATGAATATTCTTATTTGCTTAAAAGAGCATTAATATATCATGCTTTATCTAGCCTATCTTTTTTATTTCTCTATTTTTATAATCGAGATATTATAAGTTTGTATATAGCGGTCTTCTTTCAAGAATTTACCAAGGGCTTAACTATGTCGCCGTTTTTTTCTTACCAATTAAGATGCTGTAGTTCTAAATATTGTATAACCCAAATTGCTTTAATTACTTCTATTGCTTATATTAGTACCATATTGTTTGGTAGTATTTCAGGCTATGCAGCTACTTATTTAGGCTGGACTTATTTCTTTATTGTAGCAGGATTTTGTTTTATACCGGCTTATATATTAATTAGATATTTGCCGCCTTATGTTATTTCTAGCTAAAGCGGGAATCTAGCAAAATATTTATAATTGTCATTGCGAGGAGGCGTTGTTGTGTGGATCAATTTCACCTCTGTCATCCCGTGGCTTGACACCGAGTGCTTTACCGGTCCCTGCAACAATGCCTTGCGAGGAGCGTAGCGACGTGGCAATCTCTCTTAAATTGCATGAGATTGCTTAGTCGGCATAAATGCCTTCTCGCAATGACGTGGATAGGTAGTATTGGATTCCTGCTGCCGCAGGAATGACATACTTTTGAGCGCCATGTAAAAATGCCTAAATACAAATATATTGTAAAAGTAGTACTATCAATTTATAATAATCAACAAATTTATTAGTGTGCTTTAATTATGTTTATTCAAACTGAAGATACTCCAAATCCGGATGCAATAACATTTTTCCCAGGGCAGGAAATAAGTAGTGATCAGCCGGTATTTTTTAGTGAGCTTGCTGAAGTAAAAGGAAGAAGCAAACTTGCAGAATCATTATTTTATATTAATAATGTAAAATCGGTGTTTTTCGGTAGTGATTTTATAACAGTAACTAAACAAGCTGAAGGTAATTGGCAAGTTATAAAGCCTGAAATTTTAATGGTTATTATGGATCATTTTGTTTCAGGCTTGCCTGTATTTGAAGAAAACACCAAAGCAGATAATGTAAATCATAACCTTGATGGGCTTTCGGAAATAGAGAAGCAAATCGTAGAGATTATTGAAACTAGGGTGCGTCCATCTGTTGCACAAGACGGCGGCGACATAATATATAAAGGCTTTGAAAACGGTGTAGTTAAATTAGCACTTCGTGGTGCATGCCTTGGATGTCCTAGTTCCACCATCACCTTAAAAAACGGCATTGAGTCCATGCTTAAACATTTTGTACCGGAAGTGCAAGAAGTTGAAGCTGTAGAGGAAGATTTTGAGTAATTTAGTATGCTAACTGTGTTAGTCTTCGTCATTGCAAGAAGAAACTGCAAGTTTCGACGAAGCAATCTAGTAAAAATTTCTGATTTACAGAATTTTTGGTTATTTTTTCTGGATTGCCAGGCAGTCTACGACTGCTCGCGATGACGTTAAATGTCATATAGTATATTAAATTTTTTTGAAGAATAGTTATGTCCTATTCTTCCTTTGCAGAATTGATTGTATCATTTTGATGCCAAATAACGTAGTGTAGTTCAACATCTTTTGGAGCATATACTACGATAGGTAGTTTGCTATTATAGCTTAAAAATGTTTCATCGCCTAAAAATACACTAACCGGTTGTATGGTTGCTTTTACGTTTGGGCATGCTATCATTGTACTAGCAGGGTGATCGCTAACTTGATCGATTATATAATAATTATATCCCCATCCTTCTAAAGTTTTTGTTTCCAGCTTACCACCAAACCCAACACGATTACAATCTTGCATTGCATTTTTTGTTGCTTGCAATTCTACTTTTAGCTTTTCTTCATTGGACTCTGTAGGTAAATGAATTACATAACACTTTTGATTTTCAAGTGGTGTAGGATAGGGTGCAATATCTTTTAACCGCTTATCGGTAATAAATCAGTATTTAAAAAACATGATATAAGAAATAGTATAATTTTATTTGGCATATGATTATTTTTTTAATTAGAATCCATTATCTCGCCTAGAGGAATTATATAAGAAGCATTTATTTTACCATTGGCTTATAATATCAGTACTAAAGCCTTCACTATAGTCAACATCACCATTTTCGTTTATTTTTGTACTTAAAAATAATATAGAATTTTCAAATTTATTTTCTTTTAATATAGGCTGATTATTTAAACTAAAAACTTTCATGGCAAGCCTTTCATTATTAGGTAATCTAAAATATATTTCTGATCCGTTATTGGATTCAAAAAAATTACATTTATTATAAGCACCTAATAATAATAAATTATTTAATATATCTATGGTAACTTGTTCTTCAAGGTTTATAATCTTAGGAAATAATATGTAATTATTGTGATTATTTTGTATATTTGAAATAAGAATACTTTGAGAGTTATATTGTTGTTTTTCCAAATATATTTTTGCAAAATTATTTTGTTTTAATTCTGTAAAGGTTAGTTCAGCCTTATATTTTTGTTTGTCACTAGAAAAGTTAGGTAGCGTTTCTATTAAATGAAAATCAAGGGAGGTTGCGCTAAATCTTGTATTCAACATATTATTTTGATTTAATTCGGTAAAATCTAATTCGGCATAGTATGTTGCTCAGTCAATGTCTAAACTATATACAGGCTTATCTTCCAATATCTCTTCAAATAAATCTTCCCATAGCTCGTGTAACTCTAAAAATTTTGAACATGTTTTTTAGTTTTACAAACATCAATTTGATTTGCAAAGCTTTTTGCTATAAAAAACTTTAAATCTTTTTGATCCGATAAAGATAAATCATGAATGTGACATTTAAATGTTTTATCTACATAATTTATTAGTGATGCAGTATCTGCAGGAAAATTTTTAGTTATTTCTAATAATTCTTTTTTTATGCTGTTCTGAAATTATATTCATTTTCTAATCTAATCCCGTTTCTTTCTTAAAAAAGCCGGTATGTCATGAATATCAGACTCTTTATTATCTTGATCTAGAGTACTAACAACAACGTTTTTGCGTTCTAAAGTTTGATTATTTGAAGCACGCAGAGAACCCCATATTTTTCCTAAAAATGATGGTTTGGGTGAGTCATCTTCAGATTTGTTGAAAGTATTGGCATGTAACCCTAGCTCTTTTTCATTTCCGATAAAATTTTGATTTATTGGAGAGTCGGTAATTTCAATATTTTTGGTACTGTAGCTGTTAAAATCAGGCATTTCTTCTATTTGTGTAGGTTGTGCTATAGCTTTATTATAAGTTTCCTCAGGAACTATATTGGTAGTTTCAGCTATTGCGGGTTTATATGTCGGTACTTTATCGGCATCAATACCGGTAGCAACAACTGATACTCTGATCATTCCTTTTAATTCCGGATTAAATGTTGAACCGAAAATAATATTAGCATCAAGGTTGTCTACTTCTTCTCTAATTCTATTAGCAGCGTTGTCAACTTCAAATAAGGTCATGTCGGAACCGCCGGTAATATTGATTAATACACCTCTTGCACCGCACATTGAGCTATGATCTAGCAGTGGATTTGAAATTGCAGATTCTGCCGCTTTAATAGCTCTATCTTCGCCACTAGCTTCACCTGTACCCATCATTGCTTTACCCATTTCACTCATTACTGCTTTAATATCGGCAAAATCAAGATTAATAAGTCCCGGCATAATCATTAAATCCGTTACTCCTCTAACGCCTGCATGTAATACGTCATCTGCCATTTTGAAAGCATCGGCAAACGTCGTTTGTTCATTAGCAATACGGAATAGATTTTGGTTCGGTATTACAATTAAAGTATCAACGAATTGCTGTAATTCAATAAGTCCTTTATCTGCAGTTTTCATACGATGACCGCCTTCAAAATGGAAAGGTTTAGTTACTACCCCAACCGTAAGGATGCCTAGTTCTTTAGCAATGCGTGCAATAACCGGTGCAGAACCGGTACCTGTACCACCGCCCATACCTGCCGTAATAAATACCATATTGCTATTTTCTAGGTAATTACGAATTTCGCTTTCTGATTCTTGAGCAGCAAGTGCTCCAACCTCAGGAGAAGCTCCTGCCCCAAGACCTCTAGTCGTAGAAACACCGAGTTGTATTTTGTTAGTGCATAAAGAATGTTCAAGCGATTGTGCATCAGTATTAGCTACTACAAAATTAGCACCTTGCAGATTAGCACTAATCATATTATTTACTGCATTACTACCTGCACCCCCAACGCCAAAAACTGTAATGGTCGGTTTTAATACTATATTTTCAGGAGCTTTGATATTTAAAACCATGATACTCTTTTATTTTATATAATTAATGTTTAAGTATAATAAAAGATTTAGAAATTTCCATAAACTTTTTATGAAAAATATGGATTATTGTATTTTATAGTGAATTAGCTTGAATTAGGGATGATTTATAAGAAATATTTTATTTTTTTAAGAACATATCTCATACCGTAAATGGATTAGTATTAACGGTATTCGCTATGCCCTTAAAAAAATAAAATATTTCTTATAAATCATCCCTAATTCAAGCTAATTCACTATAAAATAGTGGAATGCCGTTATTATGACATGCTTTGATTAATGCTTTATCGTTAGTGGCCATAGGAACTTCATGCAGGGCAGTTAATAAATAAGTTGTATCATATATAGTAAGATTGTTGGCTCTTGCAGTTTAATTTCATGTATGGAAAAATTTAAATTTGATATATTAAGGGGGAGAGAGTTTAAAAAATCTATAATTTTAATAACCTCTACTGATTTTATTCTAGCACGTTTTTCTGCTATTAATATTACATTAGTTACTTCAAGTCTCCAAAGAGGCGGTACTATCACTCTAAACTTATAACAATAATCTAATGTAAAATCTGAATATTTATCACGTTCATCATAAAAGAACCATGAGACAGTTATGGAGCAATCGGCTATAAACGGTTTAGAATTCACCATTTTCTACCTTCATCTCTAAGCTCTTTAATAGTATAAGGAGCTCTAATGTTTTGCCTTTGCGGAATTCTCTTATTTGCTTTACTATATTATCCATTTTAGGTTTTTGAGTTATAATTTTTGCAACCGGCGTATTATGCTTACAAATGGTAATTTGCTCTCCGTCTTGTACACGCTGTATTAGATCAGAACAATGAGTTTTTGCTTCGAGTAGGTTAATTTGATTAGATAAATTTTGTTTCACATAGGTAATATAATAATAGACTAATTTAATATTATCCTATTTATAAGATTTTATACAGTAATATTAATAGTTTAAATTAATATCTTTGTATAAAACCTAAGATTGACTAACCATTTTTTTAGGTACTACTATTTTATCAAATTTTGCTTCCGATAGAAGATTGAGTTTTTTAGCTGCTTCTTTTAAAGTGATTCCGTGCTTATGTGCTTCTTTAGCAATTTTTGCAGCATTATCATAGCCTATATGCGGATTAAGAGCTGTAACAAGCATTAGAGATTTATCACGTAAATCATTAATGTGTGCTATATTGGGTTCTAATCCTTTAACACAGTGAGTAACAAAGCTATTTACGCTATCGGATAACAGCTCTATAGATTGTAGGATATTGTATATTATTACGGGTTTAAATACGTTAAGTTCAAGATGTCCGTTTGAGCCGGCAATAGTAACCGTAACATGATTTCCCATCACCTGACTGCACACCATTGTTAAAGCTTCGACTTGTGTAGGGTTTACTTTACCGGGCATAATAGAAGAACCAGGTTCATTTTCAGGTAAATGTAGCTCACCAAGACCGCATCTTGGACCGGAGCCGAGCAGTCTTATATCATTTGCTATTTTCATTAAGCTAACTGCTATAGTATTAAGAGTTCCTGAAAATTCTACTAGTGCGTCGTGAGCAGCTAGACTTTCAAATTTATTAGGAGCCGTCTTAAAGGGTTGTTTAGTAAACTCTGCCACTTTCTCGGCAAATTTTATATCAAAGCCTATTTTTGAGTTAATACCTGTACCGACTGCTGTGCCTCCTTGGGCAAGTAGATAAACTTTTTGTAGTGCATTTTCTATGCGTTCTAAAGCATACTCTATTTGTGTAATATATCCGGAGAATTCCTGTTTAAGAGTTAAAGGAGTTGCATCCTGCAAGTGGGTACGTCCTATTTTTATGATTTTGTCCCAATCTTTTGACTTATCCTGCAAAGAGGTCAGTATATTATTCAAAGCTGGTATCAGTTGCTGTTTAGTTGCAAGTACGGTTGCTATATGCATAGCGGTTGGAAAAGAGTCGTTGGATGATTGTCCTTTATTAACATGATCGTTAGGATGTACCGGAGATTTGCCGCCTTTCTTGCCTGTTAATTCTTCGTTGGCAATAGAGGCAATAACCTCGTTCATATTCATGTTTGTTTGCGTTCCTGAACCTGTTTGCCAAACTACTAAAGGAAAATTATCCTCAAATTCGCCTTCTAAGATTCTATCCGTGGCTTTATCTATACTTATAGCGATTTTAGCTTCTAAATCACCAAACTCATGATTAACCTGTGCTGCACATTTTTTTAAAATAGCAAGAGCACGAATTAAAATTTCAGGCATTTTTTGCTTGCCTATTTTAAAATTTTCTAAAGATCTTTGAGTTTGAGCCCCCCAATAAAATTTTTCTTCTATTTGAATTTCTCCAAAAGAATCACTTTCGGTTCTGTAATTTTTCATAAATTGTTAAATGTTATATAATTATCTATTTTTTTCATAAAATGATCACTTACTGCATTCAAGTCTAATTGCTGGGCTAATTTAGCAAAGCTATAATATAATTTGTCTGTTAAAGAAGCTTTTTTTAGATTCTTAGCAATAAATATTAATGTGCTTTCTATCATAAGATTACGATTAAAACTATAAAATTTTTGCCAATGTTCGTTATATTTAGGTTCAGAAGATGCTATATAATCGGAATATATAGGTTTAGTAATTACTGCTTTACCTTGATATATATCAAATATAATATCATTAATTAATCTTTCATTCTTGAGGTTATTGATCACTTTATCAAAAAAATTGTTTAATATAGCTGTTGTTATCTCTTTTTCTGTAAGTGCATTTATAAATATGTCTAATTGTTTTTCAAAACTCTCGATAATTTGTTCATTTGGTTCCCTTTTCATGACTTGTCTCTCAAATTAATTGATATAATAAAAGTTTATGACTTTAATTTTAGTAGACTAAATATTTATATCGAAGTAAATAAAAAACAATATTTGATTTATTAAAAATATTATTTATGTAATGAATGAAAAAGTATAGAAGCGGCATTTGATACATTAAGACTTTCTACTCTCTGAGAAATAGGGATTTTGGCTAAATAATCACATGTTTCTGCAACTAATCTTCGTATGCCTTTATCTTCTGAGCCAAATACCAATACTGTTTTGTCGGAAATTAATTTATCGGTAAAGTAGTCATTTGCAGAACCTGTTAGACCTATAATCCAAAAGCGGTGTTTTTTAAGATAATTCATACATGAGCGTAAGTTAGTAACTTTAATTATAGGTATTAATTCTAAAGTACCGCAAGCCGCTTTAGCAATGCTGCCGCTTTCATTTGGAGAATTATCTTGAGGTAATATTATAGCATTTATATCAAAAGCAGCGGCACTACGAATAATTGCGCCAATATTTTGTGTGTCTGTTATTTGATCAAGAATCGCAATTTTACATTTTGGATTTGTTATATCTATGTCCTCTAAATTGTAAGAAAAAATTGGTCTAATTTTTGCAGCTATTCCTTGATGTGTTTGGTTTTCCAGTAATTTAGATAAAATATCGTTATTAACAATTTCATAAGCTCTAGTACCTATTAATTTTTTATGTGTCTCAAAAATTTCCCTAGTGCATAAAATATTGTCAATTTGACGTTTTGGATTATTTAGAGCAGAAAAGACAGGATGTTTCCCATACATATAATAACAATGTTTAGAATCAAGTTTTTTATTTTGCATCTTATTGAAAACCGTCAGTAATTTGTTCTTGACAGAAACTACTATTTATTATAGAAAGTTACAACTAAATAAATGTGCAAGCTGCTATTTGTTTATTTGATGATTCGGCAAGAAGTTTTATTAAGTCCTAATACTAATTATATTGTATTTTACAGTGAATTAGTCTATTTAATACAGTAAAGTTCTTTAGGAGGGGTGGCCGAGTGGTCAATGGCAGCAGACTGTAAATCTGCCCGCGTAAGCGTTCGAAGGTTCAAATCCTTCTCCCTCCACCACTTAAATGGTTCAGGGAAGCATATCATTTTATTTAAAAATAAAACATAATTGTGTATATTTATAAATCTGAATAAAATTGATATAGCACTGTTAACAAAGTAACTTTGAAAGTATTTTATTAATAGTGCCACAATGCGGGTGTAGCTCAATGGTAGAGTTCCAGCCTTCCAAGCTGGCTGTGTGGGTTCGATTCCCATCACCCGCTCCAGAGAAATAACTTGTATTAAACCTAAAAAATTGTTAGAGAGTAATAATATGGCAAAAGCAAAATTTGAACGAACTAAACCGCACGTTAATATAGGTACGATCGGTCACGTAGATCACGGTAAAACTTCCTTAACGGCAGCAATAACTATAGTACTTGCTAAGACAGGTGGAGCACAAGCTACAGCGTATGATCAAATTGATGCTGCTCCTGAAGAAAAAGAAAGAGGTATAACTATTTCTACTGCACACGTAGAATATGAGACTAAAAATAGACACTATGCACACGTAGATTGTCCGGGACACGCTGACTATGTAAAGAACATGATAACCGGTGCCGCTCAGATGGACGGTGCAATATTAGTAGTTTCTGCTGCTGATGGTCCTATGCCGCAAACTAGAGAGCATATATTACTAGCAAAACAGGTAGGTGTGCCTGCTATGGTAGTATTTTTAAATAAAATAGATATGGTGGATGATCCTGATCTATTAGAACTAGTAGAGATGGAAGTAAGGGAATTATTATCAAAATATGGTTTCCCGGGTGATGAAATACCTATTATTAAAGGTTCTGCACTTCAAGCTTTAGAAGGAAAGCCTGAAGGTGAAAAAGCTATTAATGAGCTAATGGATGCAGTAGATAGCTATATACCGCAGCCTGTAAGAGCTACGGATAAACCTTTCTTAATGCCAATAGAAGATGTATTCTCTATTTCAGGAAGAGGTACTGTTGTAACTGGTAGAGTAGAGTCAGGAATAATTAAGGTAGGTGAGGAAATTGAAATAGTCGGTCTAAAAGATACGCAAAAAACTACCTGTACCGGTGTAGAAATGTTCAGAAAATTACTTGATGAAGGACAAGCCGGAGATAATGTTGGCATATTACTACGCGGTACAAAAAGAGAAGAAGTTGAAAGAGGACAAGTTCTCGCAAAACCTGGTAGCATAAAACCGCATGATAAGTTTGAAGCTGAAGTATATGTGCTTAGTAAAGAAGAAGGTGGACGTCATACCCCATTTACTAATGACTATCGTCCGCAGTTCTATTTTAGAACAACAGATGTTACCGGTACAATAAAATTGCCTGCTGATAAGCAGATGGTTATGCCTGGAGATAATGCTACTTTTACAGTGGAATTAATTAAACCGATTGCGATGCAGGAAGGGTTGAAATTCTCTATACGTGAAGGTGGTAGAACAGTGGGTGCCGGCGTAGTAACTAAAATAAATAATTAATTGATTTTATAAATACCTATTATTTTTTAATAATAGGTATTTATATTTTAAGATGTAATAGACATTTTTCCGAACCGGCTTATAGAGAAGAATTTGAAGGAGGTAAGGAATGCAGAACCGCAGCGTATATAACGGACGTGAGGATTCGAGTGCCGGATCGACGTACAAATTACCTCTAGAAGTACAGTTTGGAAAGATGTCTAAAAAAACATCTTGCTGTTTAAATATTAGGTTTACTGAATGAAAAATAAAATCAAAATTCGTTTAAAATCATTTGATCACCGTAGTCTTGATCAAGCTACAAAAGAGATAGTTAGTGCTGTTAAAAGAACGTTTGCTAACATTAATGGTCCTATTCCTTTACCTAAAAAAATTGGAAGATTTACCGTAAATAGGTCTCCTCATGTACATAAGAAGTCAAGAGAGCAATTTGAAATTAGAACGCATAAAAGATTATTAGTTATAGATGATCCGAATCCGGCGGTTGTCGATGCTTTAAGTAAAGTTGATTTAGCAGCAGGTGTTGATGTAGTGATTGAATTAGAGAGTGGGGAATAAATGAGAACCGGTATAATTGCTCAAAAAATTGGGATGACTAGTGTTTTTAATGATAAAGGCGAAAGAATTTCTTTAACATTAGTAAAAGTTGATGATTGTCAAGTAGTAGGACATAAAACTCTGGAAAAACATGGATATAATGCTTTGGTTATAGGTGTAAAAGATAAAAAAATATCTAGAGTAACCAAACCTATGAGACAAGTTTTTGCTAATGCTAAAATATCTCCTAAAACTAAATTAAAAGAATTTAGAATTTCTGAAGAGAATTTTATTGATATAGCAGCAAGTCTAGAAGTAGACCATTTTACGGCAGGACAATTTGTGGATATAACGGCAACTACTATAGGTAAAGGATTTGCCGGTAGTATGAAAAGACATAATTTTAGAGGTCTTGAAGCTTCTCACGGTGTTTCGATATCCCATCGTTCGCATGGTTCTACAGGACAAAGACAAGATCCAGGAAAGGTTTTCAAAGGCAAAAAAATGGCCGGTCATATGGGATGTAACCAAGTTACTATTCAAAATTTGAAAATATTTGCCGTTGATAAAGAGCGTAAGCTTATTATGATTCAGGGTAGTATACCCGGTCACAAAAATTCGTATCTTTCAGTAAAAGATGCAATAAAAAAGATTTCAATAACTGTATAATAGATATTTAGACATGTTTGTTGAGGTTAAAGATTATCACATTAACAAAACGCCATGCAATATTATTTATATAAAAGTTTTATATAAGACTGTATAAGGTTACAATAAAGATGAAAACTAAAATATTAAGTCTTGCTAATGAAGAAGTTGGTGAGATTAGCTTAAATGAAGATATATTTGCTGTTGAATTTATCAGAGATGATATAATAAAGCAGGTTATTGATTGGCAGAGAGCTAAGGCAATGTCCGGTAACCACAAAACTAAAACAGTATCAGAAGTATTAGGAACCACAAAAAAACCGTTTAAGCAAAAAGGTACAGGTAATGCAAGACAAGGCTCCCTTAGATCGGTACAGATGCGTGGTGGTGGTGTAGCTCATGGACCTAGAGTACGTAGTCATGCAACGAAATTACCTAAAAAAGTACGAAAACTTGGTTTAATTCATGCTTTATCCGAGAAATGCGCTGAAGGAAAATTATTAGTAATAGATTCTTTAAAGCTAGATAAGCCTAAAACTTCTGTTCTTGTAAATATATTAAACAAATTTCAAGGGAAAAGTTTCTTTGTAATAGACGGAAATGAAGTAGATATTAATTTTTCTTTAGCTGCAAAAAATATTTATAATACTGTGATTGTTCCACAAATAGGAGCCAATGTTTATGATATAATACGACATGAATATGTCCTATTATCACAAGAAGCAGTGAGTGTTTTAGAAGAGAGGTTAAGATGAGTTCTTATAAATACTACGATTTAATTAGAAAACCTATTATTACAGAAAAAACTACAACCCTTTCGGAACAAAATAAATACGCTTTTTATGTAGATAAATTTGCTGAAAAACTTACCATTAAAAAGGCTATAGAAGAAATATTTAAAGTAAAAGTAAAAAAAGTGAATATTTTAAACGTTAAAGGTAAGAAGAAAAGATTTAAAGGAATTATAGGGACTCAAATCAATAGAAAGAAAGCTATTGTTACATTAGAAAAAGACCATAATATCGATTTTGCCGGAGGAATTAAATAAATGGCTTTAAAAAACTTTAATCCAATTACTCCTTCTCTTAGAGAGTTAGTTCAAGTTGATAAAACTAGTTTATGGAAAGGCAGACCTTTAAAATCTTTGACCAAAGGTATATCTAAAACCGGTGGACGAAATAATCAAGGTAAAATTACTTCTTGGCACAGAGGTGGAGGACACAAAAAATTATATCGTATTATTGATTTTAAAAGAAATAAAATTGATGTTTCTGCTATTGTTGAAAGAATAGAGTATGACCCTAATAGAACTGCTTTTATTGCTTTAATAAAATATGAAGATGGGGAATATTCTTATATTCTAGCACCACAAAAATTATCTGTAGGTGATAGAGTAATATCAAGTCAAGATGCTGATATAAAAATAGGAAATTGTTTACCTTTAAAATGCATTCCTATCGGTACTACTTTACATAATGTTGAAATGAAAGTCGGTAAGGGCGGTCAAATTGCAAGGTCTGCAGGTACTTCAGTAGATCTAGTGGGTAAAGATTCAGGATATGCTCAGATTAAATTAAGATCAGGTGAATTTAGGTTAGTACCTTTAGATTGTAAAGCTACTATAGGTAGTATATCTAACCCGGATCAAAAAAATATTAATTTAGGCAAAGCCGGTAGAAATAGATGGCTAGGTTGGAGACCGCATGTTAGAGGTGTAGCAATGAATCCTGTAGATCACCCTCATGGCGGTGGTGAAGGTAAAACTTCAGGAGGTCGCCATCCTGTTACTCCTTGGGGATTCCCAACAAAGGGTAAGAAGACACGTAAAAATAAACGTACTTCAAAATTTATCGTAAAGAAAAGAAAATAGATTTTAAATTAATTAGGTATTAGTATGGCACGTTCAATATGGAAAGGGCCTTTTGTAGACGGTTATTTAATAAAGAAAGTTCAAAAATTAATGGAATCAGGTAAATCTGAAATGATTAAAACTTGGTCTAGAAGATCAACGATTTTACCTATTTTTGTAGGGTTTACCTTTTCTGTGCATAATGGAAATAAATTTATTCCGGTTTCTGTAAATGAAGAAATGGTTGGAAGAAAATTAGGTGAGTTTGCTCCTACTAGAACATTTCACGGTCATGGAGCAGATAAAAAAATCAAAAGAAAATAAAGATTTATATGGTACAGGAAAATAAAAATTTTGCTACGGCACAAGCTAAATCTATTAGAGTAAGTTCAAGGAAGCTCAATTTAGTTGCAGCCTTTATTAGAAATATGAAAGTATCTGAAGCATTGGTACAATTAACTTTTTCTCCTAAAAGAATTGCAAAAGTTGTAAAAGATTGTTTACAATCTGCTGTTGCAAACGCTGAAAATAATTTAGGTCTAGATATAGATAGATTGGTTATTACTAAAGCGATTGTAGGTAAGGCTTTAGTAATGAAAAGAGTTATGCCAAGAGCAAAAGGAAGAGCAACTAGAATAAATAAGTTTTTTAGTAATCTTTATATAACTGTTACAGAAAAAGAGGATAATTAAAATGGGGCAGAAAGTTTGTGCACATGGTTTTAGAGTTGGACCGACTTTAATTAAAGGTTGGGATTCCATATTATATGCAGAAAAACATTATAAAACTCTTTTTATACAAGATTTAAAAATTAGGGATTTAATAAATAAGGGTTTTAATCAAGCCCAAATTAGTAGAGTTTTAATTGAACGCCCTTCTAATAAAAGTATTATAATTAATATTAATGCCAAAAAACCAAATATCATTATCGGTAGAAACGGTAGTGAAATTGATAAGCTAAAAAAAGCTATCGAGAAAATGACTTCTTTAAAAGAAGTTTATATAAATATTCACGAAGTTCGAAAATTTAATATAGATGCTGCTATAGTAGCTCAAACTATAGCACTACAGCTTGAAAAAAGAGTTTCTTTTAGAAAAGCCATGAAAACAGCAATTCAGGCGTCATTTAAACAAGGTGGACAAGGTATCAGGGTTAGTTGTTCAGGACGACTTGGAGGTGCTGAAATTGCTAGAACCGAATGGTATATAGAAGGAAGAATGCCGTTACATACTTTAAGAGCTGATATTGATTATTCAACAGCTGAGGCTATAACTACTTATGGAGTTATAGGGGTTAAAGTGTGGATTTATAAAGGTGAATATACAGAAAATAAAAGATATAATTAATTTTAAGTATTAAAATGTTAGCTCCGAAAAAACAAAAATTTAGAAAAGCTCATAAGGGTAGGGTTGCTTCAACAGCAAAAGCAGGTACGACGCTTGCTTTTGGATCATTTGGTCTAAAATCTATAGATGGTTGGCGTGTTACTGCAAGACAAATAGAAGCAGGAAGAAAAGCTGCTACTAGATGTATGAAAAGGCAAGGAAGATTATGGATTCGCATTTTTCCGGATGTTCCCGTTTCTAAAAAGCCTGCCGAAGTAAGAATGGGTAAAGGTAAAGGTTCTCCTGAATTTTTTGCAGTTAGAGTTTCGCCTGGAAGAATTATGTTTGAAATTGAAGGGGTAGAAGAAAATGTTGCACTTAGAGCTTTGGAGCTTGCAAGTGCAAAATTACCTGTTAGAACAAGGATAGTGAGACGTTATGAATGATTTAAAATTATTAAGAAGTAAGTTATCTACTGAAACAATAGAAGAGCTTTATAAAAACCTTAATCTTTTAAAAAAAGAATTGTTTAATTTAAGATTTCAACAAGCTTTAGGTGATTTAAAAAATACTAGTAGGTTTTCGTTAGTCAAAAAGTCTATAGCACGTATTAAAACTGAATTAACAAAAAGAGCTAATAGTGAGGAATATTAAAATGCCGAAAAGAGTGTTACAAGGCGTGGTTATAAGTTCAAAAGCTGATAAGACGGTTACAGTAAAAGTAGAAAGAAAGTTTAAGCATCCTATTTATAAAAAATTTGTGAAAGTATCTAAAAAATATGCTGCTCATGATTCAGAAAATAAATATCAAGAAGGAGATAAAGTGAGTATAATTGAAAGTCGGCCTATCTCAAAAACCAAAACATGGGTAGTGGTAAATGGGGAATAAAGTTTTTTAATCTTTGACTTTATAAGGTAGATTGTTTATTTTATTTCTCGTGTATAAAAAATTGGAAGTAGTTTATGATTCAAATGCAGAGCATCTTGGAAGTTGCAGATAATTCCGGTGCTAAAAAAGTTATGTGTATTAAAGTTTTAGGTGGCTCTCACCATATGGTGGCAAAGCTGGGTGATGTTATAGTTGTATCTGTTAAAGACGCTATACCCGGCGGTAAGGTTAAAAAGGGTGATGTTTATAAAGGCGTGATTGTTCGTACAAAGACTGGAGTAGTAAGACCTGACGGTAGTACAATAAAATTTGATCAAAACGCATTAGTGCTTTTGAATAAACAAGATGAACCTATCGGTACTAGAGTTTTTGGTCCTGTTACAAGAGAACTTAGAGCGAAAAAATATGTTAGAATAATGTCGCTTGCAGAGGAAGTGTTATAAATGATTAAATTAAAAGTAAAAAAAGGTGATGAAGTTGTTGTTATTACCGGAAAGCACAAAGGAAAAAAAGGTAAAATATTAAAAGTTTTTCCGGAGGACAGTAAAGTAATTGTTTCTGGAGTAAATGTAGTAAAAAAGCATACTAAATCTAATCAAATGAGTGAAGGCGGGATAATAACTAAAGAATTACCTATACATATCTCAAATATTGCACACATCGATCCAAAAACCGGTAACCCTACCAAGGTAGCTTTTAAATTCTTAGAAGACGGTTCTAAGGTTAGAGTAGCAAAGAAATCAGGGGAAATTATTGGTAAGGAAGGTAAATAATGTTAAGATTTAAAGAATTATATCAGCAAAAAATTATTGAAAACTTACAAAAAAATTTTTCTTATAAAAATAAACACGAAATACCGCAAATTAAGAAAATTGTGATAAATATGGGAGTAGGGGAAGCAACAGCCGATTCTAAAGTAATTAATAATGCAGTAAATGATCTTACTTTGATTTCCGGTCAGAAGCCGGTTGTAACGTTAGCAAGAAAATCTATTGCAACTTTTAAGTTACGCGAAAATATGAAAATAGGTTGCAAGGTTACATTACGTAAAGATAGAATGTATGATTTTTTAGAGAGGTTAGTAATTGTTGCATTACCCCGTGTTAAGGAATTTCGCGGTTTTTCTTATAAAAGTTTTGATGGTAAAGGGAATTTTACTTTTGGGTTAAAAGAGCAGATAGTTTTTCCTGAAATTAATTACGATAAAATCGATACAATAAGAGGTATGGATATTACAATCGTTACATCTGCTAAAACAGATCAAGAAAGTAAATTTTTGTTATCAGGGTTTAATTTACCTTTTTATAATTAATTTTTAGGATATATATAATGGCAAAAGTAAGTTCTATAAAAAAGAACGAAAGTAGGAAAAAAAAATCACAAAGTTTACATAATAAACGTTTAGCACTAAAAAGTAAAATTTATGATAAAAATATTTCATTAGAAGAGCGTTTTTCTTTGGTAATGTCACTTGCACAATTACCTAGAAATTCATCATCTACTAGAATAAGAAATAGATGTGAGCTTACAGGTAGACCAAGAGGTGTTACAAGAAAGTTTGGTATATCGAGGAATAAGCTTAGAGAATTAATAGGCAGAGGCTTAGTTCCCGGTGTAGTTAAGTCAAGTTGGTAAAAGTCGATAGGTAAATCATATGTCAATGACGGATAATGTAGCAGATATGTTAACTAGAATTAGAAATGCTTATAAAAGCAAATTGATAAATGTTTCTTTTCCTAGTTCTAAAATTAAAACTTCAATTTTAGATGTTTTGCAAAAAGAAGGTTATATAAAAGATTATATAACTACTCAAAAAAATAATATTAGTTATACTGAGGTAGCTTTAAAATACTCTGTTAATGGCGATGCTTCTATATGCGAAATTCATAGAGTATCAAAGCCTGGAAAAAGAGTATATTCTGCTATTAAAGATTTGAAAGGATATTATAATAATATGGGTATATATATTCTTTCTACTCCTTACGGTGTTATGTCTGATAGAGAAGCTCATATTAAAAATGTCGGCGGCGAAGTAATTTGTAAAGTATTTTAAGGTAAAAAATGTCACGTGTTGGAAAATTGCCAATTGCTATACCTGAAGGTGTAAAAATTGGTTTAAATGATTTAGAAGTAAAAATATCCGGACCTAAAGGCGAATTATCAAAAACTTTTAAAGGTAATATAGCAATTTCATTGGCAGAAAATAAGCTTTTAGTAAAACCTTTAGCCGCAAATAAAAATGTACGTGCTATGTGGGGTACTGCAAGAAGCATAATATCAAATATGGTTACCGGCGTTAAAGAAGGTTTTAAGCTTAAACTCGAAATTAACGGAGTCGGTTACAGGGCGATGGTAAAAGGTAAATATTTAAATTTAATGCTTGCTAAAAGCCATAATACAAAAATTGAGATACCTTCAGATATTAAAATAGAGATGCCTAAGCAAAATATTATTATTCTTGAGGGAACAGATAAAGAAAAATTAGGACAATTTGCTTCAATTATTATAAAACAGAGACCACCTGAGCCTTATAAAGGAAAAGGAATTAAATTTGAAAATCAATTTATACCGCGTAAAGAAGGTAAGAAAAATTAAATTTAAGAGTTAAATATGCGTAGTGCTAAGCTAAAATTTGAAAAAAGAAGAAGTAGAATAAGACATAAAATATCTAAAACATCTCATAGCGTTAGATTATCAATATTTAAGTCAGGTAGACATATATATGCACAAATTATTGATGATTCTAAGTCTATAACGATTGCTGCTGCTTCAACTTTAGATGAGAAAATAAAAAAATTAAAAAAATCTCATTGTAATATTGAAAATGCTATCAAAGTAGGCGAAGAAATAGCAAAAAAAGCTGATTCTGCAGGGATACAAGACGTAGTGTTTGATAGAGGCGGATATAAGTATCACGGTGTTGTAAAAGCGCTAGCTGATGCAGCTAGAGAGAAAATAAAATTTTAGGTTATAAGGTTGTAGTAATGTCTAAAGTTAAAAAAAATGACGAGATTTTAAGTGAAGTTTTAGTTGATGTAAATAGAGTTACAAAAGTAGTAAAAGGCGGTAGAAGCTTTGCTTTTTCTGCTTATGTAGTGGTCGGTGATAAAGCCGGCAGAGTCGGAGCGGGACACGGAAAAGCTAAAGAAGTAAATGAAGCTCGAGGAAAGGCAAAACAAGCCGCTAAAAAGAGAATGATGAAAGTACCGTTATATCAAAATAGGACTATTCACCATGACGTTGTCGGTAAAAGTGGAGCTGCTAAAGTGATTTTAAGAAGAGCTAAAGCAGGTACAGGCGTTATAGCCGGAGGATCTATGAGAGCAATTTTTGACTCTTTAGGCGTTCATGATATTGTTGCTAAATCAATAGGTTCAACGAATGTTTACGCAATGATTTCTGCAACATTTGATGCATTAAATAAACTTGCATCACCAAAATCTATTGCTATGAGAAGAGATAAAAAAGTAAATGAAATATCTGTAAAATCTGCTGACATTCAAGTTAATGAATAATGTTGCATAAGTAAGGTGAAGTTATGAATAATAAGATCAATAATATAAAAATTACTCAAGTTCACAGTGCTATAGGTCGTAAGTATGATCAAAGGTTGATATTAGTTGGGCTTGGTTTAAACAAAATTAATAAGAGCGTTATTCTTGCAAATACTAATTCAATCAAAGGGATGGTTAAAAAAGTAAAGCATTTGTTAAAAATAGAAAATATGTAATTAGAGTTTTTAAATGAAATTAAATGAATTATATAATAATATAGGTGCTAAAAAAAATAAGAAAAGAATAGCACGCGGTATTGGTAGTGGTAAAGGAAAAACCGGCGGTAGAGGAATTAAAGGTCAAAAATCTAGATCCGGCGTTGCAGTAAAAGGTTTTGAAGGTGGTCAAACACCTATGATCAAAAGACTACCTAAAAGAGGGTTTAATTGTATTTCAACTAAAAAATACAATATAATAAATATTTATAATATTGAAGAAGCATTAGCCGATGGGCGTTTAAGTGCTGATGATAATATTACGAAAGAAAAATTGGTAGAAGCCAGAGTAGTGAATAATAAAAATAATAAGAAATTAGTGAAATTATTATCTATTTGTAGTGATGATTTCGCTGCTCCTCTATCATTAAAATTAGATGCTTATTCTTCTAAAGCTAAGGATTTAATAGAGAAAGCAGGTGGAAAATTATTATAGTATATGGGGCAGAATTTTTCTAAAAAATCCGGTAATGATTTAGTTAGTCGCATTGTTTTTACTATTCTCATTCTTATAGTATGTAGATTTGGGTCTTTTATACCTATACCTGGTATAGATTCAATTGCTTTAAGTAGTGTGGCTGCAAAGAATCAATCCGGAATACTCGGAATGTTTAATATGCTATCCGGAGGATCGCTAGGTAGAATGTCCATTTTTGCTTTAGCAATTATGCCGTATATTACTGCCTCAATTATTATCCAATTAATGTCAGTTGCATATAAACCTTTGGAAAATTTAAAAAAAGAAGGGGAAGTCGGCAAAAGAAAAGTAAATCAGCTATCGAGATATTTAACGGTTCTGCTTGCTTCTTTTCAGGCTTATGGAGTTGCTATAAGTTTAGAGTCGATTGTAACAAATACTGGTCCTGTAGTAATCTTAGCGGGTTTTTTCTTTAGAGTTACAACCGTAATTACTTTAGTTGTAGGCACGATGCTATTAATGTGGTTAGGAGAACAAATTACACAGCGCGGAATAGGTAATGGTACGTCTTTAATTATATTTATAGGTATAATTTCAGGAGTACCTAGTGCTATTATTAGTATGTTTGAATTATCAAGAAAAGGAGCATTATCGCCTTTAATAGCGATAGCTGTTTGTATTGGAGTAGTTGTATTAATAGCTATAATTATATTTTTTGAAAGAGCCCAAAGAAAATTATTGGTGCAGTATCCTAAAAGACAAGTAGGAAATAAAATTTATGGAGGTGAAGCAACCCATATGCCTCTCAAGTTAAATACTTCTGGTGTAATACCTCCAATATTTGCTAGTTCAATTTTACTATTTCCTGCTACGCTTGCTAATTTTTCTAATAGTAATTCAGAAACTATGGGTATGCTTACTTATTACTTAGGGCATGGAAAACCTGTATATATTTTATTATATGTAGCATTAATTATGTTTTTTAGTTTTTTTTATACTGCAATAGTATTTAATTCTGAAGAAACTGCTAATAATTTAAGAAAATACGGTGCTTATATTCCAGGTAAAAGACCAGGAAAAAATACGTCTGATTATTTTGATTATATACTTACAAGGCTTACGGTTATAGGTGGGATATATTTAAGTGTAATATGTGTCATTCCGGAGCTATTAATGAATAAATATGTAATCTCTCTTTCTTTAGGAGGTACGAGTTTTTTAATTGTAGTGAACGTGGTACTTGATACTCTGACTCAGATTCAAACTTACTTATTTAGTAGTAAGTATGAAGGTTTAATGAAGAAAATAAAATTAAAAAATTAAAAATGAGCTTAAATAGTGATAGTAATTTTTTTAGGTCCTCCAGGAGCGGGAAAGGGCACACAAGGAAAAAAGATAGCTAAAAAAATTGATTTACCACATATAGCAATCGGTGATATATTTAGAACAATTATTAAAACATCAACTAGTGAAGCAGAGTTAATTAATAATTATGTTAGGCAAGGGGAGCTTATCCCTAATGAAATAGTTAATCAAGTAATCAAAAATTTTTTATTATCCTCTGAATATAAAAACGGCTACATATTAGATGGATATCCGCGTAATTTAGAGCAAGCGAAATTTTTTGAATCATTTATTAAAGAAAAAATTAAAATAATATATTTTGATGTTTCAGGTGAATTATTAATTAAAAGAATTTTAGGAAGATATAGTTGTAAAAATTGCGGTAAAATATATAATAGGTACTTCTTGCAGCCTAAAACTGATAATGTATGTGATGTTTGCGGTTCAAGTACATTTGATTATAGAAAAGACGATAATGAAGAAGTAATAAAAAAAAGAATTGAAGTATATAAAACAGAAACATATCCGTTAATAGATTATTATAAAAATAGTGGTAATTTTTATATAGTTAATGGAAGTAAAAATGAACAAGAAATAGAAATTGATATACAGAAAATACTAAAAATAAATTGACTTTATCAAAGATTTTTATATTATTTTTTAGTTACCAGTAAAATTTTGGAGATTATTTGTGGCAAGAATTGCAAGTGTTAATATTCCTGATAATAAACGTTTAGTTGTGAGTTTAACTTACATTTACGGTCTTGGGCCTACTATGGCAGCAGAGATCTGTAATAAAGCAAAAATATCGAAAGATAAAAAAGTGAAAGAACTGACAGATCAAGAGTTAATAGGCTTACGTAATATTATTGAAAGTGAGTATAAAGTTGAGGGTGATTTAAGACGAGAAGTTACGCTTAATATTAAGAAAAAGAAAGATATAAGATGTTATCAAGGACTTAGACATATACGTAAGTTGCCGGTGAGAGGACAGAACACGCATTCTAATGCTCGAACTAGAAAAGGTAAAGCTATTGCGATAGCCGGAAAGAAAAAAGCTGTAAAATAATAGTTTAAGTATAGAGTATAAATAATGAATCAGACGGTTAAAGTTAAGAAAAAGAAAAAAACTATCACTCTTGGTGTTGTGCATATCCGAGCATCATTTAATAATACTATAGTAACATTTACTGATATCCAAGGTAATACTATTTCTTCTGCATCGGCAGGAGGTAATGGGTTTAAAGGGGCAAGAAAAGCAACACCTTATGCAGCTCAAGTAACAATTGATAGAGCATCGGAAAAAGCAAAAGAATATGGTCTAAAAACTATTTCTATTAGGATTGGAGGACCGGGGGCTCAGCGTGAATCAGCAATGAGAGCTTTATTCGGACAAAATTTTGTGGTTACATCAATTTTAGATGTATCGTCAATTGCTCATAATGGAGTAAGACCGCCAAAAAGAAGAAGAGTATAAGAGAATCATAGGTATTAAATGTTATCGTTAAGTAAAAATTGGAATACTTTAATAAAGCCGAATAAAGTTGCTTATGAAAATTTTCCAGAAACCAATAATAAAGCTAAAATTGTAGTTGAACCTTTAGAAAGAGGTTTTGGTTTAACGCTCGGTAATGCTATGAGAAGAGTATTACTTTCTTCTTTACAAGGAGCAGCTATCACGTCTATAAAGATCCCTGCTATAGAACATGAATTTTCTTCTATACCCGGTGTAAAAGAAGATGTATCGGAAGTGATTTTAAACATTAAAGGTATTGAAGTAAAAATGCATGTTGCAGAAAAACGTATCATGAAATTAAAAGCAACAGGACCTTGTGTTGTAAAGGCCGGTATGATTGAAACAGGTCATGATGTAGAAATACTGAATCCGGATCATGTAATTTGTGATCTAGCTAAGGACAAGCAGCTTGAAATGGAATTAACTTGCAAGGTTGGTAAAGGATATGTACTTAGCACAAATAGTTATGAGGATAATTTACCTATTGGTGAAATAGCTATAGATGCTTTATTTAATCCGGTAAAGAGTGTTACTTATAAGGTAGAAAATACTAGGGTAGGTCAGGTTACCGATTATGATAAATTAATTATGTTTGTAGAAACTAACGGTGATGTATTACCTGAAATGGCTGTAGGTTTAGCTGCACGTATTTTACAGGAGCAATTACAATTATTTATTTCTTTTGAAGAACAGGAAGAAGATAAGCAAGTTAAAACTGATGCTTTACCATTTGCACCTTATTTACTTAAGAGAGTTGATGAATTGGAATTATCGGTTAGATCGGCAAATTGTTTGAAAAATGATAATATAATATATATAGGGGATCTAGTAAAAAGAACGGAATCCGATATGCTAAGAACTCCAAATTTCGGTAGAAAATCTTTAAATGAGATTAAAGAAATATTGGCAAAATTTAATTTAAGATTCGGTATGGATGTACCGGATTGGCCACCGGAAAATATTCAGGAATTATCTAAACGTTATGAAGATTCTTATAATTAAGGGCTAAAAAATGCGACATAAAATTAAAGGCAGAAAGTTAAATGTAACAAGTAGTCATCGGCAAGCAATGCTCGCTAATATGGCTGTAGCACTTGTAACCCATGAACAAATTAAAACTACTTTACCAAAAGCTAAGGAATTAAGACCTTATATTGAAACTCTAATTACTAAAGCTAAAAAAGCTGATTTAATGGTAAGAAGAAGCGTTTTATCAAAAATAAAAGATAAAACAGCAGTAGAAAAGCTTATAAATATTTTAGGTACCAGATATAAAGATAGACCTGGCGGTTATACTAGAATAATAAAAGCCGGATTCCGTTATGGTGATTTAGCACCGATAGCATATATTGAATTTGTAGATAGAGATATTAATGCTAAAGGAAATATACAGCAAGATGCTAATGAAGAAATTAAAAATTAAAATATAAGGGACTCGGTGATGGCTAATCATTCTTCAGCAAAAAAAGCTGCTAGACAAACAGTAAAAAGAACTCTAATCAATAAAAAACGATCTAGTGCAATAAAAACTTTTATAAAGAAAGTTGTACATGAAATCAGTCTTGGTAATAAAGAAAATGCTAACATAGCTTTATCTGTTGCTCAGTCTAAGATAATGCAAGGTGTGAAAAAAAATATAATTAAATTAAATACCGCCTCAAGAAAAATCAGCAGATTATCAAGGCAAATAAAAAGTTTGAAAGTAAATAACACTTTATAGTAATTTAAAAGCAAAAACTAATAAAATTTTGCTAAATTATTTATATACTTCTTATGAATTATAAGTGATGTTATTTTACTAATTAATAAAAAATATGGGCGATTAGCTCAGCTGGTAGAGTATCTCGTTTACACCGAGAGTGTCGGCGGTTCGAGTCCGTCATCGCCCACCAATCAAAAGTTTTTAGTATTTCAACGATCAAACAATGAATGAAGCTTAAACTGTAGAAGACAAGATTTGATCTTACAGACACTATAAATTTTGCACCTGATTGTCAGTTACATTTTGACTGTCAGAGACGTATTCAAGATACAAGATTTCATTATTCTTTTCAACAGCTAATTTTTTACTATCCTTAAAAGTTTGCATAGGAGTTTTTCCATAACAATATTTTCCTGAATGTGGTCGCTCATTATTGAAATGCTCTAACCAAATATCAAGATCTAATTGTAAATCATCAAGATCTGTATAAATCTTTTTCCGCATAGCTGTATCAAAGAATTCTTGTTTCATGGTTTTATTAAAACGCTCACACATACCATTTGTTTGGGGAGAATATGCCTTAGTTGTAGTATGCTCTATACCTTCGATACTTAGAAACAACTCAAAAGCATGATGCTCTATATTCCCCTTATATTCTGACCCACGATCTGTAAGAATACGAAGTATTGGTATCCCTTGGGTCTCGTACCATGGTAACACGCGGTCATTAAGCATATCAGCAGCAGTTAAAGCTGTTTTATCAGTATATAGTTTAGCATCAGCTACCCTAGTATAGCTATCAATAAATACCTGAGAATAAACCTTACCTATACCTTTGAAATTACCTACATAATACGTATCCTGACATCCTAGATAACCTGGATGCTGCGTCTCAGTTTCTCCATGAGCTTCTCTTTCATTACGACGCTCCTCTAGCACTTGTAATTGAGATTCAGTAAGAACAATACCATCCTGAGCCATCTTTGCTTCTAATGCTTTAAGCCTTTTACTGATATTGTTTAAATCATTACGTAACCAAATTGATCGCACTCCTCCAGGCGATACAAGTATACCGCTCTTCTTAAGCTCATTTGATACTCTTAGCTGACCATATGCTGGATATTCTATTGCCATATCCATTACTGCTTTCTCTATCGCTGGATCAACTCTATTCGCTATTATTGGCTTTCTTCGACTAATTTCATATAATGCCTCTTCGCCACCAGTTTCATACAGTGCTTTAAATCTGTAATAACTATCTCTACTATAGCCCATCGCTTTACATGCTGATGATATGCTACCAAGACTCTTAGCTAGTTCTAGTAACCCTATTTTTGGCTTTATTATTTTTTGATTTAAGTTCATTTTTCATCTCCATTTAATAATTAATTTATTTTACTAAATATAAGATATAATCTCAACTTTTACAAATAATGGCTCTTTTTTCAAATTTTATCATAAAATGAGCTGTTAGTCTCTATGAAGATTTCTAAGAAGATTTAATTTTGGTTATTTTTTGCTGCAAATTATAAGGTTTCTTTGAAATAGGAGTAGCTATTCTTTCAAAAATCTTATTAATTTTCGCTAAAAAATACCTCAAAATAGCAAATCAATTAGAAATCTTCGTAGAGCCTAGCGAATTAGAACGATTTTACAATTTAATTGCAGTTTAGCCCAAATTTTATCTGCAGTATATATAGGATAGCCTGTAATTAATCCTAGGCTAATGCAAGCTCTGTCACCAAGAGATAAGCCAAATTGTTCTGTTTCTTTCTTTAAGCGTCCAATTTCTATAGCTTGATCAAAATCTAAGGCTACAATTTTATTTATGGAAGCTGAGATCATTTCTTTACTTTGAATAAAAGATATGTTCAATTTTTTATCTAGTTCAGCTACTACTTCTGCTATATTTACTGTAGACATAATAGATAACGGTAATAATTCTTCGACCTTGTCACTACCAGTTTCTAAGTTAAATAATGCAAGTAAAGCAGATGAATCTAAAATATATTTATTCATTATTAAATTCCTTTCTTCTTGATTCAATTAAAGAGTCAACTAATGATATGTTATCTTTATTTCTAGATTTTACTAATGCTTGAAATTCTTTAATTTTATTTTTTAGAGGAATCAATGTTAATTCTTTATCAAGTATTAGCATTAACTGATCTCCTGAAGCAAGATGTAATTGATCACGAATTTTTGCAGGAATATTTATTCTGCCATTTTCAGATATAGTAACTTTATATTCTAAGTGCATATTTTTAAAACGGTTAAAAATTGAATATATACCAAATATAAAATATTATAATTAAAACTACAATAGTAAAATAAATATAAAAGATTTCTATATTGAAATTATGCTGTAGTTGTTCCTATTTCAAAAAAATCTTATAATTTGTAGACACAAAGAGTAAAAATAGATTAAATTAATTTTCTTTCACACAGCCTAAATAGTTGGTATCATATGCTGTTGCCACAAAAAGAAAATATTATATGTCTAATTCAGCTTTTTTAGTTGCATTTTTTACAACGATTATCCGTTATTATGATTATGCTCTATTCGGTTTATCGGCTAGTATTCTTGCACAAAATTTCTTACCTAATATAGAGCAGGATAAACAACTACTTGTTTTTTTTGCTATTCTTAGTGCAGCCGTTATAGTACGACCTTTAGGGTCCTTAATTTTTGGATTTATCGGAGATAAATACGGGCGTACTAAATCTATCAAGATATCAATGTGCATGAGTAGCATTGCTACCGGATTAATTGCTATTACTCCTTCCTTTGAGATAATAGGTATTTTTGCTACGGTAATACTAACATTATGTCGCATGTTTTTTTTAGCAAGCCTTGCCGGAGAAGTTGACGGAATAAAGGTTTATGTAGCTGAAAAAACAGGAGATAATCAGAAAAATTTAAATATAGGAATAGTTTCATGCTGTAGCCAAATAGGTGCATTACTTGCGGCTATAGCTTATTATTACGCTAGTAATTCCGATATCCAATATTTATGGCGTTTTAATTTCTTTATTGGTGCAATATTTGGTTTATTTGCTATTTTGATGAGAAATTTTTTTAAAGAAAGTAGCGGGTTTTTAAGAACGTCATCAAAAAGTACCTTGCGGCAAATTATATGGAATAATAAACTATCCGTTATAATAGCATTACTAATAAACGGTGCTATTGGAGGAGTGTATCACTTTTTAGTAATTTTCTTAGGAGTTTTTTTAACAAAAATAGCTCTTATAAATCATCCTGAAATAAGATTTATGAATATAGCTCTTACTACTACCTATGGAATATCAGCTGTTTTTGCAGGGCTGTTTGCCGATAAAATAAACCCTTTAAGACAGATTACATGGGCTTTATTTGTCAGCATTATTGTTGCTTTAGGAATGCAAATAATGTTATACAAACAAATATTTAATATTCTCTGTCCCGTTATATTAATAGGACTTGCAGCATTTTATGCAGTACCGCTACAAATTATTGTTCAATCCTTATTTAAGACTAATGTTAAAATGAGGCTTTATAGTCTATCACATTCTTTTGGAGGTATTATGCTATCCTCAACTACTCCTTTCTTTAGTATGTTGTTATGGCAAAATTTTAAGTCGCTATCTCTCACTTTAAGCTTTTTCATATTTTTGCTTATAATATTAATGAGTACAGTGTTGGTTTTACGTAGGATGTCATCCTCACAACAGTAAAGTCTTGTTGCATGGCTCGTTTATGTCATCCCCGCGAAAGCGGGGATCTAGCAAAATAACTTCAATATTGATATATTTGACAAAATAAACACATAAAAAACTTGTTTTTTTATGTGTTTTACTGGAGTCCCGCCTCCGCGGAAATGACATAAACGAGCCATGCAACAAGACCCAAAAACAAGAATAACATCAATTGCCTTATATATTTCTTCCGTCTTTACTGCAACCTGTAGGTTTTATGCTAGGACTACTTGAAGATTTGGAGCTTTGCTGTGCTTGTGTCCCAATTTGCTTCGCTTCTTTTGCTAAGTTTTCAAAGTTGTCTTTTAAGTTTTTTGTATTGTAGAAGTCAAGATTTGATCTTACAGACACTATAAATTTTGCACCTGATTGTCAGTTACATTTTGACTGTCAGAGACGTATTCAAGATACAAGATTTCATTATTCTTTTCAACAGCTAATTTTTTACTATCCTTAAAAGTTTGCATAGGAGTTTTTCCATAACAATATTTTCCTGAATGTGGTCGCTCATTATTGAAATGCTCTAACCAAATATCAAGATCTAATTGTAAATCATCAAGATCTGTATAAATCTTTTTCCGCATAGCTGTATCAAAGAATTCTTGTTTCATGGTTTTATTAAAACGCTCACACATACCATTTGTTTGGGGAGAATATGCCTTAGTTGTAGTATGCTCTATACCTTCGATACTTAGAAACAACTCAAAAGCATGATGCTCTATATTCCCCTTATATTCTGACCCACGATCTGTAAGAATACGAAGTATTGGTATCCCTTGGGTCTCGTACCATGGTAACACGCGGTCATTAAGCATATCAGCAGCAGTTAAAGCTGTTTTATCAGTATATAGTTTAGCATCAGCTACCCTAGTATAGCTATCAATAAATACCTGAGAATAAACCTTACCTATACCTTTGAAATTACCTACATAATACGTATCCTGACATCCTAGATAACCTGGATGCTGCGTCTCAGTTTCTCCATGAGCTTCTCTTTCATTACGACGCTCCTCTAGCACTTGTAATTGAGATTCAGTAAGAACAATACCATCCTGAGCCATCTTTGCTTCTAATGCTTTAAGCCTTTTACTGATATTGTTTAAATCATTACGTAACCAAATTGATCGCACTCCTCCAGGCGATACAAGTATACCGCTCTTCTTAAGCTCATTTGATACTCTTAGCTGACCATATGCTGGATATTCTATTGCCATATCCATTACTGCTTTCTCTATCGCTGGATCAACTCTATTCGCTATTATTGGCTTTCTTCGACTAATTTCATATAATGCCTCTTCGCCACCAGTTTCATACAGTGCTTTAAATCTGTAATAACTATCTCTACTATAGCCCATCGCTTTACATGCTGATGATATGCTACCAAGACTCTTAGCTAGTTCTAGTAACCCTATTTTTGGCTTTATTATTTTTTGATTTAAGTTCATTTTTCATCTCCATTTAATAATTAATTTATTTTACTAAATGTAAGATATAATCTCAACTATTACAAAACTCCTAAGATTTGAGTTTGATCATCATTATTATTATAATCAAGGCTATAAAACTGCTCTTCTTGTTCTTCACTAGTGGAAGTATGATAATTAAATAATTCTTCATAAGCTTCATTTATTTCAGCATATTTCTGTATTTCTTTTGAAAGTTCTACTACTTTATTTTGCATCGCTTTTTCTGTACCATGCCATAACTTACTTGTCAAATTTGGCTTGTATTCTGCTAATTGCTTATTTTTGTAACTTTCTCTCTTTGCAACAGTTCCTAAACTTAAAGCTTTTTCAATATCTTCACTTGAATAGCCATTTTGTATTAGCTGCTGAATAATACAAGCATGTAAAGGAAGAATACTAGTATCTAGAGCTAATTTATTTGTATATTGTCCTTTCACGCCAGGTATTGCCTGATATAACGCACGATCTGTTGATTCTACTATTTCATAGCCACCATTATGTTTGTAACCAACGCCGTCTCCCGTTAAACTTAAGGTTGGTACGCGAGTTATTGCATTAGATATTATCTTAGCGTTTGTTCCTTCAATATATTTACCGGTAAATTTATCTATACCGTTTTTATCTATAGCACTTTGCGGCGGATATTATTCCGGCGGGAAATCCATCTTCTAATATAGGTACGATGAATGATTGAAGATATAATCACAACCATTATCTTCCACAAGATAATGACAATATTATTATCGCATAAAATAACCATATGGTTAATTTTGCCCAAAATATTAATATTAATGATATTAATCTTTATGGTTTTAATGGGGTATTTACTATTATTGAAGGCAATCCAACTACAATAGTTAGTATTAACAATATAACTAACGTTGACAATCTGCAAACTCAAAGGGCAGTTCAAAATGCTTTAGTAGCACCTCTTGCATATGGCGCCAATAATAATGCAAAAGCAAAGCTAAAACTTATAAGCGGTAATGGAACAGGTTCTGAGCTAACCATTACCGGTAATGATATTAGTGCCGTTGAATCTATTGAGCTTGTATTTAAAGAAAAAGTTGATATGAAACATCGCAACGGCAGTGTAATAGATACAGGGAATTTAGAGTTTATAAGTTTTGGGAAGGTAAGGGTTAATAAAGGTTTTACCGGTAATATTACTACTACTAAAACTATGAGAGGAGAGGTAACTTTCGTAAAGATTCCTGATATTTATGAAATCGGCTCACAAACCAAACAAGTTTCTAAAGTGATGTTTGAAGGTAATCATGAACACAAATTGCATAATGATATTCATTATAGACAAACTAATTTTGATTCGGGAACTTATAATATTCGCACTCAGGACATTACAATTAACGGTAATGCTAACGTTAATGGTGCGACATTCGATCTTAGACGTAACGTAATTCTTATCGGTGATGTAGTACTTGAAGGTAATATTACTTTTAGGAGAAAGCGGTATAGTTTTTCAAAATCTCCCTACGGCATTCGGTACAAATATTGTGATTAATATTAATAGGGTTCACACGGCGAATGATGTAGCCGCCCTATCAATTTTGAGGATGAGTAATGGAGATGGATTTGTTCCTAATGGATATACTTATACTGCAGCAAACCGGTACAGGTGTGAATAATATGTATGTCGCTGGTAAGTCCGGTAACTTAACTACAGGGATTGCAGGCATAAAATTAACCGCTCCTAAGAGATTATCAAACGATACTCAAATAGTACCGGAACTACATGCTTCTGTAGAAAATAGCTTTAGCAATAAGCAACCTAAGGTGAAAGCTAGATTTATTTGGGCAGATAATTACTTTGAGAACACTACAAGTAGCAGCACACCGAAAGTCGGCTATAATGTAGGTGCAAGTTTACTTACCGCTAATAAGAATATTGAGCTATTTGCAACGTATAACTGTAATTTACGCAGCAAATATACTAGCCACCAAAGGTTCATAAAGTTAAAGATATTGTTCTAAAAATATCATTCCTGTGCGGGATACCAAATCGTCATTGCGAGCAGCCGTAGGCTGCGTGGCAATCTCATGAAATAATAACAAACTCCTGAGATTGCTTCGTCAAATTACTTTGTAATTTTCCTTGCAATGACGAAAAAACAATATCCACGCAGCAATGCCTCATCGCCTTGTGAATTCCTTGCTCTTTTTGAAGTTAATCTTTGTCTACCATTCTTCATTTCACATCAGTATACTCATAATTCCCTAACCGGTTTTAGTACTAACTTTTTGTTACTAAAGATATTGATTTTAGAAAAGAAATTACTTTTTGGCTTTTTAAAATCACGTTGATAATTTTCACCGGTGATAGCATTATAGCTAGTAATTAAAGAAGGTATAACCTCGTTATAATATATTTTATAAAGGTCATGCATAGTTTCTTTGGTAGTTAAATATCCCCATTTTACGGTTTGTTGCGGTACTCTTGCTAAGGCTTCAATGCAGGCTATCGCTTCTTCAATTTCAGGGTTTTTATTTTTATACACGTCAGCTGCCGGTGATAAATTAGCTTGCATATCTTTAAACATAGCATCAATCATTAATGCCATATATTCATCGGTTTTAAATTTTCTTACAAATATTAGATTATTCCTACTGCTATAATTTAAAAGCCGAAATTTATATATAAAAATCATGAATTTTATAGCATAAACTTTTAAGCCGCTAACTTTATTTGCATTATAAAATTTAAGTTTCGTTTCATAATCTAATTGCTTTTTCATACCTGCTTTAAGGAGCTTACTCAGCAAATTATGACAATGTATTATGTCATTTTTTCTAGCAATTCGTACTTTATCGGTAGCTTTAGTACCGGAAAAATTAGCCGAATGGCGAGTTATTTGCCTGCCTTTATCATCTCTCTTTATATCGGCAAAATGCCCAAGCTCTTGGGCTGCGATAATCTGAAGTCTTGCTGCCGCAGCAAAGCCGTTGCCGTAAGTCGGATGATCTTTATTGTTTTCAGCAAAAGGATTACCGCCGCATGAAACAAAAATAGCTACGTCCTTGCCGTTAGTGCTTTGCATACCGCTATTACCGCCTACTCGTTGCCAGCTAACCATATCCATCATATCGCCGATATTATGTGAGTAGGTAAGAAATACTTCCGTCTTATTAAGAAGAAGCCACCTTATTACGATCGGATGAGCCGACTGAACAAAAATACGTGCTAGCATTTCGGTTACTTCTTTCTTAACCGGCTGTAGCTTTTGTATTTGCTTTTTTAAATTATCGAAAATTGATTTTATTTTTTGATCTGAAGCGGAATTTCTGTATAAATTTTGAAAAAGCTTGGTAGTTTCAGGGATTAAATGCGGGCTTGTTAGCTCTTCTTGACTAACCATTAAGCTTATATTAAGAGCAGGTTCGGTAAACCTTGCAAAATTGCAGCAATCATCGGTATCTATCCGTAATTTACCGGACTTAATTAATTGCATAGCCAAATGCTCATACTCTATTTCCATGTCCTGCTTATAAATAGCAGGAACACGGTCAAGAATGTGATATATGCTAGTCATTTTAAAAATTTAGTGGTTATTTTCTACATTACTTGTTGGTAGTACATCATCATTTTCGTCTATATTTAAAGGTATGAGCTCTAAGTTAAATACAAGCTCAGGTTCATTAGGTACGTGCTTCGGTTTAGGTTCTTCTTCAAATATGAGGTTTATAACAACATCTACCTTAGGGAATAGCGATTTTCCATCTTTCTTCTCTAGTAATATTAGAATTAGCTTTTTTTTCTTCAAGCCCCTTTTTCCTCTCTTCTAGTTCTTTCTGTTTTTGCTTTAATTCTTCTATACGTTTTGCATGATTATCTATTTTTTCTTCTGTACTCTTTGTTTGCTGCTCGAAAAAATCCTGTACTTGTCTGCTTTGAACTTTTTTCTTTAACTCTTCATCAAAAGAAAGCGGTTTATTTCGTACAGGCTGTCCTAAATCAGAATGTATTAGATCGTCAAAATTTTCTCTAGAAGCTAACGGTTTTTTTACTGGTATCAGGTATTTGAGGATCATGTTTTCGTAAATCTTTTGTAATTTCTTGTATATTTTTATGAAGTTCTGTAATCAACGCCACTTTACCTCTCACAAGTTAATTGATTTTAAAGATATAGTAATTAAACCTCGTTTATAGCTTCAACGCAAGCAAAAGTTGCTATTTTTAGTATTTCATTAGCTGTTGCTGCAGCTTGAAGTATTTGAACGGGTTTTTCAAAACCGTTTGTTATAGGACCTATAAAGCTGTTTGACGAAAATTCTTGTAACAACTCAGTAGAAATAGCAGCTGAATTTAAACCAGGCATAATTAATACATTTGCAGATCCTGATAATCTACAAAATTTATATAATTTACGTAAATCACCATCTAAAGCCACTTTAACCGACATCTCTCCGTCATATTCAAAATCTACCTTCATGCCGCTCAGCTCTTCTTTGTCCTTGCTAAAATTATCTAGTATATTTACTGCTTCACGAATACGAGCTGTTTTTGCCTTAGAAGAATTACCGAATGTTGAAAAAGAAAGAAGTGCAACACGAGGCGTGATTCCCATATTTTTAGCAATTTCTGCAGTTTGGGTTGCTATTTGTGCAAGTTCCCAACTGTTTGGATATTCTGTAATACAATTATCGGCAATAATAATATTATTATCTTTAGCAATCATAATTGAATAGCCAAGGATTCTACGATTAGTTTTTGGTGAAATGACTTTCATGATATCTTCTAAACTATCGATATAACTTTGCGTAACACCGGTTAGAAGAGCATCACCGTCACCGCATGCTAACATACAAGCAGCGAAAATATTCTTATCAGTTTTAACAAGCTTTGCACAATCACGGTATAAATAACCTTTTCTCTGAAGTTTTTTATATAAATAATCAGTATATTTCTCTAAACTATCGCTTAAGGCCGCATTCATTATTTGAATTCCGTCTAAGCTAATATCTTGACCTATCTTTTTTAACATAGCCTCAATTCGTTCAACACGACCAATTATAATCGGATGACCGTATTTCTTGTCTCGCATCATAAGAGCGGCAGAAATTACTGCTTCTTCTTCACCTTCAGCAAAAACAATCCGTTTAAGCGGTGCATTATGAATTTTTTCAGCTAAGAAATTCATATAGTTAGCAGTAGGATTTAATCTGCTACCTAATTCTTTCTTATATTTACCTATACTAAAATCTTTAACCCTAGCAACGCCGCTTTCTATTGCAGCAACGGCAACCGCCGCTGCTACTACGGTAATTAAACGAGGATCAAACGGTACAGGAATGATATATTCCTTACCAAAAACCATCTTACGCCCTGAATAAGCTTTATACACCTCTTCCGGTACAGGTCTACGGGCTAAATCTGCAATGGCTTTTGCTGCAGCTATTTTCATTTCCGTATTAATAGTCTTAGCTCTTATATCTAATGCTCCTCTAAAAATATAAGGAAATCCCATAACATTATTAATCTGATTATTATAATCAGATCGCCCTGTTGCTATAATCGCATCATCGCGTACAAGTTTTATATCTTCTGGAGTAATTTCCGGATCAGGGTTAGCCATAGCAAAAATAATCGGATTACTTGCCATTCTACTCACCATATCTTTAGTTACTGCCCCTTTTACCGATAACCCTATAAATACATCAGCGTTATTTAAGCTTTCCGCTAAAGTTCTAAACTTGGTATCACTTGCATATAGCTCTTTCCATTTATTCATACCTTCTAGGCGTCCTTTGTAAACAACGCCTTTAGTATCACATACAATAATCTTTGATTTATCAGCTCCAAGAGCAATTAATAAATCAATGCAAGCAATAGCTGCTGCACCTGCTCCGTTAACTACGATTTTTAAATCTTCAAGCTTGCGATTAGTAAGATACGCAGCATTTATTAGCCCTGCGGCGGTAATAATCGCTGTTCCATGCTGATCGTCATGAAAGACCGGTATATCCATTAAAGATTTTAATTTTTCTTCTATAATAAAACATTCCGGAGCTTTAATATCTTCAAGATTAATACCCCCAAAACTATAACTGAGATACTTCACGGCATTAATAAATTCTTCAGGGTCTTCCGTATTCACTTCCAAGTCAATTGCATCAATATCAGCAAATTTTTTGAATAGTACCGCTTTACCTTCCATCACCGGTTTTGAAGCGGCAGCTCCTAAATTACCAAGCCCAAGTACGGCAGTACCGTTAGAGATTACGGCAACTAAATTACCGCGAGCAGTATATTTATATACATCCTCTAAATTTTTAGCAATTTCAAGGCAAGGAGCCGCAACCCCTGGGGAATAAGCAAGTGATAAATCTTGCTGAGTAACTAAAGACTTTGTTGCAGAAATAGCGATCTTACCAGGCTTATCTTTTTCATGATATTCAAGGGCCTCAGCATAATTTATTTTATTCATTTCATCCATTTTAGAAATTCCTGTTTTATTTGTTTGTTTTAGTTTTTCGTCATTGCGAGCAGACGCAATAGGCATCGACGAAGCAATCTCAGGCAACATTCCTGAGATTGCCACGCTCCTTTCAGTCGCTCGCAATGACGTGGTAAATTCACCCCATTATATACATAATAATTGATATAGTAATTACCGAGAAAAAAGTAGTAAATGTTATAATCGACGCCATAGAATCAGGATCACCGTCAAGTTGACGAGATAAAACATAAGCCGTACTCGCACATGGAAGGCAGCTATATAATATTCCTACCGATCTATCTAATCCGTCAATAGACATTAACCATAGTACTACTACACTAACTAGAGGAAATGCAACTAATTTAACAAAGCTTGTAAACATTACATTATGTAAAAGCTCTTGTCTAATAGTAAAATTAAGCCCTGCCCCAACATTTAGCATACCGATAGCTAAAGCGGCATTAGAAAGGCTATCTAACGTTTTCTTAATCCCTAAATGTAATTCAAGATTTGAGTAATTAAAAACGAATCCTACTAAACTTGCGATAATTAACGGATTACGCACAATTAATTTCATCATTAAAACAAAACTAGTGCTAATAGTATTAGTCACGGATTTATTAGGGATATAATAAGCGAAAATCATTACCGATAAAATATTGGTAAAAATAATCATATAAGAAGAAATAATGGCAACGATTGAAAGTCCGCTAGAACCAAGCAAGGGGCTACTTACCCCAAAAAAAATGTAGCTATTATAACGAATCGATCCTTGAAAAATGGAAGTAAATTGGACTTTATCTATGTTGTATTTTTTTTGGTAAATTATAAGACCGATTGATACAAGAATAGTGGATATAATAAGAGCCACTACTAATTTAATTATGGGTGCAATGCTTAAATCGGCAGTAGATACGTAACTAAACAACATGGCAGGAAATAGTACAAAATACGATAATTTCTCAATACCACGCCAAAATTCTTCTGAAGTTAACCATTTATTTTTGATAATACTACCAAGCAGCGTAATTAAAAAAATAGGTAACGTACTACAAAAAATTTCATTCATTTGTTAATAGTTTTTATTTTAACGTCATTGCGAGGAGCGAAGCGACGTGGCAATCTCGTCCAACTTCCTGAGATTGCCACACTCACTTCGTTCGCAATGACGCTTAGATACCCATGCGGGCATGATATATAGGCTACAACTGCCCTTCAACCAGCTTTTTCATTTCCTGCACTCCGTAAAGCTTTATAAAAGTCCCAAGTCTTGGACCTTCATTCTGTCCAAGCAATATTTGATATAAATCTTTGAAGTAATCACGCAGATTTTCATATCCTGCTTTCATTCCTATATCATATATTGCTTTCTGAATTGCTTCAGCTTCGGTTTGATCAGCTATATCAGATAACATATCTAATATATCCTGCAAAATAACCTTATGCTTTTCAGAAGGAGATAAATATGATTTATGTGCTTTAATAAAGTCATTATAATATCTTATAGCAAATTCTGCTAAATGGTCAAGATAAGGGTTAGTATTTGGAGTTGCGTTTGGCTCATATTTGCTAATAAATCCCCAAAGCACCGATTTATCCGAAGGATTACACACAGAAGTAAGATTTAAAAGCAACGAATAGGTAATTCCAAAAGTCTCAATTTTTGGTACATTTCCGTGATGGATGTGATAAACGGGATTTGCAAAACGCTTTGCCCTGTCCTCTTCTAAATGATATTTCTGGTTAAAAGTAATATATTCATCAACATTTTTAGGAATTACATCAAAAAACAAACGCTTAGCTCTAGTCGGATTTTGATACATAAATAATGCCATACTTTCAACAGGAGCATATTTAAGCCAATCATCAATGCTAATACTATTACCTTTTGATTTTGATATTTTCTCACCGTTTTCATCTAAGAATAACTCATAACATAACTGCACCGGCGGCTTTCCTCCTAGGATTCGGCAAATTTCCGAATAAAGACGAGCATTTGCCAAATGGTCTTTGCCGTACATCTCATAATCGACTTTAAGCGCAGCCCAACGCATACCAAAATCCGGCTTCCACTGTAATTTGCAATGCCCTCCCGTTACCGGTACTTCTATATAATTACCGGCTTTGTCTTTATACGTTACAGTGCCTGCTTTAGCATCCCATTTCTCTATAGGTACTTGCAGTACCTTACCTGTTTTCGGACATATAGGCATGAAAGGTGAATAGGTAGCCTTGCGCTCTTCTCTAAAAGTCGGTAGCATTAGCTCCATTATCTCGTCATATTTCTCAAGCACCATTATCAGCATCTCATCAAACATACCAGCTTTATAACAGTTAGTACTGCTATAAAATGCATACTCAAAGCCGAATTTATCAAGGAATGAGCGAAGCTTTGCATTCATATAATGCCCATAACTTTCACATTCACCGAATGTATCAGGGATAGAAGTAAGCGGCATATCCATATACTGTGCCACCATTTCAGGATTTGGGATATTGCTAGGTACTGTACGAAGCCCGTCCATATCATCGGAAAAGCAAATTAGTTTAGTCGGAATATCGGATAATTGCTCAAATGCTTTCTGTACCATCACCATACGGGCATTTTCACCAAAAGTACCGATATGAGGTAAACCTGAAGGACCGTAACCCGTTTCAAATAATACATACCCCTTCTCAGGAATTTGACCGTTTAAGCTATCTAATATCTTCTTAGCCTCAACAAAAGGCCACGCGTTTGACTTAATAGCATCTTCCCAAATTTCTGACATTGATTTTTCTTGCGCTTTAATTAATAATCAGTGACAATATACTAAATTTATTTATTTGTAAAATATCAAATTAAACACCGTCATTGCGAGGAGCGAAGCGACGTGGCAATCTCATCAAACTTCCCGAGATTGCCACGCTCCTGGCAGTCGCTCGCAATGACATTAAGAACAAAAAAAACATGCCATTTAATACTATTATAAATTACATCAGAAAAGATAGCTATAAAGTTCTACATTTAGGACTGATCGCAATTTCTATAATAGCACTTTCTACCGCTTATATTGCTGAATATATATTCCATTATACACCCTGTCCTTTATGCGTTTACGAACGATTTCCCTATTTAACCCTAATCAAAATTTGCTTAACTGCTTTAATCATCCGACAGTTAAGTAAGTATACTTTAATATTCATTCTCCTAACTATCCTTAGCTCTTGTATATTATCAACCTATCATAGCTTCGTAGAAAGAGGCATAGTACAACCAAGTGCTCTTTGTTCATCAATGCTTCATATCCCGAAAGGCTTGTCTATACAACACATCAAACAAATGTTCTACTCGCAGCCAATCACGTCCTGCATGAAACCCGCCATCAAAATCTTTGGTATTTCTATGACAGAGTATAATCTACTCTTAAATATCGGTCTTCTAATCTGTTTACTCCTCGTTTGGTTTTATCCAAAATCTAATAAATAGTTAAAAAATTAACTATTGGATTGCAGAAATTCAAAATATTATGTATAATGTTCGCACGACAAAATAATATTTAAACATAAAGGAATATTTATATGATGAATCAACCAACAAATAATGCTAATTACAGACTTCCAGACGGTAGTACGGTTTTACATAATGCAGCAACGTATAGGGAATGTAAATAATGTTAGACTTTTACTTTCACAAGGTGCCGATGTTAATGCTTTAGATGCTAAAGGAAAAAAACTATAGATTATGCATCTAAACCAGAAATTAAAGAAATACTAACTGATGCTAATGCACGCTCAGCACTACCTGAATTCAAAGCAGAACAAAAGCTTGCTGAGATGAAGAAAAATATTAAAAATGAGGATGATAAAAATAAAATTATCAACGGATTAATTATGAATCCTGAATTTTATTCTGATATAGATGATGTTACAAGAGAGAAATTAATAGAAAAACTTTTTAATTATAATTTAACGATAATAATCCAGTAATAGCTCCGGTAGCAGCACCGGCACCAGTAACAACCACTACTTCTACAGAAATAGCAGCAGAGGACAATGTACGTGCACCAAACCCTGAAATATATGACACCTTAATTGAAGCTGAAGACAACCGTACACCGTTTAGTATAGCAGCCTCAGCTGGAAATGCAAATATTGTTCAAAAATTAATTTAGCAAGGTCATAATGTCAATGCTAAGGATGAACAAGGAAATACGGCATTATTTTATGCAAGCACTAAAGAAATAGCTAAAATTTTATTAGACAAAGGGACAAGTTTTGAAGTTGAGCATAAATATCTATACTCACCTATACATTATGCGGCAACAATAGGAAATAAGAAGCTTTTTACTTAAAAAAAATGTGGATGTTAATACTAAAGATGGAAAGGGACGTATACCTATAAATTATGCAACTTATTCTAAACAGCACGAAATAACTCAAATTTTATTACAACCCGGCAGTGAAATTGATACAGTAGACAATTATGGCGGCACACCTTTTTTCTATTTGCTACTAAAGCATGAATCAGGTCAAAATAAAACGTTACTGGACTTCTTTTTAAATAATAACGTTAATCTTAAGATGAATGCGTGTGGTGAGTCAATTTTTAATCACGCACTAACATCAAGAGATAAATGGTTACTTGAGAAGTTAATATCTAAAGGTGCTGATATAGGACGACAAGGCGTTCTATTGCATAATCCATTCGATCACAGTATAGCAGAACTTGTAAAGATAGGTGTTGATAAAGAAAAGATAATTCTCATATTAATGAGCAATTAAAAATTAACACCATACAAAAATACTTGGGTGCAAAATCAGCTAACAATTATAAAGACATGGATGTTAATGATTATAATTACGATTTACCGGATGAAGAAGGGTTTGAAAAAATACACACGAAAAATTATTAAAAGATGTTATGCAACGTCTTAAAAACGGTGAAGATAAAGATGGCATTATTAATACATTAATTGAGATTAGTATTAATGAAGATACAAGAACAGAGTTAATAGAAAAAGTTTTAAATTATAATGTTTGTAGAAGTCAAGATTTGATCTTACAGACACTATAAATTTTGCACCTGATTGTCAGTTAAATTTTGACTGTCAGAGACGTATTCAAGATACAAGATTTCATTATTCTTTTCAACAGCTAATTTTCTACTATCCTTAAAAGTTTGCATAGGAGTTTTTCCATAACAATATTTTCCTGAATGTGGTCGCTCATTATTGAAATGCTCTAACCAAATATCAAGATCTAATTGTAAATCATCAAGATCTGTATAAATCTTTTTCCGCATAGCTGTATAAAAGAATTCTTGTTTCATGGTTTTATTAAAACGCTCACACATACCATTTGTTTGGGGAGAATATGTCTTAGTTGTAGTATGCTCTATACCTTCGATACTTAGAAACAACTCAAAAGCATGATGCTCTATATTCCCCTTATATTCTGACCCACGATCTGTAAGAATACGAAGTATTGGTATCCCTTGGGTCTCGTACCATGGTAACACGCGGTCATTAAGCATATCAGCAGCAGTTAAAGCTGTTTTATCAGTATATAGTTTAGCATCAGCTACCCTAGTATAGCTATCAATAAATACCTGAGAATAAACCTTACCTATACCTTTGAAATTACCTACATAATACGTATCCTGACATCCTAGATAACCTGGATGCTGCGTCTCAGTTTCTCCATGAGCTTCTCTTTCATTACGACGCTCCTCTAGCACTTGTAATTGAGATTCAGTAAGAACAATACCATCCTGAGCCATCTTTGCTTCTAATGCTTAAAGCCTTTTACTGATATTGTTTAAATCATTACGTAACCAAATTGATCGCACTCCTCCAGGCGATACAAGTATACCGCTCTTCTTAAGCTCATTTGATACTCTTAGCTGACCATATGCTGGATATTCTATTGCCATATCCATTACTGCTTTCTCTATCGCTGGATCAACTCTATTCGCTATTATTGGCTTTCTTCGACTAATTTCATATAATGCCTCTTCGCCACCAGTTTCATACAGTGCTTTAAATCTGTAATAACTATCTCTACTATAGCCCATCGCTTTACATGCTGATGATATGCTACCAAGACTCTTAGCTAGTTCTAGTAACCCTATTTTTGGCTTTATTATTTTTTGATTTAAGTTCATTTTTCATCTCCATTTAATAATTAATTTATTTTACTAAATATAAGATATAATCTCAACTATTACAAAATCGTGAGTTATTTCTTTAATATTCAATTTTTCAGGAGTTGGATGATATATAGGCTCTTTAGATTGAGTATGTTTAGAATGTGCTATTGCAAATTTTGTACGAGGTCTTATTAGTTCATTCTCTTTTCCTATACCTTTCTGTTTTTCTTCCTCCCATTTATCCTATCCCGCCGGTGATGTCCAGTATCTTGTTGTTTTACTATCAAAGCCTTTTTCAAATTTGTTTATTAAATTTTTGGTACTATTCTCTTTAATTTCTTTACCTCGATTTTCAAACTCAAAATTTTTCTGAGGAGTTATATAGTCAGATTGAGTATTTTCATGTTGTTTTTCTACAGTATGTTTCTTTTCTTCTGTCCAGTATTTTTTGATTTTGCTGTCAGAGTCTGCTTCAAATTTTGCTATTCTATCTTTTATACCGGTAACTGCTCCTGTAGATATTTTAGGTTGATCTTGGGTTGATTGCTTAATATGTTTCGGAGATGTATTTTTAGATAATTCATAAGTCAAAGATTCTAAATTAGATAAATTCTTTTAAACTTTTTCTATATTGGAATTTAAATATTCTATTTCGGGTCCTTGATATTCCATTATATTTTTTAATGTGGTATTAATTTCTACAAAAGATGCTTTAATCTCTTTATTAAATTTATCATCATTATTACTTATCTTACTACAATTAGTAGAAATTTTTTGAAGTTTATCCACTATATCATTAATTCTCTCATCTTGTTGAGAAGTCGATACCATACTTGCTAAAAATTCACTTCTTCCTAAATTTCTATTAACATTATTTCAATATAGAGGTATGGTAGAGGCTTTAGTATAATCTTGTGGAAATTTATCGATCTCTTCTTTAAACCTCTTTAAGAACTTTATTGTATCATCGAATATAGGATGAGTATTCCAGGAAAGAGCAGGAGGAGTTGGTATTGCTTCCTGCATTGGATGAGTTATTGCCTCAACTTGTTTCGGGGATGTATCTTTAGATAGCTTTTCATTTTGTAGCTCAGATATATAATCATCTACTGCTTCTTTTAATTTATCTGAAACGGCACTATTTTGGGCAGGAGGCAGTATTCCGGTGTCATCCCACTCTAAATCAGTATCAGTAGTTAGCATTCCAGTATCATCCTGCTCTAAAGCGATATTATCGCTTCTACGCTCCTCACGAGGATCAGTTAGCTTATAGTAATTTTTATTTAGTAAACGAGGAACACGTGAATTGTCGCTCTTTTCATATTCCTTAATTTCTTCAAATATACCTAGTGTCTTATAAATATTATCTATTTCTTCTTGAGTAAGTCTTTCATTGCTTACTTCTTTTTGTTGGATAGATTTTTGTAGTTCTTTTGTTACCGTTAACTTATCTTTTGCTATATTTGAATTTGATAAAATTTTCGCTTGTACTAAATCAAGAGCTTCAATTAAATTAGTAGCGCTGCTTTTTCCAAATGTGGTAGATAATTCTTCTTGACTTGAGGCTATTCCTGAGTCAATAGAAGAAGCTCTAGAAACGGTATTAGATTGAGGATTAATATTTGCCTGTTGTACATAAGATTTGCCGGTATCTATTAATATTTTATCAGTGAATTGTGCTAGTTCATTGAATGAATTTTCTAGTTTTGCAAAAAGTTCTGTTGAGGAATGTACTATTGTCGGTGATAACTGAGGTATAGAATCTTCAGGTATAGTTTCTAAAGAAGGAGAATATTTACCTGTTTCTTTTTGTAGTAACGATTCATTTTGCTTGATTAAATTTGATATAAATTTATTTGCTAATTCTTCAGATAATATATCAATCTTGTTATTGTTATTACTTCTGGCATATAAGACTAGAGCCTCCTTTATATTTTGCGAGATATTATCTTAACAACATCTTATATTGTAAATCTAAAAGTAATTTTTATTTACTGATATACTTTTTTGCTGAGTATATTTTTAGAAGCTTCTATAAGTTCTTTTTCCCCTGTCGCTTCTTTATTTTTTAACTTCTCAAATAAATTTTGTAAACCATCTGAAAAATCCCAGGCATTATCAAGGTATAAAAATTTACTTCTTATAATCTCGTGCGCTTTTTGATTGGACGCTTGTTGCACTTTTTGTTTCTCTTGCATTACTCCTAGAATGATATTTTTATCTAATGAATTAATCACATCATAAAAATTTTTCATTTCATATAATTTTTCTCTAGGCTCTTTTATTTTTTGTAATCTCTCTCTGTAATTCTTGAAATTTATCCAATTCATGTTGTTCAAGAAAAAATCCCTCTATTTTTGTATTTTTAGTATTAGGGCTTTCTCCGCTACTCAGGATTTTATTTCTAGCTGCCTGTAATCTAGATGGTTGATGAGCGTTGATATTATTAATCAAACCTAAAATTTCTTTTGATGTCTTAGTAAATTCTTCATTATTAGTTGGATTTTTGATTGTTCCTTGAAATGCTTCCCTTAACTTGATTATTTCTTCTTTAAGGCTAAGTTCTACTTTTTGTTGACCGTGTGTTATAGCTTGTTCGTTTTTTTGTGAGGTAAGTACTTTTTTATCTTGCTTTATATTTAAGCTCTTTTCCCCTACTTTCTGAACAACTTCTTCCATCAATTGCAATAGATTAATATTGCCCTTTATTTCTAGTTCTTGCTCATTAGTGATCGGTAATGAATTACTTAGTCTTAATAATGCTGAAAAATCTGAAGGGGATATTAGGACATCAAGTTGAGCCTTTGTTTTTCTACCTTTTCCGTCTTCCTTAAAGCCTTCAACTTTACCAATACTAATAGGTAGATTTTTTAAATAAATTTCTTTACTAGCACCCTGTATATTTTTATCATTTGTTACTTTGAAGTTAGCTTGTTGTTGAGAAACATACGGTCCCAGCGTTCTAGGGTCTATTTTGTTTATTAGAGCTTCTATAAAATTAGTTGTACGTGTTATAGCTAGTTTATCTGTTTCTAAAATATTATTTAAATTAGTATTTTTTATTAAATAAAGATTTCTTATTAGCCGGTCTAATTCATTCTTATGTTTCATAATTTCCCTCTATTAATAAAAATAAACCAAAATGTAATACCATTTATGTTCAATTAACAATACTAATAATTAGTATTAATTCAATATTTTAAATCTTGTTGCATTTGTGCTTCAATAATATGATTTTATCATTTCTTTTATCGTCTCAATGAGTTTTTTAACTCCCTCGACTGATTTATCAAATAGTGCTTTTTCCTCTGCGGTTAACTGCAGTTCTATTACTTTTAGAACACCTTCTTTACCGATCATAATAGGCACTCCGACATATAAATCATGTACGCCGTACTCACCTTGTAAATGAGCGGCACAAGTTAGAATCTGACGTTTATCTTTTAAATATGACTCAAGCATTTCTATTGCTGAGGCTGCGGGAGCATAATAAGCAGAACCTGTTTTAAGTAATGCAACAATCTCACCACCGCCGTTTCTAGTACGATCGATTATTTTTTCAATATTTTCATTACTTGATAAACCCATTTTTATCAAGTCAGGTATCGGCACGCCTGATATTGTAGAATATCTTGCAAGAGGTACCATAGCATCGCCGTGACCGCCGAGAACCATGCTATTAACATTGCTAACCGATACTTTAAACTCTTCAGCAAGAAAAAGATTAAATCTTGATGAGTCAAGTACTCCTGCCATACCGATTACTTTATTGTGAGGCAATCCGCTTTCTTTAAGCATGACATATACCATAACATCAAGTGGATTGGTAATTACTATTACAAAGGCATCAGGAGCGTATTTTTTAACATTTGCTGCAACCGTTTTCATAATACCGGTGTTAATGCTAATTAAATCGTCTCTACTCATCCCTGGTTTTCTTGGTAAGCCGGCAGTAATAATTATGGCATCAGATCCTTCAATATCTTTATAGTCGTTTGTGCCTTTTATTTTGATATCAGACCCGGCTATTGTACCGGCTTGCATGAGATCCAATGCTTTTCCTTGCGGTACTCCTTCAGTCACATCAAATAACACGATATCGCCGAGTTCTCTAAGGCTAATTAAGTGAGCAAGTGTACCACCTATGTTACCGCTACCTATTAATGAGATTTTTGGATTTTGTTTCATTACTCCCTCTACAAATATTAAATATGCCTATTACTATATTACAAATAGATTCAAGAAAAAAGAATTTTTAAATTATATTGTTAATTGGTTAATTCATAAAAATTAACCATTCACATTGACGTTATTAAAATATATTAATATAATGTCGAGTCAAAAATACCATGAAACATGGAATTTTAATAAAATAACTAAAAAAATAATTATGCCTAAAATTTCTAAGTTAATAAATATTTTTAAATCTTGTATAGGAAAGGGGAGTAATGCAAAAGAATGTAAAACCGCTCCAGAAATGTTTCATGATTTACGCATTAATATTAACAATAGTCTTAATAGTAAAACAGTAAAGACGTTAGTTTTGATACGGTAGATAGCCCAGAAAACAAAAGTACCCTACATTATGTAACTGACTTAGCAGACCTTAAAGAGTTACTGCAAAAAGGTATTGATCTTAATATACAAGATGAGAATGGTGATACTGCTTTAGAGGTTACAGGTAATTTTAAAAAAGCCAAAATGTTACTTGAATATGTCGTAACTTAGTAGAAAACAAAATTATTCTTTCACTATTAATGCATAACAATGCTAATACTAATTTTACAAAAGCAAATTTAGTAAGACAATGTAAAGAACCGTATGAAGAGGCAGAGCGGTTAATAAAACAAATTGAAAAAATAGAGAGCTTAATATATCAAAGTAAAGAAGTAGAGACGTTAAGAATATATGTTGACAGATTACAGAGCTTAAAAAATAAATATGAAAAAGCAAAGGATAGTAGCCAAGCTGTTTTAAAAATAATATTAGATTATATTAAAAATCAATAGAGTGATGGTTTAAAAGCTCAACTTGTTATTATTGTCAAAATCTAGGGTTAATCAAAAATTATTCGGAAGTAGCTCAAGAAAATGCAGTATATAAGTGTTTGGATGAGGCTTTTGATTTGCTTGATCAAGGATTAATAGGAGAGGATGTTCAAAATACAGTAGTTTGATTCATAGCATCAAGCAATTTTTGAAAAGCACTGGTCATTTCTGTTCAGCATTGTATACATGGATCGTTTTATATCATTCCCGCGTAGGCGGAAATCTAGTAAAACCTATAAAAAATTTGTTTTTTAGGTTTATTTTTTTAATAAATAACTTCTATATCGATATTTGAAGTTATTGTGCTAGATCCCCGCTTTCGGGCCTTGTTGTGTGGATCAGTTTTCCCGATGTCAATCCCGCGACTTGATCGCGGGATCCAGTGAAAAATACTAGAATTATTAGTATTTTTTATTGTTTTTATGGATCCCGTGGTCAAGCCACGGAATGACACAGGGGATTTTACTGGTCTACGCAACAATATTGAGCTACGAATGACATCGTACGCCTTTTCTGAGTTATGCAACAACGCCTACGTAGCTCATGAAGATTATAGGTATCAACGCAAGCAAGCCTTCGCAGGAATGGATATCCTTATCAACGTTGTATCATCTTATTATAATATTTTGATAAAACTTTCACGCCATATAGCCATAATAGACATACGATAATAAAACTAAACATCAATAAACCGGCTATGTCGTTATGTATGGCGTTCGGGAAAATACTAAAGGATATGAATTGAATAATAGCACCTATTGATTTACCGATTTTAGCACCCATAACATCAACTGCAGCTTTACCTTTGGTCTTCATTTCACTATCGAGCGGAATATATACCATTTCTTTGGTAGCATCAAAAAGTGAATATTTTACGGATTTAGAAAGTACATGCCAAAGTCCGCCGATAAAAACTATAACGACAAGCGGTGCACTATAGCCGAGAGTATTTACGATATTTCCTAGGTGATTTTCAAAAACCGTGAATGAAAAGAACATAACACCTGCTCCAAACATCATAATCGGTGTTATAATAGCTCCCCAAAACCAGCCGCATATTCTAATTAAACTACTGCCTAAAAACGCACTAACTAACGTGAGTATTCCCGTCCAAAAAAACACTTTACCGTGATAGGCTATAAAATCCTTTGTAGCGGGATAGAGTTGCTTTACTTTGGACATCCATAATCCTTCTATTAGGCTAATACTCATAGAATAAGACATTACAAGAAGACAAATAAAACCGAGATATCTAGAAGTTAATATTACTTTTGCACTGTCGACCAAGCTTAATTTTAATATATCCGTTCTTTGGTTTTTAAATTTAATATTTTTGTCAGCTTCTACGACTGATTTATCAATAAGTTTATGAAGAGCTAGACAAATTAATCCGGATATTAAAATAACCGTAATAAATGATTTTAAAAGAATTTCATTTGTATTGTTTAGATGAGAAAATAAAGGTAATAAGAAATGCTCACTCTTAGCAAAATAAATAATTACGGTTCCTGAGATGAGTAAATTAGTTTGTCCGAATAAAGTAAAAAATGAGTAAAATCTTGGTGCTTCTTCGACTTTAGTAATTTTATTTGCAAGCTGCCAATATAAAAGCGTAAAGACTATAACCGGCCATAACTCTCCCATAATATAAAATAATACCAAACTCCACTGTCCCCAAATTATTAAAAACCATTTTAAGTGAGGAAGAACAGTGATATAGTGCTTAATTAATTCGGGATCGGGATGAAAAAACTCTCTGTACGGAAATAAAATAAAACCAAAAATTGCGAAGAAAAATAAAAAAGTACCGGTAATTATCCTAAAAACTTGCTCTGTTGTCATAATATTACAGAGTTTAGAATAAAAAATAACAAATAAAATTCCCATCGGCATTTCGCCCCAAAGTTTGATAAAACTCAATACTTCCGAACTAATTAAGGTAACAACAAAACTATCTTTAATACTACGAACTAAGTTTTGATTAAGTAGAATAAAAAACATTAGTAAAGCCATCGGGATGAACTTGGTTAATTCATACGATCTAATCGGCCATACTATATGCCTAAATTTACTGTTTCTGGCTTTATTCCAAATTGTGAAATTAGAATCCACGCTATCCATTGATTTACTATGAGCTTATTTTTTTAGTACCGGATAGTTTTTAAAAATGTTATGTTTTTGCAAGGCTTAGAGCTTTATAGGTCATTCCCGCATATGCGGGAATGACCTCAAACGCTTTTTAGAAACTGTCCGGCTATATTATTTTTTATGCACCCTAGACTATAATAAAAACTATGTCAAGATTTTTTAAAATAGTCTCATATATTGTTGTTAATTACATTTGTTATACTCAATCGCTGCTTTAATAAACTGAATAAATAACGGATGAGCTTCAAAAGGTTTAGATTTAAATTCCGGATGAAATTGTACTCCTACGAACCAACGCAGTAGCGGTAGTTCAATTATTTCTACAATCTCTTCATCTTTTGAAAAACCGCTAAATACTATTCCGTGTTTTTCAAAAATATTTTGAAATTCATTATTAAATTTATATCTATGACGATGTCTCTCATTTATTTCAAGGCTTTTATAAGCATTCGCTGCAATGGTACCTGCGACCAAACTACAAGGATAAGAGCCGAGCCTCATAGTCTTTTTTACATTTTCAATTGTTATTTTTGAGTCTTCACAGTTTTTATTTATTTTCTCAATAATTTTTGTACCGTCTACTTTAAATTCTTCCGTTACTGCATCTTTAATACCGATTAAATTCTGAGCTATTTCGATCGTCGCAAGTTGCATACCGAAACATATTCCAAAAAAAGGTATGTTATTAGTACGGGCATATTTTATTGCTATAATTTTTCCTTTAGTTGCCCGTTCTCCAAATCCACCTGGTACTAAAATCCCATCTATATCTAATAATTTTTTATTAATATTCTCTTCAGTTAGATTTTCAGCATTTATCCATACTAAATCAATTTTGTATTTGTAATAAATACCTGCATGATCAAGTGCCTCGATTACTGATTTATAAGCATCTTTTAATTTATGATATTTAGCTATTATAGCGATTCTTACTTTTGAATTAGAATCTTTTAGCCTATTAATTATATCATGCCATTTATCTAATTTAGATGGCATGATATTAATATTAAAAAATTTTAATACTTTATTATCAAGACCTGAATTATGATATGCAATCGGTACTAAATATATATTTTTTTGATCTATTGCCGGAACAACATACTCAGATTCTATATTACACAATAAAGATATTTTATCTATTTCGCCTTTTGAAATGTTACGTTCTGCACGACACACTAGTATATTAGGTGAAATACCTATAGCGCGTAATGCTTTAACTGAGTGTTGGGTAGGTTTTATTTTTAATTCACGGGCGGTTTTAACATAAGGTAATAATGTTAAATGAATAAATAAACAATTTTCGCTTTTTAATTGGTTACCAATTTGCCTTATAGCTTCAAAAAACGGTAGACCTTCAATATCACCGACTGTACCGCCTATTTCACAAATAATAAAATCAACACCCTTGGTGTTTGAAAGTATAAAATCTTTTATTATATTTGTAACATGCGGGATGACTTGAACAGTAACGCCGGCGTAATTTCCTAAACGTTCATCTTTAAGTAATTTTGAGTATATCGCACCTGTTGTGATGCTATCAAATTTGCATGCGGAAACTCCGGTAAAACGTTCATAATGTCCAAGATCTAGATCGGTTTCTGCTCCGTCATCGGTTACATATACCTCACCATGTTCGTGAGGATTCATAGTTCCCGGGTCAATGTTAAGATAAGGGTCTAGTTTTCGTACACTTACTCTAAAACCTTTCGCTTGCAATAGCATAGCAAGAGATGCTGCCGTTAGACCTTTACCGAGTGATGACACAACGCCGCCGGTAACAAAAATGAAATGTACCATTATTATAAACCTAGTTTACTAATATTTTCGTAAAATTTTACTGCTTTTTTTAAGTCTTCTTCCGTATCTACGGAAATAGGAACATTCTCAACTAAACATGTACCTATAGTCATGCCGTTTTCAAGGACACGTAATTGTTCTAAACGTTCTGTTTTTTCTAAAAAAGTTGGCTTAAGAGATACAAATTTTTCTAAAGCGTTTTTGCGAAAACCATACATGCCTACATGGTATAAAAATTCTTCTGCACCGTTTGGAATAAGACTACGCGAAAAATACAATGCTGTCCCCGCCGAGTCAACCGCTACGGTAACATTACTACTAGCTTTCACTGATTCCCTATCTACTTTTACTATCGGTGTAACAATATCGTATTTGCTGTTTTTTAAATATTCTATAATTTTCAAAATAGAGCTAGGTTCAATGAAAGGCATATCTCCCTGTACATTAACTATGTAATTAATGTTTTGATTATTTGGAATTAATTTAAAAGCTTCATAAGTACGATTAGTACCGGTTGGGATAGCACTATCCGTGAATATTACTTTTCCTCCGACTTTTGTAATAACGCTTGCTATCTCTTCCGAGTCGGTTGCAACATATGTATGCTCAAGGCCCGCTTGATTTACTTGTTTGAATACCCGCTCGATTAAAGTTATAGAGCCGATAAGCTGCAGCGGTTTTTGTTTAAGCCTAGTTGAACTTAGCCTTGAGGGGATAATTATAGCCACGTCCTGATGCCGCATAAACTTCCTAAGTTTAAATTAAAAAATAATTGTTGACAGATTAGCCTTTTTCGGCGATAAAGTAAAACATAATTTTTGAATATATGCAATATATTTAAGAGCTCGTAGCTCAGTCGGTAGAGCATTTGACTTTTAATCAAAGGGTCCCGGGTTCAAATCCCGGCGAGCTCACCATACTTCTACACTGTGGGTTTGTAGCTCAGCTGGTTAGAGCACACGCCTGATAAGCGTGAGGTCGGAAGTTCAAGTCTTCTCAAACCCACCATTCAATCCGCTACAACAATAAAATCTGTATTATCATAATTATAAATCAAGGTGATCATTTATTAAAATTGCTAAGTTAGGATGATATTGTCAAGCTAAGGATTAGATTATGAAAAAATACAAATTTACTGAAAAAGAACAAGAAATACTAGATTGTTTTGAACAAGATGAGCTTTTAGAGTTGCCTAAAAAAGAACTAGAGAGCCAAAAAATATAGCTAAAATTGCCGCAGCTAATTTTTTTTAAAAAATCGGAAAGAATTAATATTAGATTGCCGTTATACGATTTAAATCATATAAAAAGAATTGCAGCATAAGAAAGAATGTCTTATCAAACTCTTATTGCTAGTGTTTTACACAAATACGCGTCCGGATATTTAAAATTAGATAAACTTAGTTAATCAATACTTTTTTTATATAAATAACATTTTTTCTCAATGAGTCTTTTTAGAGGTAGAAAAAGGTTAGAGGGTAAATTATCAAGAGCAAACCACTACCAGCTTTCTACTTTATGAGCCTCAAGATTCTGTAATTCATGCTCATTTAAACAATGAGCTTTAAGGCAAATCAAGATGTAATACTTTTGTTCTGTTTCAAAAATATCGTTAGTCACCGCTATCAATTGTGGATTTTCAATGATCAGATTTGTTTCTTCTAAAACTTCACGGATAGCACATTCTGCAAATGTTTCTCCAAATTCTAAATGTCCACCGACAGGAGCATAACTAGACTCACCATGGGAACTAAATATGTTTACCTAATAAAATTTCATTCCTATTATTCAAAGATTAAAATACCGATACCGATGCGTAGGTGGTTAGTCATATCTAACTATTAACTCTGGATTGACTTATTAATATCGTATGTTAGCTTCTAAAGCAAATAAAAAAATATTGCTTATTTAAATACCGTGAGCTATTTGTAGATTATATTTAATATTTACCTGTAGTTATGAATTCTACCAATCAATTACAAAATAATAGCTTAACTAATTCTTGGCTTAAGCTTGGTATTTTATCCTTGGGATTTGCGGGTTTATATTCAATTATTTTGGTGGTACTACGTACCCCGCAATTATCAAGCTTTTTCCCAAATCCGCATATTTTCAAATCTGCTTTAATTATTCATGTTAATTTATCGGTATTGATTTGGTTATTGTCCGTTACGGCTAGTGTTTGGGGGGGGGTGAAACGTCATTGCGAGGAGAGGCAAAGCCTCGACGCGGCAATCTCATGAAACAATACAAAATTTCTGAGATTGCCACGCTCTCTACGTTCGTTTGCAATGACGTGTTTCGCCTTTACCCCAAACTTGCTTTTCTAGCTACTCTTCTAATCGCCATCTCCCCAATAGCCGGGCATAATCCGGTGATGAATAATTATATACCGATGCTTGAAAATATCGTATTTATTGGGGGGGGGGTTAAGCTTATTTGGTGTTACGTTGCTATTGTACGCTATAAATATTTTATATTTCTTCGATTGGACGAACTTAAATAGTCTAGTTAATTTTACCGTATTATCGACTATTATAATGTTTATTTTAAGTTTTGTTTGTTTTGGATGGTCTTATAATGGCTTGCAAAACATCATTCAAATTATTCCAATCGAGATAGAATTTTATTATGAATTACTTTTGGAGCGGAGGTCATTTACTGCAATTTATATATACTCAAATATTAATATTTATTTGGGTTAGTTTATTTAGAGAGTTAATAGCTAGAGAAGTGAAATGTCAAAAATTCTATCTTTTCTTACTTTATTTAAATTTTATTTTCGGAATTCTTACACTTTTCGGTCATATATTTTATGATATTATCGATGGAGCCTTCAAAGTATTCTATACAAATCATATGAAATATCTAGGCGGCATTGCTCCTGTTTTATGTTTAATAGGTATGGGGGTTGAGTTGGTGTGGGTATTTGTCATCCCGCGGGATGACACGGTTACAATAAATGACAGAGTAATCAAAACCATCTTACTTTGCTCTATTAATTTATTCTTACTTGGCGGGCTTATAGCAATGAATATCACAGGTATAAATGTAGCAATTCCTGCTCATTATCATGGGTCTATAGTAGGGATTAGCATTGCTTGTATGGGGTGTAGTTATTTGGGTATTGGGAGGTATCAACGTCATTGTGAGCGACTAAAAAGAGCGTGGCAATCTCATGAGGTAATACAAAAACTCCCTAGATTATCGCGTCGGCACTTCGTGCCTCCTCGCAATGACAATATTATTAATTTTACATTTTACCTCCTAACATTCGGGCAGATTCTGCACATACTAGGTCTAGTATTCGCCGGTGGTTACGGTGTTATGCGGAAAGACCCAAATAGTGTAATGCCGATGTCAGCTAAGCTATTAATGGGAATGATGGGCGGAGGAGGGGTTATTGCTATAGTAGGCGGCTTGATGTTTGTATATATTTGTGTTAAAGTAATGTTTTTTAAAAGTTAATGTTTTTTAAAAGTATAAAACTAGCACATGAGTAAACCAACTAGAGAAGAAGCTAAAGAGGCAGTAAGAACGTTACTAAAATTCATTGGTGAAGATCCAAGCAGAGAAGGGTTGCTTAAAACGCCTGATAGAGTAATTAATAGCTACGCAGAAATATTTTCCGGTTATGGAAAGGATGTAGCAGAAATATTAAATACCAAGTTTTATGAAACTTGTAATTTTCGAGATTTTATCTTACTGAATATAAAATTTACCTCTTTCTGTGAACATCATATATTACCTTTTAACGGTACAGTAGATATAGCTTATGTTCCTGATAATTGTATTGTCGGCATAAGTAAGCTAGCACGAATAGTAAATATTTTTGCTAGAAGACTACAAATCCAAGAAAAAATGACGGTACAGATAGCAGAAAGCGTGCAGGAGAATTTAAAGCCGCTTGGCGTTGCCGTTAAGATTTCTGCCGTACATAGCTGTATGTCAATGCGTGGCGTAATGCAAGATAATAGCGTTATGAATACCATGCATTATACGGGTATATTTGCCGAACAGCAGAAATATCGTCATGAGTTTTTAAACTTTACTGCTAAAAGGTGATACGTTATTAATGTCGTTTCTGCGGAAGCGGGAATCCAGTCATTTTGTCATACCGCGACTTGATCGCGGTATCCAGAAAAAAATTTAAAAAAACTGGATCCCGTGTTCAAGCCACGGGATAACCAAATAAATGATTATAAATATAGCAAGAAAGTAAATAAAATATGTTATTATCAAAATATTTTTTACCTGTGTTAAAGGAAGAGCCAAGTGAAGCTCAAGTAACTTCGCATAAATTAATGCTTAGAAGCGGAATGATTAGGCAGCAAGCAGCAGGGATTTATACTTGGCTTCCGCTTGGCTTAAAAGTATTGAAGAATATCGAGAATATAGTACGCTTAAATATGAATAAAGCGGGAGCTTTGGAAGTTCTAATGCCTTGCATTCAGCCGGCACATTTATGGATGGAATCGGGACGTTTTGATAATTACGGTAAAGAAATGCTGAAATTTCAAGATCGCCACGATAATACTTTACTATTTGGTCCTACTAACGAAGATATGATTACGGATATTTTTCGTCATAATATTAAGTCATATAAGGATTTGCCGAAAAATCTTTATCATATCCAATGGAAATTTCGTGATGAGATTAGACCTCGTTTTGGTGTTATGAGAGGACGAGAGTTTTTAATGAAAGATGCTTATTCTTTTGATATAAATGAAGAAAATGCCGTTAAAACCTATAATCAAATGTATAAGGCTTATATCAATGCTTTCAGGGATTTAGGCGTGTTTGCTATCCCTGTTATTGCCGATAACGGTCCGATCGGTGGCAATTTAAGCCATGAGTTTCATATAATCGCTGAAACTGGTGAAAGTACTATTTATTACGATAAAAAATTTAAGACATTAAAAGATAATCCTGATATCGATGTAGAGGAAATTAAAAGTTGGTACGCAGCAGCTGAAGAAAAATATGAAGTAAATAAATTACCTATATCTGAACAAGAAATAACCAGCAGTAAAGGAATAGAAGTCGGGCATATTTTTTATATAGGCTCAAAATATTCGGTTAATATGAATGCACTTATTAATGATGAGTATGGTAAACTAACTCCTATAGAAATGAGTTCTTACGGCATAGGCATTTCAAGGTTAGTTGCTGCTATCATAGAAGCAAATTGCGATGAGAAAGGTATCATATGGCCTTCTAGCGTTGCTCCTTTCAAAGTTTCTCTAATTAATTTAAATATTCATGATAGTAAATGCGTAGAGCTTGCGGAAATGGCTTATAAAGAGCTATCAGATAAAAATATAGAAGTGTTATATGACGATACCGAAGCACGTCCAGGCAGTAAATTTGCAACGCATGATCTTATAGGATCACCTCATCAAATTATAATTGGTCCTAAAAAAGCCGCAAATAATATTGTTGCATTAAAAGATCGTAAAAGTGGTGTTATAGAAGATATTGAGGTAGGTAGTCTAATGAGTGTATTGTAAAATAAAGAGATATACGTCATTACGAGAAAATTGCATAGCAATTGATGAGGCAATCTCAGGAGTTTGTTATTATTTCATGAGATTGCCATGCAGTCTACGGCTGTTCGCAATGACGATTTTGGAGTCATGCAATAAGGCTAATACCCTATGGGAATGATATAGCAAAAATATTCTTCGTAGACAATGATAGTATCATATGATACTATCATATAATGAATAGTAAACCGTCTTTTCAAATAACTAATAAAATCTTGGAGTTATCACAAGATATTTCTTATGAGCTTGGTATTTTAGCCGGTAGCAAGCTTTACTCTCAACCTATAAAACTTAGAAAAAATAATCAAATTAAAACCATCCATTCTTCTTTAGCAATTGAAGGAAATAGTTTAAGCGTAGAGCAGATAACCGATATAATAAACGACAAGCGTGTACTCGCACCTGAAAAAGATATTGTAGAAGTAAAAAATGCTATAAAACTATACAATAATCTGACTATATTTAATCCCTTCAAAATTGAATCATTATTAAAAGCACATGAGATATTAATGCAAGGATTAGTAGAAGATAACGGAAAGTGGCGTAAAGGTAATGCCGCTATATTTAAAGGCACAGAGATTATATATTTTGCCCCTACGGCACGCCGTGTATCTTTATTAATGCAGGATTTATTTGAGTTTATAGCACAAGATAAGCAAATTTCTGGAATAGTTAAAGCTTGTATATTTCATTATGAGTTTGAATTTATCCATCCTTTTTCAGACGGTAACGGACGAATCGGTAGATTATGGCAACAATTATTACTAATGCAAGCTAATAAAATTTTTGAGTATATTTCCGTTGAAAGTTTGATAAGGAATAATCAAAGTGAATATTATAGTGTTTTAAGTAAGTGTGATAAGCTTGGTGAATCGACCTTATTTATCGAGTTTATGCTTGATAAAATAGTTGCAGCATTAAGATTATATAGTAATAATATTACATATGAGGCAAATACGCCTTTATCTAGAATGGAATTTGCTAAGGTTAATTTAATAGATCAATGGTTTTCTAGAAAAGATTATATTACTGTACATAAAAGTATTTCTACGGCAACGGCTAGTAGAGATTTGTTATATGGTTTAGAGCGTAAACTTTTAATAAGTAAAGGGGATAAGAATCAAACTTATTATAAGTTTGTGTAGTTTTTAATGTAATGCCCGCTTTCGTGTATGAGTGTTAACTTAAGAGAAGAAAAAACCTCTGATGCCATTTCCGCGAAAGCCGGAATCCAGTACTTTAAAGCTTTTTAAAAGCTCGATTTATCTTGCTTTACCCCTAGATTTCTGCTTTCGCAGGAATAACATCATATAACTGATTCAAAAAGAGATTAACATGAAAAATTTTATAAAATATTTGTTTTTTACCGGTCTATATATAGTAGTGACGATAATAGTTGCTTATATGGTTTTGGCTCAAACTATTCCTAATGATGGGCAGTGTCATATGATGGATAGACCGTTTGTTATTCATTACATCTTAGCAGCAATTATTACCGCTTTACCGACACTAATTTTAATATATAGTAAAAAGAAAAAGTAAATATATGATCGGTAAATTAAGTGGTAAAGTTGATTCCCAAGGCGATGATTACGTTATAATTGACGTAAACGGGGTAGGGTACTTAGTCTATGCTTCAGATAAAACTTTAGGTACACTTGCTGAAGGGGAGTTTTATAAACTATTTATCGAAACCCATGTTCGAGAGGAACATATGCATCTTTACGGTTTTTTGACTCTAGAAGAGAAGATTTTTTTTAATTTACTACAATCAGTAAACGGTATAGGTACAAGAATGGCTTTATTTATCTTATCAAGTCTTACGCCTTCAGATATTCAAATTGCTGTAAATAATGAAGATAAAAATATATTTAAAGCAATATCCGGAGTAGGGGCTAAACTTGCTGAACGTATAGTGCTAGAGCTGAAAGGTAAAGTAGCGAAAATATCAAGCGGTTCAGCTATTATTAAAGAGAGCTTAAATATTAAGAATATCACACCCGTTGCAAGTAATGAAGTAATAAAAGCTCTAGTAAATCTAGGATTTTCTAGATTTGAAGCTCAAAACGCTGTTCAAGGCATCATTACCCAAAATCCCGAAATCTCTATTGATGAATTAATCAAAACAGCCCTGAAAAATCGAAATTCTAATTTTTAGTTGATAAATTAGCAGTTATTTTATATTAATTTTAATTACTAAAATTAATAGGTACAATATATGTCCAAGTTAATAGAATATTTAGGAAAAATAAAGGTTGAAGAAATATTAAAAGAGCTATAGAAAGACCCTGCTACTTTAAGTGTTACCGAGGTTAATTTTGTACCACAATCACCGGTATTTGCAGCTGCTGGATACTCTAAAATTCCTGAAGATGCTTTTAAAATGGGTTATTTAATGCTTTACAAGGAGACGCTACTATAAAGTACTTAAGCACTGATAGTTTTGTGTGGAGTTTAAAATCAATAAAGTTATTTGCTGAATTTATTAAAGATCCGCTATGCCGCATTACCGACATTAGTTTTATAAATGCTTTGAATAATGTTAATAAGATAGATGTTCTTTTAGATACCTTAAGAGTAAACGAAACAAAAATAAGCGATTTAGATATAAGTGGGATATTTTTTGATAATAATGTTCCTGCCTGATCCTCATTTGTTAAAAATACTAAACTTGCCGGATTGAATTTTTCATTAAGTACAGAAGTAAGCGAGGAATCAAAGAAAGCCTTATCGGATGCTATAAAAGAGAATAAAAGCTTAATTGGATGTAATATTTTAGGTTATAAGATAGGAATGAAATCTCAAGATAGACAAGAATTGGACGCACAAATTACAGAAATAACTGATGAAAATAACCTTACTCTAAAAGATGTAGCAGAAGTTTTGAAAAATTATTATGAAAATCCTAATATGATATTATCAAATGAGATATTTGGCCATTATTTCAAGTTATATAAAGGATTAAATCAAAATTACCTTAAAGAAGAATTACAAAACTTAGGCGTCACTGATACAGAAAAATTTTTTGAAACCGTAGATAAACTTAGAGAAGGGGTAACTAGTTTCTATGAAGAGGGCTAATACAAAAGTCTAAAATAATTTATAGCATAAAACTATTTTTTGGCTATTATTAGTCATTATATTCGATTTAAAATAATGACTAATATATTATCACCTGAAAAAAGTGAAAATGATCAAGAATTGCCGATAAGGCCATCATATTTGCAAGAATTTGTCGGTCAACAGCAGATTAAAGAAAATCTTTCGGTATTTATTAAGGCTGCAAAATCTCGAAATGAGCATCTTGATCATACTTTATTTTACGGTCCGCCCGGGCTTGGTAAAACTACGCTTGCTAAAATTATCTCTAACGAAATCGGCGGTAATTTTAAATCCACCTCCGGTCCTGCTATACTTAAGGTAGCTGATCTTGCTGCTATTCTTACCAATCTTGAAAAGAACGATGTATTATTTATTGATGAAATCCACCGCTTAAATACTGCGGTTGAAGAGGTTTTATATCCTGCTATGGAAGATTTTGAGCTTGATATAATTATCGGTGAAGGATCTGCCGCAAGGTCAGTGAAAATAACCTTGCCGAAATTTACCTTAATCGGTGCTACCACACGCCTCGGGCTGCTTAGTAATCCTTTGCGTGATAGGTTCGGTATCCCTATGCGGCTAAATTTTTATAATACCGAGGAATTGAAGAAAGTTCTAAATAGAGCAAGTAAACTACTTGATATTGATTTGACCGATTCGGGTTCTGAAGAAATAGCTAAAAGAAGTAGAGGAACGCCAAGAATTGCATTAAGATTGCTTCGTCGTATAAGAGATTTTGCAGCAGTTGACGGTAAATCAAGAGTAGATAAGGAAATCTCTGATTTTGGGTTAAAGCGTTTGGAAGTTGATCGCATAGGACTTGATAGCAATGATTATCGTTATCTAAAATTCATAGCGGATAATTATAACGGCGGTCCTGTCGGAATTGAAACGATTGCAGCTGCCTTATCTGAACAACGTGATGCACTTGAAGAAACCATAGAGCCTTATCTTATACAGATAGGTTTATTACAAAGAACTCCTAGAGGTAGGGTAATCACGATTGCCGCTTTTGAGCATTTGAAAATGCCTGTACCGAATCAATCACATCATCAATTTAATATTTTTAACGAGAATGAATAACAATAATTTAAATGATAACTACACAGCCGCAGATGTTATAAAAAGGCTGATAAAAGATCATGTTAAACCTTACGCAAATAAAATATATTTTTCGATATTTTGTATGGTTGTTGCAGCACTTTGTACGGCAGTGATCGTACATGCGGCTAGACCTATTATTGATAAGGTTTTTTTAACGCATGATAAGAAAATGCTTATAATAATGCCCATAGTGCTTACTGTAACTTTTGTTATAAAAGGAATTTCAGAGTATTATCAGAATTATCTAATAAAATTTGTTGGGCAGAGGGTACTAAACGATTTACAGATAAAAATGTATGAGCATTTGTTATTTGCCGATATTTCTTTTATTCAAAACCAATCTTCAGGACGTTTAATATCTCGTTTTACTAATGATATTTCTTTGATGCGTGGAGCTGTTTCTAACTTACTTGTCGGATGTGCTAAACACTTCCTAACTGTAGTATGTTTAATAGCAACAATGTTTCATTTAGAACCGCTATTATCTTGCGTAGTTTTTCTTGTTTTCCCTTTAGCTGTTTATCCGGTGCAAAGGATGGGTAGAAAGATAAGAAGAATATTTGCACAGTCACAAGAAGAGCTTGGGCATTATACCTCTCGGCTTGATGAAACATTTCAGTCAATTAAGATTATTAAATCTTTTGTAGGCGAACAAATAGAAAGTAATAGAGCATCGTTGATTATTAATAATATTTTAGAGTTCTACAAAAAAACATCTAAGCTAGATGCGATGGTTTCACCGATTATGGAGGGTTTAAGCGGTCTTGCAGTTGGAGGGATGGTATGGTATGGAGGTAATCTAGTCCTGGAGGGGAAAAGTACGCCAGGGGCTCTTTTTGCTTTTTTGGCTTCTTTTGCAGCGGCTTATAGACCGTTTAAAAGTTTGGTATCGTTAAATATTAATTTGCAAGAAGGAATAGTAGCAGCTAAGAGGGTATTTAGTATTTTGGATACCGAGCCTCTTATTAAAGATCATGAAGATGCTAAAGACGTAGATTTATATAATCCACAAATTACTTTTGAAAAACTAGCTTTAAGGTTTGAGAGTAAAATAGCTATAAAATATATAGATTTAAGGCTAGAGCCTCATAAAATTATTGCGTTTGTCGGGCGTTCAGGTAGTGCTAAGACTTCGCTTAGTAATTTATTAGTGCGTTTTTATGATCCAAATGAAGGAAGAATTTTAATTAATAATCATGATATTAAAGATATTAAGCTTACTTCACTTAGAGGTCAGATTTCCTTAGTTACTCAAGATACTCATTTATTTGATACAAGCGTTGCAGAAAATATAGCATACGGTCAGGAAAATGCTACAAGAGAAGAAATAATTAGAGCAGCAAAATATGCCGATGCTCATGAGTTTATTATGCATCTGCCGAATGGTTACGACACGCAGATAGGGGGGCAGGGGACGACTCTTTCAGGCGGTCAGCGTCAGCGTTTATCTATTGCTAGAGCTTTCTTAAAAGATGCCCCTATTTTAATTTGGGATGAAGCAACAAGCAGCTTAGACCAAGCGTCCGAACAGAAAATTCTAGAATCGTTAAAGAAATTACGCCAAGGAAAAACCACTTTAATTATTACGCATCGTTTAAGCAGTATTACCGATCTTGATAATATTATCGTCATGAAAAACGGTGAGATTTGTGAACAAGGAACTCATACACAATTGCTTAAGAATAAAGATGAATATTATAGGTTGTATAATAAGGAGTTAAGAGAAAATGGTTGATTTATAAAGTAAATAGCTTATAATTATTAATTATTATTGCAACACTAATATTTTCGTCATTGCGAGGAAAAATTGAAAATTTTGACGAAGCAATCCAGTAAAAAATGCATAGCATTTTTTTATATTTTCCTAGATTGTCACGTTGGGACTATGCCCCTCCTCGCAATGACGATTTAATGAAATATCACAATGCGCATTACCAAGATTTTTAAAGACTATCGATTATTTGAAATATTTATTTTAGGAATAGTTAGCGGTATGCCGCTGGTTATAATTTTTTCTACTCTTGCGGTATGGTTAAAAGAATCCGGTATAGATATCGCCGTTATTACTACTTTTGCGGTTGCAAGGTTATCATATTCGTTAAAAGTATTTTGGTCGCCTCTAGTCGACAATTTTAAAATACCTTTTTTAAGTAGGTGGGGACATCGCAAAAGCTGGCTTATATTATGTAGCTCTTTAATGGCTTTAGTACTCATTGCTATGAGCAAGGAAAATCCTGAAGTTTCTTTAACTTCTTTCTATTTTTTGACTATATTATTAGGCTTTTTATCTAGCACGTTTGATATTGCCGTTGATGCGTTGCGTATAGATAAGTTTGATCAAGAAACAAAAGCATAGCTAGTGCAACCGCTGTATTCGGTTATCGAATCGGTATGCTTATTACAGGGGCAGGTGCTTTGTACCTTGCAGAAATAACTGGAAATAATTGGCAACTAACTTTCTGTGTTATAGCTATAATATTTGTCGTTGCAACGATATTTATAATAACCGTAAACGAAAAAGAATTAGTAAAAGAAAAAATTAATATTATTTCTATTACTTCATGGATTTCTACAGTAATTAATCCTTTCAAGGATTTTTTCAAAAGAGAATTTGCTGCAACTATTTTACTTGCGGTAATATTTTTTAAATTAGGCGATGCTATGCTTGGAGCGGTTGCCTCACCTTTTTATATAGAGCTTGGTTATACAAAAGGCGAAATAGCAATAATAGCTAAACTTTATGGATCGATTGCAACCTTAGTTGGCGGTTTTGTCGGTGGTATTGTAATGTATAGGGTGGGGAATTTTAAAGGTTTGATTATTACCGGTATTGCCCAAAGCTTAACGCATTTTGCATTTATTTGGCTTAATCATCAGCCTCCTTCTTTTGAAGCTTTATTAATTGCTATTACTATAGAGAATTTTGCTGCCGCTATGGGTGCTACTGCTTTAGTCGGATATATAGGTAATTTATGTAATAAAAAATATTCCGCAACACAATATGCTTTACTTAGTAGTGCTAGTAGTTTATGTAACAATACTGTCACTATTTATGCTGGAAAACTCGTAAATATGATGGGCTGGGACGGTTTTTTCCTCTTTACTATAATTTTAGCCTTGCCTGCTTTGTTTATATTAATGTATTTTAATAAAAAGGTTAATGTGTAGTAAGTATTATTTTCATTGTCATTGCGAGCGACCGTAGGAAGCGTGACAATCTAGGAAAATAATAAAAAAATGTTATGCATTTTTTACTGGATTGCTTCGTCAAAATTTTCAATTTTTCCTCGCAATGACGAAAAATCACACTTGGTTTAATTTGAATAATATTTTATTTATTTAAAATGTTTAGGAAATTTTTATTACCTTATATTTTTGTCGTAACATTTTTCTTTGCGCCTATAAGCGAAGCAAAAAAAGCCGTAAAAAATACCCCTAAGCCTCCTGTTCAAACTAGTTTAGTAATTGATGCAAAAAGCGGTAAAGTGTTGCAGGCCCATAATTCACAAATTCAGATTTACCCCGCTTCTTTAACTAAGCTAATGACTCTATACTTAATGTTTGAAGCAATTGAAGCCGGTAAGTTACCTTTAGATAAAAAATTACTTGTATCAGCAAAAGCTTCAAAAATGCCACCGTGTAAGCTGGGTTTAAAAGCAGGGGAAACTATAACCGTTCGAGAGGCAATTAATGGATTAATTATAAAATCTGCTAATGATGCTGCTGTAACGGTTGCTGAGGGCATGAAAGGTTCAGAGAAAGCTTTTGCTCATTTAATGAATGTTAAAGCTAAACAGCTCGGTATGAAGAATACCTATTTTAAAAATGCTTCAGGTTGGCATGACCCATTGCAGCAAACTACCGCAAGAGATATGGCTAAACTTGCTATGGCTTTGAAGAGAGATTATCCTAAATTTTATCCGTTATTTGCTAAAACCAGCTTTGTATTTCGTGGAAATGTAGTAAACGGACATAATAGGGTTACTAAAAATTATCAAGGTGCAGAAGGGATGAAAACAGGTTTTCATACACCGGCAGGTTATAATTTAGTAACTACTGCTTCTAGGAACGGTAAATCATTGATTGCCGTTGTTACAGGCGGTAAAAGTGCCGCATCTCGTGATCAAAAGATGATGGGGCTATTAGATCAGCATTTTAATATTAAGCCTATAGTCCCTAAACCTTCAATCAAGCTTGCCTCTAATAATAAATCTACTACAAAAGCTAAATCAAAAATAATAAAGAAAAAGAATATACGTAGTTGATATGTATCGTCATTGTGAGACCACAAAGTGGTCGTGGCAATCTCATGAGGTAATACAAAAACTCCTGAGATTGCTTCGTCGCAACTTAAGTTGCTCCTCGTAATGACGTTAATCGAGCCATGCAACAACGCCTACGACTATTGACGATTTAATATTCACACATCTTTTAAGGAGTTACTGCCAATTTATACTTTAAATTTATAAGTTTTATATGACAATTAACGCTACATTTATTGTTGTTTGTAACTTTATTAGATGAAGATTTTTTAGAGTTTTTAGCTAAAGTTTTACTTTGTGGTTTTTTTAGATTAATATTTTTTAGAAATTTCTCAGTTTCATTAGGTAAATATTCTATTTTTACTTTAGTTATACCTTGATTTTTAAATGCTAAAATTTCAGCCGCTTTTTGAGAAACATCTATTATACGATTTTTCTTAAAAGGACCTCTATCATTAACCATTAAAATTACTGCTTTATTATTGGCTTTGTTGGTAACTTTAACTAAGCAAGGGAGCGGAAGAGTTTTATGTGCAGCAGTTAATAAATTTCTATTAAATCTATCGCCATTAGCTGTTTTTTTACCGTGAAAACCATCTTTAAGTCCACCGTACCATGAGGCATAACCTGTTTCGGTAAAAGATTTAGGGTTGTGAGGTTTGTAAGTCTTTCCTTTTATTTTATAATTTTTACCGACTTTATAATGTCCTTTATAAGTTAGATTATGAGGATCATCTTTTGATAATTCTTTGTAAGAATATTTGTGGGAATAAGGTAATCTTTTTGAGGTATTACAACCGCTTAGACCAAAACAAAAAATTAACAAAAGTAATAAACCCTTTGCATAACTTGCTCCTAAAGGTAATTTGTATACCTTTGATACTTTAAGATTTGGTAAGTCAAATTTCGGGATTCGCCTGTGTTCACGTATTTTTATACGCTGTGCAGGCTCACCACTTATTTGATTTCCAACTTTTGAAATATCTGCGGTATACGTCAATCCGGTACTCGCATCCTCACGTACTAAAGTGTATGCTGCAGTGCTACATGCCGTGTTTCCTTCAAATTTCTCTTTATTAGCTTCATTCTGCAAGAGGTCTAATTTGAATTTATGATTCTTCACTATTATCATTATTGGTGTTATAAGTTATTCATTATTTTAGCGTAACTCACAACTTTTTCAACACCTTTTATTTTTGATGCAATAGAAGCAAGCTTTTCTAGCTCTTCTTCTGATCTTGCAACTCCAAATAAATAAACAATATTATCTATAGTTAGAATAGTATAATTAGCAAATTTAATGTCTTTTCTGACTAAATTTTTAGCTTTAATTTGCGTGGTTATCATACTATCTTTAGTATATTGGGCTAAGTCAAAATGATTACTGTTTTTATTTACTTTCAACTCATTAATAACTTCTTTTACGCTTTTTTGATTCCAAGCAATTTCTACGGCTTTTAACGCATCAGATTCTTTTTGAATATTTCCTGTTAATAATACTCTTCCTTGTGATACTTCAACCTTTATTTTAGCACCTAAATCTCTAAAATTATTTTTTACTAAATCAGCTTTAATGCTGGCAGAAATCCTTGAATCATTTAATGTTTCAGATATTGGTTGATCTTTTGAAGCAACAATGCCGGTAGTGGTTGCTGCGGTAAAAATAGCAGGTAAACAAGCAGATAGACTAAAAGAAAGAGCTATAAAAATTAGAACTCGTAATATCATAACAATAGTACCCTACGATTTTTAAAAAGATTGTATTTGTTCAAGAATTAACTGTTTGTTTATTATAGTACCGGACAATTTTTAAAAAGCCATCGGTGTTATCTCTGTGAAAGCAGGGATCCTGTGTCATCCCGCGACTTGATCGTGGGATCCAGCTTAAAATACTAATATTAGTATTTTAAATTGTTTGTATGGACCCCGTCGTCAAGCCACAGGGTGACACAGTGGAGTTTACCGGTCCATGCAACAACACCTACGCGGTAATGACATAAAGTAAAAATAGTAAGGTATTATATATCATATCTTACTATCCGGTAATTTATTCTTTAATAAAAGAGGTAATTGCAGTAAAATAAATATAAAAGTAATAGGTATTACACCGAATACTTTGAATTTTACCCATGTTTCATCTGAGCAATTACGCCAAACTACTTCATTAACTACAGCCATAAAAAAGAAAAAAGCCGCTGTTCTATAGCTTAAGGTTATCCAACTTTCTTCTTTAAGACGTACTATACTCTCTAAAGCATATTTGATAAAAGGATTTTTTCTTATACCGCTCATGAGAAATATTATTCCAAAAATAACATATAATATAGTAGGTTTGATTTTTATATACATTGAATCGCCGCTAATTAAAGTAATACTTCCCGAAACTAATAAAACAGTCGTAGAAATAATAGAAAGCTTGGATACTTTCTTATCTATAACATAACAAAGGGTAATACAAATAACAGAAGTAATAAGCATATAAAGAGTAGCGTGTTGTATACCGCCTCCATAAAAAAAGCCTGCAAAAAATGCTATTACCGGACCAATTTCTGATAAAAGTTTTAACATATTTAATTTAATTGTTCTCTTTGATAAAATTAATTTGATTTATTTTTTTGTACTGATATTAAATTATTTTTGGAATATCTTAATTTTATTTGTATGAAAATATTTATCAGTAATATAGTAGTAAAATAAGCCAGTACTTGTAGCCCGTTAGGTCTTGCAATATAACCGGTAACAATATGTAAGATTTTACCTATCATACTTCTATCTGCTACTAACCATGAACTATCCCAAAGTTGATCGGATAAAAACATAATTAGACCGGAAGAGGTTAAAATACCTGCAGCACTTGCTGCAAATCCGCCTGCTATTAGCATTAATAATATGGTAGAGATTTTAAAAATATATTTTTGATTAGCAATCTTAATGAAACCGAAATATATTACTAAACCAAGTAAGAAGCCACTTGTAGCACCTATTATCACTCCTTGCAAGTAAATACTGCTTGATATTGTTTCAACTGAAGATATGCTATATACTAAAATAATAATTTCTGCACCTTCTCGTAATATAGTAGTGGCAACTAAAAAAAACAACATGAAATAACTGGCATTACCTTCATGAATTTTTACTGATAAGTCGTTTATATGTTGCTTTACTTTTATACCGTAACCTTGCATCCATATTATTGTCCAGCTAATCAGAATTGTTATTAGTATCATAATTCCGGAATCGAATAACTCGTCGCCTATTCCGCCAAAAGATAAAGATAATTTACGTGTAAAAAATGCAAAAATTGAAGCAAATACTACTCCAAGCATTACTCCAGCAATAATATAAAGACGAGATTTTTCTATTTGTTTTGTTACGACGAGTATTACACCAAGTAATAAGGATATTTCTAAACATTCACGAAACACTACTAAAGCAATTTTAAACATATTTTTTATCTAATCATTAACAATTATAAAACCCTGCGCCGTATCTTGATGAAAATCTCCAAAAAATTCATATTTTCCGGACTTGAGAGGTGCAAGTATAATATGTATTGACTCATTTGGCATAACTATTTTTTCACGATGTAAATCATGACTTTCAAACTCTTCTACCGTATCATCTTCATTATGAACAATTAACCTTATCTTAGTCGATTTTGGTACTTCAACTATATTCGGAACAAATTTATGATCTTGTATAGCTATCTTTACTTCTAATATATTATCGTTTGTTTTATTATCGGAACTCTTACTTGTAGAGATATAAATAATTACTGCTAAAAATATTAAACCTACTAATATAATAATATTTTTGTTTTTTTTAATAATTTCCATACTTTTATTAAAGTTTAAAGTAAGATGCTTATATACTCGTTTAATTTGAGTTTTAAATTTTTAATAATTACAAAATTTATCCTGCAATTTTTATTAATGCTATAAGATATACAATTATTACCATTATGACAAGGATAGATAATAAAATATAATTTTTTTGTCTTTGAATTTTATTTTGTTTCATATTTATTTAATTTTGTTTAAAGTCTCCTAGTTCAAGCAAAAGATATTCATTTATCGGTAACGATTCATGAGAAATAATTTTATTTATGTTAGAACCTAAAGTTTTAAATGTTTTGCCTTCAGCAATAACACTGCGTGTTCCAATCGTTACTTTACCTTGCAAGGCGTAAGAAAAAATTAAAGGATATGTAATATCGCCGATTTTCATATCTATTGGTTGTCCTTTTGCTTTTGAATCATATAGTATTTTACCGTTTGATAAGCGAGTAATTTTAGCATTAAAGCTTACTTTTTCACCACATAATAAAGGCACACGATAAGCTATCTCATCGTCATAAATTTTAACTTCATTACTTTTAACAAAATTTTGCGGTAATATGGATTTTAAAATTACATTAACTTTATAATTATAAGCATCATCGAAGATAATATTATTACTATTATTAACAGCATATTTTGCCGGAATAATAGCTTCTCGTGCTTCTCCTACCATCATACCGATTATTACATTATCTAAGCCAAGCATTACAGGAGCAGAGCCTAAAGTAAAAGTCTTAGTATCTTCAGATATTAAAGTATTGTTCATATCTGATATTTGATAAAATACGGTAACTACATGTCCGCAAGAAGCGGGACCGATATTACCGCTACCGAGCGTATTAATTTTGAACAGTGTTTTTACTAAATCCTTACGTACTTCAATAGTGTAATCATTAGGATTGATAGGTCCATTTAACGGTTGTAAAATTTTTTCAAAAAATGCTTTCCCTTCTTCGGTTTTAAGAGCATTTATTACTATTTTTGAAACCGTACGTTCAAATAAGTTGCCGTTTAATGAAATAGGAGGTTCATTATTTATACTAGTTTGGTTTTCATCGGTAGATGAATTATTTGAAGCCGTTTGCTCTACAGTGGTAAGATTATTGTTGTCGGGAGATATTTTTAACTTTACTATATTGTAAAGTATTAGAATTACAATTATTAAAGATAAAAATTTTTGCATATATATATAATATTTTAGTATAACACAGTTTACTATAACAATCAATTACTTAATAATCAAATGAGAATAAAAATAATTTGATTAATAAAAATAATTGATTTAAATTTAGATGCAGAATTTTATAAATATAGTGGTGAAAAGTGAAAAAATTTATATTTTGTTTTTTATGTTTATGGACATTAAACATATTTGCTGCTTCTAAAACTTACCCTAATAAGCTTAATCGTTGTAAAATTACTAGAAATATATTTAATGATTATGAACCAAAAGTTTTTGAAACTACTAATAATTTATTACGTAAAACAGGAAGATTATCAAAATTTTACGGTGAAAGGATATTAATTAAAGGAAAAGTATTAGATCAAAATTGCGTGCCGGTTGCGGATGCTAAAGTTTATTTATGGCAAGCAGGAAGCGGGGGTAAATATCCTTACGAACCTTTAAAAACTAGAGTTGATAAAAGAAGATTTACAAGTAAAAGCGATTCAAGTTTTACCGGTTCCGGTATTGCTACTACTAATAATAAAGGAGAATATTACTTTATTAGCATGTTGCCTTATACATCTTCTCGTTATTTGAGAAGTGCAAATATAAGAATAGAGCATCCTAGTCTTACTACTCTCGAAACACGCTTAGACTTATCTGATCAAAATATGTGTGATAATGAGTGCGGTGAAGTAAATCCGATATTGATCGAACCGCAAGAAAATATGCCGTCTTATTGTTTTGACTTAGTTTTGCAAGGTACGACGCTTAAGAGGTATTGATACAGTACGTCATTGCGAGGAAAATTACGAAGTAATTTGACGAAGCAATCTCAGGATATTTGACGAGATTGCCGCGCAGTCTACGACTGCTCGCAATGACGTTTTGCCTCTTTCTGCGGTGCTTCTAAAGGCTTTTTTATACCACAACTACATAATGTAAGTGCTAATACGAATAAATAAAATGTCTTCATTACTATAAATTATTATATGACCTTAAGAAATTATAATAAATATCTTATATATATTATAGTATTTTTATTATCTATAATAATTTTTATTCCTAAAATTCATGCTAGGCTCTATGAGCCGCCTAAGGATAAATTAGCATTTTTAAGAGGTTCAAGCGTTCCTGATAATATAATTTTTTTTGATGAAGAAAAAAATCAATATTCTCTTGATCAGTTTGAAGGAAAGACTATATTGTTAGTGTTTTGGGCTACTTGGAGTGCTCCTTGTGTCAAAGAAATGCCTGACCTTGATATATTGCAAAAAGATTTTAGGAAATTACCTTTTTCAGTAATTCCGATTTCAGAAGATTATCAAGACATAAAAGTTGTGAAAGAATATTTTAAAAGCTATCAAATAAGATATTTGCCGATTTATCATGATTACAGAAATGAATTATTTAAAGCCTTAGGGGTTGTTAGTTTGCCGACTAGTATATTAATAGACCAAAACGGCAAAATAGTAACTAGCTTTGTCGGCAATACAAATTGGTATGACGAAACAGTTAGAGGTACTATTTTATCTGCCATTTCCGGAAATTATCCTGAACCTAAAAATAGTTATAACGCGCAATCTCTGAATAAACCGGCTAAGCCTTTGCTGCCAATAAAAAAGGATGCTCTATAGTAACTCCAAGTAAATAGACGAAGTGTAATTTGGAAAAGAGCAAGGAGTCTATAAGGCGAGGAGCGGAGCGTATACTTAATAGGTGAGTACCGCAGATCTTATAAGACAACATAGCCAATTTTTCAAATGAAACGAGTATATTAAATTAAAAATGAGTAAAATTAATGAATGAAGTAAATAAATCAACTATGGCGAATGCTGAATTTGATCAGATAATAACCAAACGACAGATAAGTAAATTAGATCAATTATTTGCTTCGGTTTTTGGTAATTCTAAAGAGGTGATTGCCGTTTTACGCCTTAGCGGTGTTATCGGTAAAGTAAGTACTATGCAATCGGGACTTACGTTAGAATCATTAAATGCACTAATAGAAAAAGCTTTTAAAATCAAGAAATTAAAAGCATTATGTTTAATTATTAATTCTCCCGGCGGTTCTCCGGTACAATCTGAACTTATTGCAAAACGTATTCGTGATCTTGCTGAAGAAAATAAAATAAAAATTTATAGTTTTATTGAAGATATGGCGGCTTCAGGCGGATATTGGCTGGCTTGCAGCGGTGACCGGATATATGCTTTGCCGAGTTCGGTTATCGGTAGTATCGGAGTAGTATCAAGCGGATTCGGTTTTCATGAAGCAATTAATAAACTTGGGATAGAGAGAAGAGTTTATACGGAAGGCAAGAATAAATCAGTATTGGATCCGTTTAAACCTATTAATAAAGATGATCTTAAAATTATCAAAGATTTGCAAAAGCAGGTTTATGAACATTTTATAGAATATGTAAAAACAAGAAGAGCAGGGAAGTTAACTCAGCAAGACGAAATTTTATTTAACGGTGAATTTTGGGCAGGGCAAACGGCGCTTGATTACGGCTTAATTGATGGCATAGGTGATATGTATAGCGTAATGAAAGAAAAATTCGGTGATAATATTAAGTTTCAATATCTGTGTGCTAAGCAACCTTGGCTTAAAAAGAAACTTGGCATGGGAAGTAAGATATTAACCGATAATCTTGCTAATTCTTTAATTGATGCGGTAGAAAATAAAATTATTAACGATAAATTTGATATGAAATAATATGACAATAACACAAGTTAAAATTAAAAAACTAGAAAATTTTTCCGGCAGTTTGCCGGAATATGCTACAGAGCATAGTGCGGGGATGGATTTAATAGCCGCAAACGAGCAACCTATAACAATAAAAGCAGCCGCAATACAGCTAATTCCAACAGGCATCGCTATAGCACTACCGGATTCGTTTGAAGCCCAAATAAGACCCCGTTCGGGTCTTGCCGTTAAACACGGTATCACGGTTGCTAATTCACCCGGTACTATTGATGCAGATTATCGAGGTGAAATAAAGGTCATTCTTATTAATCTCGGTAAAGAAGATTTTATTATAGAAAAAGGCATGCGAATTGCACAGATGATAATCGCAAAGTACGAACGTATATTATGGGAAGAAAGTATTAGTCTTATGGAAACGATGCGTGGTAGCGGTGGCTTTGGTTCTACCAGTGTTTAGTGGGTCTCTATGTCATTCCCGCGTAGGCGGGAATCCAGAAAATAACCTTAATATTGATACAAAAATTACATATTAGATAAACCTATAAAAAATAAGTTTTTTATAGGTTTTACTGGATTCCTGCTTTCGCGGGAATGACATTAACAAGCCATACAACAACGCTTTTAGTAGCTCGTAATGACTATTAGGTATCCACGCAACAAATCATAAAACTTATGAAAATCACAATAAAATTGTTAACCTCTATATTGTTGTTATTAGCTTTGAAAGTAAATGCTAATTCTGATGCTGTAGATAATGTTAAGCAAGTTTTTACCTATATCGATCAAAAAAATTGGTCACAAGCCGAAGATTTAGCTCTAGAAGTAAATAATAAAATTTTAACAAAAATTGTACTTTCTCAGAAATATTTAGATAATAAATATTCAGATAATAGTTTTGAACATGTAATAAGGTTTTTATGCAATAACCCGGATTGGCCTCAAAATAAGCTGCTTGAAGAAAGAGCAGAAGAATATCTAAATAATAATACAAATAAAAAAGTAATTGTTGATTGGTTTAGTAAACATCCTCCTCTTACCGGCAAAGGTTATAAATTTTATGCGGCAGCTGCAAGTAGTTTAATCAAAGATCAAAAGATATTACTACCTATTATTAAAGAGGCTTGGGTATACGCCAATTTCACTCCTGAAGAAGAAAATGCATATTACAATAAGTGGCATAAATATTTAACTGCGAGTGATCATTTAGAGCGAATAGAAGAACATTTATGGACAAATGATATTAGATCTGCTGAGCAATCCCTGAAATATGTAGAGCAAGGTTACCGTAATTCTTTTAAAGTCCAAATTGCGATTATAGGTAAATCGCCAAATGCTGAAAAGCTTTTTAAAAGTGTTCCTGAAAAATACTATACTTCCGGTTTATTATATCGTTATTTAGATTTTAAAAAAATGCAAAAGCCGACAAAGGAAATTATTACTTTGTTTAAGAAAGCTAAAAATAACCGTAAACATTTTGCTAAATGGTGTCGTATTCAGTCCTATTATGCTCGTGAATTCATCGATTACAAAGATTTTGCTAATAGCTATAGAATGGCAACGCTTCCTTTTGCTACTTGTCCTGAAACTATAAGGGAGCAGGAGTGGCTTGCGGGCTGGCTTTCTTTAAGTTTTTTAAAAAAGCCTGATCAAGCATTAGTACATTTTAATAAGTTTATTAAAGTTGTTAAGACTCCGATTAGTTTGGCACGTGGGTTTTATTGGCTCGGTCGTACTTATGCAGCAAAAGGCGATAAGCAAATGGCTAGAAAATTTTACGAGCAGGCAGCTAAATATTCTTTTACCTTTTATGGGCAGGTAGCAAATATTGAATTAAATAGGACAAAGTTAGTTTTACCTCCTATTCCCGTAATAACTTCTGAAGAAAGGAAAATTATAGAAAATAAAGAGATTATTAAAGCAATAAGGTTATTGGTTAAATATAATAAAAACTACTTAGCCCTGATATATTCCAAAGCAGCAATGAAAAATACTAAAAATTCTGCAGAAATTCAAATAATTGCGAATATTATTAAAGCCAATAATAATACTAATCATATGGTTGAGGTGGCAAAAATTGCTGCCCAAAATAATGCTTTTATTCCGGATTGTGCTTTTCCAACGCCTTATAATCTAGTAGGTTTGCCTATCCCACCTCATTTAACTTATGGAATAATTAGACAAGAATCGGTTTTTGATCATAAAGCAGTAAGTTATGCAAATGCTATGGGTCTCATGCAACTTATTAAAGGTACTGCTTGTGATACCGCAAGATCCATAAATGTTAAATGTAATGTAGCAGACTTAACTAGAAATCCGGTATATAATATTAAACTTGGTGCGCATCATTTCAAAAAATTATTAGATAATCATAAAGGTTCTTATATTCTATCCATTGCTTCTTACAATGCCGGAAGTCATAATGTAGTAAAATGGATAGATAGGTTTGGTGATCCAAGGGATATAAAAGATACAAGAAAAGTTATTGACTGGATAGAACTTATACCTTATCGAGAAACAAGAGATTACGTTCAAAGAGTACTTGAAAATGTTCAGATTTATCGGGTAATCTTAAATAAGAATAGTAGTTTGTACTTTAAGCGTGACTTACATGCTTGTGATATAGCAAAAAGTTAATTTCTATTAGTGTTTTATTTTGACATATAGTAATATATAAGTATAACATCAACACTAATTAAAAACTATGAATTAAGGAGGAGAGTATGAAAAAATTAGAGCAACACTTTAAAAAACAGCGCAATGATCACGATAGTCAAGTAAAGAAATATAAAAACGATCTTAATGTAATCGGCATTAGATATGACCATAAATTTGCACATGTTGCAGTTCCAAATCATGCTACCGGCGGTTTTGAATATTTTAAATGGGATTGGATGACAAGCATTACGGGTAGTCATTCAGAAATAGTACCAAGATTTAAGAAAATAGTAAGCATTTTAAAAGAAGCTAAAAGTAACCCAGCCCAGTATGAAAACTTAGTATCTAACTTGGATGCTAGTACTAAAAATGCACTTGAGGTTACTATTAAGAGTAATAATATTACTGTACCGATACAAGATACTAATAAGGTAATGTCAGAAATATTATCAGGAATGCAAACATGGCTAGATACAAAAAGTCATATCCCTATGGACCTTAAACAAAAATTCTTAGATTTAGGTTCTAATCATTTAGAACTATTCATAAAAGCTGCTTATAACAAATTTAACAATAAGTGGATAGTTAAAGAGTTTGTTGATAATGCTGTAAAAACTGGAGAAGAAGGTAGAAAATATCTAGCCGATTGTGATTGTAGTTCAACTGACCAGCTATGGACAAAGCTTGTTGAACCTATAATAGAAAACCTTAGAATAAGCGAAAATTCAACTGATAAATCTGAAGATGATGAAATATCAGAGGCTTCGGCGAATAAACTTGGAGCAAAAGTAAAGACTTTAGCACTATCTAATACTCATGAACTACCAGCACAAAAAGAAGCATTAAAGCTTGTATATGATATGAGGAAAGGTAATTTAGATAAAGCAACTGTTGTTAAGAACATTAATTTTTTTGGTCAGGACGATACTGTATTAGGTGGGTCAGAATATAGTGGCCTTACTATTGACCAAATCAGGGCTAAAGCAGTAGAGATTGCCGGTGATGATGCTGCTTTAGAATAGCTTCTTAAGGTTATTCGCATTTTCTATGTCATGTCTGTCCCTAGCTAAAATGGGAATCCAGTGCTTGCCTCTGTCATAGCGTGGCTTGTCCACGGTATCTAGAAAAAATAAAATAAAGACTGGATCCCGTGGTCAAGCCACGGCATGACATAGTAGGTTTACCTGTTCATATAACAATACCTATCAATTATATTCATGATTCTTAAAAATATATCTTTACTAATAATATTATTTTTTTCAATATCAACTTTTTCTGCTGGTCATAGTCTAAAAAATATCTCTATTACTGTTGTTGCTCCGGCAACAGGAGCGGATAATAAAACCTTGTCGGATTTAAAAAATATTAATGGACTAAATTTACAAATTTCTTCTAAGTGTTTTGCTAAAGGTAAGCTACCCTTTCTTGCAAGTAGCGATGAAGTAAGATTTAATTGTCTGCGGGATGCATTATTTGATGAGTCTGATAATATAGTATGGAGTTTACGAGGTGGTTACGGCTCTGCGAGAATAATTCCCGATTTACTAAAGCTATCAAAACCAAATAAAGAGAAATTCTTTATAGGATATAGCGATATAACAGCGTTACATCTTTTTCTATCACAAGAATGGGGCTGGAAAACTATTCACGGCAGTAATATAGCCGATCTCTTAAAGCCGGAACAAGATCAAGGTAATTTTACCAAGCTTGCTGAAATATTAAAAGGTAAAGTAAAGCAGGTTACTATAGATAATTTAGTGCCTCTTAACGATATAGCAAAATCAAGTGATCTTGTTAACGGCAAACTAACAGGCGGTAACTTAACTATGGTGCAGACTAGTATAGGAACGAGTTGGCAAATAAAGACTAAGGGCAAAATTCTTTTTTTAGAAGATGTGAATGTAGTGCCTTTTAGATTAGATCGTGAGCTTTTACACTTAAAGCAAGCAGGGTTACTTGAGGATGTTAAGGCTATAATATTTGGTTCATTTGGTAAAGATTTTGATGCCACAATGTTAGTGCTTCGTAATTTTGCAGATAGTTTAGATATACCGGTATTTAAAACAAATAGATTCGGTCATGAAAAAATTAACGATCCGATTATTTATAATACGAATAGTAAGATTATTAAAAGTAAAGAATTTAAGTTAGTGATGGGGTTGTAAGCACTATTGTGAGCAGTTGCTAAGCCGTCATTGTGAGCGACTGAAAGCCTTGTTGCATGGTTTGTTTATGTCATATTCCCGCGTAGGCGGGAATCCTAGGGTAAAGTGAGATAAATCGAGCTTTAAAAAAAGTTTTAAAGTACTGGATTCCTGCCTACGCGGGAATGACATTGAGTCTTAAGTTGACACCCATGCACCTGCGCAGGAATGACATAATTAGCCTATCGACTCAAATGCAAATAATCATTATACTTTGATAAATTCAAATCATAAGAAAAGAATTTATTTGTAATATAATGTTCAAGTAATTTTACTAATCCTGCTTTATGTCTATTTAAAGTCTCGATGCTTAAAGCGATTTCCGTTGTGTGCACATAAGGTTCGGTACTAGTTATTTTTACGTAGGCGATAGTAATATTGTTATTTATAACTGGATTCCTGCTTTCGCGGGAATAACACAAAAGGGGCTGGGGATGACATAAAAGGGACAGAGAATTACATTTCGTAAATCCGTTTTCTAGTAACATCAAACTTTCTATGATAAGTTGCGGAGAGAGTCCAAGCTCTATTTCTTTCTTAGTCGGAATAGTACCGGTCTTATAATCTAGTATAGTTATATTGTTTGATTTACTTATTTCAATTCGGTCAGCTATACCGATTATTTTTATATCTTGACCTACAATATTTAGCCGTAACTCCCCTTTAGTTTCAAAATAGATTTCTTTGCAGTTTTTTCGGCGTTCTATATCAAATAAAATAAAAGCTTTGCTGAAAGCCGTGAGTTTTATTTGCCAAGTTTTTTTGGTGTAGCTTGGTAAAATAGTGCTATATAAAATATGATTACCGATATTTATTAAAGCATTTTGTTTATCAAGCAAATTTAAATTAATATATTGTTTGTCGTAATTTTTAGAATATTCCTCTAAAACTTTATGAATCAAATTACCGAAATCCGATATTTTAGGTTCTTCCCATATATGATCTTTTTTACGTAGTCCAAGAATTTTCTTAGCATAAAAACCGTATGGGTTTCTTATTAATGTTTCTATTTCGGTTACTGATAAAGTGGTTGGGAAATAGGGGCTGTGGATCTCAATACTCTTGTCATACCGTGGCTTGACCACGGTATCCATATAATTACTGGACCCCGTGATCAAGTCACGGGGTGACACAGAACCTTTTTCTAGCTTCAAAAATAAATTACTCGGCACTGACAGTTTCCCATCATATTTTTTAGCATTCAGTATAACTATTTGCTTATTTTGTAGAAATAAATTGAAGTAATCTGAATATAGAGTAGGGGCAATTTCATCGTAATCTATATTTAGTATCTGCAATGCTTTCTTGCTAAGCCATGGGTGAGCTTTAGCACTAAGTGTCCAGTTTTCATTATTAAAATGCGGTAATATAATTAAGTCAAATTCACATAATGCTAAATCTTCAGGCCGTCCTATAATAATACTAGCAGCGTCGGTATTTTTGTAATATTTGATATTAGAAAGTAAAAAAGAAAAAATTTTAGGAAAATCCTTTTTATCCGTTGAATTTATATATTTACTATATGCAGTTAAATTTGTTAAAAACTCAAGTAGTTCTGCTCCTCCTTCTTTTTCCCAAATAGTAGGTAAAAGTTTTTCAGTTATTTCTTTAGTTAAGGTTAGAATAGCTTGTATATTATGTGGAGTATCGGTAAATAAAATATCTATTAAGTTACGGCAATACTCTCTTATATCCGCATTATCAAATTGTAATTGCAATAAATATTTCGGTGAGGATATAAAACGGTTTTTATTAGATAGCATTAACTCTAACTGCTGCACAGTAGGGCAGTTAATTAAAGGATTTTTAAGTAATAAAAATAGAGGTTTTAAATCAAAATTATTACATAATATTTTAATAATGGAAGTTAGTAATTCACCTATATTAGTAAGCCTTAAGTCATTACCTAGTAGATCTTCATATTTGTCTAAAAAATTACAATATACTCTTTTAAGCTTATTATTATTTGTAACGATTGCAATCCGTCTGTCTTTATTACGGCTACATATATAAGATATTTGCTTAGTTTCTTCATAAATGTCATTAGGTTCATAATAAGATATACCATCGCTAATCTGCTTGGAAGCAGGATTATAGTGAATTATGTAATCCTTTAATTCTTCTTCAAATCTTTTTAAAAAAACATTAGGCTTGAATATTCCGGCGAGTATTACCTGCTTATGTCCTGTTTTTATTTTTATTATTTCTTCTTGTAATAGCTTTAATTTATAAACTGCTTTAGTTTGTTTTTGAGTAAACGATATTTCTTCTTGCCATCTTAAAAAGCAATATTCTAGAAATTTATAAATCTTTTGCCAATAGTTAGAATTGTTATAGACTTCAATTAATTTTATATCGATATTATTGATTATAAGATCATTAAACAATTTTCTTAAAAGTTCTGCAGCTTTTAATGATTCATTTTTATTCAAAGGTAATTCTTTATATTCGGTGATAATGGATGATAAAATAAGTAATTCTTCTATTTTAGATATATAATCCGAATCGGTTTTTTTTGAAATAAGAGAATTAAAAGGAATAATGATAGGTAATTTAATTTTATATTTATCGGTTAAAATCTTCTTTAATTCTAGGCATGAGAAATTATTAGGCAATATTATTTGAACTTTTGTATCTTTACCTAATTTATCAATGATATACTCAGCAAAACTTTTCAAAAAAGAATAATTAGCAGTCATAAATAATGTTTTTGACGATAATATAGCAGATCAAAGGTCCGAAATCTTATTTAAAATGATAATATAGTACAATAAATAATATTTGATTATTAGTTTCTTATTAAGTATCTTTAAATATATTAATTTAAATTTAATAAATAAGGTATCATATGAAAATTTTTATTATATTATTTACTATTATAGTCTCTATAATATCGCGAGCTTATGCTAATAATTTAAACTCACATATAGCTTATTGTGATAATATACAAGTAGAACAACAAGAAGATTTGGTAATACAAAAATTGGTTAAACTATTTGTGACTGAAATGAATTGTATTATTAGCGGCTGTTTACAACAATGGGATGTGCAAGATAATCGGGTAAAATATTCAATTGCTTGGCAAGAACAATGTGGACCTGTAATTTATGGTCAGTATCAACTAGAAGGCAATGGTAGAGGTCCTACTTTCGTATATGAACGCTCTAAAAATTCCGTATGTTGTTGGCCGCTTGGATATGAATATAATAAAGCGTTTGTAATATGTTCATCTAATGATGTTAAAAACTAATTATTTACTTACTAACTTTTACGAATTCTTTAAATAATTCTAAATCTACTCCATTATCGTTAAGATATTCAGGATGCCATTGAACGCCGATAACAAATTTATGTTTCGTTGATTCAATGGCTTCAATTATACCGTCTTCTGCTGTTGCAGATACGATAAGATCATTACCAAGTTGTTTAGCAGCCTGGTGATGAGTCGAATTAACCATAGTTTGTAGCTGATTATTAGCTATTTTAGCAAGTTTAGTATTTGCTTCTATATTAATTGCATGCGAAACGATGTTTTTAGGCGAAGGTTGTGTATGATTAATTACAGTTTCAATATAATCAGGAATATGTTTAATAAGCGTACCCTTAAAAATAACGTTTAATAACTGCATACCTCGGCATATTCCTAAAACCGGAATATCTCTCTCTAATGCTTTCTTTAAAACTAATATCTCAAAATTATCACGTTCTTCATTGGAAACTACTATATCTTCGGCGTATTCCGGCTCATAAAATTTAGGATGTATGTCCTCATCACCGCCTGACATTACAACACCATCAACAAGTTCCATAAGCTGATTTATTGTATCACTTTGATAAGGTAATAATAGCGGTACACCGCCGGCTGCAATAATCGCATCGGTATAGTTTCTTCGCAAGGCGTACCATGGAAAAGCAGCGTAAGTATATTTTTCACAATTTTGAGCTAAATCAGGTGTAACACCTATTATCGGTTTTTTATACATTTTATTATCATTTTATTATTTTTCTGTCAGCTATGTCATGCTTCATAGTACCGGACAGTTCATAAAGGTCCTATCATTGCAAGCCAGCATTTATGCTGACGTGGCAATCTCAGGAGTTTTTTTTATATTATCTTATGAGATTGCCGCGTCGTTGCTAACGCAACTCCTTGCAATGATGATGACTTGGCATCCACGCAGCAAAGCCACTATTACCCCTCAATATGCGGTGGTGTTTCAAAAGTATGGAACGGCGGTGGTGAGGTAAGTGTCCACTCTAATGTGTCTGGTCCTTCTCCCCAAGGATTGTTTGGACAATCTTTGCCGTATTTTAGCGTATAGAAAACGATAAATACAAAATAAAGGGCAGCAAACATAGAAATACCTGCTCCTATCGACGAAACCATATTCCAGCTGGCGAAAGCTTCAGGGTAGTCCGGTATTCTTCTTGGCATGCCCGCAAGACCTAAGAAATGCTGCGGGAAGAAAGTTAAATTAACGCCTATAAAGGTAATCCAAAAATGAATTTTGCCTAAAATGTCCGGATATTGTTTACCAGATATTTTGCCAAACCAATAATAAAAGCCTGCAAATGCCGTAAATAAAGCACCGAGCGACATCGTATAATGGAAATGTGCAACAACATAATATGTATCGTGCAGAACTCTATCAAGTGCCGAATTTGATAGGATTATGCCGGTTACGCCGCCGATCGTGAATAATATAATAAATCCTATCGAAAATAGCATAGGAGTTGGGAATGTAATCGAACCACCCCACATAGTCGCTATCCAGCTAAATATTTTAATACCCGTCGGAACTGCTATAATCATCGTTCCGGCAGTGAAATATATAAGTGCATTATAAGAAAGCCCAACAGTAAACATATGGTGAGCCCATACGATAAATCCAACAAAGCCTATGATCACCATAGCCCCGATCATACCTTGATAGCCGAATATAGGTTTGCGTGAAAAAGTTGAAATAACTTGACTTACTATACCAAAGCCTGGAAGTATTACGATATATACTTCAGGATGACCGAAAAACCAAAATAGATGCTGAAATAATACAGGATCACCGCCGCCGTTAGGCTTAAAGAAAGTAGTTCCAAAATTACGATCTGTAAGTAGCATAGTAATAGCTCCACCAAGTACCGGCATCGCAAGAATTATTAGAAATGCGGTAACTAAAATAGACCAAACGAATAATGGCATCTTGAAAAGTCCCATTCCCGGAGCTCTCATATTAAAGATAGTAACGATTAAGTTAATTGATCCAAGGATTGACGATAGACCGGTTAAATGTAAACTGAAAATAGCCATATCAACGGCTGCACCGGGGTGACCGCTTAAATTACTTAAAGGAGGGTAGAGCGTCCAGCCCGTTCCTGGCCCACCGTCAACAAAAGCTGATCCCATAAGTAAAAGAAAAGCAGGCACTAGTAGCCAAAAACTGATATTGTTAAGGCGTGGAAATGCCATATCGGGAGCCCCTATTAACAGAGGTACGAAATAGTTACCAAAGCCACCGAACAAAGCCGGCATAATCATAAAGAATACCATAATAACCGCATGTGCTGTGATAAGCACGTTATATAGCTGGAAATCATGATTTAAGAAAGTGCCGCCGGGCATTGCAAGCTCTAACCTAAAAAGCAGTGAGAACAAACCTCCGACAATTCCGGCAAAAACGGCAAATATGATATACATAATGCCGATATCTTTGTGATTGGTAGAAAAAAGCCATCGCCTCCAACCGTGTGGGGTGTGGTGGCCATCGTGATAAATTTCGGTAGTAGTTATATCCATAATTATTATTCTGCCTGTTTTAATTTTTCGATATCTGCTCCAACAATTGCCGGAATATTCCGAGTGATTTTATCATAATCCCAATCCCACCATTGAATTTCAAGTAATTGCTCAACTATCTCATCAGGAAATCTATATCTTTGCAGGATTACCGACAACAATACTATACTAGTACCCATAGCAATAGCACAAAATTTTCCTATAATCAATTTAGCAAAATGAGCTCCTCTAACATTTTCATATTCAAATTTCTCAGGGTGATTAGCGTCATTGTAATAAGTGTAATCTCCGACTATTATATTTAGATTATGGATAAAATGTTTTAAAAATATCGTTTCTTTTGCTTGTTTAGGAAAAAGATGGGGATAAGGGTTATTGTGGTTAGGCATATATTAAAAAATTTAAAGTAATAGTTTTAGTTTATAAAATACTTTCGTTATAAATTACCATGCTTCTTTACCTGCTGAATCATCACTACTTAATAATTTCTTGATGTCGATTAGAATCGGTTATATCGTTTAGTAATTTATCTAGTTCAGATATTTTTGTATTATAATTTTCCATAGAACTTCTAAATATAATTAGTTAGCTGCCAATTTTGGCTTCTTGCCATTCATAGCAGTCTTATTCTTGCTTGCAATCCAATTGTCGAAATCCTCTTTACTTACTATTTCTATAGCAATCGGCATGAAGCCGTGATGGATGCCGCATAGTTCGGAGCATTGTCCGTAATATACGCCTTTTTTAGCCACTCTTGTCCAGGTTTCGTTTATTCTGCCTGGGACTGCGTCTATTTTAAATCCAAGTGATGGAACGGCAAAACTATGTATTACGTCACCTGCGGTAATGAGAAACCTTACGGTAGCATTTTCAGGGATAACAATTCGATTATCAACATCTAATAATCTTTTGTGGTTAGGTTTTAAATTTTCATCAGAGATCATTACGCTATCAAATTCTAAATTATCATGATCAGGATATATATAATGCCAATACCATTGATAACCTACTACTTTAATAGTTAAATCCGTTTCGGGTATTTTTTCGGCATGACGCAATATTTTAAAAGACGGCACTGCAATAATAACTAAAATTATTATAGGTATTACAGTCCAAATTATTTCTATTAAAACATTATGTGAAAATTTTGCCGGTACGGGATTATTTTTTGCATTAAATCTGATGCATACAAAGCCAAGTAATCCGGCAACAAATAAAACAATAGCTGTTGAGATATAAAGCAGAAAATTATGAAAATGATGTAATTCCTCCATAATCGGACTTGCCGGCGGCTGGAACGTTACTTGCCAAGGTAACGGCTCGGAAGCAAAGCAATTACTGCTAACAATCAAAAAACAAATTAAAGCAATAGATATTTTTCCAAATTTCGCTTTTGGAGGTAATGTATACGTCAATCCGGTACTCGCATCCTCACTTACGCTTTTGTACTCTGCGGTTCGAGGGGAAGTGTCTTCTTTAAATTCCTCTCTATAAGCTGGTTTGGAAAGATGTCTAATAATATTTTTCATAGCACATATAAAGTTATTTACATTTAATATAAATGGATATACACTTTTATTAAAGTAAAAATCGATAAATTTTTGTAAAAACTACATATTTTTAATAATATTTGAGCTAGACAGGGTACCTATATTAGGATGTTGCAGTAAGTCAATAACTTCTATTACTTTCGCATTTCTTAATTTTGCTTGAATTTATTTATTAACTGAGGATCGTGCTTTGTTACGGCGATTACAGAAGGACAAATATTTTGCACTAACCGAGCATAATCATTAAAATCTTTTAGTTTAGGTAATATGAGTACTTTATCAACAAATGTGAAAGAACTTAAAATTTTTGCTTGTTGTAATTGATTATGGATAGGTTGACGTTTTTTATATTGAATAATTGTTTTATCCGGCTCTAAAGCAACGATTTTACCGTGTTTTTTAGCTTTGCGTAGAAATTCTATATGACCGTAATGTAATAAATCAAAACAACCGCCTACTAGAACTATTTCACTATTTATAGGACAGTTTTTATTTAAAGAAATATTCTCATAATATTCTATTTTGGGTAATTTGATAGTATTATGGCTAGATGAGCAGGACATAAGATTTATAAAAATTAATAAAAAATTAATACAAATAGGAAAAGTCTAGGCATAATATTTATCTATATAAGTTAATAAAAATTAACTTATATTAAAAATTAAATTTTAATCAATAAAAAACTAATTAAGACAGAAATAAAACAAAATTTTACAATTTTCTATTGTAATTTGTTTGTATATAGTGCATGTTATTACTAGTAATGAAAAATTGATTCAAATAATCTTCAGAGCAATTTTAATGAATGATACCGCACTATCTTATGATTTTAATGGCATATTACCATCATCTTTTATTAGTGCACGTCTCAGGAAAATCCTCACCTCTGCCTCCTTATTATTATTTATAGGATTAGTTGTTTTTGTCTCTTTTGCTGTTAATAATTATGTTAACAACACTTTATCCATAACCTTAGTACAACCTGATAGTAGTGAAGAAGAAACAATTTCATTTAAAGAAGTAGTAGTAAAAAAAGGCGATACTATAAAGTCAATTTTGATAGAACAACATATCCCTAAAAATGAAATAGACAAAATTGTAAGTTTAATAAAGGAGGGAAAATTATCTTCTGCTCTGAAAATAGGGCAGCAAATTACTTTTGAATATGAAACAAAAATTATCGAAAACGAGGATGAAGATTTAACCTCAGAGGTAGCATTCTTAAATAAAATCGTTATAATTATCGATAAGCTAAAAACTATTGAAGTAATTAGAGAAGGTGATAATTTTAAAGTTGAAGAAATTGTAGTACCTTTAAATAAAAAAGTTGCTAAATCGTCTGTAAGTATTGAGGCAAATTTTATGTCAGCTCTTAAAAAACTGGGCTTATCGGATAACAGTATAATAGAGCTGATTAATGCTTATGCTTATCAAATCGATTTTCAGCGTCAAATAAAAAGCGGTGATACTGCAACCGTAATAATGGAAAAATACGTAACGGAAGATGGTAAATTTTCCCACCACGGTAAAATTCTATATGTTTCATTAAATCTTTCAGGGAAAGAATATAATATATATCGTTATTCTCATGACAATAACGCAAATAATCATGCATTTTTTTCCGAAGACGGTAAAAGCGTAAAAAGAAGCTTACTTAAAACTCCGCTAAAAGTTATAAAAGTTTCTTCACATTACGGTAATAGAAAGCATCCGATACTCGGTTATACTAAAATGCATAGGGGGGTTGACTTTGCAGCTCCAACCGGTACGCCTATATATTCCGCAGGAAACGGAGTTATAACAGAAATAGGTTGGAAGTCGGGTTATGGCAAATTTATTCAGGTAAAACATAGCGGTACGCTATCTACTGCTTATGCGCATGCTTCAAATTTTGCAAAAAATTTAAAAGTGGGAAGTATCGTAAAACAAGGACAAATCATCGCATATGTCGGAAGTACCGGCAGAGCTACAGCTCCACATTTACATTATGAAGTTAAAATTGATGGCAAACATGTTAATCCTATGTCAGTTAAAACAACACCGGGTATAGAATTAAACGGAAAAAATTTAGAGAAATTTAAACAATTTAAAAAAGAAATAAAAACTTTAAGTGTTAAGCTTGATAAGGAATTGCAAGCTGATAAAGCAGCCACAGTTTCATTGTAGAGTGAATCCTTGTCATACCGTAATCAATTTTGTGTTGTACGACTCTTATGTCATTCCCGCGAAAGCGGGAATCTAGTAAAATCTATAAAAAACTTGTTTTTTATAGGTTTATTTTATCAAATATATAATTTTGTATTAATATTAAGGTTGTTTTTTCTGGATTCCCGCTTTCGCGGGAATGACATTTACAATTATGCTCCCACTACTAAAAAAACTATATCTCACATTTGCTCGTAGTAGTCGTATAATAATAACCTTAGTGATTATTGATCAGTTAAGTAAATGGTGGTTTATTGATAATTTGAGATGGAAGCCGGGCTTAATGCTTAAGGTTACTTCTTTCTTAAATATGGTTTATACTTGGAATTACGGTATTAGCTTTGGTCTAATGCGTGAATATTATCAATATAGCAATGCTATTTTCTTAATAACGAACACGATTATTGTCTGTTATTTATATTATTTGATGATACGTTCAAAAACGATCGGAAGCTTTGCCGGTTATAGTGTTGTAATCGGCGGAGCTGTTGGTAATCTAATTGATAGATTTTTTAGAGGAGCAGTTTTTGACTTCATCCATTTTCATTATCAGAATTATAGCTTCCCCGTATTTAATTTAGCTGATTGCTTTATTACAATAGGAGTAATTATCTTAATAGAAGATTATTATAGTACTAAAAAAGTTATTGAAGAAAAGGCTAAAGGGAATTATGATAATGCTCAAATTGAAGCTATGGCTGAAAAAATTCGTAATACCGATAAGGGTGGTAACGATAAAATAGCCTCCTTGCAAAATTAAACTTATAGAGAGGAATTTGAAGGAAACACAGAACGCAGAACCGTAGCGTAGTAGACCTACGTGAGGATTCAAGTACCGGATTGACGTACAAATTACCTTCTAGAAGTTCATTTTGCAAGGAGGCTATTTTAATTTTAATTTATAGGTGTTTAAGTGAAAAAGATTTTTGTATTATTTACTGTTTTATTAATTACTTCTGCTTGTAGTAAAAAGTTAAAAGAAACCGTAGGTATATCAACAGTTGGACCTAATGAGTATCAAGTACAGCGTGCTAAAGCACTAGAAGTTCCGCCTCATTATTATTTACCTGATCCTGGGCATAGCAAAACAACTTACAGTAATGTAAAAGGACAAGGTGAATTTAATGAAGGTGAACAAGCATTAATGCAGGACATGCATTAGTATACTTGATCAACTTCAAAAATTGGCTACGTCGTTTTACAAGATCTGCGGTGCTTACGTATTAAGTATACGCTCCGCTCCTCGACGTGTAAACTCCTTGCTCTTTTTGAAGTTGATCTTCATATACCTGTTCTTGAATACTAAGACTGCAATGTTTTTTCAAATTAATTCATGAATTCTCATACAAAACAAAAAATAGGTGTTTTTGGGCTTGGTAAAACCGGTATATCGGTTTACGAGGAATTGCAAAATAAATATGATGTAATTGTTTATGATGATTTAAAAGCAAATAGAGATATATTTGAAGAATTATATAGTAAAACCGCTATCGCTGCTTTATCTGATTCAAGATGGCAAAATTTAGATACAATTGTCTTAAGTCCTGGAATTCCTTTAACGCATGAGATAGTCAATATTGCAAAAAGTTTTAATATTCCAATCACTTCCGATATAGACTTATTATTTGCAAAATCAAAAAACTTAAAATTTATAGCTATAACCGGTACAAACGGTAAAAGTACTACTACTGCTTTAATAAGCCATATCTTAAATAGTAGCGGTTTAGACTATCCGGTTGCCGGTAATATTGGAGTTTCTGCTTTGCAAGCTAAAGCAAGTAAGGATGGATATGTACTTGAATTGTCTTCTTTTCAGCTAGATCTAGTAAAAACCTTTACAGCTAAAATAGCCGTGCTTCTTAATATAACTCCCGACCATTTAGATAGACATCAGGATATGCCCTGCTATATTGCAGCAAAATCTAAGATCTTTGATCGAATGGATCAAGAGAGTTATGCGGTAATTAATATCGATAATGATTATTGTCGTGAAGTCTTTATAAAATTGCAGCAAGAGCAGCGTATAAAGCTAATTCCTTTTTCGGTTACTCAAATTCTTGAAAACGGTATTTCGGTAGTTGATGATAAAATTAGCGCTAATTTTTTTGATGATATAAGTTTTGAATTACAGCATAATTCAGAAAGTTTTAGACAAGATGAATTTCAAGGTGAGCCTGCGGAGCCGGAGTGTATAAAAATACGTGAGCACAGGCAAGACCTGCAAAATTCGCTTGTATCAAGCTTTATGCATTATGCTGTACCTTTTAATAAAAACCTGCAAGGAATTCATAATTGTGAGAATATTGCAGCAAGTTATGCAGTAGCTAAAATAATAGGAGTAGAACCTAAAAAAATACTTGAATCTATAAGTAGTTTTCAAAGTTTACCTCATAGAATGCAATATATCGGTAGTATAAATAATATAAGTTTTTACAATGATAGTAAAGCGACAAATGCCATATCTGCCGTGCAATCAATTAAAGCACTCGATAATATTTACTGGCTTGCGGGAGGAATCCCTAAAGAGGGTGGTATTGAGGAAATAAAGCCTTATTTCAGTCAAATTAAGAAAGCTTATTTTTATGGTCAAGCTAAAGAAATATTTGCAAATACTGCTAAGAATATAGTAGATTTTGTAATATGTGATAATCTTGAGCAGGCTTTCGATCTTGCTTATAAGGATGCAGTAGGTGATAACTCGGAGGTAAAAAATATCTTGTTAGCACCTAGTTGTAGCTCATATGATCAGTTTAAAAATTTTGAAGAGCGTGGCGAGTTGTTTATAAAATTGTGTAGTATCCTGTCACTCCGTGGCTTGACCACGGGGTCTAGTTAAAAATACTAAATAATATTAGTATTTTTTATTGTTTTTCTGGATACCGTGGTCAAGCCACGGAGTGACATCGAGGGTGTTTTCCGATCCATGCAATAACATTATAAATATAGCCATAATTGAATAACTATAATATGAATAACGAAATATCTAATAACTTTATAAAATTATGGTGGCGGAGTACCGATAGGCAAATAATCATTTCTTTAATTATCTTATTTGCTTTTAGTCTAATGCTTGTTACTACCTCAGGTTCAGCAGTAGCAAGTAGAATAGGTCTTGAAGAAAGTTATTTTGCATCTAGACAAATATTTTATTTAGCTGCCGCTTCAGGACTTATATTATTATTTTCATGTCTTAATAAAAAATGGTTAAGGCGTTTTGCAATAGTTGGATTTATTGCTAGTATAGTTTTATTAATAGTAGTTAAATTTTTTGGCTATGAAGTAAAAGGCGCAGTGCGATGGATTAATATTCTAGGTCTATCTATTCAACCTTCGGAATTTATCAAACCGTTTTTTGCAGTTGTTACGGGCTGGATATTATCGCTAAAATTTAATGATGATTTTCCAAGTTTTACGATTTGTGTAATACTTTATTCTATTGTTGCTATTCTCTTAATTATTCAGCCGGATTTTGGAATGCTTGTAATGATTACGGCAGTTTTCGGTATTCAACTGTTTATTGCGGGTATGCCGATATTTTGGATTGTTTTAGCCGGTTTTTTAGGAATGATAGGAGTAACTATTGCTTATTTTTGGTTACCGCACGTAACGCAAAGAATTAATTCGTTTTTAGATCCAGATAGTAGCGAGAATTATCAAGTTAGTACGTCTCTTAAGGCGTTTGAGCATGGCGGGTTATATGGACGAGGTCCAGGGGAGGGGGCAGTCAAGCAGGTACTACCCGACTCGCATACGGATTTTATTTTTGCTGTAGCAGGTGAGGAGTTTGGAGCTATTATTTGCCTTATTGTTATAGGTATATTTGCTTTTATAGTATTAAGAAGTCTTATTAAGTTATTAAACGAAACAGATAAATTTGTACAATTCGCTGCTAGCGGTATAATTGCACAATTAGGGCTTCAGGCAATAATTAATATGGGTGTGACTTTACATTTACTTCCTACTAAAGGTATGACATTACCGTTTATTAGTTACGGTGGTTCTTCAACGCTTGCAATAGCTATCGCTACCGGTATGCTTCTTGGCTTTACAAGATACCGAACGCCGTTAAATTCGTACAAAATTCGTAATATTGAAATATGAAAAAAATCATTTTGGTAGCAGGAGGTACGGGGGGACATTTTTTTCCGGCAGTTGCTCTTGGAGAAGAATTAATCAAACGTGGCTATGAAGTTCATTTTATTACTGATTTAAGATGCAAACAATATATAAAGCAGGATATGAAAGTAATTTTTCATATCCTAGATTTAAAACGCTCAGGTAATATTTTCTTGTTTTTACCTAGGTTATCAATTGCAGTTTTAAAGGCTATTAAATTATTATATAATATGAAGCCTTCCGTTACTGTAGGGTTTGGCGGTTATCCTGTTATAGCTCCAATGTTTGCGGCAATTTTTTTAAGAGTACCGATTATAATTCATGAACAGAATTCTTACCTTGGAAAAGTTAATAAATTTTTTGCAAGCTTTGCTAAAAAGATAGCTATTTCTTATGAAAAAATAAAGAATTTACCGGAATTTGCAAAAAGTAAAATAGTAGTTACCGGTGGGGTAGTTAGAGAGAATATTAGGGAATTAAAGGTTATAGAAATGTCGTCCCGTGGCTTGACCACGGGGTCCAAAAAGTCTTTAATAAAAGCACTGGACTCCGTGGTTAAGCCACGGAATGACAAGCTTTTTACAATATTCATCTTTGGCGGTAGTCAAGGAGCTAAGTTATTTTCAGAGCTGATACCTGCAAGTATCCAAATTTTGATGCAAAAACAGCCAAGTCTTGAATTAAATATAATCCAGCAAGCGGCATTAGATGATCAAGTAAAAATAAAAGATATATACTCGAAATTAAACATTACCTATGAATTTGCTGAATTTTTTGATAATATGGCATTGCAATATAAAGAAGCCGATTTAGTGATTTCAAGAGCAGGAGCATCTACTATAGAAGAATTGACCTATATAGGGTTGCCGGCAATCTTTATTCCACTGCCTAGTGCTGCGGATAATCATCAATATTACAATGCACAATTATTGGAAGATGAAAAAACAGGATGGTGTTTAGAGCAGAATAATATTTCTGCAGGAAAATTAGCAGATAAAATACTCGATTTGATAAGTAATCCAAAAATATTAGAGGATGCTTCACAAAATTTATTAAAAAGAAGAAAAGAAGGGCATAAGCTATTAAGTAACCTAATAGAAGAGGTGATTTAGATTTTGTTTTCCGTCATTGCGAGGAAAGACTGTAAGTTTTGACGAAGCAATCTCGTGCTAAAGTCCTGAGATTGCCACGCTCCTTTTAGTCGCTTGCAATGACGGGGTGGAGACATACAACAAGACCAAAAATACCTCAGAATAACAATAATTTAATTAAGCACATAGCAGTTCGGCTCTTTATTCTTGCAAGTTTGGCTATTATGTGGCATTAATCATATTAGACTTTCTGCATAACTTGCTTCTAAGGGTAATTTGTGCGTCGATCCGGTACTCGTGTATCCTCACGTACCAAAGCGTACGCTGCGGTGTTGCGTTCCGTGTCTTCTACAAATTCCTCCTTATTAGCTAAGTTGTACAGGAAGTCTAATAAAAGTTTTGGAATAATATAAATATATGTTAAAAAAAATTATAATATTATTTTTAGGAATGTTTTTACTTTCATCTTGTACAGATAATTTTAGAAGCTATTTTCAAAGATCAGCAAATAACAGATTGGTTGATAGCAAAGGTGCTAAAGGCGGCAAGAGAAAACCTGTATATAATAATAAATATATTACTTTGGCTAAAAAGAATATAGTAGAAGATAATCTTGATTATGATAACGATGATGACTATGATAGTGATAGTCCTTTAAGAGGAGAAAGAATCGATCCTGTAAAGAGAAATCGTGAAATGTATCTTAAGATGATTAAAAGGGATATAGCAAGGCAAAAAGCAGAAGCCGGTTTCGCTGAATCCGATGATGATATGACTTTAAGTAGAGCGAATAAAAAGGTTAGAAAAGACGATAGCGATAAAGAAAAAAAGATACAAGAGGAATTAAATCAGATAAAAGCCATGCTTAGAGAAACTAAGCGTGATATATCAAAATATACTTGTCCAAATGCTGTAGTAAATCAAAATTATGCCCCGCCCGTTACAAATTATGAGCCTGTAAATTATCCACCGGTAAAAAATAGTAAGCCGTATAATAACAATTCTAAGGTAAAGCAAAAATTTATCCTTGAAGATGATGATAACGACAGTAATGCTTGTTCGATATAATAAGCCTATTCTTAGCTAAAAGCAGAAATCTCCAGTCTTTAGATATATACAGCAATCTCTGATGTGATATATTTATCACTACCAATAGGTTTATTATTTATTAATAAAAATTAATATTTGAATATAGAAATATGTTAAATTTATTAATAGGTATATTATGAAAAGTAAACTTTCAGCAAGTACTGCTAGTCTTACCTTTATAAAAGGCCTTCAAAACCCTATTGTTACTGAAATAAAAGAATTAACAAAAAAATTACATTTTTAAAGATCAAGAGCTTGAAAAAGCTTACGGTATGGCTTCATCAGATGATGTTTCTATTCAAGCAACAAGAGAACAGATATTATATGCTTTAAGAGCTGTGGAATCTGCAAAACAACATTCAACAGACAAGACACAAGCATTTATTAAATGACTACGGTAAAGTTAATATTAACTCATTATATTCTTTAACATTTTGTAATTGCCCAGGGGCGCTAATGCTTGAGTAGATATCTGTACCGTATAAAGCTCCGGTCGGTAAATTAACGTTAGCAGAGCTGATAATGTTTGATACTTGGTCAAGCCCTATATTATTTGCTGCCATTTTAACAGGGTCAATCTGCACACGCACTGCATATTGTTGTGAGCCGTAAACTTGTATCTGTGCAACACCCGGCAGCATAGATAAACGCTCAGCCATAATTGTTTCGGCGTAATAGTCCACGGTATATAAGGGGAAGAGTCTCAGAGGTTAAAGATAAATAAAATATAGGTGCGTCGGCAGGATTTACTTTACAATATGAGGGCGGGGTAGGTAAGTCGTTCGGTAGTTGCTTGTATGTCTTGTGCCGCTGCATCTATATTTCGGTCTAAATTAAACTGCAAAGTAATTTGAGTAGTACCGTTACTATTAACCGAACTCATCGAGTCAATATCTGATATCGTCGAGCATTGCTTTTCAAGCGGTAATGCAACTGAAGATGCCATAGTAGTAGGGTCAGCTCCAGGCAAGCTTACTGAAACCGGAATAGTCGGGCAGTTGATGTCAGGTAAAACGCTTACCGGTCATATCCTATAGCCGAATGCTCCAAACAGCAAAATAGTTGCCATGAATAAAGTAGCAAGAACCGGACGCTTAATAAATATTTCTGAAATACCCAATTATTTTTTCCTGTTTTATGGATTTTTTCTGTCATACATATCGTCATTGCGAGCGACTGTAAGAAGCGTGGCAATGTCATGAAATAATGACAAACTCCTAAGATTGCTTCGTCAATTAATTTGTAATTTCCTCGCAATGACGATTTGACACTACTCCTCCCTAACACTCACCTCTGCTCCGTTAGATAATCGTAGCTGCCCGTTGGTGATTACCGTTTCTCCCTCATCTATACCGCTTTTAATAACAATAAAATCATCATTAGAAAACACTATATCTATATTCTTGACCACGGCTTTATTATCTTGATCGACAACAAATATATAAGGACCTTGATCGTTAGTTTGCATGGTTTTAGACGGAACTATTAAAGCCTCTTGTTCGATGTAAATCGTTAGGGATACACGAACACACTGTCCCGGCCATAATATTTCGTTTTGGTTAGGTAGTGTTGCTTTAACTTTGATAGTGCCGCTATTTGGATCAATCGAATTATCGACAAAAACGATCTCACCGTCTTTAATTTCTTGGTCGCTTACGGTTCTAACCGTCAAAGCTAAATCATTAGATTTTTGAGATTTATTAATACGATCGAGATATTTTTCAGGTACGGAGAAGCTGACATAAATAGGCGAGCTAGTATTGATAGTTACTAGACGCACAAAATCCGGCGATACTAAATCACCTATATCCACATTACTCTCACTAAGTTTACCATCAAAAGGAGCTACTATTTTTGAATACTCGATTTGTAAATTAGCGTCTGCAATAATTGCTTTATCGCGTTCCACGGTGGCCCTAAGCATATTCATATTAGTTAGCATCTGTAAATACTGCTCTTCCGAAACGGCTTTTTCCTCGTATAAAGCACGATATCTTGCCTCTTCTTTTATAGCATCTTCAAGGTTATAAGTATCACTTAGTAAATTTGCTTGTGCTTGCTGTAATTGATTTTGAAAAGGACTAGAATCGATTTCATATAATCAATCACCTGTTTTTACTTCTTGTCCGTCATCAAAATTTACACTTGATATTTGGCCCGTAACTTGAGATTGAATATCGGCACTTTGGTCAGTTTCAGCTACTCCTGCAAGTTCTATCACATCAGATACGTCTTTTCTGATAACTTGTGTTACCTCAACCGGAGCTGCTATAGTGATTTGTTTACTGCTTTTATTATGATGTTTTATTACCCAAACCACTAATATTACTATTTAGTACTAGTAATGTTATCAATATCAAATTCCGCATTATTGTTTTAAGCATTGTTATTTGCCAAAATCAAAAATAGGTCCTGCTATGTTGCCGTCTACCTGCCAAGTCTCAGCTGAGTTAGTAAACAGAGTATTAAGTTTATTGCTACCGAATCCTAATAAGCCTGTTAAAGAAATTTGTGGAAAATAAGTAGCTTTTATTGTTTTTAAGTTTACATCTGCTGCTAGTAAATTCTGCTCTGCTGTTTTAATATCCGGTCTTTGCTCTAAAAGCTCTGATGGTAATATTTTAGGTAATACCGGTAGAGCAGGGAAGTAATCTATTGGTTTATTACGATAAATTAAGCCGTTTACTATATTTTCAGGAATTCTACCTACTAAAATTTTTAATGCGGTTTCCTGCTCATGTCTTTGTTGTTTTAAAGGCGGCAATGATAACTTAGTAAGTGCAAGCTCGGAAGCAGCTTCACTAACCGATATTAAATCACCTACGCCAAGATTATATAATTTCTGATTTAATTTATAAATTTCCGTTTGAGCCTCAATTAGCTTTTCAGTTAGATAGATTTGTTTGTCTAATACTAAAAGATTAAACTAACTTATAGTGACGTTACTTATAACTGATAAACGTACCGCTGCCTTGCTATACTCACTTGCAAGGAAAGTTTTTTTAGCTGATTCGCTAGCGTTGGCGGCTGCTTCTATAAATCCAGCTCGTAATTAAGCACGCTTGCTAGCCCCAAATTATTAGAGAATTTTGGTTCATTCGGTGCTTTTGTTTCTTTACTGTTTTTTGTTTGATTTGCTCCGCCTCGTAAATTGATTTGTGGAAATCTATAAGAATTAATAAGGTTAAGCTGTGCTTGCGCTGCTAGCACATTACTCATTGCCAGCTCAATATCGGAGTTACCGGTTAAAGATTCTTCGATTAGGTTATTTAACACCGGATCGTTAAATTGCAGTCACTACTTGGAGGATGCATTATTATTTTGTTCTAGAGAATAATTATTCCAAGTAGTAGGTAATGAGAGTTTAGGGGGACTATTATCGTGTTTTGCATTACAACCACATAGAAGAAATGATGAAATCGATAAAACTAGAATATATTTTAAGTAAATGCAAAATCGGCATATGAAGTTCATCGATTAGGTTCATTAAAATAAATTCATATTACTTAATATTAATTAAGAATCTTTAAACCGTTATGTCAATATAGACTATTATTTTTTCAACTAACTATTTTTATAATTACGTAATAATGTTGCTATAGCATATTTTAGAAAGCTTGATATAAGTGAATTTTGCAGGATTCGCTTGTGTTCACGTATTTTTATAAGCTGTGTAGGCTCACCCTTAAATTCATCTTATCTGAAGCTTTCTAAAATATGCTGTAACTTTTCAGAAACAACTTTAATTTCATAATTTTGTTTGAGAGTAAGGTAGGCGTTTTTAGAAAATTCTTTTGCTTTTATAGGGTTCTCTATTAGATAGACAATTTTTGCTGCTAAATCTTCAGCAGAGCCGGCTTTACAAATAAGCCCGTCTTGCATGTCGTTTAAGATTGCTGCAGGCCCTTCAGTATCTGTACTAACGATAGGCATGCTTGCCTCCATTGCTTCAAGCACTATAATTCCAAACGGTTCATGAAGAGACGGTAAGCAAAAAATATCTATTTGTTTAAAGAATTTATCTCTATCGTGAACCCATCCCGTAAATGATATTTGATCTTGTAAATTAAGTTTATGTGCTAAAGCAATTAAATTATCTTTTTCCTCGCCGCTTCCACCTATAACTGCATGAAGATCATATTTTTTTTCTTTTAAAATTTTGATAGCTTTAATAAAAACATCAACACCTTTCTTAGCTACAAATCTTGCTAGTACACCAATTACGACAGGTTTTCTATATGTTTTATTTGGAATAAAGTCTTTAGCAATATTTATCATATTCGGTAGGATGCATATCCTAGATTCGGCAAAGTGATTTTTTAATAAAAATTCTTTCATATGATGCGTCAAGGCAATAACAAAATCACATTTACGTAGTCCTTTTAAACTATAATTATGAGCGATACCGATTAATTTTATATTTTGTGATTTAGCAAATTTACTAAAATTTATTGCTCTATTACCGTGTGCTATAATTATATCGGGTTTAGTCTTATGAATTATATACTTAAAAATAAGTACCGAGAGTAAATCAAACGGTACTATATTAGGTAGTTTTAAGCTTTGTTTGTGTAGAAGAAAGGAATTTATTTTTGCCTTGTAAGAAGTGATATTTATAACCTCAATTTTTTGCATCTCTAAAGCAGTGCTATAATCTAAAAATGCTTGTTGAATGCCGCCAAGGTCACGACTTAGCATAATATTAAGGATCTTCATTACTTTAATTGCTCGATTTCTTTTTCTGTTAAACCGGTAAAATCTATAATTTTATCTAAAGGTTTATTTTTTGCTAACATTTTTTTAGCTATAGAAATTTTTTGTTTTGCTTCCCCTTTGGCTTCCCCTTTAGCTTCAGCATCCATAATTTTCTGCTCTTCTACGGCTAGATTATCCATTTCGGTTTTTATCATTTTTTCATAAGTATTTAACTCTTTTTCAGACCAACTAGCTTGATCCAAAGCATAAAAAGCTTTTTTAATAATAAAATCATGACCTATCAAATTCTCCATTTCTTCTAGAGTGCTTTCATGTGCATGTTTAAAGAAATATGCCCATTTTTCTTGAAGGTTCTCTAATTGATCTAATTCTTTATTAAATTTCTCAAGCTCTAAAAAGATAAAATAAAAATCTTGTAGGTCGTTCTCATAAGTTTTAGTATCAAGTAATCTATGATTTGATCTCCAATCTTTTTTATCGGGCAATAAAATAAAATCGGCAATAGCTAAGAATATTACTCCTCGAAGTTTTGCATATACTGCCATTTTTTTTTATGATCTTCATCTTTGTTTATTATTTTTCTTGAATAGGCCTTTGCTGTATAAAGCTGAGCTCGTTTTTCAAAACCTGGATGTTTGCTAACCTGCATCTCTACAATAAATTGAGTACCGTATTTATCTCTACATAATACATCAACTATAGATTGTCTATAAGTAGCGATGTCGGAACCTTAGATTGTTTTTAAAAAAGTAACTTCGGTAATTACTTCTTTTCCCGTATAACCTAAAATGTTATTTAGAGAATGAATAAGTATATCCTTATTTTTTTCTGTACCGAAAATTTTTAAAAATGCATAGTTATTTTTAGGGTCTAAGAAACGTGAAATTAGCATAATAGTCTATATTTTTATATATTATCACTTCATTATAGCAAATTCCAAGAAATTTGCTATAATACAATTTCCTAATATGTAAAACATTATGATTAGTAAAATTAATTTTGTAAAAATGCATGGTCTCGGTAATGATTTTGTTATTGTTAACAAACGAGATTTATCAAGTTCATATGATTTATCGCAGTTAGCAAAAAATATGGCTGAGCGTCATACAGGTATCGGTTGCGATCAGTTTATTATTTATGAAGAGCATAATGATTTTTATGAAATGATTATATATAACATAGACGGCTCTAGTGCTAAATTATGCGGTAATGCTACAAGATGTTTAGCCAAGTTAATTTATCTTGATACGGGAAAGCAAGATATTACCGTAATGGTAGGCAATAAAAAATTGCTATGTAATGTCAATGATGAAAATAATATTAGCGTTAATGTAGGAAGCGTGAGTTTTAATGAAGCTTGGATGCCAAGTCGTGATAAAGTTTGGGAATTTGCAGAGCGTTATATGATTGATTTAAAGGAAACTATTTGCGTTGATATAGGTAATCCGCATGTAGTTATTTTTAGTAAGTTAGAACCTCAAGATCAAAAAATTGTCGGTGAAAGATTGCAGGCTAAGGAATTATTCGCAGATGGGGTAAACGTTAATTTTGCTGAAGTAAAAGATAATAAAATCTATTTATCCGTTTGGGAGCGGGGGGCAGGGTTAACGCTTGCTTGCGGAAGCGGAGCTTGCGGTAGTTTTGCTGCCGGTTTAAAGCGCGGTTTTATCCATTCACCAAGTACTATAGTCTTTAAGCACGGTAACCTTACTATGAAAGAAGAAAACGGTAATATAATAATGCAAGGGGCAGCTACGCTTGTAGCACGTGGGGAATATTATTGTGAGCAATAATTTAAGACAAAACATAGTAACATTTGGCTGTAGACTTAATATTTACGAAAGTGAGATAATACGAAAAAACTTGGAATTGTCGGGTATCGATAATGTAGCAATATTCAATACTTGTGCGGTAACTAAAGCAGCTGAGAAACAAGCAAGACAAGCTATACGCAAGGCTAAAAAAAATAATCCTGATTTAAAAATTATTGTTACCGGCTGTAGTGCTCAAACAAGTCCGCAAATGTACGGTAATATGCCGGAAGTTGACAAAGTTATAGGTAATGAAGAGAAGTTATTACCTAATTACTACCAAATTACCGATGCAAAAATAACAGTTAACGATATAATGTCGGTGAAAGAGACGGCAAGTCATTTAGTAAGTTGCTTTGACTGTAAGTCTCGTGCTTTTATTCAGGTACAAAACGGTTGTGATCATTTTTGTACTTTCTGTATTATCCCTTATGGTAGAGGAAAAAGTAGATCAGTAGCAATAGGAGCTATAGCAGAGCAGGTAAAGCATTTGGTATTAAACGGCTTTAAAGAAGTAGTTTTTACCGGTGTCGATGTCACGGCTTATGGTAGTGATTTGCCAGGAAGTCCAACATTCGCACAAATGATTAAACGAGTGTTGAATTTAGTCCCTGCATTAAAGAGGCTTAGATTATCTTCAATAGATGTTGCAGAAATAGATGATGAACTTTTTGAGCTTATAGCTTATAGTGAAAGGATAATGCCGCATTTTCATATTAGCTTGCAAGCAGGTGATGATATGATATTAAAACGTATGAAAAGACGTCATAATAGAGCAAACGTAATAGAGTTTTGTCGGAAGCTGCGGGCAATAAGACCGGAAGTATCTTTTGGTGCGGATATTATAGCTGGTTTCCCGACTGAAACCCCTGAAATGTTTGAAAATACAAGAAAATTAATTTCAGAAGCGGAATTACAATATTTACATGTTTTTCCTTATTCGGAAAGAGAAGGAACGCCTGCAGCACGTATGCCACAAGTACCTAAAAATATAAGAAAAGAAAGGGCAGCAATTTTAAGGCAAGAAGGGCAAAACCAGTTGACCGAATTCTTTAAAAAACATATAGGACAGAAAGTGGAGTTATTAGTAGAGAATAATAATATTGCCCATACCGAAAATTTTATTCCGGTAAAGCTAGATAAACCTTTAGAAATAGGGCAGATATTTAAAGCGAAGTTGGTGGCGATAGAAGAGAATTATATGAAGTGTATGTTGGTTTAACGTCATTGCAGGGAGGTATTGTTGCGTAGATACTGAAGGTCGTCATTGCGAGGAGCCGTAGGTGACGCGGCAATCCAGAAAATAATTAAAAAAATTCTGATTTACAGAATTTTTAACTGGATTGCTTCTCATCAATTGCTATGCGATTTCCTTGCAATGACGGATAAACAGGTCCACGCAACAATGCCCGCTCGCAATGACGTTCTACCGTACAATAAAAAATCAAAAACAAAAAAACAATCATGGAAAATATAGAAACAATATTAAGGCTTGCTGAGGACAAAATCTTATTAGTACAAAACTTAAAAGCTCTGCAAGAATATAAAGTAGAATTTTTAGGCAAGAACGGTATAGTGACCGGTGAGCTTAAAAAATTAGGTAGTTTAAATGAACAGGAACGTAAAGAATTTGGCTTAAAAATCAATAAATTAAAAGATAAAATACAGAATATAATAAAAGCAAAAGCAGAAATTTTAGAGGAGCAGGAACTAAATTTTAAACTTGCTGCCGATAAAATTGATTTAACAATCCCTGCACGGAGATATAAACAAGGTTCTATTCATCCAATAACACAATGTAGTGAGGAGTTAATACAAGTATTTTCGCAGTTTGGTTTTACTATAGAAAACGGACCGAATATCGAGAATGATTTTCATAATTTTACCGCTCTCAATTTTGAAGATGATCATCCCGCAAGGCAAATGCATGATACTTTTTATTTGAAAAGTCAGGAAAATAATAAGCCGCTGTTATTACGTACTCATACCTCAACAGTGCAGATTAGAGCTATGAAAAACGGCAAACCGCCTTTTAGGTTTATAGCACCGGGTAGGACTTATAGATCGGATTCGGATATGACGCATACGCCAATGTTCCACCAAATAGAAGGGCTTGTTATGGATAAAAATATCAATATGGGACATTTAAAATATGTTATCACGACATTTATAAAAAGCTTTTTTGAAAATTCTAATATTGAATTACGGTTTAGACCCAGCTTTTTCCCATTTACCGAACCTTCTGCCGAAGTTGATATTCGGATGAATAAAAACGATAAATGGCTTGAGGTCCTCGGTTGCGGGATGGTTCATCCAAACGTGCTTAAAAATGTTGGTATCGATAGCAGCGAGTATCAAGGTTTTGCTTTTGGGCTTGGAGTAGAGCGTTTTGCAATGTTAAAATATAATATCAAAGATTTAAGACAATTTTTTGAAGGAGATATGCGTTGGCTTAAACATTATAATTTTGGGAGCTTTGATATACCGAATTTAGCAGGAGGGCTTACGAAATGAAATTTACGTTATCATGGTTAAAACAATTTTTAGAGACATCGGCTTCAGTTACTGAAATTGCCGAAGCCCTAACAGCTATTGGCCTTGAAGTGGAAGAGGTGATAGATAAAGCGGCGGAATTACAAAAGTTTGAAGTAGCATATATTACAAATATTAAACCTCACCCGTCAGCTGATAAATTAAAGCTTTGTGATGTTGAGACTAAAAGCGGTATGTTGCAAATAGTTTGTGGTGCGCGTAATGCAAGAGCAGGTATAAAAGTAGTACTTGCAAATATCGGAATAGAAATACCAAACGGTAAATTTAAGATTAAGAAATCTGTTATTAGAGGCGAAAAAAGCTGTGGTATGCTTTGCTCTGAAGAGGAATTACTGCTAGCTTCAGAGTCTGAAGGGATTATAGAGCTATCTGAAGATGCCGTAGTTGGAGAGAATTTTACTAAATATTACGGTTTAGATGATCCTATATTTGTTATTAACGTTACTCCTAATCGTGGTGATGCACTTGGAGTTTACGGCATCGCAAGAGATTTAGCAGCTAAAGGAATAGGCATACTTAAAGAGCTAGAAATTTCGGCAATAAAGAGTACATTTATTTCTAAAATGAAGCTTAACGTGCAAGATAAGGAAGCCTGTCCGTTATTTACTTTTAGAGAGATAAGAAATTTAAAAACTAAACCAAGCCCTGATTGGTTACGGAAATTATTAAAAAATGTTGGGGTAAAAACTATTTCAAGCTTAGTGGATGTAACAAATTATATTTCCTATAGCTTTGGGCAGCCGATGCATGCTTACGATGCAGATAGGATAAAGGGGGGAATTACTGTAGCACGTCATTGCGAGAAGCGTAGCGACGAAGCAATCTCAGGACAACAAAATGAGATTGCCACGGCTGCTTTGCAGCCTCGCAATGACGTAGCTAAATGCCACGCCCTAAACGGTAAAGAATATTTACTTACAGAAAATGATTTAGTTATAAAAGATGAAAGCGGTATTCAAGGTCTGGCCGGTGTCATTGGCGAGGCTGATAGTAGTTGTACTGATAGTACGACTAATATAATACTCGAGGCTGCTTGTTTTAATGCTAAAATGGTTGCAGCTAGCGGGCGAAGGTTCCAAATTGATACGGATGCTAGATATCGTAATGAGCGTAATATCGATAGAAATTTTACGGAAAAGGCTTTGGATATAGCAACTAATCTTATTTTGTCAATATGCGGAAACGGTGAAGTATCGGAAGTAGTGAAAGTCGGTGAAAAAGAGTCACAAAAAAAACCTTTAGATTTTTCAGCATGTTATTTAGAAAAAATTACAGGAATTAAACTAAATATCAAAGCGATAGAAGCCATATTAAATAAACTAGGATTTATTACGGATGTTAAAGGTGAGATTATAAAGGTAATAGCTCCTTCTTGGCGTCACGATATAACTATTTTAGAAGATATAGCTGAAGAAATCGCTCGTATTTACGGCTATGATAAAATAGAGAGTATAAAATTACCTGAACTAGACCAAGATAATAATAAGCTAAGAGAGCATAAAAGAATATCTAGTTTTAAAAGGATATTAGCAAGCAAAGGTTATGATGAGGTAGTAACTAACTCTTTTATGAGTAGTGAAGATGCAAAGTTGTTTGCTGAATTAAAAGAAGAGTTATTTTTGCTTAATCCTATTAGCATAGGAGACAATTATATGCGTCCTACTATACTGCCGAATTTGTTAAGTATAGTAAGTAAAAATCTAGCACGCTCTATAAAAGATATGGCTTTTTTTGAAGTTGGACCAAGTTTTATAGATTTAAATACGGAAGCAACTTATTTGACGGCAATTATAAGTGGTTCATATAATAATAAAAACCCTCATTCGCTTGGACGAGGCTATGATGTTTTTGATCTTAAAGGCGATTTAGAGTTGGTAGCTGATTATGCAGGACTATCTATAGATAAATGTATAGCAACAAATGGGACAGCATTGCCACAATATTATCATCCAACTAGAGCAGTAAATATAGGGCTTGGTAAAAATGTATTAGGTCATTTTGGGCAGATACACCCTAAAATCTTGAAATATTACGATATTAATCAGGAAATATTTGCATTCGAGCTAAATATTACGAATTTGCCGTTGATAAAAGCTAAATTTGGTAAAAGAGACGAATTTGCAGTATCGGATTTCCAAGCTAATTTTAGAGATTACGCATTTATTGTTGGTCAAGATCATAGAGTCGGTGAAATAATATCATATATAAATAATTTTAATAAAAAGCTTATCAAATCAGTTATATTATTTGATATTTATAGCGGTGATAAATTACCTGAAGGTAAAAAATCTATAGCGGTTAAAATAGAGCTACAAGCAGATGATCGGACGTTATCTGATACTGATTTAAATTCGTTTAGTAAAGATTTAGTTGCTGCCATCTCACAAAAATTTCAAGGAACATTAAGAGAATAACAATATGTTAAAATTAATAGTTGAAACAAAAACATTAGTTCAGTCCCTAGGGTTTGCAAGTTCCGTTGTTGAAAAACGTAATGTCATACCTGAATATGCAAACATTAAATTATCGGCACAAGACGGCAATCTAGAGCTTAGTTCTACTAATATGGATTTGTACTTAAGTCAAAAAATAGCAGTACAGGTAGTAAGTGAAGGTGAATGTACCGTTTCTACGAAAACTCTAAATGATATAGTCCGAAAACTTCCGGATTCCGAGCTTACATTAACAGATCTCGGTACAACGGGACTTGAGATCAAAGGAAAAAATTGTAAATTTAATTTATTTACTTTGCCGGTTAGTTCTTTTCCTGCAATGGATAGTATTAATCCTGAAGCAAGTTTTAAAATTTCCTGCACGGATTTTGCTAAAATAATCGAATCGACAAAATTTTCGATTTCTTTAGATGAAACTCGTTATAATTTAAACGGTGTTTATTTACACATAAAAGACAAAGAGTTTTGTTCGGCAAGTACCGATGGGCATAGACTTTCGATTTCATGGGTAACATTAGAAAAACAAATAAAGAATTTTGGAATTATATTACCCCAAAAAAGTGCAGAGGAAATTTTAAAAATCGTTAAAGATCCTAAAAATATAAATGAAGATATAGAAATTTTATTAAATAGCAATAAGATTAAATTTATATGTAACGAAAATACTATTATGCTATCAAAGCTTATAGACGGTACTTTCCCTGATTATAGTACTTTTATTCCGGAAAGCAGCAGCTCAAAATTAGTAATTAATCGAAAAATATTTGCAGATAGTATAGAAAGGATAGCGATAATAACCGTTGAAAAATTTAGAGCAGTAAAATTATCGTTATCTCGTGAAACCTTAGAGATTAGTGCCGTCGGTGAAGCAAGAGGTAACGCAAAAGAGGTTATTAATTCTTCACAAGATAAGGAAAGTTTTTATGAATATAATAGTGATGAGTCTTTAGCTATAGGCTTTAACCCGCAATATTTGGAAGATGTCTTAAAAGCAGTGAAATCGGATTTAGTAGAACTATATTTTTCAGATGTTTCAGCACCGGTACTTATTAAATTTCCTGAGAATCCTAAAGATATTTTTGTCGTCATGCCTGTTAAGGTGTAAGTGTTATGAGAACCGGAATATATAAGCATTACAAAGAAAAATTATATCAAGTTATAGATACTGCAAAACATACTGAAACTTTGCAAGAGTTATATGATAATTTCCAGCTTCTTGGTAAGGCCGCTTGAAATGTTTAACGAAAAGGTTTTATTACACGGCAAAAATATTCCACGTTTTGAATTTATTTCTGAGAAATAATTAAATCTGCCCTATGTCATTCCCGCATAGGCGGGCATGACATCGAGTGGGTTTTTTTGAGCCATATAACAATGCCAAAGAACGGTGGGAAGAAATAATTTTTGACTAATAGCTAAAGCTTCTCTATTATTTCCCTCAAGCACACTAATTAAATATTGGTTATGAAGAAAATTATCGGATTATTTTTTGTAATTATACTTAGTGCAATAAGTACTAGTATCTTAGCGGGTGATTATCCAAAAACAGAACGAGAGCAGAAATGGGACGAAGTAGGTTCTATAGCAGGTGAAGAAGGATTAGTTTTTAGACCGGGTAGGGTTAAGAATGAATCTACTAAAGCTGTAGGAGGTTCAGTTAATAAATATCTCTGGCAAGCAGCATTAGAGACTATAAGTGTTGCTCCTCTTGCATCAGCCGACTCAAACGGCGGCGTGATTATTACGGAATGGTATAGCCCACGTTCTAATCCTAATTTTCGATTTAAAATAAATATATTTATTAAAGACGATGTAATCAGCCCTGATGCAATCGAAGTGAAAGTATTTGAAGAAATGCTTAAAAATAAACAATGGGTACTTAATGAAAACACCTCAAATCTTGCTATCACGCTTGAAGATAAAATTTTAAGAAAAGCTAGAGAGATATATATTAATAGTGTGAGGTAATAACAGTATTGCCGTCATTGCGAGGAAATTACGGAGTAATTGACAAAGCAATCTCAGGATATTTGATGAGATTGCCGTGCAGTCTACGACTGCTCGCAATGACAATGCAGTATATAAATTAAAAAAATATGAACCAAATAGAACAAAAATGGCAGTACATTTGGCAAGAAGAAAAAGCTTTTGAGGTATCAAACGCGAGTAGCAAGCCAAAATATTACGTACTTGAAATGCTGCCTTATCCTTCCGGTAAAATCCATGTAGGTCACGTACGCAACTATTCTATAGGTGATGTTATTGCAAGGTTTATGACTATGCAAGGTTTTAATGTGCTTCATCCGATGGGCTGGGATGCTTTCGGGCTACCTGCCGAAAATGCCGCAATAAAAAATAATTCTCACCCAAAAAAATGGACATATTCTAATATCAAGAATATGAAAAAGCAGCTAAAATCTATGGGCTTTTCTTATGATTGGTCTAGAGAGATAAATAGTTGCGATCCTGAGTATTATAAACATGAGCAGAAATTCTTTTTAGAGCTTTATGAACGAAATCTTGCTTATCAAAAAGCATCATTTGTTAATTGGGATCCGGTTGATAATACCGTGCTTGCGAATGAACAAGTTGTAGACGGGCGTGGTTGGCGTTCAGGTGCAATAGTTGCAAAACGTTATTTAAAGCAATGGTTCTTAAAAATTACCGATTATGCTGAAGAATTATTAAACGAAATTCAGAATTTAAAAGAGTGGCCTGAAGCTGTTCGGTCTATGCAAGAGAAATGGATAGGTAAATCGATAGGTGCTAATTTTCATTTCAAAATTAAGGATAATGAAGAGACTACTATAGAAGTATTCTCAACCAAACCTGAAACCATTTTTGGTGCTAGCTTTATAGGAATTGCCTTTAATCATCCGATAATAGAGCGGTTAGTTTCTAAAACACCTGAAATACTCGCTTTTATAACTCAATGCTCGCATATTACAAGAAGTAGCGAACTAGAAAAGGCTGAAAAGGAAGGTGTATTTACCGGTCTTTTTGTTACTCATCCTTTCGATTCAAATATAGTTTTACCGGTTATTATTACTAATTTTGTGCTAATGGATTATGGCACTGGTGCAATATTTGGTTGCCCTGCTCATGACGAATGTGACCATGAATTAGCTGTTAAAATGAATTTATCTATTAAACAAGTAATTAAAGCAGATATGGATGTACAAAAGACCGCTTATACGGAAGATGGAATTTTAATTAATTCGGATGTTCTAAACGGCTTAACTAGTAACGAAGCAAAACAAGAAGTCATCGGAGAATTTGAGAAACTAGGCATAGGTAAACGCAGCGTAAATTATCGTCTAAAAGATTGGGGGATTTCAAGGCAGCGCTTTTGGGGATGTCCTATTCCTATGATTCACTGCGAAATTTGTGGCATAGTGCCCGTACCTTACAAAGACTTACCCGTTACTTTACCTGATGATGTCAATTTTGACGGTCACGGTAATCCGCTTGATCATCATCCTAGTTGGAAACATGTTAATTGTCCGAAATGCGATAAGCCGGCTGTGCGTGAAACCGATACTTTTGATACATTTTTTGAATCATCTTGGTATTTTACGAGATATTGCAATAGCAATGCTACAGAGATGACTGATAAAAAAGCGTGTGATTACTGGCTACCGGTCGATAAATATATAGGCGGCATTGAACATGCGGTAATGCATTTATTATATGCAAGGTTTTTCACAAAAGTAATGAACGAACAGAATTACGTAAGCGTTCGAGAACCTTTTAAAGGGCTATTTACTCAAGGTATGGTGCTGCATGCCACTTACAAAGATGAACATAATAATTGGTTATATCCTGAAGAAGTAGTTAAAAAGGGTAATGAATTTTTTCATAAAGAAAGCAATAATAGAGTAGTGCAGGGACGCATTGAAAAGATGAGTAAGTCTAAAAAGAATCTAATCGATCTTGAGACAATGCAAGAGCAATATGGGGCAGATGCTATTAGGCTTTTTGTACTGTCCGATAGTCCGCCTGAGAAAGATCTAGAATGGTCGGCAAGCGGTATTGAAGGCTGCTCACGTTTTATTAATAAGCTTGAGTATATGTTTAAGGCGATAGATTCTCTAAAAGATGATGTGAATAGCGAGGTTAATAAAGAGCTTAATAGGTTAGTACATTTTACAATAAAGCACGTCGCCGAAGATATAAAGCATTTTGCCCTAAACAGAGCAATAGCACGTATGCGCGAGCTTTCTAATGCTATATCTGCTGAAATATCCAAAGATAAAATTGATGTTAAAATCGTAAGGCATGGCTTTAATGTTTTAGTACAGCTACTAAATCCTTTTATCCCGCATATTACGGAAGAAATTTGGCAAAAGCTTGGCAATAAAGAGCGATTATATAATTTGTCTTTTCCTGCATTTGATGAATCAATGCTAGAGTTAGATACATATATTATGGCAGTGCAGGTTAACGGCAAACTCCGTGATACCTATGAGTTTAAAACTTCCGTAAGTGAAGATGAAATAAAGCAAGTTACCGTCAGTCTGCCAAAGGTACAAAAGTGCTTAGAAGGGAAAGAGCCGAAGAAGATTATCCTCGTTCCTCGTAAAATTGTGAATATACTCGTTTAATTTGGAAAATTGGCTACGTCGTTTGGTAAGTCTTCGGATGCTCACGTATTAAGTATATGCTCCGCTCCTCGGCTTACAGATTCCTTGCTCTTTCCAAATTAAACTGCGTCTATCTACTTTTCATTTATCAGAAGTATATTATTTTTTGAATCTGTCATCCCGCGACTTGATCGTGGGATCTAGTTTAAAATACTAAAATTATTAGTACTTTAAGTTGTTTTTAAATACCGTGGTCAAGCCGCAGTATGACACCTAGTATACTTTTATTGTATTACCACCATACTAACCCAAAAAAAAGTAGTAGTATGACCTAAAACTACCTCCTTATGTTTATCTAATGAAGCGTCATAATGCTGCTTCGTCTCATTTATAAAATTACTGCAATTATTATGGTAAGTACCTTTTTGAAGCACCCTTATAACTCTGATAAGATGAAGTGTCATAATGCCCCTTCTCTAAGGTAATAGTAAATATTGTTTATTAGCATTAATACTTTATCTATTATATAATTGGTTGCCTACCAAAATGCGGCAAAAACACCGCCATCAATACTTAAAGTGTCTTCTTCTGTTTCACAAGTTATTATCCTAGGATAACAGAGGTTTGCTATACTATCTAGACTTAGATTTAAATCTGACTCTGAATCTAGCACGTCTATTTTTTTTCTATTAGTCATAAAGATTCCCTTTTAGTTACTAATTAATTAAACTTTTTGTATAACTTGCGTCTAAGGGTAAAATTTGTATGTCAATCCGGTACTCACATCCTTACGTATTTTTATGTACGCTGCGGTGGCAAGTGTTTCCGTGTTTTCTTCAAATTCTTCCTTATTAGCTACATTATGCAATAAGTCTATTGTAGGCTCAGTAATTTAAAAAAATCAATTAGCTACTAATAGACTGTCTGTAATAAATTTTAACCGGTAATTTAATTTTTTTTGCTGTAAATTATAAGATTTTTTTGAAATAGGAACTGCTATTTCTGCAAAAATCTTCAATTATTAATTAAAATTTATTACAGATAGACTATTAAGTAGTGCGCCTGATTTTATACCTGAAATCAATAAATGGTATTAATAAATTAATGCATGAAAATATCGATTTCATTCCAACCGATAAGGTCTAAATTAGCTCTTATCGGTAAAAAACGGAAAATATCTTGGGCAAGTTCATACCTATTTTCTTTAAGTAGCATTTTTTGTAAAATATCTTTTAACTGATGCAAATAAAGCACATCTTTTGCTGCATATTCTTTTTGTTCTGAAGATAAATTATCTGCACCCCAATAGGAAGATTGTTGTTGTTTTGAAATATTTATATTAAGCAATTCTCGGCACAAATCCTTAAGCCCATGACTATCGGTATAAGTTCTAACTAGTTTTGAAGATATTTTAGTACAAAAGATATTTTCTAAATCTATACTTAAATATTTTTTTATGGATGCTAGATCAAATCTAGCAAAATGAAATATCTTACATCTAGTTTTATCTAGTAATAATGCTTTGACATTAGGAGCTGTATAATCTTGATTTGTAAAATGAACAAGATGAGCTTCACCATTGCCGTTACTAAATTGTAGCAAACATAGTTTATCTCTATGTAGATTTAGTCCCATTGTCTCGGTATCTATAGCTAGATCTCCTTCAAGTTTAAAATTATTAGGTAGGTCGTTTTGATAAATTTTTATAGTCATAAATGATTTTTAATTCCTTTGAATCAATAATGTTGTTGTGCGGATCGAAAAACGCGTTCTGTGTCATACCGTGGCTTGACCACGGTATCAAAAAAAAATTAAAAAAGACTGGATCCCGCGATCAAGTCGCGGGATGACAACAAAGTTTTGTTATTGGTGATTAAACACCTGCTCATTTGGAGCAGCTACTCCTAAAACTTTCTTTGCTTGTTCTTCTAACATATCTTTATTTAGAGATTCCGTTCGAAGTAATTTGACGTTATGCTCAAGTTCTACTCTTTCTGCTCGTAAGCCTTTTAGTTCATCATAAGCTTTTTCAAGCTGCCTATTTACTTTTAAATATGCAATAATCCCTTTGTTACCATATATGCAATGAAAAACAAAATATCCAAGCAGTAAAGCTAAAAAGATATTTAAAATTATTTTTTTAGAATGATTATTTAAATGTATTATCATCAATATATATTCATAAGAAATAATATCAGAGCGGTTAAAATAATACTATCAAATCTGTCTAGCACTCCTCCATGACCGGGTATTATATGACCGCTATCTTTAATATTAAATTTTCGCTTAAAATATGAAATAAATAAATCACTTAATTGAGCTATTAATGCTAATATACAACTAATTATAAACAAATAAATTTTATTTGAAAAATAGTAATTTTCAATATGAAAGTTTGGTATAAAACTAACTAATACCGCAACTAAACCTGCTGATAATACTCCCGTCACTAAACCGCTCCAGGTTTTGTTAGGACTAAGTTTCGGAGCAAGTTTTGCTCCTTTAAAAGTTTTGCCACCAATCATAGCGAAAGTATCTACCGACCACATTATGCAAAAATAAAGCATAATAAGCCATCTATTGGTATCTTCCATACTTAAAAATATTAATAGGCTTATAGGAATTGGAATAATAATTAGCCCGATTAATAGATCAGGAATAGAAGAGTAGGTCATATTATACCATTCACTTAACATTCCCGTACCTACTAATATCATTAGAATATAGAATAAAGGCTTACACCATAATATAGCTATGACAAATAACGGAACTAAAACTATACCGGACAGGATTCTTAAATATATGTTTGATTTTTGTTTATCTTTTACCAAATGTTCTTTTCCTTTTTGAGTAATCATTTATAGCTTCTTGTATATCATATTTATTAAAATCAGGCCAATATTTGGGTGAGAAATATAATTCAGCATAAGCTGCTTGCCAAAGCAAGAAATTACTGATGCGATAAACCCCGCCCGGTCTTATTAATAAATCTACATCCGGCATTTCAGGATCATATAAAGCGTGTTGTATATCGCTATCACTTACTGCTTTTTTACCGCTTGTAATAATTTTTGTGCAGGCATCAACTATTTCTTGACGACTTCCATAACTAAAAGCTATACAAAGCGTTATTTTATTATTATTTTTTGTTAATTCTATAGCATTATTTATTTGTTTTTGCAATGAGCTACTTAATAAAGTCAGCCTACCTATTACTTTTATTTTAACGCCGTTTTTATGTAAATTATTTAATTCGGTTTTTAAATAAATACTTAATAATTTTATTAAGAAATCTACTTCCGTGCTTGAGCGTTGCCAATTTTCGGAAGAGAAAGTATATAAAGTTATATAAGGTATGTTAAGGTTAAGAAACTCAGGCAGTAATTCACGAATTTTATCGGCTCCTGCTTTATGCCCTTCAGATTTTGTTAAGTTATGCTGATCTGCCCAACGAGCATTACCGTCCATTATTATTGCTAAATGTTTTATGTTAGTCATTATTTTATATTTTAGATGTTGCTGCATGGATCGATTTTTCCGTCATTGCAAGCGACTAAAAGGAGCGTGGCAATCTCATGAAACAATATAAAATTTCTGAGATTGTCACGCCCTCGGCTTTGCCTATCCTTGTAATGACGATTTGGCATCTACACGGGCATGACATCGGTAGTCATATTTTAGGTATTTCGATTCTTACCGATAGCCCGCCTAAATCCTTGCTATCTTCTAAATAAATAGAGCCTTTATGATCGTTTATTATTTCTTTAGTAATAGCAAGCCCAAGCCCTACGTTACTTACATTATCAAGCTGTCTTGCTTTATCCGATCTATAAAACGGTTTAAATACAAGGTGTGTTTCCGTATCATCTATACCGGGACCGTTATCCTCAATAATTATAGCTACGGTAGATGAATTATCTTTTGAGGATATCTTAATTTTAGTTCCATATTTTATAGCGTTACCGATTAAATTAGACAAGGCTCTTTCAAAAGAATGCGGCTTAATGCATACTTCTAGTTTATCTAAATTAGTAGATTTTATAAATTCAATATTTACATGTGACCATTTGTTAAAAAAACGTTCCATCCAAGGTAATAATAAAATGTCTTCAAATTCTTCTGTACTTGCACCTTTAGCAAAATCTAAATAAGAATTTATCATTTGCTGCATAGTTAATATATCTTGTTTTAACCCTTCGATTTCTTCGCTTTCTTCCATCAATTCAAGTTGTAGCTTCATTCTTGTTAAAGGAGTTCTCAGGTCATGAGAAATCATAGCAAGCATAGTGGTTTTTTTAGTAATTTGTTTTTCAATACGAGCTTTCATTTTTAAAAAAGCAAGCCCTGCTTTTCTTATTTCTAAGGCTCCTGAAGGTTTGAAATTTTTGCCTTTTAAAACACCTCGACCAAATTTATCCATGCTATCCGCAAGAGTGAGTATTGATTTAATTTGATTTTTGGAGAAAATAATAGAAACAGAAAGTAATATAACAGTTAAAGATATAATCCATAAAACAAATATATATACTGTAGGATTAAGTAGTAACTTTGCAGGAAAAGTAATATATAATACTCCATCTTTTAATTCTAAAAATACTTCAATTTTATTTTCCTTATTTAGTTTAACTATATTTTTTTCATGGATTTTTGTAGCTAAAATATTTTTGAATATAGTTAAAGGTTCACCTAATTTAGGCTGTTTTATAGATAACTTTTTATTAAGCTGAAACTGATAAGATAAATTAAGATAATTTTCCGATAAATGGGTTATCTCTCTTGAATTATTTCTATGTTCTTTAATCAATGATTCTATTTCATTGATAATAATAGTACTAGTATAATATGAAACATTATACCAATGACGATCGTAAAACAAAAATATAGCAACGATTTGTCCTATTAAAATCGGAATGATTATAATAAACATAAACCGTACAAATAATGTTTTTGGTAAAGCATATTTCAAAGAGCTTGATACAAGCGAATTTTTCAAGATTCGTCTGTGCTCACGTATTTTTATACGCTGTGTAGGCTCGCTTTTAAATTCATCTTGTCTGAAGCTCTTTGAAATATGCTGTAATAATTTAGATATAAAGTGCATAGCCCTCATTACGCACAGTTTTTAAATATTTCGGCTCTTTTGGGTTGTCTTCTATTTTGCTTCTTATTCTTGTAATTTGTACATCGATAGAACGCATACTAAGCCCTCCCATTATTTTTGACAGTTCAAAACGACTAGTAGATTTACCGGAATTTTTTATTAATATCTCAAGTAATTTTTGTTCAGTAGAGCTAAGAGATACAATTTGATTATTCTTGGTAAATTCTTTTGTATCGGAATTATAAAAATTATTGCCGAATTTAATTATATTCGTTTCTTTTTTAAAGTTATTATAATTATTGATTAAGTTATTTATCCGAAGTAATAATTCTCTCGGTTCAAAAGGTTTAGTTATATAATCAGAGGCACCGGCTTCAAGTCCTTTAACACGGTCATCGGCTTCCGATAAAGCAGTAAGCATAACTATAGGAATATTATTACCGGCATCCCTTATAGTAGTAGCAAAATCAAGCCCTGTTATTTCAGGTAACATAACATCTAAAATAATTAGATCATAATTAGAAGTTTTTAATAGATTTTTAGCTTCCATGACTGAGCTTGCCGTTGATACTAAAAACGCGTTTTTATTTAAAAATTGCTTTAAAAGTGCTAATATTCTGCTATCATCATCAACGATTAAAATATGTGCTTTGTATGTATGCATGTATACTCGTTTAATTTAAAAAAATTGTATTTCACTATTGTCATCCCGTGGCTTGACCACGGGATCTTATGTCGCAGGCTGTGTTCTGAGATCCTGCGATCAAGTCGCGGGATGACGTTAAATACTACTGGATTCCCGCTTTCGCAGGAATGACATGAGAACTACGGCCGTATAGCTCATGACGATTGACAATACTTTAATATAAATATAGATTAATGACAATGGTAAAACTAGAGCAAATTTTTTGGCATGTTTGGATTAACGGTGATTTAGTTCCTTATCAATTTGCAAGGATTCATGTTTTGACTCATAGCCTGCATTATTCAGGATCGGTATTTGAGGGTGAGAGAGCTTATAACGGCAAAGTTTTTAAACTAAAAGAACATACGGCAAGATTAATAAAATCAGCAGAAGCATTAGGTTTGAAAGTACCTTATAATGTAGACGAGATAATAAAAGCTCATGAACGTGTAATAAAACAAAATAATATTAAGGATGCATATATAAGACCGCTTATTTGGTGCGGAGACGAGTCGCTAAATATCACTAATCAGTATTTATCTACTAATCTTTTGATTTCCGGTATTCCATCTATGCCGAGGTCTTTTGAGAAAGGTATAAATTTGCATGTAAGCCGCTGGCGTAAAGCAATGCCTGATAGCACCCCGGTACAATCTAAATCCGCCGCTCAATATAATATGGCAATAACGAGTAAAAAAGAAGCTAAGGCTCTTGGCTATGAGGATGCATTATTACTTGATTATGAAGGGTATATTGCTGAATGCACTACAACAAATATTTTCTTTGTTAAAGATAAAATATTATATACTCCAATTGCCGATAGGTTTTTAAACGGTATAACAAGACAGACTATTATTGAAATTGCAAAAGATTTAGGTCTAGAAGTAAAAGAAGAGCGTTTAAAATTAGAGCAAATAAAGGATTTTACCGGATGTTTTGTTACAGGCACGGCAATTGAGGTACAAAATATTGATTCTATAGATCTTGGCAATAAAAAGATTATTTTTGATGATCATAAAATTGCAGATCGTTTGAAAGAAGAGTATAGGCGTGTTGTTAGGGAGTAGAAGAAACGTCATTGCGAGGAGGTATTGCCTGTGTATGGATACTGAGTCGTCATTGCGAGCAGTCGTAGACTGCGTGGTAATCTCATGAAATAATAACAAACTCCTGAGATTGCTTCGTTGAATTACTACGTAATTCTTCTCGCAATGACGATTTAATAAGCTAAACAATTAAAATCAAAAAAATCATGCATAACATATTTAAAGGTTTAATTACCGCACTTATAACACCTTTTAAAGATAATAAGTTAGACTTATATGCTTTAGAGAGAATTGTAAAACATCAAATAAAGCATGAAGTCGATGCAGTATTAATTGCAGGCTCAACGGGAGAAAGTAGTAGTTTAAGCTTTGAAGAATATAAATTATTACTGCAAACTAGCGTAGAAATCGTTAATAAGTGTATTCCTATAATAAGCGGGTGTTCATCAAATAATACTACTTATGCAAGAGCACTTGCAGCGGAATCTACAAAAATCGGCGTAGATGGTTTTATGGCTAGTCCACCATCTTATGTCAAACCTACCCAACACGGGATTTATAAGCATTTTGAAGCATTGCATGAAGCGTGTAATCTACCTATTATGTTATATTCAGCTCCAACTAGAAGCGGAGTAGATTTTTCTGATGAGACAATATTGAGACTTAGCAAGCTACCGCGTATTGTAGCATTAAAAGATTGTGGTGTAGATTTAGAACGTCCATTGCGGATCAGAGCAACAGTTAAAAAGGATTTCAATATTTTAACCGGTAATGATGAAGTAGTCTTAGCTTTTAACGCTCAAGGTGGGGTGGGGTGGACTTCTGTAGCCTCTAATATTGTTCCTAATATATGTAAAGAGCTATTAGAAAAATGGAATAAGAACGATACTAAAGGAGCATTAGAAATCCATCAGAAATTACTACCTTTATATACAGCATTATTTGTAGAATCTAATCCGATTCCGATAAAATATGCTGCATATTATTTAGGTTTATGTGAAAATGAAATTAGACCCCCATTAACTGAAGCAAGAGATAGTGCCAAAAAACAAATTGAAAACATCATAACATCACTATCTATAAAAATATGACTGAATATAAGAAAGTTATTGCACACAATAAGAAAGCCCTTTTTCAATATTTTATTGAAGAAAGGTTAGAAGCGGGTATTGTATTAAAGGGTAGTGAAGTACGGTCTCTGCGTCAAGGCAAAGCGTCTATAGAAGAAAGTCATGCGGCAGATACCGGACATGAGGTATTTTTGTATAACTGCCATATTGCAGAATATGAAAAAGCGAATAGATTTAATCATGCTACTCGTAGACCGCGTAAATTATTGTTGCATACTAAAGAGATAAAGAAAATTATCGGTAGAATTAGAATAAAAGGCTATACGCTAGTAGCTCTTTCTATGTATTTTAATAAAAAAAATAAAGTGAAAGTTGAACTTGGTATTGCTAAAGGTAAGAAATTACATGATAAAAGAGAGTCAATTAAAGAAAAAGACTGGAAAAGAGATCAGAGCAGATTAATAAGACAGAAGTAATGGACTTTGCTACACCGGATGACAAGCCGGCTTTGTTACATAGCTCGTTTTATGTCATTCCCGCTTTCGCGGGAATGACATATAGAATTACTTAGACTTTAGGAAGATATAAAATTAAAAAGTGTAATAGTTGAGATTATATCTTACATTTAGTAAAATAAATTAATTATTAAATGGAGATGAAAAATGAACTTAAATCAAAAAATAATAAAGCCAAAAATAGGGTTACTAGAACTAGCTAAGAGTCTTGGTAGCATATCATCAGCATGTAAAGCGATGGGCTATAGTAGAGATAGTTATTACAGATTTAAAGCACTGTATGAAACTGGTGGCGAAGAGGCATTATATGAAATTAGTCGAAGAAAGCCAATAATAGCGAATAGAGTTGATCCAGCGATAGAGAAAGCAGTAATGGATATGGCAATAGAATATCCAGCATATGGTCAGCTAAGAGTATCAAATGAGCTTAAGAAGAGCGGTATACTTGTATCGCCTGGAGGAGTGCGATCAATTTGGTTACGTAATGATTTAAACAATATCAGTAAAAGGCTTAAAGCATTAGAAGCAAAGATGGCTCAGGATGGTATTGTTCTTACTGAATCTCAATTACAAGTGCTAGAGGAGCGTCGTAATGAAAGAGAAGCTCATGGAGAAACTGAGACGCAGCATCCAGGTTATCTAGGATGTCAGGATACGTATTATGTAGGTAATTTCAAAGGTATAGGTAAGGTTTATTCTCAGGTATTTATTGATAGCTATACTAGGGTAGCTGATGCTAAACTATATACTGATAAAACAGCTTTAACTGCTGCTGATATGCTTAATGACCGCGTGTTACCATGGTACGAGACCCAAGGGATACCAATACTTCGTATTCTTACAGATCGTGGGTCAGAATATAAGGGGAATATAGAGCATCATGCTTTTGAGTTGTTTCTAAGTATCGAAGGTATAGAGCATACTACAACTAAGGCATATTCTCCCCAAACAAATGGTATGTGTGAGCGTTTTAATAAAACCATGAAACAAGAATTCTTTGATACAGCTATGCGGAAAAAGATTTATACAGATCTTGATGATTTACAATTAGATCTTGATATTTGGTTAGAGCATTTCAATAATGAGCGACCACATTCAGGAAAATATTGTTATGGAAAAACTCCTATGCAAACTTTTAAGGATAGTAAAAAATTAGCTGTTGAAAAGAATAATGAAATCTTGTATCTTGAATACGTCTCTGACAGTCAAAATTTAACTGACAATCAGGTGCAAAATTTATAGTGTCTGTAAGATCAAATCTTGACTTCTACAAATTATCGAAACAATTTATCTTATACAAGATATATAGTTGCCTTAATTAATTATTTCTAAAGATATTATCTTCGTATTTTTTTCTATAATATATTTTGTAATTCTCATTTCTTATATCATTAAACCATTGGTCTTGTTGTTTTTTAATATAATAATTTAGGGAATTAGATTTACTTTTACTAGTTTGAAAATTATCTTCACAAAATTTTAAAAAACCTGATATTAAAGTTTCTACTCCATTAGTCTCAGATTTTTTCTCAAGAAATTGCATAGAAAAATTAGTAGGATTATTATGTTTTAAATAAAATTGTTTATATTTCTCACGAATTTTATTTTCTTTTTTTATTTGTTGTTCTGAAAAAGATAATTTTTCCTCTAATAATTTATGAATTTCGGTACAATCGCTCCAAGGTAATTCTATTATTAATTGCTCTTCCTGATATTCAAAATTATCTTGAATATTGTTAAAATCGGCATTTACTTTTACCGCACTTACTAATATTAAAAAACATGTAATTAATTTAATATTCATAGAATTAATTAATTTTAGCAGGAACCGGTATCATAATACTACTTCTGTATCTTTTATTGCCACTAAAAAGTGATTTTTTTTGAACTTTGTTATTATTTACTGGAATTGTATCTTCTAAAGCCCCTTCATTATTATTTAGATAACTATGTAAGGATGCTTTATAAAGAGCCATATTACTTGCTATTTTAACTACATCTTGTTGATATTTAAACCCTAAAGAATGTGTAGCCGAATGATAATAAGCTATCGCCTTGTGCCAGCTCCCTAGCTGATCATATTTTGAACGCAAAAATTCTGCACCGTAACGAATGTTATTATTTGGATCAAATGCCTGTTCAAGGGAATTAAAAGCCCCTAAATGATGCCTTAAGTTAATCTGCATGCATCCGACATCAATACTCTCTCGCCCTTTTATAAGCTCTACTCTAACAAAACTTACGGCTTCTCTTTTTGTGTTAAAATAATAGCCTTTTCCTTCAACATTTACTGTCCAAGGCCATACTACTCTAATTTTACGGGTTGTATGTTTTTTCCCCGATTCTTTTAAAGCTATTGAATGTAACGTATTAGATGGGATATTAAATTTTTTTTCAAAGTAAGGAAAAAGTTTTGAACATTTAAAGGATTCAGCTATTTCAGGATCGGCAATAGCCGGCTTAGAGAAGAGGATAAAGGATAATAATAGGAGTAGTATGGTTTTAACGTCATTGAGAGGAAAATTACGGAGTAATTGACGAAGCAGTCCAGTAAAAAATTCTGATTTACAGAATTTTTTTATCGTTTTGCTGGATTGCCACGCTCCTTGTAGTCGCTCGCAATAACAATTTTGGCATAATTCCCAAACCATACCGGCAACGCTAAAATAACTTGAGTTACAATAAGATAAACTATCCTACCATAACTTATCTTATGAAGCAAGGGAAGTTATAGCATTTAAGAGGTAAGGATTTAATCTAAATCCCAAGCAGCATCATTAGTGTTTTGAGGATTACCTAATATATCGGGTACCATATCCAACAAATTATTAATATCGCCTCCTGTCGCTTGCAAAAGATTACTTACTTGTGTTACAAAGTCTTCAGCAGTGCTACCTTGAGCATCTTGAGGATTAGTAGTCCCATCTAAAGCTTGAACTCCGGCATTAATTAATGTTACTAAATCCTTAGCTTGCATACCTAAAATAGTATCTTCTGTACCGCTCTCTCCTCTATTAGAACTAGTAGAAGGTTGTATATGTGGTATTGCCTCTCTGTTAGCGTGAGCAGTTGCTTGATGAACCAAAGCTGCAAGTTGTTGATCGTTAAGATTATTTTGTTCCTTTGACATTTCTGGAGATATAGTAGAATCATCCTCAGATAGATCAATTAGATCTTTTTCTTGCAATATAGAGCTTGTATCCACACTTTAGCTTAAAGCTTAACATTGAAAAATCATCATCTTTAATTACGCTTTCATACCATTTTTTATGTTCGTTAGCTGCATGTTTTGCATTTTCATTATTTTTATAATTATTTGGAATAGCGTATAAGCCGTATTCTCCTTTATTTGCTTCGTCTATTATGATTTTAGCTATCTTCAGTTCATCTATACTTCAGTCAATATTTTGTTTCACTTTGTTTAAAAGAAGTTTCAGTATCTGATCGCCTTGTGCTGCCCCTTTATTATTTTCCCAGCCTCTTATTAAACTACAATAATCTATACCTGATGTTTTAGCATGCTCTAATACTGCTTTTATAGCTTTCCATTGATTATTAGCTTTTTCATTTTCACCTTGCTGCGCATCTTTAATAGCATTCTCAGCCCATTTAGCAAGTTGAGCATATGATGCTAGCTCCCCTACTGCATTAAATATGGATACATGTTTACCTGGATAATCTATAATCTACTGTTGTAATTATTTCAGATAGATCAAATTTTTGAACTAATTTCGGTAATTCAACAAGAAATTCATCATAATATGGTTTGTTTAAACTCCATTCTCTTCCATTTTGCTTGATTTTATTTATGGTTTCTTGAGTAAAGTTATATAATGAATATTTATTCATAATTTGATCCCTTTGTAATTATTGGTTAAATTTATAGTTAAAAACCACGAAACATGGTATTTTTTAAAAATGCTTTAAATTGTTAGGTCCTGTACACTTTTGATTAATGATTATAATTTTGAGATATTTTTTAGCAAAAATTAATAAGATTTTTGCAGAAATAGTTATTCATATTTCAAAAAAATCTTATAATTTGCAACTAAAAATGGCCATAATTATGATTATTCTATTACAAGAGTACAGAACCTAATTGACTGATTAAATAAAAATGTTTATTATCAATCCAAATTAAATGTAAAAGTATATTTTATGAAAGTTGTTAGCTCATTAAAATCGTTAAAAAAACGTGATAAAGATTGTCAGATCGTTAAAAGAAGAGGCAAAATTTTTGTAATAAATAAAAAGAATAAAAGATTTAAAGCAAAACAAGGTTAATTAATCATTTTTGGAGAAAAAAAATATACTCGATGAACTTGAAAAATTAGCTACTTCGTCTTTGTAAGTCCTCGGATGCTGAGTGTTTATTATATGCTCCGCTCCTCGGTTTGCAGACTCCTTGCTCTTTTTCCAGTTGATCTTCGTATATTACTTTTCATTTTACTTCAGAGTATATAATACTACTTTTGAAAGAAAAGAAATAAATATGGCCGGTCATTCAAAGTTCAAAAATATTCAGCATCGTAAAGGGGCTCAAGATACAAAAAGAGCAAAAGTTTTCACTAAATTAATTCGTGAAATAGTTATTGCAGCTAAAACCGGTTCTTCTAATAACCCTGAAAATAATCCACGTCTTAGAAATGCTTTAACCGCTGCACGTATTCAAAATCTCCCTAAAGAAAGAATAGATAAAGCTCTTAATAGTGCTAATGATTCTTCTAATAACGAAAATTATACGGAAATTAGATATGAAGGTTATGCACAGAATGGTATTGCTATAATAGTTGAAGCTTTAACCGATAATAAAAACCGCACTGCTGCAGAAGTACGCTCTAGTTTTACTAAATATGGTGGGAGTTTAGGCGAAACCGGTAGTGTCAATTATTTATTCAACCATTGCGGAGTTATTCAGTATCCAATAAATATAGCATCTAATGAAGATGTTTTAGAGGCAGTCATAGAAGCCGGGGGGCATGATATTATATCCGATGATACCACCCATACAATCTATACGGATATTGAAAATTTCTCTAAAGTTCTAGAATTTTTAACTGGCAAATACGGCATACCTGAAGATTCGTATATAGGCTGGATCCCATTAAATACAATAATTATAGATGATAAGGAAAAAGCCGAAAAATTACTAAAGCTTGTGGAAGTTTTAGAAAAAAGCGATGATGTGCAAAAAGTTTTTGGGAATTATGAGTTATCTGATGATGTTTACGAAATAATACAAGGAGAACCATGACTTATAACGATGCAAATTATCAAATAATTATTTTAGCAGCCGGTAAAGGTACTAGAATGGAGTCCGATTTACCGAAAGTAATGCATAAAGTCGGTGGAGTTCCAATGCTTGAAACGGTATTAAAGAATTCGCTTAACGTTACAAATGATGTAATTATAGTGTATTCAGAAGAACTTAAAAAACATTTAATGCCCTATGAAAATATGTGTCGCTTTGTACTGCAAGCAGAACCTAAAGGCACAGCTCATGCTACTTATGCAGCCATAGATTTAATTAATAAAAATAAAACAATATTAGTTTTATACGCTGATCATCCTCTTATTACTCCAAAACTTATGCATGAATTAATAGCTTATTTAAGCCTTACTAATTCTGCATTAGTGACTTTAAGCTTTGAGAGAGCAAATCCGGTTCAATATGGGAGAATATCTACTGATAAAAATGGTGAATTTTTAGAGATAATCGAACATAAAAATGCAAGTGCAGAAGAGAAAAACATAAAGCTTTGTAATTCAGGTATTATGGCTTTCAGTAGCGAAATTTTAAATAAATACTTACCTTTATTTGCTACTAATACTAACGGTCATAAGGAAGTTTATTTAACTGAAATAGTAAAAATATGTAAAAATCACGGTGAAAAAGTTTCATATTTATTATCTACTGATCATGATTTAATTGTTGGTGTTAATAATAAAAATGAGCTAGAAGAAGCTAATAATATTTTTTCTCAGAATAAGTCTTAGCTTTGTCGTATGGATACCCGAGTCGTCATTGCAAGCGACTAAAGGCTTTGTGGCATAGATTGTTTTATGTCATTCCCGCGAGAAACCGGGAATCCAGTAAAACCTATAAAAAACTTGTTTTTATAGGTTTATTTTTTGGGATCCTCGCTTCCGCTGGGATGATATCGAGTAGGCTTTTTACTCTATGCAACAACATCAATACCTTGTGAGAATGACATAGGAAGCCATACAGGCAATGCTAAAAATTTGGGAGAGATGGCCGAGTGGTTTAAGGCGCACACCTGGAAAGCGTGTTCACGGCAACGTGTCGGGGGTTCGAATCCCCCTCTCTCCGCCAGCTCAGTTTATGGTATACTCGCATGTAGAAGTCAAGATTTGATCTTACAGACACTATAAATTTTGCACCTGATTGTCAGTTAAATTTTGACTGTCAGAGACGTATTCAAGATACAAGATTTCATTATTCTTTTCAACAGCTAATTTTCTACTATCCTTAAAAGTTTGCATAGGAGTTTTTCCATAACAATATTTTCCTGAATGTGGTCGCTCATTATTGAAATGCTCTAACCAAATATCAAGATCTAATTGTAAATCATCAAGATCTGTATAAATCTTTTTCCGCATAGCTGTATCAAAGAATTCTTGTTTCATGGTTTTATTAAAACGCTCACACATACCATTTGTTTGGGGAGAATATGCCTTAGTTGTAGTATGCTCTATACCTTCGATACTTAGAAACAACTCAAAAGCATGATGCTCTATATTCCCCTTATATTCTGACCCACGATCTGTAAGAATACGAAGTATTGGTATCCCTTGGGTCTCGTACCATGGTAACACGCGGTCATTAAGCATATCAGCAGCAGTTAAAGCTGTTTTATCAGTATATAGTTTAGCATCAGCTACCCTAGTATAGCTATCAATAAATACCTGAGAATAAACCTTACCTATACCTTTGAAATTACCTACATAATACGTATCCTGACATCCTAGATAACCTGGATGCTGCGTCTCAGTTTCTCCATGAGCTTCTCTTTCATTACGACGCTCCTCTAGCACTTGTAATTGAGATTCAGTAAGAACAATACCATCCTGAGCCATCTTTGCTTCTAATGCTTTAAGCCTTTTACTGATATTGTTTAAATCATTACGTAACCAAATTGATCGCACTCCTCCAGGCGATACAAGTATACCGCTCTTCTTAAGCTCATTTGATACTCTTAGCTGACCATATGCTGGATATTCTATTGCCATATCCATTACTGCTTTCTCTATCGCTGGATCAACTCTATTCGCTATTATTGGCTTTCTTCGACTAATTTCATATAATGCCTCTTCGCCACCAGTTTCATACAGTGCTTTAAATCTGTAATAACTATCTCTACTATAGCCCATCGCTTTACATGCTGATGATATGCTACCAAGACTCTTAGCTAGTTCTAGTAACCCTATTTTTGGCTTTATTATTTTTTGATTTAAGTTCATTTTTCATCTCCATTTAATAATTAATTTATTTTACTAAATATAAGATATAATCTCAACTTTTACATGTTTCCAAACTTCAAGATAGTCAGCATATCCTGCTTTAACAGGTAATTTTGGATGAGTTTCATCAATTAAAAACCCATCATCATAACCCATTAAACTTATAGCAATTTTAAATGTTGAGCATGGAGCATAACGAGACTCACAATTACCTTCTTGTTTTATAATTTTCATTAACTAAAAAACAATCCGCTTGAGTTATAAAAGTTATAGTAAGTGATATTAGGGCAGTGAGATATAAAATAATTTTTTTCATAGGTTAAAATAAAAATAGGTGGTTTTGTTGCATGACATAGAGAACAGGGAATGATATCGGCTTAAACTAATTATACAGTTTAGTAAATTTCCTGCGATTGATCTTCCTTACTCGGTACATAATCAAAAATATCATTATTATCTTGATTATCAATCATATATTCATTCTCAAGCATCTGAACATTATTTACTTTAAATGCTTCTATAACAGTACCGCTTGGTGTAATTTTACCAGTTGCTCTATCTACGGCGATTAGCTTAATTGAATCTGGAACTTTGAAAGGCAGCGATGGCTTATCCTTATAAGCATTACTCATAAAATCAATAAAAATCGGTAATACTACGTTTGAGCCTGTTGCTCTTTTTCCAAGCTCTTTCGGTGTATCATAACCCACATAACTGCCGACTACTATTTTGGGTGTAAAACCTACAAACCATGTATCTTTACTATCGTTACTAGTACCGGTTTTTCCGCCGATAATTTTCCCTAACTTCTTCGCAGCATAACCGGTACCTCTATCTATTGCTCCGGTTAAAAACGAAGTAATTTGATAATCACTAGCTTCATCCGTAACTCTATAGATATATTCTTTCGGTATTTCTAATATTGCGGTATCTAAATTACTATCCGAAACATTACAAGCAAGACATTCTCTATCATCTCGCCTATAAATAATTTTACCGTTACGATCTTTAATTAATTCTACAAAATGAGGCTCAACTTTTTTACCGCCGTTAGCAATAATTGCATAAGCATTAGTCATTCTGCTAAGTGTGGTTTCAATTGAACCAAGTACCATAGAGTAAACTTTTTTTGGTTCATTATTAATACCGAAACGCTTAATTATATCAACGATTTTTGTAAGTCCTACGGCAGTTGCAACTCTTACGGTTATAAGATTACGAGATTTTTCAAGACCAGTACGCATAGTGATTTCACCTAAAAACTTACCCTCATAATTTTTAGGACGCCAACTAGGCATCCCTGGACCTTGTGAAATCTCAATAGGTCCATCATTAAAAATCTGATTCGGCTTAACACCGTTTTCAAGAGCTGCTAAATAAACAAAGGTTTTACTCAAAGAACCGGGTTGACGCAGTGCTTGAGTTACTCTATCAAATTTACTTGTGGAAAAATCATAACCGCCAACGCTTGCAAGTACCTGTCCGGTATTTGGGTTCATAACCATAATAGCACCGTTTACTTCAGGAATCTGACGAAGAGCATACCCCTCTTTTATAGCCTCAACCACTATCACATCACCTTTTTTAAGCAAGGTCTTAACTGATTTAAGATTACTTCTTGCCCATTTCATTTCAGCAATAGGCATCTTAGATTTGCTGCCGTCTATAAGTCCAATCTCTACATGATTATCGGCTACATCTAGAACTACAGCTAATTTATACTCTAAAAGCGATGGAGGAGTCGGTAGTTTTTTTAGTTCTCCTTGCCAATTATCAAGAGAAATATTAGCTATAGGCTTTCTAAAACCACGCCTTCTATCAAACTCCCTTAGACCTTTTCTTAGAGAGTTTTCAGCTAATTGCTGCATCTTTGCATCTAAAGAAGTAATGATAGTAAGACCTCCGGTATAAAATTCTTCCTTACTATTTAACATCCTAATTACTTCTTCTCTGACCTGTGCAGCATAATAATCTGCCATAACAGTTTCTTCCTTAGCTCGTTTACGTAAAACTATCGGGTTATCCATAGCTTCTTTCGCAGCGTCTCTTGTTATATAACCATCTTCAAACATACGTGCTATTACGTAATCACGACGAGCTTTTACTCTAGCATAGTTTCTCTCAGGATTAAGTTCGGAAGGGGCTTTAGGCAGTGCCGCAATAAAAGCTGATTCTGCAATAGTAAGTTCCTCTACGGATTTATTAAAATAATTTTGTGCAGCTACCGCAACACCGTATGCACCACGACCAAAAAATGTTTGATTAAGATATAATTCTAAAATTTGATCCTTAGTAAATACTCTTGAAATCATATAAGAAAGAATCGCTTCTTTAATCTTACGTTCAAGAGAAACTTCGTTAGTTAGCAGAAAATTTTTAACCACTTGCTGAGTAATGGTAGACGCTCCTTCCATACGCCTATGATGTAAATAATTAGATATGTTTAAAAATGCCGCTCTAACTATTCCAAACAAATCAACGCCGGGATGGTTATAGAAATTCTTATCCTCAGCTGCAATAAAACTTTCTATTAGCGAACTCGGTACGCTATTAATCGGTACAAATACACGACGTTCAAAAGCGTACTCCTCAATTAATTTGCCGTCACGGGAATAAATACGCGTTACCGACGGCGGATAATAACGTGCAAGCTGTGAGTAATCAGGCAAATCACGTGAATAGTGGTATATTATATAAGCAGTAATCCCGCAACCTACTAAAATAAGGAAGACAAAAATTTTTAAACAAAAAAGAAGAGATTTATACATGACTTATAATATTTCGCCGGTTAAACTATTAAGTGAAGCCTTAGTAATGTTTACATCAATGATTTTACCAAGTAAAGATTTATTAGGGTTTTGGATATATACGGACTGCATGTATGGAGTTTTACCTATTATCTGGTCGTCGAATTTACCATTGCGATCAAATAGAACTTTCATAGTACTACCAACACAACTTGTATTAAAAGCTAGTTGCTGAGCCATGAGTTCTTGTTGTAATATAGTTAATCTCTCTGATTTTATATGTTCAGGTATTTGGTCGGTTCTAGTTGCACCAGGTGTGCCGGGACGTGGGCTATATTTAAACGAATAACACTGACCGTATTTTACTCTACGGACCAAATCTAATGTATCTTCAAAATCTTCATCTGTTTCACCGGGAAACCCGACAATAAAATCAGAGGATAAAACTATATCAGGCCTTGCTTCTCTTAAGCGATTAATTATATCAAAATAATATTCCCGATCATGTTTGCGGTTCATGGCTTTTAATATTTTATTTGAACCTGACTGCACCGGTAGATGTAGAAACGGCATTAATTTAGGTTCGGTGCCGTACAGCTTTATTAGATCATTATTCATATCTATCGGGTGTGAGGTGGTATAACGTAATCTCTCTAAATTGGGAATTTGTGCTAGATGTTTGAGTAAATCGGCTAGACTAAATATTTTATCTGCAGGACCTTTACCGTGATATGCATTGACATTTTGTCCAAGTAACATAATTTCTTTAGCACCGCTACTAACTACTTTTAGTGCTTCTCTGTAAACCTGCTCTACATTTCTTGAAAATTCAGCACCTCTAGTATAAGGTACTACGCAGAAAGTACAAAATTTATCGCACCCTTCCTGTACCGATATAAAGGCACTTGTTCCTTGCGGATATAATTGCTCAGGTAGCTGATCAAATTTTGCTTCTTCAACAAAATCAAGATCGATTAAGTGCTTTTCGTGTCTAACGACTTTTGAGATTAATTCCGGTAGGTTATAATAAGATTGCGGACCGACAACAATATCAACATAAGGAGTTCTTGTAAAAATCTCCTCCCCTTCCGCCTGTGCAACACAACCGGCTACAACTATTATTGCAGAACTTAAACCTTGTTTTGTTCTGGTATCTTGTAGTTTCTTAATACGACCAAGTTCAGAATAAGTTTTCTCAGCTGCTTTCTCTCTGATATGACAAGTATTTAGAATAATAACATCTGCTTCTTCAATATTTTCAGTAGGTTCATAGCCAAAGGGATAAAGCAAATCCTGCATCTTAACGGAATCATAAACATTCATCTGACATCCGTAGGTTTTAATATAAAGCTTCTTACTCATAATTTTATATATATATCTTTAAACTAAAAGCCTAGTATACGAAGATCAAATTCAAAAAGAGCGAGGAGTTCACAAGGCAAGATGAGCTGCGTATAACGTAATACGCGAGAACCGAAGCTCTTGTAGAACGACTCAGCCAATTTTTGCAGTTCATCGAATATACTAAAGTTTTATATTATACTATATTTATATCAATCTTTAAACTAAAACCTTGATGGGCATTGCTCAATAACTATAGATATCTTTAAAAGCCCCGTCATTGCGAGGAAAAACTGCAAGTTTTGACGAAGCAATCCAGTTAAAAATGCTAATATTTAGATTTTTATTATTTTTGCTAGATTGCTACGCTCCTTGCAGTCGCTCGCAATGACGACTCGGTATCCACGCAGGTAATGCTGAGTTAGTAATGACACTCAATCCTTACGGATTAATTCTTGTTGTACAGATTCTTGCGGTGATTTCTTTTAATTTTTCTATTCTTTCAATAAGACAAAGCAGCTGTTCTTTAGTAATTTTATAGTTTTTATCGTATCTTGCATCAACATAAGCTTTTTCAAGAAGCTCAAAACACTTTTTTTGTTCTTCGGTTAATTGAAGAAATACACTCCATAATTCATTGTCATAATTTCCTGCCATGCTACCTAGTTCTTGTAAATTATGTAATTGAGGTTTGTAGTTTGAGGAAACTAATAAAATAGTACTGTAAAGACTTTCCGTAGCTTGATGAATGGCAAAGGCTGATAAAAAGCATACTACAAATCGCTTAAATAAGTAGTTGCCCCTTTTAAAAAACCTTTACCTCTACCAATCGCTCCAAGATAAATCTTTAGCCTCGCTATGTATAAATTCACCACTATCATATAAAAGAATACCTTCTTTTTTTATATCGGTATAAAAATAACGTCCTTTTTCTAACTGCCTACTTATTTCCTCTATTGACTCTAGAATTATCGATATTCTTGAATCATACGGAATAATTTGCTTAGGGTTTATTATTCCTGTGTTTTCTAATCTTATATATTTATATTATCTTTTAATCTTAAAGCAGTGTATCCTTTATATTTACCTTTTTTCAGAATTATCAAAATATCAGTATCGCTATGATAGCCGTAAGGTAGATCATGTACCCAATCGCCTCTAGCAAAAGAGCCGTACAAGATAATCATAGCGATTTTTCCTGTGCAATATCTAAAATCTGCTGCACTATCTATGCGGAAAAAGATTTATACAGATCTTGATGATTTACAATTAGATCTTGATATTTGGTTAGAGCATTTCAATAATGAGCGACCACATTCAGGAAAATATTGTTATGGAAAAACTCCTATGCAAACTTTTAAGGATAGTAAAAAATTAGCTGTTGAAAAGAATAATGAAATCTTGTATCTTGAATACGTCTCTGACAGTCAAAATGTAACTGACAATCAGGTGCAAAATTTATAGTGTCTGTAAGATCAAATCTTGACTTCTACATTTCTAATAGGCTTGTTAACTTCTTATAAATTTTTGTTTTACTGCCCCATGCATTTCTTATTTGCTAATCCTGTGATGATTCCTATAACTTTTTTAAATTCTTGAGGGTCAGTTTTTTTATTTTGTAATTTTTCATTTACTGTTTTAACAATCGCTTCCGATAAATAACCACTGTCTATTATATGTTGTTCCCAACCTGTAATATCTTTTAGCACAACTTCATCTATTAAATTTTGTATTTGTTTTAAATTCGGTATTCTACTATCAAATTTCCCGTTAATGTTGCTTTGAGCTAATAAATGCATTAATAGTATAATCTTTCTTTCAATCCCTAACTCTAATATCCTATCCACATTACATGTTACAGCTTTCCAAAATATTTCTATTAACTCTTGATTATTTTCATTACTTACCATCCCTGCTAGAAACTTTAGAGTCATTAGATATTTCGGATCGTTTCGATGCGCACCTATAAAATTTGCTGCTGTATATTTTGTGTTGTTATCTGCTAACTGATTTTTTAAATAACATGCAGCTAGATATTCTTGAAATGTTAAATGAATAAATTGAAAATTTTGCCCTTCTATTCTTAATAGCCCTTGTTCTATAACTTCGTCTATATCTAATATATCTTTCTTGCTTTCTACTACTTTGTTCTCTACTCACTTCCCTGTTGCAACAAACGACTCATAAGCTATTTGCTCTAAAAAACTCATTTTGTTTTTTAAGTGATTATTAGCTTCAGTTTTATTTTTATATTTAAGTCGTTTATATAGTGAAATAATAAACTGGCTTAATAATAGGCATTTAGAAAAAAAACAAATTATTATTTCACTATATAAACGACTTATATTAAAATCTTGATTACTGTTTTTTTTTGAAATTTATCCCTTATTGCTTGATCGCTCCAAACCAAACATATTAATGCAGTATTGATAGGAACTGCACATATTTCTTTTATTTGGCCATGAGTATCCAAAAAGATTTTTAATGGTGTTCCAAGCTCTTTATCATACTCAAAATTTTTATGTACATATTGCTCTATTCCCTCACTATCCCAGCCTGTATTGTCTACTTTCTGCTCAAATCTGTTGCTCATTTCTTCTATAACCGCATTAGGCCTAGAACTCATTACGATATTTTTATACTGAAATACCGAATCCATAATATCTCGGTAATCACGATTACTCTGTGATAAAAACGCTACCTCATCATAACCATCCAGTAGTAATAATATCCTATCTTTATCTTGTATGCTTTTTATATCTTCAAGTTTTATATCGTTAGAATCTAAACAATAATGGACAAAACAACTTAGTATATCGTCATCTATATTAGTACCATAACGTACTGTCCAGCTTAACAATTCCTTTAACCTGATTCTAAATACATAATCAAATTTGTTGTTTCATAGTTTTTCTTTTCCCCATTTATAAGATAGATAATGCATTAACGTGGTTTTACCTATTCCTGCACTACCGAGTAACAATACTTTACCTATATCAACTTGCATTCTGTTTATTTTCTCAACTATATTTTTTATTTCTGAGGTACTTTTATTAGTTAGATTTCTGCGAAGTATCGCAAACTTATTTTCTTCATTTAGTGACTTAACTATATTATCAATTTTTTCTTCTTGAACTTGATAATTTTTATCAAACAACTCCCTTATCTTTTCTTCCGTATCTATGGCTTTAAAAATATTCTCTATTTCTGCCGGTGATGAGACAGAAGTAGATTTCGGTACGTGGGCTAGTCCTTTTGTCGGCAATAGTCCTCAAAAGGCACAAAATAATCTAAGCGGTTATAAATCTAACTCAACCAGCAGTACTGTCGGTTTTGATAGTTGAATAGGCGATGATTTCTTACTTGGCGTTGCTAGTGCATGGCACACGAACTCTTACGACTGATATGGCACTGAGATTAGGTAAATATTTTCACACTTCAGCCCAGTTATGGATTAATTTACAAGCAAGATATGATTTAAAATTAACCTAGCGTAATGAATGGCCTCATATTAAAATCGTATTCGTACTATGGAAACAGCAAGAAAAGCTAGTTGATCATTTCCTAGCAACGGCAAAAGATTCAGGATGTCTTATGGCAATATCGATATCCTGCATAAATCTTATTCTTATACTGTCGCTTGTACCAAGTGCATAAGGGTTAACTAACACATCTAATACGCCCCATTGCCCGACATAAAATATTAAATAATACTTTTTATCACGGAGTAATACATTATAAAAAAGGCAACAAATACTACCCTCATATTTACAAGCCTATTGTTACTAAAGAATTATAGAACAAATAGAAAAAGTTTTTGCATCAATGTATATTGAGCATGATTTATTGAGCAAAATAATTAAAAGTGTTAAAGAATCGGCAAAATATGAAAAAGATTATTATAACACAAGAATAACAGAATGAAATAAAGAGCTTATCAGTGTAAAAAATAGCCTTGATAAGCTTAGAAGTAAACTTTTAGACGGTATATTCACAAATGAAGAATACGAAGAAGATAAATATAAATTAACAACACGTCGTGATAAAGTAATGTTAGAGATAGCAGAGCATAATAAAGGTGATGATTGTTTTACGGACAAAATGATAGATATACTAAATTGTAGAAGTCAAGATTTGATCTTACAGACACTATAAATTTTGCACCTGATTGTCAGTTAAATTTTGACTGTCAGAGACGTATTCAAGATACAAGATTTCATTATTCTTTTCAACAGCTAATTTTCTACTATCCTTAAAAGTTTGCATAGGAGTTTTTCCATAACAATATTTTCCTGAATGTGGTCGCTCATTATTGAAATGCTCTAACCAAATATCAAGATCTAATTGTAAATCATCAAGATCTGTATAAATCTTTTTCCGCATAGCTGTATCAAAGAATTCTTGTTTCATGGTTTTATTAAAACGCTCACACATACCATTTGTTTGGGGAGAATATGTCTTAGTTGTAGTATGCTCTATACCTTCGATACTTAGAAACAACTCAAAAGCATGATGCTCTATATTCCCCTTATATTCTGACCCACGATCTGTAAGAATACGAAGTATTGGTATCCCTTGGGTCTCGTACCATGGTAACACGCGGTCATTAAGCATATCAGCAGCAGTTAAAGCTGTTTTATCAGTATATAGTTTAGCATCAGCTACCCTAGTATAGCTATCAATAAATACCTGAGAATAAACCTTACCTATACCTTTGAAATTACCTACATAATACGTATCCTGACATCCTAGATAACCTGGATGCTGCGTCTCAGTTTCTCCATGAGCTTCTCTTTCATTACGACGCTCCTCTAGCACTTGTAATTGAGATTCAGTAAGAACAATACCATCCTGAGCCATCTTTGCTTCTAATGCTTAAAGCCTTTTACTGATATTGTTTAAATCATTACGTAACCAAATTGATCGCACTCCTCCAGGCGATACAAGTATACCGCTCTTCTTAAGCTCATTTGATACTCTTAGCTGACCATATGCTGGATATTCTATTGCCATATCCATTACTGCTTTCTCTATCGCTGGATCAACTCTATTCGCTATTATTGGCTTTCTTCGACTAATTTCATATAATGCCTCTTCGCCACCAGTTTCATACAGTGCTTTAAATCTGTAATAACTATCTCTACTATAGCCCATCGCTTTACATGCTGATGATATGCTACCAAGACTCTTAGCTAGTTCTAGTAACCCTATTTTTGGCTTTATTATTTTTTGATTTAAGTTCATTTTTCATCTCCATTTAATAATTAATTTATTTTACTAAATATAAGATATAATCTCAACTATTACAAATAAAAAAACTAAAAGTACACAAGGTTGCAGTACAAAGACAACAACCGTTGTAATCGGCATGATAGAGAGAAACGGTAACGCTAAGGCTCAAGTTATAACAAAGGTTAATTCAAAGACCATAGAAAAAATTGCAATAAATAATATTCTAATAGGGTCAACTATTTTATCTGATGAATGGGGAGCTTACAAGGTATTAGAAAAGTTATATAATCATGAATATATAAATCACGACTTAGGTAAATATATAAGAGAGTCTGTGTAAACACGATAGAAAGCTTTTGGGCGTTGTTTAAGCGTGGTATAATCGGACTCTTATTCTATTAGAAAAAAACACATAGAGAGATATTTAAACGAGTTTGTATTTAGGTGCAACCATAAAAACTATAATGTAAGCAATATGTTTAATGCTATACTTTTAAATACAGGTAATTATTTATTTTATAAAGCCTTGGTAGGTCGGTATGAAACTCAAAGTAGTTAAAAACGGAGAATTATCTTTTAACGAGGTTTTAGCAATGATAGGTCAAGCTCCGTTAAAAATTAATTCTCCAGAGATTGCAGAAGACAAAATCCCTAAACCATTTATAAAATTTATAAAATGGACAGGGGAAAAAGAAGCCTTATCAAAGAGTTGTGCTTACGCTTACCTGCTAGTTACAATAATCATTATGAGCCTTTAGGAGGAGCACTTTTTTTTGCACTCGTTCCAGGCAAAGCTATTATATCAGATATAAACTTAGATTTCATACAAGGCAGTTAAGGATGAAGCTCGAGCATTAATTGAGCTGTTAGCTAAGCATAAAGCTAATCACTCTCAAGATTATTACTATGCTGTTAGAAAGAACGCAAATAGCGATAACCCTATTGAGATAGCAACACGTTTCATATACCTTAACAACAAGACTTTTGTTATAATGTATATCATCCAGAACGTCACCCTAATTGCCTAGTTATAGAATCTAAGTGGCAACAATCAGGAGGATCGGTTGATGAAAATATACTTATCTTGTGCTAAACATAAAAAAACAAGGCATTTATGATACTATAATAATAATTGATGGTGATGGATATAAAAAAGAAGCCTTGAAATGTTTCAAGGATCAAGTTGGCAGTAATTTAATAGAAGTGTTTAGTATGTCTGAATTTACATCTTGGGTAAATAAAAAGAAAATATTAGGTTATACAAGTATATAATTCCCTTAATTTATTTCAGTACTTGATGCATATATTATTTAATTTATATTAACTGTTAATATACAGGGTTATTTATGTTAAAGAATTTTATATTAGTATTGTTGTGTATAAGTAGTTATAAATCTCTAGGAGAATCTAATAAGACCGATAACAATGTTTCAGCGATAGAAAGAAAAAAAGTTTCTAGTAATGATAAACAACTAAAACCTGTCTACTTAGAGCATTTTGATCTAACTTCGGATTTAAATCATACAGAAAAAAGCCTGTTGAGTTTAGAACCTTTATCACCTAATAATAACAATACGAAATCTATAATTGTAGATATTCAGGAGAATTTTGAAGGGCTAGATAGAGTTAAAGGGGATGATATTCGCACTGCAAGACAGAGAGAACTTGTTCAAAATAGTTTGCTAGGAGATTTTTTAGAGGGTTTTATTTCTCGACCGCCACCAACAATTTTAGGAGAGAAAATTCAAGATAGGAGAGGATTATATATTCAACAGACTAAAGCTAAAAAATCACCGAAATAATGCAGTAGAGGCGATAAGTAACAGCTTATTTATCAAGCATGCAGCTAATGATATAATAAGTCGATTAGGGATGATTGATAAGGATTTTTCGGATATTCTAGAAATATCGGCTAAATGCGGTTATCTTACGAGCTTACTAAAAAATGCTTATCGAAGTGCCGATATTACCGTAACAGATATGTCGCCTTTATTGCTTGATTCTTTTGAGCATAATCATAAATTATTAATCGATGATGAAGATTTAGCATTGCCAAAAGACTCTTTTGATTTAATTATTTATTCATTAGGGTTACACTGGATAAATGATGTACAACGCTTTTTATCTAATATAAGAATTTTTTTAAAGTCTGACGGTATTTTTATCGGTAATTTTGTCGGAGGAAATAGCTTAAAGAATTTACGTAAATCCTTAATAGATGCCGAAATAGCAAGTGATTTTAAGCACTCTCCTCATATTGCTCCTTTTATTCATTTTGATCATGTTCCGATTTTATTTTCGCAAGCAAGATTTGCCGAAGTAATTGTTGACTATGAAAATATAGAGCTAAAATTTGATAATCCTTTAGCTTTAATGAGAGAAATAAAAAATATAGGTGAGGCAAATTCACTAAATGCTAGTCATAATTATGCTATTTCTAAAAAGATGTTTTCTTTACTACAAAATTATACAAACGGCTTTGAAGATAATATTAATTTAATTAGTTTTATTGCTTCACCAAATAAGAATAGTATAAGATTAAAGTTGTTATAAAGGTGATAGTGGTGTATTTTAGCAGTATTACATCATTGCGAGGAAATTATGTAAGTAATTGACAAAGCAATCTCAGGATATTTGACAAGATTGCCACGCAGCCTATGGCTGCTTGCAATGACGATCCAACAATTTATTAAGGTCAAACAAATATGCAAGAATTTGATTTAGTGGTAATAGGTAGCGGTCCAGCCGGTTATACAGGCAGTATTAGGGCTGCTCAACTTGGTATGAAAGTAGCGTGTATTGAAAAAAGCGATACTCTTGGCGGCACTTGTTTAAATATAGGATGCATACCATCGAAAGCTTTACTTAATTCTTCCGAAAAATATGAAGCAGCTCTAAAACATTTTGAGAATATAGGTATTACTGCGGATGTAAAACTAGACTTACAAAAAATGCTAGCTAATAAAGATAAAGTAGTTCTTGATCTCACAAAAGGTATAGAAAGTCTCTTTGCCAAAAACAAAGTTACTAGGATAAAAGGTGAAGCTAAAATTAGTTCTAGTAATATTGTTGAAGTAAATAAAGAGCAAATTAAAGCCAAAAATATCCTAATTACTACAGGTTCCAGCGTCATAGAAATACCGAATATCAAAATAGACGAAGAATTTATTGTTTCATCTACCGGTGCTTTGAAACTTTCTAAAGTACCTGAGAACTTAATAGTAGTCGGCGGAGGGTATATAAGCTTAGAACTTGGTTCAGTTTGGCGTCGTTTGGGAGCTAAAGTAACGGTTATTGAGTATGCACCGAGCATTGTACCTATGCTTGATAAAGAAATTGCTACACAATTTATGAAACTACAGCAAAAACAAGGTATAGAGTTTAAACTGAATACTAAAGTGCTATCTGCTGAAGTAAAGTCAGGAAAAGTAAATCTAACAATAGAGGAGGACGGTAAGAGTTCAGTAGTAACAAGCGATGTTGTGTTGATGGCGGTAGGCAGAAAAGCCTATACGCAAAATCTAGGGCTTGAGTCTGTCGGTATTATTACGGATAAGCAAGGTAGCATTGAGATTAATGACCGGTTCCAAACAGCAGTTTCAAATATTTATGCAGTTGGTGATGTGGTAAAAGGAGCTATGCTTGCTCATAAAGCCGAGGAAGAGGCTGTAGCTGCCGTAGAAATTATGGCAGGGCAGGCAGGACATGTTAACTATAACTTAATTCCAAGCGTAATATATACTTATCCTGAAGTAGCAAGCGTCGGTGAAACGGAAGAACAGCTAAAAGAAAAAGGCATTAATTATAAAGTCGGTAAGTTTCCGTTTTTAGCAAATAGTAGAGCAAGAGCAATCGGTAGTACGGAAGGTATGGTTAAGATCCTTGCCGATAGTAAAACCGATAGGGTTTTAGGAGCTCATATTATAGGAGCTGATGCAGGTACATTAATTGCCGCGCTTACGGCTTATATGGAATTCGGAGCAGCTTCAGAAGATATAGCAAGAACCTGCCACGCTCACCCAACTTTAAGTGAGGCTATAAAAGAGGCAGCACTTAGTGTAGATAAGAGGACTATTAATATGTGATATATTTCTACGTCATTGCAAGGAAAAACTGTAAGTTTTGACGAAGCAATCCAAGCGTCCTGCTTTATGAGATTGCCACGCTCCTTGCAGTCGCGGCGTTGTTGCATGGCTTGAAAAACCAGTTCGGTGTCATACCGTGGCTTGACCACGGTATCCAGTAAAACCACTCAAAATACTAATAATATTAGTATTTTTAACTAGATCCCACGAACAAGTCGTGGGATGACAGAGATGAAGCGAGCCATACCACAAGGCCTTCAGTCGCTCGCAATGACGAATTTAAGGATATTTATGACCAAACAAGAGCTGCGTCTTTATTTCAAAGAATTTTTAATAAAAAACCAAGATAAGATTAATTTCGATTTAGTCAAAAACTCTCTAATCAATAAAATTAGCCGGTTATTACAGGAGTTAAAAGTAAAGACAGTAGGACTTTACTTTCCTCTAAAATGCGAAATTAACTTACTTGAAATAACAAACTTACATCCTGAAATAAGATTCTTCCTACCGAAAATCATAAAAAATGAGATAAAATATTGTTCTTATCATTATAACGATCAATTGGCTTTAGGGGCTTTTAAAACCTATGAACCTATAAATAATGATTTTTTTATTCCTGAGTTAGTTATTATCCCAGGACTTGCGTTTAGTAAGGAGGGTTATAGACTTGGATACGGCCAAGGACATTTTGACCGATATCTTAATAATAACCGAAATATATTAACCGCCGGAGTTTGTTTAAAAGAACAATTAATAGATAATTTTCTGATTGAATCTCATGATCGTAAGCTTAAATTTATGATTTCGGTATAATAACCTTAACTTTTTATTGTATAAAATATTAATTTATATTTAATTATAAAAATCAACTTAGGGTAAAATGGTTGATATAATAAAAAAATTGTCGTATTGATTGGTGTACCTTTTGCTTTTTTTGCACAAGCAGTTGGAGATTGGCTAGAAACAGGACAAATATCCGGCGATACTCAGACTGGAGATATTTGCTTTCAATTAGCATTAGTAGGAGTAGGGACACTTATCATAGCCCAGGCATTTAGTAACTTGCCTGATTATGTATACAACGAATATGTCAAAGTAGTACAAGATAGTGAGATATAAGTTACATTAGTTGGCTAATTTTTTTCTATTCATAATAGGCTACAAGTTATTCGATTTATAGCTTTTTTCTTATAAGTTATTACACAAACTTATTATTTCATCTTTATATTTTTGTTTGTGTAAATATTTGCTTTTTAAATTTAGATTTTTAAAATCCTTGTGATTCAATGGCGGGTATTTACTAAGCTTTATTAAATCTTCATCTAAAATAAAATGCTTACGAGGAATATTTATAGTTTGTGCATTCTCTTCACGATAAGCTGCAAGCATTTGAATTTTGTGATTAAAACTCTTATCATCACTTCCATATTTTATTTTTTTCCAAGCATCTTTCGGCTCAACCTTATAATTTCTAACATCTAATAAAGCACTAAGAGTAGTTTGATATTTATTAGTTAAATTATTTCTAACAATTATATTATTTAACTCTTTATATATCTTATACAAATACTCCACGTCTAACATTGCATAATTTAACATATCACTAGTAATAGGGCGTTTTAGCCAGTTAGATTTTTGGTGGGTTTTATCGATAGTAATACCGATTAGCTTATAGCAAAGGTCATCATAGCTTAGCTGTTTACCGAATCCGCAAATATTTGCTGCAATTTGTATATCAAAAACATTAGCAGGTAGTGTTTTAAATAAATTATAGAAAATCTCTAAATCTTCACGAGGAGCATGAAATATTTTAGTAATATTATTATCTGCAAGCAGCTTATTAAAAATATTCAGATCTAAATTGCTTAATGCATCAATTATTCCGCAATATTCTTCTGCTTTAACTTGAATTATACTAAGCTGAGTATAATAAGTATAGCGACGCTCAAATTCCGTATCTATGCTTAAGCATGCCTTATTTGCTAACCAGTTACAAAATTCTTCTAATGTTTTTTGATTATCGATAATTTGCATAGAAGCTATTTATAAAGCTCCGATAATTTTTAAGAAAAGATTAGTATGAGATAACGACAGAACCACTTCAAGACCGATTAAAATAATAATAATCCACTCAAGTTTGGTGGAATGTTTATAATTAAGATCGTTTGAAAGAATGTCTAAAAGCTCGTGAATCATATTAAGACGATGATTCATTATATTTTGCCGTATTTCTATGTCTTGAAACTCTGCTGTCATGAGATATAGAGGCTCATAACTCGGACGACGCCAAAAAAATTCTGGAGTATCGAATATATCGCTATGCAAACTGATTGAATAACGCTCGTTAAATAATATACCTATTTGCTGTAATATCTCCTTTTTAGAAAGCGATACGCTACCGGTTCTAGCTAGTTCCTGTTGTATAGGGGTTGTCTGAACAATCAAGTTACTAACAGATTGCTCAAGAACGCTAAGTTTAACCGATTGTGCAAGAGCATGGGAAATAGAAAGTTTAACAAAAACTGATTTATCTGCTAAGATTATTTTATTTTTTTCTTCATCAATAAATGTTTTCTTGACTTCCGTATTATATTCAAAATAAATATAATCGGATACCGGCTCTTTAAGCTTATTTACTGGTACTAAATCAGTATCGCTTAAAACTATTTTTTCTTGAATTTCATCGCCGCCCCAAATAGTTACACAACCAAACGGAAAGAAAAATATCTCTATAAAATCAGAATCTTTATTTATCTCTTTCCGAATATATAAAACATCATCAAAATGTTGAGGTTCAAGACCAATCTTTTTTAAATTAGTAACTAGATCACTCATCTTATATTCGGAAGAAGTACAGTAAGATGAACATCTCATGATTATTAAGTTTAATTTATATAAATTTAGAGTATAGTAGTTAGGAACCTATAAAGTCAATAATATTATAATTATGTATGAAATATTAAGTAATAGAGAAGTTATCAAAATAATAGGTTTCGATTCCGTAAAGTTCCTACAAAATCTCATTACTAACGATATTTGTAAGAGTATAGTCAATTCAGTTGAATTCGGATACAAGGAGCGAGGAGCGAAGCCTATAATAATAGGCGAGACGACGAGTAACGCAGTAGGCGAGTCCAAATCAATTGACTATAATTATTGCTATACTTATTTGCTTAATAATCAAGGAAGATATTTATTTGATTTTTTCGTGTATGTTCATAACCCTGAGGAAATTTACCTTGATATTGATAAAAGTAATAAAGCTGCTTTGATAGAGTATTTAAACTTCTATAAATTTCGCTCAAAAATACAAGTAATAGATTGTAGTAACGAATATAAAGTTATCTACTCACTTCAAAAATTAGATATAGATTCGCTAATTACGGTTCGTGATCCTCGTTATGCTAAGCTTGGTTTCCGCTCAATAAATAAGCTCGATGTCATACCGCTGTGCGGTATCCAGACAATAATTAAAAAAGACTGGATCTCGTGGTCAAGCCACAGGGTGACAGAGGGGGAACCGCCCCCCTCAACAACATCTCCCCGTGAAAACGGGAATCCAATATACCTAGAAGATAAATATAATTTTGCAATAATAGATGGTGTGGAAGATTTAATCACAGATAAATCTATTCCAAATATGTATGGTGCTGAGGAGTTAAATGCAATTAGTTTTGATAAAGGTTGTTATGTCGGGCAGGAAGTGATTTCAAGGGCTAAATATCAAGGAGTTATAAGAAGAAAGATATATAAAATTACAGCAGATGAAGATTTATCTTCATTAGTTAAAGATGAAGAAATACTCGCAGATAACAATAAAATCGGCGTAATATGCTCAAGTTATCACAATAAAGCAATCGCCTTAATCAGAGAAGAAAAATATCTTGCCGATAAAGAAGCTGATGTTACCGTTAAAGGGATTAAAATCAACTTATCTCTCGCACCTTGGTATTAAATAATAGTTAATTTTTTAATAATTACTTGACATTTATCAAGTTTTCATGTATTATTATAATTAGGCACATTAGATTAGACACATTAGACACAAACCATATTTCATGGTATTTTTTATAAAAAATTAATATAAATTGGAGACTTTTATGTATACACCTTTTCAATTATTAACTTCAGGAAACATACAATTAATACCGGCTATATTAAACAGAACTAATGTTAACAACAAACTTAATATTTTTGAAGCTCTTTGTAGTTTAATACCTCAACAATAAGATCAGAATGTTAAAAATGTTTTAGAAAATATTGCTGTACAGATATTAAACAAAATGATCCTCATCCCTGACACTAATTGGGATAAGAAAGATACAAACGGTAATACTATACTTGAATGGGGTATTTGGAGTAATAGCTCCAATGTTATTGATGTATTTCATCATAACCCTGCACTTATGGCAAAATTTGTTTCAACTGAGAAAGCACAAATTCATAATTTTTTCCGTGTTGCTATGGAGTCGCATATTTCTGATGATTTCCGTAAGACACAAATTGAAAAACTTACACAATTAGGTTTAGATATTAATGATCTTGGTCAAGATAATCATATTGCTTTATATTCTACAATAAATATCCGCTTATTACTAATAATCCGAGTAATCAAAATATAAGTTTATTTCAAACTCAAATGGATAAATATTATAAAATAATTGAGAATCTAGTTAAATTTGGTGTTAATCCTTCGCTTGAAGCAAATAATATATTAAATTTATTAGCTACCGGTACTTTACAAATACAAAATACAATATCTAAAATGTCCGATAACGGTCATAAATATTTAGCTCAAGCAGGTTTTAAAACTTTAATAATGAATGTAAAGGAATTAGTAGAAAAAACATTAGGAAAGTGTAACCTTAAAAATTCTACCGGCGGTAATAATATGATTGCTACGCTTGGTAATATAATATGGTCTATTAAACAAGATATTTCAAAAGCATCCGGTCAAGAAAAAACATTGTTAATCAACAATTTTAAAGAACTGAAATCTTTAGCTGAGCCTATAATAGAAAAAATAGTAAAACTTCTTAGAAAAATGCATAAAAATACGCATACAAAACCTGATGTAAATTTCTATGATAAGAGTGGTAAAACACCACTTGATTGGTATAGCGATTAACGCTACTAAAATCGTAGAAACTTTAATAAAAAATGGCGGTAATGTAAATCTTCAGTGTACTCAAGATGCAGCTACTCCTAGCCATAGATTATTTTTAAACAATTCAAAAGTATAATGCTAGTAACCCAAAACTGCCAACTCTAAAAGCATTATTAAATAAAGAAAACAAGCCACCATTTGATCCAAGTATCAAGATGGTAGGTAATAAAAACGGCAGCAGATGTATGAGAAGAGAAAAAAACAGCTATAGTTGATGACAATGATTGTCATAATGCACTTGATGAGTACACAACTTGGTATAATAACGATTATACTATAGCATCATTAGGTCAGGGCAGTAGAAGTTTAATCTTTATGAATAAAAATGAGTCTTGTATGTCATTCCTAGCTAAAAGCGGCCTTATTGCATGGCTCGTTTATGTCATGCCCGCAGAAGCAGGAATTTCAGCATAAAGCGAGCTTTAAAAAAAATCTTTTAAAAAGTTTTGAAGTACTGGATTCCCGCCTACGCGGGAATGACATCGAGTCTTATGACACCCATGTGTATTCGTAGGAATGACATACTTTTTTAACTCCACAAAAATATTGTTTGTTTCTTTTTTTATCTTTATTATTCTTTGCATAGAAAATCCCTATAACTTAACTCTATGCCAAATATAGATCTCCTTATTTTTACTAGCTTTTTAGCGATTAATTTGCTAGTTGGACTTCTAAATATCACAAATATAAAAAATATTTGCGAATATGCGATAGGAACAAGGAATTTTTCTACAGGTACAATAGTCGCAACTCTTATTGCTACTTGGATCGGTACTAGTACTTTTTTAATCGATAATTCAAGAATATATACGGACGGATTATTGTACTTATTACCTAGTATATTCGGTAGCGTTGTTAGTTGGTTATTAATTAGTGACTTTATAGCTCCTCGTTTTGAGAATTTTTTGGGTAGCTTATCGGCAGCAGAAATAATAGGGGAGGCGTATGGTAACAAAGTTCGTATTCTTACGTAGATAGTTAGTATATTAATGTCTATAGGTAGGATTGCCATGCAATTCCACGTAGCAAGTTTAATATTACAGCTATTCTTTAACATTTCAAATTTGTACATAGATTTATGTATTGCCACTGTAATAATAAGCTATTCTGCTTTTGGCGGTGTAAAATCGGTTACTTTTACCGAAGCCGTACAGTTTTTTACTTATAGTGCAATTATTCCAGTAATAGGAATTGTCGTATGGAATGTTTTTAGCGATCCGCATATAGTTATAGACTCAAATGTACAAACTCGTCTTACTGATTTACAAGGATTGTTTCACTATACTAGTCCTAAATTTTGGATTTCTTTAAATATTTTTATATATTTTGTGATTCCGTCACTTGGTCCTTCAATTTTTCAAAGAATATTGATGGCAAAAGACACAAGGCAAATATCACGAACATTTTTTATTTCGGCAGTTATTTGTCTTTTTTTATCCGTTTTATTCATTTGGATTGCAATATTATTATTGTCTCAAGATCCGGTAGTTAACACCAATGAATTGTTTTTACGGATCATTAAAAGTTATATAGGATTTAAGGGGTTAATAGTCGGCGTTATTATGGCAATGATAATCACAAGTACAAACTCTTATATTAACGTTGCAGTGGTAACTTTTACTAATGACATAATTAAAAAAGCTTCATTAAATTATAATTATATAACCGCAATTACTATAGGATTAATAGGTTTTATTATATCGCTCTACACTAAAGATTTAATAAATCTATTTTTATTATTGACTAGCATCTATTTACCGCTAATCACTTTGCCGTTAATTTTGTTAATATACGGTTTTAAATCAAGTGCCAAAAGTTTTTTTTATCGGTATGATTACTGCAATATTAACTATTATATTGTGGCAAATATTTTCTTTAAGAGCAGTTCTAGGTATTTATCCGATACTACCCGCAACTATTGTAAATTTACTCTTTTTCCTTGGAAGCCATTATATTTTAAAGCAACCCGGAGGGTTTAGTTCTTTAAAAGAGCCGCTAACCGTTAAAATAATCAGGCAAGAGAGAGAAAGAAAAGGTTTGACTTTATTTCGTGATCTTAAGAATTTTAACATCTTTAAATATTGGGAAAGTACCCTACCAAATCAAGAAATTACTTATAGTTATGTCGGTATATTTATTTTAATATCGATGTTCTCATCTTTATATATCACATCAGGTAGCAGAATAATGAACCATTTGGAGATATATAATATTATTTACCATACCACACTTATAACTGCTGCAATATTAATTACTTATCCTTTATGGTCTTTAAAGTTTCAAAAGAATTATATTATATCTTTATCTTGGTTTGTGGCTACTTTCGTTATATTAATATTTTTCGGTAGTTTACTTGTTATATCAAGTAGTTTTGATCAACTGCAATTAATGTGTGTGATAATTAACTTACTTATAATTGCAACGATATTCAGGTGACAAGCTACTTTACTACTTATGACCGTTACGTTTGCTAGTATAGAGCTTTATAAATATTTTATGGATGAGAAGTTATTAATTAGCATAGATAGTTTTCAATTCAAAGTAGTATATTCCTAACCTTATTTAGTAGCCTTTTAATAGTATGCTTAAAACCAAGGCAGGAGCAAGAAAAATTAGTTAACCTAAAAAATACTCATCCAGTCTTAATGATGCACTCAATAAAAAAGATATAAACTTAAGCGAATTGCTACATGAAAGGATTAAAATATGTAAGAAATTATATCTAAACGGCAAAATCTTAAATTTTGTATCTGATATTGAAAAGAATATAATAATTATATTCTTTTCAATTTTAACTGTGATCCTCATTATATTAAACACACATTCGATAATCTAATAATAAATGCTATCAGCTATTGTAGTGAGGGAATAATAAAAATTGATCTACACATGCGAGAAAATAATATCTTGTTTTATAGTATAAAAGACGATGGAATAGGAGTACTGAAAGAGGAATTGCAGAGTATATTCGGTGTATTTGTCGTAAGCTCTAAAACACGTACGGCAGGAGGTAGAGGAGTAGGACTTGCATTATGTAAGAAAGTAATAGAACTGCACGCCAGAAAAATTTGGGCAGAAAACGATAAACAGGGAAAGACTACTTTTATTTTTACGATGCCTTTGTAATTGAAAATGTCATTCCGTTGATCACAGGAATACAGTACTGTTTGCTGTCATAACGTGCCCCGCCACGGTATCCAAAAAACAACTTATAACACGCATTTTTTAACATTTTTACCGGATACCGTGGCAGGGCCACGGTATGACATTATTATGAAAAAAATTATTTTTAATAAACAACGAGATTTTATATCAATTATAGCACCGGCGTCAAGCTGTCTAGATGCACAAGATAAATTAAAGGAAGCTATTAAAATACTAGCGTTGCATGGTTTTAAAACTTTAGTAGATGATAAGATTTTTTCAGGTGATGCATTGCCTTTTTTCGCTGCTTCTAAAGAGGAAAGGTTAAGAATGTTTAAAGAAGCTATGGAAAATGAACAGGTTAAAATAATTTGGGCTTTTCGTGGCGGATATGGATGCAGTGAATTTGTAGAAGATTGTTTTAATATAGAACAAAAAGGGGATAAAGTCCTGATAGGCTATAGCGATATTACCGTTTTGCATTTATTACTAAATAACCATTATAATATCCCAACTATTCACGGTTCAGTGTTAACTTCGTTACTACCGCCTACTAATCAGGATATTATGCCTATAATAAATGTTCTTAAAGGAGAAAAGAGTGAAATACAACTTATACCTATAAAGAAAATTAGTGAGGAAAATATAACAGGTACAATAACAGGCGGGAATTTAACGGTTTTAACTAAATTGATTAGTACTGGTTTGCAAATTCATTCTCATTCCTATGCTTCTTTATGTCATTCCCGTGGAAGCGGGAATCCAGAAAAAATAATACTGGATCCCCGTTTCCACGGGGATGACAATAAAATTCTATTGCTTGAAGACGTTAATGAAAAAGCCTATGCCGTACATCGTAATCTAGTTCAATTAAAAAATACCGGTATATTTGAATGCATAAAGGCAATAATCTTTGGTGATTTTACTAAAGGGGATGAGTTTGTAGAACAAGCTATAAAAAGTTTTTGTTTAAATCATATTCAAAATATTGGAACTTATAAAGCAGCAGGAATAGGGCATGGAGAAGTAAATCATCCAGTTATTATGAATCATGAAGTAATTATAAACAGTAATGTTTTAAGTTTTACTAGCCCTTTTGAAATAGTAGAAAACAAATGACAAATTCTATCAGAATAGGTACAAGAAAAAGTCCACTTGCTTTAATACACACTAATTTAGTTATTCAGCAAATCAAACAATTTTTTCCTGATATCAATTGTGAAATAGTGCCGATTATTACTAGCGGGGATTTAATCCAAAATAAACCATTATACGATATAGGCGGTAAAGCTTTATTTTTAAAGGAAATAGAGCAAGCCTTGCTTGATAAAAAAATTGACTTAGCTGTTCATTCTTTAAAAGATGTACCGGGTAGAATACCTGAACCGCTAGTAATAGCTGCTGTTTTAGAGCGTGAAGACCCCAGAGATGTTTTTGTTTGTCTAAAATATAAATCTATAGAAGAGCTGCCGCAAAATGCCGTAATAGGTAGCTCGGCAGTACGAAGAAAAGCATTTATCCAAAAAATAAGACCGGATTTAAAGGTAACGGTTTTTAGAGGGAATGTTGATTCAAGAATCAAAAAGCTAATGACCGGCGAAGTTGACGCAACAATTTTAGCATATACAGGTCTTAAAAGGTTAGAGGTGTTTAATCCGGAGTATTGCCATTTGATAGAGTATTCACAGATGTTACCGTGTATAGGGCAGGGAGTCATTGCAGTTGAGATTAGAAAAGATGATAATGCTATGCTTGAGATATGCAACCAAATTAATCATCTTCCCACTTTTGAACTCATAAAACCCGAAAGAGCATTTTTAGAGTATCTAGATGCTAATTGCCGCACCCCGATTGCTGCTTATTCACAATATCTAGATGCAAATCCTAGACATCTTTCCAAACTCGCTTATAGGGAGGTATTTGAAGGAAACACAGAAGCACTTGCCACCGCAGCGTACAAAAGCAATCGCACAGATGCGAGTACCGGATTGACGTACAAATTACCCCTAGAAGTAGAGTTTGGGAAGATGTATAATATACAAACCAATTTTATGCTCGGTAACCTTGATGGCAGTAAAATAACTTTCCATACCGAAACTACCAATATAAAAACTTCAACAGAAGCAGGCATAAAAGCCGCTAAAATGATGTTGGAAGCTATCTGTAAATAAATCTTAATCGATAATTTAATTCTTTTTTGCTGCAAATTATAAGATTTTTTTGAAATATGAATAACACCCTATCAAAAATCTTATCAATTTTTGCTAAAAAAGCTCTTTACTTGCTAATTACAATTTATTTACAGATAACCTCTTAAATCAACTAGATAAATAGATATTTAGGGAATATACTCCTAAAATATCTAAATTTGCAAGATATTATCATGACAATACAAATTGTAATAGTTGAGATTATATCTTACGTTTAGTAAAATAAATTAATTATTAAATGGAGATGAAAAATGAACTTAAATCAAAAAATAATAAAGCCAAAAATAGGGTTACTAGAACTAGCTAAGAGTCTTGGTAGCATATCATCAGCATGTAAAGCGATGGGCTATAGTAGAGATAGTTATTACAGATTTAAAGCACTGTATGAAACTGGTGGCGAAGAGACATTATATGAAATTAGTCGAAGAAAGCCAATAATAGCGAATAGAGTTGATCCAGCGATAGAGAAAGCAGTAATGGATATGGCAATAGAATATCCAGCATATGGTCAGCTAAGAGTATCAAATGAGCTTAAGAAGAGCGGTATACTTGTATCGCCTGGAGGAGTGCGATCAATTTGGTTACGTAATGATTTAAACAATATCAGTAAAAGACTTAAAGCATTAGAAGCAAAGATGGCTCAGGATGGTATTGTTCTTACTGAATCTCAATTACAAGTGCTAGAGGAGCGTCGTAATGAAAGAGAAGCTCATGGAGAAACTGAGACGCAGCATCCAGGTTATCTAGGATGTCAGGATACGTATTATGTAGGTAATTTCAAAGGTATAGGTAAGGTTTATTCTCAGGTATTTATTGATAGCTATACTAGGGTAGCTGATGCTAAACTATATACTGATAAAACAGCTTTAACTGCTGCTGATATGCTTAATGACCGCGTGTTACCATGGTACGAGACCCAAGGGATACCAATACTTCGTATTCTTACAGATCGTGGGTCAGAATATAAGGGGAATATAGAGCATCATGCTTTTGAGTTGTTTCTAAGTATCGAAGGTATAGAGCATACTACAACTAAGGCATATTCTCCCCAAACAAATGGTATGTGTGAGCGTTTTAATAAAACCATGAAACAAGAATTCTTTGATACAGCTATGCGGAAAAAGATTTATACAGATCTTGATGATTTACAATTAGATCTTGATATTTGGTTAGAGCATTTCAATAATGAGCGACCACATTCAGGAAAATATTGTTATGGAAAAACTCCTATGCAAACTTTTAAGGATAGTAGAAAATTAGCTGTTGAAAAGAATAATGAAATCTTGTATCTTGAATACGTCTCTGACAGTCAAAATTTAACTGACAATCAGGTGCAAAATTTATAGTGTCTGTAAGATCAAATCTTGTCTTCTACAACAGCACTGCAGCGTACATAAAAGTACGTGAGGATGCGAGTACCGGATTGAAGTACAAATTTACCTTTAGAAGGAGGTTATGCAAGAAGCCTATTAATACCTATCATTATCATCATACACTCCCCAAATTACTTTCTTGGAAATCCAACCTGTGTAATCCTTACATGTAATTTGGCAGAATTGTTCTTTACATTTTTTTAAACTACAACGAACTTTTGGCATTAATTTTGCTATAACTCGGCTTTTATGGTCTGCGGATTTGGTAAGTTCTATTTCCTTATCAGAAGTAATAACTACTGATCTTTTACCTGATAAAACGCTTGAATGTATCCAACCGCCTTCGCCGTTAATGTCACGTACTTGTCGCCATTGCTTGTACTCTGCAGTTATTTCTACCGGTTCGCCTTTTTTAACAAAAACCCATTCTACGGCAGATTTAGTAGTTGGTCCGCTCCTTGCATTTACTTCATTAGATTTTATTGAAACAAATCTCGGAATAGGCAATTTTTTATTATCGGCATTAATTGTTGTTGATAATATTACAATAATTAAAGTAATAAGAATTTTAATCATTATCTTCCGCTTCAGATAAAGCATCCTCTTTTTTTGCTATTATATAATTACCAAGCCTAAATTGTACTTTTATTCTATTAATTTCCTGCTCACTAATACCTATATTTTTTAGGACTGTTCCACCTATTTGTAATCCAGTCTCATAACTTTCTGGAATAATAGTTGTGGCACCTAAATCATAAAACTCTCTAGCATTTTTTAAATTTTTTAACTTAACGACAACCGGTATATCCTGATAATTACCACTAATTGTTTTAAGCGATTTCTTGATAGTTACTTGATTATTCATAGTAAGTATTATAGCGAATGCTCTTTCCGTACCTAATGCCTTTAGAGTATCGGCTTGCGATACATCACCTTTAAAAACCGGCAAACCGTTTGATAGCTCTTCTTTTACTCTATCATCATCTAAATCAAGTATTACGTAACTTATACCTTCCGCTTCCAAAACTCTTGCTACCATTTTACCGGTATTACCGAGTCCGGCAATAATAATATGGTTTGTTAAATCTCTTGCCCCAAGCTCAATCATTTGAGTCGGAGTTTTACCAAGTCCTTTATCAACTTTCTCAGCAATCTTTTGCCCTAAAGCTGCGAGTAATGGAGTAAGTGCCATAGTAAAAGTAACTACGAGTAATAATATATCGGCAGTACTTTCTTCTAATACTCCACTATCTTTACCTAAACTGAATAATATAAAACCAAACTCTCCACCTTGCGATAATAATAAGCCTGAATAAAAAGCAACTCCTTTATTAAAACCGAATAAAATACAAAAAGCCGTTATGATTAAGGTTTTTATACCTATTAAAGCAATAGATAAAGTAAGAATATGAGATATTTTTTCATACATTTCTAGGGCATCGATATTCATACCCACGGTCATGAAAAACAATCCTAAAAATAAACTTTTGAAAGGATAAATACTTTCCTCTGCCTGCAATCTAAATTCAGTTTCTGCAACTAATACTCCGGCAACAAATGCTCCTAGAGCTAAAGATAAACCAAATGTTTCGGTAGCCCAAGCAGCAGAAAGTACTATTAACAAAGTCATCGAAATAGGTAACTCGCTTGCATTATTACTTTCTGATGAAATGAATGAAAATACAGGACGAAGAAAAACACGACCGACAATAAATATTGTAAGTAAGGCCGTTACGGCTTTTAAGAGTGCAATACCAAGAGCCGCTGCAAGCGAGGCTTTATTGTTACCGGCAAGTAACGGAACTATCACAAGCAATGGCACTACGGCCAAATCTTGTAGTAACAGAATAGCTAAAGAAACTCTTCCTATTTGCGTTGATTGACTACGATTTTCCTCAATAACCTGCATAACAAGTGCTGTAGATGAAAGGGCCAGACCACCGCCGGTAATAATAGCCGCACTACTATTGCCGTCTATAAGCACCATTGCACCGGCAATTACTATAGCGGTTGTTAAAACTTGCAAACTACCGAGACCAAATACATATCGTCTCATAGCTTTTAATCGCTCGAAGGATAACTCAAGTCCTATCGCAAATAATAGAAATACTACACCAAGTTCACCTAGTAACTTAGTTTGGTCATATGTTACGATTTTTAAACCGTGATCACCTATTGCAGCTCCGGCAATTAAGTAACCAAGTACCGGACTTAATCTAAGACGCTTAAGTATAGCCACGATAAAAACCGCAGTACCGAGTAAAATTATAACGTTAATAAGAATATGATCGTTCATCTTTTCCAAATTTCTTCTAACTTAAAATGCTCCCGTACTTCAGGATAAAAAATATTAATTAAAATAGTACCTGCATCTATTAGTACCCATTCTGATTTACCAAGCCCCTCAATATTACTATTTATACCAGCATTATTTTTTAATTCTAAAGCTACATATTCAGCAATTGCTCCAACATTTTTAGTCGAACGACCGCTAGCAAATATAATATAATCGGCTAATTTATGTTTTCCTGTTAAATCAATTACCTCAATATCTTCTGCTTTTTTCTCACTTAAACATTCTAAGATAAATAATTTTAATTCTTCAGTTTCTTTTTTCATAATAATTAATAGAATGACATAATAATATTAATTATTATATGCATAAGAGTCGATTTTATCAATGAATGTTTAAAATTCTATAATAAAAATTCATATAAAGCTTTACTTTAAGCAAAAAAACTTTAATTAATACTTAAATTAATATTGATAAAATAATGGCAATATCTGTAGAAGAGTTAGAAAAAATACTTAAAGAATCATTTCCGAACAGTACAATGAAAATTACTGATTTAGTAGGAGATCAAGACCATTATGCCTTAGAAATATCAGATGTTCAATTTAATGGACTTTCTTTAATTAATCAACATAAATTAGTAAAAAACGCCCTGTCTGAAATATTAAATAAAAAACTACATGCAATTACCATAAAAACTATCGCAGTTCCCGAAAAATAATTACAAATATTAATATGATAATCCTTGTATAAATTCAACTTATTATTTAATTTTATGCAAACAGCTGATTATATAGTAATCCGCTATTCGGTGTGTAATTAAGAATAAGGATTTTAAAATCCTTATTCTTAATTGATGCGGGTTTTTAGAAGTTTACTTTAAATCTTAGCGTACCGGACTGGGCATGGTATTTTTTAGCTAAGTTCAGACTGTAATGCACTCCGTACTCCATTCTACCCTTCTTAATTACTGCACCTGCCCCTAAATCATATAGCATTTTAGTAGGTTTAGGTGCCAGTACCGGTAGAGGCTCATTAAGACCGTTAAGATCTGCAACGATTGCCGGTGTTTTACCTTTGAAATCGTAATTAATAAAGGTATGAATTTGCGGTCTAATTATGCATTCATCCTTATAGTAGGTTGTCTTAATTTCACCGCCGAGTATACCTTCAACCTTGTTATATTGACGTTTCTGAATAGTTAGGTTTTGGAAAGAAGTACAGTATTCCTGATAACCGGAATCTTTAATCTTAGTAAGCCTGATTCCTGCCATCGGTGCAAATGAAGTTTCTTTCCATAGATAATTATAACCCCCAACTACTTGACCGCTATAAAAAGTTGAATTATATTTACCGTGTGCTGTTTCATAACCGCCTATAATATTACGTAGTTCATTAGTTTTAATATCACTTCGTGCATAGGTGGTTACGCCTTCTATAAATAGGTTATTTATAAAGCTATATAAACCATATTATAGAGCCCATATTAGTTCCGACCTTAGTAGTATTGCCGGCTTTAGCATTTTACGTAACTTCGTATCGACTCTAATAAGCAGCACCCAGAATTATATTATCGTTTATAACGGTATCAATCCCGATTGAGCCACCGGTAGATTTAGCTTTATAAAGTCCGTTAAAGGCTTTTTGTACTGCCTTACCGTAATATAGGCTAGCCCATACCCCGTAAATGGAATTATTAGCTTTACTTTCATCAAGTTCACAATCACCGCCTCCGACAGCTACACCTCTCGTACGTGATGTAGCATCTTCTGCTGTAGGATTCGTAGCATTGTTATTTTCATCTTCAAGAGCCTTAATTCTCTCCCTTACTTTTTGATTAGCGATACTAGTATTATCTTGTGCAACATTAAAGCCGTCATTCGCTTTAGCACGACTTATTCCGCTACCTGAGCTTCCACCGCTACTTGTACCTGCAGAATTATCTCGGCTACTACCTATAGCCAGACATATCGCTACCGGAACTACTTCCCATGCCGTTACTATTATTAGCGGGAGAAACACCTGTTGCTTTAGGATTACAGCTATTACCGTATGGACTACTTACGCTGTTGGTTACACCGCCTTTAGTTGTACCTCCCAAACTAGAACTGCTCCCTTGTGCTGAAGAGTTACCGCTATTAGCAGGAGCAATACCGGTTGCAGCAGGACTATTATAACTTGAGCCACCGGCACCACTCTAACCACTAGAAGCCATTGATGGACTGTATACATCCGAACCGAAAACTGAACTATTGTAGCTTGAGCCACCTGTTGACGGACTGTTATAACCCGTAGTACCTCCAAAGCTACCGCCTCCTCCAGTTGATAACTGGTTAGCGCCTACGTTTGAGGTTGGAGTCGTTACGACCGAAGCATTTGGACCGTAAGGATTGCCTCCGACATTAGCAGGACCGTTAGGACCAAAACCACCGGTACCAACTGATGGGCTACCGCCGCCTGTACCAATATTATTTCCTGTAGTTCCTCCTGTACCGGGTCCGTTAGGACCAAATCCGCCTGTGCCTGTAACCGGAGTAGTCGGAGTATTATATCCTGCCGGATTGCTAGGTGTTACGTCGTAGCCGCCCGGAGTGGTAGGCGGAACATATATATTGTTAACTACACTACCGCTAGTTGGTGGCGGCTGTAGAGGGTTAAAACCTCCAACACTCGAACCGACGGAAGGACCCCATTGGGGTAATAAGCGGAGTAGTTATTCTATGTATTTCATTTGAAGGTCTTTGTAATTATAGGTAATAGATGTTCAACGACTTCTCATCTTTGCCCTACAAGGGTATTTACTATAACATTACCAACAGGAGTATTTATTAAAATTTTGATGATATTATCTATTGTTACATCTCCTGTTGGTTCTATCGTTAAAAGTACAAAGGAATTACCTGTAATTTGCCATCTGACAAAACCACCTTCATTAGCGGTTACATTAAACGGTAAGCTTACAGCATTACCAACTATGATATTACCTCCTGCCGTGGTGATGATAGGATAAGCACTACCTTGCCCAATAGCAAACGGATTATTTTGTGCAGTTAAAAATACTTTAATTGAAGAAACATTTGATAAATCAAAGGTACTACCGCTTGCGAGTACTATATTACCGCTATTAGCGTTGCCTGTTTGCCCTGCATTTATAGTATCATAGAAGACATTTATAATAAGCTCACCGGTAGGAGTAGCAGAGCCTGTATAAGTAACTTTATTATTACCAAGATCGAAAGTTATATTACTTCCTGAGATATTGCCCCCGACATTTACGCTAGTATTATCACAGGTAAACATCATTGTTGCTTGATCGGCAACTTATAGTATTTGCTCCTAAATCCGATGCAATAATAAAAGCGGTTTTCTTCGGTGCAAAAGTAATAGTATTAGTGCCTGTTACCGCTTTTTGTAACCATACATCATCATCGCATTTATGACTACCGCCATTAATCGGTGCTTGTACAAGTGCAGCATTAGTGTATTCCGCTGAAGAGTTGCTGCTGCTCCCTTTGAAGTTCTCTGAAACGATTTTTGTTTTGTAATGAAATTTTGTTGTTGCTCTTGGCACTTTAACACCGCCGACCGTGGCTGACGGAATGTCTAAACTTCTACTGTTATAACCGGTAAATACCGCTGATTTACCGGCATCAATAGTAATATCTTTAGCATAGGTATCCCCTTTTACCGTGCCTTTATTACTACTGAACTAGTTTAAGGTTTAAATTCTCACCGCCTAAATCATCGGTCAAACCATTATTAGCGTTAAATATTGCCGTATCTTGATTATTAGTCTTGGTTGTTATACTCGAGTAAAAATCTTCGCTATCGATTGTGATTTTACTGTCTACACCGTTGAACTGAACGGTTTTAAGGTGATTTGAGTCTGTGAACCTACCGAACCACTACCGCTAGCTCCAGTTGTTAAATCATTTGATATTGCAAGAGTATGGATTTTATTACCTGTGGTCGTAATTGATTCATTTATTATACTTGTATTATTAAGGCTTAAAGTTGCAGACTGAGCAGTAGTAAATGAAATCGAGCCTGTTTTCACGGTACCTTGAATTGTAACATCACCCCCGTCTATTTGAACTATATCGACCATTCCTTTAGTACCCTATACTACCGGAATAAGTAATAGCAGTAAATTCATCAAAAATCACCATGCTCTATCCTCAGGATTTAAAAGCAAAGAAAAGCTTGATCCTTCAGAAATATCTAAACTATTCGTTGTTCCCTTAAATTTTATGTCGCCACCATTTATTAATATTACATATCCTGCATTAATACCTCCGGTACAATTTAATACATCACCGCTAATAGTTATATCACCCACTTTTGAAGTATTGCTACCTATAGCTCCACTAACGCTGCTTGGACCGGTAAACATTAAATCCACAGCTTTACCACCTGTGATGTTAATACCACTGGTTAAATTAGTTGCTTGAGTAAACACTTATTACCCGTGTCGGTTCCTTGGATTTCAGCAATTGACATATTACCGCCGGCGTTAATCGTAACGGTGCTGTTGTCAACACCCGCTTTTAACATTGCAAGGTTCGTAATTGTATTCGTTGAGTTTCCATTACCGTCAACTGTACCTATAGTACCGTTAGTACATCCGGTACTTGTTATATTACCGGTAATAGCTGATGTTATATTATTTGCTATATCACTAGCAAATATTGCTACGGTACCGACATTATTTTGGAAATTCATATTACCGTCAATCTTTACAGCCCCAAGCTCGCTATTAATAGGACCGGAAGGAGTGGAGAAAAAAATTTGATCCAAACTTTTGATCCTATAGCAACTTTTGCAACAGATACGTCGATATTTGGGGTATTAAGAGCAGTTATTACCAGTGTTCCGTGCCCTGTAAGTGGTACTTTACTCACCGGATTTGCTTTTGTTCCGATAGCATACTTATTAGCCATACCATCTATTGTTAACTTGGTATTAGCATTTCTTGCATTTATCTCAACTACACCGGTATTTGGAACAACTGGCTCTATATTACCTGTTAACTCTATAGTACTGTTTTTGCCGCTAGCTACGGTAGTCATTAACTTTAAAACAGATGCGGGATTCACGAATGTAACACCTGGTGCATCTAATGGAAAATCACCGTTTAATGCATCAAGGGCATAAACGGCTGGTCCAGCATTAACCTCACCGATATTAATTTTGGCAATCTTAGCCGAGGTAAGTGATGCATCGGCAAAAACCCCGCCAGCAGCAATATTAAGCACTGCAGTATTACTCATATCAAGTCCATTTGTACCTAACGTAGCATTAGTACCAACAACGCCGACATTACCACTAACATTTATAACAGCAAGGAGGTTTGCCTTTGTGCCAAGAGTTTCATTACCCAAATTACCCTGCAAAGTTAACACAGTTAACACATTGTTATTAGGTATAGTACTAGAAGTACTACTTAAATTGACGCTACCGCCTCCACCGGCAAAACCATCGACACTATTCATAAAGGTAACTTGTTGATTTTTGCTAGTAGTTAAACCAAATACGGATTTAGTATTATTCAAATTAATATCACTTCCTAGCGTTAAAGCCTTGTTAGATACATCTATCGTAAATGCCGCGACTGCATTTCCCTGCCCGATATTAATTGTGTTTACCATACCTATACTTGAATCAGTAGCCGTTAAAGTAGTACCGGTAGTATAAACGTTTAATGTTCCTGTGTTCCCGTTTTTGATTTGGCTGTTAAGTAAATAACCTGCAGGATTTGCTCCCGAAAACTCTAAAACACCGCCATTGGTAAAATCCACGTTACCGCTTTTTGTAAGCGAGTCTTGTAAATTCGCCACAGCATTGTTACCAAGTGTTAAAGAAGTAGCGGATACACTTTTTTGCAAGATAACCGTTTTATTACCTGCTGCATTAACAGTAATTGCTCCAATATTATTTATGACTCCGGTAACGTTACCGCCTCCTAAAAATACTAAATTACTGTTAGTTGCTGCACTACTTGTCACTGCTGCTAAAGTACCGGTATCATTAACGTTAACCGTACCTGCAGACCCTTTAAAATCAGTCTGTCCTGTAATAACTGTTGTGTTAATAGTTCCGGCCCCGCCAAAAGTTGCATTACCGGTACTGTATATGTTCCTGTTCCGACAGTAACATTACCCGTAGTATTTGTTGTAAGTTGGCCTGCTCCGACCGCAGCATTACGCGTACCTACTCCTAAAACATTAACAATGCCGTTAACACCTCCGCTACTTGTTACTGCCGCTAAATTACCGCCCGCAACAAGGTTTATTGTACCGGCATTATTGCCTTGAACATTTAATATATTAACCGGATTTGTAGCTCCTACATTACCGATAACCGTACTATTACCGACAAAATTTAATATATTCACACCTCCTCCTAATGTATTATCTATATTACCACCGGTAGTCCCACCAACATTCTTACCATCAGCGATTGTTACTTGTGCGGCCGTACCGTTAAAATCTACATCAGAAATTATATCTTGCTAAAATCGTACTAACGAGTTCTGCGTAAATTGTACTAATCCTCCCGCGCCGGTATCCAATCCACACCATACGGCGTGTCTACTCCTATATTAATAGGCTGATACTGGTTCCCTATCTGAATAGTTTGGGCAAAGATGGTTCCTGTAATTGTAGCTGGAGTGTGATTTAGAGGAGCTCCTATCCCATCGGTTAAAAATTTGTTAAGCCTTATTGTCCCTCCTGTTCCATTACCGCTACCTGCATTAAGTGCAATTTCTCGGCTACCGGAAGCCACGTGTACTCTTAATTGACCATCTACATCATTTGCTGGAACTAGGTTGAAGCTAGCCACAAATTCTGCAGCATTTGGCGATTCATTACTTACGTCATAAGTAGCATTTTGGCCGCCAAACTTGATACTATGTCTATAGGTTGTATATCCATAACTTCATTAACGTAAAGACCTGCGGCTGGTGAAGTATCAGTAGCAAAATTAAGTAGCTTATTATTTGCAATATTAAAAGTTTTTGCCTTAATCCAACTTGGATGTTTAAATTGAAAGTCAGTGTCAATCTGTAATGTAAGATCTGCCTGGCCTTGAACAGAAGTTACTATACTACCTGGATCTGAGATAAAGGCGATTCTATTATCACCAGTAGGAGGAAAAAGTAGATGTAGCCTGAAAAATCAAAGTACTAGCTAAATCGTTAAAATTAAAGCTGTTAAAAAAGTATTCCCTGGTGCTTCTCCTGGTCCTGGAGCAACAGGAGGAACCACTGCAAGTACTTGTGCATTTGTAACTGGCGTACCTGTTAAAGTGATGTTTATAGCGTTAGGGACATCTACAACACGCCCGACATTTTCTTTAGTAAGATCAACCAGGTATAATCGGTCCAAAATATGTTATTTGGCACAGTCATTGTTGCATTATTAAAGGTATCTAAATATATAGCAGGAATTGCTGGCACATCTACAGTAAAATTATTTACTTTGCCAAGGGTTACAAATGAACCTGGTACATATGCTCCTACGCCAAAAGCACTACCATCAGCTACTGAGCCACCCCCTACTGTTACGATTCGGTTAGCAGTACCAAGGGCACTAACTAGTGCTAGCAAGCATCAATGCCGCAATTGATGTAAACATGCCTTTTTTTATTAAATTTTTTATCGTTGACTTGACATAATATCTCCTAAATTTGGGCTTAATTTTTCTAACTTATGATTTTGTTATATAAATAACATATTACTTTTAATTGAAAAACATTAATTAATACTAAAAATATCTATAAAAATACTTATAAATAAGGTATTTTCTATATAGAAAAGTAACTTATGATTACTTTTTCTTGTTTAAAATAAATTAAACTTTATGTACTTTTTATAGAAATTCGGTAAATCCGTATATAAAACTTAAGAAATACAAGGGTAAAACCTATCTATTTTAGCTTCTTAGTGAAAACCGCAAAACTTTATTAATTTTTGTACCTCTTATGTCATTCCTGCGAAAGCAGGAATCCAGTAATCTTTAATGTCATCCCGCAACTTGATTGCGGGATCTCAGGACACAGTCTGTTATACAAGATCGGGGTCAAGTCACAGTATAACAGCAAAAAAGACTAGATTCCCGCTTCCACGGGTATGAACATAAGGGCCATACAACAAAGCCGCAGGACTAATACAATGACGCTTAGAACCTAACAAAACCACTTTTTCTAGGTAAAATCTATAAATTTTTACATAAACAAATTGATTTGCTACGAATAATAGAGTATATAGTATAGGTATAATTAATTATCGGGGCGTAGCGCAGCCTGGTAGCGCATCTGGTTTGGGACCAGAGGGTCGGGAGTTCGAATCTCTCCGCCCCGACCATAAAAACATAAATTATAATGTCAAAAGACGATCTCATTCAGTTTACAGGTACAGTACTTGAACTTTTACCTAATGCTACTTTCAGAGTAAAGCTTGAGAATGAGCATGTAATTATTGCTCATACTTCCGGTAGGATGCGTAAAAATCGTATCAGAATATTACTAGGAGATAAAGTTATGGTAGAAATGACTCCTTATGATTTAACTAAGGGGCGTGTGATTCATCGTCACTAGTCTTTATAAGTATGAAGCAGAACAGAAAAAACCTACCGATTATATTAGCATCAAGCTCTCCTGCAAGAATTGAGTTACTAAACAGAATCAAAATTATCCCTTCACAAATTATTCCGGCAGATATAGACGAAACACCTAATTTGCGTGAATTACCCGCTCCCTTAGCCATAAGACTTGCTTACGAAAAAGCTATAAAAATTGCATCTCAAATAGAGGAATCAGCTATAATTATAGCTGCCGATACCGTAGCGGCAGTAGGTAGAAGAATATTGCCGAAAGCTACTACTTATGAAGAAGTCAAGAATTGTATTAAGATGTTATCCGGACGTCGTCATCGTGTCTATACCGGTTTATGTATTATCAAAAAAGAGAATGATCAGCTTACAGTTAGACAAAAAATAGTTCAGACTATTGTTAAGTTCAAAAAATTAAGTGATGAAGAGATTAATTTTTATTGTTCTTTGGATGAGGGAATAGATAAAGCCGGCGGATGTAAAATTTCCGGTTATGCAGAAGCTTTTATCTCATTTATTTCCGGCTCATATTCAAATGTTATGGGATTACCTTTATTTGAAACAGTAAATGCTCTAACTTCTTTAGGTTTTAGATGTTCAAGTATCATGCCTGCAAAAATGAATTATTGTCATTCCGCGACTTGATCGCGGAATCTAGTTAAAAATACTAAAATTATTAATATAATAATTTGTTTTTCTAGACCCCGTTGTCAAGCCACGGGGTGGCATTAAATGTTTTTGGATTCCTGAGATCCACGCACATAAATTACCTAGCTACTTAATTCCCAGGCTCATCCAAATGACTTCTCTCATAATTTTCATGACGCTCTTGAGCTTCAATACATAATGCAGCAATAGGTCGTGCTTCTAATCTTTTTATACCTATTGGGTCGCCTGTTTCTTCACAGTAACCATATTCCCCATTTTTAATACGTGATAATGCTTCTTCTATTTTACTCATTAATTTACAATATCTATTTCTACTACGAAGCTCAAAAGCTCTTTCTGTTTCATGAGTAGCACAATCGTTAAGATCGGATTCTTTTAAATTTGCTTCCTTTAAATGATTTAAAGTCTCTTGAGATTCCTTTAATAAATCCTCTTTCCATCTTAAAAGTTTTTGTCTAAAATATTCTAGGTGATTAGGACACATATATTCTTCATCTTGAGAAGGTTTATATCCCATAGGTAATTTAGGTGTTTCTAGCATATTAATATCTCAATATTAACTTTAATATATTATGTTTATAAGGTTTTTAAAATAATATATAACTTAAAATTAATGCAAGAAGATTATGAATATTAATATATTTTATTTTTTAATTGGATATGCGGTAGTATATACAGCTTCTAAATGCTTTATACTTGTTTTAGTATAGTTTTGTGTAGTAGATAGACTTTTATGACCTAATAGTTCTTGAAGAGAGCGTAAATCTGCACCATGCTCAAGCAAATGTGAAGCAAAACTATGTCTAAATGAATGAGCAGTTAAATGCTGCGGTAAACCATAAAAATGCTTTAATTTAATTAATTCACGATTAAATACCGATGGTTGCAATTCCTTACCCTGCTTTCCTCTAAATATGGGTTCATTATCACCTAACTTATACGGCAATATTTCTAAATATTGGGTAATTAAATTTTTAGCAATCGGTAACCACGGAATTATTCTTTCTTTACTACCTTTACCTATTATTCTTATAAATTCTAGATTTTGTAGATGAAGTTTCGTAATTGATAATGCTTCCGATATACGTAGACCTGAAGCATATATAAGGACAAGTAGGGCTTTATTTCTAAGTTCTACCCACTTAACATTCCCGTATTCTTCAATATGTTCAAGTGATATTACTACATCATCTTCCGATAAAGCTTTTGGTAACAATTTAGTCTTTTTAGGAGATTTTATAGAAAAAATTATATGACTATTTAATTGTGTTGTTTTCTCTAAAAACCTATAAAAATTTTTTACTGCAGATAAACCACGTGAAATTGAAGAAGCGGTAAAATTATCACAGTTACGTTTTGCAAGCCAACTTCGGATTAATCTGATATCTGCGGTTTTAATATGATTTATCGTTACAAGCTCTGAATTATAATAATTCATAAACTCAAGAAAATGCTTAAGGTCATTATTATAAGAAATTACTGTATGATTAGAGTAATTTCTTTGCAAAACGAGGTATTTTTGCCACTTATTTATTAATGCTTGAATTGATGTATCTAACATTTATAAAAACTTAACTATTTTTAATATTATTCTTAATGCTAACAATTATTGACTCATAATTTTATAAATGTGAGCATGAATTGAGGGTTTATGTTTACATATACGTAACCTATAAAACACAAAAAATTTTTTAGGATAATGAATAATGTGAAATAATACACAATTTTTAGATTTAATGAAATCCTATATGAATCCAGAATTTTATATGAGTTCTATGAAAAATACAATATCCCTAGTGTAGATCTTGCATCTATCACAAATGCAAAGAGCTATGAATATTCTTTTAATAACTAACCAAATTGCTACAAAAAGCATGCAATCTTTGCTTAAGAAAAATTCCGAAATTATACAAAATAATGTTAATACTATTTTGAATACTACTAAAGAAGCAACAACTTCTAAAGATTTCAAACAAGCTAGTGAATGTCATCAAAAATGTTTAAAATCTATTTATATCTTTTAGCTACTAGATTCCTGCTTTCGCAAGAATGACATAGTGGGAATCTCCTCTCAGTTGCTCGCCTTTCTGTTTAACCAATTTTGTAAATAAGATTCTGCTAGCTCCTGATCTTCTATAATAATTACATTTTCAGCATTACGTTTATCGGCAGCAGCCGTGAAATTAAACGAACCGGTTATTACTTTCTTTTTATCAATAATTATAACTTTATTATGAGCGATTCCCGGTACTTTATCTATATATACATCAATTTTTGCTCGTTGTAATTCATGTAATTTAGAAAATTTTTGCTTTAAATGACTACGATCAAGCAATATTCTAACCTTTACTCCTCGCGCTTGTGCATTAATAAGTGCAGTAGTAATTAACGCATCGCTCATACCGTATGCCTGCATATAAATAGATTCTTCAGCTTTATCTATCTGATTGGCTATAAACTTAGTACAACCGGCAGGCGGAGTAAAACATGTACTAACTTTACTTCTTGAAAGCTCTGAAATATTGTAATGCTTTATTTGCAGAGCAGATAAAGCTAATGATTTTTGACTTATTAGATTAGTAAAATAATCCGGATTCTGTCCATAAATACCTAAAGCAATTCCCAAAATAAAGGCAATAGATATTTCTATAAATTTATTATTTTTTCTCTTCATGACTTATTTATATTTTAGGCATTGCATAGATCGGCTTTTCCGTCATTGCGAGGAAAATTACAAAGTAATTGACGAAGCAAAATCTCATGAGATTGCCATGCAGCCTATGGCTGCTCGCAATGACGATTTAGTATCCCCACAAACAACACCTACTTCCTTACGTAACTTCCTGGAGCTTCTTCAATAACCTCTAGATTCTGATAATCTAAAGAATCTACTAGCTTATTATCATTATTTTTTATAAGCCAATTAAGCCAATAATTCCACCATGAGCCTTTATATTCCGTAGCTTTCATAAGCCACTCATGACTACTTAAACTTAAGTCGTCATTAAACCGATAATTATATTTAGCACTAGCGGGAGGGTTAACTACAACTGCTACATGCCCTGAATCCGTGAGACAAAAAATCTTATGTCCGTTTAATAATACGAAAAAAGAGTTACAATTAACTTTTCCAAGATCTATTTTTGTTCAGAGTACCTCTAAATTATTAGACTCTTTTAGCAAGTTATTGCAATATGTATTTTGTAAATATTCCTCATACATTTTTGCCAGCAAATTAGTAGAATCCGCATTCCAATATAGCAAATCAAAAGGCATCGGTTTTTTACCGAGTAAGTAATTATTGACAAAAAACGTCCAAATTAAATCATTAGCCCTACGTGAGGATCAAAAAATATGAAACAACAACGCCAATTTTTCAAATTAAACGAGTATACCTTATATCTTTAAACTATTCCACATACTATTAACCTTGTCGATAACTTCCTGACTCATTTCTATTTTTTTACCCCATTTTCTATTTGTCTCAGGGTATATTTTATCGGTTGCATCTATTCCCATTTTACTACCAAGGCCTGACTCAGGAGATGCAAAATCCAAATAATCTATCGGGGAATTATCTATAAAGCTCGTATCACGCCTTGGGTCGCTTCTTGTTGCTATTGCCCAAATTACTTCTTGCCAATTACGAACATCAATATCGTCATCTACAACTATAATAAACTTACTATACATAAAGTGCCGTAAGTAAGACCAAATCCCAAGCATTATTCTTTTAGCATGACCGGGATAGGATTTTTTAATCGATACTACCGCAACTCTATATGAACAACCTTCAGGTGGAAGCCAAAAATCGACTATTTCCGGAAATTGTTGCTGTAATATAGGAATAAAAATTTCATTTAATGCTTCACCTAAGATTGATGGCTCATCAGGCGGTTCTCCTGTATAGGTGCTTAAATATACTGGATTTTTCTTCATCGTTATTGCGGTAACCGTAAATACAGGAAATTCCTCAACATCATTATAATATCCGGTGTGATCCCCAAAAGGACCTTCAGGCAAATACTCCTCTAAACTTACATAGCCTTCCAGAACTATTTCACTATGTGCAGGTACTTTGAGGTCAATAGTTTTGCATTGTACCAACTCTACTTTTTTATTACCGAGTAAACCAGCAAAATTATACTCCGAGATATTCTCAGGTATCGGCATAACTGCTGCCAAAGTTACCGCTGGATTTGCCCCGATAACGATAGCAGTAGGAAAAGGTTCTTGTTTTGCTTCTTTCCAACGTTTATGATGCTCTGCTCCCCCCCGTAACTTTAACCAACGCATCAATAGCTTATTTTCTGAAATAACCTGCATTCTATATATGCCAAGGTTGTAATTATCGATTTTATCTTTTGTTGGACCTTTAGTAAATACTATACCCCAAGTAATTAAAGGCGAAATATCATCCGGCCAACATCTTTGGATCGGCAATATATTAATATTCGGTTTGTCAATGACGATTTCATGACAAGCTGCTTTTGATACGGTTTTAGGAGACATAGCAAATATACGCTTAGCAAGCGGTAACATTGACAATGTTTCTTTAAAAGATGCGGGTGGTTGCGGCTGTTTAAGGAATGCTAGTAAAATGCCAAGTTCTCTTAATTCTTTGGGTGACTTAAGTTTAAGCCCCATACAAATACGATTTATACTAGCATAAAGATTAGTTAGAACAGGTATGTCGGACTTAATGCCGTCGACTTTTATAACATTTTCAAAAAGTAATGCAGGTCCGCCTTGTGCTAATACTCTTCTACTAATTTCAGTAATTTCTAAGTCAGTTTTAACCTCAAGAGCAATACGCTTTAACTCACCGTTTTTTTCTAAAAATTTTAAAAACTCCGGTAAATCTTTAAAGCTCATAGTTTTTTTTGTTTATAATGTGCGGCTTATTTTATCGTCATTGCGAGCAGCCATAGGCTGCGTGGCAATCTCATTAAATATCCTGAGATTGCTTCGTCAATTACTTAGTAATTTCCTCGCAATGACGATACGGTATGACCTGATGGATTTCGCTACTTACTAAAATTAGCTTTTACCTGCATATCATTCTGAATAATTGTGTAGTTAATTAGCTCATCAATTACAGAATTTTTAATATTATATATTATATTTTTTTCTGAATTGACATGAATATTTTTAGCTGTTAATTCATCGATACTGCTAGATTTAATATGTGCAAAATATACTTCATTACCTACTTGAAATACAGGCGTATTACTTCCTATTGTAGTATTAAAAATGGATAATAATATTTCAGGAGTTAGTGTTAGATCATTTTCCATTTCGGATCTAATATAGCTTTTTTTGCTTATTTTTATTCCGGTAGCTTTAAGCTCTTTTATGTTCTCTTGATCTGAATTATATTCCTTTGCTAAATCCTTGATAATTTTTAAGTTTACATCTGCAATATTCCGCTTTATCCAAGCTTTATTTACCTGCTCTTTAATAGCATCAAATTCAGGTATTTTTGCCGGCTGAATAGATTTTAATTCTACCAATATAAGATAGCTTTTATCCTCTGTTTCTATAGGATAAGATAATTCACCTTCCGAAAGCTCAAAAATACTATCGGCACTTTCAGCAATTATTTTATCTTCAATAAGCTCTGCATAACTGATATAGTTAACGTTTTGTATCGGTAGCTTATATTTTTCGGCAATTTCAACTAAGCTAGAACCGGCTGCCGTCTCATCTTCCAGCTTTTTAGCAAACTCCATATTAAGTATGTCGATTTTTTGAGCCTTTAATAAATCATGTAATTGTTTTTGTACCGCTTCAAAACTTTGATCACCGAATTCATCTTTATTTTCATTATAAAATTCTAACAACTCATCTTGAGTAACTGAGACTTTTAAATCCTTAATATTAGCTTTAATATAAGAAAAGCTGCGTTTCTCAGGTACCTCAAACGCGGTTTTATTATCTTGGTAAAAATCCTTTAATTGCTGACCGGTAGGAGTAGGGATTTGTAAATCTTTCGGTTTATTTTGTAAATCTATTTGTATTAATTCTACTTCTCTTTTTTCAGCCATATAATCTACTATATTGTCAGTCATAGCTTTAGGAACATAGAAACTTTCTATAAAAGTACCAACAAAAATATTTTTTAGAGCTTTTTCTTTGAAGTTTAATAAATATTTTTCTTCATCCATATAAGAATTTCTAAAATAAGTTTTAAAAATTTTTATATTGAAAACACCTTGCTCATTTTTAAAAACCGGTGATTCTTTAACTAAAATTTTAACTGTATCATCACTTAGATCTAAGTCATAATAACTCACTAAATAATCTAAGACATTATCGTAAACAAGCCTTTTTAGGATTCGGTTATCAATATTTAACTGTGCTATTTCTTCATCCGTTAAACTTGTTCCCGTTTGCTTACTTATAGCATTAATTTCTAAAGATTTTGCTCTCAAGAAATCTTCCTGGGAGATATTTTTCACATGAGAAAAAGTAACAATATCGCCGCTTCTTCTTCCATTTAATACATCTTTAATACCAAAGCCGACAAAAGCAAAAGCTATCATTGCGAATAAAACCCGCATTATAAAACTATCGGCAGTTTTTCTAATATTATCTAACATAATGTTTTATTTAAGTTTTTATCTTCATTGCAAGGAAATTACGAAGTAAGTGACGAAGCAATCTCAGGATATTTGACGAGATTGCCACGTTGCTTCGCTCCTCGCAATGACGCTTCTCAAAACTACATTATAAAGCAAAAAAGCCTATATAGTCAAACTATATAGGCTTTTTTTATGATTATAGAACGGTTAATTAAAAATTAACACGAACTTTTACACTACCTTGCTGAGCGAAATACTTACTTCCGATATTGGTATCGTAGTTAATCCCGTATTCCATCATTTTATGCTTAGCAGTAACACCGACACCGACATCAAAACTTGTTTTGCTTTGCTTAAAGCTGTTGGTTGGAAGAGGAGCAGTCATACCTTGTAATCTTGCATCAATCGCCGAAACTTTATTCTTGAATGCATAATCGACCATTGCGTAAAGCTCAGGTGTTAGCACTATTTCATTGACATTGATATTACTTGATACTTTAGCACCGAGTAAACCGTCGAAAGTATTATAGTTCTTGCCTTTAACGGTAAGATTTTGGTAAGTAGTACCGGTTTCCTTATAGCCCTTATCTTTGATAGTCGAATATCTAAGCCCAGCTAGCGGTGTTAAGTTAATGTTCTCAGGCATCATATAGGTATAACCAGCCATTAACTGACCTGTATAGCTTTCGGATTTATACTTACCGTTTGCAGTTTGATAACCGACAGTCTCTAGTGTCGTTGCAATAACACGTCTTGATTTGCTTCTTATCTTATTATCTGAGTAAGATGCTATAGCTTCAACGAAGAGATTTTCATAAGGTACATTATATAAACCGTATAAAGAATAGATGTTGCTCTCTACCTTATTCTTATCGCCCGTTTTATTATTTTTTAGCTTAATGTCAGTATCGGCTCTTGTATATGCAAGTCCGAGTGCTAGATCATCGCTAACGAAGCCGTCAAAACCTATAGTGCCACCAGTTGTATCAGACTTATAACCACTTATACTGTTACACATCTTCTGCGTTGCATTACCGACAAACGGGCTTATCCACGCACCAAACTTAGCATCCATATCTTCATCACCAGAAGAAACAGGACCTTTATTCCCTGATTGTACTTTATCCATTCTAGCATTTAGAGCAGTTATATTACTTGATATATTACTCGCTACAACTTGATTATTAACGGCAGCTATAGTGTTCGCTAGGTTTTACAACATCTTGCATGAGATGAGTTGTAGCATCTGCTTCCTGTAGCGGTGTCATTAGACCAAAGTTATTGAAAGCTTGACGTGCATCTGAACCATTGGGAGCATCCTCCATTAACTCAAGCGATTTCTTTATATTTGCTGCAGCATTTGGGATATTTGCAAGCGGTCCACCCGGTGCAAAATCTTCATCTATAACATCTGCAGCTATATCCTCTGCAAATAACGTTAAAGTCGATGCATCAAAAGTAAAGTCAACAAAACGGTTGTCATTATTAATAGTTATTTTAACATTCTCTTTAGGAGTAGGCTTTAAACCACCTGCTGTTTCTGCAGATATTACCGTATATTTTGTATCTGGGCTTATATTATTCATGTCGAAATTAGTAGCAGTAACAACAAGTGCTAAAGTTGAAACCCCTGATAAATCAAGAGTACTACCTGATTTAATTAAGATATTACCACCTGACTTAGCTGCTCCGTCAAAAGTAGTATTTAAGGTTAGCGTATCGGTAAAGCTACCGGTGCCAGTATATGTTACTTGATTTGCACCTAAAGTAAGTGTAGTACCGCTACCTGTTATATTACTATTAAAGGCTAGGCTATTGCCGAAATTAATAGTAGCACTGTTAGCTACAAAGCTGGTAGCCGTTACATTTTTAGCAAAACTAGTGATAGAACCTTTGGCTAAAGTAACCGCACCTGTATTAGTGAATGTATTGGCAAAACTTGTAGTACCGCCAAGTGTCGCCGTACCTTTTGCGTTAACACTGCTTGCAAAACTTGTAGCACCTGCCGTTGTGATATCACCAACCGAATTAGCCGCAGTCCCTACAACACCACTAACACTAACGCCATTCATGAAGTTTAGCTTCAGAGCCTGACCACCGGTTTTATTTATGCTGCCTGTTAAGTTAAAGTGTGCAGGTAATGTTAAAGTATTTGTGCCTGTACACCTTGGATTTCGCCGATTTTAACGTTACCGCCTTTGGCAATAGTTACATTTCCTGCACCTACTTTTAACATAGCAATCCCGTTTACTCTATTAAGATTACTTGCACCTAAAACTATTAACGTACCGTTATTAGTACCGCCGGTATTTTGGACTGTTCCCGCAACATTTACATTGTTATTTAATGTTACCGTACCGTTTTTTGCATTAAAATCTAAGAAACCGCCAATATTACCGGTTTGAGTTAATTGAACAGCATCATTAAATAAAACTACATTTGCTGTAGTAGCTCCAAGTTCTAATTGACCTGTAATATCAAGCACTATATTTGTTGTATTAAAAGTGGTACCTGCCGCGCTACAATCTCCCGCTCCTTTGAACAATATAGTTTGTAACTTATGAGCTCCACCAAACGTCTTGCCTCCGGCTATCGTTAATTTTTTTCCTGCAGTTACAGAATTTAATATTACTATACCCTCATCGTCATTATCAGGGTCTATATTCGCACCTAGTGTGATCGTACGATCGTTTCCTGAACTATTTTGTAATACTAATTGAGCATCCGCATGTGCAAATTGAATATTTCCTGCCGGTATATTTAAATTACCATTATTTGCATCAATCGTATAAGTAGCATCGTTTATTTGTATAGCACCAGCATTAAATGCTGTACTGCTAGTAAAATCTGCATTATTGTTAATAAGCACGTTCTGTATACCTTCTAAATTTACATCGTCAGTTATTGTAACGGCATTATAAATAAGTAAAGTGTTAAATTTATTACCGCCTCCATCACCGATATTTCTAGCGGTACCTGCTACATTACTCCCAATATTCAGGCCATTAACCCCACCATTAAAGACTATCGTACCTTCATCAGCACCGGGAGCTACTAAATCAGCTGCTAATAATATATTATTTACTCCGACTCCGGTTAAGTTAGAAAGTACTAAAACAGAATCTAGAGCTCTAAAATGAATATCTTGAGCATTTAATATAGTAACATCACCAGCACTTGCATCAATTGCAAAAAGATTACCAGCTCCAATATTGATTTCTGCAACTGTTCCTATAGTTAAATGATATGCCATAAGTAACTTTGTATTAACATTTAATATAGCATTATTGCCGTTTGCTATAGCTCCTTTAAAATAATAAGGGATTGCGTTACCACCACCATCAAGAGGTCCGTTAAACTCTAAAGTACTCCTGGCTCCAAAATCTATATTATTCGCAGCTAGGCTTCCTCCAGCTTGTAATGTTATTCCTGCTCCTACATTCACTGTTGCTAATGCATTTGTATTACCTATATTGCCAGTTACTGTACTATTACCGGTAAACGTTACTATACCATTATTTGCATTACCGGTATTATCTATCGCTCCGGTCACCACTACAGGATTCGTAAATGTTACTGCTGACGCAGCATCTGTCAACTTAGTCGTAGTAGCTTTAATAACCGCTCCCCCTAACGTGGCTGTACCTGCTCCTACACTTATCGTGGCTAATGAATTTGTATTACCTATATTCCCGGTTACTTGACTTAATGCACCATTTAAATTTAAGACACCTACATTATCACCGCCTGTGGTGTTATCAATCGCACCTGTTAATACTGCATTTGCATTTGTAAGGGTTAATACCGATGCAGCATCTGTCAACTTAGTCGTAGTAGCTTTAATAACCACTCCCCCTAACGTGGCTGTACCTGCTCCTACACTTATCGTGGCTAATGAATTTGTATTACCTATTGTTCCGTTAATGGCAGCATCTGTCTTGACAGTTATTATACCTCCTCCATCTATATTTCCTGCAAGTGTTATCTTTGCCGGAGCTGCAGATTGTATAATTAGTGCAGCATTCGCTCCCTCTAAATCTATATTTCCTAAACCTGTATAATTATCGGCAGGCGCATCAAAACCATGATTTGCAGCAACAGCATTATTACCATTTAAAGTTAAGCTTTTGCCGGCAGTAATAGTAACAGGCAACAAGTTACCTCTCGTTATAATCGAACCAAAGACGGTATTTTGAGCAATATTTAGATCTAAGGAGTAGTATCCGCAACATTTATAGCCGTAATAATATGATCGGCTACATCTGCAGTGATAGTATAATCACCACCGTAAGTAAATGCCCAATTGTTTTGAGGACTGTCAGCAGGAGTAATAATAATTAACCCTTCAGCCGTTATCTCATTCCAATTACCATTGCCAATATTATCACTAAATGCTGCATGATTATCAGTAGCAACAACACCTGCAGCAACACCGAGTGCCCCGCTACTACTCAGCATTATCGCTGCGGTTGAGGTGGTGAATAAAGCGGCTTTAAGACCTTGTTGTATTGCTTTTCGAAATAATTTTGGAGAAATATTCGCCATATGTAAAAGCTTAATAAAAATTAAATCACTTAAAAAGTGTTATAACGCAACTTTTTTAGTATGTCTATTATAATTAATAACATAGATGATATTTTTATGTATAGATTATATGTCATTCCGTAGCGGCGTTGGCCTTGTTGCATGGCTCGAGAAATCTGCTGGGTGTCATCCCGTGGACAAACCATGGGATGACAGGGAGGGAATCGCTCCACTCGGGCAATGCCCGCTCGCAATGACTATTTAGTATCCATATTCTCCTAACACCTTAATAACATCATCATACATATAATATTCAGAAGCATTAGCTTTGAGCAATAATTCTGTAGCCGGGACACAATGATTACTCTTCACCATAGCCAGCGGTGTTAGACCTGATTTATCACGATAATTAATATACGCAGTGTGTTCAATTAAAAACTGTATTAATTCTTCACCGCAATTAGCTTTTATAGCATGATGCAGAGCTATACGTCCTAATTGGTCTTTGTACTGGGCAATCAACACCTTTACTATATAAATAAAGTTTCTACTAACTCTAAATCACCGGCATATATTGCTTTTTGTAAAAGCTTTTGTCCTAAAGCTTTATCAAATTCGAATGTCAATGATAAATATATTGATGTCATTCCTGCAAAAGCAGAAATCCAGCATAAAGCGAGCTTTAAATTTCAAAAATTTGCTGTATCTATAATTTTTCTTGGATTCCTGCTTTCACAGGAATGACATAAGAGCCATGCAACAACGCCTACGGCTGCGTAGCGCATGACGAAAAAATACCCTACCTCTCAGGCAATAATATCTCTCTTTTACCTGTATGATTCGGTGGTGAGACTATTCCCTCTTTCTCCATCTTCTCAACTAAGTTGGCAGCTTTGTTATAGCCAATTCTAAGCGACCTTTGGATATAGCTAATGGAAGATTTGCGTTCGTCACGCACTATCTGCACAGCTTTTTTGTAAAGCACTTCATCAGAGGTGCCGTCACCGATATCAATGCTACTATCGTCTTCTTCAGGTTGCTCGGTAACGGCAGAGATATATTCAGGCGTACCTCTCTCTTTCAAATATTCCGTAATTTGCTCAATTTCGGCTTCATTAACAAACGGTCCGTGTACCCTACTTATCTTGGAAGTACTCCCCATAAATAACATATCACCCATACCGAGTAACTGCTCGGAGCCTTGCTCTCCTAAAATCGTTCGGCTATCGATTTTAGAGGTAACTTTAAAACTAATACGACTTGGAAAATTGGCTTTAATGACACCAGTAATAACGTCTACAGAAGGTCTTTGTGTTGCCATAATAATATGGATGCCTGCCGCTCTTGCCATCTGAGCAAGCCTTTGAATCAGCATTTCAATATCCTTACCGGCAACTAGCATTAAATCAGCCATCTCATCAACAATAACCACTATGTAAGGCAGTTTTTCCATGTTCATTGTAACGGTTTCGTAAATAGGCTTACCTGTTTCAGGGTCAAAACCAGTTTGAATCGAACGCTCAATTACCCTATTCTCTTTAACCGCTTCTAAGATTTTTGCATTATAACCTGCGATATTCTTAACACCGATATTGCTCATCATTCTATAACGGTTTTCCATTTCCTTAACTGCCCATTTAAGAGCAACTACCGCTTTAGAAGGCTCGGTTACCACAGGAGTTAGCAAATGCGGTATTCCATCATAAGCCGATAATTCAAGCATTTTCGGATCAATCATGATAAAGCGACATTCTTCGGGAGTATAGCGGTATAAGAGCGACACAATCATCACATTAATACCGACGGATTTACCTGAGCCGGTGGTTCCTGCTACTAATAAATGAGGCATTTTAGCAAGATCGGCAATCAGCGGCTTACCTGCTAAATCTTTACCCAAGACTAACGGCAATAAAGTTGATTTGTCTTGGTATTCTGGGGTCTCTATAAGTTCTTTTAAGCAAAAGAATTCACGCTGCTTATTAGGAAGCTCAATACCAAGTACATTTTTGCCGGGTATGACTGCTATCCTTGTTGATAAAGCAGATAGTGAGCGTGCTATATCGTCAGATAATCCTACTACCCTTGATGTTTTCGTACCTGCTGCCGGCTCAAATTCATATTGAGTTACCACCGGTCCTTGATTGATATTAATTATCTGCCCTTTAACTCCAAAATCATTCAGCACGGTTAATAACTCTTCAGCCTTTTGTTTAAGCTCTGAGGACGAAGCTCCTTTTACATGATGTTTTTCAGGATCACGTAATAACGAAATAGGCGGCAATTCTGCTATTTCGCTTTGAGATATTTTAGGGCTAACAGGTTTGCTAAAGAATTTTATAGGATTTGCAGGTACGGATCTCGCTTCTTCAGGAAATTTTACTTTTTCACTTACAGGCTTTTGGTAAGAAGAAGTTATATTTATCTTATCATTGTTTTTAGTAGGGAATAATCTTATCGACGACAATCGTGAAAATACATTATGTAAAAAAGATTGTATCCGATAGATTAAAAATTTCCCTAGCTTAATAATAAAATTACTTAAAGAAGTAAATTTAATTTCAAATAAAACAACTAATATAATAAAGGTAAAAAATATTAATAATAAGTATAGTTGATTTGTAAATCGCTCAAAAAAATTAGAAGCTATTATTCCGATAGCTCCACCTGCATTTGCCGGTATGAATTCTAGCTTAATCTTAGATAATAATGTGCTACTGCTAACGAGAGCAAGCAACATTACAAACATACGGATAAATGAGTCGCGATATCTTCCATACCAACAATTTCTCCCCCAAACAAAGCAAGCAAGCGGTATGATAAAAGCAGCCAACCCAAAAAATTGATATAAACAATCCGATAAATAAGAGCCAAAAATTCCTACTAAATTACTATGGTACTCTGTTGTGACCGAGTTAAACGACGGATCGTCTATATTATATGACGTGAGAACAGTAACAATCCCAAGCCCGATTATCCCTAAGATAACCGCTTGTACCTTATTGTTTGAAAGAATTTTATTTATGTAATATAGCATAGTTTTAAATATTAAGCTAAATTATGAGTTTTATATCTTTTTCTATAATACTCTATAGGCTTTTCAATAAAGAAATAATTATTACTGTTATAAAAGTAACCAACGTATTAAGAAATGTCCCATTATCAGCCCAATATGAAATAGCAGGTAATATATTATACAAGACAATTAAATGACAACAATATATTGGGTAGAGAGTAAAGCAATTAATTTGTCTAACTTATTATCTTTGGTTAAGTCAAATATTTTTCCTAAAGATAGAGCAAATAAACAATAAAAAAGTAATTTTTTTAGTTGAGGCTCTATTGGGATAAACGGAAAAGTAATAATTATTAATATAATATATAAATAGAGTAATTGACTAAGCCAAGACTTTTTTTCGTTTATTTGTTTATTTCTTGATTAGTATAAATATAAAATGCTTGACTACCAATTAAGAAAACTGCAAGTTCAGAAGGAAAGAATCTATAAGACCAAGAATCTCCTATAAATCCATTAAACTGAAGAATAATTCTAGTAATTAAAGATATACAAATTATGGATAAAATATAGATATTTTTCTTTTTTAGAATCCAAGGTGCCATTAAATAAAAAGAAATTTCTAGCCCAATGGACCAACCAGGAGGTATCAACAAAAATTGATAAAGAGGAGGCGTGGAGTCAATAAAGTATTTTGTAAAATGTACTGTATTATTATTAATTCCAATAAACATTGTTACATCTTGCAACAACATTGTTAGGTTTGCAAAAATTAAAAAAACCAGCCGGAAATGGAAGATTACACAATTGCTTAAAAAAGAAAATTTTTGCTGCAAGAAGAAAGTAACTAAAATACAAAAGATATAAGTAGGATTAAGCCTTAAATATCTACGTTTCCAAAATTTTATTTTGCTTGTATAATTGCTCTGAATCATAGCCATATAAAAGCCGGAAATCATGAAAAAAGATTGTACTGCAATTGTTGTACCTATAAATTTAAGCAATGGATGAGAAGTTGAATGTGCAGCCACAACAGAAAGAGCAAATAATAACCTCACTACACCCATTATGTTAAATAATAATTATATTAGCAATTATATAATATCCAAAACCTACATCAAGTAACATAGCAGCACTTCTCACAATAATAGGATAAGTTATTTACATTAAAAGAGCCAGTTTGTATTATGAAAATATATTTTTTTGAGGGAAAGGTAACCAAAATTCATGACCATAAAAATCCACACGGGAAAAGATTTCATAAAGATGCGGGCAGCAGGAAAGTTAGCTGCAGAGACGCTCGATTTTATTATTGATCACGTAAAACCGAATGTCACTACTAATAGTTTAAATGGCCTTTGTCATAATTTTATTACTTCTCATAATGCCATTCCTGCACCGTTAAATTACAAAGGCTTTCCGAAATCGATTTGTACTTCTATAAATCATGTGGTTTGTCACGGCATTCCAAACGATAAACCGTTAAAAAACGGTGATATAGTAAATATTGATGTTACGGTAATTTTAGACGGTTGGTACGGTGATACTAGCCGTATGTATTATGTCGGTGACGTAGCAATTAAGCCAAAGCGTCTTATTCAAGTAACTTATGATGCAATGATGAAAGGGATTGAAGTAGTTAGACCCGGTGCTAAACTCGGTGATATCGGACATGCTATTCAAAGCTATGCCGAGAAACATAATTATTCTGTGGTTAGAGATTATACGGGTCACGGTATCGGAAGAGTTTTTCATGACGAACCGTCAATATTAAATTACGGTCGCAGCGGCACGGGTCTAACGTTAGAAGAAGGGATGTTTTTCACCGTTGAACCTATGATAAATGCCGGTAATTATGACACTATATTAAGTAAACTAGATGGATGGACAGTTACTACACGTGATAAATCATTATCGGCTCAATTTGAGCATACTATAGGCGTGACTAAAGACGGTTTTGAAATATTTACGTTATCACCTAAAAAACTTGATTATCCTCCATACTAAACTGTAGGGTAAAAATTGATTTTGTTGTATGGCTATCTATGTCATTCCCGCGGGACATTGTTGCGTGGATCAAAAAACGCACTCAGTGTCATCCCGTGGCTTGACCACGGGATCCAAAAAGCATTTAAAAAGACTAGATCCCGCAATCAAGTTAGCTAGGATGACATTAAAGATTACTGGATTCCCGCTTTTAGCTAGGAATGACATCAGCAACATTTTACTTTATTTATAATTTGAATAAACATAAAGAATGTTAGAAAATAATTTGTTAGAATTTAGTAATGATGAAATAATAGATACGCCTCATTATATAGGTCACCGTAAAAGAGTAAAAGAACGCTTCGTTGCCGCTGGAGCAAAACATTTTTCTGATTACGAATTACTTAAAGTAATGTTATTTTCGGCTATTCCTAGTAAAGACATAAAACCTCTTGCTAAAAAATTACTTGATCATTTTGATATTACGGATTTAATTAACCTTGATAAGGAAAGGCTACTTAGTATTAAAGGCACCAATGAAAATTTATATATCAATTTTGCTCTACGTGAGCTGATAAATTAGAGTATTGAAACAAAAAATAATAAATAAAAATATTAATGCTTCTTGGAGTTCTTGGATTGATTATTTAAAAGTTAATATGGGCAATATGCGACTCGAGCAATTTCGTATATTATTTTTGAATAAGAAAAATATTTTAATTGCTGATGAGGTAAGTCAAGGAACTATAGACCAAGCTGCGGTATATCCACGTGAGAATTAAACGAGCTTTATTTAACGAAGCAAGCAGCCTTATACTTGTGCATCATCATCCAAGCGGTATCCCTGAACCTTCAAAAGCCAACATTCATATGACAAATAAGATAGTAGAGACATGCCAAACCGTAAATATTATAGTTTTAAATCTAATATGTTCCTATGAATATAAATAGCTACAGCACATTATTTATTTTTTCTTTTATATCCACCGCTATATTAACATATATATTAACTAAATATCTTCCTACTATCGGTTTAGTTGATATACCAAGTCACCGTCGTTCTCATGATAAGATAACACCGCGCGGCGGCGGTCTTGCTATTGTAGTTGTTGTAATGATTGCTTTGAGCGGGTTTGAATATATAACGAGCAATAACTTTGTTAATTCAATAAAAATATTACCGTTATTATTGGCAATTGCTTCGATTTCCTTTTTAGATGACTTAAAAGCCGTACCTATTCTAATTCGTTTAATAGTCCACTTAATTTGTGCAGCTTTTGCTATTTTTCTTTTTTCGCAGCTAAACTCTGTACATATACTAATATATTCTATTTTAGTTATAGCTTTAAGCGGTTTTATTAATATATATAATTTTATGGACGGTATAGACGGTATGAGTTGTGTGGAATCTATCCATCTATCTAGCACTATGCTTATATTATGTTTTTTACAATTTCCGACTATTAATAATCCATATTTTATAGCTAGTGTAAATGTTATTATTCTTGGTTGTTCTTGTGGTTTTTTAATATTTAATTGGCATCCGGCAAAAATATTTTTAGGAGACGTGGGCAGTATTAGTCTTGGATTCTTAACGGGTCTTTGTTTGCTCCTGCTGGCTCTTACAAGCACTAATTTATTTATAGCTTGTGCTATTGCTAGCTTATATTACATCACTGATGCAGTGCTAACCATATTAATTCGGCTACTCAATAAAGAAAAAATTTGGCAGCCTCATTTAAAACATTTTTTTCAAAAAGCAGTACAAAAAGGTAAATCTCATAAACAAGTAGTATCGATTATAGCAGTTTGTAATATATTTTTAATGATCATATCGGTTACATCTTTACATTTTCCCGTAATATCTATAATGCTTGCTTTAGCCGTCATAACTTTAACAGTGCAGAGTTTATTAAAATGAAGCTAATTAAAGAGGATATCAATAAAATAGTTAGACGTATATTTGCTAAACAACATCCATTGCTGCCTGAAATCATGATTAACTGGAATAAAATAGTCGGGTTTAACTTCAGCACTAAAGCATTACCTTTAAAAATCACCACCTATACTTATAAAAAACAAAAGATTAATACGCTGTTTATACAAGCTGAAGATAATGCTACTGCAGCAGAATTACCTTATTATCAAGATATTATTCTAGAACGTATTAAAATTTATTTAGGCTTTGCAGCAATACATCAAATGAACGTAACGTTTTATAAAGGCAAAAAGAGTCTTTAGATTAAGAGTTTGTTGGCATGAATATCAATGCCATCTCTACTATAACTCCGCAAGCTTGTAGGTGTTGTTGCCTGGCTCAGTTTATGTCATTCCCGCAGAAGCGGGAATCTAGTAAAACATCAAAAAACAAGTTTTTTTAGTTTACCAAATATGTAACTTCTATATCAATATTGAAGTTATTTTTCTGGATTCCCGCTTCCGCGGGAATGACATCGTACGGGCTAACCATACAACAACTCTGCAGCCGTAGGATCTAGGAAAAATAATAAAAATGCTGTAAATCAGAATTTTTTACTGGATTGCTTCGTCAATTACTTCGTAATTTTCCTCGCAATGACAAAAAAGCTGAATCATGCTATAATACCTTGCAGTCGCTTAGCTCATGACGTCTCAGTATCCACGTAGGCAATACCAAGACATACAAACAAAAAAAGGAGTCTTTAATAAAGACTCCTTTTTCGTGTTAATAGCTTGTAAAAAGATTTAAGACTAATTACATATCAAATCTTAATCCTGCCATTAAGTTATGACCTTTATAACGGGTTCCACCAAATTTAACTTTATCCCCGTCAATAGTTTTGGTGGTATTTTTTGTTTTACCGTAATCTCTCCAGCTATAAACTAGTTCAGCTTTTACACCTTGTGCAACTTCAAATGAAGTTCCTAAAGATAATTGATAAGCAAAGTTAGTTTTGTTTTTAGTAGTACCGTTGAAAGTGTCAGTTACACTACCTTTAATATCTTTAGAGTTAATTTTTTCCTTTACAAAAGCAGCACCAACACCTGCACCTGCAAATACTTTAAACATGCTTAAATCGACGAAATCAACATAACCGTTAAGTAATACACTTACAATAGTAGGTTTATTTTTTACTGAGAAAGAATTACCGTCTGGATAAGTTTTTGATTTCTTTAAATGATCACTTGCTACCGTTCCAATTGTTAAATCGGTTCTTAGATTATCCATGATATAGTAACCCGCACCGATCTCACCTGTAAATCCTGTATTAGACTTTATATTATTTAACTTAAAATCTGCTCCTTTAGGTTTTGTTTTGTTAAAAATCACACCACCGGCATTAAGTTTTAAATACCATTGATTTTCCACAGATGATGACATCGATGAATTAGTAGATGAATCTACAGAAGAATTCATATCGCAATCAGCAAATGAAAGACCAGAAGTTAAAAGTGCTGTGCTTGCAGCTGCTATTAAAAGTAATTTTTTCATATTGTTAAATTTTTCCTTTAAATTTTATTAGTTGTTAGTAAAAACGATATTAGATAATAATTTTACAATTTTTACCTAAATTCGATAAAAAATAGCTTTAAGTGACATTTCTGAGTTGTCATCTAATATCACTCCGTGGCTTAACCACCGGCCGGAATCCAGTCTTTTTTTTATTTCTAGATACCGTGGTTAAGCCACGGTATGATATTAGGTTATTACCTAAAACTATTAATATATTCTTGTTAATTATATATCAAATCTTATACCGGCTGTTAAGTTATGACTTTGATAATGCATACCACCGGTTGGTACACTTGTTCCTTGGTAAATTACATTCTTACTTTTTGTTCTACCATCATCTATCCAGCTATAAGCTAGTTCTACTTTAACACCGTCGGCAATTTGTGCAGAAGTACCTAAAGTTAGCTTGTAAGAAATATTAGTTCTGTTTTTAGTGTTAGATGAAAGACCGGTTATCCCATTATATGTAATTTTTTCTTTAACTAATGCAGGACCAACACCGGCACCAGCAAAAACATCGAACATATCAAAATTAGTTAAATCTACATAACCGTTAATAAGTAAACGTGTAATAGTAGGTTTATGGCGTGCTGAAACATTAGTACGGGTAAAAGGTGCATTAGTCGCAGCTCCGGATTTCTTTAACTTACCACCGATTATAGTACCTAAAGTTAAATCGGCTCTAAAGTTTTCGGAAATATAATAACCGATACCTAAAGCAACTGGAACAGTTGTATTAGATTTTAATTTAACACCGGTTGTCTTATCTTTTTCTTCATTAAACATTGCTGCACCGGTATCTATTCTTAAATACCACTCATGATCCATGCCCTCAGCAAATGATACGCTAGAAGACAAAATTGTTGCACTTGTAGCAGCTATTAAAAGTAACTTTTTCATGATTAGCACCTCAAAAATTAAATAATTAAACATTATCTTAATGGCATATATAACATATTATATTTTTTAGTTCTATATTTAATCGGCAATTAGATTCATATAATAAAGCTTTTATTAAGTTTTGTGACAAAATAAACACATATAGTTAATTCATGTTATTTTAGGTTCTGTGAAGATTTCTAATTGATTTGTTATTTTGAGATATTTTTAAGCGAAAATTATAAGATTTTTGAAGGAATAGTTAATCCTATTTCAAAAAAATCTTATAATTTTCGCTTAAAAATATCTCAAAATAACAAATCAATTAGAAATCTTCACAGAACCTATGTATTTATTAAACTTATCTTTCTCATCTTTAAATTTATCGGCATCAGGCAAAGCAGTTTTTTTTTGGTAATATTTTTCCATCCTTTATTTTCTATAAAATCTTTTGCACGTTCTACCCATTCTATTAACCCCGGTGATTCAGGTTTAATAGCACCTATAGGACAATCAGGAACACAAACGCCGCAATCTATACATTCATCGGGGTTAATGACTAACATAAAATCATCTTCCCTTTCACCTTCATAAAAACAATCTACAGGACATACTTCAACACAATCGGTATATTTACATTTTACGCATTCATCGGTTACAACATAAGTCATTTTATTATCTGTTTTTGATTTTGTCGATTAATATAGCAGTTCTTAAAAGTAATACTAATAGAAAATATAATATAAAACTAATAAACATGATAATTAAAGGTTTTAGCATTGAAGAGTGAATAGTTGGACTCCCTAGCCTTAAAACACTAGCAGGCTGATGCAGACTATACCAAATATTTACCGAGAATTTTACTATCGGTATGTTAATCAGTCCGATAAGAGCAATAATAGAAGAAGGATTTTGTGCCTTTCTTATATTATCCGCACTATTCACTATAATAATATAGCTTAAATATAATAAAAATAATATGAGCATGGAGGTAAGTCTTGCATCCCAAACCCACCATGTCCCCCATATAGGTTTTCCCCATAAAGAACCTGTTACTAAACTAATCAAAGTAAAAGTAGCCCCAACGTAACTAGAAGCTACGGCTAGCAAATAGCTAATAGTAGTTTTCCATACTAAACAGCTAAAGCTGCATACTGCCATGAAAACATAAACACCAAGAGCCATCCAAGAGGCAGGGACATGAACATACATAATGCGTACAAAATCACCTTGCTGATAATCTACCGGCGAAACTATGAGGGCTAAATAAAGACCTATAATCATCATTACGCAAGTAGATATAGCTAATATAGGTATTATAACCTTTGATAATTTATTAAAATAATAGGGGGTTAATAGTTTTAGCATGTTTTCTTACTTCTTTATGTCATTCTGTGGCTAGAAATAACAGTTCTTATCCTCTTAAAAAACTCTTTCATTAATAGCCCCGAATCTTCGGCAAGAATTCCGCTATATATTTCCGGTCTATGAAAACAAGCACTACTGTTAAAATATCGCAAATTACTTTCGACTGCTCCGTGCTTGGAATCAGAAGCCCCATAAAATAAACGTTTTAACCTGCTATGAGCTATAGCTGCCGCACACATAGCACAAGGTTCTAAAGTAACGTAAATATCATAATCATTTAAATTTTTAGAAGATATAAGATTACATGCTTTATTAATAGCAATAATTTCAGCATGATAAAGAGCGTTATTTTTTTCTTCCGTATTGTTATGGGTACTAGCAATAATTTTCTGATTTAACCTATCTACAACTACCGCTCCGACCGGGACTTCATTTTTATCAAAAGCAATCTTTGCTTGTTTTAAAGCTTGCTCCATGAAAAAATTATTAAAATTAGCTTCTTTATCTAACAATATATTCACGGTACTTTACGTGTTCTTCGATTCCAAAAGGATCTTGGTGGATAATTATTTCCGCCTCCGGAAATTCCTGCAATATTTCAAAAGCAATCTCATCGCTAATTTTATGAGCATTATAAAGCGACATATTGCCGTCCATTTCCAGATGGCACTGGATAAAAGCTTTTTGACCGGCATATCTAGTTTTCATTTCGTGCATACCTTTTGCCCCTAAATGGTTATTAACTATCGAGATAATTTTTTGTCTGTCTTGTTCGGGTAATTCATGATCTACTAAATTTTTAAATGCCTTTTTAAATAAAGAATAAGAAGAGTGAAATATATATAACGAAATAACTACACCAAATAATGGGTCAACAAACCAAAAATAATCACTTAAATTTATAGAGATAATTACTATAACATTAGTTAGTAAGTCCGTGAAATAATGAAGCTTATCTGCTTTTACTATTTCCGATCCTGTTTTTTTAATTACATAAGTTTGGTAAAACACTAAAATAATTGTTAAGAATATACATACATACATTACAGTAGTACCGTCGCTAATATTCTCCGGTTTTGTTTTTTCAAATAAAGATTTAACCGAAGAAAAGCCTACAAAAAAAGCTGAAGCAAAGAAAAATATCGATTGAGAAAAAATTGTTAAATCCTGCAGTTTTTCATACCCGAATCGATGATGATGATCCGGCGGTTGCAGGGCAAATCTTAAAGCTATTAGATTAATAAAGGAGGAAGTTATATCAAGCATTGAATCAATTAAAGAAGCAAGGATTGATTGCGAATCGGTAACAACCCAAGCATATAATTTTATACTTAAAATAATTAATGCCGTAGTAACCGATAAATAAGATGCCGATTTTATTAACCGATTACGGCTATTAGTATCCATGACAAATCTTTCCAATTTATTTATTTGTAGTTTAACAAAGAAAATATAAAATTCAATTATAATGAGGTTCTGTGAACAAAATTAAAAATAATATTTTAAAATACAAATAATTTAAATTTTGTTTACAGAATCTAGTTTTAGCTTTACAAAATTCTAAAAACCATATACTTATTAATTATATATTAATTTAGAGAGAATTATATGAAACTATTATCTAAAATTATGATTATAGCTCTTGCAACTTCTATGTTACAAGCCTGTAACGGTCCGGGCGGTATGAATAAACAAGGTACAGGAACACTTCTTGGCGGTGCTGGCGGCGCATTACTTGGTTCTCAATTCGGTAAGGGCAAAGGACAGCTTGTTGGAGTAGGTGTAGGTGCATTACTTGGAGCAGTTCTTGGTGGACAAATCGGTGCAGGTATGGATGAACAGGATAGAAGACTTGCAGAGCTTACCTCACAGAGAGCTTTAGAAACAGCTCCTAGTGGTAGTAACGTAGAATGGCGTAATCCGGATAACGGCAATTACGGTTACGTAACACCTAATAAAACTTATAGAAATAGCACTGGTCAATATTGCCGTGAGTACACTCAAACAGTTGTAATAGGCGGAAAACAACAAAAAGCATACGGTAATGCATGCCGTCAACCTGACGGACAATGGCAAGCTGTGAATTGATAGACAAAACGTCATTGCGAGGAAAATTACGAAGTAATTGCCGAAGCAATCTCAGGAATTTTATTATTTCATGAGATTGCCACGCAGCTTATGGCTGCTCGCAATGACGTTATAACAAAAGGAGCAACCTATGACTTTCATAATAACAAGTACGGCATTTAAACATAATGATCGCATTCCTGATAAATTTACTTGTAAAGGACAAAATGTTTCACCGCATCTAGAATGGAGTAATGCTCCTTCAGATACTAAATCTTTTGCACTTATAATGGATGATCCGGATGCACCGGTAGAAATAGCACCGCCACACGGTATATGGGATCATTGGGTAATATATAATATTTCTGCTTCTATTACTAAGCTTTCAGAAGGACAAATAGATAGTAGTATTAAAATTTTAAATAATAGCTGGCAAGAAAAAAAATACGGCGGTCCTTGTCCACCTGCCGGCAAACCTCATCGTTATTTTTTTAAACTATATGCCCTAAATGATTATCTTGAGCTTGATGAGAATGCTAGCAAGCCAGATTTAGTATTAGCCCTGCAAAAACATTTACTTGCCGAGGCAGCACTAATTGGCATTTATTCTATTTAATGAATGCTATTTATTGCCCACTGTGTCATCCCGTGGCTTAACCACGGGATCTAGAAAAATAACTTAAAACATTAATAACTTTAGTATTTATTACTGGATCCCGTGGTCAAGCTACGGGATGACAGAAGTGAACTGACACATGCAAAAACCTATAATCGAGTTTCGTAACGTATCTAAAAAATTCGGTAATAAATTGCCGATAAATAACGTTAGTTTCACTGTCAAAAAAAATAATATCACTACTTTAATCGGACCTAACGGTGCAGGTAAAACTACCATAGTACGCTTAATGCTTGGACTTGAAAAACCTACAAGCGGCGAGATTATAATTGATCCCAAACTAAAAATTGGATATGTACCGCAGAAGTTCGGATTAACCCTTGATTTACCTATTACAGTAAAAATTTTTTTAGAGTTGTTAGCACCGAGTAATTTTAATAACAATATTAAAGAGATTAACTCATTTATTGATTTGGAACATATAAAAGATCAAGAAATTTCTAAGCTCTCAGGAGGGCAGTTTCAAAAGGTAGTTCTTGCATGTTCAATAGTTAATAATCCCGACTTAATTATTTTAGATGAACCGTTACAGTCTTTAGACGTAACAAGCCAACAAGAATTTTATCAGCTTATTAATTTGATTCGTAAAAAGCTCAATATTACGGTTTTTATGATTTCTCATGATTTATTTACCGTAATAAAAAACTCCGATCAAGTGATATGCTTAAACGGTCACATATGTTGCAGCGGAATACCAAATGAAATAACTCCTAACTCTGAATTCTCAAATGCACTTTCTGCTCTAGGCTTCTATACCCACCACCATGACCATAAGCATTAGAATTCTTGCATAACTTATTTGTCTCCAAAGGATCTCTCCTTATTAGCTATGTTATGCAAGAATTCTATTATACTTGAATTGTATTCCACACTCACCTAAGCTTGTTCTGTAGCATCACCTATCAACTCTACTTTTAATGCATTGTGATCCGTATTATCGAACTGAGTTAAATCATTTTCATTTGTATTACCTGATTCTTGTTGGTCTGTTATCACATTAAACAATTCTTTCGTAATGAGCCTGGCCTTAGATAAGTTTTTTACCTTATAACTATTTTCAATAAAGAGTTTCTACTGACTTGGTTCCATTGCAAGTAATTCTTTCACACTAACACCGACGTCAGTCAAACTTTTTATATTATTGTCATTTTCAACAAAGAATTCTTGTTTATTGTTTTCTATATTCGAAATTTGTGCAAAAGTAAAACCTATGTTAAGCAACGATATTTCCTCTTCTGTTAAATCTCGGTTAATTTGCTTACTTATTATAAGTTGTTGTAGTAATTTACTATCAGTTTTTAGCTCTTCAATAGTAGAATATTGATTAACCTGGTTATTAGCATTTTTTCCTAAGTTTAATTCTATTGTTGGTACTTCTCTTGTAATAGGATAAACATTTGTTGCATCGCCATATATAAATCTTGCTCCATTGGTTTTGGATGAAGTATAGTGTTTATATCAAGTTTAGGAGTTTGTCCGCCACATCCTACATATAAATTTAATGCTTGTTTTTGTAATGCTTCTCTCAATTTATTTATTATAGGTACAAATAATAATTTATCTTCTTTCCCTAAATGCTCAAATGAATCTAGTACCATACATAGAAGTGGCTTTTTCATTCTTTTTTCCCTCTCCAGCAAGCCAAGCATATGACTGAGCTCTTATATTTCCTTTATAATCCGTAATTATATAAAAACCGGCATTTGCTTTACTCATACCGTCTAAAATACATCTTTCGGAATCATGTCCTATAGATTGGCAAGAATTACTAAATTTACCAAGCATAAAACCTTTTATATCATCGGCAGGTAATTTAGGAAAATTATACTTTTTGCCTGTTACCTCTATATCAAAATTAATATCAGGCATATAATATTCTTTTATAAAGTTCAATGTTTTTTGAAAACTATTATTATCTAGTTTTCCTTTTAAAGAAAAATTAGCTAAATTTTTTGCATGTAATTTATTTTCTTCTGATAATTCTTCTTCGTTGTACTTATAAGATTCTTTAATTACTATTTCAGTTACTTGATTTACTAATTCTTTAAATCATTTTTAGTTATCTGCTGAAAATCATTTAATTTATTTTCTTTAAGAATTTTTTGAAATTTTTCAGTTTTTTCCAGTAAGTGTGCATTACTGAAAATATATAATGCGTCTCTTCCAGATTTATTTAAAATTTGAAAAAATTCTAATGTTTTGGAAGACAATGTTTGTGGTAAATTAAATTGAAAACTCAATTCTATTGTTTCTTTTGTATCATAATTAACAGTTTTTAAGTAACTTTTTATATCTTCTAAATTTCCAAAGTAAGTAGATACTTTTTTAGCCATTTCTAAAGAATTTAACCCGCCATTCTCCGTATATAAGTCAGCGATTTTCGACAATATGGCAATATTCCTTACATAGTTCTTTACTAATAAGATTTTTTTAAGGCGTGTATTTGTACTTAAATATTGCTTATGTATTTTTTCAAAAACATCATTAGTATTTAATTGATCAAAATTATTTTCTAATAATTCTTTTAATGTATCACTAGACTTTTTATTAAAGCCCTCTTTATATAATATATTTCAGCATCGTCTTGGTTTATTCCAGCTTTTTTTAAAGTCATGGGATTACTTTTAGCATTTTCTTCTAAGGTTGTTATGGCCTTTTCTAAATTAATTTTTTCTTTTGGATCACTAGCTTTCGCTAGTTTTTTGTTTAATTGTTCCAAGCGTTGCTTTGGATCTTGTTTATCTATCCATTCTTCGGTAGTTAATAAATTATAAATTTTTTCAATACTATTAAATGTAACTTTCATTAATTTCTTCTTTTATAATTATTCTACAGAAAACCATAAAACATGGTAATAACCACAAAATATGATAATTTTTAGAAAATAGCAAGGATTAGATTAATTTTTCTTAACGAAATCAAGGGATGAGTGTTAAGGATAATTTAGAAATACATCAAATAGCAAATTATATAGAGTAACTTGCTATTTATATTAGATCACACCAAATATTGCTTTAAATATCTACCGGTATGGCTTTCCTCACAGGCAGCGATGTCGGCAGGGGTGCCACATACAACTATCTTACCGCCTTTGTCGCCACCTTCAGGACCGACGTCAATAATATAATCTGCAGTTTTTATAACATCTAAATTATGCTCGATAACTAAAACGGTATTGCCCATATCAACAAGTTTATGTAACACTTTTAACAATTTATTAATATCGTCGATATGTAATCCTGTAGTCGGTTCATCAAGTATATAAAGCGTTTTACCGGTTGAACGTCTTGATAATTCTTTAGCAAGCTTAACGCGTTGTGCTTCACCACCTGAAAGAGTAGTAGCAGACTGACCGATTTTAATATAGCCTAGACCCACTTCATTTAAGGTAATTAATTTTTCATAGATTAACGGTATTTTTTCAAAAAACTGCATCGCATCTTCTACAGTCATCATCAAAATATCGGCAATAGATTTACCTTTATATTTTATTTCAAGCGTTTCTCTATTATATCTGTGACCGTTACAAATATCACACTTTACATATACGTCAGGTAGGAAATGCATCTCTATTTTTATTAGCCCATCACCTTGGCATGCTTCACATCTACCACCTTTAACGTTAAACGAAAATCTGCCTACTTTATACCCTCTAGCTTTTGATTCAGGTAACTCCACAAACCAATCCCTAATATGGGTAAAGGCACCTGTATAAGTTGCAGGGTTTGAACGAGGAGTTCTACCTATCGGAGATTGATTAATATCGATAATTTTATCAATATATTCAAGTCCTTTTAACTCTCTATATTTGCCGGGAAATACTTTGCTAGTTGGCTCTAAATGCTTTAGAGCCGCTTTATATAGAGTATGAATCATCAAGCTTGATTTACCGCTTCCCGATACTCCCGTTATAGCAGTAAAAGTACCAAGCGGAATTTTGACATCAACATTATCTAAATTGTTGGAAACCGCCCCAAGTAATTCAATTGCCCTATTATCATGCCCTACTCTTGTTTCAGACGGCACTTTGATTGTTTGACGACCACTTAGATACCTACCTGTGATACTTTCTTCACAATTCTTTATTTCTTCAGCATTTCCTTCCGCAATAACACGACCACCGTGAATACCGGCTCCCGGTCCTATATCAATAATATGGTCTGCTTCATATATTGTTTCTTCATCATGCTCGACTACCAAAACGGTATTACCCAAATCTCTAAGCCTTTTTAGTGTCTCAATTAATCTTGTATTATCTCGTTGATGAAGACCAATAGACGGCTCATCAAGTACATATAAAACACCGCTCAGTCCTGAACCTATTTGAGATGCAAGACGAATACGCTGACTTTCCCCCCCCGATAAAGTACCTGCTTCTCGTGATAACGTTAGATAATCAAGCCCGACATTCATAAGAAATTTTAATCTCTCGGTAATTTCTTTGAGTATACGCTCAGCAATAAATAATTGCTTTTTATTTAATTTTTCTTCTAAGTGACTAAACCATTTTTGCAAGGCTGCAATACTCATACCTGCTACTTCGCCTATATGAAAATTTGCTATTTTAACGCATAATGCTTCGTCTTTTAATCTAAACCCTGAACAAGCAGTACATTTATGTTCTGACTTAAATTTAGCTAGTTCTTCTTTAATTAAAACCGATTCTATAGTACGGTCCTTTTCTTGCAAACTTGGTATTATACCGGCAAAAGGTTGTTTTATTATTTGCGTTTTAGAACCATCGTGAAATTCAAACTTTATTGCCTCTTCTCCTGAACCTGCAAATAAAATATCCTTAACATTTTGTGATAAACTTACAAAAGGTACTTCAATAGAAAATTTATAATGATCGGCAAGAGCCTTTAATGTCTCTAGGATAAATTTAGAAGCTGTACTACCCCAAGGCACTATTGCACCGTCTTTAATAGCAATTCTTTGATCCGGAACTATTAAATCTCTATCAAAGAAAAACTCCTTACCTATCCCTTGACATTTAGGACATGCTCCAAAAGGGCTATTAAAAGAAAAGATTCGAGGCTCTATTTCAGTAAGCTGAAAACCCGATACCGGACAAGAATATTGCTCGGAAAAAGTAATACGCTGATTTTTTTCAAACTCGCTCTTAACTGCCGGCGGTAATTCTACAATTTCCAAATAAGTAATACCCTCAGCAAGATTTAACGAACTCTCTAAGCTATCTGCAAGTCTATTACCTAAACTTTCGTCTAGAACTATTCTATCAACGATCACTTCTATATTATGCTTCTTATTTTTATCAAGTTTCGGTAAATCATCAATTTCGCAAACTTCCCCGTTAACTATTAATTTCTGAAAGCCTTGCTTTTTCAAATTCATAATTTCACGCTTGAACTCACCCTTATGTCCTCTAACAATAGGAGCGAGTAAATATATTTTCGTACCCTTGGGTAGTTCGTTAATTATATCTACCATCTCGGAAACTGTTTGGCTATGTATCGGAAGACCGGTTGCCGGAGAGTAAGGAATACCCACCCTTGCATATAATAACCTAAGATAATCGTAAATTTCCGTTATAGTTCCAACCGTAGAACGTGGATTTTTGGAAGTAGTTTTTTGGTCAATTGCAATAGCAGGCGATAATCCGGAAATAGATTCTACATTAGGTTTATTTTGTAAATGTAAGAATTGCCTTGCATATGAAGATAAACTTTCAACATATCGCCTTTGACCTTCTGCATAAATAGTATCAAACGCTAAAGAAGACTTGCCTGAACCGCTAAGACCGGTGATAACAACAAATTTATTCCTTGGAATATTAACATTTATATTTTTTAGATTATGCTCTTTAGCACCGCGTACCTTAATATATTCTTGGTTCATAATCACTTCACTACAAAATTTTTGAGATATTTTTTAAAAAACCTGTAGTATTATAGGCTTTTTTATTTTACTATTGCAATAGTAATATTTTAAAGTAGGTAGTAATCTATGGCAGGTAGTTTAAATAAAGTAATCTTAATAGGTAATGTAGGGCGTGATCCGGAAATGAGAACTACGGGCGAAGGAAAAAAAATCATTAATCTTTCCTTAGCAACAACCGAAACTTGGAAAGATCGCATTACCAGCGAACGAAAAGAACGCACTGAATGGCATAGAGTAGTGATATTTAGTGAAGGGTTAGTATCTGTTGTAGAACGCTATGTCACAAAAGGTAGCAAATTATATATTGAAGGTTCATTGCAAACCCGTAAGTGGAATGATAATTCAGGTCAAGAAAAATATACCACGGAAGTTGTGTTACAAAACTTTAATTCACAATTAATATTATTAGATAGTAAAAACTCTAATAATCATAATCAAGATTCAGGGCATAGCGAATATAAACATCCTGAAACTAAAAATCATTCCTTTGACCATAGCGACTTAGACGACGAAATACCGTTTTAATCAAAATTGTTATGAAAAATTTTATTTGGGCAATAATTTTAATACCAATATTTCTTTCAGGGTGTTCTACTACTCATGATGTAGCTAGAAGGGTAAAGCATTCGCAAGATATAGCAACTCAAAATAACTTTCAGATGGGGCTAGTAAACGGTGGTGATTTTACTCTTACGACTTATCAGCGTATTACCGACCGTAACCTACCTTTTGTATTCTATATTGAGGGAGATGGACATCTTGCGGATGGATCTGCTAATTCCGACAACCCTACTCCCGTTAATCCGATGCTCTTAAAGCTTGCTACAATGGATCAAAGACCGAATATTGTTTATATAGCAAGACCTTGCCAATATACTCCTTTAGAAATGAACTCAAAATGCATTAGCGATTATTGGTTAGATAAAAGAATGGGGCAGGAAGTTGTAGATTCAATTAACAATGTCATAAATATTATCAATAACGGACAAAAATTTAGCTTAGTCGGCTTCTCCGGTGGCGGCGGGCTTACAATATTAATTGCCGCTCAAAATAGTAATGTTAAAGATATTATAACGATTGCCGGTAATTTAGATACTAAAAAGTTTGATAAATATCATAATTATCGTGGTTACTTAGTTAAATCCTTAAACCCGATAAATTATGCAAAACAGGTTAATAATATCCCTCAATTACATCTCTCCGGCATGGATGACAAAAGAGTCCCGCCTTTCATAGCAGCACTTTACGTAAAAACAAGTAACTCACCGTGTGTAAAAAAGCAAACTTTTCCTAATATTTCTCATGCAAAAGGTTGGGATAAAGTTTGGTCTAATATATTAGATATTCCTCTGATTTGTAATTAGGCATTAGGAAATATTATTAATTTATATTCAAGCACTTATCATGGCTTTTGCCCTTAATGTTATGCCGGCTGTACCAAATTGTTTTAGACATTTTCCAATCTTTAAACGCTTTACTTCCGTAACATTTACATATGCTGTATCAACTGCTTGTATGTATGTTATTAGCTCTTTTGGTTTTCCTCATTTAATAAAAACCTTTAGAAACTGGGAAGTATTAATTATTATGATTCCAACAAGTATTGGATTTGGTATATTTCATTTTGAAAAATTGGAGAAAGAAAGTGGAAATTATCCGACAAAATCTTTTGCTCCTTCTCCGGTGGTGTCTGCTTAATTGATAAATATTTATAGCAGGTTTCCTCTAATATCTCTTAGTTTAAGCGTATTATTAGAGAATTACAGGAAATAATCAAAAGTTTTAATAATTAGTAATAATTATAATAATATTGCCGACGTTTCACTAAGCCTTGCAGCTTAAGACCGCCTTTAGCACACATCCATCGCAGTAACTCGTTAGCAGCGTTTGCATATTCACCTCGGTTTAGCTTTTGCTGCAATGTTGATGCTTGAAATGCCCCAGCCCCACAGTTGAAAATAAACGAGATTAAGGCGGCTTGTTGGTTTTCGGTTAATGGCACACCCTAGTGGACGATTATCGATACATTTACCAGCTTCGAGTAATTATTATTTATCTTTCTACAGATCCTCGCTTGCTTTTTTGCGATATATTCTTGGGAGTAGTAATAAGAAATGAGGAATGGGAGATTTATGTTTGTTAATAGTAGCCCTTATGCGTTCTAGTGTTTGTTTAGTATTTTTATTAGCATGTGTTATAGCATCCATATAAAATACCTACTTCTTTCTGTTCTTTTTTGAAAGCTTCTTTATTTCCTATGTTAGCCAAAGCTTTAAAACTATGTTTTATAACTTGTCCAATATTTTTAAAAACATGCGAATTATCTTTTTTAGCTGTTTCTTTGCACCATATATCTAGATTCTCTAATTCTTTTTTGAGTTCTTGAGAAATTGCTTTTTTGTTTTCAGGATTTTCCTTCCATTTTTCATAAGTATTAATAATCTTTTCTAATTTTTCTTTAAACTCTTTTTCGTTATTACTAGGTTTTAAATTAAGCATTACACCAGAATGGTCTGATGATAGTTCTGTGAGGGTATTAATAATCATTTCTTCTTTTAATCCATTATTAGCTCCAATTAAGCAAATTTTCATATTTATGTCTACATATGGAGCGATACTTGTGATATCATGATTATTAAATATTAGTTAACACAAAAGAAATTAAAGCTTTAATTAATAAACTTGAGAAATATTTTTAATATTTCGTTTTATAAGGTGATAAATTTACTATTTAGAAGAAAGAGAAAAGCTGCTTAGTTTAGAGACTTGGTGAAAGACAATTAATATTCAGTTAAACGGTCAAAAGCTTGATTTTATGCTGCATCTGCGGTTTGATACGTTTGTAGAAATACCGAGAAATGCAGAATGGCGCACCCTAAAGGATTCGAACCTCTGACCCACAGATTAGAAATCTGTTGCTCTATCCAGCTGAGCTAAGGGTGCTAAACATTTATGGTAAACATTATATCAGTTTAAGCAAAGTTTTTCAAGGATTCTTTTTTTATTAAAAATAATAAGCAAATATGATAAAAAATGTTCATGGATAAATTCTACAATTACAATTCTTCTTCACATCAGGCTTTACTTAGTTTTAAAGTAAAGCCTAATTCTAAACAAAATCTAATTAGCAATTTTGTAATTATTAATAATATCCCATATCTAAAATTATCTATAAAAGCAATACCGGAACAAGGTAAAGCGAATGAAGAAATCATAAATTATTTAGCAAAAGAATGGAAATTATCACGTAGTAATATCGAAATTATTAAAGGTCATACTCATAGCTTAAAAACGATATTGATAAAAAATATTAATGAAGACTATTTAAATTGGATTATTAATTCCTATATTAAATAAGGTGCAGTTGTTGCTAGACTTCCAATGTCATTCCCGCATAGGCGGGAATCCAGTTTATATTTATTATTTTCTAGATTCCTGCTTCCGCAGGAATGACATAAGCAGTCATATGACGAAAAAATAATTTATTAACTGGAATAATTATGATACAAGAAAAAAAGAAATTTGATGCCGAGGTTGGCAAGATTTTAAATTTAATGATTCACTCTCTTTATAGTAATAAAGAGATTTTTATGAGGGAGTTAATTTCCAATGCTTCGGATGCTTGTGATAAATTACGTTATTTATCTCAAAGTAATAGTGAATTAGTAGCTGGCGATAGCAATTTTAAAATTACGGTTAAAGTCGATAAAGATAACGGACAAATCATTATCCGTGATAACGGCATCGGCATGAATAAAGACGATTTAATTGAAAATCTCGGTACTATTGCAAGATCGGGTACGGCAAATTTTCTTAAAAGCCTATCCGGTGATTCTAAAAAAGACAATATGCTAATCGGTCAATTTGGTGTTGGATTTTATTCAAGCTTTATGGTAGCCGATAAAGTGACTGTAACCTCAAGAAAAGCTGGGGAAGATAAAGTCCATATTTGGGAATCAGACGGGCTTGGTGAATATACTGTCTCAGATTCAGATAAAGAGTTCACAAGAGGCACGGAAATCGTTTTAAATATCAAAAAGGAAGAAGATACATTCCTTGATCATTTTAGATTAAAACACATCGTTAAAAGCTATTCCGATCACATAGCAGTACCAATATATTTCTTTGATGAAGCTGGTAATAATGAAATCCAGCTTAATTCAGCTTCTGCATTATGGACAAGACCGAAATCGGAAATTACGGAAGAACAATATAAAGAATTCTACAAAAGTCTATCTTATGCCATTGATGACCCTTGGATAACTATGCATAATAAAAACGAGGGAGCTATAGAATTTACTAACCTACTTTTCATTCCATCAAGCAAAACATTTGATTTATTCCACCCTGATCGCAAAAGGCGAGTAAAATTATATATAAAAAGAGTATTTATATCTGATGAGAATATAGATTTAATCCCGTCATATTTAAGATTTTTACGAGGCGTGGTTGATTCAGAAGATTTACCACTAAATATTAGCCGTGAATCACTGCAGCATAATAGCGTGCTTGAGAAAATCAAAAATGCTATTACAAAAAGAGTGCTTGGCGAGCTTAGAAAAAAGAAAGAGGAATCACCTGAAGAATATAATAAGTTTTGGGCTAATTTCGGCGGTGCTTTAAAAGAGGGTTTATGTGAGGCTACTACCAACCATGAAAAATTATTAGAGGTATGCATATTCAGAAGTGCCTTGCATAATAAAATGATCAGCCTTGACGAATATATAGCGAATTTTAAAGAAGGGCAGAGTACTATATATTATTTAAGCGGTGATAACCCCGATAAATTACTTTCAAGCCCACAAATCGAAGGGTTGTTAAGTAAAAAAATCGATGTATTACTTTTTACCGATACAGTGGATGATTTTTGGGTAAATGTTAATAGCAAATATAAAGAACATGCTATTAAATCAGCGACAAGAAGCGATATCGATGTAGAGCAAACTACTTCACAATCTGAGGAGAAAAATATAGATAGTAAAAAATCTGATGATGAATATAAATTGCTAACAGATTATTTTAAAGAGACACTAGGGGAGTTGGTAAAAGAAGTTAAGATCTCTAAAAAACTTACTTCAAGTCCTGCTTGTCTTGCCGTTAGCGACGCTGCTATGGATATTCGTATGGAGAGATTTTTGATTGAACAGAAACAAATAGCTAATGCCTCAGCTAAAAATCTAGAGTTAAACCCTAAAAATAAAATCATAGAGAAAATCTTTAACGACTTAAAAGCAAATAATAAAAATAATGAAGAATTGGTTAATCTAATATTTGATCAAGCCTGTATTTTAGAGGGTGAACCGGTTGCTGATACAGGTGCATTTTCAAAGAGATTAAACGATATTGTACAAAAAGCCATATTATAACTTTAAACTTTTTTAATTTTAATGTAGAATAGTTGCAAACGTGAGTTTGGAAGTATTGTTCTGTTCGATGTCATTCCCGCGTAGGCGGGAATCTAGAAAGAACATTCAAAATATCTGATTATAGAATTTTATAATTAATAAAATGGATTCCCGCCTACGCGGGAATGACATCGAGCAAATGTCTTATTACGATATTATATTTAGCAAACATATAGATAAGATCAAAAGCGAAGGAAGATATCGAGAATTTAAGGCCTTAAAAAGACAAGCCGATAATTTTCCTTTTGCAGAACACGCTAATAAACAAATAGTTATGTGGTGCATTAATGACTATTTGGGTATGAGTAAACATGCAAAAGTAATGCACGCTTCTATAGATGCCTTGCTAAAATACGGTGTTGGATCAGGTGGAACTCGCAATATCGGCGGTAATAATATTGCCATTCTTGAGCTTGAAAAAGAACTTGCAAATTTACACAAAAAGCAAGCAGCTTTAGTTTTTACATCCGGTTTTGTTGCAAATGATACAACGCTTGCAAGTCTTGCTAAAATCATGCCGGATATAGTATTTTTCTCCGATGAGCTAAATCATGCATCAATAATTGCAGGGATTACAAGTTCAAGAGCTGAGAAATATATATATAGACATTTAGACGTTAAGCATCTAGAAGAGCTTTTACAATCAGTCGATATTAATAGACCGAAAATTGTTGTTTTTGAATCGGCTTACTCTATGGACGGTTTTTTCTCACCTATCAAAGATATAATCAACTTAGCCAAAAAATATAATGCTTTAACCTTTATCGATGAAGTTCATACGGTCGGTTTATACGGTAAACAGGGTGGCGGTATTGCCGAGCTTCTTAATTGTAGTGATCAAATCGATATTATTCAAGGGACACTTGCCAAAGCATATGGTACTATCGGCGGTTATATCACTAGCAACCATAATTTAGTTGACTCTATAAGACTAAACGCTCCAGGGTTTATTTTCACTACTTCATTGCCGCCGGTAATTTCTACCGCTGCAACGCATAGTATTAGACATCTTAAAGAATCGAATGAAGAACGAATAAAACATCAAGAAGTAGTTACAAAACTTAAAAATTCTTTTGAACGTTTTAATATACCGTATTTGAAAAATGAAAGTCATATAGTGCCGATAATTATTGGTGATCCGATTAAAACGGCGAAAGCCTCAAATATGCTCCTTAATGAATACGGTATTTACGTTCAACATATCAATTTTCCAACCGTACCGAGAGGTACGGAACGCCTCCGCATCATCCCAACCCCTGCCCATACCGACAAAATGATCAATGATTTATCTGTAGCTTTAGTGCAGATATTTGCCGAACTTGATATAGAATTATCTTCTGCTAAAGAACTGAACGAAGAAGTACGCTTAAATCTTATTGCGTAACGCCATTGTGAGGAAAATTACTCAGTAATTGACTAAGCAGTCTAATAAAAAATGCTCTTAATGTCATTCCTGCGTGGCATTGTTGCGTGGATTGGTTTTCCGTCATTGCGAGAAGAATTACGTAGTAATTCGACGAAGCAATTCAGTAAAAAATTCTGTAAATCAGAATTTTTTTAATTATTTTTTTGGATTGCCACGTCGCTTCGCGCCTAGCAATGACGATTTGGCCTCCACGCAACAACACTTTCAGTTATTTAGCTCATAACGATATCTATCTTTGGTTAACAATGCCACAAATCTTATACCCAATTTATTTACTTGCTTTTGCTCCTAAATCATCTAGTTTATTGCAATATACTCTAAAAAAGTAAGATATACCCCTTTAAATTCTTTTTAAAAAATAAAGGGTTACCCCATAAATACCTTATCTTTATATAGTTTAAAAAATAGTTGTGTTTTTATACCACTATAATATTAATTTTTTATTTCTATATAATTAATTTGTTTACTTTGAAGAATTTATAATTTGTTTTTTCTGCAAAATTTCAATACAAAGCTGTAATTATTGAGCTTTTAAAGTTAACTCAGATAAAGAACAAACGAGCAATAACAAAAAAGAAAAAAGTACTTCTACAAAATCGACTACGGCTAGTCGCTTAGCTCATGACAATATCCATCTTTAATTTAGCAATGTCTAAATTTTAACTTAATATAATTACCGAATATGTCTTTTTTTGACCGCAAAACTGCAATTATTAAACTCTTAAAACTCATGCCGGCAAAGAGTTTACTGCTTCTAAAATAGCAACCTAGCTAGTTGATACTTATCCTGATGAAACAAAACGAAACGGCAAACGATTACTTAGCACTAAGAATAAAGTAGCAGAAAAAAATTATCATAATGAGTTATAGACACAAATTAAGGTTATTACTTACTATATCAAACATCGAACCGAACATTAATACAATAAAAAAGGGAAATCGGGCTAAATATTGTTATATTAATAATACCGATAAGATATTTGATATATCCAAAATTATTAAAGCCCTTGAAAATTATAAGAAGCAGGAGCTTACTGCTATGGAAATGGCTCAATTGCTGTTAAGTGCTAACGCGAAATAGTTAGTGATTGCAAAAATAGACGACTATATGCCAGCAAAGGTGAGTTCTGCGAAACTCACAGTTAGCAATGCCTAATCCTAATGGGATTTTACAAAAACTATTGCATATTGCAGCTCTTTAGTTTATTTTGGTTAGCAAACTATATACAGAATTAATGGATTATTAAAATGGGAATTACCGTATTAAAAAACGAAGGATTGGATTTTCATGCAAGAATTTCTACTCCTTTAAGTGAGATAGATGACGATATTCAAAAAGAATTACTTGATTTAACCAAAAAAGTTAAAATAGCAGGTTTTAGAGCCGGTAAAGTACCGGTTTCAATTGTTAAGAAAAAATACGGTACTTCCGTCAGGAATGATATAATAGAAAGAAGAATTAACCATTCAGTAAATCACGTTATTAAAGAGCATAATCTAAATATAATCGGTAGACCCAAAATTGAAGAATTACAAAACGAATCCGATAAAGCTTTAGAATTTACCGTAAAAATAGAGCTATTACCTAAAATTACTATTCCGGATTTAAAAAAAATCTCACTAGATCGTCCAAAATTAGAAGTAAACTCTAAAGATGTTGAAGAACAACTAGAAAAACTTGCTGCATTAACAAAAAATTATACTAAAGAAAGTAAAGCAAAAATAAAAGACGGAGATCAGGTTACTATTGATGCAATCGGGTACATCAAGGAGAAAGCTTTTGAGGACGGTAAATTAAATGATTTTAAGGTAATAATAGGTAGTAATGCACTTATTCCCGGTTTTGAGAAACAATTAATAGGTTCTAAAACAGGTAGTGAAGTAGATGTTAATGTTACTTTTCCTGAAAATTACCATGCTAAAGATTTAGCAGGTAAGGATGCTCGTTTTGTAGTACAAATTAAAGCAGTACATACTGCAGAACCTACCGTTATCGATGACGAATTTGCTAAAAAATTCCAAAGTAATAGCCTTGAAGAATTGCGTACACATTTTACTAAACAAATAGAAAATGAGTCGGAAGAAGCTATTAATACTATAATGAAAATGAACTTATTTGATAAGTTAGAAAAATTGTTAGATTTTGATGTACCGGAATCTTTATTAGAGCAAGAAAAAAATATTCTAAAGTCCGGAACCGATAAAAATGAACAAGATGAATCATTATTGAAAGATAAATCCTCTAAAGAAATAACAGCATATTATAATAAATTAGCCCTACGCCGTGTGCGAATAGGCTTATTACTTGCTGAATATGCAAAATCTAAAAATTTGCAATTAGAGCCTGATGATTTAAGAAAAGTTATTATGCAACAAGCACGTAATTTTCCTGGGCAGGAAAATATGATATTTGATTTTTATAAAAATAATCCTAGAGCAATTGAAGGACTTAAAGGTCCTGCCTTAGAAGATAAAGCTGTACAATATATATTTAATCACGAAATAAAGCTTAAAGAAAAGAAATATACTAAGGAAGAGCTAGAGAAATATCTAGAAGCAGAAGAGCAACGTATTACTTTAGTTTAAAGCTTATTCATTGTCATTGCGAGCGAACGTTAGTGAACGTGGCAATCTCAGGAATCCTCGTAATTTGTAATAGTTGAGATTATATCTTATATTTAGTAAAATAAATTAATTATTAAATGGAGATGAAAAATGAACTTAAATCAAAAAATAATAAAGCCAAAAATAGGGTTACTAGAACTAGCTAAGAGTCTTGGTAGCATATCATCAGCATGTAAAGCGATGGGCTATAGTAGAGATAGTTATTACAGATTTAAAGCACTGTATGAAACTGGTGGCGAAGAGGCATTATATGAAATTAGTCGAAGAAAGCCAATAATAGCGAATAGAGTTGATCCAGCGATAGAGAAAGCAGTAATGGATATGGCAATAGAATATCCAGCATATGGTCAGCTAAGAGTATCAAATGAGCTTAAGAAGAGCGGTATACTTGTATCGCCTGGAGGAGTGCGATCAATTTGGTTACGTAATGATTTAAACAATATCAGTAAAAGGCTTTAAGCATTAGAAGCAAAGATGGCTCAGGATGGTATTGTTCTTACTGAATCTCAATTACAAGTGCTAGAGGAGCGTCGTAATGAAAGAGAAGCTCATGGAGAAACTGAGACGCAGCATCCAGGTTATCTAGGATGTCAGGATACGTATTATGTAGGTAATTTCAAAGGTATAGGTAAGGTTTATTCTCAGGTATTTATTGATAGCTATACTAGGGTAGCTGATGCTAAACTATATACTGATAAAACAGCTTTAACTGCTGCTGATATGCTTAATGACCGCGTGTTACCATGGTACGAGACCCAAGGGATACCAATACTTCGTATTCTTACAGATCGTGGGTCAGAATATAAGGGGAATATAGAGCATCATGCTTTTGAGTTGTTTCTAAGTATCGAAGGTATAGAGCATACTACAACTAAGGCATATTCTCCCCAAACAAATGGTATGTGTGAGCGTTTTAATAAAACCATGAAACAAGAATTCTTTGATACAGCTATGCGGAAAAAGATTTATACAGATCTTGATGATTTACAATTAGATCTTGATATTTGGTTAGAGCATTTCAATAATGAGCGACCACATTCAGGAAAATATTGTTATGGAAAAACTCCTATGCAAACTTTTAAGGATAGTAGAAAATTAGCTGTTGAAAAGAATAATGAAATCTTGTATCTTGAATACGTCTCTGACAGTCAAAATTTAACTGACAATCAGGTGCAAAATTTATAGTGTCTGTAAGATCAAATCTTGACTTCTACAATTTCTAACATACCAAGTTACCCCTACACCTATTATAACAGCTATGGAGGCAACTACAGCTGTGCCAATGCTTATATATTGAGCAACCAAGGAATTATCGTTATCACTCTCATCAAACATATTTTCTTGAGAGTTGTAAGTTGTATTGAAAGCAGTATTAGTAAGGTTTGCTACGGTGTTATTAATTAAATTTATTCCCGTTTCAGTCTAACTTTCGGTGTTATCGGAAAAGATTGATTCAGAAATTTCGGCAGTAGAGCTTGTTATTGTGTTATTAATCGGATTAGCTGCTATTTCAGATAAGTCTTTTGTTATGAGTTCTAATAAGTTTTCTATTGTGTTAGTACCTTGAGTAGTGCTAGATATCGGGTTAGATATTAAATCCTTTATTTCTGAAGAAATTCCATTCAAATTATTTCCTTTAAGTACTTCAAACATTTTGCATCCTTTACTATAACCTATAGTAATAGGGTTATTAGTTGCTGCAGTATTAAGTATATACTCAATAGTAGGGTTTTAAATTTTAGTATAATTTTGTGGATCAAAATAATAACGAAAATTTTCTTGACATATTTTCATCAATGCTTCCTCATACATAAAAGTATTATCACCTTGTTTTTTTTAATATATAATCTATAATCTCGTATATCGTCTCCATTATCATTAACTACAGTAATAATAGCCTCGTCTATAGTTAGTTAACGCTTTCTTTATTTTGAAAAACCCTCTAAATATTAGGTTCATGATATCGTTATTTAATAATTCAATTCCTTTGCTATACTCCATCGCTGCCATATTGTTTTTAGGACAATTCGATACAATTAAATTTTTTGTAGTAGGATCTATATAATAATTTTCTCCGTTATATCCTATTTAAAGCATATTATATTCTTGATCTCCAATTGTTGCTCTTGTTCTTGTAGTAATTCTTGCCACAGTGGTTAAAAATGAAGTTAATTGATGTATCATTTTGCTATTCCTTTGGATTTTTAAAATTGAAGGGCATAATCAGCAGTACTTATTTGATAGTCAAGAAATTATTAACAAAAATTAATAATTAATATATAATCATTGCAATTAGGTGAAATTATATAAATTTCAATATCGCTTGAAGTATTTAAAGAAATGTTATAAACTCAAAAAGTTCATAGAAATTTAAGGGTATTATGCAAGTAGTAAAAGCTTTAGAACAAATTTTAGCAGATAGCTATGCTTTATATTTTAAAACACAAAATTATCATTGGAATGTAGAAGGAGCAGAGTTTAGAAGTCTACATTTATTATTTGAGGGGCAGTATGAAGATTTAGCTGAAAGCTTAGATGAGCTTGCTGAAAGAATAAGAAGTTTAAATGCTAAAGTTCCCGCATTATCAGATTTAATAAAACTTGCATCTATAGATGAGGCAAATCTAAACGCAACGGCAAATGAAATGCTTAAAAGTCTAACAAAAGATCAAGATATTATTAGAGATACATTATATAAGGGACTCAAAGTAGCACAAGCAGAGGGCGATGAGGGTACAGCCGATATGATTATTGGACGAATTAAGGTGCATGAAAAGAATAGATGGATGCTGAAGAGTAGTATACTCTAGTGTCATTTCCATTTTCGTCATTGCAAGCGACTGAAAGGAGCGTAGCAATCTCAGGAGATAGTGTATGATTCCTGAGATTGCTGAGTCGATGCTGTGTATCTCCTCGCAATGACGTTAATGTTCATAACAAACAAACTAACAAAATAAAAATAAAATGGAACAATATGATGTAGCCGTTATAGGCGGTGGTCCAGGTGGATATGTTGCAGCAATTAGAGCAGCACAATTAAAGAAAAAAGTTGTATTAATAGAAAAAGAGCATTTGGGTGGGGTATGTCTTAATTGGGGGTGTATACCGACTAAATCCCTGCTTAAATCTGCTGAGGTTTTTGAATATATAAAACATGCTAAAGATTATGGAATTGATGCTAAAGGTGCTGAAATCAACATTAAGAAAATAGTCGAACGCTCAAGAGAGATTTCAAATAAGCTTGCAGGCGGTGTTAAATTACTACTGAAAAAAAACAAAGTGACCGTGATAGACGGAGTAGCAAGTCTTGCAGGAAATAAGGTAATAAATATAAATGATAAACCTACAGTAAAAGCAGGAAATATTATTATAGCTACCGGCGCAAGATCTAGGGTTTTAAAAGGCTTTAAGCCTGACGGTAAACAAATTTGGACTTCTAAAGAAGCTATGATACCGCAGCATGTGCCGAAATCTATGATTATTGTCGGCTCAGGTGCAATCGGTATAGAATTCGCTTCGTTTTATAATAGTATTGGTGTGGATGTTACCGTAATTGAGGCACATAATAGAATATTGCCTGCTGAAGATATGGAGATTAGCGGAATCGCTCATAAGAACTTTGAGAAGAAAGGTATAAAAATTATTACAAATGCTAAGTTAATTAAGCAAACAAAATCAAAAGATAAGATAGAAGTTGAGTTAGAGTTAGCAGATAAAACACAAAAATTACAAGCTGAAATTTTACTTATGGCAGTAGGTATTACAGCTAATACGGAAAATTTAGGTCTTGAGAAAACAAAAATTAAAGTAGAAAACGGCTATATAACTACTAACGGGTTAATGCAAACTGCGGCATCAGGAATTTATGCTATAGGCGATGTAGCAGGAGTGCCTTGTTTAGCTCATAAAGCAAGCCATGAAGGTATTATTGCAGCGGAAAGCATAGCGGGCTTAAAACCGCATACTATTAATAAACATAATATTCCTGGTTGCACTTATTCTTCGCCGCAAATAGCAAGCGTCGGTTTGACTGAAGAAGCAGCAACAACCTTAGGTTATGAACTTAAAATAGGCAGATTTCCTTTTATAGCTAACGGTAAGGCTTTAGTGAGCGGTGATAGCGATGGCTTAATTAAAACTATATTTGATGCTAAGACGGGTGAGTTGCTTGGAGCTCATATGATAGGCTCGGAAGTTACGGAATTAATACAAGGATATGTGGTTTCAAAAAATTTAGAAGGAACGGAGTTGGATTTAATTAACACTATCTTCCCGCATCCGACTTTATCGGAAATGATGCATGAATCAGTATTCTCTGCTTATGATAGGGCAATACATATATAATACTCGATGAACTTCAAAAATTGGCTACGTCGTCTTATAAGAGCTGTGGTGCTCACGTATTAAGTATATGCTCCGCTCCTCGCCTTATAGACTCCTTGCTCTTGTTGAAGTTGATCTTCGTATATACGTTTCATTTTACTTCGGAGATATAAATTAAGAAAATGAACAAAGGTAATTTAATCGAGAATTATGCAGTAGCGTTATTTAATAACGCTATGGTTGATAATATACAAGATAAGATCTTTGAAGAAATTACTTCTATAAACCGTATAATTACCGATAATTTTGATATTAGAGAGTTCCTATTTTCTCCTATAGTAAATAAGAACGACAAAATTAACGCAGTTAATTCATTAGCAAAAAATATCAAAATTAGCACAATAGTACAAAATTTTTTATTGTTATTGGTAAAAAATTCTCGTATTGCTATTTTATCTAATATAGTAGATGCTTATAATACTTTACTATATGAAAGTAAAAACATAAAGATAGTTCAGGTTATTTCTGCAAATAAGTTACAACCTAAAGAGCAGGAGTGGATTAAATCTCGTATAGAAAAAGAATTAAATCAAAAAACAGAAATATTATTTGATATAGATAATACTATTATTGGCGGTATTGTAATTAAATATGATAGTATGTTGCAAGATTACTCAATAAAAGGTAGTTTAGAGAAAATAACGAAAGCTTTAAAGACAGTTAATATTGCTGTATAGATATTTATATAGTCATTGCGAGGAAATTACGAAGTAATTGACAAAGCAATCTCAGGATATTTTATGAGATTGCCACGAGGCCTACGGCTGCTCGCAATGACGACTCGGTATCCACACGGGCAATGCTCGTTCGCAATGACAAGAAAATTAGGAGACATAAACCACATGAAACTAAAGCCTATTGAAGTAGCTGAAATATTACAAAAGGAAATAGCTAATATTAATTGCTTAAGTGAGCTTGAGGAAGTAGGGCAGGTAATAACCGTCGGTGACGGTATAGCCCAAATTTACGGTCTTGCTAATGTAAAATCCGGTGAAGTAGTAGAATTTAAATCCGGTGTTAAGGGCCTTGTTTTAAACTTGGAAAACGATAGTGTCGGTGCTGTAATTATGGGGGATGATAACCAAGTACAGCAAGGTGATAATGTCAAAAGAACTAAAGAAGTTTTAGAAGTACCGGTAGGAAAAGCTTTGCTTGGTCGTGTTGTTGATGCTCTAGGTAATCCTATTGACGGCAAAGGCGATATTGCAAGTAAAGAGTACAGACATATCGAGATGAAGGCTCCGGGGATAATAGAAAGAACGAGCGTGAGTGAACCCGTACAAACCGGAATAAAGGCTATAGATTCGTTAATCCCAATAGGTAGAGGACAAAGAGAGTTAATAATCGGTGATAGGCAAACTGGAAAAACAGCTATAGCCGTTGATACTATTATTAATCAAAAACAAGCTCATTCACTTACTAATGAAAGTGATAAAATTTATTGTATTTATGTAGCTATTGGGCAGAAAAGATCAAGTGTTGCACAAATAGTAAAAAAACTAGAAGATGCCGGAGCCATGGACTATACACTCATTGTTTCGGCTACTGCTTCGGAAGCTGCAGCTCTTCAATTCATTGCCCCTTATTCTGCCTGTAGTATGGGCGAATATTTTCGTGATAACGGCATGCACGCACTTATTATTTATGATGATTTAAGTAAGCATGCCGTTGCATATAGACAAATCTCATTATTACTTAGAAGACCTCCCGGGCGAGAAGCCTATCCCGGCGACGTGTTCTACCTGCATTCAAGGTTGCTTGAGCGTGCTGCTAAAATGTCAGAGGCAAAAGGCAGCGGTTCACTTACTGCTCTTCCTATAATCGAAACGCAGGCAGGTGATGTATCCGCATATATCCCAACAAATGTTATTTCGATTACCGACGGTCAAATTTTCTTAGAAAGTGAGCTATTTTATAAAGGCGTAAGACCTGCCGTTAATGTCGGTATTTCGGTAAGCCGTGTTGGTTCTGCAGCACAAATAAAGGCTATGAAGCAGGTAGCAGGTTCGGTAAAGCTAGAGCTTGCTCAATTTAGAGAGCTTGAGTCTTTCTCGCAATTTGGATCAGATTTAGACCCTGCCACTAAAGTACAAATCGATCACGGTAAAAGATTAGTTGAGATATTAAAACAAGCTCAATATCATCCTTTTCCGGTAGAAGAACAAATAGTAAGTATTTATGTCGGAACTAAGAAATATTTAAATGATGTCCCGCTTCAGCAAGTAAAAGAATTTGAAGATAAAATGCTTACGGAGATAAGGTTAAATAAAAAAGATATTTTGGAATCAATAAAAAACGAGCAATGTATAACCGAAGAAACCGAGCAGAAACTGAAAGCATTTTTAGAAAACTTCGTTAAGGAATTTGTTAAATAAGATGATGTTGTTTTTGTGTGGGTACTAAATCATCATTGCGAGTGACTGAAAGGAGCGTGGCAATCTCAGGATATTTGACGAGATTGCAACAAAGCTTCGTTCCTCGCAATGACATAAAAATACTAAATAAATATGTCAAATTTAAAGCAGTTAAGAACTAGAATTAAAAGCGTTAAATCTACACAAAAGATTACTAAAGCAATGCAACTAGTATCAGCTTCTAAAATGGCAAAAATAAAGAGTCAAATAGCCAATTCAAATTTTTATATTGAGGCTGTTAGTAAAATGATGTCTGCTATATTATCAATTGATATATATGAGTTATCTATAGAAGAGCAGAAATTTTTTAATACCGTGCCGAATAAAGCAAATTTATTGATAGTTATGACATCACAGCGTGGTTTATGCGGAACGTTTAATTACAGTATAATTAAGCAAGTTAAGAATGATATTAAAGAGTTAGAAAATAAAGGCGAACAAATAAAACTTATCATTATTGGAAAAAAAGGTTACGAAGCACTAAAAAGGCAATATGTAAATTATATTGATAGTTATTTTGAGTTACCTAAAATTCATGATGAAAATCTGATGCTACAAGTAAAACAAAAAATTATGTCGGCAGTAGAAAATCTAGAAGTTAGTAATTGTGTTATATATTTTAATAAATTTAAGAACGCAATGACTCAAATTATGACTAGACAACAGATTTTACCAGTAGCAAAATATCAGGATCATTCTATGATAGATAATCCTATAGTTAATTTAGTCGGATTCGGATACAAGGAACGAGGAGCGAAGCCTATAAATAATAGGAGAGCGACGAGTGACATAGTAGGCGAGTCCAAATCAATTGACTATAATTATGAATATGAGGGAGAAAATCTCATTTCTAATCTCATTAATTTATATGTGAATTCCCAAATAAATTATGCTTTACTACAAAGTAGAGCAAGTGAGGAGGGAGCTAGAATGACCGCTATGGAAAATGCAACAAATAATGCTAATGATTTAATAAGCAAGTTAGTTTTAAAGCTAAATAGATCAAGACAGGCTATTATTACTACGGAATTAATAGAGATTATAGCCGGTTCAGAAGCGGTTTAGATATACTCGTTTAATTTAAAAAATTGGCGTCGTTGTTTCATATTTTTTGATCCTCACGTACTAGTATATACGCTGTCCAAAAATATGAAACGCCTTGCTCTTTTCCACATTAAACTGCGTCTATCTGTTCTTCATTTTATTTGTATTATATTTTTTAACAAAAGAAAAAATCATGACAAAAAATATTGGAAAAATTACTCAGATTATTTCAGCGGTGGTGGATGTAAAATTTACGAATAACAGTGAGTTACCGGAAATTTTAAATGCTCTAGAGTGCTATAACGATAAACAAAGGATAGTCCTGGAAGTAGCACAACATATAGGTGATGATACAGTGCGTTGTATTGCTATGGATTCTATGGAAGGGTTAGTGCGGGGCGTAGAAGTAATAGATACAGGTAGTCCTATTCGTATTCCTGTAGGTACTGAGACGCTTGGGCGTATTATGAATGTTGTAGGTGAGCCGATTGACGGTAAAGGAGACATTAAAAGCTCAAATATTTCTTCTATATATAAGCCTGCTCCTGATTTTACCAATCAGTCAACCGAGCGTAATATATTAGTAACCGGTATTAAAGTTATTGATTTACTTGCTCCTTATACTAAAGGCGGTAAAATAGGACTATTCGGTGGTGCAGGAGTCGGTAAAACCGTGCTTATAATGGAGCTTATTAATAACGTAGCTAAAGCACACGGCGGTTATACGGTATTTGCAGGAGTTGGTGAGAGAACTAGAGAAGGTAATGATCTTTACCATGAAATGATTGACTCGGGTGTTATTAACCTTGCAGAGCCTGAAAAGTCAAAAGTAGCTTTAGTTTATGGACAAATGAACGAGCCGCCGGGAGCAAGGGCAAGAGTTGCGTTAAGCGGTCTGACCATTGCGGAGAGTTTTAGAGATATGAATGAAGGGCAAGATGTTTTGTTTTTTGTAGATAATATTTTCCGTTTTACTCAAGCAGGTTCTGAAGTATCGGCGTTACTCGGTAGGATTCCGTCAGCGGTAGGGTATCAGCCTACTCTTGCAACCGATATGGGCGAACTACAAGAGCGTATCACCTCTACTAAGTACGGCTCAATAACTTCCGTGCAGGCTATATATGTACCGGCGGATGATTTAACTGATCCTGCTCCTGCTACTTCTTTTGCACATTTAGATGCTACAACGGTACTTAGCCGTCAGATAGCTGAGTTTGGGATTTATCCGGCAGTTGATCCGTTAGATAGTAATTCGCAGGTACTTGATCCGATGATTGTCGGTGAAGAACATTATAGTGTAGCAAGACAAGTGCAGCAGGTTTTACAAACTTATAAATCGTTGCAGGATATTATCACTATTTTAGGTATGGATGAGCTATCCGAAGAAGATAAACTAACCGTGGTACGTGCTAGAAAAATACAGCGTTTCTTATCGCAGCCTTTCCATGTCGCTGAAGTATTTACCGGAGCTGCAGGCAAATTTGTTAATCTAGCCGATACTATCGCAGGCTTTAAAGGACTTGTAGAGGGTAAATACGATGATTTACCGGAAGCTGCTTTTTATATGGTCGGAACTATAGACGAGGCTATAGAGAAGGCGCAAACGTTGAAGTGACGTTGATGTCATTCCCGCGTAGGCGGGAATGACGTAGTAATTTTACTATATTATTCTATGAACGCAACAATTCTAGTCAAAATAATTACTCCTTTAAGTATTGCATTGGAAAAGCAAGCTAAAATGGTAACAATGTCGGGTGAGGAGGGTATGTTTGGAGTGCTGCCGAGTCACGTTCCGATGATTGTTAGTTTAAAAGCTGGTTTAGTGCAGGTTTATATAGATGATATGCATAAATCCGAAAACACTTATCTTATTTCCGGCGGTGTAACCGAAGTAACGGCAAATTATATTAATATAGCTACGGACACGGCTATTAACGTTACGAATTTAAGTGAAGCGGAAATAGCAACTAAGCTTCTCGATCTTCAAAAAACTTTATCAGATCAACATTAATTTGTTTGAAAAATCTACGTTTTGGGATAAGGTTATTTTAATGTCATTGCAAGGCTTTTTTCCGTCATTGCGAGGAGCGAGAAGCGACGCGGCAATCTTGTCAAACTTCCTGAGATTGCCACGCAGTTCTACGGCTGCTCGCAATGACGATGTTTATTCCACATAATCAAGTGAGAAACAAATGTCAAAAGTACATAATTCAGAATATATACAAGAGTTATCAGTCGATAATACTTCATACAAAATTTACGATATAAATAAAGCGGCAAGCGATATAGATCTTCCCTTAAAAAAGCTTCCATATAGTTTAAGAGTATTATTTGAGAATGTATTACGTTCTAATGGTTCAAAGCAAAGCTTACTTGTATTTAAAGAATGGCTAAAAACTAAAAAATCTGATGCGGAAATAGATTTTATACCGGCAAGAGTTTTGATGCAGGACTTTACCGGTGTGCCTGCTATTGTAGATTTGGCGGCTATGCGTGATGCGATGGAGACAATAGGAGGTGATCCGTTAAAAATTAACCCGCTCATTCCTGTTGATTTGGTAATAGACCATTCCGTAAGCGTTGATTCTTATGCAGCTAAGGATTCATTCAATAAAAATGTTCAAATGGAAATGAAACGTAATATAGAGCGTTATGCATTTCTTAAATGGGGGCAGCAAGCATTTAATAATTTTAAAGTAGTGCCGCCGGGTACGGGTATTTGTCATCAGGTAAATTTAGAATATTTAGCAAAAGTCGTGTGGCATAAAGACGGCACCCTTTATCCTGATAGTTTAGTTGGAACGGATAGCCATACAACTATGGTAAACGGTTTATCGGTGCTTGGTTGGGGAGTCGGCGGAATAGAGGCAGAAGCTGCCATGCTAGGTCAACCTCTTACTATGATTCTGCCGGAGGTAATTGGGGTAAAACTAACAGGAAAATTAACAGGTATAGCTACCGCGACCGATTTAGTTTTAACCGTTACCGAGATGTTGCGGAAAAAGAAAGTAGTAGGTAAATTTGTCGAGTTTTTCGGTGAGGGTCTTAAAAACCTAATGATTGCCGATCGTGCTACTATTTCTAATATGTCGCCTGAATACGGTGCTACTTGCGGCTTTTTCCCGATTGATCAAGAAACTATAAAATATCTAGAGCTAACAGGTAGAGAAAAAACGCAAATCAGATTAGTAGAGCAATACGCAACCGAGCAGAATCTTTGGTATGATTTTGAACATGCGGTAGAATATACTGAGGTTTTAGAGCTAGATTTATCTATGGTACATAGTTCACTTGCCGGTCCAAAACGTCCACAAGATCGAGTAAACTTAAATGATGTAGCAAGTAATTTTAAATATGAATTACCGAATTTTGCTTTAGAAAATAAAGACATTGATAAAAAATATGCCGTAGCAAATCAGAATTACGAAATTGGTAACGGCGATGTGGTAATTGCAGCAATTACTAGCTGTACTAATACTTCTAATCCTTCGGTTATGATTGGTGCAGCACTTCTTGCTAAAAAAGCACTAGAACACGGGTTAAAGGTAAAACCTTGGGTTAAAACTTCTCTTGCTCCTGGTTCAAAAGTCGTAACGGAATATTTGAAGCTTAGTGGTCTTGATAAATATTTAGATGAATTAGGGTTTAATCTAGTAGGTTACGGCTGCACTACTTGCATCGGTAATTCTGGACCTCTAAATCCAGAAATAGAGGAAACTATTAACAAAAACGGACTAGTTGTTGCTTCTGTTTTATCTGGTAATAGGAATTTTGAAGGGCGAATTAATCCGCTTACTGAAGCAAGCTATCTCGGCTCGCCTATTTTAGTCGTAGCATATGCACTTAGCGGCACTCTTAATATAGATCTAACAAATATGCCCATAGGAGAAAATATTTATTTAAAAGATCTTTGGCCAAGCAAAGAAGCGATAGATGAAGTTATTGCAAATTCAATTAATTCCTCTATGTTTATAGAAAAATATTCTGATATATTTAGCGGAACGAAAGAGTGGAAAGATTTACAGGTTACTAATAGTTCTACTTATAACTGGAATAAGAATAGTACCTATATTAATAATCCGCCTTATTTTAAGGATATAGGCAGTAAGAATAATATACAAGATATAAAATCTGCAAAAATTCTAGCAATTCTCGGTGATTCTATTACTACCGATCATATTTCGCCGGCAGGTAGTATTAGTAAAACCAGCCCTGCTGCTAAATATTTAACGGACCATCATATAGAGCCTCTAGATTTCAACTCTTACGGATCACGTAGAGGAAATCATGAAGTAATGATGCGTGGCACATTTGCTAATATTCGTATAAAAAATGAGATGTGTACAGGTGTAGAAGGCGGGTTTACCATAAACCAGTTAAACGGCACGCAGCAAACTATCTACGATGCAGCTATGGACTACAAAGCTCATGATGTATCGGTAGTGATTTTTGCAGGTAAAGAATATGGCAGCGGCTCATCTAGAGACTGGGCAGCAAAAGGACCTGGGTTGCTTGGTGTAAAGGCAGTGATTGCCGAGAGCTTTGAGCGAATACATCGCTCAAATTTAGTAGGTATGGGTATTTTACCGTTAACTTTTACCGGCAATAATACAAGATTAGATTTAAAGTTAGACGGTTCAGAAACTATTGACATTACAGGCTTAAGCGAGAATATAAGCTCTTATCATCCTGTTAAATGCGTGATAAAAAAACAAACCGGTGCAATAAGAACAATCGATTTAATATTGCAAATATTTACGGATAATGAGATAAATTATATAAAGCACGGCAGTATTATGCATTTTGTGGTAGAGAGTTTGAAGGGGTAGTTTGCTGGTATCGTCATTGCAAGGAAATTGCGTAGCAATTGTACGTACGTAATCTTGGGAGTTTGTTATTATTTTATGAGATTGCCACGCAGTCTACGGCTGCTTGCAATGACCACTCAGATAGCCATGCAACAACGCCACATGGGAACGACATAAAGAGGTAAAAATATGGACAAGCATCTTAAAGAATATACCGAGAGCGGTAAGAAAAATTTAATTGTGGTATATATATTATATTTATGCGGGATCGTAGCTCCGATATTGCCGTTAATCGGGGTATTTTTTGCATATCTTAACAAAGATAAAGGCGATAACTTTGCAATTAGTCATTACGTGTTTTTATTTCGTACTTTTTGCCTTGGGGTTCTTGGGTGGATTGTATGTTTTATATTTACGTTTATCATGATTGGAGTAGTACTATACGTTATACTCGCTGTTTGGTATATACTTCGTGTTGCCATCGGTTTTAAATATATGATAGAAGACAAAGCATACCCAAACCCTATGACTTATTGGATAAAATAAAAATGATAAAGCTGAACGTAGACGGTTCTGAAATAGAAGTATCAGAAGGTAGCACCGTTTATCAAGCCTGTACACAAGCAGGAAAAGAAATCCCTCATTTTTGTTATCATGAGCGTCTAAAAATTGCTGGTAATTGCCGTATGTGCTTGGTTGAAATGGAAAAATCACCAAAGCCTATAGCTTCTTGTGCTATGCCGGTAAGTAACGGTATGGTTATTCATACCGATACGCCGATGGTAAAAAAAGCACGTGAAGGGGTGATGGAGTTTTTACTGATTAACCATCCTTTAGATTGTCCTATTTGTGATCAGGGCGGAGAGTGTAATTTACAGGATCAGGCTTTCAGATACGGCAAAGGTACTAATAGATTCCACGAAAATAAGAGATCTATTAAAGATAAATATATGGGACCGTTGATTAAAACAGCGATGACTAGATGCATACAATGCACAAGATGTATTAGATTTGCGAGCGATATAGCGGGGATAGAGGAAATGGGAGCTATTCACCGTGGAGAACACATTGAAGTAACTTCATATTTAGAGCAAACTTTAGATTCCGAAATGTCCGGTAATATGATCGATATTTGTCCCGTCGGTGCTTTGAACTCTAAGCCTTATGCTTTTAAAGCTCGTAAATGGGAGCTAAAACATACCGCTAGCATTGGAGTGCATGATGCCGAAGGCTCTAATATTCGTATTGATAGTAGAGGCGATGAGGTAATGAGGATATTACCTCGTGTTAATGAAGAAATAAATGAAGAGTGGCTTTCGGATAAGAATCGTTTTAGTTATGATGGTTTAAAATATCAGCGCTTGGATCGTCCTTATATCAGAAAAAACGGTAAGTTAGTAGAAGCTAGCTGGAGTGAAGCTTTAAAGACAGTAGCGGATAAAATAAAATCCGTAAAACCAGAAAAGATTGCTGCTATTGCTGGTTCTCTCTCTTCTGTCGAAGCAATGTTTATGTTAAAAATATTATTGCAAAAGCTTGGCTCTAATAATTACAGCGTTAATCAGTTTGACTATAAACTAGATACCATGCAGCGAGGCAATTATTTATTTAATACTACTATTGCAGGGATAGAAAAGGCTGATTTATGTTTGCTAATCGGAGCAAATCCAAGGCAAATAGCTCCAGTATTAAATAGTAGAATAGGTATGCGAGTACGTGCCGACTCACTAAAAGTAGCAAGAATAGGTGGGGGGCATAACCAAACCTATAAAATTCAGGATTTAGGAAGTGATATTAAGATTATTGAGGGGCTAGCTATTGGTACTCATGAGTTTACGAAAGCCTTAAAAGCAGCAAAATATCTGATGATTATAGTAGGTGACGGTGTATATGCAAGAGATGACGGATATGCTATATTGTCGCTTATTCATAAGATAGTGACCGAATATAATATTATGCGTGATGATTGGAAAGGTTTTAATATATTGCATAATCACGCTTCTATAGTTGGCGGTCTTGATATTGGTTTTAATACTCCTATTAAGCTCGAAGAGTTGGAACTCGCTTATTTACTTGGAACGGACGCCATCCCATTTGATAAGCTGAAATCGACCTTTATAATATATCAAGGACATCACGGGGACGCAGGTGCTAGCAGTGCTGATGTAATTTTACCTGCGGCTGCTTATACCGAGCAGAGCGGAATTTACGTAAATTTAGAAGGTAGACCGCAAATAGCAGAAAAAGCAGTATCGCCTGTAGGGGTAGCTAAAGAAGATATAGAAATTATTAAAGAGCTTGCCGGTTATCTAAAAATAGATATCGGAATGGATAATTTGCAAGAAGTAAGAGTAAGACTTGCTAAAGAATATAAGGTATTTGCTAGTATTGATAGAATTATAGAAAATAAATTTAGTAAGTTTAGCTCTAAAGATAAGTTATCAAAAGAGCCTATAACTGCAGAACCTATTAATTATTATATGACTGACGTGATTAGTAAAAATTCGGTCACTATGGCTAAGTGCGTTGAGGCTAAGGAAGCAAGAGACGAGGAGGCGGCATGATGAAAAATATGCTATTCTCACCCCATATGTCATTCCTGCAAAAGCGGGAATCCAGCTCTTTTTTTGTAAATTATTTTCTGGATTCTCACTTTTGCGGGAATGATATAATAAGAGTACAATCATGCTAGAACTCTTTTTTGAATATATTTTTCCGTTAATTATCATCGCTCTAAAGGTAGTTGCAATTACTACCCCTTTAATATTGTGCGTTGCGTATTTAACATATGCAGAGCGTCGTGTTATTGGATTAATGCAGCTTCGACGAGGACCTAACGTTGTCGGTCCGTTTGGATTACTTCAGCCTATTGCCGATGCGGTTAAGCTCTTATTCAAAGAGCCGATCATTCCAACCAATTCCGATAAAATATTATTTATTTTAGCACCGATGATAACTTTTATATTAAGTTTAATTGGCTGGGCAGTTATACCCTTTGCAAAGGGCGTAGTTTTGGCAGATATTAATGTAGGTGTTTTATATATTCTTGCTATTTCTTCTTTAAGTGTTTACGGCATTATTATTGCTGGCTGGGCTAGTAACTCAAAATATGCTTTTTTAGGAGCTATACGTTCCTCTGCCCAAATGATTTCTTATGAAGTGTCGATGGGGCTGGTTATTATTACCGTGCTACTTACTACCGGTACTCTCAATTTAAGTGAGATCATTGAAGCACAAAGAACAATGCCGTGGTGGATTGATTTAATGCTACTACCTATGGGTGTCGTGTTTTTTATCTCGGTGCTTGCCGAAACAAATAGATTACCTTTTGATTTACCTGAAGCAGAATCGGAGTTAGTTGCTGGCTATAATGTTGAATATTCCTCTATGGGATTTGCTTTATTTTTTCTAGGTGAATATGCTAATATGATATTAGTTAGTGCAATGACTACGACTTTCTTTTTAGGAGGTTACTTGCCGCCCTTTAATATATCGTGGTTAGATTGTATTCCGGGGTTCTTTTGGTTTGTATTTAAGGTCGGATTCTTATTGTTTTGTTTTTTATGGATTAGAGCGACCTTACCAAGATATCGCTATGATCAATTAATGCGACTTGGCTGGAAAGTATTTTTACCTCTAACTTTATTTTGGGTAGTGTTAGTATCAAGTGTGCTTGTTTATACAGATAATTTACCGAGTATTTAGGTGTTATTGTCATTGTTGCTTGATCGGTTTACCCGTCATTGCGAGGAAATTACTAAGTAATTGACGAAGCAATCTCAGGATATTTGACGAGATTGCCACGTAGCCTACGGCTGCTCGCAATGACAACTCGGTATCCATGCGGGTGATGCCCTGCAGAAATACATCGATCTTTAATATATAATTTTTATGATAAACTATTTAAAATCGTTTTTTCTATATGAGATAGTAAGGGGGATGGCTTTGACTTTAAAGTATTTCTTTAAGCCCAAAGTTACCATAAATTATCCTTATGAAAAAAGCCCTATTAGTCCAAGATTTAAGGGTGAACATGCCCTGCGTCGCTATGAAAACGGTGAAGAACGCTGCATTGCGTGCAAACTCTGTGAGGCGATTTGTCCGGCACAAGCGATAGTAATTGAAGCGGACGAACGAGAAGACGGCAGCAGGCGTACTACTCGTTATGATATAGATATGACAAAATGTATTTATTGCGGATTATGTCAGGAAGCTTGCCCTGTAGATGCAATAGTTGAAGGTCCTAATTTTGAGTTTGCAAGTCTAACTCATACCGCACTTATTTACGATAAGGAAAGATTACTGCAAAATGGCGATAGATGGGAACAGGCACTCGCTAGTAAACTACACAAAGATTACGAGTATAGGTAATATACTCGTTTAATTACTCTTCATTTATTCGGAATATATACGTATATTATGCTATTATGATTCTGTTAATAGGTTCATTTCAAAAAAGTTAAATTAAAAAAATATATCATGAAAATTCGAACCTTGCATTCGAGATTTCATAAACCTTTGTAATTTAATTATTGCTTTTCTTTTTTTTGACTTTTATTCTCTTAATTATAAAAACTAAAAAACTATATTCCTACTGGAATAAGAGAAACTCATAAAATATATAGTACTAATGAGCAATATTTAAAGCTAAAATCATATGATAAGGATTTATATGAACAATTAAAAGCCTCCAAAAGAGCTAGAAGACAAGAGAATTAGTTATAAGAATAATATATAAAGTTACTAAAACACATGCTGTAAGTACAATAATTAATTGTTCAATTTGGATTATAGTTAGCCTTATATTTTTTATTGTACATTGGGAGATTTATAAAAATACGCAAAACAATAATAATTAATCAAGCCGTAATATCTGTGCAGATTTTATAGAGCTTTCTAGATGAGAGGATAGAAGAACAATACCGCCGCTATTTGCTTTCATGACAATTAGATTATTGAGTAAAGCCCTATTTTCTTTGCTTAAGTTAGTTTCAACTTCATCAAGTAGCCATAAGTCAGATTGGCAAGCAATAAGCCTTGCTATGGCTACGATTTTCTGCATTCCGCTAGACAAACTATAACATTTTTTATCTAATAAGTCGTGTAATTTGAAGTAATGAATAGCAGCATATAGGGTTGCAGCGGAATTATAAATTTCTGACCAAAATTTTAGATTCTCAAAAACAGTCATTTCTGATTTTAGACCTAAATTATGACCGATATAAGTGCAGTAAAGTTTAGCGATATTGTTAATATTACAGTTTCTATAGTAGATATTACCGCTACTCGGTTGCATAATTCCTGCTATCATTCGTAGCAACGAGCTTTTCCCACAACCGTTAGCTCCTTTTATATATGTTATAGAAGAAGGAAGAAAAGTAATATTTAGATCAAATAAGTTTTTAAATTGTAATTGATGAAGTGATAGCATGTCCTTGTCATACCGTAGCTTGACCACGGTATCCATATAAAAGCAATTCAAAATACTAATAATTTTACTAGATATCGTGGTCAAGCCACGGTATGACATCTGTTGCTTTTTAATAAATTTAATTTTCATGATGCTCTTCTGGTGTGGTCCGTTAATTCTGTATTATCTTGTTGATTATTATGACCAATTCCAAGTTTCTCACGAGCATCTCTTCAAGCTTCTTTATGATCTGATGCATCAGGATTTACCACATGACTTATATCTATGCCTGTTACCTTATTAGCTTCTTGACCTAGTTTTTTAGTTGCGTTGTTTAATTCATGGTTTATTTCTTTAGTTTCTTTTGCTATTTTTCATATAAATCTCACTTTTAAGTTCTATAATTAGAGTATCATTTATATTTTTTGTAAGCAATTAAAATTTTACCAGCAAATTTTCCACCGATAAGCTAAATACATTTAAAATAGAACTCGGCATTAGACCAAAGTAAATAATTAATAATATTAAAGGAGCTATTGAGATTATTTCGTATTTATATAAATCTCTGAAATGCATAATTTCTTTATTGGTAATTTCACCGAGCATTACTTCTTTGTATAATTTCAGCATATAAACCGCCCCGAAGATTATGCCGAGAGCTGCTATAAAGGTTGCTACTACATTCACCTTATAAATCCCAAGCAGGCTTAAAAATTCTCCAATAAATCCACTAGTTCCGGGTAACCCGACAGAGCCGAGCATTGCAATCATAAAAAATGCGGCAAGCACCGGCATTTTACTTGCTACACCACCATATTTAGCTATTTCTTTTGTATGTAATCTTTCGTACAAAGTACCGACTATTAAGAATAGACATGAAGAAATCACACCGTGGCTAAGCATCTGAAATATTGCTCCGCTAACTCCGGCTTTAGTAAAGCTAAAAATACCTATCGTAACATATCCCATATGTGCAATAGATGAATATGCTATCATCTTCTTCATATCTTTTTGAGCAAGCGCAACGAGTGATGCATATATTATAGCAATAACGCTAAGGTAAATTACGTAAATTGCAAATTCTTGTGATACACTCGGACATAGAGGTAGTAATACTCTTAAAAAACCGTAACCGCCGAGTTTTAGCAAAATACTGGCAAGAATAACCGAGCCGCTGGTTGGAGCTTGTACGTGTGCATCGGGTAGCCAAGTATGAAAAGGAATAATAGGGATTTTAACGGCAAAAGCAATAAAGATAGCCCACCATAAAATTTGCTGAGCAAATAATGGAATATTATCGGTAAGCTGAAAGATATAGGTTAAATCAAAGCTATGCATTTTGCTATAAATATAAATTAATGAAAGTAGGAAAAATAAAGAACCAAAGAACGTGTATAAGAAGAATTTAAGAGCCGCATATATTCTATTCTTGCCACCCCATACGCCGATAATAATATACATCGGCACTAATATTGCTTCAAAAAACAGATAAAATAATAATAAATTTACCGAGGTAAATGCCCCTATACACAAAGATTCCATTAATAAAAAACATACCAAATATTCTTTAATATATTTTTTAACAGTAAATAAGCTTCCAATTATACAAATAAGAGTAAGAAAAGAAGTTAGAACCACAAAAAATATTGATATACCGTCAACGCCTACATGGAATTCAAGCCCGATCTTATCAAGCCAAGCGTAGCGTTCAACAAATTGATAAGCGGGGTTTGAGGAGTCAAACTCTATTAAAATATAGATAGTTGAGATGAATGTTAAAACAGAACTAAGCACTGCAACATACATTACATATATCGGTTTATCTGCTTTTTTACTTTGACTAATAAACAGCAAAATATATAGCACGCTTATTAGCGGCAGAAAAATACTGATAGATATAATAGGTAATTCTAACATTCTTTAAGATTTTATGAATTTTTTTCCGTCATGGCGAAGCAAATTACGAAGTAATTGACAAAGCAATCTCAGGAATTTGTTATTATTTCATGAGATTGCCACGCTCTTTACGTTCGCTCGCAATGACGGTTTTAGTTTTTAACGCAAATAACATCAGTACATTATGTTTTTCCAAACAAAATAACTAATTGTTACAACAATAAATGATACTATATACAAAGCATAATTAAAAACATATCCTGTTTGTATTTTGCCGGTAAGAACGCTAAAGCAATTAACGACTCGTGAAAAACCGTTTGGTCCAAAACGATCGATTATTTGCTGATCGCCAAGATAAAATAAAGAAGCTAAACAGTTAATAGGTTTCACAATTAAGCAATTATATATTTCATCGAAGTAATATTTATTGCGTAATATGTTGGAAATTAATACAAGGGGTGTCATACCGCGGCTTGACCGCAGGATCCAGGCGTTTTTAATATTTTTACTGGATTTCCGCTTTTGCGGGAATGACATAACAGTACTTGACTTATATAAGTAAATCCCAGTAACAATCCCCACTATACCGACTGCCATAGGTAGTAGCTTAATATATAAAGGCGGGTGGCTAATTAGTAATTTATAAATATGTAAATTAAATAGGCTTGCATGGAAATAACCGTTTGGTTTGTCCATAGCAAGTAAATAATAGCCGATCATACCGCTAAAAAAGCTCCCGGCGACAAGTAATATAAGTGGATTATTCATTACTTTAGCCGGTTCGTGAGCATGCTCAAAAACATCTTTTTCTAGCTTAGTTTTGCCATGAAATACCAACATAATAATCTTCATTGAATAAATAGGGGTAAGTATTGCTGCTGCTATTCCAAAAATAAACATAAACGAGCCGCTACTATAAGCCGCTTCTAAAATCGAGTCTTTAGAGTAAAATCCTGCCAAAGGATAAATCCCTATTAGTGCAAGTGAGCCGATTAAGAAGTTGCCATAAGTTACCGGCATTTTATTTCTTAAATCACCCATTTTAAAAATATCCTGCTCGTGAACGGCATGTATTACGCTGCCGGCTGATAAGAATAATAAGGCCTTAAAAAAGGCATGAGTTACTAAGTGAAATATTCCGCTATTATAGGCAGATACTCCGCACGCCATGAACATATAACCAAGCTGACTGCAAGTTGAGTAAGCAATAATCTTCTTGATATCGCTGTGCATAATAGCAATGCTTGCAGCAAAAAGACAAGTAACACCGCCGATAATCGTAATAAATTGTAGAATTAAAGGGCTATATTCAAATAAATACGAGCAGCGTGCTACTAAGAATATTCCTGCCGTTACCATGGTTGCTGCATGAATAAGTGCAGATACCGGAGTCGGTCCTTCCATCGCATCAGGAAGCCATACATGTAAACCGATCTGTGCAGATTTACCCATACAACCGATGAATAATAATAAACAAATAATGTCTAGAATGTAAAAATGTAAAAATATTTTTATATTAGATAATAATTCTGCAGATGACAATACATCTTTGTAATTTGCTGAGCCACAATAAACAATAATCGTCATTATGCCTAAGATAAAAGCAAAATCGCTGGCTCTATTTATTATAAAAGCTTTAATCGCTGCTTTATTGGCTGATTCTTTTGAATACCAAAAACCTATTAGTAAATATGAGCAAACGCCGACGCCCTCCCAACCGAAAAATAACTGTAAGAAATTATCGCTAGATACTAGCATTAACATAAAAAAAGTGAATAAAGAAAGAAAAGACAAGAAGCGTATAATCCCCTTATCTTCGGCCATATAGCCAAGCGAGTAGATATGCACGATGCTTGACACCCATGTTACGGCTATAAACATTATGCTAGTTAGCTGATCGATATAAATCGACCAATTTACTTTAAAATTTCCAACCTCAATCCATGGTAATAATTTAATATGGATTATATTCCCGTCTAAGCCTGCATCGCAAAATATTATTAATGAGAATAAGGCAGATAAAGATAAAAAGCCGGTTGCAATTACTTGCGCTAATTTTTTGTCTATTACCCTTACGAATAACCCGTTTATTATGCTAGATGCAAGCGGTAACATGATGATCATTATGCAAATATTTTGATACATCATTATCCCCACATCTGATTAATGTCGGTAATTTCAATGGAGCCTTTATTACGGAAATATATTAGTAATATTGCAAGCCCGATTGAGGTTTCGGCAGCTGCTACGGTTAAGATTATAATACTAAAAATTTGTCCCGATAATTCTTGCATATATACGGAAAATGCAACAAAATTTATGTTAACTGCAAGCAGCATTAACTCAATAGACATTAATATATTGATAATATTTTTGCGATGCATAAATAATCCAAACATTCCGATAGTAAAAACTAAGCTGCTTAAGATTAAATAATGATTAAGCGAAATATATTCATTCATATTTAATATTCTCAACACCTTTATTTAGAATAGGCTTTGTCATTAATACGGTATTTTCTTTATTGTGACGTAGTTGTTTTGATATATCTTGACGTTTTACTCCCTCACGCTTCTTTAGTGTTAACGTAATACATGCAATCATAGCGACAAATAATATAAGGCCCGCCATTTGAAACGGTAGCATAAAGTCTGTGTAGAGTACGCCTCCTATTGCTTTAGTATTTGAGATATTATTTGTTATGGTAAACGATACATTGGAGTTGAAATTAATATTTTTAGTACCAAGTAAAATAATTATTACTAAATCGGCAAACATAATCAAAGCTATAAAAATACTTAAAGCTAGATTTGCTTTTAGCTGCGTTATTGTCTTATTAAAATGCATATCTAGCATCATTATCACAAATAAGAATAATACTGCTACAGCTCCAACATAAATCACTATCAGCATCATAGCTAAAAATTCTGCTCCAAGCAAAATCATAAGCCCTGCACCGTTGATAAATGCAAAAATTAACCATAATACCGAATATACGGAATTTTTGCTTAAGACAACGCATACGCTACTGATAGTTATTAATGTTGCAAATAAATAAAAAAATATAGGCATGGTGTTTATATAGGTTGTGTCTTATCTCTATTTTATCCTCGTAAAACTCGTTTTACAACATTAGGTTCTTTCTCAATAATCTTAAGAAGTAATTTTGCAGCTCCGGTAGGTAATCTTCTGCCTTGTTCCCAGTTTCTTAAAGTTGCAACACTCACTCCAAATGTTGTAGCAAATTGTTGTTGTGTTAATTTTAACTTATCTCTTGCTTCATGCACGTCTATATTAGATGATTTTATATCATGTTTATTTGCTTTTAATTTTCCTTTAGTGTATAAAACAGCCTCTTGCATTCCAATTAATATACTTTTGTCGGTTTGATTAGTATTTTTATTATTTATTTTTGCCGCGTCCGACATATAATTTTCCAATTCTTCAGTTAGTTTTTTTAATTCATTACAACTATTATGATTAATATTTTCCATCTTACTTTTTATAAAACCGGTTATTAAAAATACCGGCATATTTTCATTGTAGTAAAAATAAATTATTCTTATACTGCCACTTTTACCTTTATTATTACTACTTAAAGTAAATCATAACTTTCTTCTTATACCTCCAGTGCCTTTTATTATATCACCTTGGTCAGGATTAGCAGCAATGTAATGTATTATTTTAAAGCATTCTTTTTCATTTAAATTATTCTTAGCGAATTTTTGAAACTCTGTAAGCTCAACAACTGAAATCAGTTTTTTACTCATAATAATTATACGCCATTGGCGTAGGAGAATCAATAAATAATTTTTGTTTAGTATCATGGATACCGTGGCAAGACCACGGTATGACAGAGTGCAAATTGGCTACACCAACAAAGCATTAGAAGAAAATTTCTTGATCATCGAAATAAATAAGCTTTCTAGTTCTTTGCGTATTTCTTCCTTGTTTTCTACTTTTTGACCTTCTTTACTTAAAGTTAGCTCGCCTTTTTCTACATGACCAAGTACAGCCTCAATGATTGCTTTTTTATCATGTTTACCATCCATATATCTAAGTGCACACTTCTCAAAGAAATTAACGCCGATCGGTTCATGTTTTAAATTTGTAACCCACATAGAAGGTGTATGGGTTGCTTGATGTATCACCATTTTTGTTGTTTTAGGCTTATCAAGCTCAGGGTTATTTCGATGCTTCTGATTTGTAATACTAATATAACCTTGTAGTACTAGCTTCATTGCATTATTTAAAAGCTCAGCTTTGATTTCGTTTAATTTAGTATTATGTAGCTTTTTATTAGCTTCAGTGGTTATTTTCTCAAAGCTTAACGGATTATTTAGATTTTCGCTGAAAGTGTATAAAATAGCTTTCATATAAGGCGAACTAGTTGTTAAGTTAGAGTCTTGATTGCCGTTTAAGAAGAATTTTAAATTTTCGGAAGCATTATTAAGATCTACTTCTTTGAGTGGTTTTTCAGGCACTATATTAAAGATTATATTAAATTTCGTTATATCATCATTGTTAATATTTCTATTAATTTTCACATCACTATGACATAGTAAAGTGGTTCTAAAACGACGATTCGTAATGAAATCCATATATTGTTCGGTTCTAACTATATCGTTTACCGCTTTTAACTGCTCTACTACTTTCGGCGGCATATTACCGAGATACATAGTCGAAAGATTACAATCGGCTAAATATTGTAAATTGTGCTTTCTTGCTTCATTCATAAATTCATGGAAGTAGAATTGAGCATTTTCTTCTTCTAGATGATCATGACGTAAATAATGATCGGTTTGTTTAGCAAGTAGCCCTGCTTCGGTTTTTAATGCTTCTGCATAAGGAGTTTTAGAGTTTTCTAAGCTATCCTTAACAAATTCTAGTAACAATCTAGATTGAGCTATTCTATCCCGTACATTTGCAAATGCGCTAGAATGATACATCATCATATCTCTAATAGTACGGACCATATTCCAGCCAGGGAGGGTATTATAGCTAATATATGCTATTCCGTTTGGACTAAGATTTTTATTACAAACTTCAAAAATTTTATCTCTAACGGTTTTTGGTACCCAAGAAATTACGCCATGGCAAATTATATAATCAAACTTACCGAAAGAATCGTTAATATCAGTTATCGCACAATGATGGAACTCTATATTTTTTAATCCTAGCGCTTTAACATTTTTATTTGCTTCGTCAATTTGTACCTTAGACAAATCAACCCCAACAAAATAAGCTTTTGGATAAAGAACTGCATGTGGTATTAAATTACCGCCTGCTGCACAACCAAGCTCTAATATTTTTGCATTCTCGACTTCAGGAGCATTTACACCGAAAAGAGTTGCAAGTGTACTTAAGTGATAAGGATTTGTAAGAGCATATGGGTAGCTTTCATACGGTATTTCATCATAAGTGTTATGATCTGAAACCGCACCGTTAACAACGGATTGTGCGGAATGTGTTTGTTTTGCCATCTTATCATGACCGTTAGGGGTAGAAGAAGAGTTAGTAGCTTTTGGAGACATATTTTTCCCTTATATAGTTGAATTATTCGTGTCATCCCGCGGGATGATGACATTTTAGCTTTCATATAAATATTTCACAGAATTATTAAATGGCAATCTATAAGTACATCCTATGCCAAATTCTCCAACGGCTATAGTTTTTTTGATAGGATTTGTTGGCACGAATTGCCCCGTTTTCATATCAAGCGTATCATAATTAATTCTTACTCTATATGCCGTTTGTAATTTTGCAGTTGCATCAATACTTAAATTTGAAGTTACATCTTGTGAAATTCCAAGACCTGCTTGCCAAGCAACACAATTTTTATGAGTTTTTCTTACTTTAAAATAATCGCTATTTATAACACTCCACCTAGAAGAGGTAGGCTTAACTTTTTCTTGTGCTATTCCACCTCCAAGTATTACAAAAGGTGTGAAAGTTTTTATTTTTTCTAAATCATAAATAAGATTTAGCATATATATATTTGATAATACGGTAGTATTACCTGGGTTTTTAGGAATAGTGAGACCATTACTTAAATTTTGCTGAGGTAATACGTAATGCAGACTATATTTAGGTTGATAAGTTGCTGAGAATTCAATAGCTATCTGTGGATATATTATATAGCCTATTTTTCCACTATACATACTTGATTTTTTTAAAATTATTTCGGTATTTGAGTGTTTATGTCGGAATTTACTAACGACCGGTTCAATTATTCCGCCTTCTACTCCTATATAGAACCCTGTTTCTTTTGCGAAAGCAATGTTATTAAAAATGATGATAGTAATAAAAAATAATTTTAGTAATTTAGTCATTATAATTGCTTAAAAAATAAAAAAATATTATATACCCCCTTTATTAATGGTCAATCATATTTTTTCTAATTATGGAAGCAATTATACCAAATAGTAATAAAGTAATAGTTACAGTGAACGCAACATATTCCGGAATCGCTATATAATGATGAATAAATATTTTAAAGCTGATAAATATTAAAATTAAAGCCAAAGAATATTTTATATAACTGAAACGTTCTACAATTTCTGCTAAACAAAAGAATAACGCTCTAAGCCCTAAAATAGCAAAAATATTTGAAGTATAAATTATATAAACATCATTAGTAATTGCGAATATTGCCGCTATACTATCTATAGCAAAGACTAAATCTATTGCTTCTATCAGTACTAGAGATATAAAAAGGGGGGTGCAATATAGTTTGTTATTACGTTTAACAACAAATTTATCCCCTTCAAGGTTAGGGGTAATATTTAGATTTTTTATTATTGACTTGTAAATATAAGAATTCTGTATATCAAAAGTTTTATGTGATACATAGAAAGTTTTTATACCTGTAGCAATAAGTATTACGGCAAAAATATATAATAACCAGGCAAATTTATTTATAAGAATAATACCGCCGTAAATCATTACGGCTCTGAATATTATTACGCCTATTATACCGAAAAATAAAACACGATGTTGATATTGCCAGGGAATTTTAAAAAATTGGAAAATAATAGAGATAACAAAAATATTATCAAGTGACATAGCTTTCTCAATGAGAAAGCAAGTATAATATTCACGAGCATGATCTGCCCCCGTATTATAGTAAACATAGATACCGAATAAACAAGCTATTACAATATAGAAAAGACTAAAAAGTACGCTTTCTTTAAAGCTCATTATGGTATTTTTTTTGTGTATTATTCCCAAATCGAGAATCAGTAAAGCAGCGATTACCGTATAAAAAATAATCCAACTCATTTATTTATCTCTTCATTTTATATTGCATGTGGAAATATAGTCCTCCATCAAACATAACTCTTAGCTGGAATCTTATAATATTTTCTCCTGGTTTTAAATAACGCTTTATATCAATCGGTAAATTTTTAGCTTGTAATGCTTGATCTTGGTCATTTCCATTGTTACAGTACCTTTTCTCATCTAGAGAATCAATGTTAGTAGGGAAGCTAAGTAACTTTGTGCCGTTGACATATATTAATGTGCAATCATCATACCATAAATCTTTTACTTCAAAATACTCAATATCGTCCATTATTGCATCTAAAGTTACTTTGAATTCTACAGTATGCAATATTGTATTGTCCGGTTTATTTGCTGCAGCTATAAGTGCTCCATCCTTTGGAAATGCCATAATGCTCCCATGTGGTACCGGTTTTTTGTTGAAGATATAGTCACCTATTTTAGTTACCGGATTATAAGGGGTCTCAAGTAATTGGTCTGATGGAAAGTCGTTATAACCAACTTTTATGGGGAATCCTTTAAATTTTCTACAGCCGACATTGTGGCCTAAAGGTTCAAACTCGACAACCTTTCTATCAAAATATGATAAACAATGGCGTTCTAAAGGTTTATTAGGATCAATAGGTATCCAATTCGTCGGGCATTTTCCTTTTGCAAGTTCTCCTATATCGCTTTCAGGCCATTCTGCATTACCGTGATTGTTACCGGAAGGAGCTTTCTCTGTGCTAGGAATTTTAGCACAAGTAGGTACTAATATAGGAGCACAAAGATTTAGCTCTTGCCAAGTTTTATCTCTTACATCCTCAGTCTCAGCGTTATATGTCGGCTCAGGAGGAGTATTGTTATCTCCTTTTGTATATGTCACTGTATAATATTTTGAAGGATCTACCGGTACTAATATTGGTCCTATGTTAGGTTTCGGCTCGATTCTATCTGTATAATCCCTACTTAAAACACATATTGGAGTATTAGCCTTATCGTTATTGGTATAGCATTTACTCGGAATCTTATTTATATTGCAAGTATAAATTGTAATACCTCTTCCTGGACCTGACACTGTTTCTTCTAGAGTACAGCGCGTTAGATCTATATCTTTTTTACATAAGCCAAGATTTGGATATTTAACGTTATATTTTTTTTTAAAATCTTTACAATTTATAGTATCGTTGTTGTTGAGTTTAGCAAGTACACAATTTGTTGAGTCATGATTGTAACCGGGTATAGGTGATCCATCAGGTAAAGTAGGACGCAGCATAGGGTTACAATGTTGGAAATTTTTCGGCATCAAGCAGGCATGCGTTCCACCTTGGATATATTTACCGTTTATATATTCTAAATATTTTAAATATACCGCACTTGAGTCAGGATTTCCATTACTATCATAAGGTGCTTTATCGTCTTTATATTTACCGTGAATAGTCAACTGATTTAGAGCATTCTCTCCTGAAAACGGCATAGCAATATATTTATCTTCCTTTGGATCTTTAGGTATAAACGCAACGGAAGAACTATACTTATAACCGGCAAGCATTACTATGCTTTCTGTGTCAGTGGGGTTGGGAGGTGGAGGTCCGGCGTATGCTAACGGCGTTACAAGAGTGCTTGTTTCATCTATGATATTGTCGCCTTCTCTTACTTGTACTGACGCAATGAATTGCGGTTTATAATAAGCATAGTTGGGATTGCTATTATTAGTACAGGTAATGCCGGCATATTGCTTTGCACATTCATAAGCAGCTAAGCTGTAAGAATGATTTACTCGCGGTACACAATCTATTAAATTACCGGACTCAAATAAGCAAATATTATTAGGATTTTGCTTATCGTCTTCGGTATTACTAATAGAGACATAAAGCTTTCTATCTTTACCGTTGTTGTCTTTTAAGATGACATCTGTCTTTATAGGCATTAAGCTAGTTGTATCTTGCTTTTGTACCTCAGGAAATTTTACGCTTACATCCTTAAATTCGCCGATATTAACTCCCCACACTTTTTGACAGGTAGTTGAATTAGAACTTGGACAGTCCGGTATATCGCTTATGTAGTAATCGCTGGGTGTTTCTACATTTCCAATTTTCTGCGAATATATTATTCTAAATCCCTCATTACAACCGTTAGCCGTAACACTACATGGCGTAGAAATTTCTGTATTAATACATGGAGTGTTGCCTGAAGTATTCTTACACGATTTAATTAAATCTTTAAAAGCCGTATTAGTATGAGTAATTTTTGCTGAAGAAAAATCTATATTACGTGGTTCTACACAAGTTTTGAGGTCAGAGCGAGAACTCGTGCAAAGCGGAACAAGATTGCTAAAGCTAACACGTATGGTATTATTAACAATATTGTTTTTAACATTAATATTAGATGGCACTACACAAGCCGGATTAGTAGAAGATTGGTCAAACTGGCCGCTTGCATCTTTTATGCTACATACATTATGAGCACTCGCATTAGTGGTAATATAATCTAAATTTGGACAATATGGTGGTGGAAAAGGCCCTAAAGGTAATTGTACACAACCAAAAGAATAGCTATCTACAGAACCGTTTAATGACCCAAGTGCTTCAATAATTTTTATTATTAAAGCAGGAAAAAAATTAAAAATCTCTCCTATTGCATTAAGTATTGATTGAAGTACTTTTATAAATTCTGAATTTTGATCTATCATACCAAGAAGCTGCCCTAATAAACTTGGTAAACTTACTCCTTTTATCGTTTCAACTAAAAATTTTAATACTTTTGCAATAGGGCTAAGTTCGTTAGTGTGATGAAGAGGTTGACGATTAGGATTCCAGTCCATCGGATCAAGATGTGCACCGGAATCTGAAACAAGGTTAACAAGTCCAGGATCGCTATAAGCACAAAGTTTAGGAGGTTTTAAAGTAATTATTTTTCCGTCTATACCGATTATCTTATTATCAGTTTCTGTATAACCGACTTTATTGAGATGTACTCCATCGGTATAACCTGGATCTGCAGGGGAAGGTGGGGCATTTATCCCGGGAGGTGGAGGCATATCCGGTACGGCAACTCTAGCACAGACTCTAGTTAGAGGTATACCGTAACCTGTAGGCCATAATACACATTCTCCATCCCAATTTAAAGTAGAGTTTTGGTGCCAACAAGCTATGGCATTACAGCTTTGAATTCTAATACGAATTTTTGGAGTAAAGTAACTACTATCAGGGGCTTCTTCTGCACATCTATTGAGTAAAAAACCGATCAATATACCTGGGTAATCAAATTTTAATAAACAAGTATCATTATTACGACCGTCGCTTTTATTCCAAGGAGGACATAATGTGCCTGGTTTAAAAGGTCCTCTTGGCTTTGCATTGATGCCTCCATCCTTATTCCAAATTTCCGTTCTCTCACTTTGACCGCAATTACATGGATCGCTAAGACAAGTGACTATATCATCCCAAATAGATGCATATACATTAAATGAGAAAAATGAAAATAAGAAAAATAGTAAATATTTTTTTAACACTTTGAGTATTCTTTATGCTCGTTGTTTTTATAGTTCATAATAAATTATTGTCATCCCACGAGCTTGTAGCGGGATCCAGTCCTTTTTAATTTTTTTTGGATCCCATAATAAATCACGGGATGACAGAGTGAAATATTAGTCCGTATTTAACTCATTATATAGGTAATTAACCCAATTATCCGGAGGACCTTGGTGTTGTTCAAGTATTTTTTTATAAATATCCATTTCCTCCTGTCTGCTTGATAAAATACGGACAACTCCTATTAAAGCGGCAATACTTAATTCAGAAGCTATCGATTCATTATCCTTACTAATTAAGAACATTCTTGCAGAAAGTATTAGCTGTGATAATTTTCGTATTTCCGGCTTGCTTAAACCTAAAATTTTATCTAAATCTTCTATTTTAACGTCAGACGGTAGAATAATTTTAGTATTAATTAAATCAAGCCAAGGTTTTATAGTATATTTTGGATATGACTTAAGATAAATAAAATTGAAATTACTGACGAAAATACCGTTATTTTGAGACAAATTATTATAGATTAAATTTATATTATCATAATAAATCTCAGGTCTGTAAAGTTGATCAAAATTATCGGCAGCAAATATTTTAGGTTTTGTGCCAACTAGACTTAAATGATAAGTAAAAGCATAAATTACTGCTGCACTAATACTTTGGTGTTTCTTTAAATTATTATTAAATTGTTCTAAAAATTTTCTCTCCGTCGGGTAAAATTGTTTAGAAAACGGCTCATCAGAAAGTTTATATAAATTTAACCCTATAACTTTCCCTTCTTCAATGTTAAGAGACGATCCGTCAAATAATCCGGAATATAATTGTTCTTCGGTAAAAACTTTAAGTTTATCAAGTATTTGTATTCCTCCTTCCTCCTTAAAATCTTCTAATTTTAAAATATTGGAAAAAATACGTTTTTCTTTTTCAATTGATAAAATTTTATTTTTTAATTTCTCTAGAAAGGATATCTCTATTTCGCTAAGAGGTGAAATATAATGACCACTGATTAATTTTAAAAATTCTAAAATGAATGCTTGTGATTTTTCTGTATCATCTACTAAAAATGGATTGATAATTTGTTTGTCCGGTTCTAACCATTTGCCTTCTATTGCCTCGATAAAAATTTTAGAATCATTATTATTAGAGATATAAATTATTGTTGGATCGTATTTAGTCGATTCTGATATTAAAAAGTTCAATAATACGGTTTTGCCGGTTTTCCCCGTACCAAAGATGCAAGTATTACCTTTATTCGTTTTATCATGAAAATTCATGAAATATGGAGTACCTTTCTCGGTTCGCAGTAAAGTTATAGCCTTACCCCAAGGATTATATTGATTACCGAGTGTAGTATTATGAAGAGCGGTAAGAGAAGCAATATGCTCTACGGATAATGGCGACATTCTACGTATAAAGGCAAAGTTAGCAGGTAATTGCGACCAAAATATTTGCTCAATATTAATATCTTCTTTTACATGAATAATACCAAGTTTAAAAAGTTCGGTTGATGCTTTAGCTACGGCTGCATCTAGTTTATTTTCATCTTCTTCTATAACGGCAATTGAAATTTGCTGATTACAAAATTGAAAATCTAAATTAGCTGCCTCAAGCTTATTAATCCCTTTGTGATTAAGTAAAGTTGAGTCGTTAGTAATTTTTAGAATATAATCTTGACCACGCAATTTGGATATTACTTGTTTTTTGCTAACAAAGTAAAATATTTCAGTTATTATTAATTCAATCGGTAACTGTAAAAATTTATCCAGTGTATTAGAAGGAGTTTCATGATATTCTTTTATAGATAGTAAAGAAACGAATTTATTATTTTTCTCATGATCCGTAACTACCATTTTATCGCTGCTAATTGTATAAATACTTCTACCTATTGCATCGGATAAATCTATTATAGGTACCAAACAATCATTATTATTAAGGTTAGCTATGCGATTATATAAAAATAAAGGATTAGAAAAAACATTATCATTTTCAAATATTATACCGAGTTTTTCAGCACCGAATTCGTTTAAATCATTTAAAATATTATTAGTGATATTGTCTAATTTTTGAAAAGCTGAATCTAAGTAGTTATTTTCAAAATCAGTAATTAATTTATTAGATAAAGAATTTATTAAAGAGTTAAAATTTGTGATGTTAACTTTAGCAGAATCATGTACTATAGATATATATAAAGTATTAACGAATTTATCATTCCAATGGTTTTTTCTTTGCCATAAGGTATGAATATTTGCCGGTAATAATTTTTTGTAAGGAGTTGAATCGTCTAAGTTTTGTTTTTCTCGTATTGTATGTAGCCAAAAAGCAAAATCATAATTGGTTATATTCTTTTTTATAGACACTCTAACCATTTCACGTAAATTTTGTATGTTATCGCTTATTTTCTCTGAGGTAATGCCGTGTATTTTGATAATTTGTAGTAATTTACCGTCTTTGGTAAGTAAAGTATTTTCATTATAATGACATGCTATAGGTATAAAATTAGGAGCATTATAATTATATATATCTTTGTCAAATTTTCGTAAACCACTAAACACAAATAACCTGAATTTAAATTATCGTTTTGTATACTAGTTCAACTTGAAAAATTGGCTACGTCGTCTTTGTAAGTCCTCGGATGCTCACGTATTAAGTATACGCTCCGCCCCTCGGCTTACAGACTCCTTGCTCTTTTCCAAGTTGAACTTCGTATAATAACTCTTCATTTCACAGGAGTATATACTAATGAACTTTGCCTGCGTGGATGCTAGAGGCGTCATTGCGAGCAGCCGTAGGTCTCTACTCGATGTCATTCCCGCGAAAGCGGGAATGACATAAGAGCCATGCAACAAAGCCAATTTAACAACAACTAGAAACTTTCTATTTAATAAACAATTATTCACTATAGGCAATGATTTTTTGTAATCCTCCCATGTAATTTATCAAGACATCCGGTATAGTTATTGATCCATCTTCATTCTGATAATTTTCAAGTATTGCAACCATAGTTCTTCCGATAGGTAATCCTGAAGCATTTAAAGTATGAACTAAGGTAGTTTCGTTACTGCCGAATTCTTTATATCTTGCTTTCATTCTACGTGCTTGAAAATCTCCACAATTAGAACAGCTAGCAATTTCGCGATATTGCTTTTGTCCCGGAAGCCATACTTCTATATCATAGGTTTTTTTTGCCGCAAATCCCATATCTCCGGTGCAAAGTAACATAACACGATAAGGAAGATTCAGTTTTTGTAAAATAGTCTCTGATGCATTAGTTATATATTCATGCTCATTTGTTGATTCTTCAGGGGTAGTAATAGATACTAGCTCAACTTTACCGAACTGATGTAATCTAATCATACCTCTTGTATCTCTACCGCTACTACCTGCTTCTGATCTAAAGCACGGGGTGTAAGCAACATAACGTATCGGTAATTTTTCTCTTGGTATAATAGTATCGGCGACCATATTTACTAAAGATACTTCTGCGGTTGGAATTAGTCTGTAACCATTGGTTGTTGCAAAAGACTCTTCGGCAAATTTAGGTAGTTGTCCTGCATTATACATAGCATTATCTCGAACTAATACCGGAGGTGATATCTCAAAGAAATCCCACTCTTTAGTATGAACATCAATCATAAAATTAATTAAAGCACGTTCTAGCTTTGCTAAATCACCTTTTAACGTTACAAATCTAGTTCCAGAAATTTTAGCAGTTTGTTCAAAATCCATTAAATTTAATTTTATACCTAGTTCAAAATGCTGTTTATTCAAAGCATTTGGATTTGTCTCTCCGTAAGTACGAACTAATTTATTCATACTTTCATCCATTCCGTAAGGTACTTCTTCGTCCGGAATATTAGGAAACATATTTAATAGTTCATTTAATTCGTTATTATTATTTAGATCATGTTCAAGTGCTTCCAACTTCTCATTTATATGTTTGACATCTCTTTGTAACCCTTCAAATTCTTCGCCGCTTTTAGAGGCCATATTACCTAAAATCTTTGATTTTACCTTACGTGCATGCTGAAATTCTTGAATTAAACTCGTAATTTTTCTTTTCTCTCTGTCGAGCATAGCAATTTTACTAGACATAGGTTCAATAAATCTTTGGCTAAGCTTTTCATCGAACAATTCTTTATTTTCTCTAATCCATTTGATATTTAACATTTAGTGTCCTCAGTTTTTCTATAAAATTACATATCATTATTGAAGTTTCATATAATAAAAGTAGCGGTATTGCAAGAGCAAACTGGCTTAAAATGTCAGGAGGCGTTAATATTCCTGCAATAATAAAGTTAATTACCACGGCAATGCATCTTTTTTGCTTAAGTGTTTGTACCTTAACTATTTTTAGTATATTTAATATCATTATTACAACTGGTAGTTGAAAGGCGACTCCAAAAGCAATAATTAAATGAATAACTAAATTTAGATACTCGCTAATTCTTGCTTCCAAAACTATCGGTACGATCATATCACGTTTTTCAAAACTAAGAAAAAAATTCCAAGCTTTCGGCATTACAAAGTAAAAAACAAAAATACTACCGCACCAAAATAAAATAGGCGACATAAAAAGAATAAAAGCGATAATTTTTTTTTCATGGCGGTGTAACCCGGGACTGATAAATAAATAACACTCCAAAGCAATTATAGGTATAATAATAGTAAAAGCAGTAAAAGCTGCAAGTTTAATATAGGTAAAAAATGCTTCTGTAAGCCCTGTATAAATTATATTTCGTACCGTATCACCGCTTAGCTTAGCAAGCGGTTTTAATAAAACACTATAAATATAGTCGCTAAAATAATAGCAAATAGCAAATATAATTATAAAAGCAGTAAATATTCTAAGAAGCCTTATTTTTAATTCTAATAAATGTTCTTGAAAACTATATAGTTTCATAAAAATTCTGACTCTTCATTTCGCAGAAATATATATATCAATATTATAAACTTTTTTTAATAATTGTCATATCTTTTTAGAAATATTCATAAAGCCTAGTTTCTTTCTATATATTTTATAAAATATCGGGATAAATAACATGCTAAACAGAGTATTACCTAAAAAGAATACAGGCCAAGTAAGATATTTTGCACAAATACCGCCAAGGCTAGCTAGAATAATACGGCTAAGCGAGCTAAAAGATGCAATAATAGAATATTGTGTGGCAACAAATTCACTATTGCAAAGGCTAGCAAAATAGATAGAGATAATAGTTCCTGCAAAGCCTGCACAAAAATTTTGTACTGTAACAGTTATTATAAATGTCTTTATATCATAGCCGATAGTAGCAAGAATCATAAACATAAGAGGTGACAATAATTGAATAACTCCACCAATTAAGACACTATGAAATATACCCATTTTTGCAGCTAAAACGCCGCTTAAAGCTCCTCCGACGATCATGATTAGTAACCCGTAAGCTTTGTAAATAACGGCAATTTCATGAGTAGTAAAACTTAAATCGAGCAATAAAGGCGAACTCATAGCCATAGGTATAGAATCCGCAGCCTTATATAAAAAGATAAACAATATAATTAGCAGTAAATATTGCTGTTCATTTTTTAAGGAGATAATACTTTTTTTAATAACTTCAAAATATTGTTGTAATCCTATTAAATGAGTAGTTGTATGGTGTATTTCTTTTGATTGTGGTTCTTTGATACATAAAATTACTATAGGTCCAATTAGAGTAATGAATAGAGCCGATTTATATACTGTATTCCAGCCGAAAATAATTGATGAATATAAAGTACCGACGCTGCCAAGTAACATACCTAAACGAAACCCTATGCTACTAAAGGTAAAAGCCATTGAAAGCTCTTCTTTAGATGTAGGTCTCTCAATTCTATATGCATCAAGTACAATATCTTGTGTAGAACTGCAGGATGAAATAATAAATAAGATAATTGCAGTAATATATAAGTTATTACAAGGGCTTATGTTTAAGAACCCCGTCATCGCTAGGATTAAAAATATTTGTGATACCAATGCCCAGCCACGCCTGTGACCGAATTTAGAACATAAAAAAGGTATAGAGTATTTATCTATAAAAGGTGACCATATGACCTTTAAGCAATACGGAAAGGCAGCTAGTGATATCGAACCTATTATATCAGTGGTGTATTTTGCTTCGGATAATTGATATGGAACTGTAAAAAAAATTAAATTGAACGTAAGACCGGAGATTAAGCCTAAAAGTAAAATACCGATTAAATATGTATGGTTATTTATGTCATTCTTGCATGAATTGATCTTCAACGTCATTGTGAGGAAAAACTGTAAGTTGCGACGAAGCAATCCAGTAAAAAATTCTGATTTACAGAATATTCTATTATTATTTCTGGATTGCCACCACGCTCCTTGCAGTTGTGGCTTTGTTGCATGGCTTGCTTCCACTTCTGTCATCCCGCAAGTTTTTAGCAGGCCCCAGTTAAAAATACTAATATTGTTAGTATTTTTAGTTGTTTTCTGGATACCGTGGTCAAGCCATGGTATGACACCGAACACGTTTTTTGAGCCATGCAACAACGCTTTCAGTCGCTCGCAATGACGATTAGGTACACACGCAATAATGCCTCGCAGGAATGACATAAAGGAATGATTAAAAATTTTGTACATGAAATCTAATAGCTTTAAATAGTTACTTAATATTTCATTTTTAGGGAGTAAGGAGCGACTTTGGAAAATATTTTACCGACTACCGGTATTTTAGTTACAATAGTGCTGATTAAGAAAAAGGAAGGAATAACATTTCCTTTAACCATAATTAATTGCTGCTTGGTATCAATATTACCTGTCATAGTAAAATCAAAGAACGGTCCATGTGCTTCCGTATCAAAAATTGTAATTATATTTCCTCTATAATTAAATTTACCGATCATATCTTCAAATAAAATATTTTTATTATTAGTTATTGAACTAAGAAAACCCGGCAACGAAACAAAGGAAACAAGCCGTGTTAAAAAAGGAGTATCGACTACCGTAAAATGTTTTATAGAAAATTTGCCGTCTAATATTGGCACTATTTCACCTTTTTTTACTTCATATCTTTTTGTATTTAAGTTGATGTTAATTTGACCGTTTTGCATAGTGGTATACATTCCAAGTCCCTTAAGCAATGCTCCGGCATTATCGGATTCAATGAACCATTGTTCAAAAGTTTCCTTAGCAGTAAGCGACATCTTAACTTTTTTATTATCAATATTAGCATTTAGAAAGCCGGAGAAACAACGCACTTTATCACATTTAATTGCTAAATCAAGATTACCTAGAATTATATTATTTTTTAAAAGTATTTTTGATATATTAGTTTTTAAATTAATATTACGTGTAGAATCTCCCGCTTTTTCTAAAAACTGCATCATATTAGCATTTGATAAATCTAATCTGTTTCCATAAAGTGTCGTATTAAGATTATGGTTATCTATAATTATGTTTCCTTTTAAATCCGTATGATTATGTTTAACAGAGGCTAGATTAATATTATAAATATTTTTCTTAATTAAGGCATTACCGTTAATTTTTAGATTATCCTGCCCTGAAAGGTTAAATACAATATTTCTATCGAAATTTTTATCATTTAATTTAGTATATAAATATAAATTGGCTTTTTTATATAATTTTTTATGAATAGATACTTTATCTATATAAAATTCTAAATTATTAAGATTAGAATTAACGGTAATAAAACTCTCATTATTATGCTGTTTTTTATACTCAAAATTTAAAACTGTGCTGCCTGAAATTAATTTAAATACTCCAAATCTTTGATTATTTGCCGCAATATTGCTTTTTATTTTAAGTAAACACTCATTATTTTTATCCGATATATCATGATCATAAGTAAAGTTGCTTGCATAATTATTAATGTTACCTTGACCGCTAATATTTAGTTTATTATCTTTAAAACTACCTTTGGCTTCACCGTTTTGTAATAGGATATTATTGTCTAAGGTGTTAAAAGAGATATTTGTTAATGTCGACAAAACATTATAGCTATTAGGGATATTGGGGCTAATAGGAATTATTAGCTCTATTATTGAATTTGCCGTTCCTTTGATTTTTTTAAGATCAATATTTTGAGCTTTAATATTTTGATATGCATCATTTGGAACAAAGGCAATTAAGTCATTAATTTCACCTTTAGCAGTAGCATTAAAAACAAATTGTGATTTATCCAGTCCTTCCCATTTGAAAGTCATAATACCGTCTGAAACGACACTTTTACCGCTATATGCTTCATTAATTAGAAATTTTATTTCCGGTCCTGAAATGATTATATTAGTATCAACTTTAGTCAAAGGTGGTAAATCTGTATGATATTTATATTCAAAATTCGAGATATGTAAATTTGCTTTTAAATTATCTTCTACTAAAATATTTTTTTTTAAAAATTTTTTATCTAATTTAATATTTAATTCTCCGTTTTGGATGTAACCTTGTTTTATATGTTCTCGTAAATATGAGATTATAGGATTATCCGGAATGATTTTTTCGACTGTTTGATAAATTATTAAAGGCATATTTGCGGCAGCTGCACTTGCATCGATATTTTTATTGGTTATTATACCGCTTAGTGATAAAAAAGCTTTGTTCCCAAAGGTGAGTTTGCAATTAACAGTCTTTGGATTATCTTTAGAATAGGTGGTTTTATATGAGCATAAAGCATTTCCTAGAGGTAAGTCTGCTCCTTGCTCATCAGTTAGGATATCACTTTTTATTGAAGTTAGTCGTATGTCGGTTAGGGAATTTTTTTTAATTATATTTAACGAATAATCACCGGTCGTTGAAGTATTTATAATCTCTTCATCGTTATTTGAAATTACGGAAATTTTATCGATATTAAAATTAGCCTCTATTAACGAATTAGAGAAGAAATTTTTGAAATTAAAGAAAAGATTAAAATCGTTAATTTCTCCTCTAGCATTATCTATAAGACTTAAGGAAATTTTATCTATGGATAATCGGTTTTCTTTAAATTCTAAATTATGTAGTACAGCCTTTATATCATTTTTACTTAAATAAAATTCAATTATTTTTTTCAAAGGTTCATTTAAGTGTCCTTTATTTGCACTATAAACAGTTAGAGTTATAGCCAAAGATAATGAAATCAGAATTATAAAAATACTAATAAAGGTTTTTTTAATAAAATTCATTTGAGCTTGTAAATCTATTGAAATATGATAAAAGCTTTATATTCTCGGATAGAACTGCAAAAATTGGCTACGTCATCTACAAGTACTCCGGTACTCACGTATTAAGTATACGCTCTGTTCCTCGTCTTGTGGACTCCTTGTACTTTTTGAAATTGAGCTTCGTCTATACTACTCTTCATTTATTTGAGGTATACACTTGGAATATAACGTATAATTTAAAAATTTAATATAAAAATCACAAAAAATTATGAATATTACATTTATCGGTAGCGGATATGTGGGATTAGTCTCAGGTATTATTATGGGCTATTTAGGTCATAATGTTACTTGTCTTGATAATGATGAGGTTAAAATATCCAAATTAAATAAGCAAATATTACCGATTTATGAAGCTAAACTTGATGAGTATCTTAAGCAAGCTTTAGAATCTGATAGGTTAAAATTTACAAATATTTATAATAATGAACTTCAAAATGCTGATGCAATATTTATTACGGTCGGTACACCTTCAAAAGGGTTGGGAGAAGCGGATTTAAAATATGTTTATGATGCTATTGATAAAGTTTTCGAGCATATAAATAAAGATTGTTTAATAGTCATAAAATCTACCGTTCCGCCGGGTAGTTGCAGTAATATTATAGCTTATTTAAAATCAAGAGGCTTTTCATTTAATGTTGCTTCTAATCCTGAGTTTTTAAGAGAGGGTAGTGCGGTAGAAGATTTTTTATATCCTGATCGTATAGTTATCGGTGTAAATAATAAAGAATCAGAGGAAATATTGCGAAAAATTTATGCACCTTTACAAGGTGCAAAGTTTGTGGTTACCGATTTAGTGACGAGCGAACTTATTAAATATGCTTCAAATAGTTTCTTAGCTACCAAAATTGCTTTTATTAATGAGATGGCTGATTTATGTGAAAAAATCGGCGGTAATATTAAAGATTTATCTAAAGGTGTAGGACTTGACCAAAGAATCGGTCAAAATTTTTTAAATGCAGGACCTGGTTTTGGCGGTTCGTGCTTTCCAAAAGATATTCTAGCATTAAATAATCTTGTAGAAAATCATCATATAGATTGTAGGATTCTTAAGGCAGTAATTAAAAGTAATAAGCAGCGTCCAAGTAATATGGTAGATAAAATAGCTACTTTGTTAGACGGAGATTTAAAAGGTAAAAATATAGCAATTTTAGGCTTAACATATAAAGCAGGAACAGATGATGTAAGAGCAAGCCCTGCCATCGCAATTGTAAAGATCTTATTAAATAAAGATGTATATGTTAAAGCATTTGATCCTATCGGTCTTGAAAATGCTAAAAAGAATTTGGAACATAAAAATTTGCTATATTTAGATTCAGCAGTTGACGCCTGTAAATCAGTAGATATTATAGTTATTGCAACTGAATGGTCAGAATTTAAAGAACTTAATTGGCAAGAAATTTATGATTTAGTAAAATCGCCGATAATCATTGATCTTAGAAATATACTAGATAATGAAGCAATGAAAAAAATCGGTTTTAGATATTATGCAGTCGGAAGTAAAATTTAGTCTTGTCGTTAAGGCTTCCGATGTTATTCCCGCGTAGGCGGGAATCCAGGGTAAAGCGAGATAAATATTCCCGCCTACGCAGGAATAACATAAAAAGTCTACGGGAATGACATAAGGAGTCATACAGTAAGACAATAAACTTTAACATTAATTTAAAATGCGACCTGAATTTATTCATTTAAGAACTCAAAGCTCTTATTCTTTTCTAGAAAGTGCATTAACGATTGAGAAGGTAGTAGAACTTGCTTCATCGAATAAAATGCCTGCTATTTGTTTGGCAGATAAGGGAAATTTATTCGGCTCATTAGAGTTTGCATTATGTGCAGTAAAAAAAGGACTGCAGCCGATACACGGAGTTATTCTAAATATAAAATACGATATAGATATTTTTGCTCAAATTTTGCTTATAGCTAAAGATGAAACTGGTTATAAAAATTTACTCAAACTATCAAGCCTTACTTTTACTAAAAATGATCGTAAGATATGCGATCACATTGATTTTGAAGATTTAATCGAATATCAAGAAGGATTAATAGGATTATGCTGTTATACCGACGGTATTGTCGGAAAATGCTTGCTAGCTCGCAACGAGGAGCAAGCGATGCTGTTTGCACGTAAATTACAGGAAATTTTAGGAGATCGTTTTTACTTTGAGATTATGAGACATGAGCTACCGGAAGAACAGTTTATTGAGGATAGTTATATTAGAATTGCTGCCGAGCTGGCTATTCCGCTTGTTGCTACTAATAAAGTTTTGTTTAGTGAGAAAAGCATGCATGATGCACATGATGTATTGTTATGTATATCAGCCGGTGTTACTAAAGAATATCTGGATCGAAAAACAGTTAGCGAAAATTGTTATTTTAGATCACCGCATGAGATGATAGAGCTTTTTTCCGATTTACCTAGTGCCATCCAAAATACCGTGAATTTAAGAGAGCGTTGTTATTTTGCCGCACATGCAAACCCGCCGATGCTGCCTAATTTTGCCACCAAAGATATTAGTGAAACGGATTTAATTAAAAAAGATGCAAAAGAAGGGTTGCTTGCAAGGCTTGCTACAAAGTTTAAATCTGAAAATATTGCGTTAGAGAATCAAGAAGCATTGAAAACCGAATATTTTGCTCGTCTTAATTATGAGCTGGATATTATCTGTAATATGAATTTTGCCGGTTATTTTTTGATTGTATCTGATTTTATTAAATGGAGTAAAAAAGAGGGTATTTTAGTCGGACCGGGTAGAGGATCGGGAGCAGGCTCGGTTGTTGCTTGGAGCTTGCTTATTACTGATCTCGATCCGATTAAATTTGGCTTATTATTTGAAAGATTTTTAAATCCTGAACGTATTTCAATGCCTGATTTTGATATTGATTTTTGTCAGGAAAGGCGTGAGGAAGTAATTAATTACGTACGTTCCAAATACGGTAATAATAGAGTAGGACAGATTATAACTTTCGGTAAGATGCAGGCAAAGGCTGTAATTAAGGATGTCGCTCGTGTGCTTAGCTTACCTTATAAATTCGCTGATTATCTAACGGAGCTTGTCCCTTTTAGTGCAGTTAATCCAGTTAGCTTAAAACAGGCACTGCATGAAGTTCCGGAGCTTGCAAATGCCGCTAAAGGTAATGGGCTGTATAATTTAGACGGTGAAGCGGAGTTAATTAAGTTAGTGATTGATACTTCGTTAATTCTTGAGGGGCTGCATAGGCATTCCTCAACTCATGCTGCAGGAATCGTAATAGCAGGTACTGATTTAGTCGATATAGTACCGGTATATAAAGATTCTAACTCCGATATGCTGGTAGTCGGTTATTCTATGAAATATTCCGAGATTGCCGGTTTAATTAAATTTGATTTTTTAGGGCTACAAACCCTAACGGTTATTACCGATTGTAAGAAACTGCTTAAAGAGCAAGGGATAGAAGTAGATTTTAACAATATGACGTTTGATGATAATAAGACTTATCAAATGTTGTGTAAAGGTAAAGGAGTCGGCGTTTTCCAATTTGAAAGTATCGGGATGAAAGATGCACTTAGACGCCTTAAACCTGATTCTATACATGATTTGATAGCTCTTGGTGCGTTATACCGTCCTGGTCCTATGGAAAATATTCCTACCTATATAGCTTGTAAGCATAAATTACAACAGCCTGATTATTTACATGAGCTATTGAAACCAATCTTAGAAGAAACTTACGGAGTGGTGATATATCAGGAGCAGGTACAAAGAATTGCTCAGGTTCTTGCAGGTTATACGCTAGGAGCTGCCGATTTACTTCGGAGAGCAATGGGTAAGAAGATAAAAAAAGAAATGGAGGAGCAGGAAGAAATTTTTGTTAAAGGAGCAATTGCTAATAATATTTCGGAATCTCAAGCTAAATCCATTTTTGCGACCGTGGCTAAATTTGCCGGATATGGTTTTAATAAGGCACATGCTGCGTCTTACGGTGTTATTTCATACCAAACTGCATATCTTAAAGCTAATTATCCTGCTGAATTTTTAGTAGCATGCTTAAATCTTGAATTGAATAATCACGATAAAATTAATTTCTTTTTACAAGAAGCAAAAGATAACGGCATAAAAATTATTGCACCTAATATTAATATTTCTGAAGGGTATTTTAGTGTAAAGTTTTCGGACACTGTCATCCCGCATAGCGTAAAGCCTGTCATACCGCGACTTGATCGTGGTATCCAGGAAATTTCAAAAGATACCGTGGTCAAGCCACGGTATGACATCGCGGGTGCAATAATCTTCGCCTTAGGTGCTATTAAGGGAGTTACGCCGAATTTCGGTAAGTTAGTAACGGATGAGCGAAAAGCAAGAGGGGCGTTTAAATCAATTACTGATTTTATTGAAAGATTACCCCCAAAATCTATTAACAGTAAATTATTGGAAAATTTAATCAAGTCAGGCTGTTTTGATGAGCTGCATGATAATCGATTGCAATTATTGTCAAGTATTCCAAAATTGCTTTCTTATTCAACTGCATATCACGAAGAGCAGGAATCTAATCAATTTAGCTTAATTAAAGTTTCTAGTTTAAGTCCAACTATTTTAGTATCAAGCGATTATGCCGATAAAAATACTTTAGCCTTTTATGAATTTGAGGCTATGGGTTTATTTATCTCTAATCATCCTCTTACGGAATATCAAGAAATATTTAGTCGTTTAAATATTTTAAATACTGCGGATTTGCATAATAACTTACCTGATGGTACTAACCGAGTAAATCTTGCCGGTGTAATACAAAAAAAGGATTCTCGTATGTCGGCAAGAGGTAGGTTTGTGACGCTCGTGCTTTCCGATCCTGAGAATATCTTTGAACTTAGTATTTTTAGTGAGGAAGTTTTAAAAGATTATGTACATTTACTTGATGTTAAAAGTTTGGTAGTTGTTAATTGTGACATAGTTAAAGATGAGGGAGGAATAAAACTAACGGCAAAAAGCTTTTCATCAATTGAGGATGCAATTAATAATAAACAATTTGAACTACAGTTTTATCCACAAAATCATGAAGAATTACGGCAGATAGTAACCTTGCTTGCAGCTCGTATAAATAATGAAGATCAGAGTAATGCTAAAGCTACAATCTATTTACAAAGCGCAGATGTAAAGAATTTTGTAGCAAAAATTACATTACCTGAAAAATTCTTGCTCCAAGGGCAAGATTTTGAGATTTTAAAAGGATATAGTAAATAGCGTAGTTGTTGAGTGGTTCGGTTTTCCACTGTCATTCCCGCAAGGCATTGTTGTGTGGATATCGGGTCATCATTGTGAGCAGCCATAGGCTGCGTGGCAATCTCATGAAATAATAACAAACTTGAGATTGCGGACGTACAATTACTTCGTAATTTTCCTCGCAATGACGAAAAAACCGAGCCATGCAACAAAGCCAATGCCTCGCAGGAATGACATCGAAACCTTGAGTCAACTTTTTATAGGCAATACCTGAATTGACAGTAAAATGAATCTATAATTGATATAATTGAGTAATATTCTTTGATGTTTTTTTACCGCTAAATACTGCATTATTTGTAGAAGTCAAGATTTGATCTTACAGACACTATAAATTTTGCACCTGATTGTCAGTTAAATTTTGACTGTCAGAGACGTATTCAAGATACAAGATTTCATTATTCTTTTCAACAGCTAATTTTCTACTATCCTTAAAAGTTTGCATAGGAGTTTTTCCATAACAATATTTTCCTGAATGTGGTCGCTCATTATTGAAATGCTCTAACCAAATATCAAGATCTAATTGTAAATCATCAAGATCTGTATAAATCTTTTTCCGCATAGCTGTATCAAAGAATTCTTGTTTCATGGTTTTATTAAAACGCTCACACATACCATTTGTTTGGGGAGAATATGTCTTAGTTGTAGTATGCTCTATACCTTCGATACTTAGAAACAACTCAAAAGCATGATGCTCTATATTCCCCTTATATTCTGACCCACGATCTGTAAGAATACGAAGTATTGGTATCCCTTGGGTCTCGTACCATGGTAACACGCGGTCATTAAGCATATCAGCAGCAGTTAAAGCTGTTTTATCAGTATATAGTTTAGCATCAGCTACCCTAGTATAGCTATCAATAAATACCTGAGAATAAACCTTACCTATACCTTTGAAATTACCTACATAATACGTATCCTGACATCCTAGATAACCTGGATGCTGCGTCTCAGTTTCTCCATGAGCTTCTCTTTCATTACGACGCTCCTCTAGCACTTGTAATTGAGATTCAGTAAGAACAATACCATCCTGAGCCATCTTTGCTTCTAATGCTTAAAGCCTTTTACTGATATTGTTTAAATCATTACGTAACCAAATTGATCGCACTCCTCCAGGCGATACAAGTATACCGCTCTTCTTAAGCTCATTTGATACTCTTAGCTGACCATATGCTGGATATTCTATTGCCATATCCATTACTGCTTTCTCTATCGCTGGATCAACTCTATTCGCTATTATTGGCTTTCTTCGACTAATTTCATATAATGCCTCTTCGCCACCAGTTTCATACAGTGCTTTAAATCTGTAATAACTATCTCTACTATAGCCCATCGCTTTACATGCTGATGATATGCTACCAAGACTCTTAGCTAGTTCTAGTAACCCTATTTTTGGCTTTATTATTTTTTGATTTAAGTTCATTTTTCATCTCCATTTAATAATTAATTTATTTTACTAAATATAAGATATAATCTCAACTATTACACATAATATACAGACAATAGGTGCTAAATCTCCTGAAAAAGCTAAAAAAATTATAAATGAAACTTTAATAAGTTTTATTGTTTTGATGCCTTACCTTGGAATTTCATCATTAGAAAAACACTTTTATCGCTTATGTTTTAATATTACACATAAAAATAGATTAGTGGAAAATACATTATTAACTAGTAATCTTAAGTATAACTTTTGGAGTTATTTTAAACACAACACTGAAGCTATAAATATAATTTAGCATACTACTTGATTATTTATAGAATAGATTATTTTGGTAGTAATTGGAATACTTTATGCTTTAGGTTAATTCTATTAAATGTATATATTACATGAATTTCATTGTTATCAGGACTCATAATAATAGCAGGATATGAATATTCTTCAGACAGGATGTTATTATATTCTATATCCCCTTCAGGATAGATAGAATTTCTAATAGTGATAGGGTGCCTAACCCCTCATCATAGGATGTAGCTACACTTAATATATTTCGTGATTTATGATTATTGATTACTCGATTATATGTAAGTAGTAATGTATCATCACCTAAATTAATGGCATCAATGGCACTATCAGGGTTTAATAAGTTTACTGGTTCTAAATTACTCCAATATATTCCATTATTTATGGATATTGATCTGTGTATGTAAGTAGACATTAAGGAATCAGTTTTTCTAGGTCTTACTAACATTATGATTTTATTTGGTAAATTACTACTAACTAAAGTTGGCTGTATAAAACCTCTGTAACCTTTTTGAAAAATTTGAGGGTTGGATGGTAATATAGGATTACTTAAATTCCATGTATGTAAATCTGATGAATATTCTATATATGAAAAATCATCAATACAACTTTCTCGAGAACACGGAGATAAAATATTATTTTCATAAATTAGTGGCTTATTACGTGCTGGTCCTAGAATACCATGTAATAGTTCTGGTTTTTGCCATGTTAATCCCTGATCATAAGCACGAGATAATATTCCACTCCATGTTCTTGGATAAGGTCCAATTTTACTAAAAATGAGTAACTGATTATTCAAGAAAGTAATTACTGGATTTCCACAACTGATTACCCCATTATCTTGTTTTAGCGGGATATGATGATCACGGAAATATTGCGGTGAAACGATTCTTTCTGGAGTAGTCCATTGGTAATGAACAGAAGTAGTAATATTATTTAGTAAATAAGGACAAATGAGAGCAAAAATAAAAAATATTACTAATTTAATCTTAAGAATTTTTAATGGGTATATAATATAACTTAAATAATTTAATATTAAATAAGCACAAAAATTTACTATTGCTACAATAAAATTGTGATGAATAACTGCTTCTGCTGTAAAATTAAAAGAATTTTTTAAAATTTCACCACAATAAATATAAGTAAAATAAAAACATATTGGCCAACCACATGATATTAATAATAAAAAGAAGACTGTTTTTAGATTGACCCTTTCATTGTAAATAAGATTATCTTTTAATGGATTATCTGTAGTTTTTTGTATTAAAGTAATATTTTTCTTAACACGACGTTTTGCATCAGCAAATTCAGGAGTTTCCCGTAAAGCAGTTCTAGCAACTGCTCCAACAATTGCTATTATAGTTCCAAGCAAAAACGCTATACGCCAATTAAATCCAAATGAGGTGACTAAAGATGCAACAGCTAAGGCTATCATTCCTCCTAAATTAGCAAATACTGATGTCATTAAAACAATAGGATATTGTATAGGAGGTTTTGTTATTTCTAGTAAGTATTAGTTGTGCTCCAACTATTTCACCCATAGAAGATAGACCTTGAATAATACGACATGTTATAACTATCACAGTAGCAATGAGTCCTTTCTCAGCATAAGTTGGGACAAGGGCCATTGCAAGACATGAAGACGACATTAAGAATGTAGTAATAATTACAGTTGCTTTACGACCAATTATGTCACCAACTAAGCCAAAAATTCTGGCTCCAACAGGTCTCATCACATAAGTGGAACAAAATGCAAAAGCAAAGTAAATAGCTTGAGTATGAGGGTCTGCCTTAGGAAAAAATAATTCATTTAATAAAACTGTCATATGAACATATAGCATCAGATCAAAATATTCTAAAAATGTTCCAATTGATAATAATCCTACAGCTTTTTTTTGTTCTGTTGTTAATGAAGTAAATGTTCCTTCATTATGTTTAATATATTCTATCATTACTTGACTGTTTTAAATACCATATAATGGTATCAGATGATATAGAATTTATCTACTCCTTAATTTAAATATTAAAAATTTTTATATATGATATTAAATTATCTTAATTCGTGATTATCAAAAATATTTTTGCCGATTGTAGTCCACTGATCTTGGATATTAGGATTTTGTATTAATTTTTCTTTTAAAGAAACAAAAGCTCCTAGTAAACTGTTAGTGGGTAAATCATCAAGCATCAAGTTTAGCTTTAACAACTAAGCCACCGATTTCAATTAAACGACGGGTACGAGCTTTTCTTTCTTGAATTTTAAGTCTTGCTTCTTCAGTAATAATTTGAGCTTTTTTTTGTTCTAATTTTAATCTACGTTTTATGACATTATCCATATAGATAGTTTTTTCATGATTATTATAATCATAATGAATCATCAATAAATTATAAGTCAACTTCATAACTATAAGTGCTAGGAAATTCTATAAATTTTTTCTAAAACAGACTAATGTTTGATACAACTTGTAAGCTTTAAACATGGCTATGCTTCTACAGTGTATAAAGGACAAGGAGCCTCAATTAAAGATGTCTATGTATTACATAATTTAGCTGGAAATAGTAGGAATTCTTATGTAGCCATGACAAGGCACATAGAAGAGGTAAAATTTTATTATAATAGGAAGGCTACCAGGAATATGGCCAGTTTAATATCGCAACTTAGCAAAATAGATAATAGGCTATCTAGCATTAATTTTAAAACTTTAGAAGAATTAGTAGCGATTCAAGATCAAGAAAATAAGAGTCCTAATATTATAGATAAAGTAGGTGACTGGTTTAAAGGGGTAGTAGAAGATATTAAGGATAGATTACACAGTAATGATAATTATTACCACTTAAGAGTGAAGTTAGGACCACCTGCTAAAGTAGCAGAAATCCTAAGAAGCACTAGCACAAATTTTGTCACAAGCCATCAAGATCAAGAAGAGCGAAAAAGCTCTTCTTATAACCTCAAGAATTGTAATAAACAAGATACAACAATAAGTGTTAAGTTACAAGAGGATATTATGGCAAAGAATAAAATAGATTATAATGCTATTAATAAAAAGAAGCACTGGAATTAAAGCAACGATTATCATTTAAAGCAGAAGAAATAGGAAGAAATTTGTTAGGTAGTCCAAATAAGCATTTATCAAATAGCCAGTTACTCCGCTGGGAGAAAGATGGTAAAATAGCGATGAAGATATGTGGCAGTAAAGCCGGCATATGGTATGATTTTAGTAAAGGAGAGGGAGGAGATTTATGTACCTTAGTACAAAGAGAAAAGAATTGTGATTTTGTAGAAGCTAAGAAATATTTACAAGAAATAGTTGGTGTGTCAACAAACAGTAAAGATCTAGCAGCAAACAAAAATCAACAAATTAAAACTCAAACAGCACAAGAGGCTGAAACAGTAAAAATTAAGAGAGCTATAGGGTTATATGAAAAATCAGACTCTGTAAAATATGTCATGCCAAATAATGTAGCAAAAAGATATTTATCAGAACATCGTGGAATTAAAGAAGTATTAACAAGATATCAACTAAGTAACGATCTTAGAACTGATATGATGTGGCATAGTAATAGTAAACAATATTATCCTGCATTAATTGCTTTTGCTAGAAATAAAGATGGTAATATTACCGGTGGACAATCAATTTATTTAAACAAAGACACAAATAATAAAGCTGATATTGAGGTTAATAAACGTTAATTTGGTAGAATCAGAGGTTCTTTTGTTGAGATTAATAAAAATAACGAACAACAGAACGCAAGCATTAAACATGGCAACAATTTAGTTAGTAATATAACGATTATAGCAGAAGGACTCGATACCGCTTTAAGCATTGCGGAAGCTGCTATTAAAGGCAAAATTCTTTGTAGTTTAGGTGTAAGTAACATCAGGCACTATGAGTCTATCAAAGGTGAGAGAATAATAATTGCTGCCGATAATGATGGCAAAGATGCAGTATCAGTTAATACTGTAATTAAAGCACAGAAAGAATTAATTAGCAAAGGAGCTATAGTATCGATAATACGACCACCAGAAAAAGGCGATTTTAACGATATGTTAAAATCCCAAGGGGCAGAATCTATAGACAAGCTTATAGAGCCTGAAATAATAAAATGAACAGCAGCTAGTAAGGCAACAGAACTTAAATCATCCTTAAAAGCAAATGATAATAGCAAATCACAAATTAAGTCTATAGAATTACTATTTTCAAAAATGGTAAATAACGATAATAATGGACTAAATAATTTGCAACAACAGCAAATAACAGCTCTGGCAAAATTTGGCACAGCAGAGAATATCAATACTGCCTTACAAATCTACAGAGAAAAAGGCATAGATTCTTGTATTTTCTATAGTAACAAGATTTGTGAGTCGGTAATAGAGAAGAAGATACAGAAAGATTTACAAATTATGAAGAATAAATTTGATCCTAAATATAATCTTGGTGATAAAAAATTTTCTGATATAGTAGTACATTATTTTCAAGGCACAAGTCATCTCGTTCCTGAAGATTACTTAAATGCTATAGGAAGGGATAAACAAGTAATGCAATATATAAGTCCAAGCTCAGAAATAGGTAAGTATAATAATATTTTATCAAGTTAAAAAATGTAAATATATGAGTGAACAAGGAAACCTGCTTGGTGGTCCAGATAAGGATAAGAAGAAAGCTAAGCATGATAAAATATTTCGTAAGGCACTGGAGAATCCTCTAGTCGCCCATGAGTTCTTTAATGCACATTTCCCCAAATATTAAAAGTTTAATAGATTTTCCTAGTTTAACAATGAAAAATACCACTTTTGTAGAAAGCTCTTTAAAAGATTCTATCTCTGATGTTTTATTCTCATGCAAATTTGATAAACAAGATGGATATTTATTTTTGCTTGTCGAGCATCAATCAAAAGCAGATCATTTTATGGCTTTTAGGCTATTCAAATATATGATTAATATTTGTGAGCGATATTTAATACAAAATCCTAAAGCTAAGACTTTACCATTAATATACCCAATGATATTTTATAATGGTCAGGAGAAATATAATGTTGCAAGGAATTTGTGGGATTTATTTGCCAATAACAAATTAGCAAGAGAGTTATGGATTAATGATTACCAGTTGGTGAATGTTCATGAAATTCCTGACGAAGAGTTTAAGCAAAGGATATGGTCAGGGATATTAGAATTTTTTCTCAAGCATATACATGAGAGGGAATTATTAAAAAGATGGCAAGAAATATCAGATATATTACCGGAATTAACAAAAATAACGACAGGTTATGATTATCTAGAAATGATATTATATTATACTTTGACAAAGATAGAGCAAGCTGATAAAATAAAGCTAGAGAATTTATTATCAACAAAGTTGAATCCAGAAATGGGAACAAGGCTTATGAGAAGTTTAGCACAGCATTGGCAACAAGAAGGGAAAGAAATAGGTATTCTTGAAGGCTTACAAGTTGGTGAAGCTAAAGGTATCCAAATTGGAAAAGCTGAAGGAAAAGCTGAAGGGGAATATAATAAAGCAGTAGAGGTAGCAAAGAAAATGTTAGCTCAAGGTTGTAATGTTTTTTTAATTTCTAGTGTAACCGGTCTTGATAAAGCTTTTATTAGTTCTTTAGAGTAAACATATTTCTTATAAAATTTACTCTGCTGTTTGAAAAATCATTTATACAAAATTCTGAAATAACAAAAAAGTTTTTTATACACAGCTTACCTCTAAAACTCGTAATACTAAATTAGCAATTTAAAGGGGCATTATAATAGGATTTTTTTATAAGGTATAAACTCTATCGAACAATTGAAATCTTTTAAAAATGCCATTAAAATGGTTTTATATTTTTAGATTTAAATCAAGTTTGTAAATTCGTTTTAAGTTTGATAATAGGGAAATTACCCACAAGCTTTACATAACAGGTAAGATCCGGTAGATTCATGATTTCAGATGGCGTGACTAATAATTTTCTTTGCTCTAAGCTATGCATATTTACTCCATCACGCATGGAGTTAGCACCATAAGAGAGATTCTCTTGAGTCTCGATTATTTCTTGCTCACCAAGCATTAAAGCTGATTTATGTGCTGTTTGCCAGTCACTTACTCGGAAGATGCATTTACTACCAAATAGATCAAGTATTGAAGCTGCTCCTGCATGACCATATATCTCCTCTAATTGATGAATATTCTGCATACCTGTAACAACGCAGCCACCATATTTCCTGCTTTCATCTAAAGCTATAGGGAGTGAAGATATCTTTTGTAAAGCTGGCAGCTTATCAATCACAAATGTAGAAGTCAAGATTTGATCTTACAGACACTATAAATTTTGCACCTGATTGTCAGTTACATTTTGACTGTCAGAGACGTATTCAAGATACAAGATTTCATTATTCTTTTCAACAGCTAATTTTTTACTATCCTTAAAAGTTTGCATAGGAGTTTTTCCATAACAATATTTTCCTGAATGTGGTCGCTCATTATTGAAATGCTCTAACCAAATATCAAGATCTAATTGTAAATCATCAAGATCTGTATAAATCTTTTTCCGCATAGCTGTATCAAAGAATTCTTGTTTCATGGTTTTATTAAAACGCTCACACATACCATTTGTTTGGGGAGAATATGCCTTAGTTGTAGTATGCTCTATACCTTCGATACTTAGAAACAACTCAAAAGCATGATGCTCTATATTCCCCTTATATTCTGACCCACGATCTGTAAGAATACGAAGTATTGGTATCCCTTGGGTCTCGTACCATGGTAACACGCGGTCATTAAGCATATCAGCAGCAGTTAAAGCTGTTTTATCAGTATATAGTTTAGCATCAGCTACCCTAGTATAGCTATCAATAAATACCTGAGAATAAACCTTACCTATACCTTTGAAATTACCTACATAATACGTATCCTGACATCCTAGATAACCTGGATGCTGCGTCTCAGTTTCTCCATGAGCTTCTCTTTCATTACGACGCTCCTCTAGCACTTGTAATTGAGATTCAGTAAGAACAATACCATCCTGAGCCATCTTTGCTTCTAATGCTTTAAGCCTTTTACTGATATTGTTTAAATCATTACGTAACCAAATTGATCGCACTCCTCCAGGCGATACAAGTATACCGCTCTTCTTAAGCTCATTTGATACTCTTAGCTGACCATATGCTGGATATTCTATTGCCATATCCATTACTGCTTTCTCTATCGCTGGATCAACTCTATTCGCTATTATTGGCTTTCTTCGACTAATTTCATATAATGCCTCTTCGCCACCAGTTTCATACAGTGCTTTAAATCTGTAATAACTATCTCTACTATAGCCCATCGCTTTACATGCTGATGATATGCTACCAAGACTCTTAGCTAGTTCTAGTAACCCTATTTTTGGCTTTATTATTTTTTGATTTAAGTTCATTTTTCATCTCCATTTAATAATTAATTTATTTTACTAAATGTAAGATATAATCTCAACTATTACAATTTATATTCATAATATATTGGCACCAAATTCAAAAATAACTCTTTCGGCCTTATAATCACTCATTTGAACAAGTTTAATTTCCTCAAGATAAATTACCTTTGGTAAATTCGTTAATGACTTTCCGCCAAAATATTAATGCCGGCTTATTTTCAGGAATAACCGCAACTTCCCATAATCTTTTATGCATTTGCCAAATTTGCTTAGCTACTTGCCTACCAACTCCTTTATTTTGAAATCTTGCTATAATAAAAAATTCCCCCATATTCCAATCGATTTTATAATGCGTTCCAACCTTATTAAGCAATATAAAACCTGCTATTTCGTCATTTAATTTAATTCAATAGGCTTTCCTATCCGTTTCTATAAAATATTTTTTGTAATTATCAGCTTCATATAAACCATCTCGTGGCAATGTCCAATCATATTCATCTGATTCAAACCCACAATAACGCGATATATCATATATATAAAACCGTACCATATTTTGGATTAGAGGATAATCAGCAACGGTTGCAGTGGTTAAACGTATATTCTTTACAGATTCATTCTTCATAACTCTTTTCTTAAATATAATTTAGCCATTTCTCCGGAATTATGATAATCTAGCACTTCATAAAATATATGCGTACTGTCTTTAGCACATCGATAACCAGAAGTAAGATCAACGATTACGAGGCTATATTTTTTTGCTATTTCTTCTAAATATTCCATAAGCTTTTTACCTATTTGTTTTCCCCGATAATTCTCATCAATAACTAAAGCTTCAATATGAATTCTAGTTTTATCTGAGGCGAAAAGCAGCGATTTAGACCAAGCAATAAATCCAACTATTTTATTATCTAAACTAGCTAAAGCAACACCATACCCCTCACGATTTATAAAATTCTTAAAACGTGCTATTAATTCTTCTGAACTAGAAGGATAGCCAAGTTGAGCCATCAAAGGTAAAATATTTGTAATATTATCAGGAGTTGCTAAACTAATATTTACACTACTCATAATTATCCTTTTTCTCTTCGTTTCTTTAACCTAGCTAAATCTTTTGGACTAGGTAAATAGCTTTTTCATTTCGTAGGTAAATTCTTCGGTTAATTTAAGTTTAAATTTACCCGTTTTTCATTCAATAACAACATAGCATTTAAGTTTAACATGATAAAAAACTAAATCTAAGTAATAATCCTCTCCTTCTAATTCTATAGGTATGGATTACCTATAAATGCAAAATCTTGACCGAGTTCTAATAAAAAATCCTTAATATTATCTATTAGCTTATTTTCTAGTTCTCGTTCTAAAATATTTTCTTTAATATCTAGAAATTCTAAATTATACTTAAATCACAATTAATATAGCCAAAAATTTAATCACAGCTGGTGTAAAAACTGATTTAATAGCTACCTCAACCGGATTAAAGAAGGAAGAGGTTGAAAAACTTAAATAAATTACTTATACATGTATTTATTATCATTTATATTAGGAGGATTAAATGCATTACTCCGTCAATTACATTTATCAATTCGCTCTATAGAGTTTTATAAAGATGTATATAAAAACTATCAAGGGTACGGAATAAGATATGTATTTACCTTGTCTTTTATTCCATCAATAATTTATTGTATTTTTATATTAAATTACATAATAACTTTAAAAGATTATTTTAACGGAATACAATCATCAAAAGTTACAGCCAACATTGAATATATTATCAATCAATTACCGGAAATTAAATATAATAATTCAAACATTTCAGTTGAAGAAGTAGAGCCTATATATTTATATAGCAAGAATAACAATAAAATAGTCGTCATTGATACAAAAAATCAAGTTTCTAACAAAGAAAAAAGCAAAATACCGTTTGTACTTGAAGAGAATAAGCTGAAGATAAATTTAATTGTAGCCAATACTAAGAAAAATTTCCCAAGTACTGTTAACTATTCTGAGATATTCAAGCAAAATGAAGTAATTTTAACTCCTGAAATAATAAAAAAATATTTTGCCGATCATTTATTATATGCCCCCAATTTATTTATTTATTTCGGTATGCCGGCTATTATATTATTTTGGTTTGTAACATTCTTATTAGAGAGAAGTATTATAGTGTTGTTAGTATATAGCTTAGCTAATTTACTTACTACTAAAACTTCAATACAAACTTCTATAAGGTTAGTAATGTTTTCAAGCGGAGTCCCGATAATATTACAACCGGTTATTATTATATTAATACCGGAATTAAGCATATTATTACAGCTACTACAAATGTTTACAACTTGTTTAGTGTTTGTCGCTATTTGGCAAATTAACAAGAACCTATCGCACTATATGTAAGAAAAATCAGTTATCATATAATATGTGATTTTAAATCCTCAATTTACTAAAAAAACAGCCTTTTATTAAAAAAATAAAAGTTTTTATTGTTAAAATGAAACCTAAAGTTATTTTTTTATAAATTTATTTAAATGGGTAAGAAAAAAAAAAGAAAGTAAGGTTTGCAGAAGAGCCGCAAGTTAAGGAATTTTCACAAGATAAAGAAGCAACAGAAGTAGACCTTATAAGAGGAAGAGTAATTAATATTTATGATAAAGGTGGCTACTTAAAGCCGGATCAATTGGTAATTCATGAACGAGAAGCTATTGGAGTAAAAAATGTTGAAGTAAAGAGCAATCTAAATTTCTTTCAACAAATTTTCGCTGCAGTAGGTCTTATAAAGGACACAAAAACAATCAAAGAAGAATTTACTTATGCTATCGGCGATATACAAGGAATATTAAAGGATAACGGTCAATTTATTAATAATTCTGAAGAAATTAGAAAATTTGTTGATAAAAATAGAGATATTCAAATTGCAGATATTGACGGTATCGGTATTGGTAATTTAAATCATCAGGGTAAAATACAAATTAATTCATAAGTAATGAAAAAATTATTCTTTATAAGGATGGTCAATTAGCTGCTATTGCAAGAAAAGGTCCACTTATAAATCAAGAAGGAGAGCCTTTATACAAAGATAACTTAGTCCAAAAAGATAATAAAGTTTATCTAGTTGGAGATGTCAGAAGAAATATTGATACACCTTTTAGAGATCCCAAAACTAGAGCTAGAGATAATTGGAATAGATTAATAAAGAAATTTAAGCATGCTTTAATACCGGAACATGAGTTAGGAAAATTAAACGATGCAATAGTAGATTCTGTAAGAGTTAAAGTAGTTCATCCAAATCCAAAACTTGCAGAACATCATCTTCAAGAAATAGCTCAAGGTAAACAAATATGGGATGGGCATAAATTTAAAATATTACGTCTCTCAAAGATTACTTGATGCTAACGGTAAAGTAGCTTCTACTATCGGTAAAGAAAGTAAAAGCATGAATAATGTTCAAGCATTTGTAATGGGAGAGGATGGAACAATTTATATGGGTACTCATAAAAATCAATATTTGCCAAATACTAAAAATCTTGTTCACGGTTCATTTTTAAGTGGAAAGCCTGCGGAAGCAGCAGGAGTTATAGGTATAAATGATAGGGGAAAATTGATTACCTTCGTAACAATAGCGGTCATTATCAACCTGAAGCTTTAGATATGTACTGTGCTGTAAAAAAATACAAGAAACTATGCCCGGTGCTTTAGATAAAAATTGTCAAATCGATATTCAAGGGCATCTACGAATACTTGTTACTGATTTTGTAAAAAATATGGAAACCAAAGTAGGTTTCAGAAAAAATGCTAAAACTCATTATGAAAAACTAAGAGAGGAAAGAATAGAGAAAATTAAAAATTATCAAACTAATTTAAAAAATATTGCTGCTTCTTCAAAACCTAAAGCTAGAAATAGAACAACAAACAGAGGGCGTGGTTAATAAATTAACTATTTATAATTAAATGTCATTCCTGCGAAAGCAGGCATCCAGCTAAATGTCATACTCCAGCATTGTTTGCGTGGATTGGTAAAACCCATTATGTCACCTAGTTCGCTTGACCACTGGGACCATAAAAATAATTTAAAGTACTAATATTTAATTGGGTCCCGCTACAAGCTTGCTGGATGATGACAAAGCAATTTTGGATTCCCGCTTCTAGCTAGGAATGATATCGAAGGTGTTTTTTGCACCATGCAACAACGTCCCTAGGTAATGTTGGATTAACACTTATTTATAATATTCTCTCCTTCTTTTCTACTGCTACTAGTTTTTACACAATTAAATTTTAGTTTATATTAACAAGCTAATTTTTTATTAAATAATATAATTATATACTTGACTAAATTACTTGGGTATTGTAGATATTAAACAATTGTAAGTTTTAATAGGTTGGTTATATGATGCTGACGACGAAAGGAAGATATGCCGTAATGGCAATACTTGAAATGGCTTCAAAATCAAGTGCCGAACCGGTCACTTTGAATGAAATGTCCGTAAAACAAAATATATCGCTTAACTATTTAGAGCAGATATTTTCTAAACTTAAAAAAGCTGATCTAGTTAAGGCTATTAGAGGATCGAAAGGTGGGTATATTTTAATCGGTAACCTAGAAGAAATAAAAATTTCCGATATTATGGACGCCGTTAACGAAAATTTTATAATGACTACCTGCTATAAGAAGTCAGTTAAAACTTGCGTGCCTGATACAATAAAATGTAATTCGCATAAATTATGGCAAGGTCTTGGTAAGCATATTAGAGATTATTTTGAAAATATCTCAATTAAAGATGCTTTAAACTCAAATTTAAATATATGATATATTTAGACCATAATGCTACTACTTTTATCGACCCTAGAGTTAAGGAATTCATAATAAGTTTAATGGACAAGGAGCTTAACCCTTCATCAGCACATAGCTCAGGTAGATTTGCTAAGAATCTCATAGAAACGGTACGCGCACAAATAGCGACGGCTCTTGGTATAACCTTATCATCTAGAGAATATGATATTACTTTTACTTCATCAGGAACTGAAGGTAATAATTTAATAATGAAAAATTTTTATGACGGCGATATTTTTATTTCAGCTATTGAACATTTATCGATCTATAACTATATAAACTACGCTCCAAATATTAAAGTTATAAGTGTTAATACGCAAGGGCTAGTTGATTTAGAACATTTAGAAGAGTTGTTAGCTCAAAGTACTACTAGTAAAAAACTAGTTTCCATAATAATGGCTAATAATGAAAGCGGAGTTTTACAAGATATAGCTGAGATAGGTAAAATAACTAAAAAATATGAGGCAAAATTTCATAGCGATTTAGTGCAAGGTTTTGGCAGAATACCAATAAATATCAAAGCATTAGGATTAGATTTTGCTACAATTTCAGGGCATAAAATAGGAGGGGGGCAGGGTGGTGCTGCTTTAATTTCTAGCTCTAATTTTCAAGTTACTCCAATGATTATAGGAGGAGGGCAGGAAAAATCAGTACGCTCAGGCACTGAAAATGTTTTAGCAATTGCAGGATTTGGTTTAGCTTCTGCATTGAGGACAGACAATATCTCAGAAAATTATATAAAAATCAAAAAGTTACAAGAAAATTTAGAGAAAAAATTAAAAAAATATCCTAATGTAAATATTGTTAGTAATAACGTAGCTAGGTTGCCTAATACTACCTTAATTACTATACCAAATACGGATGCACAAGCGAAATTAATTGGGTTTGATTTACATAATATTTGCGTAAGTTCCGGTTCTGCTTGTTCATCGGGAAAAATATCTAAATCGCATGTATTAACCAATATGGGTGTAGGGGAAGAAGAAGCAAAATCTTCGATTAGGATATCTTTAAGCCATACTAATACGGTAAGTGATATAGAGGCTTTTATAGAGGCTTTTGAGGAGATTTACGATGTCATTCCTAGCTAAAAGCTACGTTGTTGCACGGCTCCGTTTATGTCATTCCCGCTTCCGCAGGAATGACATCGATGACTGTTTAAACTATACCAAAACATGAATTAATTTAACCATATGAACCCACAATTAAACAATTTAACCTTACCGATATATATGGATTATCAGGCGACGACTCCAATAGATCCAAGAGTAATGGAGGCAATGTTGCCTTATTTTACTACCAAGTTCGGCAATCCTCATTCACGCAGCCATTCTTTCGGTTGGGAGGCAGAAAACGCCGTTGAAGAGGCAAGGAGTATGGTAGCAAAGTTAATAGGAGCGGATACTAAAGAAATTATTTTCACTTCCGGTGCAACTGAGTCTAACAATCTTGCAATAAAGGGAATAGCAAAATTTTACAGCAATAAAAAGAATCATATTATTACCGTAGTCAGTGAACATAAATGCGTACTTGATGCTTGCAGGCATTTAGAGCAAGAAGGTATAAAAATCACATACTTACCGATTAAGCCAAATGGAATAATCGATTTAGAAACTCTAAAAAATGCCATTACCGACCAGACTATGTTAGTTTCAGTTATGGTGGTTAATAATGAAATAGGTGTTGTTCAGCCTTTAAAGGAAATCGGGAAAATTTGCCGTGAAAAGGGCGTTTTTTTTCATTCCGATATTGCTCAAGGTTTTGGTAAAATTCCAATTGATGTTAACGCATTTAATATTGATCTTGCCAGTATCTCAGGGCATAAAATTTACGGTCCGAAAGGAATAGGTGCATTATATGTAAGGAAAAAACCTCGTGTGCGTGTTACACCGCTCATAAACGGTGGCGGGCAGGAGAGAGGTATGCGTTCAGGTACGCTACCGACTCCTTTAATCGTAGGGCTTGGCATGGCTGCTGAAATAGCGTATAGTGAGATGGAAAAAGATACTAAGCACGTAAATTACTTATTCGACAGATTTTTAAATAATATACATAAGCGAATTTCAGAAGTTTATTTAAACGGCGATAAAAATCAAAGATATAAAGGTAATTTAAATTTAAGCTTTGCCGGAGTTGAAGGAGAATCAATGATCCTTGCCATTAAAGATTTAGCGGTTTCCTCCGGTTCTGCTTGTACTTCTGCCTCATTAGAGCCGTCATATGTTTTACGTTCTATGGGAATCGGTGAAGAGCTTGCCCATACTGCAATTCGGTTCGGCATAGGTAGATTTACTACCGAGCAGGAAGTTGACTACGCAGTAAATTTAATATGCTCAAAAATCGATAAACTAAGGGCATTAAGCCCTCTTTGGGAAATGATGCAAGAGGGAATTGATTTGAAAAAGATTAAATGGGCTGTACATTGAGAATATAGGCATTGCGAGCAGCCGTAGGCTGCGTGGCAATCTTGTCAAATATCCTGAGATTGCTTCGTCAAAACTTACAGTTTTTCCTCGCAATGACGGCTCAGGTATTCACGCAAGTATAACATACAAAACCAAATTTTAGAGAATAACAATGGCTTATAGCAAAAAAGTGATAGATCATTATGAAAATCCTCGTAATGTTGGATCGCTTGATAAAGAAAATAAAAATGTTGGTACAGGACTAGTTGGAGCTCCTGCTTGCGGTGACGTTATGAAGTTACAAATCGCAGTTGATGATGACGGGATTATTACAGATGCTAAATTTAAAACATTCGGCTGCGGTTCAGCTATTGCTTCAAGTTCTTTAGTAACGGAGTGGGTTAAAGGAAGATCGGTAGAAGATGCCGAGACTATTAAAAATACCGAAATAGCAAAAGAATTGTCACTTCCACCGGTCAAATTACATTGCTCACTACTTGCTGAAGATGCAATAAAAGCAGCTATAGCCGATTACAAACAGAAAAAAGAAAGCAAAAAAGATTCTTAAAATATGAAAAATGTTATTTCATTAACCGATTCTGCTGCAAAGCAAGTAAAATTGCTAATAGAAAAACGCGCCAAGCCTACCTTTGGTATTAGGGTAGGGGTTAAGTCAGGCGGTTGTGCCGGTCAGACTTATTACGTGGAATATGCCGATAGTAAAAATCAATTCGATGAAGTAGTTGAAGAAAAGGGCGTACGGATACTAATCGACCCAAAGGCATTAATGTATATTCTAGGTTCTGAAATGGACTATGTAGAGACTAAATTCAAATCCCAATTCACTTTCACCAATCCTAACGAAAAAGCTAATTGCGGCTGCGGCAAATCTTTTAGCGTGTAACACTTTAGAATCAATAAAGGTTTTAAAATATGTTTAACTGGGTTTATAATAAAAATACGGAAATACCTTTAAAAGAAAGTTGGCTATTTAATCACAAAAAGGTTTTAACGCAATTAAATAACGGTATTAAAGATTCTGCTAAAGGGCAAGTTAAATTTATAGAAGATTTCAGTAAATATTTAGATGATGACTTTGAAAATTCTTTTTACTATTCAAGCTAGTAAAGATTTGGAAGAACTCGAAAATAATAAAGGATTAGAAAAACGTTTAAAAGCAGTAAAAAAACACTGGCATATCTACAGGCAAACCCTCGTCATCCTAGTTTAAATACCCATAAATATAAAAATCTGTTAAAGGACATAACGGAGAAGAAATATTTGAAGCTTATGCTGAAAATAATACTCCTGCTGCTTATAGAATTTTTTGGTATTATGGACCAAACAAAGATAATATCACACTATTCTAGCAATTACAGCACATCCATAAAAAGTCAATTGCAGTTGACTATTACACCAATAGCTTTATTTTAAGAAAAATCATGCAAATCACCGGAAAATGAAATCCCCCAGCCTACTGCGATATGATTAGGATCGCGTATATTAGTATATTTAACTAAATCCTGAACAGGAGTATCATAATTTGTGAAATTTTTGATAAAGCATCTCCTGATTTCACTGTATAAACTTTAGCGGTGCGATTTGGCATATTAACTCCTAAGATTATTTTTGATAGCTTAAAAAGCTATCAATCTTTTGTTTAGAAATCAAGAGTAAAATAATTATAGTAGTTTTAACTATTGCTAAAAATCATTATTTCAGCTATGTTAAAGCTGTTTCTTGAAATTAGATTAATATGTCACAAAAATTAGGTTTCTGGGCGGTTTTTGCCTTAGTAACCGGCAGTCAAATCGGTACTAGCGTTTTTATCTTGCCGTTAAGTTTAGCACCGTTCGGTATATACAGCATTTGGGGCTGGGTACTTTCATTATTCGGTGCTATGAGTATAGCACTTGTATTTTCTACCCTTTGTGCAAAATTTCCTAAAACAGGAGGTCCGCACATTTATGTACGGGAAAATTTCGGGGATAAAATAGCTTTTTTCACCGGTTGGACTTACTGGGTTATATCCTTTGTCAGTACAAGTATAGTAGTCATTTCGGCAATAGGTTATCTAACGCTTTTTTTTAAATCACAAGCGATTTTAGACTTAATATTACAGATCATATTATTAGGTGCTATTATGGTTTTAAATTTAAAAGGTCCTGAAGTAACAGGAAAAGCAGAGTTTTATTTAACTCTCTTAAAATTTGTTCCATTGCTTATAGTAGGTTTATGTGCTTTATCACATTTTAATATAGATAATATAACTATTGCCGAGGAAGTAGAGAATTTAAGCATTCCGAGCATTATGGGAAGAGTTGTACTGCTTACTTTTTGGGGATTTATCGGCATAGAATGTGCAACTACCACGGCAGGTGCGGTAAAAGATCCGGCAAAAACCATTCCACGAGCCATAATAGTTGGAACTTTTTGCGTAGCAGTGTTATATATTATTAATAGCATAGGTATAATGGGATTAATCCCTGCTTCTGAACTTGTCAGTGCTAAAGCTCCTTATGCCGATGCCGCTTCATTATTATTCGGGGGTAAATGGTCAAGCGTAATTACGGTTATAGCCTCGATTATATGTATAGGTACGCTCAATGCTTGGGTTCTAACTAGCGGACAGATAGCTCTTGGGCTTGCAGAAGACGGTTTATTACCGAAATTTTTTGCTAAGAAAAATAGCAATAACGCTCCAACTCATGGAATTATTGTAAGCTGCCTTGGCATTGTGCCGTTATTAGTCTTTACGGCAAATGATAATTTTGCCAAACAGATTACACAAATAATAGATTTCTCGGCAATCACATTCTTATTCGTCTATTTAATTTGTAGCTTAGCTTTTTTAAAGATGATTTTTAGCTCAAAAGAAAATTTTTCTTATTATTATTTACTTATAGCTATAATATCGATTATCTTTTGTGCATGGGTTATCTATGAAACACCTGTTAAAACTCTGATTATAGCTAGTTCTTTTACTATCTTTGGTATTCCTTTGTATTATGGATGGTATAAATGTCATTCCCGTCTATGAGCGTTACCTAGCTGGATGCTGAGCTGTCATTGCAAGCGACTGCAAGGAGCGTGGCAATCCAGAAAAAATAATAAAAAAATTCTGTAAATCAGAATTTTTTAACTGGATTGCTTCGTCAATTACTTAAGTAATTTCCTTGCAATGACGGCTCAGCCTCCAAGCGGGCAAGAGCACGACATAAGAGATATAAACATGACAAAAATCCGCATTAATCTGCTTAGAAATTTATTCACAGAATATGATATAGACGGTTATATAATTCCGTCTAACGATAAATATATGAGTGAATATGTTCCAAGCTATGCAAAGAGACTTGAATATATAACAGGTTTTACTGGTTCAAACGGTATAGCTATTATATATAAAGATACAGCATTATTCTTTACCGATGGACGTTATTTAGAGCAAGCAAATAAAGAGCTGGATTTAGAGCTTTTTAAGCTTTTTGACTTAAAAGATATATCTAAGTTTGGTAAAGATGCAAAAATAGGATACGATTCTGAATTATTTACTTATCCCACTATATCAAATTTAAAGTTCAATTTTCAGAAGATTAATGGAAATTTAGTTGATAAGATTTGGCCAAATCAGCCGCTAGAGCCAAACTCTAAAGTTTATTTGCATGATATTAAGTTGGCGGGCGTTAGTCATACTGATAAAATAAGTAAATGTCGTGAAATTTTTTTGGATTCCCGCTTTTGCGGGAATGACATAGAGGAAAGCGGGAATGACACCGAGCAATCTGCCTTAGTCATTCTCGATAGCTCCTCCATATGTTGGTTACTAAATTTGCGTGCCAGTGACGTTGCTTATACGCCTTTAATGTTTGCAAAAGTTATACTCACTTCTACACAATTATATTTGTTTATAAATCCTACAAGAATCGATGCCGAAATTATTAATGCTCGTCCTGAAATAACGATTTTACCAGAAGAAGAATTTGAAAATATTTTAAGAGATAGCGAGAATAAACATCTTTCCAAACCAGCTTATAGAATTTTTATTGATGATACTATAGCATCTGTTCATATAATGGACTTAGTAGCTGATAAAAAAGTACAAAAAATTACCGATCCATGCTTAATGCTTAAAGCTTGTAAGAACGATGTAGAAATTAAGCATGCAATCGATTTGCATATTAAAGATGCAGTAGCTTTATGTGAATTTTTTGCTGATTTTTCTCAATGTCATCCCCGTGAAAACGGGGATCCAGAAAAACATAATAACGAATTGACCGAGTATTCCCTCGGTTTAAAGCTTACAGAGCAACGAGCTAAACAAGAGGGATATGTTTCGGATAGTTTTCCTGCTATTTGCGGATTTCAGGAAAATAGTGCTATTATTCATTATAGAGCTGACCAAAAAACTGCTAAAAAAATTGAAGGGCAGGGGATATTACTGATAGATTCCGGCGGTCAGTATCAAGGTGCTACTACCGATATAACTAGAACAATAGTAATAGGTACACCGACAGATGAGCAGAAAAAGCGTTATACGCAAGTACTTAAAGGACATATTGCTTTAGCTAAAGCCAAATTCCCAAAAAATATCATCGCAGGAGCTAATCTTGATATACTCGCTCGGCAATATTTATGGCAAGAAATGCTAGATTATCCACACGGTACAGGGCATGGGGTAGGGAGCTTCTTAAGTGTTCACGAAGGACCGCAAAGCATAAATCTTCGTAATAAAACAATACTTAAAGCAGGTATGATCTTATCTAATGAACCGGGGTTTTATGTTCCTGGAAAATATGGTATTAGGATTGAGAATTTGATGTATGTAAAAGAAAATAATGGATGGCTTGAGTTTGAGACCTTAAGCCTAGTGCCTTATGCTAGTAAATTGACTGATATGAAACTACTTAATATTGATGAAATAAACTATATCAAGGAATATTATAACAAAATTAGAGCTAAAATTTATGATTTATTATCCACGCAAGCGAGGAATTGGCTTAATAATGAAATAAATTTATATTGTAATTGACGTTTCCGCTATTTATTGGTATAAAGTCTATACATTTCTACTTTTCTACATTGGGACGTCGCCAAGTGGTAAGGCAACGGTTTTTGGTATCGTCATCCGGAGGTTCGAATCCTCCCGTCCCAGCCATTCGTCAATTTTCAATATTTTTACAATCCCTAAACATATTGACATGCATCCTAAATATTAAGTAATTGTTCTATAATCTATATTATGGAAAATAAAAATCTTATATGGTGCATTCGATTGGATTTGAACCAACGACCTTTGCCTTCGGAGGGCAACGCTCTATCCAGCTGAGCTACGAATGCAAATAACTAATAAGAGCGATCCAAAATAAATTTAATAATCGAAAACAAATAGTCTTTATAAATATTCTGAACCGGAATTTTATTTAATAACTTACTTGCTGCATTTTCTAAGTTACTCAAATAATTAACTGTTTCATTGTAAATTTCATGCTTTACCATTAAGTCATGTATTTTTACAAAGTCATCTTTAGTACGCTTATCACATTTAATTATATTTTCAAGCCAAAGCTGCTTATCTTGCGCTAACTTATTATATAAAAAAATCATCGGTAACGTAACTTTTCCTTCTAAGAAATCATCGCCAATATTTTTGCCTACCTGTTTATCATTACCCAAATAATCAAGCAAGTCATCTATAACCTGAAATATCGTACCGAGTAATTTCCCAAAGTCCTGCATATCTTTAGAAATATGGTCTACCTGCTCTGCTATAATAGCTCCAACTGCACAAGCAGTTCCAAATAGTTCGGCGGTTTTAGATTTAACTATTTGCTGATATTCGTCTATAGTTATAATACGTCGTTCATTTAACTTCACTAGCTGTACTACCTCCCCTTCGGAAATAATTGCTGAAGCTTTAGCTAGAACATTCATAGCTTTAATAGAGCCGGAAGCTACCATTAACTTAAAAGACTGACTAAAGAGGAAATCACCCACTAAAATACTTGTTTTACTGCCCCAAATAACGTTAGCCGTAGGTTTGAATCTTCTTAAAGTGCTGTCGTCTACCACATCATCATGAAGCAATGTGGCGGTGTGAATGAATTCAACGGCACTTGCGAGCTTTATATGATTATCGCCTTTATAATCAAACATTTTAGCAGTTATTATAGTTAAAAGCGGACGAATTCTTTTACCTCCTGCTTCTAGTAAATATTTACCGACCTTTTCTATTAACTCTTCATCACTTTTTAAACAGCTAATGATTAAATTGTTTAACTTAGTTACTTCATCTTTTAAATCTTGCTGTATTTTTACTATAATATTCATGGTTGGTATTTTTATAAATTGTTCTGTCATTGCAAGAAAAAATTGAAAATTTTGACGCAGCAATCTCGTGCCAAAATCCTGAGATTGCCACGCTCCTTTCAGTTGCTTGCAATGATGATTAACGCAGTTCATCGAGTATACATTCCTCTAATATTTTTTGATTAACATTAGGAATTAACTCCGTAATTTTTTCTTTTACATTTTCACCGGGTTGCACTTTTTTTACTGCTGCTTGATATAAAGATAAATAATATAAAGGTATAAGTTTATTTATATCATCTATATTACCTATTTTAGCTTTGTTTAAATCGGACAAATCAAACACATACTCAATGCTAGCATCAATTAAATTAGATGAATTCGGGTGATCAGAAATAGTTTTTAAAAATGATTTCAAAGCATTCCCGTATACTTCCTTACTCTCTTCCGAAAAATCTTTAAAATCCCCTACTCCGTATATATATGCACTTAAAACATCTATTATTCTAGAGTAATCATTAATTATTATCGTACCTTTACTGTAAGAATCTTTAAGAGCATTTACTATAGTTTCATTTGTTATATTAAATCCCGATGCGTTTGAATAGAGACTTAAAGCATTTATCTGTGCTCTAGTTAATTTGTTTAATTCAGTTACTAAATTAATATTTAAATTAAAATTATATTCCCTATCTTCAAAAATACTAAAATTATATTGTTTATTATTATTTAAAATATAGCTTAGTTCATTATTAAAATCTTTATATAGCTTATTATCAGAAAGTTTAAATAAATAGGTTTGCTTATCGTAATATTTCTTTATAAATTCTAATGAACCTATTATAAAACCAGGTTTTAGCTTAAATTGCGAATCTACCAAAAGATCAATATTATTATTGCCGAAATCGTTTAACTTACCTTTATATAATAAATTAATATTATTTTCAAAGTTATTACTATTGATTTTTGCATTAGTAACTTCAATTGTTAAATCTTTAGCAATATCTTTAAAATGCACACTACTAGTACTAATCAAGAAATTACCGGAAAATTTGAAATTATTATTCCAAGCGGGTCTATATAATAATAAGCCGGCAGGTATTATTCTATCTTCAAGGTTACTTTGTACTATTTCGGTTTCATAATAAATTGCTAATTTTTGCGGTATGTTATCAAGGAAATCCTGTTTACTTGTATAATACTTACTTTTGTCAAATAACATAGTAAGTATAGTATGATCTTCTTCATATAATTTTTGATTATCGACTAAGTCAAAAATTTCTGTTTTACCGGAAGTAAATTTAATATATTCTATTAAATTTATAACTTCAAATAAATCTTTTTTAAATCGTACTATTTCAAATAATTTAAAATTTAACGGTATTTTTGTTGATAATATACAGTTCTCATTATAAAATCTTACTCCAAAGCCTCTTTGAACCGGCTTAAATTTTCCGAATGCTTCTCCGGAAAAATGTATAAATAATTTCTGCTTAAGTAAATCATAACCGATATTTATCGGTGTGGTAAATTCAGTTACTCTATTAATACTCTCTTCTTGCCAATTAATTACTGAAATACCTAATTTGAAAGGAAAACCATATGGCTGAACTTTAGAAAACTTAATAAGATATTGCTGATTAGGATTATTATCAGCCTCTTCTATATTAAGGTTGGTACCGGCATATTTTTGATTTATAGAGTGTGATAAAGAGAACATAATAGTAAACCACAACCCACTATATGCGAGTATAATAAAGATAGTTATAAATAATATTATTTTAAGAATTTTTTTCATCTTTAAATCGGTATTATAGTGTGATTTTCTGTTGTTGTATGGATAAGTTTTTTCGTCATTGCAAGGAAAAATTGAAAATTTTGACGAAACAATCTCAGGAGTTTGTTATTATTTTATGAGATTGCCACGCAGTCTACGACTGCTCGCAATGACTGGGTGGTATATCCACGCAACAATGCCCGCTTGCAATGACGTTTACTTACACAGCTCTATATATTCCTTATTCAATTTTATAACGTTCCAAATCCATAAACTCATCATAACTATAAAAGTTACTAATAAATATATTATAATAGAATCAAAGGTAGCAGTCGGAATAATAATAAATATCAAAGACTGTATAAATGCTCCAAGCGATTTACCGAATTTAGTACCTATTACCTCTACGGCAGCTTTTCCCTTAGTTCTAAGCTCTAAAGATAAAGGAATATACGCCATTTCTTTTGTTGAATCGAATAATGAATATTTGGACGATTTACTCAGTATGTTCTGAATTGCTCCAACAATAATCGCTGCATATAGAAGATTAAAATCACCGAAACATTCTCCTATTTCTTCAATAAAAATTATAAAGATAAAAAACATCAAGCCGGTAATAGACAACATAATAGGAGTTAATAATGCCGAAATGAGCCAACCGAGTCTTCTAAGAATATTACTGCCTATTATCATGAAAGTAACGCATGATATCCCCATCCAAATATTAAACCTGCCCATAAAGTTAACATAGTCTATAGTGTTTGGATGTAATTCTTTTATTTTTGCTTTCCAAGGTCCTTCAACTATATTTATTAATAATCCATAACAGATTATTAATAAGGCAATACGACCTATATATTTTGAGTGAATTACTAATTTGATACTTTCAATTACCGAAAGTTTTGTTTTCATTTTAGCTGTAACTTTTTTTGCATCTAAAACATTTATGGAATCTGTTAAAATAAATCTATTTATTATTCTAAATAGAAGCATAGCAATTATTCCTGCAGTCACAATAATTGACATGATTGGCTGAAGCATTATAGCATTTCCGACAGATGAATTAAAAGCATCCGGTAATAATTCTGAATCAATGACGTCCTGCCCGCTTGAGAAAAAGACAAGTACGCTGCCTGCTATTATAAGACCGATATTACCGACCATTCCAAGAACGGGATAGAATCTTTTAGCTTTAGAAGTATCAAAAATGTGATTGGCAAACTGCCAAAACATTAAGTTTATGACTACTGCACTCCATAATTCCGCGAAAATATACATCAGTGCATAACTCCATTGACTACCTATTTTAATAAACCATTTAAAATGAGGATATGAAGCAATTAATTTATTTATCATTTCATCATTAGGATGATAAATATCTTGATTTGGATAAATAATATAGGCAAATAATAAGAAAAATAGTAAAAAACTGCCGACTATAATGTAGAAAATATATTCAAAATTTAAGTTATTACTAAGTTTAACATAAAGTACGGTAAAAATTACGCACGAGGGTAATACTAACCATAATTTTAAGAAGCTAATAATTTCAGCCCCCATAGAGGGTACTACTAAACTATCTTTGATAGATCTTAAAGCCCCAAAATTAAAAAGGATACATAACATCATTAAAGCCATAGGTATAAATAGCTTTAATTCTTTCCTTTCTATAGGCCACATTATTTCTTTAACTTTTTCAAAGAAAATTTTAGGCGGTAACATTTTTATTGTAACCTTACATATTAAAGTTAACTTTTAAATCTCTTAAGTGCTAAAGTCAATTAAAATAATTAATTTATACTACTCCAAGGTGTTATTTCTTTATATCGCCAGTAATATTTTGTGATCTTATCTAATTTGTCCTGATTTGTCTTCCATAATTCCTGCTTATCGGTAGTCCATGGCTTAGGTCCTGCATAGTGTAAAATGAAATAAGAAAAATAAGGGCTTTGAGTCTAAAAATATGTAAAACAGTTCCATCTCATCGATAAGATTTAATAAATCTTGGTTAGGAAAAGAAAAATCACATTTTGACTTTTGTAAAGTTTCTAAAAGCATATTTTTATCTTGCGTTTTTTGCATATTTTTTAAGTTTAAAAATACTACCCCGCTATTTTTATAAGAATGAGCTATATTTCTCTTACATTCTTTTGTCACTTTATGACTAATCTATGGGAGTTATTTGAAAACAGTGAACTTGTAAAAAATACATATGGATTAATGATTATCAGTTAATTAATGTTCAAAATATTTCTGATGAAAAATTAAAAGAAAAAGCTTGGTCTGGAATCTTGCAGTTTTTTTTTAAACATATCCACAAACGAGATTTATTAAAGAGATGGCAAGAAGTAACTGATCTTTTACCAGAATTTATTAAAGTTAATATCGGTATAGATTATATAGAGCTAATTTTGTCCTCTACACCTTGAATCAGATTAGGGAAAATGATAAAATAGAAATAGAAAAAATGCTTAAATCGCATTTAAACCCTGCATTAGGAGGAAACCTTATGAATAGCTTAGCTCATAGCTGGAAACAAGCAGGTATTGAAGAAGGTAGAAAAAAAGAGAAAATTACTATGGCTAAAGAAATGAAAAAAGAAGGGCTTTCTTTATAAACTATTATGAAAATAACAAAATTAGATAAGAAAGATATTGAGAAATTAAAATAACATGATTACATTATATGCCGCAAATCAACAGAAGACTCACATTTTTGCATATTAAGCCTATAGGAACTTAGAGCTAAAGGCATATATACTCGATCAACTTCAAAAATTGGCTATGTTGTTTCATAAGCTCTGCGGTGCTCACGTATTAATGTATACGCTCCGCTCCTCGCCTTATAGACTCCTTGCTCTTGTTGAAGTTGATCTTCGTCTATCAATTCTTCATTTACTCGAAGTATATAAATTCATGTTAAATAACTCTCGTTTATGTATTATTTTGTTGTTTGGGCTTATTAGCGGTTTTAATCTAATGATTACCGGTAATACTTTAAATTATTGGCTTGCTAAAGAAGATATAGCACTGCAAACAATCGGTATATTATCATTCATAACGCTTCCCTACTCTATTAATTTCTTGTTAGCACCGATTTTTGATGCAGTGCAAATTAAATATTTAAACAAAATATTCGGTCATAGATTATCTTGGATTTGCTTAACTAGTAGTGCATTGATATTTCTTATATATATTTTCAGCTTTCTAGATCCTAGTACTAATCTATTATTATTTGCTTTCACAGCTTTAATTATTTCTTTTTTTAGTGCTGCACAAGATACTATATTAAGTGCTTTAAGAACGGAAATAGTACCTAAAGAATCGCTTGGGTTTACTTCAGGAATATATATATTCGGTTATCGGGTCGGTATGCTTTTAGCCGGTTCTGGAGCTATTTATTTATCTATTTATTTAACATTTAATGAAATATATAAAATCTTTGCCGGTTTAGTATTTATTTATTTAATTTTATTGATTGTAGGAATTAAGTATTGTTATTTAAACGAGAACATACATATACAGATAATCAAGAATGATATAAAAAATAATCAAAATAAAAAAAACATAATAAATTTTATATATAATGCGTTAAAACCTATAGGTTCTGTTTATTTTATTATTCTTATATTAATTTTCCTAGTATTATATAGGTTACCGGATAACTTAATTAATGTTATGATTAATCCGTTTTTGCTTCATCTTGAGTATGATGCTTTTGAAATAGCAAGCGTTGGAAAGTTTTGTGGAGTTGTAGGAGCTATAATCGGTGGACTTGTCGGCGGGGTTATTATGAAACATAAAAATATATTAAATAGTATATTTTTATTTGGTATTATTCATGCTTTAGGACATATTTTATTTATTTTTCTTGAAATAAACGGTAAAAATTCTTTATTATTATTTATTACGATAGGAATAGCAAGTATTACCGGCGGTATGACAATGACTGCTTATATCGCTTTTATTTCTGCACTCTGTCAAGGTAAATTTCGAGCTACTCAATATTCTTTTCTTTCATCGATGATGGGGATTTCGCGCTCAATTTTTCCTATAATTTCAGGCTATATTGTAGTAAATTTCGGTTGGCAAAATTTCTTTTTATTTACTACTATTATAACTATTCCGTCTTTATTAATATTATTAAAAATAAAAACTAAATTACAATAATGAATGATATATATTAAGTATAATATTTTTAATACCGTATTTTGCTATTTCTTCCATTATACCAAGTATTTTTATATTAAATCACAGTGCAAAATATCGTAGCTTCAAAAAAGCTCTACCTAGTGTAATTGTTGCTTCGATATGTTATAATATACTTATACATATAATCGTTTTCAATCATGATTTCTTCTTTATTTTTATGATTTGGTATATAGCAATACCTTTTTTCATAATTGGATTTATTTTTCTAATCTGTATGGAATATAATACTTGGAATCAATCATATTTTAATTTAACAATAGAACCTTAGCCTATTTCTATGTAGAAACAAAGTTTAGTTTCTATATTGTGATATCAATATTATCTATATTAAACCCATATATAATGAGTATATTAAATATTGGTTTTTACAAATATCAAGGAAATGACATTAAAATTATTTACATGTTTATTTGTATATAGTTTTTATCATTGGCAATAATTGGTTATAATATTAGAAAATTAAATAAAAATGCTATAATATTAAAAATAATTAATAAAATGGGAGCAGTAACAATTTGGAGCATAGCTCTAGTATATAAAATGGCTATTTAAATGAATAATGATATATTAAGTGCTTTTTTACATGGCATCGTTTTAGCTCTCGGTTTAATAGTGCCGCTCGGAGTACAGAATATTTTTATATTCAATCAAGGAGCAACACAGCCAAAGTTTAGCAAGGCTTTACCTAGCATAATTGCAGCCTCAATATGTGATACTATGCTTATATGTATGGCAGTTCTTGGGATATCTTTGTTAATTCTTGAAATTTCTTGGTTAAAATTATCTATATTTATTGTTGGATTTATTTTCTTAATTTATATGGGATATAATACTTGGAATCAGCCGCCTATTGATCTTACAATGCATTCCGGGGCTTTTTCAGCTCAAAAACAAATTTTATTTGCTATATCGGTGTCAATATTAAATCCGCATGCAATTATGGATACGATTATAGTAATAGGTATTAGTGCTTTAAAGTATAGCGGTATTGCAAAAATTATATTTACCTTAACTTGCATACTTATATCTTGGATATGGTTTTTTTCTTTAGCAGTTGCAGGTTATAATATTAGAAAGCTAAATAAAAGTAGTACGATTTTAACTATAATTAATAAAATAGCTGCTATTATTATTTGGGCAGTTGCTTTTTATATTGGAGTACAAATATTGTATGAAATCGGTTTTATTAACTAGACATATTGAAGAAAATAATGAAACTATAAAGGAAATAAGTAAATATCATTTAGATTTACGTGATATTCATTGTCCTTTAATTAAATATAACACTCTAGATTTTAATATCGATATTTTAGATAATTACTCAAATATAATAATAACTAGTAAATATGCAGCAAGTATCTTAACCGGTCATAACTTAAAACAAGATATTTGGGTAGTAGGTAGTAAGTCAAAACGATTATTAGGCAAGAAAGTAATGTATACTGCTAAAAACGTGGAAGATTTGATTAAGCATTTTCCTCCTGATTTATATGAGCAGACTATATATTTATCTTCAAATGAAATTACTAAAGATTTACCTAGCAAAATAGTTAGACATATCATTTATAATGTAGAATATTTGAATGAGCTGCCCGTATCTATTATAAAAGCATTTAAAAATAATATTGATTTTATATTACTTTATTCTCAAAATAGTGCTAGGACTTTAGTAAAATTATTACTGCAAAATAATTTACTAGAGTACTTACAAGATAGTTTAGTTGTAGCCATAAGTTTGAAAGTTGCAAATATAGTTAGACCTTTTATAAAAAATGTGGTTTATTGTGATGATCAAAACCTTAACGATATAATCAAGTTATTATCTGAAAATGTACAAATTCGATAGTTTATTTAAAAGCAAAAACATCTTTTTTATAGCAATAGTAATATTTGTCTTATCTTCTTTTACTCTTTATCATAATAGATCCGATATTTTAAAACTTTTTAAAAGTGAAAATAAGGATTTAAGCCAAATTCCTGATCAAACAGTAGAAAATAAAGAAAATACTACCCTGGAAGAAAAGGAAGCAGCTCCTCTATTATCTACCAAGTCGCTTTTAAATTACGTAAGTTCTTTAAAGTTTCCTGAAGCACCGACTAATTTAGTAGAACCAAAATTAGAAACTGTAGTCAATTCAGCTTCATTCGGATACAAGGAACAAGGAGCGAAGAAGCCTATAACTAATAGGAGAGCGACGAGTAATGAGGTAGGCGTATGGGTATCACTTGACTATATTAATTACTTATTAAATGTAAATCTATTAGTATATAATTTCATGCAAGATAAGGATTATAGTAAAGAACTAAGAATAGTAAAATCCCGCCTGCTGCCTCAAGATATAAGGAATATTTTAAATAACTTAGAAGCATATAATAATTATCTTTTTTCTAAATCAAGTAGTACGGAAGTAATTTTTCCTACCAATCATAAGTGGCTGGCGAAGTTTATCAAAATTGAAAAAAAACCTTCTGCTATGATGATAAAAGAACAAGATAAACCTCTAATTTTAGAGAACTTAAACTATCTAATCGATTGTCTTTATTCAGAAAAATTTATGCAGGAGTTTGTAAATAAAGATGTTTAGGTTATTATTAATATGTGCTACTTTTTTACTGCTTTATTTCGGGTTTACTTTTATAGAGAGCTTTGATTCAAAAGTTTTTATTAGTTTATATGATTATAATATAGAGACTACCTTGTTCTTTAGTCTTATTTTAGGCCTTTTATTACTAATTTCTTGTTTTATTGTCATTAGATTTCTAATATTAATTATCGATTTACCATCTAAAATACATAATATTTTTAGTAAACGAAAAATTAATCATGATAGATATGCTTTAATTTTAGCTTTTGCCGAATATATTATGAATAATAAAGCTACATCTGCTTCTATTGCTCGCAAAAATTTATCTTCTGAAGATCTAAAAGATTCACAAGAATTCCATAATTTAATCTTAGCCGTAACTGAAGAGGATGTAGATAGAAAAATTTCCTATTTTCAAAAACTTATTACATCTAAAGAATTTGTTTTTTACGGTAGCAAAAATCTAGCAAAACTTTATTATGATAAATCTTTTTATGAGAAAGCAGAAAATTACGCAACAAAGGCTTATAATTTCAATGAACTTGATATTGACAATTTAATTACTTTAATGCGTTGTTATGCTAGACTTTCTCTATGGACAAAATTTATTTTTATAACGAATAAGCTCGCAAAATTTCATAAACATGAGTCTATGCCGGAAATTGCTGAGTATTATTTATTAGCAGCGAAGCAAGAAGTAGAAAGTAATAATACGGCTAATGCTATAGATTATTTGGCAACGGCTGTAGATTTAAATTTTTATAACGACGAATTACTAGAATTTTACTTTAATTTAAATAATAAGCTTAATGTTAATAAAAAGATCAAAATATTAAAAGATGCTTTTCGTATTATCCCTTCTTTAAAATTAGTGCAGCTATTTAAAAAATTTACTTCTCTATCAGATAGGCAAATTTATGAAGAATTAACTCAAGAGTTAGATGCTAAAAAAGATGCAATATTAATTTTAGCAATAGAAGCTTATTTAGAATTGTAGACGTTGTGATATGGATTCTTTTATGTTATTACCACGAGGTATTGTTGCGTGGATACCGAGTCGTCATTGCAAGCAGCCGTAGGCTGCGTGGTGATAAAAAATTCTGTAAATCAGAATTTTTACTGGATTGCTTCGTCAATTGCTACGCAATTTCCTCGCAATGACGGATAAGCCGAACCACACAACAAAAACTAATATAAAAATAATTTCTTTGGGTGCTTACTAATTTCTTCATTTACATTATTATTATGGTGATGATAATTAGATTGAATTGTTATTAAATAAGCATTTATTGCTTTAGAAAATTCTTCAGTTTTATAACGAAAGAAATGGTCAGCTCCATTGATAATTTTATAATCAACTTTAATATGGGATTGTTGCTTAGATAATCTATTTGCTAGGTCTTTTACATCATCTGCCGATACTATACTATCATTATCTCCCTGTAATATAAACCCTGGAATAGGACAAGGTGAGAGGAATGAGAAGTCATATTTATGAATTGTATTAACCGGCGGTGAAATAGCAATAAAATGATTTATTTCCGGACGTCGCATTACAAGTTGCATAGCTATCCATGCTCCGAAAGAAAATCCTAATATCAGATTAGACTGAGCATTTGGGTTATTCTGCTGTAACCAGTCGAGAGCTGCCCCCGCATCAACCACTTCACCGACTCCGTTATCAAATTTACCTTGTGATCCCCCTACTCCTCTAAAATTAATACGTAAGACGGTATAACCGTTATCTGCTAAAATCTTATAGGCATTATAAACTACTTTATTATTCATATTACCCTCATATAAAGGATGAGGATGAAGAACTAATGCAATAGGGGCGTTGGGCGCGGTAGCTTTTGCATATCTTCCTTCAATTCGTCCTTCCGGACCGTTAAAATAAATTTGTGGCATAATTATTCATAATATTTAATTTGTTCGATATGATATTTTACCACTTTTTCTTATTAGTGCAACTATTCTGAATTAAAATATGAGTGTATTGACGCATGCCGCCATATATACTAAAATGTAGTCAAATCAGTTGGATGTAATTACAAAGAGCGAGAAGCGCAGCCTATAGATAATCGGAGAGCGACGAGAGACGATGTAAGTGAATTCAAATCTTGACTTCTACATATAAAGATTATCTAAGAAAATACTGCTCGCTCCACTGCATCTACGCTATGTTGCACTAAATCCTTAGCAATTTCTTTAGTAATCATCTTTTTTAGACCGTTTTTAAGTTCTTGTCTAACACATCCAAGCATTTGCGGTTCTGCTACAATAATCAATTCCTTATATTTAGCTTGATCAGCAGTAGTTACTTTCTCTAAATGTTTAATAACGCTCCTTGCTGCTTCTTTAAGTGCTATATCTTTTAGCGAAGTATGCGGCTCAAACAACGAAGCCGGTGTAGATTTATTTTGGTAAAGGCTTTGTCTTTTTTCTCTATGGTGGTGATGCTCCTCTAAATCCAAAGATAATTTTAAAGGTGTATTAGTAGTAATTTTAACTCCTTGAGCGTCGTAAAGCATCATTTGCTTACTATCGATAACCGCAATTAATTTTAACGCTGTTGTCCTGACCATAAATACCTCCATAAGAACTAAGTTGTAATTTTATGATAATACTAATTATTTTTAAAACCTAATATTAATTTAATAATTTTTGCTTTTCACTGTTAATAATTTGCTCAACCTTGTCATTAAGTATACGTACGTCTGTTTGCTCTATTTCTTCTTTTTCTATTACACCTATAATCTTTATCTTTATAGTTCCAGGTTGCTTAAACCAAAAACCTCTAGGCCAAAATAAACCGGCATTATGAGCTATCATCACAATTGGAACTTTAGTAATTGAAGCAAGCTTTACGGCACTTGGTTTAAATTTTACCGTTCTATCAGGCGGAACTTTAGTTGATTCCGGAAATATTATTAACCATAATCCTTCTTTTATTTTTTCCTGACCTTCTCTTAAAATCTGAGCAACCGAGCTGTTAGTACCACGGTCAACTGCAATAGGTTTAACCATCCGAAGTCCCCAACCAAGCAGGGGTATATTAAATAATTCACGCTTTAATACCCAAGAATGTTTAGGAATAATCAGTTGCATAAACATTTGATCCCAAAAGGATTGGTGATTAGACACGACGATTGCAATAGTCTTCGGTAATTTCTCAAGCCCCTCTACTTCATATTTTAAACCGCAACAAATTTTTGCAAGCCACACAAAAGCATAAGAAAAGATAATGGCAATTCTATATCTTATTTGATAGTTGACATTGAAAAATGTTACTGGTATGTAACATATAAGAAAAAAAATAAATGTAAATAACGATAATAATCCGTAAAATGATAAAATTCTTAAACGCCACAGCATAATTATTAAGATAATTATATTAATAAAAATGGTATTTATAACATAATTTTACAATGAGTAAAATAAAAAGGTATTAAATGAAAAAAACTGTTCTTTCCGGTGTGCAAGCAACCGGTTCTTTACATCTCGGTAACTATCTTGGTGCAATTAAAAACTGGGTTAAAATGCAGGAAGAATATAATTGTTTTTTCTTCTTAGCAGATTTGCATGCTATCACGGTTGATATTAAGCCATCAGAACTTAACAATTCAATTATGGAGGTGCTTGCTGTTTATTTAGCAGCAGGGCTTAACCCCGACAAAGTAACGATTTTTGCCCAAAGTATGGTGAAAGAGCATACTGAACTTGCTTGGCTACTAAATTGCGTTACACCGCTTGGATGGTTAAAGCGCATGACGCAATTTAAAGATAAAGCAGGTAGCGATCAAGAAAAGGCTTGTCTTGGGTTATTTTCCTATCCGGTACTTATGGCAGCGGATATCTTAATATATAAAGCCGATATAGTGCCTGTAGGTGAGGATCAGAAGCAGCATTTAGAGCTAACAAGAGATATTGCAGGGGTAATAAATAGAAAATTTAAAAAAGAAATTCTAAAAGTTCCTGAGATTTTAATTAGTGAAACAGGCACAAGAATCATGAGCTTACGGGATGGATTAAAGAAAATGAGTAAATCTGATATTTCGGATTTTTCCCGTATTAATTTAAAAGACGATAACGATCTTATTCATCAAAAAATAAAAAAAGCCAAAACCGATCATTTAAGTTTTGTTAGCTATGATCAAGAAACAAGACCGGAAATTAGTAATTTATTAGATATTTATAGCAGTTTATCCGAAGAAAGCTTGGAAAAAATAATCGGTAATTATCAAAACCAAGGTTTCGCAAAATTTAAAGAAGATTTGGCAGAAATTATTATTACAAATCTACAACCGATACGTGATAAATATTTAGAATTAATGAATGATAAAGAATATTTATTAAAAATACTGCACAAAGGAGCAGAAAAAGCAAGAATTAGAGCTTCTGAAACGGTTAATGAAGTGAAAGAACAATTCGGATTTGTAATTTAGATTCATATATTGCAAGATTTCCCTTGAAATATATAAGATTATTTGGTATGAATCTTCTTGGATAGGTGGCCGAGTGGTTTAAGGCACTAGTCTTGAAAACTGGCGTACGGGCAACCGTACCGTGGGTTCGAATCCCACCCTATCCGCCAGCTCAGTTTATAGTATTATACCCTTTTATTTGCTTTATAGTGCTTAGTATATTTATCTAGTAAAATCCTAATCATTTGTAGAAGTCAAGATTTGATCTTACAGATACTATAAATTTTGCACCTGATTGTCAGTTAAATTTTGACTGTCAGAGACGTATTCAAGATACAAGATTTCATTATTCTTTTCAACAGCTAATTTTCTACTATCCTTAAAAGTTTACATAGGAGTTTTTCCATAACAATATTTTCCTGAATGTGGTCGCTCATTATTGAAATGCTCTAACCAAATATCAAGATCTAATTGTAAATCATCAAGATCTGTATAAATCTTTTTCCGCATAGCTGTATCAAAGAATTCTTGTTTCATGGTTTTATTAAAACGCTCACACATACCATTTGTTTGGGGAGAATATGTCTTAGTTGTAGTATGCTCTATACCTTCGATACTTAGAAACAACTCAAAAGCATGATGCTCTATATTCCCCTTATATTCTGACCCACGATCTGTAAGAATACGAAGTATTGGTATCCCTTGGGTCTCGTACCATGGTAACACGCGGTCATTAAGCATATCAGCAGCAGTTAAAGCTGTTTTATCAGTATATAGTTTAGCATCAGCTACCCTAGTATAGCTATCAATAAATACCTGAGAATAAACCTTACCTATACCTTTGAAATTACCTACATAATACGTATCCTGACATCCTAGATAACCTGGATGCTGCGTCTCAGTTTCTCCATGAGCTTCTCTTTCATTACGACGCTCCTCTAGCACTTGTAATTGAGATTCAGTAAGAACAATACCATCCTGAGCCATCTTTGCTTCTAATGCTTTAAGCCTTTTACTGATATTGTTTAAATCATTACGTAACCAAATTGATCGCACTCCTCCAGGCGATACAAGTATACCGCTCTTCTTAAGCTCATTTGATACTCTTAGCTGACCATATGCTGGATATTCTATTGCCATATCCATTACTGCTTTCTCTATCGCTGGATCAACTCTATTCGCTATTATTGGCTTTCTTCGACTAATTTCATACAATGCCTCTTCGCCACCAGTTTCATACAGTGCTTTAAATCTGTAATAACTATCTCTACTATAGCCCATCGCTTTACATGCTGATGATATGCTACCAAGACTCTTAGCTAGTTCTAGTAACCCTATTTTTGGCTTTATTATTTTTTGATTTAAGTTCATTTTTCATCTCCATTTAATAATTAATTTATTTTACTAAATGTAAGATATAATCTCAACTATTACACCTGAACGGAACATACAGTTTTTGCACCGTTTTCTATCACATTAATAGCATGTTCCGTTGCTAAGGTAGCACATACATATAGTTTTTTGTCATGATTTTTCCCCTTAAAATTAAATCGTGACGCAATTATAACTTAAATGTTGTTGTGTCAATGGATATTATTAATAAATAATTAATAATACTTTAAGATAACAAGAAGATTTAGCTGTTAAAAAACTTTTTGATTTTTAGCTTATCTTCTTTAGACAAAGTAGGCTTGAACCCGTATATATCTTTTTTATTAGCACTTTCAGGTCTAAATTGAAACTCGCCTTTAATTGTGTTGCTTGTAACTATCTGATCAGGAGAACCCCATTTAGGAAAATCATATTTTATAACTATGTCCCTGTTTCTAAGTCCAGATTTATAAGCGTTACTATTTTCGTCAATATCTTTTATTGTATAATTATTTATTAAAGCATCTCTATTAAAACCATGATCATATGCCCACATTGTTATTTTCTCGATCGGCAGCACTTTAGCAACATTAGCTAAATCTATACGTTTATCTCTTTATCTATGCCCTTTAGAACATAATTTTTAACTATTGTTTTAAAATAATCGCTTGAAAATTCTTGTGCTTTTGAGGTTTTAAATAAATCAAGCATAACATTATCCAGCGATTTACTCTTATTATTCTCTTTAATGAAATTGTCCAAATAAAGTGCCAAAACAAATCCACTATAATATGGCAATCTTTGTACTGCATAATCTTGCCAATAATCTGTTTCGATTAAATTATTAGGTTCATTTATAACAGGTGATAAATAATAATTCTCAAAGAATTTATTAAATTCTTCTACAAATTCCTCAAGCATTATTATAACACTAGAACGTAAGGCTAAAACCCTGCTATAATAATCGGTAAATCCCTCACTCCACCAATAATTTAATCGTTCTAAGTTATTACGTATTTTCTTCCCTGTCCAATTATGTAGATGTTCATGAGCAAGTCACGTTATATAATCCTGTTTGTCCAAACCTTGAGGAATAAATGCAGTAAAACTATGAGTTAAGCCCGTTCTGGCTATATGTCTAGGTTGATTCCCCTCGATTAAGCTTAGTAGATAATAAGGAAAAATCATTATCATGGAAAAATGTGGTTTGTCCCTTGATAATTTTATTTATATAAGCAGCTATTTCTTAATCTTTAAAATCAAATTGACCATGTAACGAAAGATATACAGGATTTTTTTGATCAACAATTTTGTAAACACGTAAATCACCCGCTGCATAAACCGCACTATATAATTCAATCGGCATAGCTTTAAATTTCACGCTTTTACCAAGACCATAATCTGATATTGTTTCCCAACTATCAGGAATATTATTCCATTCAATGTTAAACGCTACTATATCATTTCCATTTAGATCACCGGGAGTAGCAAAAAGCCCATAACCCGGTGAATGAATTAAATTTTGTCTAATTATTGCTTCGTGGATATCACAAGGATTACCGGTTTTTTGATATATTGCGTAGCTTAAACGAATAATATTGATTTTTCCCGTATTTAAAATAGCTTTATTCGAGTCTTGATTTCTAAACTGTAATTTTCCAATAGGAGATTCTAGCTTAACATTTTTGATTTGCTTGTAATATGTAGGCATTTGCCCATGCATAGGGTAAATCTAAAACAACCTCACCACTCATATTGCCGATTATTTCCGTCTCAACTTTGATAGCTGAAACAGACGTATTAGACAAAGGTGTTATTTTGTAATGTATCTGCCTATAAGTATTTGCGGATACTAGATTTGAAATTAGAATTCTGATTTACAGAATTTTTATTATTTTTTATGGATTGCCACACCGCCTATATGGCTGCTCGCAATGACGATATCTATGTATGCATGTATTCTATTTAATTATTACTTCCTGACCATTAGCCCATAAGCTTCTATGTCTTCAAGCCATTTAGCGTTTTCTATTAAATATGATTCTTAAAATTCGGCAAGTGTAGGATCAGGTTCGCCTGTTAAATTTTTAAGCCCGTCAAATAAAATGTCTAAAAAACCTATTTTATTCTTTTTACAATAATCTCCTACATCTTCAATATGCTTCGCACGATCATCAACAAATACAATAAACTAGCATTTAGCTCTTCAGAAAATTTTGATAAATTACCACTTTTTGAGTGATTACCGGTTATAAATATACCTTTATAAAAAATAGCATCATCCTTTTGTCCTGAATTATAAATTGCTAATTTTTCATTATCTGAAAATTCGATACCCAGCTCTTTTAGTTCTTTATATCGCCAATCTTGCATAGAAGGAATATTGCCGAATGCTCCCGTATTCATTTGTGTAAGACCATAAACCGAAAACTTTTCCTTGAGCTTGTTTATAACTTCTACCCACTCTTCATCAATTAATATTACTTTTCGCTGCAAACGCCAATTACTGATAATTTCCTCATAATTGTCATTTCCTTAATTCTATCAATTATTTGATTATAAGGCGGCTGCTTAAAAGTTTTTGATTTAGGAGTTATAAGCGTATCGTCAACATCAATGAATATAGATGCACGAGTAGGAGCATTTTTTATTATTAAATCATAAACTTTTTCGGCACTATCGGCAGTTTCAAAATCTTTCATATATACTCCGAAGTAAAATGAAGAGTAGTGATACGAAGTTTAACTTGGAAAAGAGTAATCGGTCTGTCAGCCGAGGAGCGGAGCGTATATTAAACGTTCAGCATCCGAGGTCTTACAAAGACATTGTTGCTAATTTTTCAAGTGGGGCGAGTATCAAATTTAATATTAAGTTCTTCAGTTAAAATAGCCATTAATTCAAGCCCTGCTCTATTTGTCCATTTGCCTTGTTCATAACAAAAATGATAAGGACCGCTAACCGGCGACGACAACCAAATTTCTTTGGCGGCACTTTGTTTATTTATTACATATACCCCTTTATCAGTATCAAGGTTTAATATATCGCCTTGTAAATCTACATCTATACTTGCTTCTTTATCCTGCTCTTCTATCTTTTCTGCTATATATGCAATTGTTGTCTCGGCTATTTTACTAAATTCACTATTATTCATGATAACATCCCTTAAGTAGATAAAAATATACGCAAATCAACTTCAAAAAGAGTAAGGAGTCTATAAGGCAAGGAGCGGAGCGTATACTTAATACATGAGCACCACAGCTCTTATAAGATGACGCAGCCAATTTTGAAGTTCATCGAGTAGATGGTTTTTCAGGATCAATTGCCGGCTCAGGTACTTTAATCAAACTTTTTCGATAAGTTTCAACAAATCTATTATGATCATTAAGATTGTTAGAAAAATTATGCCCGCCTTTACCGTCAACTACAAAAAATAATGCATCCGTTTTAGCAGATTTTACCACTGCTTCTAAAGATTTTAACGACGGACAAGAAATCGGACCGGGTGGTAAACCTTTTATATAATAAGTATTATAGGGTAGTTCTTGCAATAAATCTTTTTTTGTTAAAGCTCTTGCTAATTTAAATTTTCCTTCAGTCAAAGCATATATAGTAGTCGAATCGGCTTGTAGCTTCATATTTTTCTTTAAACGATTAATAAATACTGCTGCTATAATAGGCTTTTCTGCATTTGAGCCGGCCTCTTTTTCAATTATCGAAGCTAGCGTTAATACCTCAAGTCTAGTTTTTAATGGAGAATCCGGTGCAAGATTTTGCATTACTTTATCTAAATTAGCAGACATTAAATTTCTCATGTGATCAATTATCTGCTCTTTTTGATCACCGTAAGAAAAAAAATACGTGGAAGGCATTAAAAAACCTTCAGGTATTATCCCTTTTATTTCTCCAAGTAATCGACTTTCTTCATTAATTTGCTTTATAACCTCACTAACTACCGTACCTTCCGGGACAATTATCTTGTGTATTATAGATTTACCGCTTGCTAATATTCTTAAAGTTTGCAGAGGCGATATATTACGAGTAAACACATATTCACCACTTTTAAGAGGTCTTTTTATAGAATAAATTTTAGCAATTACCTTAAAAATTCTTGGATATTTGATTACTTCATTAGAATAAAGTTTTGTAACTATTTGATTTACGGATAATTTAGGTTCAATAATTATCGTTTTATTTTGAGTAAGATCACCCGGCACAAAAATATAAAATATACTAAAATTTAGCAAAGTAATAAATATAGTTAGAGATACTATAACTAAAAAAAGTTTAGTTTTTAATAGGTTGTTTAACATAATAACTATTATTTTTATAAGGCTTAGAAATATTGATAAAAATAATTACCATGAAATGTGGTTTTTTTCTTGACATTTGAAATAACATATAGTAAAACTAACTTTTTGCTAAATTTAAATTATATAGTTTGTGCTAAATCAATCAATAGTTTTAATATTTGGTAATTAAAATGAGATAACTAATGAGCAACAAATTAATAACGCAAACCAATTTACTATAACAATAGTATACTCCTGTAAAATGAAAAGTTAGAATTTTTATTACAAACAAAAAATATACATCTTTATTCATAGTGCATATTACTATACCGGCGTTAATACTGATCTTATAATGGGCATTATATATTATGATACAAGATCACAATACCGATCTAAAACACGAAGAACAGACTGAAAGGTTAAAAGCTTTACAAAATAAGTTAGGAAACTTATCCGGTTTCTTGACAACAATGCGTTCTGATAACAATGAGGAATACAAAAAAATTGCCAATGATTTAAAAATTTTAATGAAACAAATTAATACTATAAGAAAAAACATGGAAATATATTTTGTTATTATATTAATATTAATGTTTATTATAATTCAGAAAATGTTGTGGACCACCGGTTTCAAGTACTAATCTTTCTCTTTTAACAACTTTATTTTAGGTTCTAAGAACTCCTGTTTAATAATTTCTGCAGCTATATAAGAAGGTACAGCGTCATCTCGATCACTTGATACAAGCGAATTTTCCAAGCTAAGCCTGTGTTCACGTACTTTTGTACACCTTGCTAGCGTGCCTTTAAATTCATCGTGTCTAAAACTTTCTGAATTTAGCTGTAATCGGTTTGATTTAAATCCTAATTGCTGCAAAATTTTTTGGCTTTCTATTACCTGCTCATAAGCTTTCTTAGAATTAAATAATAACTCTTGAAGCTTATTACTAATAAGATTAGCTCGGCAATTAAATTGGATAAATTCCGGAATTATTTCTTTATCGGCTATAATATTTATCAACGTAACATATTTTATTTTTATCCATAGCCTGATAATAAAAAAGCTTATAAGATTAACTTTATAAGCCACAATCATAGGAGTACCGGAAGCTGCTATCTCTAAAGTATTAGTACCGGATTTTGCTAAAGCTACATCCGCAACAGCATAAGTTTTAAGTCTCTCACTTGAAAATAAATAATTAAACTTAACATCTTCTAGAAACGGTTTTATTATTGCCTCATGAGCAGGATCTGCAAGAGTAAATATAACTTTAAGATTATTACAACTCTTGAATATTTCTTCAATAGAAGAAACAAAAACCGATAAATGCCTTAGAATCTCACCCTTTCTACTACCAAGAGTAACACACAAAACTCTCTCATTCTCATCTATTTTAAACTCTTCACGTAAAGCTATTTTATCACTATAAAACTCTTGCTCCATAATCGGATGACCTATATATCTACAATCAAGACCGACTTTAGTAAAACATGGAGGTTCAAACGGTAGTAAAGCAAATAAACAATCATAAATTTTAGCGTATTTTACTGCCCTACCCTCTTTATATGCCCAAACTGACGGTGCAACGATATGAATCATTTTCAGCTTTGGTAAAAGTTTCCTTACTCGCTTTGCCACACGATAAGTAAACCCTGGTGAATCTATGGTAATTAATAAATCAGCTTTACTATTTATTATATCCTCCACAGTTTTATCAATTAATTTTTTAAGCTTAAAAATATGAGGCAAAATTTCTACAAAACCCATTAAATTTATGGAAGTAATAGGAAATAAGCTTTTAAAGCTACCGGCTTCTTCCATATATTTGCCGCCAACACCAACAAACTGTACAGCGTCATTCACAAAACTTGATACAGGTGAATTGAGTTGTACTCCTGTATTGTTTTTTAAATGCTGCATTATACGACCACCTACAAAGTCTCCTGACACCTCACCAGCTATAAAGTAAATTTTTGTCATTAAAGATAGTTATTTTTTAAGGTTCTCAATTTCTGTTTGTAATCGCTCTATTTCTTTTATAGATACTTCAGTAATCTCATGTATTTTTTCTATCGAGTTTTTTTTCATTAACATCTTTGTTGCTATTTTTATACTTTTTGTAACTTCACCTTCTTGTTTACCTTTTTTCCTCCCCTCCTCTATTCCTTTTGCCATACCTTGTTCTCTACCTTTTTCTTCAGCAGAAACTATATAATCACGCTCTTTATAGCTTCTATTCATATAGGCATGATAAATTATTTGCTCTTTAGGAGTCATCTTCAGTATATCAAAACGTTTTGCTACTTTCTTCATATATGGTGATTTAAAATCTTTCTTAACTTCAGAATGTTTTACTACATATAGCCATTCATCCAATTCATCTCTTATAACATCATTAAATAATGGTACTGATATTACAACATATTCTGGAAATACATTATATAAATCAAATATTTTACCTCTCATATCTCCCAAAGAAAATTTCATAGGGTGTTTTTTATCAACTTCTCTAAAAATAGTCTTACCGTGATATAAAGGTGCTTTCATATTATCAAAAGGAAAATACAATAAATTAATATGAAATATTTTTTTATAGTAGAATAATCCTCGCTCTTAGAAATACTATCAACTATTAATCTACTAGAATTAAAACAAGTTTTATGCATAAAAAGATTTGTATAGGATTTATCTATTTCTACTATATTATTTATGCCCTTCTTCATCTTCCACAATGACATCTGCTACGCTAGATTTTAAGCTATCATTTTCTTTATTACTGCCACTTTCTAGTAAGGGGATTTTATTTTAACAGCACTATAACCAGCATCTTTAAGAATAGCCGAAATAAATCCCTCGACTATTTCATAATCCCCTTTATCTTTTAATAAATATTTTATAGCGTAATCAAAACTTATTATAGTACTCATATCTTTTATCCTTAAATCATCTTAAATATATTGCAAAAAATGAAGACAGTATACGAAGATCAACTTCAAAAAGAGCAAGGAGTCCACAAGGCGAGGAACGCATCGTATACTTAATACGTGAGTACCGAAGCTCTTGTAGGACGACGTAGCATTTTTGAAGTTGATCTTCGTATACATATTATTAAATTCCATTTTACGGTAACTCAAAGCTTCTGCAATATGCACTTTCAAGACCTTATCAACATTCTTAAGATCAGCAATCGTGCGTGCTACTCTAAGTATTCGGTTATAAGCACGCATTGATAAACAAAATTTATTTGCCGCTTCATTCAGTAAATCTTTACCTTCATCCGCAGGCATAGCATAATCTATTAACAACTGCCCATCTAATCTGTTATTTGTTTTAATATTATAGCCCTCATATCTCTTTTCTTGAATTAAACGTACTTTCTCAACTCTTGCAGCTATATATTCAGATTCTTCCTCAGAGTTATCTACAATCAAGTCATAATTATAAACATTAATACTAGATACTTCTATATACAAATCAAATCTATCCATAATAGGTCCCGATACTTTCATTTGATAGTCGCTAGCACATTTTGGAGCTTTCATACATTCTTTATAAGAATCGCCTCAATAACCGCATTTACAAGGATTCATAGCTGCTATTAACTGGAAATTTGCCAGATATTTTATATGAGCATTTGATCGTGAGATTAGTATTTCACCGTTTTCAATAGGCTGTCTTCATGCATCAATAACATGCTGTGGAAATTCAGGTAGTTCATCTCAAAATAATACTCCGTTATGAGCTAGCGTAATTTCCCCAGGCTTTACTTTTTTTCCGACACCGCCACCGACCATAACGGCCAATGAGCATGAATAATGTGGAGTTCTACACGGCCTTGCTTTGGTAAGTTTACCGTCTAAAAATTTTCCTGCAATACTTGTAATCGTACTACATTCTAAAATTTCTTTTGTAGACATTTTAGGTAGTATACTGGGAAGACAGGCACAAGTCTTGATTTACCGGTTCCGGGAGGACCAAACATTAAAAGGTTATGCCACCTGATGCTGCAATTTCTAAAGCTTGTTTAGCAATTTTTTGACCTTTTATATCTTTAAAATCGGGATAATTTATCGGCTCATCTTGTAGCTTAGCTTCCAGAGGAGTTAAAACTTGTGAACCTTTAAAATGATTTACTAGTTCAATTAAATTACCTGCAACAAGTATATTATCATTACACGACCAAGCAACTTCCGAGCTGTTTTTACTTGAACAAATAAGACCTTTACCTCTAACAGAAGCCCCAACCGCTGCAGGTAAAGCTCCACTTACCGGTAAGCTTGAACCGTCTAATGATAGCTCTCCTATTATCAAATATTCCGCAATTTCAAGTTCAGATAAAATATTCATTGCGGTAAGTATCGCACAAGCAATCGCAAGATCGAAGTGGCTTCCTTCTTTTACTAAATCTGCCAGAACTAAATTTATTAAAATCTTTTTAGTATGTAGTGCAAGCCCTATAGAAGATAAAACTGCTTTAACACGTTAGACTTGCTATATGCCTTATCATGAAATTTTTCTTAAAATACTATTTTGCTAGGTTGTAGATGTTATTGCATGGATACTACTAAATCGTCATTGCGAGCAGACATAGGCTGCGTGGCAATCTCATGAAATAATAACAAACTCCTGAGATTGCTTCGTCAATTACTGACGTAATTGCCTCGTAATGATGAAAAATAACAATCTTACCTTAACCATTGATTGAAAAACGTACTATAGAACAAACTTAGCTAAGTCGAGATTAGTTATTATTTTTGATAATTGATTTTCTACGAATTTATCATCGATAGTTATTTTTTTGCCTTTCATTTCGCTAGCTTCAAAGCTTATATCCTCAAGCAAATTCTCAAGTATAGTATGCAGCCTTCTAGCCCCTATATCCTCGACTTCTAAATTAACGGTGATCGCATAATCCGCTATCTTCTCAATAGCAGAAGCAGCAAATTCAAGACGTACGTCTTCAGTACCTATTAACGCCGAATATTGTTTTATTAAACTAGTTTCAGGTTCAAGCAATATTTTAATCATATCATCTTTGGTAAGCGAATTTAATTCTACTCTAATCGGTAACCTTCCTTGTAACTCCGGTAATAAATCAGAAGGTTTAGCAATATGAAAAGCACCGGAAGCAATAAATAATATATGATCGGTTTTAACCGGTCCATATTTAGTATTAACCGTCGTGCCCTCTATCAAAGGTAGCAAATCTCTTTGCACTCCCTCTCTACTTATTTCGGCATTTTTTGCTCCAGAACTACCAGTTGAAGCTATTTTATCAATTTCGTCAATAAAAACTATACCGTCATTTTCAGCTAAATTTATAGCTTGCTGAATAATTTTTTCTTGGTCTATTAATTTTTCTGATTCTTCAGGTATAATAATAGCCATAGCATCTTTAACTAGCATTTTTTTTGTTTTAGTCTTACTACTGCCAAGGGCTCGTCCAATCATATCGCCAAGATTAAGAACGCCCATAGATGCTCCCGGCATACCCGGTATTTCAAAACTTCCACCGCCGACAGGTGTAGTATCAGCTACGCTAATTTCAATTTCCGTATCATCAAGTTCGCCGTTTAAAATTTTTTCTTTGAACTTTTCTCTAGTCTCACTACTAGAAGTTTTACCTACTAAACTATCTAATATTCTCTCGATCGCTTTTTCACGGGCATGAATATCTACTTTCGTTTTTGCTAAAGTTTTTTCAGTATTAACGGCTATTTCGACTAAATCACGAATTATTGATTCTACATCACGCCCTACATATCCGACTTCGGTAAATTTAGTTGCTTCAATTTTATAGAAAGGAGAATTAGTCAGCTTTGCAAGGCGTCTTGCTATTTCCGTTTTCCCGACACCGGTTGAACCAATCATTAAAATATTTTTCGGTACTATTTCATTACGTAAATTACCTTCTACTCTTTTACGACGACAACGATTTCTAAGTGCAATAGCAACAGCTTTTTTGGCCTTTTCTTGACCTACGATAAATCTATTAAGTTCATTCACTATTTGAGAAGGGGTAAGCCCCATAGGGTCTTTTTTATAAGTAGTTTTAGTAGCTTTCATACAACTTTTTCCATTATAATATTATGATTAGAAAATACACACAAATCTGCAGCTATATTCATAGATTTTAAAGCAATTTCTTCAGCAGTTAAATTATTCTCGTAAGACATTAGAGCGCGAGCGGCAGATAGCGCAAATAAACCGCCTGAACCTATTGCTGCAACATTCTTTTCAGGCTCTACGACATCACCGTTACCGGTTAAAATTAATATATGACTACGATCAGCAACAATCATCATTGCTTCCAAACGTCTCAAATATTTATCGCTACGCCAATCTTTTGCAAGCTCAACTGCACTTCTAAGTAAATTATGCTTATGTTGCTCTATCTTTACTGCAAGCTTTTCAAATAACGCAAGACCGTCAGCCGTAGAACCCGCAAAACCGGCAATAATTTTATTATTTGCTATAGTCCGAAGTTTTCGTGCTGTAGATTTTAGTACGGTATTACCATGCGAGACTTGTCCATCTGCTGCTATAATTATTTCTTCGTTCTTTTTTAAACAAAGTATTGTTGTACCGTGTAAGGATAAATTATCTGACATAATATAAAATTTATTGATATTAAGTTGTTAATTAAGTACTATTAGAATTACTGTTAAGTAGACGAATAGACGAAGTTTAATTTGGAAAAGAGCAAGGAGTCTGTAAGCCGAGGAGTGGAGCGTATATTAATACGTGAGCATCCGAGGACTTACCAAAACGACGTAGCCAATTTTCCAAATTAAACGAGTATACTTGACTAATCCAGAGTATACTTGACTAATCCAATTTAATTAATTATTGTCCCTTGAATTTTCAAGGCTTAAACTTAAATAATGAATATATACGCAATATACATTAACTCCACACAAAAAAATAATAATTTTATTGTTATTGCAGAAGGCTTTTCATGGATAGCGGCTCTTTTAAGTATATTTTGGGCATTATACCATAAAATGTGGTTAATTGTTGCTATTGCCGTAATAGCGAATATAATCGTTACGGCGATTAATATCGAAGAGTTAAAGTTTATATTTAAGATAGTCTTAATATTAGGCTTCGGCTTTTTTGCTTCAGATATTAGAGAAAATTATTTAAAAAGAAATAATTACCGACTAGAAGATATAATTGCCAACTCTAGAATTGAAGCTGAGTTAAAATTTCTAAAACGTAGTATGCTTGTTTAACAGCAACGTGGTTTCATAAATATTAAATCGTCATTGCGAGCAGTCGTAGACTGCACGGCAATCCAGAAAAAATTAAAGAAATGCTAAAATTAGCATTTCTTACTGGATTGCTTCGTCAAAACTTACATTTTTTACTCGCAATGACGGAAAATTAAGCCATACAATAAAGCTTTTAACAGGAATAAAATGATGTATAACAAAGAAAATGTTTTTGCAAAAATCATAGGTAAAAATCTTCCGGCAGAAATAATTTATGAAGACGAACAAATTTTAGCATTCAAAGATATAGCACCCGTAGCACCTGTACATATTATCGTTATACCTAAAAACGAATATATAGATTATGCCGATTTCATCTCTAAAGCTTCTATAGACGAAATAAAACATTTTTTTGCTAAACTTTCTGATATAGCAAATGAAGCGGGTTTAGATAAAGACGGTTATCGTTTAATAACTAATAAAGGCGAGAAATCGGGACAAACTATTTTTCATTTCCATTTCCATATTATCGGAGGTGAAAAACTCATCGGATTAATAAATAATGACTAAAAAATACAATATTGCAGTAATCGGAGCTACAGGAAATGTAGGGCGTGAAACTCTAAATATTCTAGCTGAGCGTAATTTCCCCATTAATAAAGTTTATGCTATAGCTTCAGATAGCTCTCTAGGGCGGGAAATAAGCTTTGGAGAAAAAATACTACAAATTAATAGTTTAAAAAGTTTACATTTTGACGATATCGATATTGCTTTTTTTTGTGTAGGTTCAGAAGTGTCAAAAGAATTTATACCAAAAGCTACTGCTAGTAATTGTGTAGTTATCGACAAATCCTCACTTTTTAGAGTTGATAATCAAGTGCCGTTAATTGTACCTGAGGTTAATTTATCAACACTTAAAGAGTTTAATACTAAAAATATCATAGCTAACCCTAACTGTATCGTCATTCCGCTTGCAGTAGCATTAAAACCGCTAGATAATGAAATAAAGATTAAAAGAGTAGTGATATCTACTTATCAATCAGTATCAGGAGCAGGTAAAGCAGGAATGGACGAACTCTACGACCAAACAAAATCTAAATATGTTTTTGGAGAGAATGATCCTAAGAAATTTCCAAAACAGATTGCCTTTAATCTTTTTCCTCATATAGGTGATTTAAATAAAGATGGCTATACAAGTGAAGAAGCAAAAATTGCTTCTGAACTAAACAAAATTATAGGTAATCACTTTAAAGCTAGCGTTACTTCTGTTAGAGTACCAGTATTTATCGGTCATTCTATATCGGTTAACATAGAATTTAACGACAAAATTGATGCCAAAGAAGTCGAAGAAATATTACAAGATGCCGATGGAATTGTTACAATTTCTAATAATAATTACCTTGCGTATATCTCACCCGTTGAAGTGGTAGGCGAAGATGCCGTATATGTCTCCCGAATTAGAAATGACGTAAGTAGAGATAATACGATAAATCTATGGATCACATGTGATAACTTACGTAAAGGAGCAGCTTTAAACAGTGTTCAAATTGCTGAAGAATTAATTAATAATTATTTATAATATAACTAATATGGATAATAAAAATAATAATCTAAATAAAAAAAACCCACTAGTAATAGCATTAGGCGAATGTAGAACAGCTTTTTGGATAGTCTTTTGGTTTGCTTTTGTAATCAACTTACTAATGTTAATTACTCCTCTTTACTCACTACAAGTTCTTGATAGAGTCCTTGGAAGCGGTAATCTACAAACATTATTATTTTTATCAATAATAATCGCATATATTTATTTTGTTTACGGATTATTACAAATTGCTCGTTCTTTTACACTTATAAAGGTAGGAGAATGGCTTGATAGAACAGTAGCTCCCGTAATTTTTGCTTCTTCAATTTCTGCAGCTGCAACACGAGCAAATATGGGTTCTAGCCAATTATTACGTGATTTTCAAGCCGTCAAAACATTCCTAACAAGTACCGGAATTAATACTTTATTCGATGCCCCTTGGAGCCTTATCTATATTGCGGTTATTTTTTCAATTCATCCATATATCGGTCTTATTACCGTTTTTGGTGCAATGATAATAGTTTCAACCGCTTTCTTTAACGCTGCAGCTACTAATAAAACACTTGGTGAAGCTACCGAATTTTCGATAAAAGGTATGACACAAGCCGATATTGCAAACAGAAATGCAGAAGCAATTGAAGCAATGGGAATGATGAAGAATGTTACAAAAAATTGGCATAAATTTAACATATTAGCACTTGATAAGCAATCGGTTGCTAGCTATCGTAACGGTGTTATTTCTAACTTTTCAAGGTTTATCCGTAATATAATGCAAATGGCTGTTACCGGAGTCGGTGCTTACATTGTTGTAAAATCTCACAGTGCAGATATGACTCCCGGTAATATGATTATGAGTTCTATCATAGTCGGCAGAGCTCTTGCTCCTTTCGATAATGCTATTGATTTATGGAAAAGTATGAGCGGTGCTATTAAATCATACAAAAACATTAATAATTTATTTAACACTTATTCTTCTAGAGACGAAACGATGCCAATTCCGAACGTTGATGGTCATCTTACTGTTGAAAATATTTATTATGCTCACCCTATACCGCAATATTTACCGCAACCTCCTGTACCGAAATATATCTTAAAAGGCGTTAGTTTTGCAGTACAACCGGGCGAAGTTTTAGCAATTATCGGTCCTTCGGCTACAGGAAAATCAACTTTAGCTAAAATCATAGTCGGGGTATGGAAAGAATCATCAGGTTCCGTACGTTTAGATAGTGCTGAAATTTATCGTTGGAATAGAGAAGATTTCGGTAGACATGTCGGCTATCTTCCTCAAGGAATAGAACTTTTTAGCGGTAGTATTAAACAAAATATAGCTAGAATGGAAGAAGATGCCGATCCACAAAAAGTTATTGAAGCAGCTAAAATAGCCGGAGCTCATGAAATGATATTAAGATTCCCTGACGGTTATGATTCTGATATCGGTCCTGCAGGCTCTAATCTATCAGGTGGTCAAAGACAGCGTATCGGGCTTGCTAGAGCTTTTTACGGTAATCCAAAACTCATCATTTTAGATGAGCCTAATGCTAATTTAGATGAGGCAGGTGAAGTTGCACTTGCAAGTGCCTTAAAACAAGCAAAACTTAAAGGAATAGCAGTTCTTGTAATTTCACATAGACCATCCGTATTATCCGTTGTTGATAAAATTCTAATATTACAGGATGGAGCCGTTGCAGTTTACGGAACGGCAGAAGAGATTCAAAAACACTTTAAAACTTTAAAAAGCGATACAATTCATATTAATAACTAAAGTGTCATATCGTGACTTGATTGGCATTGTTGCATGGCTTCCAAATCATCATTGTGAGGGAACTTTAGTGAGCGTGGCAATCTCATGAATTCTATCGAGATTGCTTCGTCAATTACTACATCATGTCCTCGCAATGACGCAAAATACAAACAATACTGACTAAATATAATAATGATTAAATATTATGCAGGACTTAAAACACAATAAACCTCAAATTACTCCGGAACAATTAAAACAATTATTGTCCTTAAGAGAAGATGCGTTAAATCTTAAAGGTCAAAGTTCTAAACGTAAAGCTTTAATAAATACTACATTAAAGAAAACCTCTCATGCTATAGAATTCTTATTAGTAAAACTTGATAGGTTTGTTAATTTTATTACCAAGAAAACCGATAAAGATCGTAATAACGTAGCCCAAGCTGCAAGATCACCTATACTTTTCGGTATTTATGTTATGATCTTTTTAGTATTAATAGGTGGATTATGGTCGGCTCTTGCTCCGCTTGATAGTGGTGCTGTAGCTGTCGGTATCGTAATGCCAAGCACAAATAAAAAAACGATTCAACATCATGAAGGCGGAATAATCAATGCTATTTATGTGAAGCAAGGTGATAAAGTCAAAGAAGGCGATAAATTAATAGAGCTTGAAGAAACTAGAATAAAAAGCGAACATGAAAATATTCTTGGTCAGTACCGTAATTTTTTAGCAACTGAAAATCGTTTAATTGCCGAACGTGATAATTTAGAACAAATCGAATTCTCTGATTTTCTAATGCAGGATATCAATTTACCGGAAGTAGCTAAAATAATTCATACGCAGGAAAATTTATTTAGATCTAGAAAAGAAGTATATAACTCAGAGAAAGATGCATTACATCAAAATATTGCTCAACTTGAGAAAAAAATTGAAGGTTTAGAAGCAAAAAAAGTTGCCGCCTCCAAAACTGCTGAAGTTTATCAAGACCGTTTAAAAGCTTTAAGAACGTTAAAAGAAAAAGGCTTTGTAAAAAAAGCAGCCTTATTAGACCAAGAGGCAAAAGTTGCCGCTTCAAAAAGCGATGTTGCAACAACTGAAGCCGAAATAGCAGGAATACGCCATGCTATTACCGAAACTCAAATTAAAATTATAAATCAACAAAATAAATACACTGAACGGACTTTAACAGAGCTTTGTGAAGCTCAAGTACAAACCGCATCTCTTAAAGAAAAATATAATGCCCTGACAGATTCGCTTAATCGTGTGATAATCAGATCACCTGTTGACGGTATAGTTAATAATTTAAAATATCATACAATAGGCGGTGTTATAAGTCACGGACAACCTATTATGGAAATTTCGCCAACTAATGACCCATTAATAATAGAAGCAAAGGTATCTCAAAAAAACATTGACTCAGTACATGAGGGATTAGTTGCAAAAATACGTTTCAGTGCATTTAAATCAAGAATAACTCCAACATTTACCGGTAAAGTAGTAAGCATATCTCCCGATATCGTACAAGATGAAAGACAGCATCCGGGACAACAGCAAGATAATTATTATGTTGCAAGAGTTGAAATCGATATGGATGCATTTAACAAAGTTGCTAAAGTTAAAAATCTTGAATTACACCCCGGTATGCAAGCTGAGGTACAAATCGTAACAGGTACTAGAACACTACTTAGATATTTACTTGATCCCGTTACTGATACTGCATTTAAAGCTTTCAGAGAAAAATAGATAATTTGAAAATTTTAAGTTAGATAACTTTACGAAACCTAAATATTTACAATATTTATTAAAAATTCTTAATCCTTTATTGACTTTGAATCAAAAGCAGTATAGCTTATTTTGTAATCTAATTAATATACAAAGGTTATGTTAGGCTACGAAAAAGAACAACGAAGTTTAAATACAGAACAAAAACAAGCAGTCGGATTACTTTCTATAGGTACATTTCTAGAGTATTTTGACCTTATGCTTTATGTGCATATGGCGGTGCTTTTAAATAATTTATTTTTTCCGGAATATGATCCTTTCACTTTTTCGTTGCTTACTGCCTTTTCTTTCTGTTCTACCTATTTGCTAAGACCTATAGGAGCATTAATATTTGGGTATATAGGTGATCATTTTGGACGTAAGATTGTAGTTGTTTTAACTACCCTATTAATGGCTATTACTTGTGTGATTATAGGCAGCATGCCAACATATGCACAGATAGGTATAACAGCCTCTTGGGTTCTTACTATATGTCGTATAATTCAAGGTATGTCAGCAACTGCAGAAGCACGAGGTGCAGAGCTGTACTTAACCGAAAATTCATCTCCTCCTATACAATATCCATTAGTAACAATTATAACCGTATTTTCTGCCGTAGGCACTACGGTAGCACTAGGTATTGCATCAATTTTTACTAATCAAAATATTTATCACCATGAGTCAAGTTGGCGTATAGCCTTTTTCGTTGGTGCAACTATCGCTTTTGTAGGTACTATTGCAAGGACTAGTTTAAAAGAAGCAGAGGCATTTTCAAATAAAAGAAACAAATTAAAACTAAGACTTCAAGAAAATAATATTATGCTTGAAGAAATTGACAAAGATATTCTAGATCAAAAAGTTCCAAACACCACTTCTATTTGGTATTTCTTTATCCAGTGTGCTAGACCACCGTGTTTTTATTTCGTATATATATATTGCGGTGATATATTAAAAAGAGAATGTGGATTTACTCCAAATCAAATTATAAATCAAAATTTTTGGGTATCTATAATAGACTTACTCGGTATTATCGGTCTTGCATTTATTAGCTATAAAATCCATCCTTTAAAAATCCTAAAGGTAAAATTATATCTATTTTTTACCTCTCTCATTTTTTTTCCTATAATGTTAAATTATAACCCTACTCCTTTATATATTTTTATTTTTCAATGTTTAGCTGCATTATTCGTATTTGATCACGTACCAGCAGCTCCTATATTTTATAAATATTTTCCGGTTTTTAAGAGATTTACATATACTAGTATGCTAAGTGCAATAGCAAAATTATTTACTTATATTATAACGTCATTTGGTTTAGTTTATATTACCAATTATCTAGGATATTGGGGATTATTTTTAATTTTCATTCCGGTAGGTATAACTTTTTTTATGGGAGTAACTTATTTTGAGAAAATGGAAACGAATCGAAATTTATAATTTTATTAAAAGTAGAATTTATATTAAATTTTAAATTATTTTTATAACATTCAGCATATATAAGATCTGAAACTGAAGGTATTTCAAGTATTTCACTTAACACTAAAAAGCTTTTTAATGTCTCTGTAATTATTTTATGAGCTTTTTCAGGCGATTTTGCTTCCAAAGTTTGTAAATTATGTATTCTATCAAAAAGTTTTATAAGAGCAGTATCGTATCTTTTTTGTTTAATTAATAAAATAAGACTTTTCTCGCTACTTATTTTGCCCCAAGGTTTAATTCTAGTTAGACCTGCTACATGCCTTGCTACTTCTTCATCAAAAATATTGCGAATTATTTCTTCAGTAAGTTCAGTATCTTCAATAGTGTCATGAAGTAATGCAGCTTGTAGCATTCTAAAAGTAAAGAGTTTAGGCACTTCTTTTGCTACAAATTCCGCTACCATAATCGTTACTGCGATTGGATGAGAATAATAAGGGTCACCTGATTGACGCATTTGCTCACCATGATATTTACGAGCATAATAAATACCTTTTTGAACTTCTCTAATATCGATAGGTTGTTTGACTTGGGTATTTAAAAATAAAAGCCTTTCGATTAATTGATCTGAATATTTACAGCTTTCAAAATTTTTTTCCCAATATTCTATATCTTTCATACAATCGTCCCATTATATATATATATATTATTTTATTGGTTTTTTTGATGATTATCTTTTATATTTTCTTTTTAAAATCCAATTATTATTTATTAAAAATCTCTATATTTAATAAATTTTCTATTTCTAATGCTAAAAAATAACTATACTATATATTAAAAATAGTTTTTTACAAAGGTTTATATGTCATTCTTAACTATCACCTACATTTTTCTCATTAAAACAATATTGCTTTTTCGTCTGTATGGCTTAGGAAGTATTCTTTCGAGGGTTTTTTAAAAGAACATTACAAAATCTTTGACCAAAACAGCAGATTTTAGCTGTTATTATAGCATCTTTAATATTTGGGATTACATATTTTCAAGGCAGAATATATAGCTTTAAGCACTATATGCGGTTTTTTCTATGGTTATGCATATTAAAAACAGACAAAATATTATGCTCTGTGATAGTTCATTTCGGTCTAAATTTATGCCATGTATTATTATTTACTTATCCTGCTCTTAAAACTTTGTGAAATAAATGTAATTTTAATAGACAAAGTTATAGAGTTTTTTTATTTACAAATAGTAAACATAATAACTAAGTTTTATGAACAAAGACATCCCTACAGATTTATTACCTTCAGAATATGAGTTAGCAAGCTCTAGTAATGCTGCTTTGACCCTATTTTTAATGGAAGCAACCTTATTATTCTTGTTTGGTTATTGCTGCTACTGTTGTTTCAATAATGAGCCACACGATATGGGGCTTGAATTAATCGGTGATCACCACGAACATGATGAATAATATTTTTTAATTATTGCATGGTTCTTAATGTCATTCCTGCGAAAGGCTTGCCTACGTGGCTCGAAAATAGTCATTGCGAGGAAATTATGCAATAATTGATGAAGCAATCTCAGGAGTTTGTTATTATTTCATGAGATTGCCATGCAGTCTACGACTGCTCGTAATGACGGGGTGGTATCCACGCAGGCAATGCCCAACCTACAATTTACTTGGATCAAAGCTAAAATTAATCTCTTTCCAATGGTTAAAGCGTGCAGAGTCAAGGTTTTCGATAGGGCTTGCTTGCCATACCGCTCTAATTGCATTATCTGCCAAAGCTTCACAAACACTAGCCGGAATATTAGGACAGATTTTTTTGTTAACCTTTGCCTGCTCAACATTACCTGCTTTATCTAGCGTAATACTAATAATGACTTTTACCTTATTATTACCTCTAACTCCTGCCGGTACATTACTCCAATGTCTTTCAATCTGTCTTTTTATCAAAGATGTTTCACTATCGGAAAGAGGCAGCCCATCCGTATAAACCCCTTTAGCTTCTTGTGCATTATCAGCTTTTTTTGACCTTTGATGCTTATTGGATTTGACATTATCCCCTTCTGAAGATTGCTCTAAATGCTTCAGCAAAGAATCAAGCTCATCGGTTTTAGGCTCTTTTTTCTTCACATCTTTAGGTTTCTCAGCCGGTTTCGTTTCCTCTTTCTTTTCTTCGGGCTTCTTCTTTTCTTCTGCTTGTTTTTTTTCTTCTTCTTTAGGTTTTTCTTCCTTTACTTCTTCTTTCTTCTCAGGTAACGCTTCTTTTGCTTCTTCAGACTTTGGTTCTTCTATAGGTTTTTTCTCTTCTATTTTAGGCTTTGCTTCCATTGTTTTAGCCTCAGGCTCTTTTGCTTTTTCTTCTTTAGACAAATCTTGCGGTTCTTCTTTTGGCTTACTCTGCTCAGATTTTTTAGCGTCTTCGTTTTCTATAGGGGCTTCTTTTTGCTTTGTCTGAGTGATAATATTTGATTTATCGCTAACAGGTAACATTTCAAAAGTTATAGTTTGCTCTTCCGGTAATTGTTCAAAAAGTGACGGCATACCGAATAGAAAAAAATATAAAAGAAGTAAGTGCAGAACAATAGAGAAGCTAAGGAAAACCGTAAAATTATCCTTATTTTGATTACTTTTCATTATTTTCAATATTTGAAATAAGAGCTACACGAGAAAAGCCGGCAGCATGAATTTCGGCAACTATCTCTACTACCTGCCCATAAGAAACATTTCTATCGCCTCTTACAAAAATTCTAGCATCCTTTTTTTCTTTAGTGATATTTGCAAGCTTGTCGGTTAAATGCATTCTTTCTATTGGAATTTCAAGTAAGAAAATTTTGCCTTTATTATTGATAGTAACAACCAAAGGCTCATCCTGACCTGAAATCGGGCTTGAATTTGTCTCAGGCAAATCCACGTTTACTCCTGACACAAGCATTGGAGAAGTAATCATAAAAATAATTAATAGCACAAGCATCACGTCAACAAGCGGCGTAACGTTAATTTCGCTAACTACCGCTCTTTTACTTTTTCTATTACTTCCGGCAAGCTTTATAGCCATTACATTTTCTCCTGATCAATTGCCTTAGAAAGTATAGAGTTTAACTCACTAATAAAATCTTCAATCTTATTATTGATAAGAGTAATACGGGAAATCAGATAATTATAAAAAATTACTGCCGGAATAGCTGCAAATAAGCCTATCGCAGTTGCAAGTAACGCCTCAGCAATTCCGGGAGCTACTACAGCAAGAGAAGTATTTTTTGAAGTAGCAATCGATTGGAAGCTATGCATAATCCCCCAAACGGTACCGAATAAACCTACGAAAGGAGCACTTGATCCAACAGTTGCCAAGAAGCTTAAATTTTTCTCGAGCTTTTCGACTGCCCTATTTTGAGCTAAGTACATTGCACCCGTTATACGCTCTTTATGGTTGTTTTTTAAGCCTTCAGAAAGCCCTTTAGTGCTTAAGCTTTTACACTCATCCATAGCTGAGACAAAAATTAAAGCTAGCGGATTATTAACCGACCTCTTTATACTTTCATATAATTGCTCTAATACTCCACCGGACCAAAACACATTTTCAAATGCCCGCATGCTTTTCTGCACTTGCACTAGCTTAAATATTTTATCCAAAATAATAGCCCATGACCAAATAGAGGCAATAAGCAACATCAGCATAACTGACTTACCGATAATGTCGGAGGAGCTTATTAAAGAAAAAATCGATAAATGATCTTGCGTAATGACTTCTAAACCGTCGCTAATATTAGTATCTGCACTCATTGAATATATATTATTTAAATTATTCTAAAATTAAATAATATATTCATATTTTATTTTTGTCATTAGGTTATGTGAAAAATTTTAGTAATCAATTTAGTATGGCTTTTGAAAAACACTTCAGTGTCATACCGTGGCTTGACCACAGTATCCAGAAAACAACTAAAAATACTAATATTATTAGTATTTTAAACTGGATTCTGTGAATAAATCACGAGGTGACACATATTTTTAAACCATTAATTTAATATCTCTTGACTCATGTCAATTTTTCATATAAAATGCCGCTCTTAAATTTAATCTAAAGTTGCACATAAATTAATTCAATATTTAAAAAAACTTGAATCTATAGCTTTTGGTCCATGGCTTAATAAATACAAAATACAAACAATTATTTACCTCAGATGAATTAGAAACTGAGCTGTTTGATATAATCATTCAAACTCAAGAAAATAAAAAACATTTTAATAAAGAGTTATTTATATTATCTAATAACGTTATTGAGAGAGTAAAGAGAAGAGATAAAGCGATCAGAAGTTGCTGTTATTTTTTCTTCGGACTATAGAGCAAATTTATATTCTATATTTACTTGGTTAACTAACTTTCAGTTAGAACAATATGCTAGATTTATATTAAATCTTCCAAAGAATTATAAGGACTATGAAGATTATTTTTTACAAGAAAAACAACAAGACAGATATTCAAAAATCAAAGCTTTTAATAATGTTCAAGATAAGAAATTCTTGAGAAGATATTGCAATTTATCAAAGCACGAACAATCAAATAATTACCCATTGTTTCAAAAAAATACTTTAAAATTGCAAAAATATTTATATCCTTATGAATATAATACTGCAATTGATAAATCTGAATTTCTAGGTTCTGTAGATAGCTATTATAATTATTCTTGTGATAATATATAAAAATTATTTATTAATAAAACAATCATTTATTAAGAAAATTAATATGCTGAAATCAGAAAATATACAAAAATCCGATAAAGCTCCTAAAGTTATAAGTAAAGACACTTTTTTTAGACCTTATGGCCTTCCATCTTATTCTATTTACTATATGGATGACGGCACAACTATATATAGTGAATCTGAATCACCTTATTATTATGATAAAGTTAAAATGATAGGTCATGATACCGGATAATTTCATAAATATTTTACTGGATTTGGGTTTGAATAGACATTACTTAGAAAGAATTGCTTTGTGAGTTAATTGAGCCTCTCTATGTCATTCCTAGCTAGAAGCAGGAATCCAGTAATAAAAAGTTCATACACTGTAAGTTTTAATAATAATGCTATGTAAAATTTTAAACCTTTCCTATCACATTGTAGCAGTTCTTAAGCCCAACTAATACTAAATTATATTCATGAACAATGCAGAGCCTTCAATTACTTTTAAGCTTGATATTATCACGGTTTATAACACCCTCAATATATTATCAGAAAGTAACATAAGAAATTTTAGAAAAAACTTTTCCGGTCTTGATGTAGTAGAAATGGATAAAAACTTTTCATCTATACCAACTGTTGGTGCCGCTATAGAAGTAATGCATTATATATTTGGACATTTAAATAGTGAAAAATCTACAGTAAGTAGCAAGAAAGTTACAGAAATTAAGCATTCACTAATACATAAATTAATGCCTAATTATCCATATGAAAGTTACACAAATCATGAATTGTTGAAAAATTATGAAATAATACAGAGACCAGGCTTTTTTGAATATCAATTAGATGGTGAACTCATAAAATGGATGCCGGATAAAATCATTTCTATACCACCTGATACACTAACCAAAATTCAAATAATGAGTCTTGCCTTTCAATGTAGTATATTAAATAGGCACAATGAAGCTGCTAAAGAGATATTTAAATGTATAATTGCAGCAATAAATCTATATTTTAATTACTTTGCAAAAGAAGTTGAACAATATAGCAAATGTGCAGAATATCTACTCCCCGTACTAAAGCTTATTGAACCGGAATCTAAGCTTTAAATTACCCAAGCACTAGTACCGTATATAAAATCCAGCTTAGATTTGTCAGGTCAATTCTCTGATTTATTAATGGAAAATAAAAATTTTGAAGGGGTAAAAGCTTTACTTGAAGAATCTATTTTTTCGTTAAATACTCACACTGAAAATCAGGTTTTAGCCCAGTGGTATTATAGAACAGGGCGTGTTTATGAAGAAACCGGGAGCTATGATATGTCCACTAAATGTTATGAACATGCTTTTGTGCTTCTACCTACACATCCAACAGCAGCCTATCATTTATGGTCTAATTATAGAATACAAGGCAAATGTGATAAAATAATGACTTAATACAATATGTGCCGGTAGAATATATACAATACATTCTAGAAATGTTAACTAATCCATATGAAATTTCTTATAAGACGTTAGATGTAATAAAACAAATACCTTAGTTCCTTTCTATTCATCAATATATGATGGCTGTGAATACATGGCTTTTTATAACAGCCTTTCCAATAAAAAAATTAACAAAAACCAGCAATAAATATTAACCGCAAAACTAAAAGCAATTAGTGATACCCCAAACAACATACTTCTAACATTCTCACTTGCCCTATGTAGTAAGCAATTTAAAACGGCTTCTGATCTTTTAAATAAGATACCTGAGCATCAAATAAATTTGTATAAAAAGGCTATTATAAAACTTCGGAGTTACGTGGACCCAAATTATACGTTACCTCAAAATAATACTCTAACATCCAATGAAAAAACAGAGGTTCTTAACGCCGTTAATACCGGTTTAATAGCAGATAACGAGACTAAATTAACTTCTGAAAAATCTGAAAAGATTTTCCAAAATGTTGAAAATGCTCTGCAAAATGATTCTTGCCATGAAAACACTTTAGAAATTGGAGTAGTTACCGCCTTATTAAATAATAACCTAAAAAAGTACAAGAATATGCAAGTAAATGAAGTCAAAAAAACAAGAAGGGATTATTGCAAGCTATTCCCCCGATAATAAGCCAATAGAAAACTTAGAACAATTAACCCTTCAATATTATACAAAAAAAATCCATCAATATTATCAACTAAAAAAGAAACATGAATTTTATCTAGCCATTCAAAAGATTACCAACTTCAATAATAATTCTTGGAATATTCCTAAAGAAGGTCAAATTAAAATTGATAATCAGGAAGTAACAAAAGGTACGGATAAATTTCTTGGCAAATATAGAGGATTTGATTGTTACGGTACAATGTCTAAAAAAATCTATAACACCTTTGATAAAAGTAAAGTTACCTCTTTTGTTTCTGCTTTAAAAAAAGGAATAATATATCACAAACACGGAGTAACCGGAGTTAAACTTATTAAAGAAAATGCTTTTAAAGCTAAGTGGGACTGTGATGACTGATTATTTACGAATATATTATATTTTAATGAACAAGGGTTATTATTAAATGTTGATGAGTATGGTAACCATGCTGAAATAAAAAAGTTTATTAGCGGTCATCATTTGGAGTTTTATAATGTGGAGTGATTAACTTTAAGATTCTGCTTTGTTGTATGACTCGATTTTTATTGTCATTGCGAGGAAATTGCATAGCAATTGACGAAGCAATCTCAGGATATTTGACGAGATTGCTACGCAGCCTATGGCTGCTCGCAATGACGTGGTGGTATCCACGCAACAACGCCTCCTCGCAATGACGATATCTATATTTAATGAGCAATGCCTAAAACTTAGGATAATTTTGTAGTAGAACTTAAATAATCGTTGCCGTATTTCTCAATATAATCATCATATTTACCTTTAATTTACCTTTAAAATCAACAATCTTTTTCCTATGGGACAGAGCAATAATTCCGATCGTGCGTTACTAATATTACCGTACCATCAAAATCAATTAGAGATTTTTTAAGAGCTTCTCTTGACTCTATATCAAGATGGTTTGTCGGTTCGTCGAGTAGTAAAATATCGTGATTATTAAATAGACTTTGTACGAGTAATACACGAAAGCTTATAACCTTCTGACAACGCAGAAAGCGGCTCATAATGGTATTTTTCGGCTATTCCAAGACCTACAAGCAAGCTAGCTGCAAAAATTTCAGCAGTATAACCGTCATTATCGTATATTACCTGTTCAAGTTCACCAAACTTATACCCATCTTCATCGCTACATTCCTGCCGATTTAATATCTCTTCTTTTTCTTGTAAAGCTTTCCATAACTCCTTCTTCCCTGCTATTAAAAGAAACTGATCTTGTTTTAAACAACCTATTTTGGAGTTTTTTGGTATGTTAATCTCACCGAAAGCTGGCTCTTCTTCCTTAGTTAAGACTTTGAAAAAAGTTGTTTGACCTGCTCCGTTGGCACCTACTAAACCATATCGTTTATTGTTTTTAATATGCAAATTTACATCGGTAAATAGCATTCTTGTACCATAACTCATGGCTAAATCGTTTATAATAATCATATTTTTAGATGTCGTGGTTAAATGGTGTTATTGTATAGACACCTAATCGCCATTGTGAACAACTGCAGATCTTGTTGCACGGCTCGTTTTATGTCATTCCAGCGAAGGCGTTGTTGCATAGATACCGCCCTGTCATTACGAGCAGTCGTAGACTGCGTGGCAGTCCAAAACAATAATAAAAAATTCTGTAAATCAGAATTTTTTACTGGATTGCTGCGTCAAAACTTACAGTTTTTCCTTGCAATGACGACCTTCAGTATCCACACAACAAGACCTATGCAGGCATAACATAAGAGCCATGCGGGCAATGCCGAGCTTGTGGCAAGATTCATAAATGCTTATTACTTAAAGTTAGTTTTGATGGATACCATGGAAGGTTCACGGTATAACAATAAAAAATCTTATTTCTTCAATAGCTCAAGAGCTTTTGCAAAATCCACTATATATTCTTCTTCTTTTTTTAAGTCTTTAATTTTTAAGTTATTATTCGCCTGCTCTTCGTCACCTATAAAAATAATAAATTGAGCATTTTCATTAAAAATGCGTTGCATTCTTTTAGCTATTTTACCTAGGGATTCTATGATAATAGCAATATTTTCTGTTCGCAATTTATCTACAATTTCTAAAGCATAGCAAATATTATTTTTGCCTATAGGTAATACAAATACCGGCTTAACTTCAGATATATTATATTCCCGTATTAAAGCAATTCGCTCAATACCGGCAGCAAAACCGATAGCCGGCACATCATCGTTATTACCCATGATTTTAGCAAGCCCGTCATAACGTCCACCAGCTAGAATAGTAGATTGGCTCCCTAACTTTTTTGTAGTGAATTCAAAAGCAGTATGGCAATAATAATCAAGCCCTCTAACCAAGCATGGATTTATGCTATATTTCACACCTAAAATATCTAGATACTGTATTAACTCCTCAAAATATTCTTTGGATTCATCAGTGTAATATTCAGATAAAACCGGTGCGTTTGCTATTATTTTCTGATCAGTCTCACTTTTAGAATCAAGTATCCGCATTGGATTTTTGGATAACCTTATTTTGCTTTCTTTTGATAATTGATCTTTAAAATCATTTAGATATTCTACTAATTTTTGCTGATAAACGCTTCTTGATTCATTACATCCAAGAGAGTTAAGCTCTAGGGTAGTATCCTGCTCTATTTCGAGTGCTTTTAATATATCAACGGCTAACTTCAAAGTATCAGCATCAGTAATTGCTCCTTTAGCACCGATATACTCATAATTTAGTTGGTGAAATTGTCTTTGACGCCCTGCTTGCGGTCTATCATAACGAAAAACAGGACCGGTAGAGAAAAACTTTAATGGTAATTTATGTTGTAATCTGTTTGAGATGAGGCTTCTTATAATACATGCTGTAAATTCAGGTCGTAATGCTACGAAATCATTGCTTTTATCTAAAAAACTATAGATTTCTTTGCTGATTATGTCAGAGCTTTCACCCATCGAACGGTTAAAGACTTTAGTATACTCCACAATAGGAGTACTCATTTGTTTATAGCCGTACAATACTCCAACATCTCTTGCTGTGTTAATTATATAGTCGTGAACTTTATAATCATCCGGCAAGAGATCTTTCATTCCTCGGAGTGGTTGCAGCTTTTCAGTCATTTGGTTAATTTTGTTTTGTTGCGTGGATACTACTAACTCGTCATTGCGAGGAGAGGCAAAGCCTTGACGTGGCAATCTCAGGAATTTTGTACTACTTCATGAGATTGCCATGCTCTCTACGTTCGCTCGCAATGACGGATATCCCCCTCTTAATTCTGCTCTTTTTGCATAAAAAACGATCTTATAATATATAAAACAAATATTGTAATAAACCAATATATTAATGCACGACCTGCAGTTAATAGATTAAATTCACCGTCATATATTTGAATAAATAGTAAATATGCACAAGCAATTAAAATAAACGGTACGATAATAAATACTAAAGGACATCTAAAAGGTCTTTGAGCATCAGGTAGCGTTACCCTAAATAATACCACTATTATTGTAACGGTGATATAATCAATAAGAGCTCCCATTGAAGTTAATTGCGTTAATAATTCCGTAGAACAAAATCCTCCAAGGATAGCGGCTAAAGAAGCAAATATTATAATCGTAATATACGGACTATCATATTTTGGGTGCAGCTTTGCAAAACTTTTCGGTAGTAAACCGTCACGTGCAATAGCATAAAAAATACGAGAAGTACCGTAAATATTCATCATCAACACCGTCATCATACCGCAAACTGCTCCGGTTGCAACAATAGCAGAGCCGATCTTGCTATTATTGATAGTTAAAGCATAAGCAAGCGGTTGATCGATATTTAACTGATCAAAAGGTGCAATACCGGTAACAAGCCCTGCCATTGTTACATAAACTATAGTAGTTAGAACAAGTGAGCCAATAATACCGATCATTATATCGCGTTTTGGGTTTTTACACTCCTCAGCTGCGGTTGCAATCGTTCCAAAACCCGTAAAAGCTAAGAATAAAATAGACGCACCTACTAAAACATTACTAAAACCGAAAGGCATAAAATTACTCCAGTTAGTAGCATCAAAATGAGGGGCAGCAGCGAGTATAAATACAAATATTGCAGTCATTTTTATGAAAACTAAAATTGCATTTAGTCTCTTACTATCTTTAGTACCTAAATATAAAATAAATCCAATAAATCCCGAGATTAAAAATGCCGGTAAATTTATTATACCGCCGTTTGTCGGTACAGTAGTTAATTCTTTCGGTAAATTGATTCCACCTGCTGCTAGTATTCCTTGTACGTAGCCCGACCAACCTGCAGCTACTATTCCTGCAGCAACACCAAGTTCTAATATTATAACACTACCGATCATCCAAGCAAATACTTCGCCAAATGCTACATAGGAATAAGTGTAAATACTTCCTGATGTCGGAAGCATTGCAGCAAGTTCAGTATAAACAAGCGCTACAAAGATACAGGTAATACCTGCAATCGCATAAGATAACATTACTGCAGGTCCTGAATATTTAGCAGCAATTATACCGGTAACGACGAATACGCCTGTACCGATCATTGCACCAAGACCCAGTAATATTAAATCGAATGCTCCAAGTGTCTTGCTAAGACCGCTTGAACTGCCTATCTCTTTTACTGATTCAAAACTTTTCTTCCTTAAAAAACTCATTAGTTTCTCCTGTTTTAGTGAGCTTATTTTTTTGTGAATTGTGTCTCATTGCGAGCGACTAAAAGGAGCGTGGCAATCTCAGGAGGTCTAACTAGATTGCCACGTCGCTTCGCTCCTCGCAATGACACAATTACCTTATCTCTCTAGTAATCCATCCGCCGCCAAGTACTCTTTCACCGGCATAAATAACGCATGCTTGCCCAGGGGCGACGGCTTTTTCTTCGCATAAAAATTTTACTTTCATTTTATCATCACCGAGTTTACTTATTTCAGCTAGACGCGGCGGTCTTGTCGAGCGAATTTTAACTGCTACTTCTAACTTTTCGTTATCTTTAATCTCATCTGCAAGCCAATTCACATCTCTAATGATAAATTCCTGCACGTTTAATGCGGACTCCGGTCCTACATATACTATATTGTCCTTAGGATCAATCTTTACTACATATAAAGGCTCATTATAAGCTATACCAAGACCACGACGTTGCCCTATGGTGTAGTTAATTATACCGCTATGCTCTCCTAGCTCAAACCCGTTTACATGAATAATTTTACCGCTTTCACTGCTATTTGGACGTATTTTATTTATTACGCTCTTATAATTTCCGTCAGGTATGAAACAAATATCTTGGCTGTCAGGCTTATCCGCTACCTCAAGCCCAAATTTACTAGCAAGCTTTCGTGTTTCACCCTTAGTAAGCCCTCCTAGAGGGAAACGTAAATATTCTAATTGCTCTTTAGTTGTCATAAATAAAAAATAACTTTGATCTTTTGCTGGATCAAGCCCTGTATGTAATTCCGCTCCGTTATCACCGTTTATTTTTCGTACGTAATGACCGGTAGCAAGCTTATCTGCTCCAAGCTCTCTAGCCGTTTTAATTAGATCCCTGAACTTTACCGATTTATTACATTGCACACATGGAAGCGGTGTTTCACCTTGTAAATAGCTATCGACGAAATTATCTATTACCGACTCTTTAAATTTGCTCTCATAATCAAGTACGTAATGGGGAATACCTAGCTTATTTGCTACCATTTTAGCATCGTAAATATCCTGACCGGCACAACAGGAATTTTTCTTCCCTACTGCCATACCGTGATCATATAGCTGCAAGGTAATACCTATAACATTATGTCCTTGTTCATGCAGCATTGCGGCAACCGCCGAACTATCAACCCCGCCTGACATTGCGACAACTATAGTAGACTGCTTATCCCCTAAATTAATCATACCAACCTTAAACAAACAGCAAATTATACTAAATTTATAATTAAATTACAACACTATCTTTTAATATATTAAAATGCTATAATTGACGTTGTCTAATAATTATCGATTTCGTCATTGCAAGCAGCCCTAGGCTGCGTGGCAATCTCATGAAATAATAACAAACTCCTGAGATTGCTTCGTCAATACTTCGTATTTCCTCGCAATAACGCTTTACTAATCCACCTGGGAATGACAAAATGCTTCAAATAATGCAAAAATTATATGTTATTTAAAATATTATACAAAACAGTTATTACATTAGCTCTAATTTATTTCATACTGATTATTTTAGAATATGCACGTCAAGGTTTTCTTAATGACTTATCGTTACAAAAAGTAGATTTATCTATTCAGAATTCCATAAAAGAACCAATTTATTTAGTTTCTTATGCCGACGGTCTGGAGTATGTTTATCGTAATCAAAATGCAACCACTCATTATGCAATTAATAAAGGTATAGACTTCATATTTAACTATAAGAAAAAGCACATAAATCAAGCGTTTATAGAAAAAAACCAAGAAATTTTTAATGAACCTGCAGGAGCGGGGTTATGGCTATGGAAGCCTTATATTATACTTGAAACAATGAAAAATGCACCAGAAGGAGCTATTATAGTATATTTAGATTCAGCATTTGTTATTAAAAAGCATATCAGTAATTTAACAAATCTTTTAGGCGATAATGATATATTACTGGTACATGATCGCAATCGTAAAAACGGTAGTTTTGTTAAAGGCGAAACTTTTGCTTTAATGGATTGCCTTACAGACGAATGCAGAAATGACGATCACATTTGGAGTGCCGTTATTATTGTGCGTAATACCAAGCTTTCTCGTTCTTTCATTGAACAATGGCTAAAAAGTTGTGAAGATATTAGAATTCTTTCAGGTAAAAATTATAATATCCATCCTAATTACGATGAATATAAATGGCATCATTCCGATCAATCGGTACTGAGCCTTATATATCATAAAAATCCACAATCGGTTAAAGTAATAGAATATGAAGAAACAACACCTTCTTTATCTTGGTTCCACCGTAAATATTCAAATAGCTCACCGTTAAAACCTTGGTATAGCATATACGGTATAGATCCTATAATTAATTTTAATACTAACGGCAAAGTTTTACCTGCTACCTCTCTTATAAATACTCCGACGATTGTTAGACTTCGTAAATGGGTTATCGAGTATATTCAATGAGCCGGTGTTGTTGCATAATTCCAAAGTCGTCATTACGAGCGAACGTAGAGAGCGTGGCAATCTCATGAAATAATAACAAACTCCTGAGATTGCTTCGTCAATACTTCGTATTTCCTCGCAATAACGCTTTACTAATCCACCTGGGAATGACAAAATGCTTCAAATAATGCAAAAATTATATGTTATTTAAAATATTATACAAAACAGTTATTACATTAGCTCTAATTTATTTCATACTGATTATTTTAGAATATGCACGTCAAGGTTTTCTTAATGACTTATCGTTACAAAAAGTAGATTTATCTATTCAGAATTCCATAAAAGAACCAATTTATTTAGTTTCTTATGCCGACGGTCTGGAGTATGTTTATCGTAATCAAAATGCAACCACTCATTATGCAATTAATAAAGGTATAGACTTCATATTTAACTATAAGAAAAAGCACATAAATCAAGCGTTTATAGAAAAAAACCAAGAAATTTTTAATGAACCTGCAGGAGCGGGGTTATGGCTATGGAAGCCTTATATTATACTTGAAACAATGAAAAATGCACCAGAAGGAGCTATTATAGTATATTTAGATTCAGCATTTGTTATTAAAAAGCATATCAGTAATTTAACAAATCTTTTAGGCGATAATGATATATTACTGGTACATGATCGCAATCGTAAAAACGGTAGTTTTGTTAAAGGCGAAACTTTTGCTTTAATGGATTGCCTTACAGACGAATGCAGAAATGACGATCACATTTGGAGTGCCGTTATTATTGTGCGTAATACCAAGCTTTCTCGTTCTTTCATTGAACAATGGCTAAAAAGTTGTGAAGATATTAGAATTCTTTCAGGTAAAAATTATAATATCCATCCTAATTACGATGAATATAAATGGCATCATTCCGATCAATCGGTACTGAGCCTTATATATCATAAAAATCCACAATCGGTTAAAGTAATAGAATATGAAGAAACAACACCTTCTTTATCTTGGTTCCACCGTAAATATTCAAATAGCTCACCGTTAAAACCTTGGTATAGCATATACGGTATAGATCCTATAATTAATTTTAATACTAACGGCAAAGTTTTACCTGCTACCTCTCTTATAAATACTCCGACGATTGTTAGACTTCGTAAATGGGTTATCGAGTATATTCAATGAGCCGGTGTTGTTGCATAATTCCAAAGTCGTCATTACGAGCGAACGTAGAGAGCGTGGCAATCTCATGAAATAATAACAAACTCCTGAGATTGCTTCGTCAATTACTTACGTAATTTCCTCGCAATGACGACATCTCTCGTACTTTAAAAAAACTATAAGATAAAGTAAGTACTTTAATGTCTTGCATTTCAGGGTCAAGCTCAAAATCCTTATCTATATAAAATGTAACCGGCATTAAGACTCTTTCGCCGGCTTTTAATAATTGTTCTTCAAAACAAAAACAATGAATTTTTACGAAATATTTTCCTGCTTTATTTGGAGTAACATTATATACGGAAGTACCTATTATATCGTTATCGCTTAGATTCTCCGTTTCATAGAACACTAGAGTATTCTGCCCCGGAACAATTTGCACTCTTTGCTGCCTTGGAATAAACCGCCAAGGTAAATCTTTATCAACATTAGCATCAAACTCGATAATTATAGGTTTAGTGCCTTTTACCTTAGAATATACACTCACCGTTTCTTTTGCAGTAGTGCCGCCATATCCTGTAACTTTACAAAATAAATTATAGATAGGTACGGAAGCAAAACTGAGTAACACCATACTAATTATTAATCCCAGCAAGGAAAAAGCTAAATTTTTATTGGATTTTTTAGACATTATTTGATTTTATTTAAAAATACTCTAGAAAAAGTTTATTTTAGATCATATATGTGTTAGTATAAAAAAAATAGTTTTTAAGGTTAGTATGACTAATAATATTAATGCATTAGCAATTTCTAGCGAATCAGGATTTTATAGCTACTTACAGAAAATCAATAAAATTCCTTCACTTACGCAAGAAGAAGAATTGTTATTAGCAAAATCCTATTTAGAAGGGAATGATTTACAAGCTGCACATAAATTAGTAACAAGCCATCTTAAACTTGTTGCAAAAATTGCAAGCGGCTATAGGACTTACGGTCTTCCTATTACCGAATTGGTTTCAGAAGGTAATATAGGTTTAATGCAGGCAGTAAAAAAATTCAATCCCGAACTTGGTTTTCGCCTATCAACATATGCGATGTGGTGGATTAAAGCAGCCATACAAGAATATATATTAAAATCTTGGTCATTAGTAAAGATGGGAACAACGGCCGCACAAAAAAAATTATTTTTTAGTCTTAATAAAGTTAAGCATAAAATTACTAATTTATACTCAAGGGCTATTACTACCGATGATTTTGTACAAATAGCAGATGAGCTAGGCGTTTCGGTTAATGAAGTTTCTGAAATGAATACTAGAATTTCAGGTCCTGATTTATCGTTAAATAACTCTATAAATAGTGACGATGCAGAATCCGGAGAATTAATAGAACTATTACCGGAAACACGCCCTACTCCTGAAGCTATGGCTATTAATAAGCAAAATTCTACCAGTAAAAGGCAGTTACTATCAAATGCTATGAAGATTTTAAACGACAGGGAACTGCGTATTTTAACAGAGCGTAAATTAACGGATACTCCTAAAACTCTAGATATTCTAAGCAATGAGTATAATATTTCTAAGGAACGTATTAGACAAATAGAAAATACGGCTTTTGAAAAAATAAAGAAGTTTATTTTAAACCATAGTAGAGAAGTAGCTTAAGCCTTATTGGACTGTCATCCCGTGGCTTGCCACAGGATCCAAAAACAACTAATAGCATTTTTACTGGATACCGCGATTAAGTCACGGTATGACAACGGAAAAACGATCCACCCAACAATGCTTTCGTAGAAATGACATTAGTTCAGTACACCTGACCATTCTGGATCAGAAGCATCTGCCGGTGTCATAATTTCTCTTTCATTATGACCTGTTAGATCAATTGCAAAAATTTTGTTTTTTCCCGGAGCTTTAGCGCTCGACGGCCAACCTTTAGCAAACATAATAACTCGTCCGTTAGGCGACCAACAAGGACTTTCGACTAAATATCCGCTTGTTATTATCCTTTCACTATTCTTATCATCTTGAGGACATGCTTTCATAATTCCGATATTAAAAGTTTTTCCTCCGTCTCCTTTAGTAATCTTAGTAAATGCTATATAGTCTCCTCTAGGCGACCAGCTAGGAGCTGCGTAAGAACCACCGCCAAAACTAATACGCTGAACGTCACTTCCGTCTGAATTCATGATATATAATTGAGGCACACCGTTTCTATCGGAATTATATACAATTTTTTTACCGTCCGGTGAATAGCTAGGAGAGGTATTAATACCGAATCCGTCAGTCAATTTATGAAGCCGTTTAGTAGCAAGGTCGATTTCATAAATATGCGTCGAGCCGTTTTTAGCTATCGACATTACAGCTTTTCTACCGTCTGGTGAGAATCTAGGAGCAAAAGATATACCGGGAAAATCACCTACTACACTTTCTTTGCCTGTTTTTAAATCTTTTTCATAAACAAGTACTCTTCTTTTAGTAGCATATGAAACATAAAAAATCTTATCCGCCGAACGAGCAAATCTTGGGGTTAAGACTAGTGACTTTCCATTGGTAAGGTATTTATTATTAGCCCCGTCATAATCCATCAAAGCAATTCTTTTTATTTTCGGTAAAGAGCTGCTTTCTGATACATACACTATTTTAGTGTCAAAATAACCGGCATCACCGGTAATTTTTTCATAAATTTTATCGGCAATTTTATGTGCTGCTCTTCTCCATAGATTTTTCGGTACTTCAAGAATTTCACCGACGAGCTGTTTTTCAAGCAACGTATCCCATAATATAAAGCTAATTTGAAATTTACCGCTTTCTAGTTTTGTAACTTCACCGTTTACTAAAAGACTAGCATTAATTTGACGCCATGCAGCAAAAAGCGGTTTATATTCTATTCCTGTCTTCTCTTCTATAAAAGAGGCAGCAGAAATAGGACGGAATAACCCCGAAAGCTTTAAATCATTAGAGATAACTTTAACCATATCGTGACCTAATACATCAGCGGCAGAATTATCGGCATCAAATTTATTGACCGCTATAGGTGTTGGGTCAGCTCGCCCATGCTCAATGTTTATTGTTTCAAGTGCATAGCTGGTAACGCTAAATAATAGTGATAGTATAAAATATATAATATTTCTCACTTAAAATACTCCTTTTTATCAAATTCCGTTATGGTTGTTGTATGTCATGCCTGCTTTCGCAGGAATGACATACATTACCCAAAAATCTTCATCAGTTCTTCCCATTCTCTCTTAGTCATATCACTAGTTTCATGGGTAACTTTTTCACCGTTTATCATTCTTTTAATTACATCCAAACCTTTACGTGAAATGTTTGCTCCCTGCAAACGATATTCTTCAAAAGCTTCGTAAGCAAAAGGAACCCAAGCTTTGACTATCTCAAGCATCTTTTCAGCATAAACTCTAATTTCATATTGAGCGTGAGGGTCGGCTCGCAATCTTAAAAAATGAAGTAAATTATGTAAATTAATCTTCCAATACCATTCCGTATAATAATTTAAAGTTAAATTCATACGAGCAAGCTCTTTTGCTATCCCTGTGGCGTTCTCATCTATAATATTACCCTCTTCATCGGCATTCATCAGTTCTTTATAATGCCCGTAGCACTGTCTAGCATCTTCCTCTAAAATTGCAAGGACCTTTTCAGCCACTTCTTTCGGTAAGCTATCCCCTTCCCTACATTGTTTATTTACAGCAGATTGGGAAGCAATATTTGCCGGTTCAGGTAGATAAAATTCATTACCTAAAATAGAATACCTTGCCGAATATTCGTTAACGCTAGCTGTTCTATGCCTAATCCATTGCCTTGCAATAAATATCGGTAGTTTAATATGGAACTTGATATCACACATCTCAAAAGGAGTGGTATGATAATGACGAAGCAAGTAGTTTATCAGCCCTTTATCTTGGTTTAATTGCTTCGTACCCTTACCGTAAGAAACACGAGCTGCTTGTACTATAGCACTATCATCCCCCATATAGTCGATAACTCTAATAAAGCCGCAATCTAACACTTTTATAGGCTCATATAAGATTTCTTCAAGTGCCGGGACTGTTACTCTTTTTGTGGTGTTATGCATTCTATTTATCCTTTATGTTTTTCTTTAAATTAACCTTTCCGATGTCATTACTGCGTTGTTGCATGGCTCGTTTTATGTCATTCCCGCTTTCGCAGGAATGACATAAAGTTATGGCAAATAACTATATAAATTCTTACCGTTTCTTTTTAGCCATAATTTTGCCGGTTGGTATTCGGGATATATATACTCAACTAGCTCCCAAAAATTTTTACTATGGTTCATTTCTTTTAAATGTGCCATTTCATGAGCTACTAAATATTTCAGTACTTCAAAGGGGGCAAAAACTACCCGCCAATTAAAAACAAGATTCCCCTTGCTACAACAACTCCCCCAACGGCTAACATTTTCCATTATTCTAATATTGGAATAAGTCAAATTATGTTTTTTAGATATATTCTCTACTATTATTTTTATTTCTGCTAATAATTTCTTTTTAAGGAATACTTCTATACTAAGTTTTTTTAGTACCTGACTACAACAATACACTTCTAACGTAGAATCATTGAATTTTATCTGATTTTTAGACGAATCAATATGTATTATTTCATAAGATTTACCCAAAATAGAAATCTTATCTTCATCTTTTGGTATCGCAGTTACATTACGACGTAATTTTTGCCTAACCCAATATTCTTGACTTAACAAAAAATTATGACCTTTTTCGGCTTTTACCTTAAGAGGTAATACAAGCTCTGCACCTTTAGACGTAATGCGGATGGCTATATTTTTAGCTTTGCTACTCCTTCTTACTATAACATTTTGAGGTTCACCATATTTGGTAAGAGTAATAACATCTTCCATTTAAAATTCTATATACTTATTAGGATCAACTGCTATTTTATTTTTACGCATAGCAAAATATAATTTATGTTCTACATGTCCGATAACACTATTTCTAGCAATTTTATCACCTTTTTTCAGTAATAAATCATCTAAACTCGCATATGCTACTTCTAGATCGTCTTTATCTAATTTAACTATTACTAAATTACCGAATTGCTTATTATAACCTGAATATATTACCGTTCCTGCAGCTATCGATTTAACTTCACTATATTCTTTAGCTACAATATCTATCCCTTTACTTTTACCGGCTTTAAACTCGGTAATAATTACCCCATTTAACGGTTTTACAAAGTTTAATTGTTCTATCGATTCTTCATCTTCGTCTTCATTCCGAGACATAGGAATCTCAATATCATCATTATCATCTTCTATAATTTTTGCCTTTGGCTCTTCGAGTCTACCGCTAACTTTTTCTGACGCGGGATTGTCTTCCATAGTTCTTTGAACTATCATACCCTCATCGTGATCTAGTGCGGTAGAATTATTATTTGCAGTAACATCTCCTACTTTATACTCAATTGGAGCCGGTGGCTGATCAACACAAGCAACTAAACAAAAACATATAACGATACTAAGTACAACAGGATATTTCATATATTTAACAAAACTATTATTTACATTAGAAAACAAATCTTACATAGTATATAATTTTTATCATTATTTTCCATCAAAAAATTAACTATGAAAACTTATAATATTGTCATAGCTAGTGATCATTCAGGTTATGAGCTTAAGTCTGAAATTATCAATTATTTAAAGCAGAAATCTCTAAAGATTTATGACTGCGGAACAAATAATACACAAACCGTTGATTATCCTGATTATGCTAAGAAAGTAGTAGATATTATTATTGAAAAATCAGCACCTATCGGTATTTTAATTAGTGATACGGGGATTGGTATGTCTATAGCTGCGAATCGTAGCTCGGAAATAAGAGCCGCTTTGTGCAACAATATATTAACTGCCGAAAATGCTAAAGCTCATAATGACGCTAATATCTTGATACTCGGAGCAAAAACCATAGACAAAAAAATAGTATTTGATATTATAGATAAGTTTTTAACTACCCAATTTGAAGGCGGCAGACATAGCACCCGCCTATCAAAGATAAAATAGTTGTATAAACTGTTAAACATTGTTATTATCCGTCATTGCGAGGAGAGGCAAAGCCTCGACGTGGCAATCTCAGGCATTTTGCACTATTTCATAAGATTGCTACGCTCCTTGCAGTCGCTCGCAATGACGATTCGGTATCCATGCAATAAAGCCAAACTATAATATAAATTATGCTGCTTAATATGAATCTTCAAGAGTTGAAACAAAAATATAATTACGATGTTGCAACGAAAATGATGCAGCAATATCTAGACATTAAATTTGCTCATTTAGATTGTTTACTACTATTTAGAATGGGTGATTTTTATGAAATGTTCTATGAAGATGCAATTCTAGCAAGCAATGTACTTGGCATTGCTTTAACAAAGCACGGCAAAAACGGCGAAGAAGAAATTGCGATGTGCGGGGTACCTTATCATGCCCTTGAGAATTATTTAACTAAGTTAATTGAAGAAAATTATAAGGTTGCTATTTGTGATCAACTAGAAACACCTGAAGAAGCAAAGAATAGAGGCGGTTATAAAGCGGTAGTTACTAGGGATGTTACACGTATTATAACTCCGGGAACTATAATTGAAGAAAATTTAATTGCTTCAGCCGAACCTAATTATTTAGCAAGTCTCGTAATACCGAAAAATAAAGAAACAGCTAGCCTTTGTTATGTTGATCTTTCTACTTCCGAAATTGTTGTAGTTAATGTACCGGAAACGGAAATTCTTAATGAGCTGGCTCGTTTAAAACCTCGTGAAATTCTGCTTAGCGAAAATCTGAGATCTTCTAATCTTGCGGATAGTATTTTCAAACAATTAAATTTTCGTATTACCTATCAAGTTGATAGTGTTTTTGCGATTAATAAATGCAAAAAAATCATTTTAGATTTTTATAAAATGAAAGATATTAAAGGAATCGGCGAGATATCTAGTAGTCAAATTTGTGCCATAGGTAGCGTTTTAGAATATTTATCGTTAACGCAAAAACAAAATATTCCTCATTTGCCAATCCCTAGAATTATCAATTTTCATAGCTATATGACTATTGATTTCTCTACTAGACGCAACCTTGAAATTGTCACAAACTCACAAGGCGGCTCGCAAGGAAGTTTATTAAGCACCCTTAATCATATGGTTACTAAACAAGGTGGACGTTTACTATATAATTTTCTTTCAAGTCCTTTAACCAACATTGCTAAAATAAATCATCGTTTAAATATTACCGAGTTCTTTTATTCCAACTTAGAAATAGTAAAAAAAATTAGAGAACTTCTAAAAAAAACTAGTGATATAGAACGCTGCTTAACACGTATTACGATGAACAGAAGTTCAGGTCGTGATTTACTTAGCATTAAATATACTTTAGAAACGGCAACGATTATTAAAGGAGTATTCTTTGACGCTTACGGTTTTAATTTACCTGATTTTATCGAAAAAATTATTAAACCTCTATCAGGTGATGCAGAATTATATAATTTAATAGACGAAACAATACGAGAAGATGCACCGAATAATTTAAATGACGGAGGTATAATAAAACATGAATATCATCCGAAAGTAGCCCAATTACATGATTTAATTAATAACGGAAAATTATATATTGAAAAGCTAAAAGATCAATATCGCAAAGAAACGGGAATAGACAGTTTAAAAATATCTCATAATAATGTTATAGGGCTTTTTATCGATATCACCGCTAAAAATGTTAATAAAATCCTTGATCCCAAATTTATTCACCGTCAAACAACGGTTAATCATGTTCGTTACACTACTGCTGAACTACAAAAGCTTGAAAGTGAGTTAGTCAATGCTAAAACCTTAGTAATAAGCTTAGAAAAAGAATTATATGCGGATATTTGTAGCCATGTAATCGAAAAAGCTTCCTATTTACGAATGCTTGCAAACTCCTTAAGCGGGCTTGACGTATTTTGTAATTTTGCTTACATCGCTGATGAATATGATTATGTTAAGCCTGAGTTTACCGATGATTTAAGCTTTGATATCGTTAAAGGACGGCATCCTGTAGTAGAGAAAGCACTACAGCGAGAAAGCAAAAGCTTTGTATATAATGATTGTCATTTATCAGAGCTTGAGCGTATTTGGTTAATTACCGGTCCTAATATGGCAGGTAAAAGTACTTTTTTACGTCAAAACGCCATTATTGCAATCATTGCTCAAATAGGTTCGTTTGTGCCGGCAAAAAGTGCTAAAATAGGAGTAGTCGACAAAATATTTAGCCGAATAGGTGCTGCCGATGACTTAATTAAGGGACAATCGACCTTTATGGCAGAGATGCTTGAAACCTCGGCAATCCTTGCTCAATCTACAAAAAACTCACTAATCATACTTGATGAGGTAGGTAGAGGCACATCCACTTATGACGGGGTATCTATAGCATGGTCGGTGCTTGAATATATTCATGATAAGCTGAAATGTCGCTGTTTATTTGCAACGCACTATCATGAGCTAACCGTTATGAGTAATTTCCTGCCGGCTTTGCAAAATTATACTATTGCTATTGAGGAGTCAGGTAAAGATATTCTATTTTTACATAATATTATATCAGGTGCTGCCGATAGGTCCTACGGTCTTCATGTTGCGGCTCTTGCCGGTCTTCCTGCGAGTGTTATAAACAGAGCTGAGCAGATTCTGCTTAAATTTGAAAAAACTTCTACAGGTAAAGGAAAAAATATTTTATCAACGGAATCAAATAATTTGAGTTTGTTTTATCTTGAACCTAATAAAACTACTATAAGCAGCAAATTAGATAAAAAATTCAGCACTATCGATCCTGATAAACTATCCCCTAAAGAAGCACTTGAGTTAATTTATGAGTTAAAGAAGTTGGTTTGATGCGAGTTTGGCAGTGCCTGCGTGGATCAGTTTTTTCATCATTGCGAGGAAAAACTGCAAGTTTTGACAAAGCAATCTCAGGAGTTTGTTATTATTTCATGAGATTGCCACGCAGCCTACTGCTGCTTGCAATGACGATCTAGTATCTATGCAACCTTGCCTCCCTTTCCAACCAATATTTACTACAGGCGAAAAAATTAGGATTAGCGAAACTTTCTTTACCGTAAGTAATTTCTTGTCCATGCGTATCTAAAATATTACCACCGCCGGCTTTAATTAAAGCATGACCTGCCGCTATGTCCCATTCCATAGTTTGACCGAATTTTGGATATATATCAGCTGCTCCTTCAGCAATTAAGCATAGTTTCATTGAACTGCCTATTGCATTTATTTGACCGAATGAATACTTACTTAAAAATTCTTTAGTAGCTTTATTTGAATTATAAAAACCTATTACCGCATGAAGCTCTTCATGTTTAGGTTCATGATTAACAAATATTTCTTTAGAATTCTGTTCGATTTTTAACCGACCGTTTACATCAGTATAATATAGCTTTGCTGTTTCAGGGTGATATATCAAGCCGATGGTTGGAAAACCGTTTTCAATAAGGCCTATATTGACCGTATATGTACTTTTACCGTTTACATAGCTCCATGTCCCATCAATAGGATCGATTAACCAAAAAGTATCACTGCTGAATATAGGTAGCGGCTGCTCTTCACATACTATAGCTATTTGAGAGGTTAAGGTTTGTAGAGTTTGATAAATTATTTTACTAATTTCCTTATCGGCATTAGTGACTACTGACCCATCTGATTTAATCTCAGTCAACATTCCTGCCTTTTTTATATCTAGTGCAATCTTGCCGGTATTAATAATTAAATCTTTTAAAGCATTAATTAAATTGTCATTCATAATTATTTATTTAACATCTTTGCAGCTGTATCATCTTCTAACCACTGACCGGTATTTAAAAACGTAGATTGCTGCAACTCAGCGATTTGATGATCAGGTGACCCCGGTAACATTTGCCACCCCAAATATTCAATTCCATAATATCCTATATCAACCATACTTAAATAAGAGTCCATATTTTCTAAATCTTTTTTATTATTTGCAAAAATTACTATTTTTTTAGGTTGTTTCGGTATAATTTTTAAGAACTCTATAAGAGCTTTTACTCTATTTATATTACCGGTAAATATTATACCTAAATAAAAAATAGGGGCTTCAGCATCGCTTGGATTAAATCTAAATACATCTTTATCATTAACTTTATTAGTAAAATTAATATTGAGTCCGTAAAGTAAGGTATATAACCATCCTTCATAATTTTCAATTAAATTACATGGGGCCGTTATTTCCTGAAGACCTAAAACCGTTGCACCTTGCTGTTTCATCTTATTAATTAAATCTACCCATTTAGATTCAACAAGCATCATCTGACGCTGCACTATCAATTTTGCAATAGTTTTATTAACTGATGCGTTATCCGCTGCAAGACTATATAAATATTTAGTAAAATTTATATAAGAATTATCCTGATATCGAAATAATTTGGATTTCGGTGTTATGATAGTATTATCTATATTTATAAGTACCAGCGTATCTGCATCTATCTTCGGTAATAAGTTTTTCATTGTTACTGAATCTACGGAGTAAGTAGGAATAATTTGACCGTAGCCCGCATACGAAATAACTAAGCAAAGTAAACTCAATAAAACTTTATTTATTCGTGTCATAAGGATTTTTACCTTTTGCATTATTATTCTTTAAAGGTGGATTATTTCTTTTTAACTTATTTATTTGAGATATTAAATCATTAATCAGTTTAGTATAATATGCAACATCTTTATTTTTCGGAGTATTTTTATTATTATAATGATAACCAATAAATAATATATTAGCACTATAACTACTAAGTTGCAATTCCATTGAGCTTAGTAATTCTATGCTACTACTAATCATTATAAAGCATTTCGGTATAAAATTCATTTGAATAAGGAAATTGAGCATCATTTCCGCTTCCGATATATTATTACTCGTCAATATACCCTTATAAAATACCGGATAAGTATTAGCAAAACTGTCTAAATTATTAAAAATAATATAATTATTGTTTGGAAAACTATTTGAAAAATCAATATCGAAATTTTTCTTTAAATAATCGGCAAACCATATCTCAAATTTAGGAATATTATTAAAATTACCGGTAAACCCATCATTTACTGCTATTATGGGGATTTTACTATTACTCATTTTATTTACAAAATTTGGAAAATCAGATTCTTGTAATTCTTTCTTATAACTATCATTAGTTAAAACCAATTGCTTTATATAAATAGCTTTTGAATTTTTATTAATATTAAGTAAAAGAGGAGTTAGTGTAAGATAAATGTCTTTATCAAGCTGTGTAACGATAGGCACTAAAGACTTAAACAAAAAATCATCTAGAACCGTTACTACTAATAAATCCTGAGGTACATAATTTTTATTATAATTTTCTTTAAAATCTTGTTTTATTTTATTTAAACTATCCACTTCTATAATTTCTGCACGAGCTATAGAAGCAATAAATAATATTAGAATAAATATATATTTTTTAAACATTTATGATTTCCATTTTTTTAAAGGCAGCATATCACCCTGTGATTTTCTATGTCATTCCTGCGAAAGCGGGAATCCAGAAAAAATAACCTTAATAATTGGTACATGTTTGACAAAATAAACATATAAAAGCTTGTTTTTTTATATGTTTTCCTAGATTCCCGCTTTCGCAGGAATGACATATATTAGTGTTATCACATCATACTGCTAATATCAATCCATATTAAATTATAATATGGTAAATATGTTTGGAAGTTTTTTTAGTTCGCTTGGCGGTACTGTTGGAAATGCATTTGGCGGCGGCATATTTTCAAGCGTGGGAAGATTTGTCGGCAAAATGCTTGGTGAGTATTTAGATCAACTAAATCACGAACCGATAGAATATGACAATATTAAAAATTTCAAAGAAAGTTTTAAATATGTAACAGCTAATTACGGCAAACCTATACCGCTAATTTTCGGTACTGCAAGAGTTAACAGACAAATAATTTCAAATCAAAATAAGCAACTAAATTGTTATGTTCTATAACCAGTTCCGTAACAAGAGCCGGTAGTAAGTCAATCTCTTTAGGGTACGAGTCTAGAGCTGATACAATATAACTATTACCGAATAATAATTTGCTTGCAATTAGCTCACTAACAAAATCCGCTCCGGCTTTTTTGGGATTCGGTTTTTTTAGTAAATAATGCACCGGATAGTCTAAATATTACTTCTCCGGTTTTACTTTTAAGCACTTTCCACGGAACATGTCCTGCCGATTGTGCAATTAAATTAATACATCTATATACTATAACATTTTCTCGATAAGCTTCTATGTCGACTCTGATTAAATTACCATATGCAATGTCGTTTAGTTCAATAAAATTTTGTGATTTGGTAGTACTATTCTTCCAAAACTTTTTCCAATAATTTTTTATCATATATCCTAATATATTTATTGTTTTCAGGATTATATAATGATTTGGGAGGTAGACTAAGAGAGCTTAATAAGATGTTAATGTTCGTTAATGTAATTAAAATTATTTCTTTACAAATAGAAAGATATACTATTTATTATAAAACATATTACCATGAAATATAGCAACTTGATAGGATATAAAACATGTCTTTACCATCTGAATATTATTCACAATGACCCATAACAGCTTTGAATAAGCTAATAAAAAAATTTTATAAAAACTAAAAAATATGACGAAATAAAATCAATTTTAGCATCTAAGAACAGCTATAATTTGTTAGGGTTACATCATGCCATTACGTCATTTGATCTAGAAGCATATACACTTATTATTTCTTATGCTAACCCTAGCCACTTTACTGCTGCTGAATACTATAGATATATACATAACATCGATGATACATCTATGCTTGATGTAGCAGCATTTATAAATTTTGATACTATACAATATAGAGATACAAAAAGCAGCATGTTGCAAGAGTTGATTAAGTTTAAGAAGAGAACGATTGAGTAGCACAATAACAATGCAATTAGTGAATTTAAAATAGAAGGATTTGAATTAAAAAATTAGCTAGTTATTTAAGTTTTCAAGAGTTTAAAAGCTTTATTGAAGATAATAAAATTGAGATCAATATTGAAGAACTTAATATTGCAAAATTTAAAATAGAAAAATTATCACCGATTGCATATAGCGAAAACTCTGATCTTACTATTTTAATGACAAGGACTTACAATGTAAGCGATTTAAATGACAATATAATTCTTCATAACTATACAAAGCTTTTGCAATAGGGGCCTACAAATAAGTTATTAGCCTATAATAGCAGCGGTTAATATTAAAGTGCAAGATAGCCTAAAAATAATATTTGATAATAAATCATTTTCTCATTACGATTGAGACAATAACCTAATATGTATAGGCGCAGAAAAATTAAATTTAGAATCAATAATAGCACATGAATTTGGACATTATGCAATAGAGAAAATTTTGTACAATGCAAGTATCCCACGAAATAATAGTTTTCAAATTTTGAAAACAGATTTCGTAAAAAATGTACCATATCAAAATGATGATAAAATATTTTTGCCTAAAAATTTTGACAGCTTAAAGCGCTTAATTAATAGTTCATATGAATATAGTAGAGCGGCAAAACCAATACTTGATTTAACGGCACATTTAATATTAACACCAGAGGAAAAAAATGAAATTAGTAGTAAATATAACGATAGTAAAGAATTGATTAAATATTTAAAAAACGAGACTATATTACCTATATTTTACTTTAATAATTATAGACCGGAACAGATACAAGAGAATTAGAGGAAGTTATAAAAACTAATTCTCATACCCATATTATGTGACCAATTTAATTATTAATTTACTAAAATTACCTTGTGTAAAAGAACAGGATTATTATGAATTATTTGCAACTGATCAAAAAGTTCAATTGAAATGTATATTAACCAAGATTCTACCGCAAATAATAAAAGATAAAGATCTTACTAGCGAGCAAGTTTACTACTTAGAAAGAATTGGAAATCTTATACACAGAGAATCAGATGATAGCGCTGCAGAGTTCATAGTTAGGTATCTAGAAATTAGTATAGATAATTTATTGCATCCTATCGAAGATTCACTTATTATTAATGCAATGCAACTGCTGGTAGATTTTTGGGCGGAACACATAGTTCCTAAAATGGAATCTACTATTATAGGATGTACAAAGGAATATAATTGTGACACATTTGATGGAGCGTAATTAATTTAGCTATTGTTGTGTGGCGCTTTTTATGTCATACCTACGCAAGCAGGAATCCAGTACTTTAAAGCTTTTTAAAGATTTTACTTTAAAAGTGAAACAATATAATAAAAAAATCTTTGCAATCAAGATTTTTTTAGCCTGTATCCCTGCTTTCGCAGGTATGACATCACTGGCTTTTCGAAAACTATCCGGCACTATAACAAAAAAACCCTAATCACTAAAATTATACCTAATATTTTTTCTAGCAGAACTTATATCTTTTAAACGTTCACAAACCTTTTCAAAGACTTGTTTAGGCAAGATATTTGAAGCATTAATTTGTAAAAATTTATCGTCTTTTAATTTAATCGAAAAAGAAGGCTCTTGAAATTCTGGCCCATCAATTTCTCTAGCAATTTTTATATAATAACCGATTATATGACTGTTGTAATAATCACTTTTACTAATCATTTTCTTAGCTATTTTATTAATCTGCATGTCAGTTTTAGCAGTATAAGTAACCGTAAGGGCAATACCTAGCATAAGACGCTGTCTATGACTAAAAGGAATGTCTGAAGATAATATAAATTCCGAAACAAAATTTGCTCTAAGCGTTTTATCAATATTTTTATTATATTGTGCTAGCATTATAGCGAGTTCAATAATAATAAGAGTCGTGGCATCGGCATTAATTAAAAGATATTGTACTGCTTCAATATATTTTTCAATTTTACATATATTTCTATCAAATTTTACTAATCTCTTCACCCTCTCATAAATAATATCTTTTTCTGTTTCATGAGACGGCAACGAGTCAAATCTTACTCCTTCTTTTAAACCGTAATTTGAGATAATAATTTTTTCCGGTGAAAATACCTTAATCATTGCTTTTATTACTAAAACTGCATTATAATTTATGACTTTCTGCTCGTAATAACTCAGTTTTAATTTATCGATTTGCGATAATTTCTCTAAATATAACTCAAACTCTACACGATTTATTTCAAAATTATGTAAATTTTTAAGGGGATAATTTATAGACTCCATGTATATACGGCTCATTAGACGTAATGCACCGCCAATTAAATATAAATTAGGATAATGTGCAGCTCCAAATTCTTCCTCTAGCATTTTAGTAATCAGCCCGACATCACCAAAATTGCTACTAACAATAATTTTTGTACCAAGCGGCAATGATTTTAATTTACCGACTTTTTTATTTCCAATCTGTGCAAGCTCAAGACTTCCACCTCCAAGATCAGCTACAATACCGAAAGCATCACTAATACCGGAAATTAATCCGGCAGCAGTTAAATAAGCTTCACGTTCACCTGAGATAATTTCAATATCAATATTGAATCTCTTTTTAATTATAGCTTTGAATTCATCTGCTTTAGGATGCCCCCTAAGTATAGCTGTTGCAACACATCTAATATTAGTAACAGACAGTTTGGTAAAAATATGAATAAGATATTGTAGAGATAAATATGTTTGATGTTTTACGTCTAAATTATCTAAATTAAGTAAATTTGTAAGATAATTTCTAAATTTATAATTAAAAATTTCCGGCGCTCCAAGCTCATCACTTTCATAAACTACAGCTCTTAAAGCATTTGAACCGATATCAATAATAGCTGAACGCATTTTACTCATTATTTTCCGGAACAGTTATTGTTTTGGTCTCTTCCGAAGCCTCATTATTATTTGCCCTAGGGTCAAAAGGTACTTGAGTAGGTACAAAAGTCGGCGGTAATAATCTACTAGTAAAAAACTTATCTTCATAATACTTAATTTTACGCGATTTTATAGGCGGAAAGGATTCTATTAAAACAATTTGCTCATCTCTCGGTAGCTGTATTACTTCTTGAGGTAAAAGTAAAGCTCTTTGAACCTGAGAAACGTTTTGGGTTCTAGTAGCAATATTAAGATCAAAAAATAAAGGTTTACTAAATGATCTTTGTTCTACCGTCTTATTACCGACAAGCTGCGATATTAAATTTGCCGTTTCATAGTTATTAGCGGCAAAAGTAATACGATATGTTGCATTAGATAAGAAAGAATTCATCCCGGCATCTTCATATGTTCCTTTTAACTGCTGTGTATCTTGGATAATTAAAAATAAACGAACTCTATAACCTCTAAAATAAGCTATACCGGCTTTAAAAGTATCCATCTTCCCGAGCGTTGGGAACTCGTCAAGTAAGAACATTACTCCATACGGCTCTTCCTTTAAATCCGGCATTTTGCGGCTTAAAAATTCTGTCGCCTGCTGATAAAACACCTGCATTAATTTTTGTAAACGCTGTATATTATCGGGTGTTAACCCTACATATACGGTTGTTTTGACTTTTTTAAATTCTTGTATATTGAAATCAGAAGATGCTGTAGCTGAATCAATAAGTGGATTTGCCCATAATTCAAGCGATGAGTTCATTGTAGATATTACGCCGGAACGCTCTTTATCGGCTTTTTGCAAAAATGCAGCAATATTCATATATGCAACAGGATGTATTACACCACCAAGCGTATCGAGTACGACCGCTAGATTATAAACTACGTCGTCACTCCTCATAGTACGCACTACTTCACCGAAAGATTTAGTTTTAGTAGGATCGGCTATTAAATATAGAGTTACGCCTAAAAATAAGCTTCGTGCCTCATTATTCCAAAAATCCTTTTCCGGCATTATAAGATTTGAAATTTTTTGAACGTCATCAACCATTTGCCCAGGCTTAGTACTAACCCAATCAATCGGATTATAACAATGAGTAACACCATCAGGATTAGAAGGCTCCCATACAAAAACTTTCTGCCCTTGCTTCTCACGCCAACCACTTGTCAACCCGTGATTTTCAAGCTTTATGTCATGCACTACTACCGAATCACTCCAAAATAACAAGTTAGGTATCACAAACCCTACACCTTTACCTGAACCGGTAGGAGCAAATAATAAAGCATGCTGGAACCCGTCTGCAACAAAATATCCACCGGCATCAACACCGATCAGCATACCTTTCTTAGATCTAAGACCTGCAGCCTCTATATCTGACGGATTAGCCCAGCTTGCATCTCCATATACTTTTTCATCTTGTTTGAAAAATTGTAATGATTTTATTCTTTCAAAATTTTTAATGTAAAATATTATAACAATAATAGCCGGACTGAGAAGAGAGGCAAGTAGCTTCAATTTTAAATAATTATAGTCGGCAATTTTTAACTGCCCCCAAACGTTAATAAGCCAATAAGCCCACTTATAAGCAATATTTATAGCATTTATATTTACACCTAAAGCTCCAACCTCATTAGTAAAAATTGCAACAAATGCACCGCTTATCCAAATGGTACAAAAAATAACAACCGGATGAATTATAGCATGACCGAATATATTTCTAGTAACTTTAAGTATCTTATGCCATTCCATGAATTGATATTCCTAGTTTATGCTTATATATTAGTTTTTGCGTGGAGTAATTTTTACGTCATTGCGCGCAACTAAAAGGAGCGTGGCAATCTCAGGATTGTGGCCTGAGATTGTGCTTAGTCAATTACTTCATAATTTCCTCGCAATGACGTTTTTAAACCATCCCCTCAGCGTTCTTGTTCTTCTTATAATATACTTCCGAAACATATCTTTTCCCGCCGCTACCGCGTTTTAACTGCACAACGATATCTACAACGGTTAAAATATACTTCTTTACTTCTTCAGGCGGCATACCAAGATCTGCTTGCATAACCATAAGCTTTAACTGCTCAATAGCCATAGCGGGACTATCAGCATGCAGTGTTGATATTGAACCGGGATGACCTGTATTAATAGCACGCAAAAAACTAAAAGCTTCCTTACCTCGAAGCTCACCTACTATAATCCTATCTGGTCTTAAACGCAAACAGGCCTCTATTAAATCTTGAGTAGTAACATTTGCACGCCCCTGTCCTCCTTTGGAAGCCAGTAAATGCACTCTGTTAGGATGGTGTGATAGCACAACCTCACGAGCATCTTCTACAGTAATTAATCTTTCTATTGCAGGTATTTCAGTGAGTGCCGCATTAGTAAAAGTAGTTTTACCGGTTGAAGTACCGCCGCTAATTATGATATTTTGCTTTGAAACAACTGCATGTCTAATAAATTCTTTAATCTTTTTTTCAGCTAAGAAATTATTTAAAATTACTGCATCTTCATCTACTAAACTCTCTGTTGCAGTATCATCAAATGCCCCCATTTTAGCATATTCATCTAAAGTTAGATTCATACCGCTAGGCTTTCTTATAGCATAAATGATTTGTCCTATCTCACAAGCAGGAGGAAATACTATTTGAATACGGTAGCCATTCGGCAAAGTTGCCGAAAGAAGCGGTTTTTCTTCTGAAATCATCTGTTCGGTAGATTGAGCGACTAAACTCCCTAATGCAAGTAGATGTTCGCTATCCAGTTTCGGTATTTGCTTAGAATATATATCACCTTTTTTTTCAACCCATACTTCTCCGGGCTTATTAACCATAATTTCGTTAATACCGTCTTCAGCAAATAAATTTTTAAAAGGCAGTAAAAACGTCTCTAAGGCTGCAAATTCTTCACTCATTTCATTACCTTCGATTTTAATAAAACGGCTTTTGGGAATTTATAATCCTTATTAACGTATATTCTAACCGGCGTACCTTGATTAACCGTTGTCGTCGGCTTAAACTGCTGCTGAGTTATCATATTTTTTATAACATTCGTTACATCCGTAAAAGCTTGAGTAGAAGCTTGTTGTGCTTGCGTCGGAGTTGATGCTATAGAGGTAGTAGTAAGCAAACTTGAAGCTGCCGTATTAACTGCCTGTACTAAGGTTTGAAGTCTCTGCTCAGCAGTATTCGCTGAAGAAGCAGTTTGTGCGGTTGTACATGCTTGAGTCATAGTAGTATAAGCAGTCGAAGTTTTATCGGTAATAGCAGCAAGTATATTAGTACAAATTGTAACTATCCTAGTATTTGCATCCATAGCGGCATTAGACGCAATAGTTTGAGCAGTATTTAACAATTGTTTTGCCGTAGCACTATTGGTAGCCGCTGCCTGAGAAGCTATAGGAGGCGGCACTAACTTATCAAGGACTTTAGCAAGCCCTATATTAAAGCCGGATTGTAATACGGCATTTGCAAATTGTTCTTTATATTTATTATCAACTCTTCCTTGTAATCCCGGTCTACCTAAATTATCAACTGCAGGTGAGTCGAATTCTATAGTATAACCGCTCGTTAAATCGATTCTATCCCATATTATAGAAACTCTACCATAACTATCGGACGAAGTTGAGGTTGCATATTTACCGAATATTTTTGACCCTTTCGGTATCAATATCACTTTATCTTTCTCAGAAAATACGTCTCTACTAATAATGGCTCTTATTTCACCGCCGAGATCACTATTTATTGCCGTCTCAAGGACTGCATCAATTAATTTACCGCGTCCGAGAACCAAAGACATATCACCGCGATCTTTAAAGGTCGTTTCTGCCGTAATCTGTTCCGGTGTTTTTTTAGGCTCTACACCACCAATTAACACTATAGCTGATTTTCTTTTTGCTTCACGACGTTGCTTCTCTGCATCGCTCTCAACTAACGTTCCTGAAGTCGAAGGCAACGAAACCGGTGGCAATGGAAGCGTTTTGTCTTTATTCTCTTCTACAGGAGTAGTAGGAGGTAAGACCGGTGGAACTTTTACTACCGGAGGGGGAGGCGGTGGAGGAGCGGTAGGCGTCTCAAGCTTAGGCGGATCAGGTAACTTTGGAATCTCCGGAATATTATCATCAACCTCCGTAACAGGTTTTACAATATTACTCGGTATCTGAGTCTCCGGTATTTCTTCTTTTTCAGTACCGAAAAAAAGAGTATAAAAAATATATATAAAAATACCACAAATTACGACTACTATCGCAATACTCTTATTAAAGCTAACCGAAACTTTTGATAATTCTCTTTGTACTTCAGGAGAATCTGCTCCTGATAAAGCACCGGTATTATGATTGTTATTTTGCTCTTCAGCCATATCTAAATTATATTAGTTAAAGTGTTTTTATTGTCATTGTTGCGTGGATCGATTTTTCCGTCATTGTGAGGAAACCTCAGAGCAATTGTACGTCCGCAATCTCAGGAGTTTGTATTATTTCATAAGATTGCCACGCAGCCTACGGCTGCTCGCAATGACATATCTACGCAGAAATGACATCGATTAAAATCTTGCCATGTAATTACTATTTTTCTTAGGGTAGTAAAATTTAATTACATATACTAAATCCCTTTCGTTACCCATCATAAGTTCCGTAGAAGCGATATCAAATTCATATATTCTTTTATTAGTTATAATAGTCATATTTGTACGAATATCTTTTTCAAGAGGCTTAATAAATAATCTATTTGCCAAAGGAGTTATTTTCCAAGCATAAGCATCCCCAAGAATTATATTTTGGACTTCTTCGTTTTTAGCAAATTCTATATGCGATTGAAAGCCAAAATGCAAAACTAATAAATAAACTTCATTTGGATTATATATATAAGTTTTTATCCTATTATCTTTAGTTATAGATAAATCATCTACATAATTATTACTACTATTACATGGATCATCTACAAGTGGACATTCTCGTTGTACTGTAAAACCGCTTAATAATATAAAAACTAAAAAATAAAATCTAACTATTGTCATCGTCTACCCTATATCCGTTCACTTGAAACCCTACCGGATTTACATCAAGTTCTGAATCTGTTAATTGCATAGGCACATAAGCATAACTTACTACCGCTATTTTATTATAAACTAATTGGTTTCCTGATGTCTCATTTACGGAAAATCTAACTATATATTTATCTGCTGCGATTTTTGACCATGATTTGATTACTAAAAATGTATTATTCTCTTCTTTATATTTTAAAGTAGGATCAAAATCTTTATTTCTTATATAGCCAAGATAATTGTAATACACACTGCTTGTTGAAAATAATCTTATTGTCGTACGAGCTATCGTCGCAAAATCAACCGGATTATATGTTTCCCGTGCCGTTATGTATTTCTTTATAAAATACCTTGTAAGAGACTCATCCGCCGTTAACACTGGTGATGAAATAGGTTCTACCACTGAGGCACGTCCGGTATTACTATTAAGCTGAATAACAAAAGGCTCAAACTGTTTAGATTTCACTACAAAGGCTATTACTAAAGTTGCTATAACCATAAAAATGGTTAGTAGTATTATTAATATGATAAGTAAGTTACGTTGAACAAGTAACTTATCAGATCGCTCTTCATACCAATTCTGAGTAATTTTTAAAGGATTAGCCGATTTAATACTTTCTTGCGTTTGTGTATCTCCTGAACCGCTTTGCGAGTTATTACTTGATTTAAAGAAGCCAAATATATTATTCATATCAAAGGTATTTTTCTTATTACATTGTTATTGTGTAAAACTATTACTTTTATACTATATTTACTGAATTAACAGGTCTTCTTATACAAGGATTTACGCTTACACTCAAACCATCATCTATATCAGCAGAAACGCACGGGCTTTTAATTTCATAAGGAGCTGAAGGGGTACATGACAACAATTGAGCAAGCATAATTAATACTAATAGAAGCTTTAATGATTTTAACATTCTAATTATACATTATTAAATTATCTTGTTACTATTTTAAAATTACCTTACTATACAATAGTTCACAAGCATTTTTTAAAAAAATCTATTTATAAATATAAAAAAATATTAAAAAGATTGTAAACTATTATACTCTGAAGTAAAGAAAGAGTAGTTATACGAAGTTCAGCTTATGAGAAGAGCGTATACTTAATACGTGGCTACCTGCGGACTTATAAAGACATTGTCGCCAATTTTTCAAGTGGGATGAGTATAACATAATCACTACCATCAATAATTGTTATTGTATAATTTTAATTTATAATTTATTTATTTTAATTTTAAAGTTAAACAATATTTGGTATTGTAGCAACAATATAAACTTATTTTATAGCTTAAATAACATTAAATTAAATCATAATCATATTATAATAATTATGATAGAGTGTTAAAACAGAATAAAATTAGATATTAATCTATTAATTATGGACCCATTAACCAACGCAATACAAGAATATATAAAATCCGGCGAATATTTTATTGATGCAAGAAAATGGTATAATTTTAAGTATATCTTACCGTTAAGTCATAGAAGTCTTCTGCTTCTAATATGCACGATTTTTACCTTATTATTAACCTTAATTTGTATAAATATCAACATATTGCTACCTATAAACAAAAAAGTAAATTATTTAATAAAAGATGATGCCGAAAAACAAGCTGCCGTTACTAATACTAAACATTCAACATTAGTAAAGCCTTATACCTCTATTGCAAATATTATGCTTCAGAATTATGTAAACCAACGAGAAGAATACAATTACGATATATTAAAAGAACAATTTACCTTTATCAAAAATGCTTCTACGAGTATTGTTTATATGCAATTTGCTAATTTTATGAATATTGATAACCCATTATCACCGGTCATAAGATATCAAAAACTATATAGACGCTCAATTAATATATTATCAATTAACAATATAAACGATAACGAGGCAGTTGTTACTTTTGAATCATTGGCAAAAAATAGTACGGATGCAATTTTAGAAAATATGGTATGGGAAGCAAGAATCGGATTTATAATGGATTCTATCAGTACAAATACATCACCTGATATGCCGTTCAATTTTACCGTTACTAGTTACAAGCTAAAGTTATTAAGGAATAAAAATCAGAAATAATATGAAGCAACTAATAATATTTTGTACTTTTATAATACTTACATTAGATGTATTTGCTCTTACTATATCACGACCTCTAGGTCGAGACCCACGTCTAAGAGTTATGACTTATAACCCTGACGATGTTTTCAAATTCACAGGATATTACGGCTATCAAGCAAGTATAGAACTAGCAAGAGACGAGGAAATAGTAAGTATTTCTATGGGAGATACTACTTCATGGCAAATAGTACCTGCCGGTCATAGGATTTTTATTAAACCGATGGAACCGGATGCTACTACTAATATGACTTTAATTACTAATAAACGGACGTACTTCTTTGAACTATATGCTGCCGAAACTCTTGATATGCGTGATCCTGAAATGGTCTTTAACGTAAAGTTTCTTTATCCGGATGACGAAAATGACAATATGAGCGGTCATATGCAAACTTTTTCTGCTGCCCTAGCAAGTCTCGACCTGACTCATCCTGAAAAATATAATTTTAATTACTATATTAGCGGCAGCGAAGAAATAGCTCCTATTAAAATTTTTGATGACGGCGAGTTTACTTATCTGCAATTTAGAGATAAAAACGCTGAAATTTCCGGTATTTTTGCTGTAGATGATTCACTTCGAGAATCTTTAGTAAATTATCGCCTTGCTCAAGATAATCCTAATATGGTGATCCTTGAACAGGTTTTTCCTAAGCTCGCTATACGTAAGGGCAAAAAAGTCACATGCGTATTTAATCAGTCTTTCAAAGCGTATTAATGTCTACCAACGTCATTGCGGCAATGACGATGAAACTGATTCACGTAACAATACTTTTCTTACAATAACAATATAATTATGCATAATTTAATATATTTCTTTGCCTTGATCTTACTAACTAGCGGCTTATTTATAATGCTTACAAGTCGTAATTATATTCATAAAATTATCGGGCTTGGAATCTTTCAAAGTTCGGTGTTAGTATTTTATTTAAGTATCGGAAAAATTAAAACAGGCGGTGTACCTATTTTCCAAGAGGGCATCACTACTTACACTAGCCCTTTGCCTCATGTATTAATGCTAACTGCTATAGTAGTTGGGTTTGCTACTCTTAGCGTAGCTTTAAGTTTAATATATCAAATTTATAAACATTTTGGTACAATATCAGAAAATGAAATTAATTTTGATAAATGATTCTAGCTAACCATGTCCCTATCATACAAATATTATTCCCTTTATTTGGGGCTTTACTCTCAATAATATCTTTTCGCTTTATTACCTTTGCACGAATAATTACTACGATTTGTATTTTATCTAGCCTTTTGGTCAGTGTTTATGGATATAGCATTATACAAAATACGGAGCTATCTTACACCATGGGAGGATGGACTTCAAAAATAGGAATAGAATATCGGCTAAATGCACTAAACCAAGCTATTATTATTTATCTTAACTTGGTTTTATTATTCTTTTTAGTTTTTTGTCATAAGATTACTAATCAAACTATCTTAAAATATATAAACAATAATAGAAAATCTTTATTTTACGGTATATTATTATTCGCTCATACGGGCTATTTAGGGATGATGGCTACTCACGATTTTTTTAATCTATATATATTTATAGAGATTTCGGCACTTAGTAGCTATGTCCTGATAGCCTCAGGTAATAATCCAAAATCTTTAATCGGAGCTTTTGATTATTTGATAATAGGTAGTATTGGTGCAACTCTTATTCTTATATCTATAGGATTTTTGCTAAGCATTACGGGTAGTTTGAATATGGCAGAAATTGCAGCGTATTTACAAGAACATACTAATTCCCGTATAATCACTATAGCTATCGATTTTTTCTTAATAGGTGCTATTTTAAAAACAGCTTTTTTCCCTATGCATTTTTGGATGATGAGAGCTTATAATAACACGGCTTCAGTTATTTTAGTATATTTAGCAGGGATTTCTACTATAATAGGAATATATATAATATATAAATTTACTTATATTATTATAGGCTATGAGACAATTAAAACGGCTATTACAAATTTTATAAAACCTATCGCTTTAGCTACTCTTATTATAGCCCCATATTTTGCTTACCAAACAAAAGATTTCAAGAATATTATAATTTATTCATGTTGCACTCAAATAGGTTACGTATTTTTATTATACGTAACCGAAAACGGTATAATAGTTTTACCAAGTTTATTACTTGCGGATAGTATAAATAAAATAGCTCTTTTCTTGATAGATGCTTATAATGGAAGCTATAAAAGAGAGCCTAACAAAGTTTTAATAATAATTGCTATTATGTGCAGCTGTGGCTTACCTATCAGTCCATTATTTTTTATCAAAGTAAATATTCTTGAATTATTATTAACACAAAATCTACTATTAGATTTTATTATAATTTTACTTAGCTCCGTAGGATCGTTATTTTACCATTATAAAATGGTACTATTGTCATTCCCGCGAAAGCGGGAATCCAGTAATTAAAAAATATAAACACAGTAAGTTTTTAAAACTAAAAGCACGATTTATCTCGCTTTTTCTGGATTCCCCCACTTTTAGCTAGGCATGACATAGAAAGCCATACAGGTAATGCTCTAACCATACTATCAAAAAAGTATAACAGCTTATCATGATTACACAATTTACTACTCCGAGTCTTTTGATTCTATCAACTTTGCTAGTTGGTGCATTAAACTTAACTAGCCCGTATGCCACTCAAAAAGATAGCTTTATACGTAATTTTTTACTTATTACTATCGCTCTTTTTTTCTTCGGTAATATTTTAATTATAGACTGGTTGTTTTTAAAAGGTATTAGAGCAGGATTTGAATTTAATATATGCGGTAATTACTCTATAGGATTCCATCTTGAACCTTTAGGGCTGATTTTCTTAAGTTTAATAGGCTTTTTATGGATTTGTGCTTTACTTTACACTCCTAAATATCTTGCTATTAATAATATAGACTATTCTGCTAGATTCTTATTTTTCTTTAACTTCACTATTCTAATAGGTGTTTTAATTGCTTTATCTAGCAACTTATTCACGATGTTTATTTGCTATGAGCTTTTAACTATTTCTACAGCTTTTTTAATAGGACATACCAAAAATAATATAGTACTTAGCGGGTTATATAAATATCTAAAAATTCTGATGATTTCTGCCACAATATTATTTTTACCGGCAGTGATAATTATTTATACTAAAACCGGTAACGGAGATTTTGCAAGTGGGAGTTTAGTAGAAAATTATTTTTCCAAAAACCAGTCAATTATTTTATTATTAATGTTTATTTGCGGTATTGCTAAAACTGCAATTTTTCCGGTGCATTCATGGCTTCCTGCTGCAATGGTTGCACATTACCCCATTAGTAGTTTGCTGCATGCCGTAATAGTGGTTAAAACCGGATTATTTTGTATTTACAAAATCCTATTATATATATTCGGTTTATCGTATTTACAAATGATATTTGCCGAGTTTAACTGGTTAATTTTTATACCGATAGTAAGCATATTGTATAGCTCAATCAAAGCCCTAGACACGGATAATATCAAAAAAATACTCGCCTACTCCACTATGAACCAATTAAGCCTTGCATTGCTTAGTGCTTTCATGTTAACACCTAAGGCACTTGGAGCCGCAATACTCCATTTAGTTTCACATTCTTTTACAAAAATCTGCTTATTTTATAGTATGGGAAGTATTTACAGTTTAAAGAAAGCCGATCAAGTACAGAATTTACATGGTACATCCAAAGAATTTCCTTTAATTTCTTTTATTATATCTATCTCTTCATTATCATTAATCGGTATACCTGTCTTTAGCGGATTTATTAGCAAATTCTCAATATTACTTGCCGCAAGCGAACAGAATCAAATCATTGTTATGATTGTCGTAATAGCTAGTAGTATATTCTCAAGCCTTTACCTGCTCAAAATATTAAGCTCTATTTATAAACCTTCTTTAGTAGAATCTAACGTAACAAAACCACTTCCCTACTCTATGCAAATTAGTATAATAATGTGCTGCTGTGCCGTAACTCTTTTCTATTTTATTCAAATCTTAATCAGAGAATTTTTAGCTTATATTACATAAACATATTTACATAATCTACACATAATCATATAATATTTATACCTTTGATACTTCAAAAGTTGGAAGTCAAATAAGCAGTGCACCTACACAGCGTACAATAGTGAGCACAGGCGAATCCCGAAATTTGACGTACCAAATCTTGAAGTATCAAAGGTATAAATATGGTAATTATTTTTGAGGATAAATATGGCACAAATTATTAGAGCAACAGAATTTGTACGATCTTTTTCAGATATTATGAATAGAGTTTACTATAAAGGCGAAAGCTTTGACGTTCAAAAAGGTAATCATATCGTAGCAAGGATTACGCCTGCAGAAATCAAGCCTTCTGTAGCAGTAAGAGACTTAGAGGAAGCTTTTAAAAATGGTCCACATCTTGATCCTGAAGATGCTGATCAATTCATGAAAAATCGCGAAGAAATAAGACACAATACTAAACAAGATATTAAAAAATTGGTTGAAAGATGGGATTAATTATTGATACTGCTATAATCATAGCTTTAGAAAGAGAAAAGGTAAGTACTAAGCAATGGTCACATTACGGTCAGACTTATATTAGCCCTATTGTGTTAACTGAACTATTAATAGGAGTAGATAGAGTCAAGAATGAGAATAAACGTATAAAATGTTTAGCTTTTATAGAATACGTAAAAAGTCTGTTTACTATATTACCTTTCGGTATTGAAGAAGTATATACATATGCACGTATTACTCATGATTTATACACACAACGTATAACTATAGGAACTCATGATATGCTTATTGCAGCAACGGCTATTACAAAAGGTTTTCTGATATTAACTCTAAATGTAAAAGACTTTAAAAGAATCCAGGGACTAGAGGTTTTAACAGTTTCTTCTAAGGATTAAAATGTTTATTCAAAATACCAAGTGTACATTTCCGCTTACTAATTTTGAGCTTATGTTTGATTTTCACCCACAAAATCAGCTAATAGCTCTAGCATTTCTAATTGTTACTGCTATCTTAAATCTTTATACAATTTCCCAAAATAGAAAATTAGAATGCTTAATCGGTAGTTTATACTGTTTATCCTCTATTATATGCGTATTTGCAGCTGATTTTATTTCCATGATAATCTCGCTTGAATTCATGACGATTTTTGCCTGCATAATTATTTTTTGTGACCAATTAAAGATAAAACCGGCACGTCAATATTTCCTCACTCATTTATTCAGCAGCGGGCTAATCTTAATCGGTACGACTCTTCTAATCCAAACAACAAGTAATACGACTTTTACTTCTTTAACGGAATCAGTAAATAATTTTGAGTTACCAGCAATATTCATACTTGCAGGTTGTTTAATTAATGCCTCGGCTATTTTTGTAAACGGCTGGGTGGTTCATTGCTATCCTATAGCTTCAAGTAGCGGTATTGTATATTTAATTAGTTTTACTACTAAAGTTATTTTAATTATCATTTTAAAATTATTTAGCGGTCTTGAGATATTAAAGTTTTTTGGGATATCAATGATCATTTACGGATTAGTATTGTCTCTAATTGAAAAAAAACTTAAACGATTAATATGTTATCTTACCGTATCACAGCTTGGTTTTATATTAACGGCTATTAGCATAAACTCTCCAAATATAGCTTATCTTATTACAAGCTTTATATTCATACATATATTATATAACGGATTATTTGCTTTATATTTCGCTTATATAGAAGATGAGTATGATATTAAAAATTACCAAGATCTTCAGAATACTCAAATTAATTTTATTTTATTAAGCGGATTTGTTATTAGTATATTAATCTATACATCTATACTGCCTATTAGTTCTTCTTATATTAAAGATGAAATAGCTAATATTTTAAACGAGAATAGTGTAATGCTATTTTCCAAGATAGCGACTTGTACCGTATTATTTGGGTTGTTGATGGAGAGTTCTACGTCATTCCCATCTCTCTTTATGTCATTCCTGCGAAAGCAGGAATCCAGTAAAAACCTTAAAAATAAAAGCTTTATAATATTTCTGGATTCCCGCTTTCGCGGGGATTACATAAGAACTATAACCTACCTCTCTTTCTGCATCATAACTTTATGCATATGTTTATTCTACCCTATTCAAATATCACATACTGCTAACTTTAAGCTAGTGATCCTTGCAATCTCACTGTTATTGGCTTTAATATTTAGAAAAATACCACGCATTTCGACAGAAAACATAAACCTTGACCTATACCAATATATTGAAAAATTTATATATTTCAGTATCGATAAATATAAAGAAACGGCAGACAATAACGAAGATGCGGCAGAATATCTTAATTTTAAGGTTATTTGGGATAATATTTTAAGTAAAATATCTGCTTGGCATAATCAGCAAACTGCTATATTGATTGTATTATTCCTATTAATTAGTTTGATTTTAACACTACAATAATTCGATGTCATTGTTGTATAGATACCAAAATCGTCATTGCGAGCAGAAACTGTAAGTTTCAACGAAGCAATCTAGTAAACAATTCTGATTACAGAATTTTTTTATTATTTTACTAGATTGCCGCGTCGCCTACGGCTCCTCGCAATGACGACTTTAGGCATAACAACACAAAAAAATAAAAAACATGAAACCACCAATAACAGACAAACAAAATTACAGCTTTGAAGTTCACGAAGCAACAATAAACGATGATTATCACTGGCTGCGTGATCCTAAGTGGCCAAATGTAGAAGACTCTAAAATTTTAGATTATTTAAAAGCTGAGAATCAATATACCGAAAATTTCTTTGCCGATCTGCAAAATGATAAGGAAAAGATTTTTGAAGAATTAAAAGGACGGGTTAAATTAGACGATGAATCGGTTTATGTTAAGAACAAAGATTATTACTATTATCATAGAGTAGAGGAGAATAAAAATTATCCGATATATTGCAGAAAGCATAATAATATGGATTCAGCAGAAGAAGTAATATTAGATGTCAACCTTCTTGCTCCAAATAGCAGTTTTACTGATGTTGCTACAGTTGCAATGTCACCTGATCACAATTTAATGGCTTATAGTGTTAGTTTTACAGGTAATGAACAATACAATATCAAAATATACAACCTTAAAGAACAAAAATACTTACCTGATGAATTAGGCAATGTACAGCTAAATCTCGATCGCTTCAGACAAGATGAATTTCAGGACAAGCCTGCGGAACGTACAAATGTACGTGAGCCTAGGCGAATGCCGCAAAATTCGCTTGTATCAAGCGATCGAGATTTAGCTGTAGCTCCTACTATAATTTGGCATGAACACTTAAACTGCTTTTTCTATATTACTATTAATGAGAATCAACGCTGGGATAAGGTAATGTTTCACCGTCTAGGTGAAGAGGTCACTCAGGATAAATTAATATTCGAGGTAAAAAACCCTCTTCATTTTATCAGCTGCAAGAAATCAGCAAGTCATGAATATATTTTTATAAATTCAGGCGATCATAATGAAAATGAAATTTACGTAATTTCTATGCAGGATGATAGTTTTACGCCTAAATTAGTACGAGCTGCAGAAAACAAAATATTCACTGCCGGTAAATAATTTTGAAAATACTAGCTGGGATGATTGGGATGATGTTTATATTAAGGAAGAACAAGACAAATATTTAAAAAGCTTTAATGTTACAAATAATTATTTAATCTTAAACTATCGTGACCAAGGTTTACCGCTAATTAAAATAAAGCGATTTAAAGATTTACAAGAAAATACAATTCATTTTCCCGACGAAAGTTTCCAAGCAAGTAGTTTTTCTACAAACTTTGAGGAAGACGATATCAGAATAGATTATTCTTCTCTAGCAAGACCCAATACCACTTATAGCTACGATTTTAATAGCGATAAATTAACGATATTAAAGAGCCACGAAATACCTTCAGGCTTTAACCCGGAGGAGTATAAAGTAGAGAGAATATTTGCAGATAATGAAGATGTAAAAGTACCTATAACCTTGTTTTATAAAAAATCTTTATTTAAAAAAGACGGTTCAAATCCTTTATATCTAATGGGTTACGGTGCTTATGGCATCGCTATGCCCGTCAATTTTAGAAATACAGCAGTGACACTTGCCGATCGCGGTTTTATTTACGCAGTTGCTCATATTAGAGGTGGCGATGATCTAGGTCATGATTGGTATGAAGCTGCTAAGTTTTTAACCAAAAAAAGAACATTTGAAGACTTCATAGCCTGTAGTAGAGCTTTAATTAACGAGCAATATACAAGTAACAACAATATAGTAATAATGGGCGGTAGTGCCGGCGGTATGTTAATCGGTTACATACTCAACGAAAAACCGGAAATCTATAGAGCAGCAATCGCGCATGTACCGTTTGTTGATGTTTTGAGTACCATGCTTGACGAAAGCTTACCGTTAACTCTCTTGGAATATAATGAGTGGGGTAATCCGAAAGAGAAAGAATATTTTGAATATATTAAATCATATTCCCCTTATGATAACGTAAAAGCACAAAACTACCCTGCTCTATTCGTTACTTGCGGTATATCCGACCCACGTGTAGGTTACTGGGAACCTGCTAAATGGGTAGCAAAATTACGAGCACTAAAAATGGACAATAATCCCTTATTATTAAAAACAAATATGGATACGGGACATAAAGGTTCTGCCGGTCGTTTTGATTATCTGAAAGAGATAGCTGACGAATTAGTATTTATTTTTAAGGTGTTTGATGTTGAGGTTTAGTTGTAATAGTTGAGATTATATCTTACATTTAGTAAAATAAATTAATTATTAAATGGAGATGAAAAATGAACTTAAATCAAAAAATAATAAAGCCAAAAATAGGGTTACTAGAACTAGCTAAGAGTCTTGGTAGCATATCATCAGCATGTAAAGCGATGGGCTATAGTAGAGATAGTTATTACAGATTTAAAGCACTGTATGAAACTGGTGGCGAAGAGGCATTATATGAAATTAGTCGAAGAAAGCCAATAATAGCGAATAGAGTTGATCCAGCGATAGAGAAAGCAGTAATGGATATGGCAATAGAATATCCAGCATATGGTCAGCTAAGAGTATCAAATGAGCTTAAGAAGAGCGGTATACTTGTATCGCCTGGAGGAGTGCGATCAATTTGGTTACGTAATGATTTAAACAATATCAGTAAAAGGCTTAAAGCATTAGAAGCAAAGATGGCTCAGGATGGTATTGTTCTTACTGAATCTCAATTACAAGTGCTAGAGGAGCGTCGTAATGAAAGAGAAGCTCATGGAGAAACTGAGACGCAGCATCCAGGTTATCTAGGATGTCAGGATACGTATTATGTAGGTAATTTCAAAGGTATAGGTAAGGTTTATTCTCAGGTATTTATTGATAGCTATACTAGGGTAGCTGATGCTAAACTATATACTGATAAAACAGCTTTAACTGCTGCTGATATGCTTAATGACCGCGTGTTACCATGGTACGAGACCCAAGGGATACCAATACTTCGTATTCTTACAGATCGTGGGTCAGAATATAAGGGGAATATAGAGCATCATGCTTTTGAGTTGTTTCTAAGTATCGAAGGTATAGAGCATACTACAACTAAGGCATATTCTCCCCAAACAAATGGTATGTGTGAGCGTTTTAATAAAACCATGAAACAAGAATTCTTTGATACAGCTATGCGGAAAAAGATTTATACAGATCTTGATGATTTACAATTAGATCTTGATATTTGGTTAGAGCATTTCAATAATGAGCGACCACATTCAGGAAAATATTGTTATGGAAAAACTCCTATGCAAACTTTTAAGGATAGTAAAAAATTAGCTGTTGAAAAGAATAATGAAATCTTGTATCTTGAATACGTCTCTGACAGTCAAAATGTAACTGACAATCAGGTGCAAAATTTATAGTGTCTGTAAGATCAAATCTTGACTTCTACAGTTTAGTTAGCAGATTTGTGGCTGGAATCCTGTTATGTCATTCCTGCTTTTGCAGGAATGACATACAACACCTCTACTGAATACAAAAACAATGCATAAAAATTATCTAGAACGATTACAAAAATTACCGATTACTTTAATTTTACTAATTAGCTTAATTTGCTGTATTGGTTTCATTGTGCTTTATTCTGCAGCAAATAGTAATTTGCAGCCCTGGGCTTACAAACAAATTATAAATTTTTGTATATTCTTGCCTCTAGCTATTATTATAGTATTAATTGATTTACGCATAATATTTAGGTTATCGTATATCTTTTATTTGTGCGTACTCGCTTTACTAGTAGCCGTGGAGCTTTTCGGCTCAACTGCCATGGGCGGTAAAAGATGGATTGATATCGGTATAGTTAAGCTTCAACCTTCCGAACCGATAAAAATCGCCGTTGTACTAATGCTTGCTAGATATTTCCATTCACTAACAATTGATGATCTTACAAAATTTCATAAAGTTATTATACCGATTATAGGAGTTTTAATACCGGCTTTTCTAATAATTAGAGAACCAGATTTAGGTACGGGAATGATTGTTTTAATTGTTTCGGCAATTATATTTTTTACGGCAGGTCTTAGAATAAAATATTTTATAATACTAGGTCTTGCTGCTCTTATTAGCCTACCTATTGCTTGGAATATGATGTATGATTATCAAAAAAAACGGGTAATGGTTTTTTTAGATCCCGAACATGATCCGCTCGGTGCTAGTTATAATATTATTCAGTCTAAAATCGCTATAGGTTCAGGTAGCCTATTTGGACGCGGTTTAAATCAAGGTAGCCAAAGCCATTTGGATTTTCTTCCCGAACATCAAACTGACTTTATCTTTGCTACCTTCGCTGAAGAGTTCGGCTTTATAGGAGGAATGTTTTTACTAATATTATATTTTGCACTTATAACTATTTCTTTATTAATTGCCGCAAATTGCCGAGAGATTTTTAGTAAATTAATGGTAATAGGTATTACTTCAATCTTATTTATTCACGTATTTATTAATATAGCTATGGTTATGGGCTTGCTTCCCGTAGTAGGCGTACCGCTACCGTTTATTTCTTACGGCGGAACAATGATCGCATCCATGCTAATCGGCTTTGGGCTTGTGATGAATGCTCAGGTACACAGACATACCGCTTTAAACTAGTGCAATTATATTGACAAAATGGATAACATAGGATAACATAAATTAATAATAAGTTGCACTTCACTTTCTGATTTTCGTATAAAGCGCAATTTCCTATTGACTTTTATATAAAACAGTATAGATTTCTTTACAATTTAATTTTTTATAAAGAATTTATGTTCGGCTATGAGAAAGCACAAACAAGTTTAAATAGAGAACCAAAACAAGCATGAGATATTTTGTCTATTGGCACTTTTCTTGAATATTTTGATTTATATTTATATGTACATATGGCAACAGTGCTTCTCAACACGCTTTTCCTCAAGCTGATCCTCAGACTGCTCTAATCTATGAAGCAGCTGCATTATGTTCAACATATGTATTTAGACCGATAGGAGCATTAATCTTTGGTTGGCTTGGTGATAATATAGGAAGAAAATCAACTATAATAATAACTACTTTGCTTATGACTATAGCTTGTTTTATTATGGAATCTTCAGCTTATGATGAAATAGGAATTGTAGCTACATGGGTTATGATAGCATGCCGTATGGCACAAGGCATGTCCTCAATGGGGAAAGTAATAGGAGCAGATGTATATTTAACTGAATTTATTAAACCACCTGTACAATATCCAACTGTAGCAACTTTAGATAGTTTTTGTATATTAGGTGGTTTTGGAGCATTATGCTTAGCTTCTTTAGTTACTTCATTTGGTTTTAGTTGGCGTATAGCTTTTTTAATCGGTGCTGGAATCACTATAGTAGGAGTCATCGGGAGAACTTCGCTTAGAGAGACACCGGAGTTTGTGGATGCTAAACAATATTTAAGAAAAACTTTAGAACAAGCTAATATTGATCCTAAGAAGATAAAAGTAATATTAAAACTATTATAGCGTTTTTTTATTAGATTGTACAGGTCCTGTAGCATTTTATGTATCATATATTTATTGTTAATATATTAAAAATACTGTTAATTATAGCCCTGCAGAAATTATTCATCAAAATTTATCTGTAGCACAGTTTAATTAATTGTTGTTTTATTTCATGTGCCTCTATATACACAGCAATTTTTACAACACTAATTAAACTTTCCTCATTTTTTCAGGTGATTTAGCACCTCAAGTTTGTAAATTATACATTCTGTCAAAGAACTTTATTAATATTGTATCATATCTTTTTTGTCTAACTAGCAAATTCAGACCTTTCTCACTACTTATTTTTCCGTAAGGTTTTATTCTAGTTAAACCCTCTACGTGCTTTGCTACTTCCGGTCCAATAGTTATTACTTCTTCAGTCAGTGCTATATCTTCAATAGTATCATGCAGTAAAGCAGCTTGCAGCATAATAGCATTATAAAGCTTAGGAGCTTCTTCGGCTACAAACTCTGCGAGCATAATCGCTACTTCAATCGGGTGAGAATAATAAGGATCGCCTAATTGACGTATTTGTAAGTCGTGATACTTGCGAGCGTAGTAGATACCTTTTGTAACTTCTTCTATATCAACAGGATTTTTTACTTTAGCATTTAAATATTCGATGTTGTCTAATAGTTTTTTAGCGTAAACGCAAGTTTCAAACTTTTCTTTCCAAGAGCTTAAATCTTCCATAAAAGTCATTTCTTGTTTTTATTAATAATAGTTGATTACAATTAAAAATCGTAATAATAAATGGCTTTTTAATCCTAAAGAAGCATAATAATTTTAACCTTTTGGTATTTAAGCAACTTCATTATGTTTTATTAGTGCTGTTATTGCTTATCCCGTATAAAGCTTATCTGCCAAAAACTTTCTTCTTTATATTATCTTCTTCTAAAAAATATATCACTTTTTTCATTCAATATATCATCACGGTTTGTATATAAAGATTCAATAAATAAAATAGAGTCCTTTAAAGCTAGTTGCACAGCTATATTATCCTGATCATGTCTTTCTATAGCTTTAGAAAAGCCCAAATTCTTTAACTACATTACCTAATTCTTTTATATTAGCTCGAAATCTAGTAGAATCAGAATGTGATGTAGGTGTTTTTGAGAGATTTATTATTTCGTTTCTACGTTCTTGTGTTTTAATAATAACTATTTTCTTTAAGTTATCGTCTAAATCTTCCATTCCAATTTTATTGCAAATAATATCGTTTATACTAATTACTTTATTTCCATGCTTTCTCTCATGCCTTGCTGCTACTATACTGCAAGCCAAATCTGTTAATATCTCTATTAAGAAACTTTGCGTTATTAAATCTATACCTTTTACTAAAATTTTTATTATACCCTCTTGCTCATTAAAATGCATTACAGTAATCGTATAATAATGGGCTTTCTTGTGCTAAACTTTCATTTCTCTAAAGATTTCTGCTTTTTGTATTGTTCCACTATAGTGTTTTATTGTGGCTATCTATCTTAATTTCATAGGCATCTAATCTTTTATTTGCCCCGGCATCTAGTAATTTAAAATTACTGGTTTTCAACCTTATTTTTGCATCTTGAATTATTTCACTTGCAAACTTCATCTTACTACTATGTTTAAATATCTGTGTTTCTTCTTCAGGCTTAAGCTTTTCATTCTTAATAAAGCAATCACATTGTTCTTGGGCTGCTAATTCGTTAAATAGTTGCCCTCTTAGTTCTGTGTTAATTTCTGCTGGATAAATAGTGGCTATTTTCTTTAAATTATCCTCACCAAATTTATATATTAGATGATCAGAAAATACTTCTTTTTTCTAACAACATTACGAACTTATCTTTATTATCACCTGCATAAGATAAAAGATATTTTTCAGTTGTAATACTACTTACGTAATTAATATCACTTGCTGCTATTTTAAGAGCTAATCCTTTGTTTAGGAATAGAGGTTTATTTTATATTGTTCTGCTAACGGATCGTCTGTTTCTGCAAGTCATTTAGTTATAAACTCCTCTAAACTTACTATTTTGCTTGCTGAATTATCGGTTGTAAATATTTCATAGTTTCTATCTTCAAATATTATCTTGCCTTCTATTCCTGGTGCTTTACTAACTGATACCGTAAAAGTACAATTATATTTCTTTGTACCATTTAAAATAAACTTACGCTCAACTCATTTATCACACCGCTTTTTAATATGCTTTTACATACTTCTTTTAAAAAGATTTGCGTTTCGCTTATATTCGGTAATTCGTTAAAACTCGCAATAAACCATTCTATTACTTCAGGATTTTTACTTTTTTCATATTCTTGAGTGATGTAATCGGTTATTGTGTGTAGAGGGTTTGGGCGTCTATTTCTAAATATAAATCCTTATCAAAATTTTGAGTTCTATGTAGATCAATTATTTTTATTAACCTATTAACTTGTTTATCACTAGCTTTATCAAATGATCTTACATTTATTATATTAATTAAACTTACAGCAACTGCATACTTAGCATATCTGTCAACATAAGGGTCACTGAGTATATCTTTGAACACTTTAAATGCTTCTTCTACCGGTTTTACCTTTCCTAATTCAACTAAACTTAAAGCAGACTCGGATTTGTCAGAATTACTAAATAAATTTTTCAGTATTTTAGATGCGTCATGTGATATATTGGAGTTTATTTGTATTATCCAACCTAGGATTTTGGCGATTGTGAATTCAATATAATTACTAGGGTTATTAAGTAGTGTATTCAATATTTTTAATGTCTCTTGGGCTAAACTAGGATTTATACGTACTGTTTCAGTTAAGCTCCAAATAACTACAATTTTGACTTCGTTGCCGGAATCGTTTAATACTTCTTTCAATATACTAAATATTGCTAATGTTAAACTTGGTACAATATATATTAACTATAAGCTTACAACAGCCGTAGCCTTAATATAAATATTAGAATCATTTAGTAGATCTTGCAGTGTATTTAAAGCTTATTGTTCATATATTACACTTAGCATTTCAGTTAAGCTTCTCAAGTAGCTTGATATAAAATTTCATTATTAGGGTTACCAAATAGTTATTCTGATTTTAAACATTGCACAGTATCAAATTTGACATAATTAGGCATTACGGATTAGTGTTTTCAATATGTTCAATGCTTCTTTTACTAAACTAGGCTTTGCCTTTACTATTTCAACTAAAACTGAAACTGCCTCGCACTTGAAATTTTCTATAGGATCATTAAATAATGCTTGCAGTGCATTAAATGCCTTGGGTGCTATATTAGGTGTTGTATTTACTATCTTAACTAAGCTTTTAGTAACTAAGTATTTGTTGTATAATTTTTTTACCTGATTTAATATTTTTATATCTAAATTAGGCATAATATTAATTATTTCAATCAATATTATATTTACATATTCATTTAATACCTTTTTATTTAATAACGGTATTATTTTTTTAAACTTTCCTGTAATACTGTCTTATCTATCGTCTCAGCTAATATTTGGGCTAATTTTTGTAATTGTTCATCTGTAATAGTTGAGATTATATCTTACATTTAGTAAAATAAATTAATTATTAAATGGAGATGAAAAATGAACTTAAATCAAAAAATAATAAAGCCAAAAATAGGGTTACTAGAACTAGCTAAGAGTCTTGGTAGCATATCATCAGCATGTAAAGCGATGGGCTATAGTAGAGATAGTTATTACAGATTTAAAGCACTGTATGAAACTGGTGGCGAAGAGGCATTGTATGAAATTAGTCGAAGAAAGCCAATAATAGCGAATAGAGTTGATCCAGCGATAGAGAAAGCAGTAATGGATATGGCAATAGAATATCCAGCATATGGTCAGCTAAGAGTATCAAATGAGCTTAAGAAGAGCGGTATACTTGTATCGCCTGGAGGAGTGCGATCAATTTGGTTACGTAATGATTTAAACAATATCAGTAAAAGGCTTAAAGCATTAGAAGCAAAGATGGCTCAGGATGGTATTGTTCTTACTGAATCTCAATTACAAGTGCTAGAGGAGCGTCGTAATGAAAGAGAAGCTCATGGAGAAACTGAGACGCAGCATCCAGGTTATCTAGGATGTCAGGATACGTATTATGTAGGTAATTTCAAAGGTATAGGTAAGGTTTATTCTCAGGTATTTATTGATAGCTATACTAGGGTAGCTGATGCTAAACTATATACTGATAAAACAGCTTTAACTGCTGCTGATATGCTTAATGACCGCGTGTTACCATGGTACGAGACCCAAGGGATACCAATACTTCGTATTCTTACAGATCGTGGGTCAGAATATAAGGGGAATATAGAGCATCATGCTTTTGAGTTGTTTCTAAGTATCGAAGGTATAGAGCATACTACAACTAAGGCATATTCTCCCCAAACAAATGGTATGTGTGAGCGTTTTAATAAAACCATGAAACAAGAATTCTTTGATACAGCTATGCGGAAAAAGATTTATACAGATCTTGATGATTTACAATTAGATCTTGATATTTGGTTAGAGCATTTCAATAATGAGCGACCACATTCAGGAAAATATTGTTATGGAAAAACTCCTATGCAAACTTTTAAGGATAGTAGAAAATTAGCTGTTGAAAAGAATAATGAAATCTTGTATCTTGAATACGTCTCTGACAGTCAAAATGTAACTGACAATCAGGTGCAAAATTTATAGTGTCTGTAAGATCAAATCTTGACTTCTACAAACCTTGCAACTGCTTATTTTGCTTACATAATTCATTTACTTGGCTTAATATAGTATTTAAAGCATTATTTTCTTGTGCTAATAATTTATTTATATCTATTTCTTTAACCATGCCATACACCTACTATAAATTAATATCAGTATTATAGCAAATTTCTTGTACAAAAGCAAAGAGAAAGTTAATTTATGTAATGTATTTTGATAAATAAAAGATAGATAAACGAATATAGTTAACGTAATTTTAAGGATGATAAGCCTATAAGAGCAAATATAACTGAAATAATCCAAAATCTTATTACGACTTTTGATTCTGCCCAGCCGTGTTTTTCAAAATGATGATGGAGCGGTGCCATTTTAAATATTCTTTTTCCTTTAGTAGCTTTGAAGTAATATACCTGTAAAATTACGGATGCCGTTTCAATAACAAACAAGCCGCCGACTATAGCTAAAACTATTTCATGCTTAGTAATAACGCTAATAATACCAAGCACACCGCCAAGACTTAGACTACCGGTATCGCCCATAAAAACTTCTGCCGGTTGTGCATTAAACCATAAAAATCCAAGGCAGCTACCGACTAATCCTGCACATAACACCGTTAACTCTCCGGTATTCGGTATATAGGTTAGCTGTAAGTAGTGCGAGTAAATTAGATTTCCTACTAAATAACTTATTAAAGCAAAAGAACCGGCAGTAAAGGCAATAGGAACGGTAGCAAGACCATCAAGCCCATCCGTTAGATTCACGGCATTAGAAGAGCCGACTATAACAAATATAGCAAAAACTATATAACAATAACCAAGATCCAAACTTAAATTTTTAAAAAACGGTACGTTAAGTAAATGACTTGGACTTTTATCTAGATATTCTAGTAAAACACATATAATGAAGCTAATAATTCCTTGAAGTAAAAGCTTACTTTTTCCTCTTACTCCGTAATGATTATTTTTAGTTACTTTAGCATAATCATCTATAAATCCTATAATACCGAAACTAATAAAACCAAATAACGTAATCCAAATATATTTATTCGTTAAATCAGCAAGTAATAAAGTAGAAAGACAACTAGACAAAATAATCATAATGCCCCCCATTGTCGGAGTGCCTACTTTTGTTTGATGCGATTCAGGTCCGTCTGAGCGTATAGGCTGACCGTTTTTTTGAAGAGATCGCAGAAATTCTATTAATATCGGACCCGTGATAAAGCTAAGGCTTAGAGTTATAATAATAGCAAGACCGCTACGAAAAGTAATATAGTGAAATAAATTAGCTATATGTGAATTATGGATATGAGAGAGTAAAAGATTGTATAACATTTGTAGATTTAAATTTAAAAGTATATTTTGATGTTATTGGATACCAAATCGTCATTGCGCGCAGTCTACGACTGCGCGGCAGCAATCTCGTCAAACATCCTGAGATTGCTTCGTCAATTACTACGTAATTTCCGCGCAATGACGGGCAACCAAACCACACAATATTAAGAATATCCTAGTGTATTTATTTATAATAATCAACAATCTTATCAAGTTTTACGCCTCTTGACCCTTTTATTAGAATCAGCTCATTACCTTCAAATAAATCCGTAATATGCGTAATTAATTCATCAACATTTTTAAAGTATTTTTTAGCTATTTTGGAAGGTAGTAAATCATCAATATATTTAGTATTTACTCCTACTAAATAGACCTTAGAACAAGCGGCATCTAATATGTACTGCACTAGTTTCTCATGTAATCGTTTAGAATTTTCCCCTAGCTCTAGCATATCGCCTATTATAGCAGTTTTATTCTCGGCAGGTACTTGTTTTAAATATTCTAATGCAGCTTTCATTGACTGCGGACTTGCGTTATAGTAATCACAAATTACACGACAATTTTGTATATTGATAATTTCCCCTCTTCCTTTAGTAGGAGAAATATTTGCTAAGTGATTTGCAGCTATCTCTATATCTTTACCTAATATATCGATAATTAAAAGTACACCGGTATAATTTTCGGTAAAATGCCGAGGAATAAACGGTATCGTTACATCTAAGACTTTATTATTTATCTTATACTTTAAGTAGACTTGCTCTCCTAGGTTCTCATATAAAATTAATTCTGCTGAAGTTTTAGCTGATCTACCGAAGCTATGTATATCGGTGATAGAAAGGTTTTTTAATATCGATAATATTTTGTTATAGCAATTAGTATCGGCATTAATAACGGCAATATCATTTTTGCTAAAATTTGCAAAAATCTCACATTTAGCTTCAGCTATCTCTTCAAGCGAGTTAAAAAATTCTAAATGAGCCTCTGAAATATTAGTAATCATGGTAATATTCGGCTTTAATATTTGAACCAGCTCTCTTATTTCACCTTTATGGTTCATGCCAAGCTCAAAAATAGCATATTCCGTATCATCAGCCATTGAAGCAAGATTAATAAGCATACCGAGTTTGTTATTGAAGTTACCTCGGCTAGCAAAAACTAGAAAATCATGTTGTAATAATACTTTCAGTGCTTCTTTTGTAGAAGTTTTACCGACGCTGCCTGTTATAGCTATAAATTTAGCTTTTGAATTCTCTCGTTTATATAAAGCCATTTTTTGTAGAGCTTCAAAACAATCATCGACTAAGATAATTTTATCTTTATCATTGATCTCTACTCGCTTACTAATAATTACGGCTGCTGCTCCTTTATCTATTGCATCTAGAACATAATCGTGACCATCTCTATTACCTTGAAGTGCTATAAATAAATTACCTTTTTTAACATCTTTGGAATTAAATTGCACTTCATTACAATTTATAGAATTAGAGATTGTTATACCGAGAACAGCACTTAAAGTTTTAGAATTCCAGATCATATGTTTTTGTTATTTATATGTTGTTGTATGGCGTGTTTATGTCATCCCCGCGTAGGCGGGAAGCCAGTAAACATATAAAAAGCAAGCTTTTTATATGTTTATTTTATCAAATATGTCACTTCTGTATTAATATTGAAGTTATTTTTCTGGATCCCCGCTTCCGCGGGGATGACATCAAGGTTTTTTTAAAACTGTCCGGTACTATGGGTCAAGCCACGGGATGACAAACTTTTACACACTTCCTCACAACCTCAGCATCATCAAAAGGTAATTTCTTATCGCCTATAATTTGGTAATTTTCATGACCTTTGCCGGCAACTAATAAGATATCATCTTGTTTTAAATTATTTATACCGTATTTAATAGCCTCTTCTCTATTTGCTATTTCTGTATAATCTGCTTTCTCTATACCGCTTATGATTGCAGCTCTAATAAGCTTTGGGTCTTCATGGCGTGGATTATCATCTGTAATTATGATGGTATCAGCACGTTTTGCGGCTATTTGCCCCATAAGACTTCTCTTTGCCTTATCACGATTACCGCCGCAGCCAAAAACTACGCTTAGCTTACTATCACGTAATTTAATATTTTTCAGTTCCGTTAAAGCTTTTTCAAGAGCGTCCGGAGTGTGGGCATAATCAACGAAGATATTAGTGTTATCTATTCTCTCCATTCTGCCTTTTACTGCTTTAACTTCTACTAAAGAATCTATAACATCATCAAAAGCAAAACCAATATAATGAATGCTAAGAACAGCAATTAATAAATTACTAGCCTGAAAGCTACCAATTATCGGGGTATTAAAATTATATTCTCTATTATTAAATGTAAAATTAATATTTTGTCCTTTTAAAGAACCGTTAAGTCTAGTTATTTCTAAATCACCTTTTGTCCCAACGGTTATAAATTTAATATTATGATTATGTAGATAATCTTTAACAAACTCTATTTCTTCTATATCAGAATTTAATATTGCGATACCGTTCGGTAATAAATGATTTATAAATAATTTCAGTTTGGCTAATAAATAATTTTCTTTTGTATGGTGGTAATCTAGATGATCCTGACTAAAGCTAGTAAAACATGCGATATTTACTTTTATTTCCCTAAGTCTTGCTTGATCAAGACCATGACTAGAAGCTTCAAAAACTAAATATTCTATACCATTTTCAGCTAAATTATGAGCAATTTTTCTAAAGCTTAAATAGTCTAAAGTTGTTAATTCCGGTACATCATTTATAAAATTAACGCAGCCAAATATTTCTACCCCTATCGTACCTATAGATGCTGCTTTTTTCCCAAGTAACGAATATGTTTGAGCTATATAGGATACTACCGAGCTTTTACCGTTAGTACCGGTTACGGCTATTAGATCCTTTGGTTTTTTAGGATAGAATATTTCTATGGCTTCATATAAAGCTGCCTGCACATCTTTTACGTAAATTACTTTATCTATAACAATATTTTTTTTATTGTCCGTAATTACTAATACTGCACCTTTGCTTAAAGCATCCTTAATAAAATCATTTCCATCAGTATTCCGTCCTTTAATCGCAAAAAAGATATCTTTATCCTTAACGGTTTTAGAATTAATCGACAAACCTTTTACGTTATGTTGTTGAAATAATTGCTTTAGGTTATGGGACATATTTATTATGTTAAAAACGTGTTACCGTCATTGCGAGGAAATTGCATAGCAATTGACGAAGCAATCTCAGGAGTTTGTTATTATTTCATGAGATTGCCACGCAGCCTATGGCTGCTTGCAATGACAGAGCAGGAATGACATCGAGTCTACACCTCCGATAAATTCCAAAGTAGTTGATTTGCCTCAACAATTATATTTTTATCTACTAATTTCTTGATATATACTAATTTATTATCTGGTTTGATTTTTGCCTGATTAGAGTAAGTACTAACGAATTTTAAAATTTTATCAGTCATATCGGCATTTTTATAAAATTTAATCACAAATCCGTTATCTCCTGAATCTAGATTTTCAATATTTAACTTAAAGCATAATAGTTTTATTTTTACAATATCAAGTAAATTATTAAATTCAATCGGTAGTAAACCGAATCTATCAATCATCTCATCTTTAAATGTCTCTACTTCTATCTCATTACTTAAATTACCTATTCTTCTATATAGTCCAAGTTTAAGAGCTGCATCGGCTACATAATTATCTGGAATAAAGACGGATAATCCCAAATTAATAGTCGGGATAAAGGGTTGTTCTGAAACAATCGGTTCATCTTTAAAAATAGCTATTTGTTCTTCCAGCATTTCTTGATATAGTTCTGTACCTACTTCTTTAATTTGTCCTGATTGTTCTTCACCTATCAAATTACCGAAACCTCGTAAATCCATATCACGGTTTGCAATAGTAAAACCTGAGCCCAAAGCACAACTATTTTGTATTATCTCTAAGCATCTTAAGGAGTGCGATGTCATCTTTTTATTACTTGCTACCGTTAGATAGGCATAACCCCGCATTTTACCTCGACCTATGCGACCACGCAATTGATATAGCTGACTAAGACCCAGCATATCAGCATTATGTATGATCATGGTATTTGCCTCGGCTATATCAATTCCTGATTCTATAATAGTAGTTGAGACTAGTATATCGAATTTGCCGGCATAAAACTCGCTCATAACCTCATCAATTTTACTTGGAGTCATTTTTCCGTAAGCTATTTTATAGCTTAATTCCGGCACGATTTGTTTTAATTGTTTTGCGATATCCTCTATATCTTTAATTCTTGGAACTACATAAAAACTTCTTCCGCCTCTAAAATGTTCGCGTAATAATGCATCTCTGATAATAACGGGATCAAACGGCATAACCGAGGTATGAACTTCCCGCCTGTTTAGAGGCGGCGTTGCAATAATGCTAAGTTCTTTTAAACCGGTCATTGACATTTGCAGCGTTCGAGGAATCGGTGTTGCCGACATTGCAAGTACATGGGAAGAGGATTTTAGCGATTTAAGAAATTCTTTTTGACCGACACCGAAATGTTGTTCTTCATCGATTATTAACAATTTCAAATTAAAGAATTTTATATTTTTATGTAATAAAGAATGAGTGCCTATTATTATATTTATTTTACCGCTTTCAAGCTCCGATCTTATAATTTTTGCTTCTTTAGAACTAATAACGCTAGATAATTGCTTGATATTTAAACCAAAACCTTTGAACCTTTCTATGAACCTTGAAAAATGTTGACTACATAAAATAGTTGTCGGTACAACTACGGCTACTTGAGGTAAATGTTCATTTAGAGATTTTGCTACCATAAAGACGGCACGCATTGCTACCTCTGTTTTACCAAACCCGACATCACCGCATATTAACCTATCCATTAACATACCGTTTCTTAGATCTTCTTTAATATCGTTTATAGCGATTAATTGGTCTTCCGTTTCGCTGAAAGGAAAATTAGCACAAAATTTATCATATTCTTCAAGGTCAAATTCAACGGAAGCACTACTATTCAGTTTCCTTTTAGCTGCTATTTGTATTAAATGCAGTGCTATCTCTTTTATACGCTTTTTAAGCTTTGCCTTACTTCTTTGCCATGCAACGCTACCAAGCTTATCAAACTCCGCATTATCATTGCCGTATTTTTTTATTACCTCTATACTTTCAACTGGTATATATAATTTATCATTGCCGGCATATAAAATCTTTAAAAAATCATGTGGTTTGCCTTTGATTTCTAAAGCTTCTAGCTTTAAAAACTGCCCTATTCCATGATCTTTGTGAACAACAAATTCGCCTTCAGCTAAATTATCAAGCTCCAGCAAGATATTTTTAAGTTTTTTGTTAGTGTTTGTAGAGCTAGGTTTTTCTTCTAATAATTCGCTAGCGGTAATAAATAAATATTCTTTCGTATAAAAGCTTTGATTTAAAGGAATTATCGCGACATTTATTATTGAAGCCTTAGCCTCATCTAATGTATTTATCTCATTATATTTATATTCATAATTTTGAATTATACTTTTGATTCGCTCAAAACTACTTAAAACGCTTGAGCCTATAATAATTTTCTTATGAGAATTTGCTTTAATAACCTCAAATAATTTATCGAAAACCGTTTTCTTTTCTATAAAACTTGTAGCAGCGATATTTTCAATTAAGCTAGCTTGCTCTGAGTTTTCAAAAGTAAGTAGTATATTATTTTTTTGTTCTAGTAATTCCGTTATTTCAGAAGCGGTAAAATATAAGCTAGTCGGTGAAAGGGTGGGATAGAAACTATTAAATTTAAGTTTATTTGCCTCTGACCTTGCCGAATAAAAATCGTTATCACTATGTTCAAATTCTAAAATGGCTTGTTTTGACAAATTATCGAATATGAAAATAGGATCGTTTAAATAATCTATTAAGTTAGAGCAGGAATCGTAAAATAATGGGAGTAATTGTTCATATCCTGTGAATTTTCTTCCAGATATTACCGCCTCATATAAAGCATTATCAGTATGATTAACTCCAAAATTTCGTAAGTAATTATTCTTAAAATTACCTATAGTTTCACTATTTAAAACTATCTCATTTGCAGGACTAATAATAAGCTCCCTGCAGGATTTAGTCGAAATTTGCGTATCAATATCAAATTCTTTTATTGATTCAATATAACCCCAGCTAAAATGAATTCTATAAGCTTTAGGACCGGACAATATTATATCAATGATTTCGCCTCTAACCGCAAATTCCCCGGCATCGATGCTACTCGCATTTCTTGTAAAACTATTTTCTACTAGAAACATAGCAAGCTCATCCGTAGTAAATTTCATTTTAGGGGATAATTTCAAAAAATATTTAGAAAAAAAATCTTTCGGCGGTAATTTGTTTAATAAGTTCGCTGTATGAGTGATGAGTAATTTGTTGCTATTACTATTATTTGTTGTTAGCTTGATTAATGTTTCTGCACGTCTAGATAAGATATTTGCATTTGGTGACGTATGGTCATAAGGGATGGTATTATAGCTTGGAAAGTAATAAATATTTTCATTAGAAGAAAAAAATAAAGCTTGCTTGTATAATTGCAACGCCTCCTCTTCATTACTCGCACTCAAGATGAAATCTTGCTTAAGATTCTTAGTAAAATTATCAATTGCAAAGAAAGATTTGGCAGCCGCCGGAAATTTTTGTTGTAACATTCTACAGGAGTTTATATTTTTGCTATTTTGTGTAATTTATCAATTATTTCGGCATCTAGATAAGAAGGAGCAGAAGATTTATTATTAATCCAATTATAAAGATCATTATCATTTTGATCAAGTATTAAAGAATAGCTTCCAAGTTTTTTTTCATCCATTAAGGATAGGTACTTTTCGGCAAAGCTACCGAGTATATAATCCATTTCTCTGCAACCGCGATTTTTACTACGGTAAACAAGTTTCTTTTGTAAAGAGTTTTTATTTAATTTATTCATCTATAACATCTTGCAAAATTTTTTTATAATAATATTATTAAAATAATCAGATACCAAGATCATTTTAAAATGCTTTAATAATTCAGCACTCTAATAAATCCATTCTACATGGGTAAAATTCTATTAACTATATCTGTTCTACAAAAGCTTATGATATGCTAATTTCAAATGATAATGCTTTTCTTGTAGATGTTAGAACTAGAGAAGAGTGGCAGCAAGTGGGGATACCTCATTTAGATAATAAAAATAAGGTGATCTTTCTAAGTTGGCAATTGAATAAAGATTTTGAAGATAATTTTTTATCTATCGTTAACGATAAAATTCATGCAATAATATTTTTTCTGTGCCGTTCAGGATATAGGTCATTTATCGCAGCAAATTTTATAACTAATATAGGTTATAAAAATTGTTATAATATTAGTGACGGCTTTGAAGGAAATAATCAAGATAAAGGCTGGAAACAAAATAACTTACCGTGGCAGTTTTAAGTGAGTACTAACCAAATAATTTTAACGGATCAAGGTGATAATTATGTAAATGTCTGGAGTCACGTGGCTCAAGATCTTTACAATCATTACGGTGAAACTCTATATAATAGCTGGTTTAGTAAAGTCAATTTTATAGAGTCTTCATTAAATACCGTTATTCTTTGTGCCCCTACTAACTTTGTTAGAGATTGGATAAAATCCAAGTACTCTATGGTCATATTGCAACTATTTCAACATTATAATAATACCATTAAGTCAATTGAAATAATTACTAAAGAGTTACCTGGAACAACCCAAACAGTTACAGAATTACCTACTAAGACTTTTGCCGATATCGGCAGCAGTGAGCTTAATTCGGAAAATATCTTTTCAACCCTTGATGCACGTTTTACTTTCGATAATTTTGTGGTTGGAGCCCCAAATGAGCTAGCTTATGCAGCCGCAAGAGCGGTTGCAGAATCATCAGGTGCGGTTTCTGAGTCTAATCCGCTTTTTCTATATGGCGGCGTAGGGCTTGGTAAAACTCATTTAATGCATGCAATCGGTTGGTACATCAAGCAGCATAATCCAAGCCGCAAAGTGATATACATGTCGGCAGAAAAATTTATGTATCAATTTGTTAAAGCTCTACGTAACAAAGAAGTAATCTCGTTTAAAGAGAAATTTCGTTCGGTTGACGTGTTAATGATTGATGATATTCAATTTATTTGCGGTAAAGATAGTACGCAGGAAGAATTTTTCCATACTTTTAATACATTGATTGATAATAACCGTCAAATGGTTATTTCTTGTGATAGATCGCCTTCAGATTTAGATAATATTGAAGATCGGATAAAATCTCGTCTTGGATGGGGCTTAGTTGCCGACGTTCATAGTACTACTTATGAGCTACGACTCGGTATTCTAGAATCTAAGATTGAGCAGATGAACGTTAAAATACCAAAAGACGTCATTGATTTTTTAGCATCTAAAATCGTTTCAAACGTTAGAGAACTTGAAGGAGCTTTAAATAAGGTGATCGCTCATTCTAATTTTACTTTAAAAGAAATTACACTCGAAAACACACAAAATATTTTGCGGGATTTACTGCGTTCTAATGAAAGAATAATTACCGTTGAAGATATTCAGAAAAAGGTAGCTAGCCGTTATAATATTAAGTTATCCGATATGTCTTCATCACGGAGATTACGAGAAGTTGCAAGACCGCGTCAAATAGCCATGTATCTTAGTAAAGCATTAACGCCGAAAAGTCTTGCAGATATCGGTAAAAAATTCGGTAAAAAAGACCATACGACGGTTATGCATGCTATTAAGAAAGTAGAAGAATTACTGGAAAACGATATAGAATTACGCGAAGAGATTAATTTGCTAATGAAAATATTGCAGAACTAAATGTCATACCGTAGTCAAGCTGACTTTGTTGCATGGTCCGAAAAACCGACTCGATGTCATTCCCGTGAAATCGAGAATCCCGGGTAAAGCAAAATAAATCGAGCTTTTAATTGTACAAACTTATTGTGTATAACCTTTAAATTACTGGATTCCCGCTTTCGTGGGCATGACATAAACAGCCATACAATAAAGCCCAAACGTCGCAGGAATGATATAGATATATATCAAATGCTCTCAAAAAACGATTCAGTAAAAGAAATTTTTTTCAAGATTCTCCAGAAAATACCAAATTAACAGAATTATAGATAATTATGGTTACGGTGAGGGGGTAGCATATTTCTTACTTAAAAGTTTAAATGAATTAATAAAGAGGAATTATAAATTCACTATCTCGACTACGATTATCAAATCCACGCTAATCAAGAATATAGATATATTTTTAAGAATAGTAATATTACAAAATATTTTATTGCTCCTGAAAAGCGCTTATTTTATCAATTAAAATTTGTTGATGCAGACAGGGTATACTCAAATGATTTGGAGAATTGGAATGTAAAACTAGGAGTGAGTACGCACAGCCCTTAATAGGTGAGCATGCGAGTCCTCCGAAGTTTTTGCAGAAACAATTCTTCAAATCATTTGAGTATACAGTCATCTATGTGGTAAAGATCAATATAATATGTAATAGTTGAGATTATATCTTACATTTAGTAAAATAAATTAATTATTAAATGGAGATGAAAAATGAACTTAAATCAAAAAATAATAAAGCCAAAAATAGGGTTACTAGAACTAGCTAAGAGTCTTGGTAGCATATCATCAGCATGTAAAGCGATGGGCTATAGTAGAGATAGTTATTACAGATTTAAAGCACTGTATGAAACTGGTGGCGAAGAGGCATTGTATGAAATTAGTCGAAGAAAGCCAATAATAGCGAATAGAGTTGATCCAGCGATAGAGAAAGCAGTAATGGATATGGCAATAGAATATCCAGCATATGGTCAGCTAAGAGTATCAAATGAGCTTAAGAAGAGCGGTATACTTGTATCGCCTGGAGGAGTGCGATCAATTTGGTTACGTAATGATTTAAACAATATCAGTAAAAGGCTTAAAGCATTAGAAGCAAAGATGGCTCAGGATGGTATTGTTCTTACTGAATCTCAATTACAAGTGCTAGAGGAGCGTCGTAATGAAAGAGAAGCTCATGGAGAAACTGAGACGCAGCATCCAGGTTATCTAGGATGTCAGGATACGTATTATGTAGGTAATTTCAAAGGTATAGGTAAGGTTTATTCTCAGGTATTTATTGATAGCTATACTAGGGTAGCTGATGCTAAACTATATACTGATAAAACAGCTTTAACTGCTGCTGATATGCTTAATGACCGCGTGTTACCATGGTACGAGACCCAAGGGATACCAATACTTCGTATTCTTACAGATCGTGGGTCAGAATATAAGGGGAATATAGAGCATCATGCTTTTGAGTTGTTTCTAAGTATCGAAGGTATAGAGCATACTACAACTAAGGCATATTCTCCCCAAACAAATGGTATGTGTGAGCGTTTTAATAAAACCATGAAACAAGAATTCTTTGATACAGCTATGCGGAAAAAGATTTATACAGATCTTGATGATTTACAATTAGATCTTGATATTTGGTTAGAGCATTTCAATAATGAGCGACCACATTCAGGAAAATATTGTTATGGAAAAACTCCTATGCAAACTTTTAAGGATAGTAAAAAATTAGCTGTTGAAAAGAATAATGAAATCTTGTATCTTGAATACGTCTCTGACAGTCAAAATTTAACTGACAATCAGGTGCAAAATTTATAGTGTCTGTAAGATCAAATCTTGACTTCTACAAATTTTCCTCGCAATGACGTATGCCTCAAATCCCTAAAGTATCTCTATAAAGCTCAAGCATAGCGTCCTGCTCGGCAAGTTTATCTTTATCCAATTTCTTTAGTTTCAATATAGATTTCATAGCTTTAACATCAAATCCATGTGAAGAAGCATCTTGGAAGATATCTTTTACTTCTTGAGATAAATCAGCTTTTTCTTGTTCTAATCTTTCTATTTTGCTTATATATTGCTCTAATTGTTCTTTTACTACTACTTCTGACATAAAAAATCATTTAACCTTTTTGAATTTACTATATAATACAAATATAATCCTTATTCAACAAAATATATAATAATGCAAATTTATCCTTTAAGACTTTTACCTAATAAAATCGATTTTGATTTTATGAATTTTAAAAAAGTTAGTTACACTTTCTCAATTATTTTATCACTCATTAGCTTTATTTGGATCGGTATATATAAATTTAATTTCGGTATTGATTTTGCTGGCGGTATAGTTATTGAAGTAAGGCTTGATCAAGCTCCTGATTTGCCAAAAATGCGTGGGGTTCTAGGCAAGCTTGGAATAGGTGAGGTGGTCTTACAGAATTTCGGTAGTGAGCGTGATTTATCGATTAGATTCGGTAGTAGTAGTGAAGAAAATCTCATGAAAAATATTGAGTTAATTAAAGGATCTTTGCAAAGTAATTTTCCGTATAAGTTTGAATATCGTAAGGTAGATTTTGTCGGTCCGCAAGTCGGTAGGCAGCTAATAGAAGCGGGGGCTATGGCGATGCTATTCTCTTTCTTAGCGATTATGGTTTATATTTGGGTGCGTTTTGAGTGGTATTTTGGTCTTGGTATACTGATCGCCTTAGTGCATGACGTAATACTCGCTCTTGGGTTTATGAGTATGACAAAGCTTGATTTTAACTTAAGTACTATTGCTGCAGTGTTAACTATTATAGGTTATTCCGTTAATGATTCGGTAGTAATATATGATAGGATTAGAGAAAATTTACGTAAATATCATAAAAAAAATATCACGGAAATTATAAATTTAAGTATTAATGAGACTTTATCAAGAACTATGTTAACTGTCATTACCACGCTACTTGCCAATTTAGCCCTTATTCTTTTTGGCGGTGAGGCAATCCGTAGTTTTAGCGTACTTGTATTTTTTGGGATAATAGCCGGTACTTATTCCTCAATTTTTATCTCTGCTCCGATACTTACAATGTTTGTTAATAGGAAGTTTAATAAAAAAGTAATAGAAAGGTAAAGAATCGTCATTGCGAGCAGGCATGGTTGCTTGGGCCGGCTTTATTGTCATTGCGAGTGGCCGTAGCCTGCATGACAATCTCAGGATTTTGGCACGAGATTGCTTCGTCAAAATTTTCAATTTTTCCTCACAATGACGTTTTTAAGCCATAACGAGAATAGTTTATGCTAAAAGAAGAAGACAAAATTTTTACTAACCTGCATGGGCAGCAAAGCCATGATTTGAAATCTAGCAAGAAGCGAGGCGATTGGGAGAATACTAAAGCTTTGCTTGATAAAGGTAGAGATTTCATCGTTGAAGAGGTTAAGAAATCAGGGCTTAGAGGGCGAGGAGGTGCCGGATTTTCTACCGGTATGAAATGGTCATTTATGCCTAAAAATTTAGAGAAGTCTTGCTATTTAGTAGTAAATGCCGACGAGTCTGAGCCTGGCACTTGTAAGGATCGTGATATATTAAGGTTTGAGCCGCACAAATTAATAGAAGGTTGCTTGCTTGCAAGCTTTGCTATAGGAGCGAATAATTGTTATATCTATATTAGAGGTGAGTTTTATAATGAAGCCTCTAATATTCAGCATGCCTTAGATGAAGCTTATAAAGAAGGGTTAATAGGAAAGAATTCTTGCGGTTCGGGCTTTGATTGTAATATTTATTTACATCGTGGGGCGGGTGCTTATATTTGTGGCGAAGAAACGGCATTGCTTGAAAGCTTAGAGGGCAAAAAAGGTATGCCTCGTTTAAAGCCGCCTTTTCCTGCCGGCTTTGGGTTATATGGCTGTCCGACTACTATAAATAATGTTGAGTCTATCGCAGTAGTGCCAACCATTTTAAGACGAGGAGCTAGCTGGTTTGCTGGTATAGGTAAACCTAACAATACGGGAACTAAGATTTTCTGCATATCAGGGCATGTTAACAAGCCTTGTAATGTTGAGGAAGCAATGGGCATTTCGTTAAAAGAATTGATTGAGAAATATGCGGGTGGTGTGCGTGGTGGATGGGATAATCTTAAAGCCATAATCCCGGGCGGTTCTTCCGTGCCTTTACTTCCTAAGTCACTATGTGAAGTGGATATGGATTTTGATAGTTTAAGAACAGCAGGTTCTGGACTTGGTACAGGCGGTATTATAGTTATGGATCAATCTACCGATATTATTTATGCAATAGCAAGGCTTAGTAAATTTTACATGCATGAATCTTGCGGGCAATGTACTCCTTGCCGTGAGGGTACGGGCTGGATGTGGCGAGTTATGATGCGGCTAGTTAAAGGTAATGTCAAAAAATCTGAGATAGACGAACTCCTTAACGTTACGAAAGAAATAGAGGGGCATACTATCTGTGCTTTAGGTGATGCGGCAGCTTGGCCGATTCAAGGGCTGATACGCCATTTTAGAAGCGAGATTGAGGCAAGGATAAAGAGTTATAGTGTGGTTTGACTTTTTATCGTCATTGCGAGGAGATATTGCCTGCGTGGATACTAAGCCGTCATTGCGAGCGGCTGAAAGGAGAAAGGAGCGTGGTAATCTCATGAAATAATAACAAACTCCTGAGATTGCTTCGTCAATTACTTAGTAATTTCCTCGCAATGACGATTCCAATTTATAAATAATTAAGAGATTATGCAAACAGATAATACAAAATCAAACACTAATAAAACAGCTAAGCAAGAGTGGGGGTCTTTTGCTTTTGTAATATGTATCGCTTTACTTATTAGAATACTTATTATGGAGCCGTTTACCGTTCCAACCGGGTCTATGAAAGCAACCATACTTGAGAATGACTATATATTTTCTACGAAATATAGTTATGGTTATAGTAATTATTCTTTATCTTTTTTTGATTTTATTCCTCTTTTTAAAGGGCGAATATTTGCTCGTGAACCGGATCGTGGCGATATTGTAGTTTTTCGTCCGCCTAACGATATGAGTGTTAGATATATAAAGCGTTTAATAGGGCTACCCGGCGATAAAATTCAATTGATTGATGACGTCATATATATTAACGACAAAAAAATAGAACGCACGGAAGTTGGAACTTATATAAGCGAAGAGGGAATAAAATATTTAAAGTTTAAAGAAACACTGCCAAACGGTAGAACATATTTTTCTTATAAGCTTGCTCCTATTTATGGCGTTATATATAATGATAGATACGGTAATACGGATGTTTTTTATGTACCTGAAGGGAAATATTTCTTTTTAGGGGATAATAGAGATCAGTCAAATGATAGTAGAGTAAATCTTGGATTTGTACCGTTTGAAAATTTTATTGCTAAAGCACAATTTATTTGGTTCTCAACAAAAATAACTTGGTGGGATAATGATATAGGAGTTATTAATCTAGTACTAAAGTTAAAGCCATGGATTGAATCTGTTAGGTTAAATCGAATTTTCAGAAATCTTTATAACACGGATGCGTAATGGAATCATTTGAGAAGTTAGAAAAGCTACTTAGCTATAGTTTCAAAAATAAAGAGCTTTTAATAGAGGCGTTGAGTCACCCGTCTTTAAGGCAACATCACGAGTACAAGGATGATAAAGATTATGAACGATTAGAATTTCTAGGTGATGCCGTATTAAATTTAGTAATCACAGAAATTTTATTTAGAAATTTTGCAAATTATAATGAGGGGAATTTAGCTAAAATTAGATCATATTTGGTTTGCAAAGAAACAATATGCATGGTTGGAGCTAAACTTACTTTAAAAAATTATATAATTATGACTCATGGCGAAGAAGTAGCAGGCGGGCGTGATAATCTTAATAATATAGAAAATGCCACGGAAGCTTTAATTGCAGCTATATATCTTGATAGCAATATTGAAACAACCCATGATATTATCGAGAAGTTATGGGCAGAATTTATAAAAGTTCAGAATTTAACGGATTATGACCCAAAAACTGCTTTACAAGAATGGGCTCAAGCTAGTGATCATCACCTACCTATATATCGTCTGATAAAAAGAGAAGGAGCCTCCCATGCATCGACTTTTACGGTTCTTGTAAAAGTAAAAGATTATGAACAAACAGGCACTGGTCACGCAATAAAAGAAGCAGAGAAAAACGCAGCACGCAGCTTATTGCATAGACTTAAAAATGACTAATAGACATCTTGCCAAATTCGCTTATAGAGAGGAATTTAAAGGAGACACGGAAGCACTTGCCGCCGCAGTACGCGAGGATGCGAGTACTGGATCGACGTCTAAATTACCTCTAGAAGTGAAGTTTGGGAAGATGTCTAATCAGAAAACGGTATCGGTTTGTATAATCGGGCGACCTAATAACGGAAAATCAACTTTATTAAACAGAATAATCGGTGAGAAGCTTTCAATCGTTACCCCAAAAGTTCAAACTACTAGGTCAATTATTACCGGTATTATTACCTTAAAAGATACACAGGTAATTTTATACGATACGCCCGGTATATTTGAGCCGAAAGGGAGCTTAGAGAAAGCAATGGTAAGATGTGCGTGGTCTAGTTTGCATAGTGCGGATTTAGTTCTGTTAATTATTGATAGTCTAAGGTCGTTTGATGATATAACACATAATATTTTAGATAAGCTTCGCTCACTTAATATTGTTCCGATATTTTTATTGAACAAAATAGACATCGAATCAAAATATCTAAATGACATTAAAGCTTTTTTAACAGAAAATCATCCTGATAGCTTGCTTTTTCCTATATCTGCTTTATCAGGCAAAAATATTGATGGATTACTTGAATATATAACAAGTAAGGCCAAAATTTCTCCTTGGCTTTATGCGGAAGACTACATAACGGATTTACCTATGCGTTTTATTGCAGCAGAAATTACAAGAGAGCAGTTATTTTTAAATTTGCAGAAAGAACTCCCTTATAAATTAACCGTACAAACCGAAAAATGGGAAGATCTTAAAGACAAATCCGTAAAGATTAATCAAGTTATAGTAGTTTCAAGAGAGAGCTATAAAACTATAATACTCGGTAAAAACGGCTCTAAAATCAAAGAAATAGGAGCAAAATCCCGAATGCAAATGGAGAGGTTTTTTGGATTTCCTGTTCATTTATTTTTATTCGTTAAGGTGCGTGAGCTGTGGGAGAATAATCAAGAATTTTATCAGTATATGAAGATATAAAGCTGTCACCCTGTGGCTTGACAGGCTTTGTTGGATCGTGTTCGATGTCATTCCCCCAAAAGCGGGAATGACATAAAAGCCATATAATAATGCCAATAAAAATAACATTAAATAATCATGATAATACTTGGGATTGATCCGGCACTTGGGAGTCTTGGATGGGCAGTAGTGGCAAAGGAGACCGCACAGTTGAAATATTTAGCTAGTGGTATTATTAGAACAAATAGTAAGGATGCAATTCATCATAGACTTGCTTTTATTAATAGTACATTAGAAAAAGTAATATTAGAATATCAACCAAATATGGCAGCGATTGAAGAAACATTTGTTAATACTAATAGCGTGACTTCTTTAAAGCTTGGATATGCTAGAGGGGCGATAATGTCGCTGATCGGTAGATATAATTTGGACATGCGAGAGTTTAAGCCAAATACGGTAAAAAAAACCGTAACAGGATATGGGCATGCAGAGAAAGACCAAATGTTGCATATGATAAAGCTTTTGCTGTCTGGCACTGCCTTAATTACCAATTCTGATGAAGCTGACGCCGTAGCGATTGCCTATACCTGCTTAGTTACAAAAAATTATTAAAATGAATCCAATAATAATATTAGTTGCCCCGCAAATGGGTGCGAATATCGGTGCTACTGCAAGAGCAATGAAGAATTTTGGCTTAAATGAGCTTAGAATCGTGGCTCCAAGAGACGGCTGGCCTAATGAGCAAGCACGTAGTAATGCAGTCGGAGCGGTTAATATTATAGATCATGCAAAAATTTTTGATAGCCTAGAGGATAGCATTAAAGACCTCGAATATTTATATGCTACTACTTGCATTAAAAGGGCTATGAATAAAGATTATGTATTTTCACAAAATTTACCTTTAGATTATCCAAATTCTGAAAAAGTCGGGATAATGTTCGGACGGGAAAATAATGGGCTTAGCAACGAAGAAATCGCATTTGCTAATAAGATTATCACTATTAATACAACCGAATTTAGCTCATTAAACATTGCTCAAGCGGTTATTATTATATGCTATGAGTTGTTGCGTAATTCTACGCCCAGAGAGGATGTACATAACATTCAAAAATTAGCTACTAAAGAAGAAATAGAGCATTTTTTAGTAAATTTATTCGGCAAACTCGATAAAGCCGGATTCTTCAAGGCTCCCGACAAAAAAACTGCTATGCAACAAAATATCACTAATATATTTACACGTATAAATAGTCTCTCTTCCCCTGAAGTCCCAACTCTGCAAGGTATTATTAAATCTTTAAATCAATGATATTTAGTAATTTCTTAAGTTCAGGAACATAATTTCTTATTCGGTTATATATTTCATCAGCAAGCTTTTTATCGTAAGTATAAGATATCATATTACGATCAGTAAGCATATAAATCCATAAACTCTCATCATTTATAATACTGGCAACAAAAGCTTCCTTTATCACTTCTTTAGGATAGTGAAGAAATGTGCCTTTTTGAGAAAAATATTCTTTTAAAAACTTCCAAGCGAGTTCAAAAGTAAATTCAAATCTTTGTATAGTGGCATCAATATAAGCCCTATCTTCTGTTGTCGGTTTTAAATAAATATCTTCAAGCGTTATAAAAGCTTTACGAAATTTTTCAAGTTTAAGGTTTATTTTTGATATATATAATTTTTTTTCTTTTAATATATTTTTATAAAGTTCAGAGCTTATTTTAGTACTTTCAAACCTTACACAATCTATTTTTAAAAGCGTGTCGGCATTCTCTATAATAGACATAACTTCTAGCCATTCTTGATCTTGGAATATTAGGGCAGATAATTGCAATATCAATATCAGAACGCTCATCGTTATCCCCTCTAGCACGAGAAGCCAAAAAGCCATATTTCGTTGACAAACGGTAAAGATTTTAGCTTATTAATGAATATATATGATTGTATATCTTTATCCATATAATTACCAGCTTTTGATTAAAGATTTAATAATTTCAGCTACTCTTTCTGCTTCATTTAAGGGTTTGTAGCTATATTCTTCTAGAGCAATAGCCGACTTATCAAAAATTCTTGCTATCTTCTGTTCTACTAACTGCTTTATAAAAATCTTATGCTTTGAAGAATTAAAGTTTGGTGGGCAGAATATATAAAGAGGCTTGCCGCTTGAAGCTGCTTCACTGCACATTGAGATTGAGTCGGCCGTAGAGATTATATATTTTGCCTTGGAGAGCATAGCTATATAAGGATTATAGCCTGCGTCTTCGTTCGGGTAATAAATAATTGTGGAGGACGGCATATTATTTTTAATAATTGATTTTACAGTGTGTGGTGTACGTCTACTAAAACTAATAAAAAAAGGTATTTTTTGATTAGTATATATTTTATTTAATAATGAAGCAAATAAAACTGCTTCATCTTCATGGAAATTAAATTTTTTATTATTCCCACCGATTATCACTGCAATAAACTGTTTAAGATTAGGATAATGTTTTTGGAGTTCCAAGTTCGCTGCGGCGAACTGTTCAGTTACGTTGTTGATAGCTCCGTTGATGGGGATGATGTTTTTAAAGTCGTCATTGCGAGGAAATACGAAGTATTGACGAAGCAATCTAGTAAAAAAGCCCTGAGATTGCTTCAGCCACTTTGTGGCTTCGCAATGACGTTGGTCATGATAAGGCAGAATAACGGCATCAAATGCATTGTAAGGAAGATTAGGCTGCATTATTTGTATTAACTTGATATCTTTAAATTTCTTTTTTAAATAAAATGCTAGTACTGCCGTTCTTCTTCCAGCGGTAATTATCATATCAGGCGGGGACTTATCCAAAAGATACTGCAATAGCTCACTTTTTATATGAATAGGATAATATTTTAGTAAAAAGTTCGGTAGCTTAGCTAAGCAATTATATTCAAGCTTAATTGTTGTATATTCTTCCGTTAATTTTTCAGCAAGTGCAATAGCCTGATGGGTGTTGCCTGTTCTATCATCCTCCAATACGTGTATTTTCATTGTAAATACTTCTCTAAAGGTAATGTTAATAAGTTTGTTAGAGGTAGTGATTTATCGCAAGCCTCGGCTATTTGTGGTGTGATCGGAATTTGAGCGATTAGTGGTATATTATATTTTTGTGATAAATGTCCGCCACTATTATTTTTAAGCATATAGCTCATATTCTCAATTATTCCCAAAATAGGTAAATTTAGTTTTTGATATAAATCTATAGAACGTATTACGTCTATTTCTGATATTTTTTGTGGTGTAGTTACGATTATTACGCCGTCTAAATTATAATTTTCTAGTATACTTAAATGAATATCACCTGTTCCCGGCGGCATATCGATAATTAAATAATCTAAATTATCCCATTTTGTTACCGATAATAATTGATAAATAGTCTTACTCGCCATAGGACCACGCCAAATAATTGCCGAGTGGTCTTTAACGAAGAAGCCTATAGATATAATTTCGATGCTTTGAGCAAGTACCGGTATTATTCGTCCATCTTTCGTTTGCGGTACTTCGTTAATGCCGAATATATGCGGAATTGACGGACCGTAAATATCCGCATCTACTATCCCGACTCGGTAATTTGCTAGACTTAACTGCTGAGCGATAAGAGCCGATATTGTAGATTTTCCGACTCCGCCTTTACCTGACGCTACTAAGATAATTTTTTTTACATTTTCTACAAAATGTTTTGGTTTTTGAACTTTTTTCTCCATCGGTTTACTTTCGGTAAAAACAATTGTTATTTTATTTACTTCCGAAATCTCGTTAAGTTTATTAATTGCCTTAAGTCTAATTTCTTCGGCTTCTAACTTGTTTTTACCTGATATATCTATTGAGAAACCGATATTATTACCTTTAATTATAATATCCGATATAACTTCATTTAAAAAAGTACCGTCTTTAAAGGTAATATGCTGAATTTTATCTATAATTTGTCGTTGGTGTAAATTCGCCATAATTAAATTTCCTTTTTAAAGCTGTTTAAGCTCGTAACTTGACGTTATATACTATAATATATATAATTATCTCATCTTTAAAAAAAATATAAAACAATAAAGCAAATGCTTAATAAAAAACATATCTCAATTTTAAAAAAATCCCCATGGAAAGATTTTGATTCTGATAAAGAAGATAACATATTCACAAGGCCGCGTAAAAGTCAATTTAATTTTGATCAATTTCAATTCCCGTTTAATTTCAATGCTAAAACAATAATTTTAGTTGTTGTTGCAGTGGTTGCTTTATGGCTCGCTTCGGGTATTTATGAAATAAAAGAAGGCGAAGAAGCAGCGGTAATAAGATTTGGGCGTTTTGTGCGTAAGGGCTACCCCGGGCTTAATTATCATTTACCGGCACCTTTTGAAAAGATAATAGTTGAGAAAGTTAAACAATCACGTCGGATTGAGATTGGTTATCGTACAAATAGTTCTCTGCGTAGCGGTGGCGATAATACTAAAAATATTGCCGGTGAAAGTATAATGCTCACCGGTGATGAAAATATCATTGCTTTAAATTGTGACGTAATGTGGCATATTAATAATCTTGAAGATTTTATTTTTAACGTACAAAGACCTGCAGAAACAGTAAAAGCAACAGTCGAGAGTGCCGTTAGGGAAGTCATAGGCAATACTCCTATTTCTTGGGTATTATCCGATCAAAAGCAGGAGATTACTTATAAAATAGAGAAATTAGCACAGAAGATATTGGATAGTTATAATGTCGGCGTTATGATTGAGAAAGTACAATTATTAAAAGCCGAGCCGCCTGCCGAAGTAATAGACGCTTATAGAGACGTGCAAACTTCAAAAGCAGATAAAGAAAAAGAAATAAATCAAGCTCAAGCCTATAATAATAAGATTTTGCCGGAAGCTAGAGGAGCGGCTGCAAAGATTATACAAGAAGCAGAAGGTTATAGAGCAGAAGTTATATCGAAAGCAGAAGGTGATGGCCAAAGATTTAATGCTATTTATAAACAATATGCTACAGGTAGGCAAGTAACTAGAGATAGATTATATTTAGAAGTAGTCGAAGAGGTATTAGGCGGTTCAAATAAAACGATTATTAATAATGCACTACTGCCGCACATGGCTATTAAACCATAGGGGTGCTATGTCATTCCCGCTTTTGCGGGAGTGACATCAAGCGTGTTTTACACGCTATACACAAATGACATCTAAACAACAAGGAATATTAAATGCAACAAAAGATTTATTATATAATTTTTACAATTGTTTTTGGGCTGATACTGATTTCTAGCTCCTTATTTTCAGTTGACCAACGCCAATCTGCAGTAGTATTCCAGTTTGGTGAGGCAGTTAGAACTATAGAAAATCCAGGACTGAATATTAAAATCCCGTTTATTCAAAATGTTGAATTTTTTGATAAGCGTCTTTTAGATGTTGAGGTTGAGGCAAAAGAATTAACGGCTGCTGACGGTAAACGAGTTATTGTTGATGCCTACGCCAAATTCCAAATTAATAATCCCGTAATGTTTTATAAAACGGTACATGATTATCAAGGTGTGAAAATTAGGCTGACTCGTAATCTTGAATCGTCAATGCGTAAGGTGATAGGTAAAATCTCGCTAAGTAGCCTTTTAAGTCAGGAACGTAGTAATGTAATGTTAAATATCTTAAATCAAGTGGACGGTGAAGCTAAAAGCTTCGGTATTGATGTTGTAGATGTTAGAATTTTAAGAGCAGACTTACCAAAAGAAAATAGTGCGGCTATTTATCGTCGTATGCAAACGGCACGTGAAAAAGAAGCAACCCAAATTAGAGCGGAAGGACAAGAAGAAAGCGTGCGTATTCGTTCAAAAGCAGATAAAGAAAGTAAAATAATACTTGCGAAAGCTTATCGAGATGCACAAATTATTAAAGGTGACGGCGATGAGAAAGCGGCAAAAATATATAATTCTGCTTATTCAGTTGATCCGGAATTTTATAAATTTTATAGATCACTTTTAGTATATAAAAATTCTTTAAAGAAAGAGAATACTAATTTTGTAATTTCACCGGATGCTGAAGTTTTAAAATATCTAAATCTCACTAAGTAGTATACTAGTCTATCTACTTTTTATTTACTTGGAGTATATGGTTAATCTGAAAATAGTTATTGTTATAATAGTTTTAATATCAAGTAACGTTGTTCTAGCAAAAGAAAATAGTAAGTCTTTAAAAGTAGCAGCTCAAGAAGAGAATGAATTTACGGAAATAAATTCTGCTCCTTTAAAAGTAAGTGAAGCCGCTCGTTATAGCTTTGCCGATATAGTTGAACCGTTAATTCCTGCAGTCGTTAATATTTCAACAATAGAATATGTTAATAGTAAATCGGAAAACGCCGAGAAAGATCCTCTGCAAGAAAAAGTTAATGATTTTTTAGAAAAGCTTAATATACCACTGAATTTGGAAGAGGTTGATCAAACTCCGAAAAGTGTCCCGCTTGGTTCAGGATTTATTATTGAACCTAACGGTTTAATAGTGACAAACTATCATGTAATTGCAAATGTTGATAAAATTAATATAAAACTTGCAGATAATACCGAATTATCGGCTAAATTAATAGGTAACGATACTAAAACCGATTTAGCTCTCTTAAAAATAGATAGCGAGGAACCTCTACCTTTTGTTGAGTTTGGAGATTCAAATGATGCAAGAGTAGGAGATTGGGTTATTGCGATCGGTAATCCGTTCGGTAATCTAGGCGGTACGGTGACAAGTGGTATTATTTCTTCTAAAGGGCGGGATATCGATATAGATACGGACAATATAGTTGATAATTTTATTCAAACGGATGCTGCAATTAATAACGGTAATTCCGGTGGTCCTATGTTTAATTTGGATCAGAAAGTAATCGGCGTAAATACGGCAATTTTTTCACCGCTCGGTACTAATATAGGTATCGGTTTTGCAATACCGTCAAATACTGCAAAGCCTATAATCGAACGTCTTAAGAAAGATGGAAAAGTAAGTAGAGGACGCCTTGGAATAACAATACAAGATTTAACCGAGGAAATTTCTGAAGGGCTAGGACTTAAAAATACTAGGGGGGTGTTAGTAGCTAAAGTACAGGAAGACGGTCCAGGTGATAAAGCGGGAATTAAAACAGGTGATATAATAATAGAGTTTGCAGATATACCGGTTAAAAATACTAAAAAATTACGTGTAATTATTGCAGATGCTCCTATTGATCAGGAAGTAAAAGTAAAAATACTTCGCGATAAAAAGGAGCTTGAGTTACCTATTAAAATTACTTCGGATAATGAAGAGGTGACCAAAGATTCTACAGAAGAGACCAATAAGAAAGAAATAACAAATAAAGAAGAAAATAATTTATCCATTACTAAAAATAATATTACTTTTGGTAATTTGACTGAAGAACTAAGACAAAAATATACTATTCCTCAAGATAAAATGGGAATAATGATAACCAATATTAATCAGGAAAGCATAGACGATATAAGTAAGCTAGAAGAATTATATGAAAATGCTAAAAAATCAGATAAGCAAAATATTTTGCTCTTGATTGAAAGGGGGAGTAGTAATATGTTCGTACCATTGCAGGTTATGTAGTTTTCTATATTATTTCCACGAAGGCGGGAATCCAGAAAAATAATCTTAACATTGATACAAAAATTACATATTTAATAAAATAAAGCTATAAAAATAAGTTTTTTATAGCTTTTGCTGGATTCCCGCCTTCGCGGGAATGACATAGAATGTAAAAATGATACCTAAATAATTTATGAATGAAAAAATAGCAATTTTAAGTACATATAGTTTTGTTAATATAGAAGAACCAGCGAATTTGATACCGAAACTTTTGCTTATCGGTAAAAGAAAATATATTAGAGGTACTATTTTATTAGCTAATGAAGGCTTTAACGGTTCTTTTTCAGGTTCATATGAAAATGTAAATCTTGTACTTGAAGAATTGATAAAGCTGACCGGTCCCAAAGATGTTAACGTTAAAATAAATTATAGTGATGTTCATCCTTTTCAGAAATTGAAAGTCAGACTGAAGAAAGAGATCGTAGCAATGAACGTTGATGATTTAAATGTTGATTTGTTTAAAGGCGAATATATAGAGCCGAAAGATTGGGATGAATTTATCACAAAACAAGATGTTATAGTAATAGATACTCGAAATGATTATGAAGTAGAGGTTGGTACATTTAAATCAGCAATTAATCCTAATACCAAAACATTTAAACAATTTCCTGCTTGGGTTCAGCAGAATCAAGAATTGCTCAAAGGTAAGAAAATTGCTATGGTTTGTACAGGTGGTATCAGGTGTGAAAAATCCACCAGCTTACTTAAAAGCATAGGTTATGATGAGGTATATCATTTAAAGGGTGGAATACTGCAATATCTAGAAGATACACAAAACAAGAACAATTTATGGCAAGGTGAATGTTTTGTCTTCGATGATAGGAGAGCAGTGACAGATGATTTATCGCCTGTAGAAAGACATTGGTTGCAGAGATAGATGTCGTTGACCGATTGAAACGTGTAGTATGTCATTCCCGCGAAAACGGGAATCCAGAAAAAAGAGAGCTTTTAATTTTAAAAATTCAGTATATTTGTATTTTTTAATTACTGGATTCCTGCTTCCGCGGGAATGACATAACCCTTTGTTTATTTATTAGAAATATATGACTAAAACCAAACAAGAAATTTATAATAAGCGTCCAACTTCACCGCATTTAACTATATATAAGCCGCAAATAAGTTCTACATTATCAATTTTGTATCGTATGACCGGCGTAGCTTTGTTTTTTGCGGTGTCAATCTTGGTGTGGTGGTTGATTCTTAGTAAATATGACAATAATTATTTACAGCTTGCTGAATGCTGTATTATAAAAATATGCTTAGTAGCTGTTAGCTACGCTTGGTTTTATCATTTATGTAACGGCATTCGGCATTTATTTTGGGATATCGGTTACGGTTTTTCTATAACATTGGTTAATATCACCTGTTGGTGTGTAGTGGTAGGATCTGTATTATTAACGGTATTGTTATGGGTGTAGTAATTAAAAATGTCATTGCGAGGAGATGCGTAGCATCGACGTGGCAATCTCAGAAATAATAATAAATGCCTGAGGTTGTTTCGTCAATAATTGCTATGCAATTTCCTCGCAATGACGAAAAGCTAAAACAAATAATAGAGAAAATTAATGGTATATGATTTTAAAGCAGAAATTGTAAAAGCAAAAAATAGCGGTTCTGCTAAAAGCGGTTCTCATCATTGGTTATTGCAAAGAGTAACGGGGATTATATTAGCTTTATGTTCTGTGTGGCTAATATATTTTACGTTAACCAACAAAAATAATGATATAAATATTATTATGTGGGAACTTAAAAAGCCTTTTAATGTAGTAGCTTTGTTAATTACGGTGGTTATTTCGTTGTATCATGCGATGCTTGGTATGCGTGTAGTAATTGAAGATTATATAAGTTGTCACAAATTACGTAATACATTGATTATAATAGTGCAATTATTTTGCATTGTTACTATTGTAGCTTTTGTAGTAGCGCTGTTTTATAAAGGATAAGAATTGTCATACCGCGGCTTGACCGCGGTATCCAGAAAACAATATTGTGTATTGAATTACTGGACCCCGTGGTCAAGCCATGGGGTGACAGAGATAGACAATTCACATATCAAAATAGTAAAAAATTAATTTAATGACCAAAGCGTATAATATCATTCATCATAAATTTGACGTAGTAGTTGTAGGTGCAGGCGGAGCAGGTCTTCGTTCTGCATTCGGTATGGCTAAAGAAGGGCTAAATACCGCTTGTATAACTAAGCTGTTCCCAACCCGTAGTCATACTGTGGCTGCTCAGGGCGGAATTAGTGCGGCTCTTGGGAATATGGGCGAAGATGATTGGCGTTGGCATATGTATGATACGGTCAAAGGTTCTGATTGGTTAGGCGATCAGGATGCCATTGAGTATATGTGCAAAAACGCTCCCGATGCGATTTTAGAGCTAGAGCATTACGGCGTACCTTTCTCAAGAACTGAAGAGGGAAAAATTTATCAGCGTCCTTTTGGAGGAATGACAACAGAGTACGGCAAAGGAAAAGCAGCTCAGCGTACATGTGCTGCGGCAGATCGTACGGGGCATGCCATACTGCATACTTTATATCAACAGTCACTAAAACATAAAGTACAGTTTTTCGTTGAGTATTTTGCTATTGATTTATTGATGGAAGATGGTGAATGTAGAGGCGTAGTTGCGTGGAATTTAGATGACGGTAGTCTGCATTGTTTTAGAGCGCATAATGTAGTGCTTGCAACGGGCGGATACGGGCGTGCTTATTTTTCGGCGACGTCTGCTCATACTTGTACTGGTGATGGGGGCGGCATGGCGATTAGAGCCGGTCTTCCACTGCAAGATATGGAATTTGTACAGTTCCATCCGACAGGTATATATTCGGCCGGCTGTCTTATTACCGAGGGGGCAAGAGGCGAAGGGGGATATCTCGTTAATGCAAACGGTGAGCGTTTTATGGAGCGTTATGCTCCTGCTGCAAAGGATTTAGCTTCAAGAGATGTAGTTTCAAGAGCAATGACTATAGAAATCAGAGAGGGGCGAGGAGTCGGCGAGCATAAAGATCATGTATTTTTACATTTAAATCATTTATCGCCTGAGATTTTACATAGTTGTTTGCCCGGTATCTCTGAGACGGCTAAAATTTTTGCCGGTGTTGACGTGACTAAAGAGCCGATACCGGTACTTCCTACGGTACATTATAATATGGGCGGGATACCGACGAATTATCACGGTCAAGTCATAATCAAAGACGGTAAAAATCATAATAGCGTAGTAAAAGGGCTTATGGCAATCGGTGAAGCGGCTTGTGTATCGGTACACGGTGCTAACCGATTAGGATCAAATTCTTTGCTTGATTTAGTAGTATTTGGTAAAAGTTCTGCATTAAAAGCAGCCGAGCTTATTAAGCCTGCGAGTCCCCACAAGTCTATAAAAGAAGAAAGCCTTGAAAAAATTATAAATAGATTTGATAAAGTCCGTCACGCTAACGGTAATATTTTAGTTGCAGAGTTAAGGCTTAAAATGCAAAGAACTATGCAAAGCCATGCTTCGGTATTTAGAACTCAAGAGGTACTAGATGAAGGGGCAGGAATGATTAGCGAAATAAGAAGCGGCTATAAAGATATAAAAATTAACGATAAATCTTTAATTTGGAATAGCGATTTGGTGGAAGCCTTAGAGCTAGATAATCTACTTGATCAAGCTTTAGTAACGGTATATTCGGCAGCTGCAAGAAAAGAAAGCAGAGGAGCTCATGCACGTGAAGATTATCCTGATCGTAATGATGAGGATTGGATGAAGCATACTCTTAGCTCTATCGATGAAGCAGGTAAAGTAGTTCTTGATTATAAACCTGTGACTTTAACTACTTTAACCGATGAAGTAACAGCAATCCCGCCGGTGAAGAGAGTGTACTGATTAATGTTCTTATGTCATTCATGCGAAAGCAGGAATCTAGAAACCTTTAATGTTATCCCGCGATTAAATCGCGGGATCCAAAAATGCTTATTTTTTAGATATCGCGGTCAAGCCGCGGTATGACAAGAAAAAAATATATATAAAATATGTTTGAGTATTTAATAAAATTCTATCCAAAAATCTTTTTTATTGTAGAGGGAACTTTGGTAACTTTAAAATATAGCGTTATTGCCGTTATATTCGGTTTAGTAATAGGGATGCTGCTCGCTATTTGTAAGGTAAATAAAAATCGTGCTTTAAGGCTTTTTGCAAATTTCTATACTTCTATTTTCAGAGGAACGCCTTTATTAATTCAATTAAGTATTATTTATTTTGCTTCACCTTATATCATAGGCATTAAATTTAGTGTGTTTATGGCGGGAGCTATTGCTTTTTCTCTTAATTCGGGAGCATATGTTTCCGAAGTAATCAGGGCAGGGATTAATGCAGTTGATAAAGGGCAGTTTGAAGCGGCTGAAGCTCTTGCTATTCCAAAGTTTTTAATAACGAAAGATATAATTCTGCCGCAAGCAGTTAAAAATATTTTTCCGTCATTAGTAAATGAGCTTGTAAATTTGATTAAAGAATCAGCCATTATTTCTATGCTTGGAGAAATGGATTTAATGCGTAGAGCACAAATTGTATCAATTGAAACATATAATTATTTTTTTCCAATGCTTATTGCTGCGTGCTGTTACTATATTTTAGTGATGTTAATCAGCTTTATAGCAAAAATAATTGAGAAAAAAATGATTGTTAATTAAAACATACTTGCTTTTATGGAAAAAGTAATTATAATTTAAATTTAGTGTAATTTACAAATTCTTATAATTTGTATTTAGAAATGATTGAAAATAAAGGGTGGAAGTATTTTTCACCCTTTAATTATCGTATATATAAGTTTTTTTTGGAGTATTTTTTTTAATGCCGACATATAATCAATTAGTACGTTTTGGGAGAAAGTCAAAAACTCGTAAGACCAAATCTCCTGCCTTAGAATCTAATCCTTTTAAAAGCGGTGTTTGCCTAGTTGTAAAAACCGTTACCCCTAAAAAGCCTAACTCTGCACTTCGTAAGATTGCAACGGTGCGTTTAAGTAATAAAAGAACCGTAAATGCATATATTCCTGGTGAAAAGCATAGTGTAAAGGAACATGATAGGGTGTTAGTAAGAGGCGGTCAGGTTCCTGATCTTCCGGGGGTGAAATATCATATCGTACTCGGTGCTTATGATATTGCCGGAGTTAAAGGACGTAAGCAAGGTCGGTCACGTTACGGTACTCCTCGTAAACAAGTTGCAGTTACAAAAAAATAAATTATTAGTTAGAGAGAAAAAATAAAATGTCACGTCGTCATGCCGCAGAAAAGCGAGTAATTTTACCTGATATGAAATATAACAGTATTTTACTGTCAAGATTTATCAATAATATTATGAAAGAAGGGAAGAAAGCCCTTGCAGAGAAAATTGTTTATTCAGCCTTTAATAAAATTGAAAAGAAGCATAGAGTTGATCCGTATCAAACCTTTAATAATGCTATGCATAACGTGAAGCCGCATTTAGAAGTAACTTCGGTTAGGGTTGGAGGAGCTAATTATCAAGTTCCGACACATGTTGATGAAAGAAGAGGATATGCCCTTGCTAGCCGTTGGATTATTAATGCTGCGTCAAAACGTTCTGAAAAAATGATGATTGATAAACTTGCCGAAGAGCTGTTTGAAGCCTCTAATAATAGAGGTGTTGCCATTAAGAAGAAAGAAGATACTCATAAAATGGCCGAAGCTAATAAAGCTTTCTCTCATTTTAGCCCTAAAAAAATGAAATAAGGTAGGGTATAATGAGTAAAATAAATAAACTTGAGCATATTCGTAATATCGGTATATGTGCTCACATTGATGCCGGTAAAACCACAACTACCGAACGTATTTTATATTATACCGGTAAATCGCATAAAATAGGTGAAGTTCATGAGGGCGGTGCTACCATGGATTGGATGGAACAAGAACAAGAACGCGGTATAACCATTACCTCAGCTGCTACTACTTGTAGATGGCAAGATAAAATAATTAATATTATCGATACTCCTGGACACGTTGACTTTACTATCGAAGTAGAGCGTTCGCTTCGTGTTCTTGACGGTGCGGTTGCAGTATTTGACGGTGTAGCAGGTGTTGAACCGCAGTCAGAAACGGTTTGGAGGCAAGCAGATAAATATAATGTTCCTAGAATGTGTTTTGTCAATAAAATGGACAGAATGGGAGCAGATTTTTATAGATGCGTTGAAATGCTCAAAGATCGTTTAGGAGCAAAACCGCTTGTTATTCAGTTGCCTGTAGGGATTGAAGAAAATTTTAAAGGTATCATTGATCTGATTAAAATGAAAGCAGTGATTTGGAAAGATGAAGCACTTGGAGCTGAGTATTTTGAAGAAGATATACCTGCCGATATGAAAGATAAAGCTGAAGAATATCGTGCTAAATTACTTGATATGGTTGTTGAGTTAGATGATCATGTTATGGAAAAATATTTATCAGGTGAAGAAGTAACAGCAGAAGAGATTAAAAGATTAATCAGAAAAGGTACTATTTCAGCAGCATTTTATCCGGTTTTATGCGGTAGTGCTTTTAAAAATAAAGGGGTACAGCCTTTACTTGATGCCGTAGTAGATTTCCTACCTTCGCCTATTGATATAGGTATAGTAAAAGGTATGGAAGTAAGTACCGGTGAAGAAAAAGATTTCCCTATTTCGGTAACTGAGCCTTTTGCAGCTTTAGCATTTAAAATTATGAATGACCCATTTGTCGGTTCATTAACTTTTATTAGAATATATTCAGGTAAAATTACTTCAGGAACAACTGTTATTAATACTGTAAAGAATAAAAGAGAAAAAATCGGTAGAATGCTATTAATGCATGCTAATAATCGTGAAGACGTAAAAGAAGCATCAGCAGGTGATATAGTAGCTTTAGCAGGTCTTAAAGATACTACCACAGGTGATACGTTATCTGATATTGATCAGCAAGTAATCTTAGAAAGAATGGAGTTTCCAGAGCCGGTAATTGAGCTTGCAGTAGAACCTAAATCAACAGCCGATCAAGAAAAAATGGGCCTCGCACTTTCTCGTTTAGCAGCTGAAGATCCATCATTTAGAGTGTCAACTGATTATGAAACAGGACAAACAGTGATAAAAGGAATGGGAGAGCTCCATTTAGAAATTATCATTGATCGTATGAGAAGAGAGTTTAAGGTCGAAGCAAATATTGGAGCTCCTCAAGTAGCATATCGTGAAACTATAACAAAAGTTTGTGAAATTGATTATACCCATAAGAAACAATCCGGCGGTGCAGGACAATTTGCTCGTGTAAAAATTATTTTTGAGCCTCTAAAAGAGGTAAAAGATCTAAAAGATGAAGATAAAAATAAAATTTTTGTCTTTGAAAGTAAAATCATCGGCGGTGCCGTGCCTAAAGAATATATACCAGGTGTTGAAAAAGGATTAAATAATATTAGAGAAACCGGTGTTATTGCCGGTTATCCTATGATTGATTTTAAAGCAACTTTAGTTGACGGTGCGTTTCATGATGTAGATTCTAGTGTACTTGCGTTTGAAATTGCTGCAAAGGCAGCATTTAGAGAAGGGATGCCGAAAGGTAATCCTAAATTACTTGAGCCGATTATGCAAGTTGAAGTTATCACTCCTGATGAATATATGGGTGATATTATAGGCGATTTAAATAGTCGTAGAGGACAAATTCAAAGCATGGATCCAAGAGGGAATGCTCAAGTAGTTACTGCGAATATTCCTTTAGCGGAAATGTTTGGTTATGTTAATACGCTTAGGTCTTTATCTCAAGGTAGAGCTCAGTTTAGTATGATATTCTCTCATTATGATCAAGTGCCGAGTCAAGTAGCTGATATTATTAAAGCTAAAAAATAATTTAGGGGTGAGATGTCACGTCTTACAGAAATAAATGTTGTTTTGCCGTGGCAGCTTATAAATTAACAGTACTGTTTATTATAGTAATTTTTTAATAATAACAAATATTTTTAATAACTTTTATTGATTTTTTATTAAAAATATGATAGGAGTGTAGCTCAATTGGTAGAGCGCCGGTCTCCAAAACCGGAGGTTGCGGGTTCGATACCTGTCGCTCCTGCCATTATAGGCTTAGAGCTTTTTTGCTATAAAATATAGAATTTTTACAAAATTTGCTTATAGAGAGAAATTTGAAAGAGGTACTTCACCTCGAATCGCAGCGTACATACTAGTATGTGAGAATTCCAGTGCTGGATTATCGTCTCAATTGCCTCTAGAAGTAGCATTTTGTAAGAAGTCTAATAAATTACCTAACAAAAATATGTTTAAAGAATATAAAATTTATAAGTTTTTTGAACAAGTTAAACAAGAAACTTATAAGGTAGTTTGGCCAACTAGAAAAGAGCTTGTTGCTTCAACATTAGTAGTGGTAGTAGCAGTTTTTATTTTTAGCCTAATTTGTTTGGTACTTGATTATAGTATACATAACATAATGCAGCTTTTGCTTAATATCGGCAAATAGTATAAGGAATAAATTGTGATAGCACAGAGTATAGATAATATATTGCCTTCTTCTGAAAAAAATGTAAAGCAGTGGTATGTAGTACATACGGCATCAGGAGCAGAGAAACGCATTAAAGAAGATATGCTTAGAAAAATCGCTAAACAGAACATGACGGATTTTTTTGAAGATATATTAATACCTGTTTTTGGAGTTTCTGAAGTTAAACGCGGTAAAAATTTCAAGGTAGAAAAAAAACTAATGCCGAGTTATATCTTGATAAAGATGAATATGACTGATAAATCTTGGCATTTAGTAAAAAATATATCTGGAGTAACCGGCTTTTTAGGAAGCAAAACCACGCCAAAAGCTCTTACAGAAAGTGAAATACAAAATATTTTTAATAATTTGGAAGCAGAAGCTAAAGAAGCAAAGAATTCTAAATTGTATGAAGTTGGTGAAATAGTGACTGTTACAGACGGTCCTTTTGAAACTTTCATGGGTACAGTAGAAGAAATAGATCAAGAAAAAAATAGGTTAAAAGTTTCAGTTGCAATATTTGGTAAAGCAACTCCAATAGAACTAAATTTTAATCAAGTAAAGAAAAATGATTAAAAGTTGGACTAAATACGGTTTATTAATTACTTAAGCTGTATTGTACGAATGTTCAGGATGTCATTGTTGCGGGATAATGCGTCGTCATTGCAAGCAGCCGTAGGCTGCGTGGCAATCTAGGAGAAATAATAAAAAACTTCTGATTTACAGAATTTTTTTCTTCCTTGTTTTGTCAAAACTTACAGCTTTTCCTTGCAATGATGGGAAACAAGATCCATGCAATTGTTACAAAGTAATATTAATTTAAGAGAAAAATAAGGATATTTATAAATGTCTCAGAAAGCAATAAAAGGTTATATTAACTTGATAATTCCAGCTGCTGGAGCCACTCCTGCACCTCCTATAGGACCGGCCCTAGGACAAAGAAAAGTTAATATTGCAGCATTTTGTAAAGATTTTAATGATGCTACGCAAGGTATGGAAAAAGGAATACCTCTGCCAACCGTAATTACCGTTTATGAAGATAGTAGTTTTTCGTTTAAAATAAAAACTCCTCCTGCTGCTTACTTTTTAAAGAAATATGCTAAAATTACTAAAGGTTCTAGTTCTACTAAAAAAGAAGCCGTAGTAGGTAAAGTTACTATGGATGATTGTCGTGAAATTGCAAAGTTAAAAATGCCTGATTTAAATACAAAAAATATTGAAGCAGCAACAAAAATTATTTGTGGTAGTGCTGCATCTATGGGACTTGAAGTAGTAGGGAATTAATTATTATGTCAAATAAGAAAGATGTTGCTGTAAAAATTAGCGGCGGTAAAAAAATAAGAGAAGCTAGAGAAAAAGTAAAATCAGATACTTTATATAATTTAACAAATGCAGTTGAACGATTAAAATCAGCATCATATGTTAAATTTGATCCAACCTTAGAAATAGTTATGAAGCTTGGAATTGATTCTAGGCATTCCGATCAAATGGTACGTGGTGTAGTTAATTTACCTGCCGGTACAGGCAAAACCGTAAGAGTTGCCGTTATTTGTAAAGAAGAAAGAGAAGAAGAAGCTAAAAGTGCCGGAGCAGATTTAGTAGGTTCAACAAATATTATTGATGAAATTAAAGCAGGGAAAATTAATTTTGATGTATGTATAGCTACTCCCGATATGATGGCAGCTATAGGTTCGGTTGCAAGAATTTTAGGACCAAAAGGTTTAATGCCCAACCCTAAACTTGGTACCGTAACTTTAGATATTAAAAATGCTATTAAAAATGCTAAAAGCGGTCAGGTAGAATATAGAGCAGAGAAAGCAGGTATAATTCATGCAGGGCTTGGAAAATTATCTTTTTCAGACCAAGATTTATTAAAAAATTTAAATGCGTTTATTGAGGCAGTAATTAAAGCAAAACCTGCTGGATTAAAAGGAAGTTATTTAAAAGCAATGTATTTATCTTCTACTATGGGAGCATCGGTACAAATAGATTTAACTAGTATAGCATAATTTTTATAGCCGTTTAACGGTAGTATAGTAATAATAAAAAAATTTTGTTATTTTAAGCATTTGTATCAGTTTAAATATATTAAACTGTATTATAAAAGGAGAATTAAAAGGTGTTAAGATCAGAAAAACCGGTAGCAGTAGAGGATATTGTAAATATTTATAAAGAATCGCCCTCTATAATTATTACTCATTATCACGGGTTAACCGTTAGTCAAGTGAGTTCGCTTAGAGAATCACTTAAATCTAAAGAAGCAGGTTTTAAAGTAGTTAAAAATACTTTAGCAAAAATAGCTGCAAATCAAACAGGGCTTAATAGTATTGCTAATTTATTTGCGGGTCCTACTGCTATTGTTTATTCTAAAGAACCAGTTGAGATGGCAAAATTAGTAGTTAATTTTGCTAAGGCTAATGATAATCTTAAGATTATCGGTGGAATAGTAGATAATCACGTATTAGATGAACATTCAATAAAAGACTTTTCTAAGCTACCTACACTTAATGAGCTTAGGGGTAACATTGTTGGGTTATTACAAGCACCGGCTACTAAGGTTGTAGGTGTTTTACAAGCCACATCTTCGAGTATGGCGAGAGTAATACAAGCACATGCTAGTAAAAATTAACTTAAAGGTTACTGCATCAGGTATTTTAATTGATAATTAAAGAGCTGTTATAGTGAAAATTAATAAGGTTTTTTATAGGATATTATTCTTATTTTAAAAAAGTCTTATAATTTGAAGCACAAAAGAATTTAATTAACTTTAAAATGCCTGATGTAGTAATCTCTCAATATAAAAAAAGTAAAAAGGAAAAAATTATGGCAGATTTAGCTAAAATTGAAGAACAATTATCATCATTAACGTTAATGCAAGCAGCTGAGCTTGTGAAAATGCTAGAAGAAAAATGGGGTGTATCTGTAGCAGCTCCTGTAGCTGTAGCAGCTGCCGGTGCTGCAGCTCCTGCGGCTGAAGCAGTAGCTGAAAAAACTGAGTTTGAAGTAGTTTTAACAGCTGCCGGTGATAAGAAAGTTGAAGTAATTAAAGTTGTGAAAGATATCACAGGTCTTGGTTTAATTGAAGCTAAGAAATTAGTTGATGAAGCTCCAAAGCCGATTAAAAGCAATGTGAAAAAAGCAGAAGCAGACGAAATCAAAGGTAAGTTAGAAGCTGCTGGAGCAAAAGTTGAATTATTCGTATTTTAGATAGTTTTAAGTAAAAATTAATAAGATTCTTGTTGAAACAGTTGTTGTTATTCCAAGAAAAATCTTATGATTTTCAATCAAAAACAACTAAGTATAGATTAATTTTTTTACAGGACCTAATGTTTTTGCATTACAGATGAAATATTTTATAGCTTTAAATTAAGTTATTTTTTTGCAATAGGATAAAGCTATTACATTAAAAATCTTATTGATTAAAATAATTTGGTTAATGTACCATACATCTAGAAGTTTAAATTATTGAAATTTTCTAGGTTCTGTGAACATTTATAATTGATTTTTAGTGAAAATTAATGAGATTTTTGAAGGAATAGCTACCTATTTTAAAAAAATATTATAATTTGTTGCAACAAACAAATAACCAAAATCAAATCTTTTTGGAAATGTTCGTAGAGCCTACACAAGATCTAAATAAGAAACTTACTAGGTTTCTTTAATTTAAGTTTTATGTGAAAAATTTTAAAACAGTATATTTTATTTTACTGCAAATTATAAGTATTTTATTGAAATAGGTATCTATTCCAATAAAAACTTTATTGTTTAAAATATAAATAATTTAAATTTTATATACAGAACCTAGGTTCTGAACACTTTTGATTAATGATTATTAATTAGGAGATATTTTTAAGCGAGAATTAATAAGATTTTTGAGAGGAGAGTTTATTACTATTTCAAAAAAATCTTATGATTTACAGCTAAAAAGAGCCATAATTATGATTATTCTATTAAAAGTGCATAGGACCTAATCACTGTAATACGGGCAGTAATTTTATCAGTCAGGAGATTATATGGTTTCATTAAGGGATAATATAGAAGCACAACCCTTGTCACATAATAGAAGAATAAGAAAAAATTTCGGTCACATAAATTTAGTAGCAGATATACCGAATTTGATTGAAATTCAAAAAAATTCATATGAGAAAAACTTTCTACAGTTAAATATTAAAGATTCTGAAAGAAAAAACAAAGGTTTACAATCTATATTAAACTCAATTTTTCCTATTTCAGATTCCTCCAATATTGCTAATTTAGAATTTGTAAAATATGAATTCGATACTACAAAATATGATGTAGAAGAGTGCAGTCAAAGAAGTTTAAGTTATGCTGCTCCTCTTAAAGTTACTTTAAGATTAAGTATTTGGGATATAGATGAGGATACCGGTACTAGAGAAATTAAAGGGATTAAAGAGCAAGAAGTATATATGGGTGATATCCCATTAATGACTAAAAACGGTACTTTTATTATCAACGGTACGGAAAGAGTAGTTGTATCACAAATGCATCGCTCACCTGGTGTATTCTTTTATCATGATGAAGGAAAAGTCCACTCTTCCGGCAAGCTTTTATATTCTGCTCGTGTTATTCCATATAGAGGATCTTGGCTTGATTTAGAATTCGACGCTAAGGATGTTATTTATTTCAGGATTGATAGAAAAAGAAAGCTTTATACTACTACTTTGCTTAGAGCTATAGGTATGAGTACTGAAGAAATTATAAAATTTTATTATAATTCAGTAACTTATAAGCTTGTTAAAAATAAAGGTTGGGCGGTTAAATTTATACCTCAGCATATTACTGCGCATCGTTTAACAAGTGATTTAGTAGATGCAGATACCGGAAATATTCTACTGAAAGCAGGACAAAAAATTACTCCGCGTTTGGCTAAAAAATATTTTGGGGAAGGGCTTAATAATATTTTAGTAGCTCATGAAACTTTAATCGGCAAATATCTATCCGAAGATTTAAGAGATCCTGCAAGCGATGAAGTATTAGCAAAAATCGGTGAAATGATTACTGCTGATATGCTAAATGTTATTAATGATCTTAAAATTAAAAATGTTAACGTATTAGTAATCAATCCTCAATCCGGTCCATATATAAGGAACACCTTATTTGCTGATAAAAATCAGGATCGTGAGGCAGCATTATGTGATATTTTCAGAGTTCTAAGACCAGGCGAACCTGTTAATATCGAAGCGGCTGAAAGCCTGTTTTATAATTTATTCTTTGATACGGAAAGATATGATCTTTCAGAAGTCGGGCGAATAAAAATGAATTCTAGGTTAGAGCTGAATATTTCTGAAGAAGTTACGGTTTTAACAATTGATGATATTAAAAATATCGTAAGAGTTTTAGTAGAGCTTAAAGACGGTAAAGGTATCATAGACGATATTGATCATTTAGGTAATAGAAGGGTTAGATCGGTAGGTGAATTGATAGAAAATCAATTTAGAATAGGTTTAGTCCGAATGGAAAAATCTGTAATTGAAAGGATGTCGGCAGGTGATGTTGATACCGTAATGCCTCATGATTTAGTAAATTCTAAAATTTTAGTTGCAGTAGTAAAAGAATTTTTTAGTACCTCCCAATTATCCCAATTTATGGATCAAACAAATCCATTATCGGAAATAACTCATAAAAGAAGGCTGTCGGCACTCGGTCCCGGAGGTCTTAGTCGAGATCGAGCAGGTTTTGAGGTGCGTGACGTACATCCTACTCATTACGGTCGTATTTGTCCTATTGAAACACCTGAAGGTCAGAATATCGGGTTAATTAACTCTATGGCTACTTATGCTAGAATAAATAAACATGGTTTTATAGAGAGTCCGTATAGAAGAGTTAAAGATGGATGTGTAACCGATGAAGTGGTATATCTTTCTGCTATTGAAGAAGGTAAATACAAAATCGGACAAGCAAATTCTAAAATTAATAAAGACGGAAAGCTACAAGGAGAGTTTATTAATTGCCGTGTTGAAGGCGGTAATTTTGTAATGGTAGAACCGTATGAGGTAGACTTCATTGATGTGACTCCTATGCAGGTAGTATCGGTTGCGGCTTCTCTTATACCTTTCTTAGAAAACGATGATGCGAACCGTGCTTTGATGGGTTCAAACATGCAAAGACAAGCCGTTCCTTTAATTAAAACGGATGCACCTTTTGTAGGTACCGGAGTTGAAGGGGTAGTAGCTAAAGATTCCGGAGCGTCAGTGCTTGCATTACATGACGGTATTGTTGAGCAGGTAGATTCAAATAGAATCGTGATTAGAATTCTAGAACAAAAAGTTGACGGTTCTCCTTCGGTTGATATTTATAACTTACTAAAATTCCAAAAATCCAATCATAATACTTGTATAAATCAAAAGCCTTTAGTTAAGGTCGGTCATTACGTTAAGAAAAACGATATTATAGCTGACGGTCCTAGTACGGATAACGGTGAAATTGCTTTAGGTCGAAACGTGCTTGTGGCTTTCTTACCTTGGAACGGTTATAATTTTGAAGATTCCATTTTAATATCCGAACGTATAGTAAAAGAGGATGTATTTACATCTATTCATATTGAAGAGTTTGAAGTAATAGCTAGAGATACACGCCTTGGTCCTGAAGAAATTACCCGTGATATACCGAATGTAAGTGAAGAAGCGTTGCGTCATCTTGATGAGGTCGGAATAATTTATATAGGTGCAGAAGTACAAGCCGGTGATATTTTAGTTGGAAAAGTAACACCAAAAAGTGAATCGCCTATTACTCCTGAAGAGAAGCTACTACGTGCTATTTTCGGGGAAAAAGCTTTTGACGTAAAAGATTCATCGCTGCATGTACCTTCCGGAGTGAACGGAACTGTAGTAGAAGTAAGGGTATTTTCTCGTAGAGGTGTAGAAAAAGACCAGCGAGCTATTGCTATTGAAAAACAACAAATTGAAAAATTCGCAAAAGACAGAGACGATGAATTAGAAATTATTGAGCATTTTGTGTTTAGTTGGCTTGAAAAGCTTTTAGTAGGGCAGGTGATTATTAACGGTCCTAAGCAAGCAACAGTAGGACAAACTATTACTACTGAAATGCTAAAAGGCTTATCTAAAGGGCAATTTTGGCAGATTACCGTGGAAGATGCAAATGTAATGAATGAAATAGAGCAGATAAAGACTCATTATGATGAGAAAAAAGAGGCTCTTGATAAAAGATTTGCTACTAAGGTAGAGAAATTGCAAAGTGGTGATGATTTACCTCAGGGAGCTTTAAAAGTAGTAAAAGTATTTATTGCAACTAAGCATAAATTACAACCCGGGGATAAAATGGCAGGAAGACACGGAAATAAAGGTGTTATTTCACGTATCGTACCTGAAGAAGATATGCCGTTTTTAGAAGATGGAACTGTGGTAGATATCGTTCTTAACCCTCTAGGTCTTCCGTCCCGTATGAATATAGGACAGATTTTAGAAACGCATCTTGGGTGGGCATCAATAAATTTAGCAAAAAAAATATCTACCTTAGTAAAGGAATATAAAAATAAACATATAGGTATTGAGCAGATTAAGAAATTCTTAATTGAACTGTATGGAGAAAATATTAATTCTATACTTGAAAGACCGGAAGAAGAGATTATCGCTTTTTGTAAGAAAGTAAGTAAAGGCGTACATTTTGCAACTCCTGTATTTGACGGAGCAAAAGTTCAGGACGTTAAAGATATGCTAAAGCTTGCCGGTCAAGACCCTTCAGGACAAGTGAAATTAATTGACGGTAGAACCGGTGAATATTTTGACCGTCTAGTAACCGTCGGACAGAAATATTTGCTGAAATTGCATCATTTAGTCGATAATAAAATTCACTCCCGTTCTATAGGACCTTATAGCTTAGTAACGCAGCAACCGCTTGGAGGTAAGTCTCATTTCGGCGGACAGCGTTTCGGAGAAATGGAATGCTGGGCATTACAAGCTTACGGTGCAGCTTATACGTTACAGGAAATGTTAACGGTTAAGTCGGATGACGTAAACGGTAGGATCAAAACTTATGATTCTATAGTACGTGGTGAAAATAATTTTGAATCAGGCATTCCTGAATCATTTAATGTTATGATAAAAGAATTTAGATCTTTATGTCTTAACGTAAAGCTTGAAGTAACTTCAAGTTAAGAAAGACAGGTCATTTAAACAGATAAAAAACTTGTTTTTTATCTGTTTAACTAGATTCCCGCTTTTGCGGGAATGACATATAGGGTGCAATAAGAACTCTGGGTAGACGAAGGTCAATTTCAAAAAGAGCTAGGAGTTCACAAGGCGAGGAGCGGAGCGTATACTTAATACGTGAGCACCGCAGAACTTGTAGAACGACAACGCCAATTTTTGAAATTCACCGAGTATATACGAGTAATTTTTAAGGAAAAGTATTTATGAGCGTAGTAAATTTTTACGGACAATTAAGTAATACTCAACAATTTGATCAGATAAGGATTAATATAGCAAGTCCCGATCAGGTACGTTCGTGGTCTTTCGGTGAAGTAACAAAACCTGAAACAATTAACTATCGAACTTTTAAACCTGAGAAAGATGGTTTATTTTGTGCAAGAATTTTTGGTCCGGTAAAAGATTATGAATGTCTCTGCGGTAAATATAAGCGGATGAAAAACCGTGGCATTACGTGTGAGAAATGCGGCGTTGAAGTTACGGTTTCTAGAGTAAGACGTGAAAGAATGGGGCATATTGAACTTGCAGCTCCCGTTGCTCATATTTGGTTTTTAAAGTCGCTACCTTCAAGAATTAGTACACTTCTTGATATGACAATGCGAGATGTAGAAAAGATTCTTTATTTTGAAAATTATGTAGTAGTTGACCCAGGGCTATCGATTTTACAAAAAGGCGAACTCTTAACAGAGGAAGAATTACAGAAAGCAAAAGATAAGTACGGTGAAGATGCATTTACTGCCTCTATAGGTGCAGAAGTAATACAACAAATGCTTAAAGAGCTTGATTTTTCAAAGTTAAAGCAAGAGTTATACGAGGAATTACAAACCACTTCTTCAGAAGTCAAAAAGAAAAAATTAGTAAAGCGTTTAAAATTAGTAGAGAATTTTTTAGAGTCGGAAAACAAGCCGGAATGGATGATTATGGATGTTTTACCGGTTATTCCTCCTGAAATTAGACCGCTTGTTATGCTTGACGGCGGAAGATTTGCTACTTCAGACTTAAATGAACTTTATAGAAGAGTAATTAATAGAAATAATCGTTTAAAGAAATTAATAGAGTCAAAAGCTCCTGATATAATAGTCAGAAACGAAAAAAGAATGTTACAAGAAGCGGTGGATGCGTTATTTGATAACGGTCGTCGCGGTAGAGCAGCGAAAAATGCTAATAAGCGTCCATTTAAGTCATTAAGTGATATGCTTAAAGGTAAGCAGGGGCGTTTCCGTCAGAACTTGCTAGGTAAGAGGGTTGATTACTCAGGACGTTCGGTTATCGTGGTAGGACCTGAGCTTAAACTTCACCAGTGCGGTTTACCTAAAAAAATGGCTCTGGAGTTATTTAAGCCGTTTATTTATTCTAAGCTTGAGTTGTACGGCATCGCTACAACTATTAAAGCCGCTAAAAGAATGGTGGAAGCTGAAAAATCCGAAGTGTGGGACGTGCTTGAAGAGGTAATTAGAGAGCATCCGGTTTTACTGAATAGGGCTCCGACGTTACATAGGCTTGGTATTCAAGCATTTGAACCGCTATTAATTGAAGGTAAAGCGATCCAGCTTCATCCGCTTGTGTGTGCTGCGTTCAATGCGGATTTTGATGGTGATCAGATGGCAGTACATATCCCGTTATCGATTGAAGCACAGCTTGAAGCTAGGGTATTTATGATGTCTACAAATAATATCTTAAGCCCCGCAAACGGTCGTCCTATCATTGTACCGGATAAAGATATAGTGCTTGGTTTATATTATCTAACCCTTGCATTTGATAATGAAGTAGGCGCAGGGATGATGTTCTCAGATTTAGCTGAGATGGAACATGCTTTATATAATAAATTTATAACTATTCATACAAAGATAAAATATCGTAGAAATCAGTTAAATGCCGAAGGTAAAATGGTCCCTGTTATCATTGATACTACTTACGGTAGATTAATGGTCGGTGAGTTATTGCCTTCTAACCCTAATATAGAATTCAAGTTTATTAATAAACAACTAACTAAAAAAGACATATCATTAGTTATAGATTTAGTTTATCGTCACTGCGGTCAAAAAGCTACGGTAATTTTTGCCGATCAGCTAATGAAACTAGGTTTTAAATATGCTTGTTCTTCAGGTATTTCTTTTGGAATGGACGATATGGTAGTACCGGAATCTAAGAGTACTCATATCAACGAAACTCAGCTTGAAATAAAAGAATTTGAACAACAATATTCAAACGGTTTAATTACTTACGGAGAGAAATATAATAAAGTAGTCGATGCTTGGTCAAGATGTACCGATAGAGTAGCAAACGACATGATGAAAGAGATTGCTACGCCGCCGGTTAATGATGCTCCAAATCATCAGAAAATAAATGCTATATATATGATGGCTATTTCCGGAGCAAGAGGTTCTTTCCAGCAAATTAAGCAGCTAGGCGGTATGCGAGGTTTAATGACCAAATCAAACGGTCAAATTATACAAACTCCTATTATCTCTAACTTTAAGGAAGGATTAACTGAATTTGAGTGTTTTAATTCTGCTAACGGAATGCGTAAAGGGCAAATAGATACGGCTTTAAAAACGGCAAGCTCAGGTTACTTAACAAGAAAATTAGTAGATGTTGCACAAGATTGTATTATTACTGAAAAAGATTGTGGAACTGATAAAGGAATTGAAGTTAAGAGTGTTATTGAAGGTGGAGAAGTTATAGTACCTTTAGCTGAAAAGATTTTAGGTCGTACTGCTGCTATTGATATATTTCATCCGGTAACTAATGATCTAATTCTCAATAAAGGCGAGCTTATTAATGAAGCAAAGTTAGAGCAGATTGAGTCGGCAGGACTCGACAGAATTATGATAAAATCCGTATTAACCTGTGAAAGTACTACCGGTATATGTAGCATATGTTACGGTAGGGATCTTGCTACCGGTACATTAGTATCGGAGGGTGAAGCAATTGGGGTTATTGCTGCTCAATCTATCGGTGAACCGGGTACGCAGCTTACAATGAGAACTTTCCATATCGGAGGAGCGGCAACAAAAGGTGCTGAGGTTTCTTCCGTAGACGCTTCCTATGACACAAAAGTGAAAATTATAAGTCGTAACGTTGTGATTAATTCTGAAGAACGCAAAATTGTTATGAGCCGAAATTGTGAATTATTATTGCTTGATAATCACGGTAATGAAAAGGCTCGTCATAAAATTCCATACGGTGCTAGATTACTTGTTGATGACGGTGATATGGTGATTAAAACTCAAAAACTAGCAGAATGGGATCCTTATACTATACCGATTATCACGGAGAAGTCAGGTAAAGTTTTATTCAAAGATATGGTTGAGGGTATTTCTATTCGTGACGTAACTGACGAAGCTACCGGAATACCGAGTAAAGTTATTATTGAATCAAAGCAATATTCACGCGGTGCAGAATTACGTCCGCGTATACAGCTTTTAGATGCTAAAGGTGAAGTTATCACCTTATTAAACGGTTTAGAAGCTAGATATTACTTGCCGGTTGGAGCAGTTTTAAGCGTAGAAGACGGAGTACAAATATCGGTAGGTGATATCATTGCACGTATACCGAAAGAATCAACCACTACTAAAGATATTACCGGTGGTTTACCAAGAGTTGCCGAGCTTGTAGAAGCAAGACGCCCTAAAGATCATGCAGTTATTGCCGAAATTGACGGTAGAGTAGAATTCGGTAAAGACTATAAATCTAAAAGACGTATTATTATACATCCGATTGATGAAACAATGTCTATTGAATATATGGTACCAAAAGGCAAGCATGTTGTAGTTAACGAAGGTGACTTTGTTAAAAAAGGTGATTTATTGATTGACGGTAATCCGGTACTTCAAGATATTTTAAAAGTAATGGGCGTAGAGGTTCTTGCAAATTATATTGTTAATGAGGTTCAAGCCGTTTATCGTCTACAAGGTGTAAAGATTGATGATAAGCACATAGAAGTTATTATTCGTCAGATGTTACAAAAAGTAGAGGTTACGGATTCAGGCGGAACTACGTTATTAGCAGGTGAAAAAATAGATAGACATGAATTTGATGAGATAAATGAAAAAGCTATGAAAAATGGTTTAAAACCTGCTGAAGCACAATTAATATTACAAGGTATTACTAAAGCTTCTCTGCAAACTAGATCGTTTATCTCCGCGGCATCATTCCAAGAGACTACTAGAGTTTTAACTGAAGCAGCTATTGCTGGTAAAGTAGATAAGTTGCGAGGACTAAAAGAAAACGTGATAGTTGGACGATTAGTACCTGCTGGAACCGGTTACTTTATGGATAAAATGCGTAAAGCAGCCGTAAAGCTTGATGAAGAGAATGTATAAATATACTAAGATAGAACTTGAAAAATTGGCTGTGTCGTCTTTGTAAGTCGTAGGATGCTGAACGTTTAATATACTCTCTGCTCCTCGATTTACAGACCCTTTGCTCTTTTCCAAGTGGATCTTCGTATATACCGGATAGTTTATAAAAAACCCGTCATTGCAAGCCAACATTTATGCTGGCGTGGCAATCTCATGAAATAATAACAAACTCCCCTGAGCTGGCTTCGTCAATTACTTTGTAATGTCCTTGCAATGACGAGGTGGTATCCACGCAACAATGCCTTCCTAGCTAGAAGCGGGAATCCAGAAAAATAACCTTACTACACATTATTGACAAAAAAAGCCTATAAAAAACTTGGTTTTTTATAGGCTTTTTCTTATTGCCCACTTGCAAAATGACGCTTTAATAACAAGCAATCGGTGCTGTTAAATGCTCGTAGGCTTGACCTAAATAAGATACTGGTTGTTCAAAGGTATACGTATTATTGTTATCATAATTACCGTATAATTGTAATCTTGCTAAAGAATCGTCATATTGGAAGTTTTCAAGTGTTTCTTGATTTTTAGATATCTGAATTTCTGCTAAACAATGTTCAACATAAGTTTTCAGTACTTCTTGACGAATTGCATCATGTAAAGCTTTTAACATGAGTAAGTTTACTAATGGGTTAATACTATTATTTGCATTAGTAGTAATCGTAGCTTCTTCGTGTTTTTGATCAATAGACATCTTTCCAAACTTCACTTCTAGAGGTAATTTAGACGTCGATCCGGTACTCGCATCCTCACTTATGTCTATATACGCTGCGGTGCTGCGTTCCGTATCTCTTTTAAATTCCTCTCTATAAGCTGGTTTAGAAAGATGTCTAACAGGCAATTCAGAAATTAAAGACTCTTCATTGCTTACTTCTACCTTCTCTGTTTCAAGATTTGCTGATGCAGCATTGACTTTTTCTTCAAAATTTATCTTTGGGAAAAGTGCTGTCACATCCGTTATTTCAAGTTTTCCTCCTTTTTTACCTACTTCATAAGCTTTAGCAATAATGTGTTTATAAATAACGTCAATTAATGCTCGTTTTGTTTGTATTTCATCAGAATAGTTAATTCCTCCTTCATTCCAAAACTTTACTATTCTAGACAAAGCAGGAATATATTTACTGGCCTTTGCTAAAAATTTTTGTATAAATGTAGGTTCAATAATAGGGGTTAATGTAGGATTTTCTTCATATTGTCTAAATACATACTCGACAATTTTAGGTATATTTTGATCTGGTTCTACTTCGTCAGGTAAGCCGTGTAATATTTTTTTGGCTGTTGCTTGACCCATCTTCTCATGCAAAATATTAACCCCGATCCATGTCCATGACGGATTAGCCGTAAAACAAAGCTTTGCTATATAAAATGCTAGCGATATAGGTAGAGATAATAACTTTAAATAGTTAAGGCAATTATATCGTATTGGATGAGGAGTGAGACTATAAATCTTACCCATATCTTGGTTTAACTCACATGATGCTTTAATCATTGTATACTTCTGCTTAATTAAATGAGAAGTGATGTCATATACTGTATTATTACTTAAATTTAACTAATTCGTCAGTAAGATATAAAAAACGTTAACATTTGTCAAATGCTATTTAATGAGATTTTGTTTTAAATTAATTATAATACTTGCAAAGTTTTATCAAGATAAATAGAATGATCCAAAGTCAAAAATAATATAAGGAGTAAATATGCTTAACGTAAATTTTGTGAATGAAGAATCATCTACTAATCAAGGTCTAGTAGTTTTTATTGATGAACAGTTAAAGCTTGATAGTAATTTAATAGGACTTGATCAACAACATCATGGATTAATTTCTAAAACTATTCAGAATAAACTGCAATTTACCGGTAAATATGGACAGATCAAGGTTATTCCGTCCGTCATTAAATCAGGCGAGGTTAGATATTTGATAATAGCAGGTCTTGGGAATGAAGAAAAATTAACTGAAGCAAAAATTGAAGAGTTAGGCGGCAAAATCTTACAGCATGCAACCGGTTGTAAAATTTCTACTATTGGCTTAAAACTTACAAATAGAATTAGCAGGTTTACATCTCAAACATTTGCATCTTTAGTTGCTAGCGGTGCGTTTCTTGCTTCTTACAGATTTGATAAATATAGAACTACCTTAAAAGAAGCAGAGAAGTTCGCAGTAGAGTCAATTGAAATTTTTACTGATAATAGCACTGAAACGGCAAAATTATTTGAAATCAAAAAATTAATTGCTGAAGCAGTATTTTTTACAAGAGATATAAGTAATGAACCGTCAAATATTAAAACTCCTCAAGTTTATGCCGAAAGAATAGTTGATAGACTTGAACCGCTAGGGGTAGATGTTGATGTTATCGGTGAACGTGAGATGAAAAACCTTGGTATGGGAGCATTACTTGGTGTGGGGCAAGGTTCACAAAACGAGTCAAAGTTAGTGGTGATGGAATATAAAGGTGGCAGTAAGGATGCTCCGACTATTGCTTTGGTCGGTAAAGGAGTGATTTTTGATACAGGCGGTATTTCATTAAAACCGTCAAGTGATATGCACTTAATGCGATACGATATGGGAGGTTCTGCAGCAGTTGTGGGTACCATCATTGCGGTTGCTGGTCAAAAATTATCTGTAAATATAGTCGGTGTTGTAGGGCTTGTCGAAAATATGCCGTCCGGTAATGCACAGCGTCCAGGGGATGTAGTAACTACCATGTCAGGGCAAACTGCCGAAGTTTTAAATACCGATGCAGAAGGGCGTTTAGTACTTGCTGATGCTGTTTGGTATGCACAAGAAAAATTTAAGCCTAAATGCGTGATTGATGTTGCAACTCTAACAGGAGCAATAACCATAGCACTTGGTAATACATATGCTGGTTGTTTTTCCAATAATGATGAGTTAGCTGATAAGTTAATAAAAGTAGGGGAAGAAGTTAATGAAAAACTTTGGAGAATGCCGCTGCATGATGAGTACGATGCAATGATTAACTCCGACATAGCCGATATGGCAAATATCGGGAACGTACCAAGAGCTGCCGGAAGCTGCATAGCTGCACATTTCATTAAACGTTTCATTAAAGATGGAGTAGATTGGGCTCATTTAGATATAGCAGGCGTTGCAAATAGTAATAAAGCTTCAGCACTCGGTCCTAAGGGGGCAGTAGGATACGGCGTGAGATTACTAGAGCAATTTATCAAAGAATATACTTAAATGCTATTCTTGCGTTGCATTGCCTGCATGGATACCGAGTCGTCATTGCGAGCAGCCTTAGGCTGCGTGGCAATCTCGTCAAATATCCTGAGATTGCTTCGTCAATTACTTACGTCATTTTCTTGCAATGACGGAAAAAACTATCCACATGTGTAATACTAAGCTAAGAATGACATTAAACTTCGTCTATTTACTATGCGTTTATTCTGAATATAATTATGAACACAATAAATAAACCTTATATATTTGTTATAGGTAATGAGAAAGGCGGAGCAGGTAAAACTACCTGTTCTATGCATCTAATAATCGCTCTGCTTTATCAAAATTATTCGGTAGTAAGTATAGATACCGATTCACGTCAAAGTTCGTTAACGAATTATTTAAAAAATCGAGATTTATATAATAAACACAATCCTGATAAACCTGTATTAGTACCGAAACATTTTCATATATCGGAAAGCAAAGTAGAAGAGCCAGCAAAGAGTTTTGAGCCGATACTCAAAAATAATCAGGATGTCGATTATATAGTGATTGATACCCCAGGCAGTCATACTCCTTTATCAAGGGTTGTTCATTCTTACGCCGATACAATTATTACACCGATTAATGATAGCTTTCTAGATTTAGACGTAATAGCAAAAGTCGATAGCAAGGATGAAATTATTAGCCCATCAATATATAGTCAAATGATTTGGGAACAGAAAATGGAACGTGCTAGTCGTGATAGAATTAGTATAGATTGGGTAATACTTCGTAATCGTTTAAGTAATCTTGATGCATTAAATAAAAGACGCGTAGGAAATGTATTAGCTAAACTTGCTAAAAGAATTAACTTTAAACTCGCAGAAGGATTTAGTGAACGTGTAATATATAGGGAGTTATTTTTACAAGGTCTAACATTACTTGATCTAAAAACTGCAAAATATGATAGAGCATTTAATAGCTCACACGTGCTTGCACGTCAAGAATTACGAAATTTTTTAGACTTTCTAGGTATTAAGGCTGCGTTCAAAGGTTAATTTCTATTAAAGTTTTGCTTGTATAAAAATATATATATAATGTAAATTAATATGTTTTAACTTTATAAGAGAAGAGAAACAAATGCCAAATATTGCTGAAAATATTTCAAAACTACCGGAAGAACAAGCAAAAGTTAATAAGCTTGTTGATCAATATAAAAATTTAACTCCGGAAGAACAAAAAATTGTTGATAGAAAACTTAAGTCACATTTTACACAAGAAGAGCTAGAACAAGATGAGCTTAAATCAAGAATGAATAGGATACGTAGTAATTTGTCTAAGCAAGACCAAGAAAAACTACAAGCAGGTAATAATTCTATAGGTGAAATAGCAAAAGATGTATTATCGTTAGTTAAAGGAATAATAAATCTAGTCGAAAATGTTGCAGAGATAATTAAAAATCCTAAGAAAGCAATATATGAATGGATTAAAGGTGAGTTAAATCAAGTAAAACCTCAACAACAAAATTATCAGCAACGCCCATCAAAGCCAAAAGCTGCTGCAATATCAAGATAAAACTTTGGCAAGATAAATTTTTAGTTTTTATTTGCGAAAATTTGTGATTTTATGTATATAATGGGGAAATCGTATAATAAAAAAATAAAAATGCATAAATACAGAACTCATAATTGTAACGAATTACAAATATCCGATGTAGAAACAGAAGTTAAGCTATCCGGTTGGGTACATAGAAGAAGAGATCACGGGAATCTAGTTTTTATAGATTTACGTGATCATTACGGTATAACTCAAATCGTGTTTACCGATCAAAACCCTCAGCTTATGGAGGATGCAAGTCGTTTGCGTTATGAGTCGGTAATTACGGTAAGGGGTACAGTTGTAGCAAGGTCAGAGGACACGATTAATAATACGCTTCCGACAGGTCATGTTGAAGTGCTAGCTGTGGAATTTAGTGTTGAGTCAGCTGCGGACACTCTACCTTTTGTTATTAATACTGAAAAAGACGCTCCCGAAGAGTCTAGGCTTAAACATCGCTTTTTAGATCTTAGACGTGAGAAATTACATAATAATATAATACTCCGTTCACAAATTATTTCTCATATTCGTCATTTGATGACGGCAAGCGGTTTTACCGAATTTCAAACTCCGATTTTAACAGCAAGCTCACCTGAGGGGGCTAGGGATTTTTTAGTACCTAGTAGAATGCATCCGGGTAAGTTCTATGCATTACCGCAAGCACCTCAGCAATTCAAGCAGTTATTGATGGTATCAGGCTTTGATCGTTATTTCCAAATTGCTCCTTGTTTTCGGGATGAAGATGCAAGAGCCGATAGATCACCCGGCGAGTTTTATCAGCTAGATGTAGAAATGTCGTTTGTTACACAGGAAGACGTATTTAGTACTATTGAGCCTGTGATGTATGATTTATTCACTAAATTCACGGATAAGAAAGTATCAGAGACTCCTTTCGTGTGTATTCCATATAATGAATCTATGCTAAAATACGGCTCTGATAAGCCTGATTTGCGTAACCCTATTATAATTGCCGATGTAACTGAGATATTTAGAGATTCCGATTTTACAATCTTTAGAGAGAATATTAAAAAAGGTAGCATAGTTCGTGCAATTCCTGCACCTAAGGCAGCTGCATTGCCTCATAGTTTCTTCGATAAAATGATAGAGTTTGCGATATCAGAAGGAGCAGGTGGACTTGGCTATATTCAGTTTAGTGAAACCGGTGAAGCAAAGGGACCGGTAGTAAAATTCTTAAGCCCGCAGCAATTAGAGAGTCTAAAAGCTACAGCTAGTGTTAGTAACGGTGATGCTGTATTTTTCGCTAGCGATAAGAAAGAGAAAGCTGCTAAACTTGCCGGTAAGGTTAGAATAAGACTTGGTGAAGAGCTTGATTTACTTGAAAAAGATTGTTTTAAATTCTGCTGGATTACCGATTTTCCATTCTATGAGTTAAATGAAGAAACAGGAAAAATTGATTTTAGCCATAATCCGTTTTCTATGCCGCAGGGCGGAATAGATGCTTTAGAACAAGCTAAAACCACTGAAGAGTTATTAGAACTTACCGCATACCAATATGATATTGTTTGTAACGGTATTGAACTGTCCAGCGGTGCTATTAGAAACCATAAGCCGGAAATTATGTATAAAGCATTTTCCATAGCAGGTTATAGTGAAGAGGAAGTTGATAAGAGATTTGGAGGGATGATTAGAGCATTTAAGTTTGGAGCTCCACCACATGGTGGAATAGCCCCCGGTATTGACCGAATCGTTATGCTGCTTGCGGAAGCAACAAATATAAGGGAAATAATTGCGTTTCCTTTAAACCAGCAGGCTGAAGATTTACTAATGAACGCCCCAAGCTATGTAGAGGATAAAGCTCTAAAAGAGCTAAGCATTATCTCTCACCGTCTACTAGAAAAAATGCAGAAAAAGAATAAGAATTTATAGTTGTTGTATGTTATTATGTCATACCGCAATTTGGCCTATAGTATGTCATTTCTAGCTAAAAGCGGAAATCCAGTACTTTTCGCTGTCATACCGTGGCTTGACCAGAGTATCGAGAAAAAAATTTAAAAAAGACTAGATCCTGCGATCAAGTCGCAGGATGAAATTAATTGTAGAAGTCAAGATTTGATCTTACAGACACTATAAATTTTGCACCTGATGGTCAGTTACATTTTGACTGTCAGAGACGTATTCAAGATACAAGATTTCATTATTCTTTTCAACAGCTAATTTTTTACTATCCTTAAAAGTTTGCATAGGAGTTTTTCCATAACAATATTTTCCTGAATGTGGTCGCTCATTATTGAAATGCTCTAACCAAATATCAAGATCTAATTGTAAATCATCAAGATCTGTATAAATCTTTTTCCGCATAGCTGTATCAAAGAATTCTTGTTTCATGGTTTTATTAAAACGCTCACACATACCATTTGTTTGGGGAGAATATGCCTTAGTTGTAGTATGCTCTATACCTTCGATACTTAGAAACAACTCAAAAGCATGATGCTCTATATTCCCCTTATATTCTGACCCACGATCTGTAAGAATACGAAGTATTGGTATCCCTTGGGTCTCGTACCATGGTAACACGCGGTCATTAAGCATATCAGCAGCAGTTAAAGCTGTTTTATCAGTATATAGTTTAGCATCAGCTACCCTAGTATAGCTATCAATAAATACCTGAGAATAAACCTTACCTATACCTTTGAAATTACCTACATAATACGTATCCTGACATCCTAGATAACCTGGATGCTGCGTCTCAGTTTCTCCATGAGCTTCTCTTTCATTACGACGCTCCTCTAGCACTTGTAATTGAGATTCAGTAAGAACAATACCATCCTGAGCCATCTTTGCTTCTAATGCTTTAAGCCTTTTACTGATATTGTTTAAATCATTACGTAACCAAATTGATCGCACTCCTCCAGGCGATACAAGTATACCGCTCTTCTTAAGCTCATTTGATACTCTTAGCTGACCATATGCTGGATATTCTATTGCCATATCCATTACTGCTTTCTCTATCGCTGGATCAACTCTATTCGCTATTATTGGCTTTCTTCGACTAATTTCATATAATGCCTCTTCGCCACCAGTTTCATACAGTGCTTTAAATCTGTAATAACTATCTCTACTATAGCCCATCGCTTTACATGCTGATGATATGCTACCAAGACTCTTAGCTAGTTCTAGTAACCCTATTTTTGGCTTTATTATTTTTTGATTTAAGTTCATTTTTCATCTCCTTTGTCTCTGTTTTTTCAAAGGTTCATGTTCTTTATCTTTGCTATGTTCTTTCTCCGGGTTTATTTTAAGCGGGGTGTCCTTAATCTTTCATTCCCCTTTGCCTATATATCTTACTATACCGTTAATTGCTATTTTCTTCTCCTGTTCTGATAAAGCGTTATATTTTTCATATGCTGTTTTACCTAGCAAATCCTCTAACCAGTCAGGATTTTTTCTTATAGCATCTATTAAATCCCATTCATATCATACTCCATTTCCTCCGCTAGTAGTAATATTAAGCGGTATTAAGTGTTTTTGTTTACTCTTATCAGTAAAATGCAAATCTACATTTTTCGTTTCTTTATTTATAATTAAATCACAACTAATACAACAAAATTTAGACAATCCTATGTATTATATTTCTGCACTTAATTGATTATCACGATCTGGAAGTGGTGCTTTTATATACTGTATTATTCTCATTTCAGCATGAGCTTTATCGCTAAGTGGACCATCTAATACAATTTTATATGGTTGTTTTATAGCTTCAATAATTGAATGGACAAATTTTTTACTTGCATCAATAGTATCAGGGTTTAATGCATCTTCTCATTTCATCAAATCTCTTCTAGCTCTAGCTACTGCCTTCACTACTTTTGGACTTACACTGGTTACATTACAGACTTTTTGTTGAACCTCTTGATTATTATTCGGATATTTTTCTAGCTCTTGCAAAATACGTGGTAATATATCCTTATGGTCACTATTATTTTTATAATAATATTGTGCAACATCTAGAAGTAGCGCTTTTCGTTGAGTAGATAGATTTTGTTGTTGTAGAAAATTTTTTTGCTCTTCTGTAGGTAAAGCTTTGTAAGTAGCATAATCTTGTAAATACTTAAAAACTTTTGTGGTATGTGTCTCAATTTGTTCAACTTTATTTGTGTTCACACTAGAATTATGTAATTCGTTGAACGCTACTAAAATTTGTTTGCCGTCAAAACATACGGCACTACATTGGCTATTATATTGAATTAACCTACCTAAGGCATCAAAGCGTCTATTTTGTAAAGGAGTATCATTTTCTTTTATAATCTTTGAGTTAAGTCGAGTACGGAAAGCATATGCAAAATTCTGCAGATTTGAGTTGTCGTTGTCATTGAATAAGCCCGTGGGTAGGATTCTCGTCAGCAAATCCAACATGAAATACCATTATAAGGAACAAGTTGTTTTGGAATAATCTTTTCTGTTTTACTTGCTAAAACCGCTAGAACTGCTAATTTTTCAAAACTTTCATCCAGGGCTTCACTATTATTTTTGTGTATTTTCTTATAGTGTTCAGTAAGGATTTTTAAGGCAGATATAGATTCGTTTAATATAATACTTTTTAATAAAGCCTCTCTCGATTTTTTATCTCTTATGATTCCTCTACTGTCTGGCTATCTACATATTTAACACACTCTACTGTTAACCTTTCTTTCTGTGCATTTGTTAGATTTGCCATATAAATATTATTTTATAATTTTAATTATTTTCTCCTAAAGCCTCAACGCTTTTCTCAAATATTGAATTATCAATATCATTACCATCTACTAAAATCGTCATGTTACCTGGAATGCTTTTTAAGCTTTCCGCACCCAAATTGGTTATGTTATTATCTCTTAGATCTCCTAATTTAATGTTCATAAGCGCTAATTTTTAGAGAATTGTTTTTTTGTAGCATGTTCGCTATTGCTTCAAAACCTAGATCTCCTATTTCAATATTATTGCTTATGAGTAAAGTTTCTAACGCTTTATTTTCGGTTAATGCAGTAGTAAGTTCTTTTATATTATTATGGGTTAAATTATTGTTATTAAGATTTAGAGTTTTTAACCATGGATTTAATTTTAAAGCAGATGCTATATATTTTCATCTCCTAAGTTATTTGTTTTAAATCTAAAGTATCAATAGATATGAGGTTAAAAACCTTCAATTACTTCTGCACTTTGTTCAGAGGTTCTTGTTTCATTTAATATTAATTCTTTAATATATTGATTAGCCATTAAAGCATTCAGTAATTTTATGACTCCCTCGTTTCTAAGGTTATTATATCCTAAATTTAACGACATTAATTTTGCACTGCTAATATTATTTGCGATAACGTCTATCCCTTCGGCAGTAATATTCATTTGTCCTATATCTAAGGATTTTAACGGTAGTTTTGAATGAAACAACTCACTAATAATTGCTGCTCCTTTATTTCCTACTTCACTACTACCTAATGCTAATGAACTTAAATTAGGGTGGTTTTTAATAGCATCTATTAATATTCTTAAATCTTCTATTTTCAGCGCAATAGAATTTAAAGATAAATATTCAAGAGAGGTATTATCTGCTAAAGCATCAATAAGAATTTTTATTTTTTCACTATCTAAAGAAGTAGAATTCAGGTTTAAATGTGATATTTGATTTAACTTTACAATTTTACTTAGATTTTTTATATCATCGTTACTAAGGTTGCTGCCATATAAATCAATTTCTTTTACTACAGTATTTTTCTCTAAAGTTTTAATTACAATTGACAAAAAACTACTATCTTCTTCATAAGGTAGTTCTACACGAACAATTTCAGGATCATTATTCTTAATTTTCTGCAACAATAAATCATTTCGACTGAGGTCAATTTTTTGTCTTTTGGGAGACTCATCTTTCTTCACATCATCTATTCTAAACAAGATATAGACATTGAAAAAGGTGGTAGTAATAATTAAAAAGCTCCAAAAGGTCTTAATAAATATATTGAACAAAAAGCAGATGCAGAATAAATAAAAACTACTTTTGGATCAGCCTTTGGAAAAAACAATTCATTGAATACTACTACCATATGTACATAAAGCATAAGGTCAAAATATTCAAGAAATGTACCAACAGATAATAAACCTATTGCTTCTTTTTATACGATAAATAAGGAAACGAAGTGCAACTTAACTCACTTCATATACTAATGCGTTGATCTTATATGAATATGGCATAACCTCACCGATAGTGGAAAACTAAAACCTATTAAGAACCAAGTTAAATAAAACTTATATCCCAAATATTGTTTGAATAGATAATTAATATATGCAATCAAAGCTACTGAAGCGACAATGATAGCTAAATTAATAAAACGATTTAATTTTGATTGAGGAAAATCAAAATATTTATAAAACAGCCCCCCAGAAATAGTAAAATCGAGTAATCCCCAAAATACCGTCCATACCCAAGCAAGACAATGCACGTCAATAATTTTAAGATAAGCTACCATCGGGACGGTTAATAGCCATAAAAACGCTCCAAACATATAAGGGTATTTTTGAATAATCTCTTCTTTGGTTACACTATATATAACAGCAATAACCATTATTCCAATTGTTATAGATGCAATAATATCAACCGGATAATGATAGCCCTTATAAATCAGCGAAAATCCCATACCGGTTAAAGTCACTACTATTATTATTCTTAATAAGGAATATATAATATTTGCAAAAAACCAACCGTAAAATACTACGCCGCTGCGCATATGACCGCTAGGGAAAGCAAAACCTTTAATATTTAGAGCAGGATTCAAAGGTATTTCAAATGTATATTTTAACAATATATTTAAAATTGTAGTGAAAAGTAATACACAAATAGCTTGTGCAAATAGTTGCCTCCTAATATAGTAAATCCGAGTATTATGATAATCTCATAACACTCTTCTTGTCCAAATAACAAAAAAATTTTTGCTGAATATTGACAAAAATATCCTTATTCATTACTTTACTTAATTTTATTTATATATAATTGAAGTTATCATAAATAATAAGCTATAGATATGAAAAATATTTTCCGCAAATTTGTATTTACTATTTTCGTATGTTTAATAAATTTACAACTAATTGCTGCAAGCTTTAACGAAAAAATACCTTTATATTTTAAATTAACTAACGAAAATCTGTTAGCAGGACAAAATGCGTTAAATATTGACCTTTGCGACTCGAGAATTAAGGAATGGTGTACAAAGCCACAAAGAGAGCTAGGGCTTAACGGAAAAAAAATAAATGATTACATATCTATTTCACCTGATATTAAAGGAGAATGGCGATTTGGCTGGTGGTATAACATAAATTTTACTCCAGAAAGCAATTTTGTAGCTCATCAAACTTATAAGATTACTATCGAAGATTATATATTCCCTAATTTTGTCGGTTTAAAAAGTAATAATATAAGTTTCACGACTTTACCACTACTCCCTATTATTAAAGAAATGAATTATCTACAGGATAATATCGATATTTCCAAAAAATTTGTTCAAACTAAAATAGCTTTTAACTATCCTATCGATCCTAAAACTCTAGAGGAAAGAATAGAGTTTATAAAATCTTCAACTAAAGAAAAATTACCGTTTTCTATCACATTCAATACCAATAATACGGAAGCTACGATTATTACTAATATACCACCGCTTACAGATAAAGAAGATACAATTTCCGTAATTAAAAAGACGGTGTTAAACCTCTACATGGCGGAGAAGTTTTCACATATAAAAATGTAAAAGATCAAAATAATAAGACGCCAAATAACATAAGATATTCTTATAAAGAAAATGTATTAATTCCAAGTCTATCCTCATATTTAAAAATCACTAATAGTACTGCTACAATTGTTAAAGATGATAAACTAAAACCGGAACAGATAATTATAATTACCACAAATACACCGGGTGAGGAAATAAAAAAACATTTAGAGTTATTTTTATTACCGCAGGATAAGCCGGCTTTCTTAGGAGTTGCAGGCAAAAAAAACTATAAATAGCAAAATCCGAAAGAAATAACCGATGATATTCTTAAATCGAGTGAAAAAATAAATTTTGAGCTTTTATCTTCCGTCCCAAGCATTACTACTATGCATAGTTTTAAAGTAGATACGTTTGCCTCAAGAGCTTTGCTTGTTAAAGTAAATCAAGGTGTTAAAACATCGGATAATTTAACACTCGGCTCAGATTATTTTCAAATCGTACATATAATATTTTCCAAAACCCGACTTTTATAAATGAATATACCTTTAATGAGTATAATATTTCCGAGGTATTTCAAGAGGAAGTAATAGTGAACTCTCAAAATTTAAATTTACCTCATTATAATTTACCTCATTATACCGATTTAGATTTCAGTAAATATTTTAATGTAGAAGAAGCAGGCAGCTATTCCAAGGGATTATTGCTAGCAAAAGTTTATGCTAAAGACAATAATAACATTATATCTCAAGATAAAAGATTAATTTTAGTTACCGATCTTGGTTGTATAGTAAAAACCGATAAAACCGGGACGCATCATATCTTTGTTTCTTATATCAGTAACGGTAAACCGGCTGGAGGCGTAAAAGCAGATATTATAGGACTTAACGGTGAGGTGTTAGTAAGCAGCAAAACCGATAGTAAAGGACATGCCGTTTTATCAAATATAAATGATTTTTCAAAAGAAAAAACTCCAGTGGCTTATATATTAACTACTAAGGATGATTTTTCATTTATGCCGTATAGTAGAATTGATAGACAAGTTAATTATTCTCGGTTTGATGTAGCAGGAGCCGTTAGTTCTGATCAAGGGTTAAAAGCTTATTTATTTTCCGATCGTGGCATCTATAGACCAAGCGAGCAAGGTCACATAGGCATTATGTTCAAACAAACCGACTGGCAAGGAAAATTTGACGGCTTACCTTTAGAAATACAAGTAACTAACCCTAGAGGAAAAGTAATAGATAAAAGTAAAATAGTTCTAGATGCAGAAGGATTCGGCGAATATTTATTCTCAACGCTTGATGATGCCTTCGGCTTATACAATATAAGCTTATATTTAGTAGGAGATAAAGGCAGCAATAACTATCTTAATAGCGTGTCTGTCAGGGTTGGTGATTTTCAGCCTGACCGCATGAAAATAAACATAAACTTCAATAACTCACAAGATGAGCTATGGACGAATCCAAAAGATCTTAAAGCAACCGTTAATCTCATAAATCTTTACGGCACTCCTGCAGAAAATAGAAAAGTCAGCGGCTTTATTGATATTAGGCCTACCGAGTTTTTCGTACCTAGATTTAAAGAATATAAATTTTATAGTAGCAAAGGAAATAAAGAGTTTTTTTACGAACGTTTAGGAGATATTACTACCGACTCTAAAGGTACGGCAAACTTTGACCTTAACCTTGAGAAATATTATAACGCTACTTTTAATCTAACATTTTCAGCAGAAGGATTTGAGCCTGATTCAGGAAGAAGCGTAAACGCAAGCAAATCGCTTATAGTGTCACCTCTGCCTTATATTATAGGATTTAGAAGCGATAGCGATCTAAAATATATTAAGACAAAAACAAGCGCGGCAATAGAATTCATAGCCATATCAAATAAAGCAGAAAAAGTAGCTGCACCTAATTTAACTCTTAACTTAAAAAAGATTAATTATGTAAATAACTTAGTGGCAGATAGTAACGGTAATTATTCTTACAGTTCAGTACCTATTGAGACTAATATATCTTCTGACAAAATTAATATCACGGCAAACGAAAGTTATATTTATAAAGTGCCTACTAAAGAAGCAGGCGATTACGTTATTTACTTAACCGATAAAGAAGATACAATCTTTGCCCAAGCTGAATTTTCGGTAATAGGTGCAGGAAATGTTACGGCTAATTTAACAGACAAAGCAAATTTAAAAGTTAAACTTGATAAAGATGATTATAAAGCCGGCGATACTATTCTTTTAAATATTATAACTCCTTATACAGGTTATGGGTTAATTACTATCGAGACCGATAAAGTACATAATTTTGAATGGTTTAAAGCTGATGCAAATAATAGCATTCAAGAAATAAAAATTCCTGACGGCTTTGAGGGTAAAGGATATGTAAATGTACAATTTATAAGAGACATAGAAGCTACGGAAATCTTTATATCACCGTTTAGCTATGCAGTAGTACCGTTTACTGCGGGCATTTATAAACATAAACAAGATATTGGATTAACACTTCCTGCAAAAATCAAATCGGGAGAAAAGCTAGCAATTCGTTACCGTACTACAAATCCCGGTAAAATAATAATATTTGCTGTTGATGCAGGGATATTATCATTTGCTGGTCATCAGACTCCCGACCCGCTTAATTACTTTATTAACGATAAAGCCTTGGAAGTCCGAACATCACAAATCATGGATTTAATATTACCTGAGCGTCCTTTATTAATGAAAGCTTATATGGCGGCTCCTGCCGGAGACGGTTGTATAAATGTCGCTCGAAACCTTAATCCGTTTAAAAGAAAAAGCCAACCTCCCGTAGCATTTTGGTCAGGAATTTTAGAAGCAGATCTTGATGAGAGAGAAGTCACATTTGATATACCAAGCTATTTTAACGGCACTTTAAGAGTTATAGGGGTAGCCTCAAGCCTTGAACTCTATAGGAACTTCCAAAGCTGATTTATTAGTCCAATCTGATCTTATTATCAATCCAAATTTACCTTTATTTGTAGCTCCAAATGATGAATTTACAGTACCGGTAACAATATTTAATAACCTAAATAACCTAAAAGATTCAGGAAATGCTCAGGTTTTTCTAAATATTGAAACAAGTGAAGGACTTAAAATATTAGATTATCCTAAAGAGATCCCGATAGACGAAAATAAGGAAGCTACTATTAATGTTAAATTAAAAGCGACTGATCAACTCGGTTCGGCAGATTTAAAGGTTGTGGCTTCTATAAATCACCTAAAGCCGGATATAATATCTATGGCAGTAGTACATAGCTCCGAATTAACTAGTACTACGAGCGTTCGCCCTGCTAGTCCGAGCGTTACAACAGTTAATACAGGCTTTATTACAGACAACAAGGCTAATTTAAAAATCTTACGGGATGTATATCCTGAATTTGCTAAACTACAAATTTCCGCTTCTAAATCACCGCTAGCTATTATTTCTGGCTTTAAAGATTTCCTAGATAATTATCCTTATGGTTGCACTGAACAATTAATAAGCCAAAATTTTGCCAATATTTTATTATATAATGAACAAGAGCTAGTTCAGATTCTTAAAACTGATCGTAAAAAAATGGATGAATCATTATCAAAAATATTCCAAACTTTATCAGAACGTCAAAATTATGACGGTGGATTTAGATATTGGAACAATTTTAATGACGATTCCGATCCATTTATTTCCGTTTATGCTATGCATTTCTTAAGCGAGGGAGCAACTAGATATTTAGCCGTTCCAAGTGATACATTTAATCAAGGTATTTACTATTTTAGAGAATATGGCTAACAGATCAATTTTACTCTAAATAAACCTATATCAAAAACAGACTATCAGTATTACAATCCTCTAATAATAGTCAGTATTTATACTTAATTTCTATGCATTTTCCAGAACGGTTAAAAGACTTTGACCCAAAAATTGTACAGGATACCGCTCTTTTTGCTAAAGATAACTATAATAGCCTATCCGCAAGCTATGGCTATTATGGCAAGTCTTGCCTATGCCGATAAAATAAATCATGTAGATGAGGCTACTATTAAAGTAACCTCTACAGATAAAGAAGTTACTTTAACAGGCAATAAAGTGATGATTGCTGAGCTGTCGGTAGAAAATAAGAATATCGACTTAACATCCTCAAGTAACGGCTTTTTCTATCAGCTTTTAACTTCAGGCTATGATAAGCAATTAACAGAACATAAAGAGATAGTTAAAGGCATAGAAATAACAAAAAAATATCTCGATGAAAATAATAAAGAGGTTAGCAAAGTAAAATTAGGTGATAATATTACGGTGGAAATCACCATGCGTTCAGGTAGTAATAAAACCTTGAGCAATATGGTGCTACTTGATTTATTACCGGCAGGCTTCGAGCTTTTACCGGATAACAACCACATAAATATATTAGAACGCACGCAGGAAGGAATGATATGGAAACCGATATATATAAATAATCGTGATGATAGAGTTATGATTTTCGGTACTATTTCTGATCAAAAAATGACGTATCAGTATAAAATCAAAGCAGTTAATAAGGGCATATTCTCTACTCCTGCTATTTACAGTGAAGCTATGTACGACCTTCAAACTTACTACCGTGGTGTTATAGGCAATATTATTGTGGAGTAGCATTACCCGCACGGTTTTTATGTCATTCCCGTTAAGCATTGTTGCGTGGACCGGTAAATGCTCTCTATGTCATTCCTGCGAAAGCGGGAATCCAGTAAAACCTACAAAAAACTTGTTTTTTTAGGTTTATTTTGTCAATATTAAGACTACTTTCTGGATTCCTGCTTTCGCAGGAATGACATAGTAGGAGTTTATCCCACAATTACTTTCAGCTTCTCTATAGTTTTTGGATCTTTTACAAGTTCTAAAAATATTTCCTGCTCATAGGCAAGTAGCTCTTCTTCATTTGTTTCATTATGTGTATCAATAATATCTTGAAATTTGCTAAGCACCTTATTTTGTAGATCGTTATATTTTGATGTATCTATTGCTGTTGCTAAATTTATTTTAGGCAAAGTAATTTTATGCGGAATCGGTACTATCTTTTTAGGTAGGTTTAATTTTAAAGCTTCCTCTAAAATATAATGCTTGTTCATATTTACGTGCATATTCTCTACATCATAATCTGCTTTCAAGTAATCCGGCTGAACTTGTTTTATTCTGCTCTATAATATTGCTGATATTTCTAATTAGTTTAGTTTTATTACCATTACTTCAAGCAAACATTTCGGTAACACCGCCCCACCCGGGTATTAAACCAACACCAAGTTCTACAAGCCCTGCGTTAAGTTCTTGATTTCCTATAATAAAGCTTGAGTGCAATAACAGCTCATATCCACCTCCAAGTGCCACACCAAGACCACAAGCTAATAACATGTACAGAGGAATATTTTAAGTGGAGCATGGTTTGCTGTCCCAGCTTTAGTAAATTCTCTAGATCGTGAAAATTCCTTCAATATAAGACAGAAGAAGTTTTAAATCAGCACCGGCAGACAAATTATTTCCTTGCGGATAAATATAAAGATTTTTACCGTCATTTTCGGCTTTACTTGCTGCTTCTTGTAGTAAATAAAACACCTCATGATTTAAACAATTCATTTTTATAGTAATAACAAAAATCAAAACATCTTGATAAAGTATTAATTTTGCCGAGCTATTCTCTAATACTATCTGACTTTCTTGTAAAATATCTTTGTGAGAATTAAATTTTTGTTTATCGATTTTTTGATATTCTTTATTGGCTAAATATTGCGGAAGTGGGATATGCATTAAATCGGCATTTTTAATTACCGAATTCCAACCGTTTTTAGCCGCTATAGTCAATAATTCAAATGGACCATATTTCCAGCTGTAACCAAGCTTCATAGCAGCATCGATATCATAAATATTATCCGTAACCGACGGAACTAGACCTGCTAAATAAACATAAAATTCCGTGATAATTTCAGTAAAAAATTTACCGTAAACCGAATCACTTACAAGAAGCGCATCAAGATTAAAATATCTACTTTTTGAACAGGACTATATGATAAGTCGTTTATATTGATAACTTCTTTAATCTTTTTGCCATTTGATACCGATAAACGATAAAATCCACCGTCACTTTTACGTCCAATTAACTGCTTCTCTATCATCTTATCAAGAACAGGGGTCTTTACATATTATTTTATGATAAGCATCATTTGCAGGAAGAGAGGCAAGTAATGAACTTGAAATTAACTTCATTACGTCATACCCGATTAGATCATATAAACCGAAAATTCCGGTACTCGGCAGCCCCAAAAATGTAGTAAATATTTTATCTATAGTAGCAACATCAAGATTCTGACTTATCGCTTTACGGGCTACTAATTCAAGTAAAAAATACCCTACTCTATTAGCAATAAAACCAGGCGTATCATTACATTTTACTATAATTTTACCAAGCGTTTTCGTTAAGAACTCTGATACTCTTTCTATTACTTCAGCCTTTATCATAGGGTCTATAATTAACTCAAGCAGTTCCATATTATCTTGGCGGATTGAAGAAATGCGTAATAACGAACCTAGATTTAATATTATCTGGTAAATTCTCTTTGAGTCTTTCAAGCGGTAATGTAGAGGTATTAGAAGCAATAATTGCATCTTCTTTAAGATAAGGAATAATTTTATTATATAATTGGTGTTTGATTTCTAACTTCTCAACAATAACTTCAATCACTAAATCACATTCTTTAATTAAATCTAAATCATATTCTAAATTACCGATGGTAATAAAATTTGCTTTATCAGGAAAAGATAAAGGTGGAGGTGGAGGTTTTTGTTTATGCAAATTGTCTTTAGCGGTGTTAACTATTTTATTAGGATCATCGGAATCTTTAGCGATAATATCAAGCAGCACTACTTTATAAGAGGAATTAGCAATTAACGCTGCAATCCCTGAACCCATTACTCCCGCAACGATAACACAAACTTTTTTTATTTCATTTTGCATAAGTTACCTTCTGTGTTACCCCGTGCCTTGACCATGAGGTCCAGTTAAAAATACTAAAAATTTTTATTATTTTTTGGATCCCGTGGTCAAGCCAAGGGATGACATCGAGTGTGTTTTTCGATACACACAACCATGTCCCCTTGCAATAACGTTATGTCATAGCAACACTTAAGACTTTTACCGACGCCACCCCCGGCTTGTCGTAAAATTTTAGCACATTCATTTATAGTAACAGCAGTGGTAACGACATCATCGACTAATAAGATTTTTTTACTTACAATATTATACTTTGTGTTAAATTTGATACTACCCTTTATATTATTTTTGTGTTGTTTTCGTGAGAGAAAAGTCTGAGACTTAGTCCATTTTGCTTTAGTTAAAATCTCAGCTTTTAACATTTTATCGGTAACTTTTGCAATTTCTATAGCTAAAATACGAGCAGGATTATACATTCGTAGGTACAGGTATGATTAAATCAATATCTTTTATATCCTCCCTGCTATATCTATTATATACAAGCTGAGCAAAGGTCTTAGCAAATATCGTCTTATCTTGATATTTAAACTGATGAACTATTTTTTTGCTATGCTCATTACACTTAAATAAGCTGCGAGCAAACTCATAATTAGGTTTGTTGCTATAACAATTTCCACAAATGCAGTTATCTAAGATTTTTATAATAAATCTTTGTCCACATATACTACAATAGGGTCTTGCTATAAACTCTAGCTTCTTCCAACAATCGCTACAAAATTCACCGCTCCCCCTAGTATTTCCGCACCGCTTAAACATCTCTGCGGCAAGATATAATCTATAAGATAATTATAAGTCTTTATTAACAATTAAAATCCTCTTGAAGATTCATGGTGTTTAGAAGCATTCGGTGTTGATTGTGATAATGGTGCGCTAGCACCATAACGAACCCCCTTGCCACGTGACAAATTCTCTTGCATATGTTGGCTTGCTCATGAGCTTTATTTTGCTCAGGTTTTACTTTATTGCTAACATTTGGAGTTATAAAAGATTGAAATATTTCTTCCGTATATTTCTTTTAAATCACCAAATTGCGATTCAACAAAATAACCGACTCCTACTTTTACTGCCGATTTAACTTTTTCAAAATTAGTTTTTTCAGCAGGAGGAGCAAATTCAGGTCTCGCTGCAACCTTTGCTCTAGTTACATTAAAATGCTCCCTTAGCTGCCCTTCACTTAATTGATCAATTTTAGGGGGTATAGTTAAAAATTCTTCTAATGCTTTGGTATCTATTTTTGCTTGCCTTTCTTTTTCAAGCAAGTCTTTCTTATCTTCATAATTTCTTATTGATGTTTTAAACTATTTATTTGATTTATTTTATCTTTTTTTCGCTCCACACGCACTAAATTAGCATCTCCTTCACCTATTACTCCTCTCCTCCCAGTAACACCTGCTACCAAACCGCCTATAATACCGCCTATAGAGCTTGCTTGTGCTACTAAAGATACCGTCTCTAAGGTAGTATCTCGTATTGCTTTTAAAATCTCTTTAGTTCTAGTTGTATTTAATTTTTCAGATTCAACTTTTTCTTGGTAAATTTTAGCTAATTGAGTATCCAAGACATTTTTAAGTTCAGGGCTATCTTTTGCTTTATCTATTCGAGTAGTAACTACTAACTCTGCTTGCTTCACATAATTAGCTTTAATATTTTCTAAAGTTTTTTCTTTCTATCTAAACGCTTATCTTCTTTTACTTCTAAAGTTTCTTTTCCAACATTGTAAGCAACGGTTGATAAAGAAAGTGCAGCAAGCCCAACCCCGACGGGAGTGGAATTAAGGACTAACGATACTACAACGCCGCCAATTCTAGCCGCACGTCTTACTGCTTTACTACCTAATGTTTTATATGTTTTCTCTAGAACATTTGCTGCAGTTTCACCACCGGGTAATGTCATGATTTTATTTAATGCCTTATCGGCTAAACCGGGACTTGGGGGACCTTTTTCTTTAATTTTTGCACCTTGCTGAAGTGTATCAACCGGATCATAAGCTTTTGCTACTTTTTCTCCAACGTTAATTACTCCTTCTACTAATATGAGTAGGACTAGCGATAACTTTACTGCCCTCCTGTACCACTTCGATTGCTACTCCACTTGCAGCGATTCCGGCACGAGCAACTCTAGCACCGTAAAGTGCCGTATCCTCTTGCAGCGTTCTTTTTCCTGCTGGCGTGTTTTACGATTGCCGTTCTCCTGTGAAGGCTCAGAAGCTTTGGTTTGTGCTGCTTCTAAAAGCTCTACTCTTTCAGGGGTATTTATTGAAGATTTAAGCTTATTATCTTCTGCTGCATTTTTTATTCCTTCTTCAGGAGTATTAATAGATGATTTACTGCTTAAATTTTCTTTACTCATGCATATCTCATAAAATTATGTTCTATGTTATTTCACATTCTATGTCATTCCCGTGAAAGCGGGAATCCATCTTTTAAAAAGTATAAATAAACAATGCTGTTATCGATTCTTGATTACTGGATGCCACTTTCGCGGGAATGACATCAGAACTAGCTAGAAATGATACAAAAGAACACTCACCTCTTCCCCATCGCATAGCTAGTAACCAAGTTTTTTACAGATTTAAAATTATTGATCACCTTAAATCCTATTTGTCTTAAACATCTTAAATTTTTGGAATAATTTGCAAAAATATTATTTAACTCATCAGTCAGCTTATACATAATAAAATTATCCTCTTGCCTTAGCTTTTGATATTCTTGTAATGTGCCATTATTACTAACTATCATACTCAAAATCTCTATATCCTTTATGCCCTGATTAAGCCCTTGTCCGGCTAGCGGATGTACTGTGTGGGCAGTGTCGGCAATAAGCACTATACGGTTATGAAAATATCTATTTGCTATACGGGCTTTTAGTGGAAAGCTACTAATCTCACTATCAATAGTAATTTTACCTAGGGAATTACCGGCATTTCTTTGAGTTAAAAACCTAACTTCTTCTACAGGCAAATTAACAATTAAAGCAGCCTGATCAGAAGAAGTGGACCATATTACGGATGAAGCATATTGATCTTTTAAAGGCAGCAAAGCAAAAGGACCAAGCGGCAGGAAATGCTCCATAGCACAATTTTCATGCGGCTTTTCATGCTTAATATTAAATGTAAGAGCAGTTTGATAAGGTTTCTCAATTTCATTAGCAAAGTAATGAGACCTCACTTTTGAATTTGCTCCGTCACATATAATTAATAAATTACACTTAATTTGGTTATCATCAAATTTTATAATCGAATAGTCATTATGGCTTATAACCTCTTGATATTGATTATTATCAATTAATGTTATCAACGGATTATTAGTTATTTTTGACAATAGCATTTTTTTAAAGTCGCTATTCTTAACCACATATCCAAGTACAGCGTCAGCGTCATTTCGTAAGTCTAATATCTCTGAAGCCTTATTATCTACTACATATATGTCTTGCATTTCTGCTACAAACTTCTCAAACTTTTCCCATATATCAATAGAGAATAAGAAATTTTTAGAATGCGGCGTTAAAGCAGTAGTTCTTATATCTTTAAAAAACTCTGGGCTTTTTACCGATTTACTCTCGAATATAGTAGTTTTTATACCCTTTTGTGCAAAAGAAAGCGCCGTTAACATGCCGCTAAGACCGCATCCTAAAATTACCGTATTAGACATCTTCCCAAACTCTTCTACTTCTAGAGGTAATTTGTGCGTCGATCCGATACTCGCATCCTCACGTACGCTTGTGTACGCTGCGGTGCTGCGTTTCGTGTCTCCTACAAATTCCTCTCTATAAGCGAATTTGGCAAGATGTCTATCAATCTGTTTTGTTTTCATTCGATTCATTTATGAAATATTTTAAATATCCGTTTGTTGCTATAACGCTTAGAAGAAAATAAATAATTGCTATATCCAAATATGAACTATTGCCTGAGTATAAACCTAAACAACAAATCAATAAACTCGCTAAAGTCGTGAAGCTATTTAAAATCAATAAATTTGTAAAAATATCCGTTTTGCTGATAAATAGGTAGGTTATTAAGCAAATAAATAATGAAATAATAATTAAAAAGATGTTAAGCATAATTTTTAAAATCGGTTTTACTGTTGGATACACAATCGTCATCGTCATTGCGAGGAAATTACGAAGTAATTGACGAAGCAATCTCAGGAGCTTGTTATTATTTCATGAGATTGCCACGCTCCCTACGGTTGCTCGCAATGACGACTTGGATATCCTACCCCTCTCATTATATATAATCATTTATAACACTACAAACTGCAAATAAAATTAATTAAAATTCCTTAAATAATTTTAATATTATGTAATCTTAGCCAACCTTTACATTATAAATAGCTATTGTGACAAAAATGTTATAAAAAAATGTTGCTTTCTTTTACATTCGGCATTAACCTATATATTTAGGTTCTTACGTACGATTGCTAATTGATTTAATATTTTACGATATTTTTTGCTGCAAATTATAAGATTTTTTTTTGAAATATGAATAACTAATTCTTGCAAAAATCTTATTAATTTTCGCTAAAAAATATCGTAAAATATTAAATCAATTAGCAATCGTACGTAAGAACCTAGTATTAATATTTTTAAGGTAAATTGTAATGTCACAACTAGATGTTTTAATAGTAGACGATGAAGAGAGTATACGAAATCTCATTGCTGCAAATTTGAAAGATGAAGGTTTTAACCCTAAGGTTGCCGCTAATAGTACTCAAGCCCTTAAAATACTTTCCGAAAAACCGGTCTCTGCAGTTATACTTGATATTTGGCTTCAAGGAAGCGAAATTGACGGACTTGGGATTTTAGAGATAATAAAAAAACGCTATCCTTTAATGCCGGTAATAATTATTAGCGGTCACGGTACTATAGAAACAGCAGTAAATGCTATAAAAATGGGTGCTTACGATTATATAGAAAAACCGTTTAATAATGATAAATTAGTTATTTTACTTACAAGAGCTTGTGAAGTAACAAAGTTAAAACGCGAAAATATAGATTTAAAATCAAAGGTTATAGATAAAACTGAATTAGTAGGCGAATGTTCGGTAACTTTAAAATATAAAATGGCAATAGCAAAGGCAGCTACCTCTAGCAGTCGTATAATGATTCACGGTAAAGTCGGTAGCGGTAAAGAACTTGCAGCAAGATTAATTCATAAACAATCTAAAAGGGTTAATAATCCGTTCATTATTTTCAGCCCTACCTGTATGACTACGGAAAAAATCAATCAAGAATTATTCGGCGAATCGGAAAAGCAGGCAAATAATAAACGCCCTACTATCTTAGAATTTGCCAATAACGGTACTTTATATATAGATGAGGTCAGTAATATTCCTATTCCTATCCAAGTAAAATTATTAAAATTCCTTAAAGATCAAACTATTACAAAACCTTGCGGAAAAAATATTAAAATTGATATAAAAATTATCACCGGTACTTCTAAAAATATCCAAGATGAAGTTAATAACGGCAAATTCCTAGAAGATCTATATTATCGCCTTAATGTATCCTCTCTAAAAGTACCTTCATTATATGAAAGAAAAGAAGATATACCGCTACTCGTTAAGTATTTTGTTAAGCAACTTTCAAAATTTTCAGGTTTAAAAGAACGTAGTTTTGCCGATGAAACTATCGCTGCTCTTCAATCCTATGAATGGCCGGGCAATATTAGACAATTACGTAACGTTGTTGAATGGACTTTAATTATGAATCCGTTAACTACAGGTAATAATGAAATTATAAAACCTTATATGATACCTTCTGAAATATTAGCAAATAGTGCTAATCTTACAAAACTTGAAGATAGCTTTGATATGTTATCTATGCCGCTTAGAGAAGCTAGAGAAGTTTTTGAGCGTCAATATCTATCGGCACAAATGAGTCGTTTTAATAATAATATTTCAAAAACATCCTCATTTGTCGGTATGGAAAGATCGGCTTTGCATCGTAAATTAAAATTATTAAGCTTACATATACCTCCTACCAATAGAATAAATGACGAAGAATATGAGGAAGCAAATGCTTAAAGTCATATCAATAATTACGATTTATTTGTTATTAAGCAGCTGCTCCGAATCTACTCGTGATGCGAACGGATTACTTACGGATAGCCAAAGCACGGTAATTCGGAATTATATAATATCGCAAAATTCTAAAAACCTTAAAGTGAACCTTAAAGAGAAGTTCGGTTCAAATTTAAAAGGAGTAAAATTAATAGGAGTACAGCTAATAAATGAAGATTTATCAGGAATAGATTTGACTTCCTGCGAAATATTACGCGCTGATTTTGCAGGTAGCAATTTAGAAAAAGCAATACTTACAAATGCTATAATTCAAGAAAGTAATTTTGCAGATTCGGTAATAAAAAATATTTCCGGATATAATTCTGACTTTCAAGGTTCAATTTTTCACAATATCACATTACAAAATACAAATTTTGTTCAATCAAATTTTAGTGATACTGCTTTTAATAAAACTACTATAATAAATGTCAACTTTGAAAGTTCTGAATTTAGTCATGTATTATGGAGCAATAATACTATCGACGGTGTTAATTTTCAAAAAGCTAACCTACAGAATAATAGCTTTAAAAATACTAATATAACAAATTCAATATTTTACGGTACGGATTTAGAAAAAAGTATAATAAATAATACCAATTTTACTAATAATTATTTTGAATCTAGCAACCTAAGTCAAACTACATTAACAGCAGTAATAATTAAGGATTCTAACTTCACACAAAGTATTTTTAATGAAGTAAATTTTAATAACGTACAAAGTAATAACTCTTGCTTTGCATACGCTTCCTTTCAAGATTCAACATTACAAAATATTAGCCTTACTAAATGTGATTTACAAAATAGTACAATTAGTAGTTCAGTTTTAAAGCATTTTAAAATCAATAATGCGATATTAAATAATATGAGTCTAAACGATAATAAATTTAATAATTTATCAATAAAAAATAGTAATGCTAATTTTGTAAGGATTAATAAAACTAAAGGCTCAAATATTACTTTAGATAATATTAGCTATACTAATAATATTTTTAGCAATAATGATTTTAAACAATTTATAGTGATTAATACTAACTTAAACAGCAGTGAAATAATAAACTCAAATATAACTAACGGACAATTTAATAATATAAATTTTTCTAAATCTTTAATACAAAACGTAAATTTTTCAGATGTTAAAATTACTTTAGGCAATTTAAACCAAGTAGCTCTAATAAATTCCACTCTAACAAATACTGCGGTTATTAACTCCGTCCTTTCTAATTCGCAAATAAATAATATTAACTACCAAGCGTATTCCGGTTTTATTAATACTAATGTTTCTAATAATATTATTTTAAATAGTGATAATTCGAGCAAAATTCTACCAAATAATATAGTAATAAATTCGGTAAAAGATTTGCAAAAAATAACTCACTTAGCAAATATGAATTTAACAAATTTTGACTTGAGCAACTTAATATTTGATAGAGTAGATTTTTCAAATAGTATCTTTAAAAAAGCTAACCTAACAAATACGGTAATAAAAAATTCTATTTTAAAAGAGGCTAATTTTTCTACAGCAATACTTACTAAAACAGATTTTTCAAACTCAATATTAACAGATAGTATATTTAAATCAGCTAAAATTGATCAGGCGGGCTTTAATAACTCCGACCTAACAAATGCCGATTTTACCGAAGCAGCAATTAAAGATACTTCGTTTGATAAAGCTAAGACAAGTGGAATGAAAGGAGTAGAATAATCTTTAAATACCTTGGTCCTTATACGAACATTCAGTATGTCATCCCCGCGTGGCATTGTTGCGTGGATCAGTAAATGCTCTTTATGTCATTCCCGCGAAAGCGGGAATCCAGTAAAACATATAAAAAATTTTTTATATGCTTATTTTGTTAAAGGTATAATTTTGTCCAATATTAAGGGTTATTTTTCTAGATGTCTGCTTTCACAGGAATAACATAGTATTTACCTTTGGTTGCTCTTGGAAGACTTTGCTTTATTAGTAGGAGTATTAGACGGTGTAAATGAATTATTATGTATAAAAGCAGTAGGACTTTGCTGCTTCATTCTATTAATAATTTGTTGTTGTTTAAGAGTATTTATCTTTTGTTTTCCAGCTATCCTTATAGATTGAGTAATTTTGGCAGTTTCTACAAATATTTCCTTAGGAGTTTGTAGCTGATCAATTCGCTCATAATGTTTTTTAAGAAACTCTTCTTTTATCTTTGGCTTTATTCCTTTCAAATCAACATATGTTCTATATAACTTCTTTAATTTTATTTGTTGCTTGGAAGATTTGTGAGGAAATGATTTAATCGAATTAACAAGACTACTACCTATTTCTTTTATAATATTAACTGCAGGCGAAGCTATTTTCTTTATTCCTTCATAAATTTTACCTAACCCACTAGCAATAATATCTAATAGTTTAGGCGCATATTCTTTAGATATAGGGGGTATACCTAATAATATCTCTCGCTTCAGTTAGATTATGAGCTAAATGGAGTTTCTCCTCTAACTCGGTAGAGCGATTAGCATATGAACTAGCTATATCTGCCTGAGCATCTATAGTATCGGTAATTATTGATTTAGTATCATTAAAAGAAAGATCTATAGGTGTCTTTTTTTGCGTTATAGGACTGTCTTCTCTTAATTTATCTAGCCTATCACGTATTGCTTGGTCTTTTTGATCATTAAGGCTTTTACTTTTTTGTTCTAGTTTAAGCTCAGATTGCAGCTGCTCAATTAGATCGTCTACTTCATTACCGGATTTTTTTGTGGGGATATAAGGTCTATCTTGGAGCTTTGCAAACCTTTCTTCTAATTCTTCAAGTGATGGAGGAGTGCCTTTAAGTTTTGCTAGTCTTTCTTCTAATTCTTTTATTATTTGATCGTCCTGCTTTTTCTTAGACATATATATACCTCTATAATAATTCCTAGGTTTTGTAAAAGAAAATTAATAAGATTTTTGCAATAATAGTTATTCCTATTTCAAAAAAACCTTATGATTTACAACAAAAAATAGATTAATTTAATTTTCCGCATGCAAAGCCTAGTTATTAATAACACAAACTACTAACTAAAATAAAGTATTTTTTGATATGAGTTAAGATATAATTATATAAAGCTAGCATTATCCGTGTGGATCAGTTTTGCCATTGTCACCTAGTTCCTTGATCACGGGGTCTAATTAAAAATACTAATATTATTAGTATTTTAAGTTGTTTTCTGGATACCACACAATTCAGCTAATTCTGCACGTGCCTTATTTTCTCATATAACTTTAAACATTTTTCTTTTTTAACCATTCCCTCACTTCGTCAGTAGTGTAAGTTTTAAAATCAGGGGCATTAATTCTTTGCAAAGCAATTGTGCATCTTCTGAATCTTCTTATATTTCCTGTAGATAATATTCAATTGCTTTACGTACTATATATACCCTTTTGATCTGTCTAAGTTTTTTGCTGACTATGCTAAACTATTATTTAGTTCGTCCGGAATAGTTAAATTCAGTCTTGCCATCTTGTGACCTATCTTTAATTAATAACACATTACGATACATAATAGCACAAACTACAAACTGAAAAAAGCTATAAATACTTATCCAACACGTCCGACATAATTTTACGAGCTACAGGGGCGGCGGCTTTACTACCGCCTCCGCCATGATCAATAAAGACGGTAACGGAATAACTAGGATCGTGATAAGGAGCGAAGCCTAAGAACAAGGCATGATTACGCCTCTCCCAAGCAATAGATTTACGGCTTAAATCATCTTTAGCATTTAGTTTGCCTTGCACCTGCGAAGTACCGGTTTTACCAGCGAGCTGCCTATTTTTGCCTAAAATTCTATTATAATACGCCGTACCTCCCGCAACATTAACGGTATTATACAAACTTTCTTGGATTATTGTGATATTTTCGGGCTTAATATTGACATTATAAAATTCCGGATCATTTTTTAATATTCTAGGCGTATACAGTTTACCGTTACTTGCAATAGCTGTAATAAACCTTGCAAGCTGCATCGGCGTTACCCCTAGAAACCCCTGTCCGATTGCTAAATTAAAACTATCTCCTATTGACCAAGGAAGCTTTAATTTTTTCTTTTTCCACTCTTTTGACGGTACAAACCCGCTACTTTCAGGAGCTAAATCAATACCGGTTTTTGAACCGAGGCCAAATTCTCTTGCAACTTCAAGAATTTTATCCGGACCTACTATTCTTGCTAATTCATACATATAAATATTACAAGAATGCTTTAAAGCAGACATCATATCTAACGTTCCGTGTCCGCTATGATTCCAACATCTAAAGCTATTAGTACCAAGAGCAGAGCTACCGTCGCAAAAAACGGTTTTATTAGGATTAATGCCTACTTCAAGGGCTGCAAGTACGGTAATTATTTTAAAAACCGAGCCTGGAGGATAAGAATTTTGTATTACCTTATTAATTAAAGGCTTATAAGGATCACTCGTTAAACTTTGCCAATAATTTTCCGATAATTTACTGAAATGATTTGATTCAAAACCCGGAGTGGAAGCACAAATTAGTACATTTCCGGTTTTAGTATCCATAACTATTGCCGAAGAACCTTTAGGATTTAAATATTGCTGGATATTTTGCTGAAGAGACACATCGATATTTAAATGCATATCTTCACCCGATTTAGTAGGGGTTCCTGCTATTTCTCTTACCTGCTTACCGTAAGCGTTTACTTCAACTTTTTTATAACCAAATGCTCCTCTTAGTTTGTTATCGTAATATTTTTCAATACCGGATTTACCGATATTAAAATCGCTTAAACTATGTATATTTAATTCCTGCTTCTCGTGCTCATTTATTTGACCAAGATAACCGATTAAATGAGAAGTAACGCTTGAAAAAGGATAAAACCTTAAATAACCTATATCAATAAATATTGAAGCGAGTTTATGCTTTTGTTCTTCAATCATTGATACTTGCTGCCAATCAAGCTGATCAAATATTATTAAAGGAGTGTGGCGACTAGATTTTTTAATTTTTTGCTTAATATAATTATATTTTTCCGGAGATAAATTTAGAATATTACTAATTATTTCTAATTCATCCCTATAATTATTATTAATGCTTCTATCTATTACTAGCTGATAACATGGTTTATTAGTAGCTAAAATATTGCCGTCTAAATCGTAAATTCTTCCTCTAGTCGGTGGAAGTACAACGAAATTAATACGATTCTTATCCGATAAAGTCTTATATTCTTCGCTTTTAATAAGCTGTAAATAAAACATTCTTATTCCAAGCAACGATAAAAATCCGAGTTTACCTAATCCGATTATAAAGGCTCTTCGTGAAATTAACTCACCATGTAGTATTTTCTTATTTAGCATACTGTTTAAAGTAATTCATAGGAGAGTCAAGTATAAGACGAATTATATTATAAGAAAATATAGTTGTTAAAAATTGAAAGAAAATTATTAAATATCCGTCTGCTTCTAGCTTCTTGATTGTTATTAGTAAATATTTAAAATTCAATATAAATAAACAATAAACGCAAAAAATAATGAAATTTATTAAATAGTTTTTAGCTACAAAATATTGTGAAGATAATTTATAAATCGTATATGCCGATAAAAAAACTAGCGAATTTGTACCGATAGGCATACCACTTATTTGATCTATAAATAGACCGAGAAAAAATATGCTAAAAATATTTAAGGAATATAACGACATAAAATAATAAATAAATATAATTTCCATCGCCGGAAAGATTCTGCTTTGAATATTTATTTTATAACTCACTAACGGAAATAATATTATAAAAAAACATAGCAAAGCAAACAGCAATTTTAATATTATTTGTAAGCTATTTTTATATATTTCCTGTTTTATCTTTAACATAAATAGTTTTTTGTTATATAGTTTTGTACTGTGTCATACCGTGACTTGATCGGCAATTAGGTTGTCATCCCACGACTTGATCGCGGGATCTATATAAACAACATTTTGTGTGGTCATTTTTACTGGACCCCGTGGTCAAACCACGGGGTGACAATAGAAAAATTGCAACCACCCAACGACCATATCAACCATATACAAAATATAAATTAATTTTCTATTTTGTACAGTTTTAAAAAATGAACATGGATTCTACAATAACTCACAACAACTAGGGTTAGGTCTTTTATCATTATCGCTAAGCTCTAATTCTTCTTGTGCCTCGGAACTTGTGGATATAAATAGTTGTTTTGATATAATATTATTTATTGTTGTCGTAAGATCAAAAGACTTAAGCCGTGGGATAGGTATACTAGGTTTATCTGTTATATTTTTATTTTTTGACATAAAAACCTCCTTTTTAGCTTATAAATGCGTCATTACCAGAAAATTTAGGCTTTTTGTTGCACAGATCGTTTTATGTCATTCCCGCATAGGCGGGGATGACATCAAGTAGGTTTTACCGATCTACGCAACAATGCCTGCTCGCAATGACAAAATCTATAATTATTAGGTAATATTTTAACTTTCTTCCTCACTTTGTTCTATCGGTTCTAAACCATATAAAGATATCATACGTTCAAATACTCTACCGGCAGTAGGGGCAGCCGTCCAACTTGCGGTTGCAAAACCAAAGCTTTCTTTAGTCGGTTTCGGCTCATCAAATCTAATAAAAATAATATATTGCGGGTTAGATGCAGGCAGCATACCTAAAAACGATGACGCTCTACTATTTTTTAGATATTTCTTTTTTCCCCCTGCCCCTTGTGAAAGTTTTTCTGCCGTACCGGTCTTACCGCCGATAAGATAGCCTTTGACCTCTGCTCTTTTACCGTTACCTTCTTTTACTACCGCTCTAAATAATTTCTTCATTTGGGTAGAGGTATTTTCACTAAAAACTTTTGTACCTATTACTTTTTCATCCTTTCTTTTTAATAAAGTAAGATCATATAAAGTACCGCCGTTAACAACCGGTAACATTGCTCTAACAAAATGCAAAGGGCTAATTGAAATGCCGTAGCCATACGACATAGTAACACTCGTTAACTCATTCCATCTTTTCTCGGAAGGAAATAACGGAGTACCTCGTTCAGGTAATTCTATTTGCAACTGATCTAATAGACCTAATTTCTTTAGGTATTTTTTAAAATTGCTTTTACCGATTTCAAGCATAATTTGACTTGTGCCAATATTTGAAGAATATAGAAAAATCTCAGGTACACTATGCCATCCTTGCCTTGGCGTATAATCCTTAAGCTGGAATCCTCCTACTTTCATATAACTTATATCATAAGCATCATTCATATTTATTGCACCGGTATCAAAGCCGACTGCCATAGTTAATGCCTTAAACACCGAACCCATTTCGTAAATCCCGAGACTTGCTATATTAAACAGCTCTTCCGGTTTGGCTAAACTCGGATAATGCGGATCGAAATCAGGCTTATTTACTAATGCTAAAATCTCGCCATTATTTGGATCAGCAATAATGCCTACTGCTCCTATGGCCTTAAATTGCTTTAAAGTTTTATCAATCTCCTCACTTAAAATACTTTGTAATCTGATATCAATAGATAATTGAAGCGGTTCTTTCCGATTCTTTGGTTCGTTTAATTCATAATCAGAATTAGTTAAATACTTATCATAAGCGAGCTCTAAACCACTAAGCCCTACCGAGTCTCTACCTACATAACCGACAACATGCGACAATAAATTAGAAAAGGTATAAATTCGTTTCTGCTCTTCTTCAAATTCAAAACCAAGTAACCCAAGGCTAGTTATCTTTTCTTGCTGACTAGGTAGTACATCCCTTTTTACCCATATAAAGCTTTTATTTGACTTAAGTTCTGCAAGTAATTTAGCTTTATTAATATCAGGTAGAATTTCTGCTAGCTTTTTTACGGAAGTTTCAGGATCAAGTACTATTTGTGGATTAGCAAATAATGAGGCAGAAGGTAGGTTCACTGCTAATAAATTACCGTTTCGATCAACTATTTCTTTTCTAAATTGATGATTTTTTTTAAAGGAATTAATATTTTTATCGTAAACATTCGTAGCAACGATTATCAATCTGTAAGATAAAGTACAAAAAAGAAAAGAAAAGACACAAATAACCATTAATAATCGGATTTTTGTATTTTTACTACAAACATTCCAAATTGTTAGACTTTTAATTGTAGGTTTCCATTTTTCCCAAATTTGTTTCATATGTTATTTATGGTGTTTCAAACACTAATATTTCCGCAATCCTTATGTCATTCCCGCGAAAGCGGGAATCCAGTACTTTAAAACCTTTTCAAAACTTGATTTGAAAAATAAAAAATCTTTAAAATCAAGATTTTTTGAAAAGCTCGATTTATCTCGCTTTACCCTAGATTCCCGCCTACGCGGGAATGACATCGAACACTTTTTCCAAGCCATGCAACAATCCTACCAAGATACGAAGATCAACTTCAAAAAGAGCAAGGAATCCACAAGACGAGGAACGGAGAGTATACTTAATACGTGAGTACCACAGTACTTGTAGGATGACGTAGCCAATTTTTGAAGTTCATCGAGTATCCTGCACTCTACTCGAAACAGTCTGTATATACTTATTATTTGTAATTCTTTTGTAACGCCATTTACTACTCTTGGAAATACTAATATTATGATTAAATTTAATATTTTGATCGATATTTGGCCCTAACGGATCTTTTATCATTTGATAAGATTTAACTGTTTCTAATTTTAAATAAGCCGCCGCAAGTTTTTCCAATCTAGCCGGCAAAAGTAGATAAGCTTGCTCTGCTTTTAAAATATGAATATTATTATTCTCACTATTTATCTGTTTTACAACGCTACTTAATTGATAATCAAGAGTTGAGACTCGCTCCTTTATGCTAAACAAACTACATATTGCTATAATTGTTATCAATAATGTTAAATAGTGAAGCTTTCTTATACTCATAATTAATTACTCATATATCGCTTTTGCTGCTCGAAGTTTTGCCGATCTCGCTCTAATATTTAGCCCTACTTCTTTATCTGACGGTGCTAGAGCTTTGTTAGTAATAATCTTAAGCCATTTATTTGGATCAATCGTCATGTCGTCTTTAGCATATTTTGATCTTACTACCGGCTTTTCCGAATTTTCTTTAAAGAAATTCTTAACTATCCTATCTTCTAAAGAGTGAAAAGACACCACAACTAAACGTCCGTCTTTCTTTAATATATTTTTTACATTCACTAAAAACTGCTCTAACTCCCCAAGCTCATCGTTTACATAAATCCTAATGGCTTGAAAGGTTTTAGTTGCAGGATCAATTTTGCCTTTTCTAAATCCTATACTACTTCTAACAATCTCGGCTAACTTGCCTGTACTATCAATTCTCGCCGTTTTTCTATATTCTACAATTCTCTTAGCAATTCTTCGTGAAAAGCTCTCATCTCCGTATTTGTAAATTACGTCAGCTAGCTCTTTTGCCTCTGCCGCATTTACAAACTCCTCGGCACTAAGCCCTTGCCCGCTCATACGCATATCGAGTGGTCCGTCATGCAAAAACGAAAATCCTCTATCTGCTATATCTAACTGCATTGATGAAACGCCTAAATCCAGCACTATCCCATCAAATTTTTTTTCCTTAAGCTTTGCAAAACTACCCGCAAAATTTGTTTCTACAAAATCAAATCTCTCACCGTAATTTTGCTGAATTTCTTCGGCTCTTTTAATCACGTTTGGATCACGATCCAAGGCTGTGACATAACAGTTACAGCTTTCTAATATTGCTTTGCTATATCCTCCTGCTCCAAACGTACAATCTAAATAAGACTCACCGGCTTTTGGGCTTAAGGCCTCTAACATTTTATTTAGCATTACAGACACGTGAGATTGTATCATTAATGAGCATTCCTTAAAGTTAAGCGCTTTTCATGAGCAATTTTTTGAGCGGCATTTAAATATTTCTCAAAATTCTGCGGCTGCCAAATCTCAAAAATCACCCCTTTACCTACAAAACATGCTTGCTCTTCGATTCCTGCATGCTTCATTAAAGATTGCGGCAATATAACTCTTCCCTCCCCATCAAAGGAAAGTTGTACAGCTTCCCCGAATATCATAGTCTCAAACGCATCACGCTCCTCGGAATAAGGATCAAGCGTCTCTGTCATCTGCCTTAATTTCTCGATATGCGAAATACCGCACACCTCTATACAATTATTCCTAATCGACGGATAAGCAATTACACCGTTAAATAATTCTTTCCCTAGTACCGCACGGTAATTCGCCGGCACCGACACCCTACTCTTTTTATCAACACCATTTACATACTTAGATAAAAATACATTCATTGGTATAATTTGGGTTAATTTGGGATTTAATGGGAAATTCTAGGATATTATAGGAATATCAAGGAGTCAAGGGTTTTTAACAAGGATGAGTTAAATTATTAAGATGTCATACCGTGGCTTGACCACGGTATCCAAAAAAATAATTTAAAATACTAATATTAGTATTTTAGAATGGATTCCGCGATCAAGTCGTGGGATGACAGAGGGGGAATTGATCCACACAACAACGCCATACAGGAATAACATCGAACCACACAACAAAGCTTAATCCAATGATTTTATGGATTTTTTAAAGTGATTTTCACCTTGAAAATTCATATTATTTAATATATTAATTTCAGATAAATGATTATAGTAATTTTATGGCTAAAGTTAGAGAAATAGAAACGATGGCTACTCTAATAACAGAACAAACATCTTCTTATGATACAGGTATGGTGTTTGGATATTACCTTACTAGAGCAAGACGACACCCTAACTCCTATTGCTTCTTCCAATTTTATCCCTAGCATTAGTTTATCGGCCATTCAAGAAGTACCACTGATATCTTCATCTTCTGCACAAGACTCCGGCTACAACATTACACTAGATAAACTATTCGAACAGTTTCACATCACTTACGGAGCATATTCTTTTTACCAATCCAAGTTTTTTCAAACCGCTCAACTAAAACATCTTATAAAAAAGATTTTAGATCATCAAGGTGATGATATCAATATTCAAGATTCGTTTTATCATACAGTTCTACATAAGGCTATTTACCGCAAACTTTATGATATAGCTGAATTTTTACTAGAAAAAGGAGCTTCAACAGAGTTAAAAGATTTAGATGGATATACACCTCTTCAATTAGTTATTCATGAAGGCTACACAGAAATGGTTAAATTTAATAATATGGAGCAGATCATCGAGATAAAAACTAATAGAATTAGTACCCGATGATAAACCTGAATTAAAAGCTTTTTTAAGCCTTGCAATAGCGTCTCAAAATAATAATTCTAGCACAATAGATAATTCTCTTGTTACCACTAAAGATATAGAAAAATTAAATGATACTACAAATTTCTATACCGGTTCAAGAATATCTAAAATTGTTGTGGTTGCTAATGAAAATCCTGAAGAGTTGGGACTTGAATTAGCTGGTGCAGTACATGAATAGGTTTCTTAAACATACTCAATAATGACCTATAGAACTATTTTAATATAGGTTAATTTAAAAAATATTGACTTATTAATTTTTATTATGTTTTATTTGAAATAATTATTGATTAATGTTAATAATGATTTTATTTTTTACATAAATAAAGGTTAATTATGCCGCAACTTAAAATAGGTATTTTTAAAATACATAAATATTGTAAAAATATAAAAACTACAACTCAATCAAACGCTAACTATCCCCTAAAGAAAAAAACTACTGAAAAAAAATTAAACCCCACTGTAAAATATAGAAATATGCTCCCAACCAAGATATTTGGACACCGGATACTGAACTTCTTGGAACAGATTATGACACATAATTATAAATCTAGCATTCTTGACTACATATATATTGTGAACAAATGCTAAGTTTGAGAGCTTTAAAATCTAATTTATGTTTAATTTACCTATTGATAATATTATCGTATTCATATACCTAATATCTATTCTACTTATTGGTATATATTACCGAGCTAAAAATAGTAGTTTTAAGAACTATGCAAATGTTGAAAGTAAAGCGCAAAATAGTAAGCTGTTATTAATAGCTACGATATTTGTAAGTTCTGTCGGAGGAGCCACCACTTTCGGCATTATGGAAAAGGCTTTTTTGGGGCATGAATATTATGCTTACGCTCTTATACTTACAATACCTATAGATATATTAATTGCAATCTATATAGTACCTTTAATTGCCAAACATTACGGAGCTGAAAGCATCGGCGATATCCTAAGTACATATTACGGTAATATAGGTCGTTTTATCGGAGGGGTTAGTTCGGTTATCGTTTCAGTGGGGTTTTTGGCTGCTCAAATAAGCGTCAGCGGCTATATTTTTCAATATATCTTAGAAATAAATGATGTAAATGGGGTAATTTTAAGTTATAGTATAGTACTTATATATACTACAATAGGCGGTTTACAATCTATTGTTTTTACTAATTTACTACAATTTTTGGCGATGATAATCGCTATACCAACCATAACTTTTATCAGTTTAAATAAAATCGGTTTTGTAGATTTTATTAATAACCTACCTACGGAAAATGCAAATTTTGATCGGAGCAACCTACTTTCTTATACAATTGCAGCAGCTTTAAGTTTTAGCGTCATGAATCTATATCCTACATTTATTCAAAGAGCTTTAATTAATAAAAATCCTACGCAAACAACTAAAGCAATATATGCAAAATCCGCTATATATTTTTTCTTCTTGATTTGCATTACTTTAAATGGTTTAATTGCTTATAAGCTTTATCCAAACCAACCGTCAAATTTAGTATTACCTTATTTAATCAACCAAATCATCCCAACTTTAATTCAAGGGATAGTAATGAGTGGACTCTTAGCTGCCGTTATGTCTACTGCTGATTCTGATTTAAACGTTACTTCTATAGCTATTGTTAAAGATATAATCAATCCTATTTTTAAGGTTAAAAATCAGCAAAAATTATTATTAATTGCTCGAATTATTAACGTTATAATAGGAAGTTTTGCAATAATTGTAGCTTTAAAATTTAGTAATGTAATTGACTTAGTAGTATTCTTCACTGGTTTCTGGGGACCGGTAGCATTAGTACCGTTAATAACAACGCTTTTTGGTATCAGAACATCTAAAACTATAATGGTCTTATCATCACTTGGCGGAGCAGCTATCTTCTTAATATGGGAATATTATTCTTTATCGTTGCAATATTTCAACCTTAGAGGAGTGTTTATAGGGACAATGGTGAGTCTTGTGATATTTATTCTAGGATGGTGGTATTCTAATGTCATTACGAAGAAAGTCATATAAAATATAATAGTTGAGATTATATCTTACATTTAGTAAAATAAATTAATTATTAAATGGAGATGAAAAATGAACTTAAATCAAAAAATAATAAAGCCAAAAATAGGGTTACTAGAACTAGCTAAGAGTCTTGGTAGCATATCATCAGCATGTAAAGCGATGGGCTATAGTAGAGATAGTTATTACAGATTTAAAGCACTGTATGAAACTGGTGGCGAAGAGGCATTATATGAAATTAGTCGAAGAAAGCCAATAATAGCGAATAGAGTTGATCCAGCGATAGAGAAAGCAGTAATGGATATGGCAATAGAATATCCAGCATATGGTCAGCTAAGAGTATCAAATGAGCTTAAGAAGAGCGGTATACTTGTATCGCCTGGAGGAGTGCGATCAATTTGGTTACGTAATGATTTAAACAATATCAGTAAAAGGCTTTAAGCATTAGAAGCAAAGATGGCTCAGGATGGTATTGTTCTTACTGAATCTCAATTACAAGTGCTAGAGGAGCGTCGTAATGAAAGAGAAGCTCATGGAGAAACTGAGACGCAGCATCCAGGTTATCTAGGATGTCAGGATACGTATTATGTAGGTAATTTCAAAGGTATAGGTAAGGTTTATTCTCAGGTATTTATTGATAGCTATACTAGGGTAGCTGATGCTAAACTATATACTGATAAAACAGCTTTAACTGCTGCTGATATGCTTAATGACCGCGTGTTACCATGGTACGAGACCCAAGGGATACCAATACTTCGTATTCTTACAGATCGTGGGTCAGAATATAAGGGGAATATAGAGCATCATGCTTTTGAGTTGTTTCTAAGTATCGAAGGTATAGAGCATACTACAACTAAGACATATTCTCCCCAAACAAATGGTATGTGTGAGCGTTTTAATAAAACCATGAAACAAGAATTCTTTGATACAGCTATGCGGAAAAAGATTTATACAGATCTTGATGATTTACAATTAGATCTTGATATTTGGTTAGAGCATTTCAATAATGAGCGACCACATTCAGGAAAATATTGTTATGGAAAAACTCCTATGCAAACTTTTAAGGATAGTAGAAAATTAGCTGTTGAAAAGAATAATGAAATCTTGTATCTTGAATACGTCTCTGACAGTCAAAATGTAACTGACAATCAGGTGCAAAATTTATAGTGTCTGTAAGATCAAATCTTGACTTCTACAAATTTTTCAGTTTAGACTTTAGACAAATAAGTTTATTGACAAAAGTTAATTTTTATTGTATTTTGCCCTCTTAGTATTTTTTTGAAAGGTAGTTATGGTAGATATAAACAATAATAAGATTAGCTTAGCACTATTTGAAGGCGGTGGAGTAAAAGGAAATATCCATTTAGAAAAATTAAAAATAATGGAGCAAATAACCGGTAAGCCTACTTGTGAGATATTCGATTTTACTGGAGGGACCAGTGTTGGAGGACTTATTTCTATTTTGCTTAATTTACCGAATCCTAATAATCCCGGAAAACCTTTATTCAGTGCAGCGCAAGCTCAAGAACTGTTTGAAGAAATGGCACACAATATTTTTCCGGTAGGATTAACTTTTAGAAAATTGTGGAGTTTTAATGGCTTATTCAGCCATAAATTTTCTCCTGAACCATTAGTAAAATTATTGAAAGAACATTGTAAGGATTATACCCTCAAGGATTTAATCGGTGATGTTGTAGTTACAGGTTATGATCTAAATAATAAACAAAATCCTCTTATGACCTTCTCTACTATAGATGCTAGACAAAGTGAAGAGAATGATTATTACCTTTCAGATATAATACAAGGCATCACTGCAGCACCTGGATATTTCCCCAGCCACAATTTCCGTAATATAACCAATACTAAATCACATAAAATTATTGATGGTGGAGTATATGCTAATGACCCAACCTTACAAACATGGCAATTATTAAGAGAAAATAACTATCACATAGAAAACGCTTTGTATTTATCATTAAAAGAAGAAAATAATGATGATTACCAAACTGTTTGTTGCGGCGGAGGCATGCTAAAACTAGTGAAAAATAATATGCCCGCTAAAATATTATCAGCAACACAACAAGCTGATGAAAAAACCGCTCAAAGCATTTTTGGTAATAAATTAATAGAAATAGCTACTTATATTCCAGAAAAACATGCTGAGATGAGTAATTCTAGTACTGAAAATCTGCAAGCACTAAAAGAATTTGCTAAAAAATCTATATATGGAAGCTCCACCTTTAGAGATATACCTTATAATGAAAAGTTTAAAGAAGCTATTGATAAAATAATAACTAATTATAATGCAAATAACCCTAACGACCAAATTGTTATGAATGATTTTTATAAAGAGTTATTCCATATTAATACTTCTAATAACGCACTTGATAAAAGTTTTGAACAGGAAGAGGATATAGCAAACAACGAGGATGCAGTGAATACACCGATAGCTCAAGCTCTAGATTCTAAATATAGAACCTGGGAAAAAAGAATTATTAGCAGGTATCAAGGAGTTTTTTAATCCATTCATCGAAAAAAATCCAGAAGCAAAAGTAGAGATAGAGAATTTTTTACACGAAATAAAAAATTTGACATTAGCAGAAATTGAAAACGGTATTGTTACTTTTAAAGAAGCTAGATTAAAATGGCAAGCAGAGCAGAATAACCTTGATGTATTTAGTAGCTATAGTATGGAAGCCTTAAAAGAGGATATGACTCTTGAGGGTGAAGAGCATACAGATGATGTACAAGGTTATCTCTAACTTTCTTAATGTCATTCCGGCGTAGGCGGGAATCCAGTCAAAAAAGTATAAATATGCTAGAGTTTTAAAACTAAACGCTCGATTTATCTCGCTTTACCTTGGATTCCTGTTTTCGCAGGAATGAAATCGAACGTTTTCTTCGAGCCATACAACAACGCCACAGCTGCTCACAATGACGACACCTGTGTTTAGTTAGGAATATTTGACTTTTTCTTCTTATATAAAATCCAAATACAGTAAAACGAAATAGCAGAGCTAATACTTAAAACGAAGCATAATAAAGCAAAATTGCTTATCGTTGCGCCGTGTATTTTAGAAACCAAATAAGTTACAGCAACGATAACTACGTAGTATATTGCACCAAATATAGATCCTGCTGTACCTGTTACTTTAGCATAATCCTTCAGTGCATAACGAAGCGTCATAGGGATAAGTAGATTATGCCCAACCATATGAATCATCATCGGTGCAAATATCATAGCGATTGCAAGATTATGACTCGTTGAAATAACTTCTAATATAAAAGCATTTACCGCAAATAATATACAACCGCACAAACTAAAAATAAATCCTAAACCCATAACTTTTTTATCGTGTACATGGCGTTTTTTTATTAAATACCCTACTCAAAAGCCTCCAAAGATAGCGGCAAAAGATAACAAAAACGCTAATTTACCGTAAAAAGATGGCGAAACTTTCATTTTATCAATCAAAATAAAAGGAGCTTCTATGAAAAAACCGTAATATATGCCGTTAAATGCACCGATTATAAAAGCATATAACCAAAGAATTTTATCTTTAATAAATTACCTGCAAAACCTCAAAATATTTACTGCTTTGAGAAAAATCTATATAAGAATTTATTTCAGGTAAAACTTTATAATATAGTACCGGTAAGGCTAAAAAATACAAAAACATAATGCCAGCTTGAATATTCTATAATATAGTCCCCTATAGATGAACCTAGAGAAGGGATAAATAACAGCCACGGAGATAAGCTAGCATAGACATATGATAACTCTAAGCCTTGATAGCAGTCTCCAGCCATACCTGCCCAATAATAGAACCTACACTTACACCAAAAGCTTGCACAAAACGAGCTTATCATCAGCATTTCTATATTAACTGCAAAAATGCTAATAATTGAAGATACAACATAAATAAAAAGCCCTAATAAAGCTATAGGTCTCCTGCCGTAAATATCCGATAATCTGCCGAGTGATAATATACCAAGCGCAAACCCTAGAAAATATAATGTAGATGTAATTTGAGTGAGACCGCCGTCAATGCCGAAATATTTGGTTAAACTCGGTAATCCTGAAGTATAAATTGTTTCCGTAGTCGGTGATAAAATCAATAAGCATAGAAGCATCCATGCCGGAATCTTCGCAATAATTTTCATAAATGATTTTTTTTATTTCGGTTCATCGAGTTTTATCGATTAATCCGCTCCAAACAAAATTTTTCCATTATCATTTTTAATCTTTCTATTCTCTCAATCAAGTAAAGTAACTGCTCTCTGCTAATTCTATAATTTTTATCATATCTTGCATCAACGTAAGCTTTTTCTAGTAATTCAAAATATTCTTTTTGTTCGGGAGACGATTGCAGAAATACTTTAAGTAGTTCAACATTATAAATTTGCACAATATCCACCTCGCTTTCTTATATCGTGTAACTTTGGTTTGTAACGGGCAAAAACTAATAAAATGTTACTGTAAATACTTTCAGTGGCTTGATGCAGCTCAAAAGCACTTTTACTAAAATCACCTCTTTCTAATGGGTATTTACAATCAATAAAAAAACTCTTGCCTCTACCACACCAGTATTCATAATCTTCTTTAGCCATTTCTTTTACTTCACTCCAAGGCAAATTTTTAGCTCGAGAAAGCTGCTCGCCACTATCATATAAAAGAATACCTTCATTCTTAATGTCGGTATAAAAATAACGCCCTTTTTCAAGCTTGTCATTTACCTCACTTATAGATTCGCATATTATAGATATCCAAGGTTCTAGCGAAAAAACCTCGGCTTTTCTTAAGCCTGTTTGTTCTAACCTTTTTTCTATCTTAGATTCTACCCTTAAAGTAGCATGCTCCTTAAATTTACTTTTTTTTCTACTAAAAAGTCAAAATCACTTGTATAACTATAAGTAGTATGATCTTCCGTATACATATCTTTAACCCAATCACCTCTAGCATACGAGCCATACAAGATAATCAGGGCAATTTTATCCTTGGCAACAGCCAAAATTTGCTGCACTATATAAATAATCAAGCCTATCTTGCACTTCAAGAGACCGTTTTGGTCAAATTGTTTTCATAGCTGATCGTTATTTAAACGTTAAATCTAAAATGTACTATATCCCCATCCTGCATTTTATATTCTTTACCCTCTAAACGCATTTTACCTACTTCCTTGGCTTTTGCTTCACTACCGAGATTTATGTAATCTTTATAGCCGATAACTTCTGCTCTGATAAAACCTTTTTCAAAATCGGTATGAATAATACCGGCAGCAGCCGGTGCAAGTGTGCCGTCTTTAAAAGTCCAGCTATGGGCTTCCTTTGGTCCTATAGTAAAAAAGCGTTTAAGGTTTAAAAGATTATACCCCTCTTTAATGACTTTACTAAGCCCTGTTTCGTCTAAACCTATAAATTTTAAAAACTCTTCCTTTTCTTCCATGCTTTCAAGTAAAGCAATTTCAGCTTCTATTTTTGAAGAAATTACGACACTTTTAGCATTTTCTTTCTTTGCTCTTTCCGCTACTAATTTTGTAAATTCATTACCTATAGCTGCATCTTTTTCAAGTACGTTACATATATATAAAACGGGCTTAGAGGTAATTAACTGCAATTGTTTTAAATTATCAACTCTTAAAGCTTCATTTAGCACTCTTGCAGGTTTATCCTCACCTAATACCTTATAAACCTCTTTTAACAGCTCTATCTGCTCTGCCATTGCTTTATCGCCTGACTTCAAGCGTTTTTCACTTGTAGCTAAACGCTTTTCAACCGATTCTATATCGGCAAGTATTAATTCCGTTTCAATAATCTCGAGGTCATGCAGCGGATCGACTTTGTTATGTACGTGCGTTATATCCTCATCTTCAAAACAACGCAGTACGTGCAGTATTGCATCGACTTCCCTGATATGAGATAAGAACTTATTACCTAGCCCCTCCCCTTTGCTTGCTCCTTTAACAAGCCCTGCAATATCGACAAACTCAATATAAGACGGAATAATTTTACCGCTTCCGGCTAAGCTTGCTAGTGTATGCAAACGCGCATCAGGCACTAAAACTTTGCTGCTATTAGGCTCAATAGTACAAAACGGATAATTAGCGGCATCTGCAGCCTGACTTGCCGTTAAGGCATTAAATAACGTCGACTTACCGACATTCGGCAACCCAACAATTCCGAGTTTTAGTGTCATAAATTTTTCCGTAAATAATACATTATAGAATCTTTTTCGTAACCGTGCATAGCAAATTCAATTTTATACCCCAGTTTCTCATAAAACGATTTTGCTTGGCAGTCCATAGTAACAAGATGAATAAAATTACAGCCTCGTTCACATGCTAAATCCTCAACCTTTTGCATTAGTACAGTACCATAATTTTAGTTTCTTATATTTTCATTAACAAAGAGTGAATCAATGTAAAATCCCCCCAAGAACTCATACCGCTAATTCCTACAACAAAATTTTTATCCTGATCTAAACAGGAAAATGAAAAAGATTCAATATCTCCTACTAACCCCTTTTGTTCTCTAGCATCTTTGTTCAAAGCCTCAATAATTATAGTTCTATGAGTTCTATCCATTGCATCAGCATAAACAATTTCAAAATTTTGTGTCATAAATCTTTGCTTCTTTGCTGTTTAGTTTTAATATCGTTTTCCCGTCATTGCGAGGAGATGCATAGCATAAACGTGGCAATCTCGTGAAGTAGTATAGAATTCCTGAGATTGCTTCGTCAAAACTTACAGTTTTTCCTCGCAATGACGAGTTGGTATCATCCATGCAGCAACGTCGATCAAGTCGTAGGAATAACATTGAATATATCAAGCTATCTTAATTCTTAAATTCTTCTAACTTATTCTCTAATATTAAACCAAAGTTACTAGTGATTCTATCTATAGCTTGCATTACTGTTTTATACTCCGGTTTAGAGAAATGATTAAGTACGTAATCTGCTACATCCTGATTATTTTGCGGTCTACCGACTCCAATCCTAATCCGGTTATAATTATTACCTATAACCCCATCAATCGACTTTAAACCATTATGCCCGCCATTACCGCCACCGGTTTTAAATTTTATTCTACCTGTTTCTAAATCAATATCATCATGAATAACAAAGATTTTTGCGGGGTAGATATTATAATATGTTTTCACCGATATCACTGACTTACCGGACAAGTTCATATAGGTGGTAGGCTTTATAAAAATTATCTTTTGTCTATCACTAATAGTTTCAGCAATTTCACAATTGAATTTTTTCTTTGTACTAAATGATGAATTATATTGGTTTGCTATTTTCTCTATAGCAATAAAACCGACATTATGCCTCGTATATTGATACTCTTTTCCTGGATTACCAAGACCAATAACAAGAAGCATAATAATTTACCTAATAAATAGTAATGGAAAATTTTTGAAGAAGTATTGATTTGCAAGAAGTACAGAATAATGTCATACTTAGCTCAGCATTATTGCGTGGATCGAAAAACCTACTCGATATCATACCATGGCTTGACCACGGTATCCAGAAAAAAATTAACAAAGACTGGATACCGCTACAAGCTCGCAGTATGACAATTAAAGATTACCGGATTCCCGCTTCTAGCTAGGAATGGCATAAAACGAGCCAAACAACAACGCCTACGAATCCTCGCAATAACGATTTAAGTATCTAAGCAAGTCCTTATCGTGAGAATTATCTTACTTCCCTGCTTCAGCGGCTTGTTGTTCCCCTTCAGCTTCAGTTTTTGCTCCTCTACGTCCTATAATAGTTGCAAGGACAAATTCTTTTTTTGTAACAAAACTACATCCTTTCGGTAATTCTATTTTTGACGATTTTAGCGAAGTAGCCATAGGCATATTAGTAACATCTATAGTTACGTTTCTTGGGATATTATTAACATCACATAATAAAGTAACTCTTCTTTTTACTATATTAAAGTATCCACCTCTTTTAACGCCTAAAGCTCTTTCTTTCCCTTCATATACTACAGGTACTTCCATTTTTTGGGTTTTCTCTTCTAAAAAGACAAAATCAACATGGCGTACTATATCCGTAACAGGATGTAATTCTACAGCCTTCGGCAATACTTTATATTTTTTCTTATCAATTGTTAAATTAATTAACTGAGAGATAAAAGCCGGCTTTCTATAATATTTAGTTATTTCCTTTTCTTCCAAAGAAATACTAACAGGTGTTTTACCCGCTCCATAAATAATAGCCGGAACACGCCCTGCTCTTCTTAATGCTCTTGCTGCTCCCGTACCGAATTCCGTGCGGGATTCCGCTTCAAGTTCTAATATTTCACTCATTATTACTCCATATTAACTTATAATAAATCTTCATTATCATAATTAAGTACAATTAAAAATTCAAGTAAATTAATTTTTGACTAGAATATAGGAGTAATATATTCCTTAGTTAAAATTCTTTAATTGATTGGATATTGAAAAGAAATTTAGTTCTAACCGAAATTATTTTGTAAGGAAATTATGAAACAGATACAACCTAAGCGTATTGCAAATCCCTCAAACTGTGGAGAAGAAATTGCTGCCAAAGATATAATAAGGATTTTCTCCTTGAATCTATTATGTACTCTTCTGACTATGACTATATTGGGCGTGACAGCGAGAGTGAAGATAGTGAAGATGACGATTCTTATGCATCAATACTCTTGTTAAAAATAAAGAACCGGAATGCAAAATGCACTTAGATTTAGTTTAGTATATTACATATGTGCTACCAAACAAATGTTAGAGAACAAGCAGAAAATGCGAAGGTTTCTAATTTAGACAATGAAAAGCAGGTAATTAAATGTAGTACAACTCCAACAATTCTGTACCGAAAGTTCAATTGAATCTATGATAACATCAACATCAAAAAGCAACATAGATGCTGACAAAATTATCTTACCTTTCCCTTCTGTAGCACAACAAAGACAATTAGGGAAATTATATCGTTATAATTAAAATTTTTAAAGAGCTTTACCCTTCTAATTCTGACAATGGTAACGTTGGAATAGTAATATTATTAGGTGATGAAAAGGGGTCATACGGCGACCTAAATCTATGGGATATTTAAAAATTTATGAGTTTGCAGAGATAATCTAGTACCGCTTTCTAATGCTAATTTTACTGCTAACTCATTATTTTCGCCATTAAGTCTTTGGTTGTTTTGATCCATAGGTTGAATAAAAACCGGTATATTATAAGAGGTTTGCCCTACTTCCGGTATGAGACTATATTCTAAAATATTTTTAGCAACGATAAATTTCACCGCACTAATTTTAGGCAATAAATCTTCTCTTATTTTACTATAACTGGTTTTACCTACCTTCGGCGAACAAATTATAGATACTTCTTTCGGCAAAGAACGATATAACGTACCGTTAGTCTCTATTTGAACTTTAACATCTCGGTCTAATAACTTCTGACATAATAACTCTATAGGTTGACGCATCGGCTCACCGCCGGTTATTACTACTAAATTAATCGATTTTTCATTTTTAGAATTTAATGCCAGGCTTTCTACTTTATTCAAAATCTTATCTATATCTACTAAATCAAAAGCTTCAAACTCCGTATCACAAAAATTACAAGCAAGATTACATCCTCCAAGCCTAATAAAGATCGCAGGACAACCTACAAAAATGCCCTCCCCTTGTATAGTCTTAAAAATAGACTGTACCTCTAACTGAGTACCGTCACCGTTTAATATGCTTCTTTTAGGATTTTGTCCAAACATTTTTAAATTATTATCGATTGATTAAAAACATTATAGTACATTTTTATAAAAAATCTTGCAATAACTAATAAAAAAAACTATTATCTAGGTTTCATCGGTAATATGGCTTTGGTACGCCTAATGTTTTACCGTTTAAACCTAGAAATACCAATTATAAGGAACAATATGCCTAAATTAAAAACAAAATCTGCCGTAAAAAAACGTTTTAAACTTACTGCTAGCGGCAAGGTTATTGCATCTCAAGCAGGTAAAAAACATTTTATGCGTCGTCGTACTAAAGCTCAAATTCGTAACCTTAGAGGAACTACAATACTTTGTCCTCAAGACGGATATAATATTAAAAAATATTTTTTACCGTACGGTATAAATTAATTAACTAGAAACTAAAGCAATGACACGTGCAAAATCAGGAAAAATTTCCAAAAATCGACATAAAAAAATCCTTAAATTCGCCAAAGGCTATAGAGGTAGAGCAAATAGCTGTTTTAGAGTAGCTATTGAGAAAGTAGAAAAAGCCCTCCAATATGCTTATAGAGATCGTAGAAACCGTAAACGTGATTTTAGAGGCTTATGGATTCAAAGAATAAATGCAGCAGTAAGAGAACATGGGCTTGTTTACTCTCAATTTATGGGAGCTCTTAAAAAAACAGAAATCGATATAGATCGTAAAGTACTTGCAGAACTTGCCGTCAATAACAGTGACGGATTCGTAAGTATCGTAGAAAAAGCAAAAGCACATATTTAAGTATTTAATGTCATCTCGTGGTCAAGCCACGGGATGACATATTTATAATAATTAATTTTTATTTTCGTTCGGTATAAATATTATGAAACGTACATTTCAACCTAGTAATTTAGTTAGAAAAAGAAGACATGGTTTTAGGTCTAGAATGGCTACTCCAACCGGAAGAGCAATCTTAAGAAAACGTCGTGCTAAAGGTAGACATAAATTATCTGCTTAAAATAATCTGATTTATCAAATTGTCTATTACCTCTTTAAAAAATCAAAAAGAATTTGAGCTTATAAATAAGCTTGGAAAGAAGCTCCATGAGAGATATTTTATTTTGGTAATCGCCACAAAACTTCCAAAAATCTTCCTTGAATCAAAATATAACACCTTTTTAGGAATCAAAGTTAGCAGAAAGCTAAGTAAAAAAGCTGTAGTTCGCAACAAAATTAAAAGGCGTATACGACATCTAATTAGAATTATTGTTAGTGATTCTAGCTTTAAGGCTATAAAATTTGCAATGATTATTATTCCGAGAAAAGGATTTGAAGAGATAAACTTCTCACACTTGAATTATGAATTAAGTAAAGTAATTCTAAGAAATATGTAGAAGTCAAGATTTGATCTTACAGACACTATAAATTTTGCACCTGATTGTCAGTTACATTTTGACTGTCAGAGACGTATTCAAGATACAAGATTTCATTATTCTTTTCAACAGCTAATTTTTTACTATCCTTAAAAGTTTGCATAGGAGTTTTTCCATAACAATATTTTCCTGAATGTGGTCGCTCATTATTGAAATGCTCTAACCAAATATCAAGATCTAATTGTAAATCATCAAGATCTGTATAAATCTTTTTCCGCATAGCTGTATCAAAGAATTCTTGTTTCATGGTTTTATTAAAACGCTCACACATACCATTTGTTTGGGGAGAATATGCCTTAGTTGTAGTATGCTCTATACCTTCGATACTTAGAAACAACTCAAAAGCATGATGCTCTATATTCCCCTTATATTCTGACCCACGATCTGTAAGAATACGAAGTATTGGTATCCCTTGGGTCTCGTACCATGGTAACACGCGGTCATTAAGCATATCAGCAGCAGTTAAAGCTGTTTTATCAGTATATAGTTTAGCATCAGCTACCCTAGTATAGCTATCAATAAATACCTGAGAATAAACCTTACCTATACCTTTGAAATTACCTACATAATACGTATCCTGACATCCTAGATAACCTGGATGCTGCGTCTCAGTTTCTCCATGAGCTTCTCTTTCATTACGACGCTCCTCTAGCACTTGTAATTGAGATTCAGTAAGAACAATACCATCCTGAGCCATCTTTGCTTCTAATGCTTTAAGCCTTTTACTGATATTGTTTAAATCATTACGTAACCAAATTGATCGCACTCCTCCAGGCGATACAAGTATACCGCTCTTCTTAAGCTCATTTGATACTCTTAGCTGACCATATGCTGGATATTCTATTGCCATATCCATTACTGCTTTCTCTATCGCTGGATCAACTCTATTCGCTATTATTGGCTTTCTTCGACTAATTTCATACAATGCCTCTTCGCCACCAGTTTCATACAGTGCTTTAAATCTGTAATAACTATCTCTACTATAGCCCATCGCTTTACATGCTGATGATATGCTACCAAGACTCTTAGCTAGTTCTAGTAACCCTATTTTTGGCTTTATTATTTTTTGATTTAAGTTCATTTTTCATCTCCATTTAATAATTAATTTATTTTACTAAATGTAAGATATAATCTCAACTATTACAGTTTTAATTACTGGATTCCCGCTTTTGCAAGAATGACATATTAATCATAATTTGTATATTTTATTATTCTTCTGTTATTATAAAGTATATATATTTGTATATAAGATAATTATGACTATATATGTTAACTATTTTAGAAAAATTCTTATTCTCTTCTGTAAAAACGTTCATCAATATACGTGAAGATACCGTATCTGCTCTTAAAAGGCTTGGTATTAACAATATTCGTGATTTATTATTTTATCTACCTGTTTCATATCAAAATAAAATATTATCGCCTAATTTAACTGAAGTTAGAGACGATGACATAATCCAAACAGAAATTGTAGTTGAGAGCATTAATTTACCCAAGAAAAGTAGTCAGCCTTTAACAATTACAGCTAGCAATGATACTGGTTCTTTGTTATTAGTGTTTTTTCATAAACCCCCACCGTTTATTTTTAATAAGCTGCAAGTTGGTACTTCTCATATTATCAGCGGAAAGGTACAATTTTTTGATCATTACTTACAAATTGCGCATCCTGAATTTATTGTAAATCCTAAACTCGCAAAAGAAATAGAGCCGATTTATTCCCTGACATATTTACTTAGTAACAAACAGTTATATTCATATATCATAAAAGCAATAGAGATATTTGAAGAGAAGTGTAAGAGTATAGAAGATAAAGAAGTAAAAGATTATTTAGATATTATATTGCAGAATTTGCAAATGTTGCATGTTTTCCATCATTGCGAGGAGGCATGCATGCCGACGAAGCAATCCAGTAATGTAAAATTAATAAATTCTAGATTGCCGCAGCCCCTAAAGGGGCTTCGCAATGACGATTTATATACTAACGCCAAAAAACAACTAGCAGCTAAGGAGCTTATCGCTAATCAAATATCTCTTTTAAATGTACGTACGCAAATAAGTAGAAGACAAGGTAATATTTACCCTAAAGCTGTATCTATTCAAGCAAATATATTAAATGAGCTAGGATTTGAGTTAACCTCTTATCAAAAGCAAGTCATAGAAGAAATAGAGTGTGATCAAAGCGATAAAATAGAAATGATGAGATTGTTGCAAGGCGATGTTGGTTCCGGTAAAACTTTGGTAGCTCTGCTGACGATGGTAAATGTGGTAGCCACTGGATTTCAAGCAACGCTTATGGCTCCAACTGATTTGCTTGCCAATCAGCATTATGAGTTTTTTGTTAAAGCTTTAAAAAATACTAATATAAGAGTCGGGTTACTTACAGGTAAGATACTGGGGGCCGCTCGTAAAAATATTATGATACAACTTGACAACGATGAGATTGATATATTAGTCGGCACTCATGCTTTATTTCAAGAAAAAGTAAGTTTTAAGAAATTAGGTTATATAGTTATTGATGAGCAGCATAGATTTGGGGTACAACAGCGTTTGAATTTAATAAATAAAGGAGTAAATCCCGATGTGTTAGTTATGACTGCAACGCCGATTCCTCGAAGTCTTGCACTTACTATGTTTGGTGATATGACTATCTCAAAGCTAATGGGTAAGCCGAAAAGTCGTTTACCTATCGCTACAAATACCATGTCCGTTAATAAGATAGAGCATATTATAGTAGCGATAAATAAGAAGCTTATTGCAGGTGAGCGGGTATATTGGATTTGTCCATTGATAGAGCAGGGAGGGAAAGAAACGCCGGAAGAGGATAGTTTATTGATGGATGTGATGAATCGTTTTAACTCTATCGACAATATCTATCAAGGTTATACCGGTATTATTCACGGTAAGATGAAGAACGAGCAGAAAGACCAAATAATGAAGCAATTTAAGGAAGGTGAAATTAAGATATTAGTTGCAACAACCGTTATTGAAGTCGGAATAGACATACCTGAAGCCACTTTGATAATTATTGAAAATGCTGAGCAATTTGGTCTCGCTCAACTTCATCAGCTTAGAGGTAGAGTAGGGCGGGGTAGTTTGCAGTCATATTGTATATTGTTATACAATCCTAAAAGGCTTAGAAAAGTTGCACGAGGTAGGTTTGAGATAATGAAACAAACTAATGATGGATTTTATATAGCTGAGCAGGATTTAAAACTTCGAGGTAGCGGTGAGATTTTAGGAGTAAAACAAAGCGGCGAAATCGCATTTTTCTTCGCCGATTTAGCGGACGATTATGACCTACTTCTTAAAGCGCATAAATTTGCGGCAATAGGCTCAAAAGGTAATGTAAATTTTGTTAACTTTCAGATCAAGCTCTTTGCCAAATCTCAAGTAAGCGAGTTGGTTTAGTTTGAATATGCTATTTCCGCTTGACATTGGCGTTGTTGCGTGGATCGATTTTTCCGTCATTGCGAGAAGAATTACGCAGTAATTCGATAAAGCAATCTCGTGCCAAAATCCTGAGATTGCCGTGCTCCTTTCAGTCGCTCGCAATGATGAAAAACCGTACCGTGCAAGCAAGCTTTTTTATAAAATCTAGTGTAGAAGTCAAGATTTGATCTTACAGACACTATAAATTTTGCACCTGATTGTCAGTTACATTTTGACTGTCAGAGACGTATTCAAGATACAAGATTTCATTATTCTTTTCAACAGCTAATTTTTTACTATCCTTAAAAGTTTGCATAGGAGTTTTTCCATAACAATATTTTCCTGAATGTGGTCGCTCATTATTGAAATGCTCTAACCAAATATCAAGATCTAATTGTAAATCATCAAGATCTGTATAAATCTTTTTCCGCATAGCTGTATCAAAGAATTCTTGTTTCATGGTTTTATTAAAACGCTCACACATACCATTTGTTTGGGGAGAATATGCCTTAGTTGTAGTATGCTCTATACCTTCGATACTTAGAAACAACTCAAAAGCATGATGCTCTATATTCCCCTTATATTCTGACCCACGATCTGTAAGAATACGAAGTATTGGTATCCCTTGGGTCTCGTACCATGGTAACACGCGGTCATTAAGCATATCAGCAGCAGTTAAAGCTGTTTTATCAGTATATAGTTTAGCATCAGCTACCCTAGTATAGCTATCAATAAATACCTGAGAATAAACCTTACCTATACCTTTGAAATTACCTACATAATACGTATCCTGACATCCTAGATAACCTGGATGCTGCGTCTCAGTTTCTCCATGAGCTTCTCTTTCATTACGACGCTCCTCTAGCACTTGTAATTGAGATTCAGTAAGAACAATACCATCCTGAGCCATCTTTGCTTCTAATGCTTAAAGCCTTTTACTGATATTGTTTAAATCATTACGTAACCAAATTGATCGCACTCCTCCAGGCGATACAAGTATACCGCTCTTCTTAAGCTCATTTGATACTCTTAGCTGACCATATGCTGGATATTCTATTGCCATATCCATTACTGCTTTCTCTATCGCTGGATCAACTCTATTCGCTATTATTGGCTTTCTTCGACTAATTTCATATAATGCCTCTTCGCCACCAGTTTCATACAGTGCTTTAAATCTGTAATAACTATCTCTACTATAGCCCATCGCTTTACATGCTGATGATATGCTACCAAGACTCTTAGCTAGTTCTAGTAACCCTATTTTTGGCTTTATTATTTTTTGATTTAAGTTCATTTTTCATCTCCATTTAATAATTAATTTATTTTACTAAATGTAAGATATAATCTCAACTATTACAGTTTATGATTAAAAAATATTGATACTAGTTTTGCATAAAATATAGTAGCACAAGACTCTATTACTAAATGGATAAGGACGGCTCTTTCACTATCTCCAAGAGTCATCATTTTTAGCGTAAACCAAGAACCTAAGGCCTCAAAAATAGAATCTGTAGTTTCTTCATTATTTTCTAGATTTTGGAATAATTCTATATTATGTCCAAATTCATCGGTAAGATGCTCCCATGCAAGTTGTTGAAATTCTTTTGTTTCAGAAAACACTACTCTTGCTAATACCATTTTTTGAAATTCGTCTGACCAAAGCCGAAAATGTTTAAGAAATTTATTTTTTCGTAGCGTACTATCTAACTTAATTTTAAATAGTTTGTTTTTTTTAAATTGCTCTTTATATTGTTCATTATCCAAAATTAAACAATCTATTATATTCATATATTTAATTATCAATATATTTAAATACTTTATTTAAATATATTAATATTAACTAAATTACGCTGTCACTCATTATTAATGTTTATTTACCAATTTTTAAAACCATATGTGTATTTATAGATGAATATGAATTGTAAGATCATAATGTGTATGCAGTAAATATATAAAACATTGCGACTTATCCATTTTAGATTTATAGCTATTTTTTGTGAATAATCGCTTAGGATCATTAATATATAGGTAATTGTTAAGAAAGTGAGGTTTAAAATTAAGTCAGTATTTGAAAAATTAAACTCATTAAAGGAAATCGCAAGAGTAAAAAGAGTTGAATGCACGAAAGAAGCAAAAATTGCTATAAAACAGCAAAGTTTTAAGTTTGTCTGCTCATGTTTTGAAATAAATCCAAGTATCATTGTAGCAATTACAAGAGTCCCGTAATCAATCAAAGCCCAGCTAATATACCACAATAGTACCATTATAATTGCATGACAATAACCGCTATAGAAAAAGCGAGTTAAAGAATTACGAAAATAATAAATATACCATTGCCCTAAATAGATAGAGATTAGAATATTTGTAGTAAGAAACTGTTTAAATAGTACAGTGGTATATATTTGTAATAAAACACCGAATATTATTATATGGGTTTTTGGTTTATCATGAAAATTATAACCGGCAAAAAAGCAAAATACTGGCATAGTTGTACGACCTATGATCCGCATAATCGTTAATTCAGGATATAGATATAAACCTACATGATCAATGATCATGGTTATAATAGCTAAGGCTTTTAGCCAATCCTGATAATTTGATTGGTGCTTATTTTTTGTTATTATCATAATTAACCGCTTTTAATAAATATGCCGTGCCGAAAAATGCTCCCATTCCAACTGCAATTGTACTACCTAGCATACAGACTTTAATCAGTAAATATTCCGAATAAAAATATTCTAAATAATAATGCTTTATTAAAGCAATTATAATAGACATCAATATACAGCATAACAAAATTTTACCGCAGAAAAGTTTTATACCGGCTTCTATATGAAGCTTATTTTGTTTTGTAGTATAGCTATATAATAAACCTAGATTATACCAAGCTGCAATAGATGTACCGACTGCAATACCGATATGTTTCAAAGAATCCATTAATAATAGGTTCATGCCGGTATTAATTATTATTGAAAATAAGGTTATTTTGAGCGGTGTTTTAGTATCTCCGTTAGCATAAAAAATAGGAGTTAAAATTTTTGCCAAAATAAAAGCAGGGAGCCCAAGTGCAAACGCAGAAATAGCCTCAGCTGTATTTGTAGTATCTTGGCTTGTGAATACTCCTCTTTCATAAATTATATTAATAATCGGATGAGATAGAATTATAATACCGAATGTAGCAGGCAACGATAATAATAATCCCATTCTAATAGCATTATTCTGTATTTTTTTTGCAGCTACTATATCATTTGATTTATAGATTTTTGACAGCTCAGGTAGCAATATAGTAGAGAAGCTAGTACCTATTATTGATAGAGGAAATTGATATATCCGGTCGGCATAAGATAATATAGAAATAGCACCTTCAATAAAGCTAGCAATAGATTGGGATATGAAAAGGTTTAATTGCTGTATGCCGGAGCTAATGGTTGCCGGTCCCATATTAATCAAAAGCTTTTTTACATCGGGATCGCTTGGGTTAAAAATTATCGGAAAGTTTAAATCCGCTCTTTTCACACAGACAAACATAAACGAAACTTGTAATATTCCGGCCATTATTAAAGATAAGCTAATTGAGATAGTAGATTCTATATAATGATCAAATGTTAAAGTAAAAATTATTACGCATATACTTAAAATAACCGGTGAAAAAGCAAATGCAGCGAATTTTTTTATAGAGTTTAATATTCCGCCAAGTAGAGCCGTTAATGAAACAAATATTAAATAAGGTATTGTAATTCGGCATAAAAATACCGTAAGCTCAAACTTTTCTTTTTTACCGTGGAATCCAGGAACAATAAACAGCATTAATTGTGGCATGAAGATTTGCATTAATGCTATTATTACTATTAATGTCAGAAGTAAAAGGGTAAAAATCTCACCTGAAAAATTATTAGCGGCTTTCTTAGAAATAAGCATTTTTTCATTATAAATAGGAATGAATACGCTTGATAATGCTCCTTCTGCAAAAATTCTTCTAAATAGATTCGGTAGTTTAAAAGCAACATTAATGCTATCACCCATAGACGTAGAGCCGAATAATGATGCGATAAACTGTTCACGCACTAAGCCAAATATGCGAGAAATTAATGTGAAAAAAGCTACTACGACTCCTGAACGAAATAATCGACTTCCTACATAACTTGCTTCTAAGGATAATTTGTGCGTCGCTCCGGTACTCGCATCCTCACGTACTAAAGTGTACGCTGCGGTGCTGCGTTCTGTGTCTCCTACAAATTCCTCTTTATTAGCTACGTTATGCAAGAAGTCGGTCACTGTTTGTTTTTTATCTTATTTTTCTGATGTCATTCCCGCGGAGGCGGGAATCCAGTAAAACCTATAAAAAATAAAAACTTGTTTTTATAGGTTTATTTTGTTAATTAATGTGTAATTGTTGAGATCGGGATTAAGGCTACTTTTTCTGGATTCCCGCCTCCGCGGGAATGACATCAAGCACCATGCAAGCAACGTCATGAATTCTTATCCCTAGCTGACCCTATCTATTCCTTCATTGATTAAAGCGTCTGCTTTTGATTTATTTTCCCATCCAGTAACTTTAACCCATTTACCTTTTTCTAAATCTTTATAATGCTCAAAGAAATGCACGATACGTTTCTTGAGCATGTCACATAAATCATCTAGCTCTTTAATATGATCGAAAGTAATATCGAGCTTAGAAGTCGGTACTGCGATTATTTTCTCATCAAGCCCTGATTCGTCTTCCATCATCAATACACCGACTGCTCGGCATTTTATAACCGACCCAGGCACTACCGGATGATGAGCTACGACAAGTACGTCTACCGGATCACCGTCATTTGAAAGAGTATGAGGAATAAAACCGTAATTGCATGGATAGCTCATGGTAGTTTGCATAAAGCGATCAACAAAAATTGCTCCTGATTCTTTGTCAAATTCGTATTTGATTGGACCGCTATTCATCGGAATTTCGATAATTACGTTTATTTCGTAATTATTTGCTTTTGCTTTGATTTTATCTATAAACATGTTTTTATTTATTTGGTTTAGTTATTTTTCGTCATTTTGCGAGGAGAATTACAACGTAATTCGACGAAGCAATCTCAGGCCTATTTTACTAGATTGCCACGTCGCTTCGCTCTTCGCAATGACGTTGTTATTGCGGAGGTCTGTAATTCTCATCATGCTTTGCAAGTAATTGTCTTGCTATAAATTTCCCGTTCGATAATTGCCCGATGGCAATAATTCCTTGTCCTTTACGAAATAGAGCCGGAAGGGCTCCTTGATATAATATCTCGAAATCCTTAATATTATCGGTAATAACAAAACTTATCTTATCATCAGCAATTTTATTTATTGAGTCTGTTTTAACAAGCCCACCGACTCTTAACTCTTTGCCTTGTTCTATTGCATTAATTTTTGACGGCGGCAAAAAAAATACTATATTTTTCTCTAAATTGTAAAGTATTATACTAATTCCTAAACATGCTGAGCAGAAACAAATAATTATTGTTATTAATCTATTTCTTACTCTCTTTTGCATTAAAGTTCTGTTTATTTTTCAATGACTTGTAATTTAAAAAACTTACAATTAACAATGTCGCTAAGGTTAAAAAGGTAAATAAATACGCTACCGATATATAATTATTCATTTCTTAAAAATTCCATAATTTCCTTAGGTGAAGAATCTAAATAGAAATGTTTCAGATATTTTCCGTTTGCATCGATTAAATATGTAAAAGATGAATGATCAAGCATATAGTTCGGGTCGTCATCATCACCATGCACACGAGCATAGAAAACCTTGAATTTATCAGTTACATCTTTTATTTGCTGCTCGTTACCGGTAAGACCTATAAATTTCGGATGAAAATGTTTTAGATATTCTTTAAGTGCTATAGGAGTATCACGTTTTGGGTCAATAGTGATAAAAACAGGTAGAATATCTATTTTATGTTTATTTAAAATTTCTACAATCTCCGTCATTTTATTTAGAGAGGTTGGGCATATATCAGGACAACTAGTAAATCCAAAGTAAATGAGGCTTAAGTTGCCTTTCAACTTATCACTATTAAATATCTCTCCATTTTGGTCTATTAGTTCAAAATCACCGCCGATTTTTACGTTATCTTCATAGATATTAACTTGACCGGCAAGTGGCTTTTCAGGCGTTCTTAAAGATAACAACAAATATAATGCTCCTACTCCTATTAATAAGCTAATTACGATAATTATTTTTATAACATTTGACTGTATTTTCATAAGATATTATCCATTTTTGCGTTGTCATCCTAGCTGGTCCTGCTGTATGGCTCTTATGTCATTCCCACAAAAGCGGGAATCCAGAGAAAAGTGAAAATGTCATACCGTGGCTTGACTACGGTATCTTATATCACAGGCCGTGTTCTAAGATCCCGCAATCAAGTTGCGGGATGACATTAAAGGTTACTGGATTCCCGCTTTTGTGGGAATGACATAAAAAGACCATACAACAAAGTCTACTCTTTTACACAAGCCCTAATTTTTTAGGTTTAAAATATTGTACCCAAATATCTATTAACAATTTAGTAATGATAATCGCCGAAAACATTGAAGATATAATCCCGATCGTTAATGCAACGGCAAAACCTTTTATTGCACCTACTCCAAATATATAAAGTAAAAAAGCAACGATTAAAGTAGTTAGGTTAGCATCAAGGATAGTGGCAAACGCAGATTCAAAACCGGTTCTAATAGCATAAAGATTAGACACTCCTTTATGCAGTTCCTCTTTAATTCTTTCGTAAATCAATACATTAGCATCAACAGCCATACCCATAGTGAGTATTATTCCTGCAATTCCCGGCAGAGTTAAAGTAGCTTGGAAAAGTGAAAGTAAAGCTAAAATATATAACAATGCAAGGCTTAAGGCTATATTGGCAAATAAACCAAGCACACCGTAAGACCAAACCATAAATATACACACTGCTATAAATCCTATAAGTTCTGCCTTTTTGCCCGACTCTATAGAATCAGCACCCAAATTTGGACCTATACTTCTCTCTTCAATAATTTTAAGTGGGGCAGGAAGCGAACCGGCTTGCAATAATAGTGCAAGCTCATTTGCCGACTCAACGGTAAAATTTCCTGTTATTATACCTCTTCCGCCCATAATCGCTCCGTTTATCGTTGGAGCACTTAGTAATTTATTGTCTAAAACTATAGCAAGGCGTTTACCGGTATTATTTTTAGTTATTTCACCAAATATTTTACTACCTAAATTGTTGAAAGAAAAAGCAACTACCGCTTGCGAATTTTGGTCAAAAGAAGCTGAAGCGGTTGTAAGCTGATCCCCACCCAAAACAACTTTTTTCTTTATAACGACATAATACTCCCCATGACTTTCGTTATCTCCCTTAACTAGCATTGAACCTACTGGAACATGTCCTTTTACCGCTTCTTCGATATTGGCATTTTCATCAACTAAATGAAAAGTTAGCTTTGCAGTTTTCCCTAATATATTCTTCAGGTAAGAGGGATTTTCTTCACCGGGAACTTGCAGTAATATATGCTTATCGCCTTGTTTCTGTAGGGTCGGCTCTTTAGTGCCGGTACTATCAACTCTCATGCGAACGATCTCAATAGATTGGTCTACTACCTTATTAAGTAAGTCATTTAATCTAGATTCGCTGTAGCTAAGCTTTATTTTATTTTCATTTACTTCAGCGATAATTTCTGGATCGATTTTATTAATTATTTTCTTTAACGGCTTTAATTTCTCAGGCGATCTTACTTCTAATTGAATGCTATTTTGTCTAACTAACAGATTTTTATAGCCGATTTTATCCTCACGAAAATTTTTGCGTAAAGTGTCGGCAAGATTTTCCATTGAATCATTTAAGTAGGTGTCAAAATCAACATCGAGTAATAAATGGGCTCCTCCTCTAAGATCAAGTCCTAGATTTACTGAATCATGAGGTAGAAACTTAGAGTTTACCTGCATGAAATTAGGTAAGGCACAAATAACCGCAAAAACCGTACATATAATTGAAAGAAAAATTTTCCACTTAGGAAGATTTTGCACCGCTTACCTTCTTATTTTTTTTGTTTTCTTTTTTTACTGCTACTGCTTTTGTACGACTAGTTATATCGATAATAGCACTTTTTAAAACTTTAATACGTACATCTTTAGCTATTTCGATTTCAATATTATTGTCATTTTCACTTACTTTAGTCACAATACCATAAATGCCGCTATTTGTTAGAACTTCTTCGCCTTTTTTAACTTCACTTACTAATTTCTCTCTTTCTTTGCGTCGTGTTTCTTGTGGACGTAATAATAAGAAGTAAAATACAGCAAAAATTAAAACCATCGGTATTAAGCTTGTTAACCCCGATTGTAAAGAATTTGTTTCTGCAGGCACTACCTCAGTTTCCTGTATTTCTATAGTGTCGTTATTATTTGCCTGATTATCTTGCGTATTTGCTGACATATGTAATTTCCTAATTGTTGCAATAGTCTTCCTGTATAACCTCTTTCTAAAAGTAATTTGTATACCTTTGATACTTCAAGCTTTGGTACGTCACATTTTAGGCTTCGCCTTTGCTTTTTCTACGCTCCGCAGGCTCACCACTTATTTGGCTTCCAACTTTTGAAGTATCTGCGGTATACATCAATCGGGTACTCGCATCTCACGTCCCTTTTTGTACGCTGCGGTGCTGTGTGCCGTGTTTCCTTAAAATTTCTCTTTATAAGATAGGTTATGCACTAAGTCTAATAAAATAAAAATAGCTACCTAATAGCTTTAATGCAAGGGTAAAATAATAATATAAAATATATTTAAATGTATTTAATACTAATATAAGTTATCACAAAACCGATAAATGGCTATTTTTATGACAGTTATAACTACTAGAACTTCTAATGAACTAGATATTATACTTTCTAATGTTGTTAAGGAAATCGATAGACCAAAAGGATATATTATACGTAAAGCAATAGAAAGTTATATAGAAGAAAAAGCAGATTTATTAATTGCTTTGTCTTGTGTAGAAAAAAGAGAAGAAGTAATTTCATTAGAAGATATTAAGAAAAAATATGGTTTGGAAGATTGAATTGATGATAAACTTACTGATGTCATTTGCAAAAGGACGTTGTTGCTTAGCTCGAAAAACATGCTCTATGTCATTCCCGCGTAGGCGGGAATGACATAAAACGGACAAAATCACTGGAGCGGGTGAAGGGATTCGAACCCTCGACTTCAACCTTGGCAAGGTAGCGCTCTACCCCTGAGCTACACCCGCTTAAATAAAATAACGGCGTTTTAATGTAAAAAGTTTAAGGGGATCAAAATTAATTACATATAAAACGCCTTAGTGCTTTTTAATCTAAGCGAATCTGAATATTAAGTAATTATAAGATAAATTGCAAGTATTAAATTAGAAATTTATTGGCATTGCTAAATAAAGATATATTATTTAATAAATTAACGCCATTGCAAGGCAATTACAAAGTATATTGACTAAGCAATCCAGTTAAAAACTCTGTAAACTAGAATTTATTATTATTTTTTTAGATTGATACGCTCCTTTCAGTCGCTCAGCTCATTACGACACCTGTCTTGAGTTAGCAATGCTATAAAAAATCTAATTTTGTTAACTTGACTTTTATTTTTATATAAAACAGTATAGTTCTTTATTAATTTTAACTAATCTGTAAAAAAGTATGTGAAGTTACGCAAAAGAGCAAAAAAGTTTAGCCCGTAATCAAAAAGAAACAATAGGACTACTATCGATAGGTACGTTTCTTGAATATTTTGATCTCACGCTCGTACACATGGCGGTAATACTTAACGAGCTATTTTTTCCTGAAGCCGATGCACGAGCAGCTGCTCTATATTATGCCATTGCATATTGTGCAACATATGTATTTAGACCTATCGGTGCTTTAATATTCGGTTGGATAGGAGATACTATAGGTCGTAAGGCAACGGTCATTATTACAACTTTTTTAATGTCGCTTTGTTATCTTATAATGGCTAATTATAAAAACTTATGCCGAAATTGGTATTACGGGGATTTTTGTAGTAACTGCGTGTCGTATCGCTCAGGGGATGTCCTTTATAGGGGAGGTAGTAGGTGCCGAGCTTTATCTAACCGAAATGACAAAAATTCCTCAACGTTATTGGGTGGTGGCTTCGCTTGTTGTTTTTGTAATTTTAGGTGCAACCGTGTAGCATTGGCGGTAGGAACACTTGTTACTTCTTTTGGACTTGATTGGCGTATTGCATTTTGGTTTGGAGCAGCTATTGCTATAGTTGGTGCTGTTGTAAGGACAAATCTTAGGGAGACTCCAGATTTCATTGATGCAAAAAGACGAATAAAGAAAACTGTAGCGCAAGCAGGGATAGATAGTAATCGGCTAAAATCAAGCCCTATTTGGAGTGAAAAAATTAATAAACCAACAGCAATAGCTTTCTTTTTGGTACATTGTGGAGCCCCGTTATGGTTTTATATTGTTTATATTTATTGCGGTAATATGCTAAAAACTCATTTAATTACAGTGCTACTCAAGTAATTCATCAAAATTTTATTGTTTGTGGTACAGAATTAATAAGTACAATAATTGTTACTTATTTGGTTTGTAAAATACATCCTTTAAAAGTCCTTAAAGTCAGATTAATAATATTTTCTATGGTAGCCCTTATGTCTCCTATCTTTACTAAATAATATTTCAAATACTATAGAATTACTTTTATTCCAATTATTTATTGTAGTATTTGCCCCTACTACTTTTCCGGCAGGTGCAGTGTTTTATGCAAGATTTCCAGTATTAAAACGTTTTACATGCGGCAGTTTTATATTTGCTTTATCACGAGCTTTAATGTTTGCAGTTTCTTCTTTTAGAACAATTTACTTGATAGATTCTTTTAATCACTGGGGATTATTATTCTTGATTATTCCAATTCTAATTGGTTATACATTTGGAGTAAATCATTTTATAAAGTTAGAGGAGGAAGCAGAGAGTTATTATTAGAAAAAGCTTTGTGTCTTTCAAGTTCAATATTAAAAACTTTTAGGCATAACTTAGCAAATTCTTGTTCTAGTTTATAATTTATATTAGCAGCGACCAAAAGAAAATTTATTAAAGTCGCTTCAATAATTTTTCTAGCTTTCTCAGGTGATTTAACTCCCAAAGTTTGCACATTATGAATTCGGTCAAATAATTTTATTAATGCCGTATTGTATCTTTTCTCTTTAATTAATAAGTTTAGGCTTTCTCCGCTACTTATCTTCCCGTAAGATTTAATTCTAGTTAGACCTTCTACGTGTTTTGCTACTTCCGGTCCAAAAATTTCGGTAATTGCTTCTTCAGTTAATTCAGTGTCTTCAATAGTATCATGAAGTAAAGCGGCTTGCAGCATAATAATGTTATAAAGCTTAGGTGCTTCTTCAGCTACAAATTCAGCAAGCATAATTTTTACCTCAATCGGGTGCGAATAATAAGGATCGCCTGATTGACGCATTTGAGCACCGTGTTACGTGCATAGTGGATACCTTTTGTGATTTCGAGTATATCTATAGGATTTGCTACTTTAGTATTTAAATATTCGAGTTTATCAAGTAATTTTTTACTATAAACACAAATTGCAAACTTTTCTTTCCAAGAGCTTATATCTTCTATAAAAGTTATTTCTTATTTCATTATAATTTGTGGGATATTAATTAAAAAATTAGGCATTGCCTAGAAAAAGTTGATAATTTGAAAAGTTTACGTCATTGTCACGCTCTTTGCAGTCGCTTAGCTCATGACGATATCAACCGTTTCGAGGAAATGCCAAAAATTGCAGTAATTAAATAGCTGCAGATTAGGTTCTATGAAGGAAAATTAAATTAATCTATTTTTGCTATTTTTTGCTGTAAAGCATAAGATTTTTTTGAAATAGGAACAACTATTACTGCAAAAATCTTATTAATGTTCGCTAAAAAATATCTGAAAATATAAATAATTTAATTTGCCTTCACAGAACCTAAAGATTATTGTTATATTATTTTAAATATTAATCCTAAAATCAAAATATAACTATGTCAAACCGTAATAGTTTAGAAGTACAAGAGTACGCACAAGCTAGCTCCTTAAATAATACTAATCTAACTGCATCACAGGGTGAGTTAATACTAACTGTTGCAAATTTATTGTTCAAAGAGTCAAATATTAATAATCATCAGAATATACAAAGAGATAATAATATATCTTATGAGAATAATATTACCGACTTTGAAAATCAGGATACAAGTTGTGGTATATGTAAATGTCTTGGAGCGATAGCTACTGTTTGCTGCAATGTGTATGTATTTTTATTTGAATAAACACCAAATTTTACACTAAAAAAATATGAGCAAGGCTTAAGAAAGTTAGGAAACCTAGAGCATCGGTTATGGTTGTTAGAAATACACCGGAGCCTGTAGCGGGGTCTATATCAAAATAATGCAGTATTATAGGAATAGCAGAGCCGAATAATCCGGCTACTAAAAAATTTAAAATAACTGCAATAGCAAAAATAACGCTAAGGTTTAAGTCAAGCAACATCACAAAGCTAAGTCCTGCTCCGATAATTGCAAGTACAAAACCGTTAAAAGCCGATACGGCTATTTCTTTTAATATAACTTTATTGACATTATTGTAATGAATATCTTTATTAGCAAGGGCTCTAACCGTAACGGTCATGGCTTGTGTTCCGGCATTTCCACCCATTGAAGCTACAATAGGCATAATGGCTGCAAGCGTTACAAGTTTTGCAATAGTATCGTTAAAATGGTTAATGATAAGTGAGGTCATGCAGGCAGTGATTAGATTAACAAAGAGCCAAGGAAAACGATGTCTAACGGTATAAAATACATTGAAGAAAGTATCTTGAGTGTGTACCCCGCTTAATGATAATATATCTTTGCCGGCTTGTTCTTCGATAATATAAATTATATTATCGATTGATACGCTACCTACTAACTTACCGCTTTTATTTACTACCGGTACAATAGTTAAAGCATATTGTCTAAAAATGAAGCTTAGTTCATTTAAGTCGGTAAAAGCATCTGCAAGTTTAAAATCTTTGTTCATCAAATCTTTTATCAATTCATTTTGTTTGCCTTTAATTAGCGTGCTAAGAGAAATAATACCGATAGGGCGTAATTTATTATCCGTAACGATTGCCGCATAAAAGTCATTCTTTACGTTCTTGATAAAATTTAATGATTCCTCGACCGTCCATCCTTCTTGAAGATTAATAAAATCTCGTTCAATTACCCTACCTACCGTATTTTCGGGATATGTACAACCTACGGTAATTTGGTGTTTTTTTTCTTTAGTGAGATTACTTAGGATAAGGTCTTTTATATCATCGTCTAGATCGATTACTACTTCAATAGCATCTTCTATAACTAGCTTATTGATTAATTCTGCAGATTTTTTTATGCCTAAAGTTTCTATTATTAAAGGTTTACTATAAGCATTTAATGATACTAACGTTTCAGGCTTAATTTCATCCTGTAATAAAGGAATAATTATTTTATATGTTTTATTGTTAAGATTATCTAAGAAATCTGCTAAATCGGCATAATGAAGCTTGGCCAGCCTGCTTGCAGCAGCATCATAATTGTGATCTTCGATCAGATCGTTAATTTGATCAAAAATTTCAGCAAATTGATCGTGATGATCTGGTAAGATGCTTTTAAATATATTGAAATTAGGCATAGCCTATTGACCTAATAGTTTATTATAGACTTATTATAATTATTTAAAGCTGGGTAGCTAGGCTTGGCACAGAATTGTGTACAATTTGCTAATCAATATAAATCACAGAGTACAAATAAGCAATAGTTTTTATTTCAACTCCTTTTCATTTATCAGGAGTATACAATTAGCACAAACATTTGCTAACAAGACGAACTTAGGAGTAAATATAAAATCTGAAGTGTCGAAACAAACAAAAATTTGACTTTGTGAAAAACCGGCGAATGGTGCGGTCGAGAAGACTTGAACTTCCAATCTTTTTACAGAACAGCACCCTCAATGCTGCGCGTCTACCAATTTCGCCACGACCGCTTAAGTTTTACTCTATAGCAGATTATGAGTAAAATATCAATAGAATTCTTTTGATGTTATTTCCACCTTTCTATGTCATCCCCACTTCCACGGGAATGACATAAACTAGCCATGCGACAACACCTTTAGTCGTTCGCAATGACGGCAAAGCTATTCAAGATAAATCAACAACAAAACTAGGTGTAATCGATTGCTTAACAGCAGCTTTCATTAAACTATCTAGTTTTTCATCAATATTATCAAAATCAATATGATATGCTCTAGAATTTCCGGTTAACACTAGGGCAGAGTCTATACCAAGGCGATTTGCTGCAAGTATATCGGTGTAAACAGTGTCCCCAATCATTAACATGCGATTCTTAGGGGTATTATGACATTCTTTTAAAATTTTGCTATATATTTCTTCATATGGCTTACCACTATAAATTACTTTTCCGCCAAGCTGCTTTATTTTTTCGGCATAATAGCCGCTACAATATCTATAAACACCGTGCTGATTTATTCCAAGGTCAGGATTAGCACAAATATTGACCATTTTACGTTGTACAACAATTTTAAATAATTCATTGAATTCGTTTAAATCTAAATTTTCGTTTTCGTCTCTGTAAATAGTCATTAAGAAAATATTAGCTTTGTTAATATCGTCAGTGATAGGACATTGAATTCTGTTTATTATATCATTTTCTAAATGTCCTAAATGATATATTGCTGGTTTTTCTATACCGAACCGCTCTTTACTTTCTAGTATCATTTCTACTGCTATTTCGCCTGAGCTAATGATCATTTCCGGTTCTGCATTTAATCCCCACGATTTAATTGTTTGATGCAGTGAAACAATATTGCGTGGAGCATTAGTGACAAAATATACTTTTTTTCGTTCAATAATCTTATTGATATTTTGTACGACGCCCGGATAGGTACGCCCCCCTTCAATTATTACCCCCCAAAGATCGAATAAAAACACGTCATAATCATTAATTACATCGAAAATATGTTTTAACTTTAATATATTCATTGTTATCTCGCTAATTTTAAATCAAGAAACTTTACTATTTTAATAAGTTACGTTATAGTCATTTTTATTGTTTCTAGCAACAAGTAATAGAGCCAAATATATAATATGTCGGAAATTGAAGAAAAATTTAACGAATCATCATACGGTGCTGATTCCATAAAGGTTTTAAAAGGTCTTGAAGCCGTAAGAAAAAGACCGGGAATGTATATCGGGGATGTTGGAGACGGGTCGGGTCTACATCATATGATTTATGAAGTAGTCGACAACGCTATCGATGAGTCGCTTGCTGGTTATTGCGATCTAGTACGAGTAACATTAAATAAAAACGGTTCAGTAACCGTATCCGATAACGGGCGAGGTATACCCGTTGAAATTCATGAAGAAGAAGGAATATCGGCAGCTGAAGTTATTATGACGCAACTTCACGCCGGCGGTAAGTTTGACCAGAACGCTTATAAGGTTGCAGGCGGTCTACACGGTGTTGGTGTATCGGTTGTAAATGCTCTTTCTGAATGGCTTGAGCTGCGTATTTGGCGTAATAATAAGGAATATTTGATGAGATTTAATAATGGTATAACGGAAGCTCCGCTTGCGGTTGTCAAAGAAAATATTGATAAAAAAGGTACGGAAGTTACTTTTTTTCCGTCTGTAGAAACGTTTACTAATATAGAATTTGATTTTGGCACTATAGAGCATCGTCTTCGTGAGCTTGCTTTTTTAAATTCAGGCGTAAAGCTTTTACTCGTCGATAATCGCTTTGAAGAAGTGAAAGAAGTAGAGTTTTATTATACGGGCGGTATAGAAGCTTATGTAAAATATATAGACAGAGCGAAGCACGCTATCCATCCATGTATAGTAGTTAATACGGAGAATGCTGAGTCCGGTATAAGCCTTGAGCTTGCGATGCATTGGAACGATTCTTATCATGAAAATATTTTATGCTTTACTAATAATATTAGGCAGCGTGATGGCGGAACTCATCTTAGTGCTTTCAAATCAGCGATAACACGTGTTATTACCTCGTATCTTGATACTACGGGTCTTAATAAAAAAGCTAAAAATTACTTTAGCGGTGAAGATACTAGGGAAGGGCTATGTTGTGTGCTTTCCGTTAAAGTGCCTGATCCTAAATTTTCTTCTCAAACAAAAGATAAGCTAGTAAGCTCCGAAGTACGACCGGTTGTTGAGAATGCCGTTTATACAAAGGTTCTTGAGTGGTTTGAAGAGCATCCAGCAGAAGCTAAGGCAATTATAACTAAGATTATGGAAGCTGCGAATGCTCGTGAAGCTGCTAGAAAAGCAAGGGAACTCACTCGAAGAAAATCAGCTTTAGAAGTTTCGAATTTACCAGGTAAACTTGCAGATTGCCATGCAAAAGATCCTGCTATTTCAGAATTGTTTATTGTTGAGGGGGACTCTGCGGGCGGTACTGCAAAGCAGGGTAGGGATAGCAAAATTCAGGCTATATTGCCTTTGCGTGGTAAAATTTTGAACGTTGAACGTGCAAGATTTGATAAAATGCTCGGTTCGGACCAAATCGGTACGTTAATTACAGCGCTTGGAATTAGTGTTGAACGAGAATTTTCCTTAGAAAAGCTTAGATACCATAAAGTTATTATTATGACCGATGCTGATGTTGATGGCTCGCACATTAGAACTTTATTACTCACGTTTTTCTATCGTCATATGCCTGAGCTAATAAAGAAAGGCTATCTATATATAGCTCAGCCACCGCTTTATAAAGTAAAGAAAGGAGCAGCCGAGTTTTATTTAAAGAATGAGCAAGCGCTGCAAGATTATTTGATCAAATCAACTATTAATGATGCAACCTTAATTCTAGACGATAAAGAGCAGTTAGTGGGTGATAATTTAGAAGAGCTAATTAATAAAGTGGTTAAGTTTAACGGCTTGCTTGACCATGCTAGCAAAAAATTTAATCGCTCAATTACCGAAATTCTTGCTATTAATGACTTACTTAATAACAAAATATTTGATCCTGAAAGTGATTTAAGACTTAAAAAAGCTTTAGATGTTTTAAATAGCTTAGAAGATTCGCCTGATAAGACTAATTGGGAAGTTTTAAAACATGAAAATAAAATAGAGTTCTTCCGCTTTAGTAGGGGTTTAAAAGAAAGTAAAATATTATTGAAAGAGCAGTTAGAATCATTTGAGTTTGTACAAATATCAAAGCTTGCTTTAACGATTTTTGATATATTTAGTAAGCAATTAAAGCTTATAGTGAAAAGTCAGGAATTCGATATTTTAACACCGAGTCAGTTGTTAAATACCATTATAAAATGCGGAAAAAGAGGTATAAATATTCAGCGTTTTAAGGGTCTTGGTGAGATGAATTCCGACCAGCTATGGGAAACTACTCTTGACCCTACAAAAAGAACTTTGCTTCAGGTAAGAGTTGCAGAAATTGATGAAGCAGAAGGCATTTTCTCTACTTTAATGGGTGACGTGGTTGAACCTCGCAGGTTATTTATCCAAGCAAATGCGTTGAATGTCGTGAATTTGGATGTGTAGTATAATCGGTGTCATACCGTGGCTTGACCACGGTATGACAATGTAATCAGTTTCTCCTCGCAATGACGTTACAATTTTATCAAAATAATTTATGCACAAATTAATTATTCACGGTGGTACACCTCTGAAAGGTAGTATTAATATTAGCGGTGCTAAAAATGCCGTGCTACCTATTATGGCAGCGTCTATTCTTACCGATAAACTGCATATTACTAATGTTCCAAAGTTAACGGATGTTAGTACTATGAAAGATTTGCTCCGAAGTCACGGGGCAGATATTGAAATAATAGAACATCAAGATGAATTTGAGCTTATAATTGATACCAAAAATATAAATAACTTTACTGCAGATTATGAAATAGTCCGTAAAATGAGAGCATCGATTTGGGTGCTTGGTCCTTTGCTTACCAAATACGGTAAAGCAAAAGTATCGCTTCCAGGTGGTTGTGCTATTGGAGCAAGGCAAGTAGATTTGCATATTGCTGTATTAAAAGCTATGGGAGCTGAGATTGAAATAGAAGACGGTTATATTAACGCTTCAAGTAAAGGACGCTTAAAAGGTCCTCATTTTGTTTTTGATAAAGTTTCCGTAGGTGCTACGATTAATGCAATACTTGCAGCTGTTTTAGCAGAGGGGGAAACTGTGCTTTTTAATTGTGGTCGAGAGCCGGAAATAGTTGATTTATGTAATTGTCTTATCACAATGGGAGCCGATATTGCAGGTATCGGCACTAGCGAAATAACAATTAAAGGCAAGGATTCTTTAAATAAAGCGAGCTATAAAGTACTTTCTGATCGTATTGAAGCCGGTACTTATATGTTTGCGGCAGCTATTACTAAAGGTGATGTAAAAATTTGTGGGATTGATTACCATATTGTAGAAAATATAGCTTTAAAACTTATCGAAACGGGTATAAAAGTCGTGCCGATCAATAACGGAGTTCAAGTAACTTATGAAGGGAAGTTAAATTCAGTTGATTTAGAAACTAATCCCTATCCTGGCTTTGCTACTGATTTGCAAGCACAATTTATGAGCCTTATGACGCTTAGTAGCGGTGTTTCAATGATCACCGAGAATATTTTTGAAAATCGTTTCATGCATGTCCCTGAATTATGTAGAATGGGAGCAGATATAGTAGTACGAGGTAATAAGGCGGTTGTTCGAGGTGTAGAAATGTTAAAAGGCGCAGAAGTTATGGCAAGTGATCTTAGAGCTTCGGTATCGCTAATACTCGCCGGTCTTAGTACTAATAGCAAAACCGTATTACACCGAATATATCATTTAGATCGTGGCTTCCAAGATTTAGAAAAAAAATTAAGTAATTGTGGTGCAGATATAAAAAGGGTATAATATATTCGATCAACTTCAAAAATGGGCTAAGTCGTTCGTTCTACAAGAGCTGCGGTACGCACGTATTAAGTATACGCTGTGTTCCTCGCCTTGTGAACTCCTTGCTCTTTTTGAAGTTGATCTGCGTATATTCGTTTCCTATTTATTTGTAGTATACTATTTTTAACGGAGAAAAATTATGGCAAGAATTACAGCAGAAGATTGTAATAAAATTATACCGGATAGGTTTCGGCTTGTTGTCCTAGCAACAAGATATGCTAAATTATTAAATTATAAAGTAGAAACTAATCAAATCAAAAAAGAAAAGCGTGATAAGCCTCCTGTTATCGCATTACGTAGAATTGCTGCCGGAAAAGTATCGGTAGCTCAGTTAGAACAAGATTTAATAAATAGTCTGCGTACAAGAACTATGATAGAGCCGCTTGTTAATCAAGATGAATCAGAAGCTGTAGAAGAAAAATTTGAGTATTTATCTGAAGTTTATATCGGGGAAGATTATTCTGATTTAGATGATCAAATCTTTATTGATGAGAATGGCGAAGATTATGAAACCGATAAGTAAATGCTTATCGGTGTTGGTACTGATATAGTACAAATTCCTAGAATCGAAAAAATATTACATTTATATCCAGAACTTTTTGCTAAAAAAATTCTAACTTCAAAGGAATTAAAACAGTTTGCTTTGTTGGGAAAAATAAACCATGCTGCTTTTTTAGCCAAGCGTTTTGCTGCTAAAGAGGCTGTTAGTAAAGCCTTTGGAGTCGGTATAGGTCAAGGTATAAATTTTAAAGATATTACTATACTAAATAATGATTTAGGTAAGCCTATAGTAGAAGTTAGCTCAAACTATACAAACAAACTCTCTCCTTTTAATATTCACCTTTCTCTTGCTGATGATTATCCTGTGTGTGTAGCATTTGCTGTGATTGAGAGTAGTTATAATGTTATTCGTGGGTAGAGGCGTGTTACTGTGTGAACCCTATTTCATTCCCGCGGAGGCATTGGTTGCGTGGATACCCAAACCGTCATTGCGAGGAGCGAAGCGACGTGGCAATCTCATGCAGTAATAACAAACTCCTGAGATTGCTTCGTCAAAACTTACAGTTTTTCCTCGTAATGACGACTTGGTATACGGGGAATGCCCGCTCTCGCAATGACAAAATATAAATTACGATCCGGCTTTGCTGTCTGCTTTAGGTAACATGATTTTTAAATTAGCTTTAGCTTCTAAATCAGCAATATATTTCTTTAGTACTTCTGCAGCTAATATATTATCAATAGTTACTTTTGCTTCTTCTTTTGTTGGAATAGGCACAGGTTTTTTCTCAAGCACTTTGATAATATGCCAACCGAAATCGGTTTTTACAGGAGTTGAAACTTCATTTACTTTTAAAGCAAAAGCTTTCTTTTCAAATTCCGGTACTAACTGCCCAGGTTGATTTAGTAGAATGTAACCGATAACGCCGCCGTTTGAAGCTGAAGCTTTATCAAGAGATAACTCTTCTGCAAGCTTAGTAAAGTTTCCGCCTTTGCTTAATTTGGTTTTTATATAATTAGCTTCTTTTTGAGATTTAACTAAAATATGAGCAACTTTTATTTGTTCTTTACCTTTAAGATTACCGACATATTTATTATATTCGTCATCAAACATATTATCTGTAATGTTAGATTTTATGTAGTTTGCTAGTAATTCTTGTTGAGCTAATTGATTTTTTGCATTTTCAAGTTTTTCTTGGAATTCTTTAGAAGAAGTAATATTTGACTTAGCAACTTCTTCTTTTAACAAAAGATTATTAACATAAATTTTTATTAATTTTTCCTGATCTTGTGGTGGAAAATCATCAAAATTTTTGATTGTTTCACCTGATTGAAGATTAAGCTGAGGCTTAAATTCTTTCATAATTTGCGATTCTTTTACTTCACCGCCTTTATAGGTAGCAACTACCTTGTCTTTATCAGCAAAAGCAATACCGGAAAGCATGCTAACTGATAAAAATATAACAGATAATTTTTTCATTTATGACTCATAATTGTGTTAAATATAAGCTTAAATTTTATAAAAATAATATATAACCGTCAACAGCTATTTGAGAATATTTTATTTATTAATAATAATTTACAAATATTTGTAGTAAAAAATTATTCATTTAAATAAAATTATAACATTTGATAATTTTATAAAATATACCTATATTTAAGTACTAAAATACTAAAAATATCATAAGGACTTTAATGCTTTCTATTTTAAAAAAACTTTTCGGTACTGCAAATGATCGTACTGTAAAAAAACTATTTTCTGAAATTACAAAAATTAACTCGCTTGAACCTGCTATACAAAAATTATCAGATGAGGAGTTGAAGAATAAAACTGTGGAGTTTAAAGAAAAGCTTAAAAACGGAGCTACTTTAGACGATATAGTATATGAGGCGTTTGCGGTAGTTAGGGAAGCAGCTAAAAGAGTTTGCGGTATGCGTCATTTTGACGTTCAGCTTATAGGTGGCCTGATATTACATCGAGGCATGATTACCGAAATGCGTACCGGTGAGGGTAAGACCTTAGTTGCAACGCTTCCTGCTTACTTAAATGCTTTAACTGGAAAAGGTGTACATGTTGTAACCGTAAATGATTATCTAGCACGCCGTGATTCTGCTTCCATGGGTAAAATTTACAATTTTTTAGGTTTATCGGTTGGATGTATTGTTGGCGGTATGCCTGATGAGGTAAAACGAGCCGCCTATAACGCCGATATTACTCATGCAACAAATAATGAACTCGGTTTCGATTATTTAAGGGATAATATGAAGTATAGCTTGCAGGAGCGGGTACTTCGTCCTTTTAATTTTGCTATCATCGATGAGGTTGATTCGATTTTGATAGATGAAGCAAGAACTCCGCTCGTTATCTCGGGTCCGGTTAATGATAATGCAGAATTATACGGTAAAATTGATAAAATAGTACGTCTGCTTAATGCAAGTGATTTTGAAAAAGACGAAAAATTAAAAACTATCAATTTAACGGAAACCGGCATTACACATATAGAATCGCTTTTAAGTAAAGAAAATATTATAAAACCAGATACCAGTTTATATGATTTTGAGAATTTAACTTTAGTACATTATGTTAACCAAGCCTTAAGAGCTCATAATATGTTTACTGTTAATGTAGATTATTTGGTGCGTGAAGGTAAAGTAATGATTATTGATGAGTTTACCGGTCGTGTAATGGAAGGGCGTAGATATTCGGAAGGGTTACATCAAGCATTAGAAGCAAAAGAAAATGTGAAAATTCAAAATGAGAACCAAACTTTAGCATCTATTACTTTCCAAAATTATTTTCGTAATTATCCTAAATTATCGGGTATGACCGGTACGGCTATGACCGAAGCACCGGAACTAAAAGATATATATAATCTCGATGTGGTCGCAGTCCCAACCCATAATAAAGTTACAAGGCTTGACCTTGATGACGAAATTTACGGTAGTAAAAAAGAAAAATATGATGCTATCTTAAAGCTAATTAGGGATTGTTACGATCGTGGACAGCCTATGCTTGTCGGTACGATAAGCATAGAAAAGTCAGAAGAACTTTCAAGCGTTTTAAATAAAGAAAAAATCCCTCATAAAGTATTAAACGCCAAATTTCATGAGCAGGAAGCTTTTATTATTGCTCAAGCAGGTAGGTTTAAGGCAGTAACGATTGCAACTAATATGGCAGGGCGGGGTACTGATATTATGCTTGGCGGTAATCCTGAAATGTTAATAGAACAGCTGGATAAAGAACATAATTATGAAGCTAAAATAGCTGAAATAAAAGCTCAAATTGCCGAAGAAAAGAAGCAGGTTATTGAAGCAGGCGGCTTATTTGTGATAGGTACGGAAAGGCATGAAAGCCGTAGGATAGATAATCAGCTAAGAGGAAGATCAGGTAGACAAGGTGATCCTGGTAAAACTAAGTTTTTCCTATCGCTTGATGACGATTTAATGCGTATTTTTGCATCAGATCGTATATCAGGAGTCCTTAGAACACTTGGATTGAAAGACGGAGAGGCTATCCACCATCCAATGATTAGTCGTTCACTTGAGAAAGCGCAGCAAAAAGTGGAAGGACATAACTACGAAATGCGTAAAAATTTATTACGTTTTGATGATGTAATGAATGACCAACGTAAGATAATATACGAGCAACGTACTGAAATTATTAAATCTAAAGATAGTCACGGTTTCTTAAATAGTACTACTGAGGAACTCGCCAAAAAGATAGTATTAACTTTCATGCCGGTAGGCTCTTATAGAGAAGATTGGGATATAGAGAATTTAAGCGTAGAATTACATCGTGTTTTTTCTATAAAATTTGATCATAATGTAGTAAGTAAAAATGATGTAACGGAAGAAGAAATCACGAAGACCGTTATACAAATGGCTCATTATATATATAAGTCAAAAGAAGAAGCCTATAGTAGCGAGTTAATGCATAATGCCATGAAATATATTTTATTAACTACCCTTGATCAAGTTTGGAAAGATCATTTATATAGCTTAGATCATTTAAGACAAGGCATATCTCTTCGAGCTTATGGCCAAAAAGACCCTCTTAGTGAGTATAAAAGAGAAGCATTTAACTTATTCGAGCAGATGCTTAATAATTTAAAAGAATTATTTATTCAAACCGTATACCATTTCCATATTGACTTAAAAAATGTTCAAAAAGAAGATGTTTCGCTTGAGTATAAAAAACTTCAGAAAAATATGCGTGAGAGTCGGGAAGATCCGGCATTTAGTAAATATAACGCAGGAAGTAGCCTTGAGACTGACCTTAAACCAGTCGTATCACGCATTGATCCAAAAGATAGAAACCCCGACGATCCTACTAGTTGGGGTAGGGTATCTCGTAATGAGCTATGTCCGTGCGGTTCAGGCAAGAAATATAAATATTGTCATGGTGCAAATGAATAGATGAAAACCTATAATACCCTACGATTTTTACTCTATGTCATTCCCGCGAAGGCGGGAATCCAGCAAAACTCGAAAAAATCAAAAGGTTATAGCTATTTCTTACAATTTCTTTACATTTTTAGAAAAAGTAAAAATTCTTCGAGATTTTTATACTTTCTGGGTTCCCGCCTTCGCGGGAATGACATAAAACGAGCCATTAATTCTTAAGACAATAAAACCTTTTTAAAAATTGTAGGGTATTATAATGAAAACCACTTTACCTCAGCGTTCTCTAAAAATCCAAGCTAGGCTTAATTTTATAGTGTAGCAAATTCTAGATATTGCACAAGATAAAATCGCTATGATTATCTTTGGCTCTTTTGCAAGAGGTGATTGGGTGCGTGATCTACCTAACGGTTACCATACGGCAAGGATTAATCAGTAGGAGTTCTCAGTATTGTCTGCGTGACTTCCTAATCGTCATTGCGAGGAAATTGCATAGCAATTGACTAAGCAATCTCAGGAGTTTGTTATTATTTCATAAGATTGCCACGTAGCCTACGGCTGCTCGCAATGACGATTTGGGTATCCAAGCAAGCCTTTTGCAGGAATGACAATGAGATTTTTATCACCTTTAAGAAATACAAAGTATAAATAAGTAGAATATGATAAAAGAACTATTAAATAGTAATTTAACTCTGTTGCTAAAGTCAAATAGAGTAGTCGTGCAAGATATAGAACATTATGTAAAACAATGTAGCTTTGAAAATGTTTTAAAAGAGTCTATTTTTCTCTTGATAAAGTGGGCCTAGTAAGGAGTTTAAATGAATTACGTGCAGTATCTACTACTGAACTATTTTTTTCGGTATCTACAAATAATGCACTAAAAGTTGGCTAAATGGTTAGTTGAAGAAAAAAAAGCAAATGTTAATATGTGTAGTGATATTTTGAAGAAAACTCCTTGAAATTCAGCCGCACGTCACGGAAATTGTAGCAGAATATCTAAATCAAAAGGCGCTGCAGTAAACGGGAACGAGGAGCTTGGCTAGGATCACCTTTATATGAAGCAGTAAGCACTTTAATGTAGCAAAACTATTACTTAAGAACGGACCTGAGGTGGATCAAAGAAAATCCGGAGGAATACCTTTGCATGCGGTTGCTAAAAATGTTCGATGTACTTCTAAAGATATTAAGGATGATGAAATATATAAGCTGTTAGTATCATATGGTGCTGATATCAACGCAAAAGTAGAATTTAAAATAGCATTTGTCGGTGAAAGTGAAGTAATAACGGAAGAATAATGATATTTTGAGATATCTTAACATATTTATAGGCATTGCCTAGAAATCGTTGATACCCCGTCATTGTAAGCGGCTGTAGGTTCCTGTTGCATGGATACCAAATCGTCATTGCGAGCGACTGTAAGGAGCGTGGCAATCCAGAAAAATAATAAAAATGCTACGCATTTTACTAGATTGCTTCGTCAATTACTTTGTAATTTTCCTCGTAATGACGTCAACTTTTCAAATTATCAACTTTTTCTAGGCAATGTCTATTTATCGACACGGTAGTTATTGACAAGTTTAGGAAAAAGTTTTATATTCTTCACAAGTTTAAGAAAAAGTTAATAGTATATGTCTAAAGCAAAAACAGCTTCCAAAAATAACCCGACTTCTAGGGAACAGGCTAAAGAATATTTTCATAACGGTCAGAAAATCAAACCGGTCAAGCTTATTGCTGCTCAAAAGTCTTTTCTAGCTGCCGAATATGAATCTTCCGGAGATTTAGTCGTAGGGAGCAATGGTCAGCCATTACCTTGGGGATTAGTTAAAAGCTTATCTTAATATTTTCACTTCCAAAAACCTCGCCAATAAATAATCGGGGGCATAGCTCAGGGGTAGAGCATCTGCTTTGCACGCAGAGGGTCAAGGGTTCGATTCCCTTTGCCTCCACCACTTCCGATAAGGGTTTCAAGGCTTTTTGAAATTTAGTAAAAACTTTGAATGTTCCTTTTGTTTTAATTTGCGCTCCATGTCTTGCTAAAAAAATATTCTGTACCTACTATTATTGGTTATGGGAAGTATTTACAACAGCAGAATCTAGGCAAAAATAATAATCTACATACTCAAAAGCTGAGGTGACTATTTACTTGAGAAAGAAATATACGAAGCTTTGCTAGAACTCAGTAATTATAGCAGTGAAGAGAATAATAAATTATTAAATACGACTTATTTTCTTATAAATTAATAAAAAAATAAGGACATAATATGAGTGGTACAACAAAAAATATAAATGCAAAGGGAGCAAGCAAGCATGGGTCTTGATAGTTGGCTTGGCGTTACTGTAGGTGATAATATTACTCACTCTTTTAGTTTAGATACTAATAGTAATATTTTTTAGGTATCACCGATACTATGAATTACTATAATGGCTTAGGTAGTATAGACATAAATAATGCACGTGTTAATTTTAATATAACTAATAGAGCTTTAGAAATAAATGCTAATAACAGACCTTTTAAATTGATTGTAGACGAGGATTTTTCTATAAAAATTGCAGAGTTTAACACCTATGAAAATGAGCAATATACTTTTACAAATCATTATCAAGATAAAATGAGTTTCCAAGATATAAATACGTTAGCAAAAATAACTAATCTATCTCATAAAGAATTTGTTAAAATTTTATCTAATAATTATACGCTAGAAGCAATAAAGGAGATTGCAGATAAATATAAAGCAATAGATAAAGAGGCATTAAATTTATTTATAGGACAAAATTATAAGCTTTTTTATAGCTCTGATCAAACTGAAAATCCTTTTAAAGATCATACTCCATTTTTAAATTAGTAGACAAGTCTTTAGAAGAAAGTCCAATCCTTAATCTAATGCCTGTTGACCTTAAAATATCATATAGCTTCTTATTAGAGGACGAAGTCGATATAATAGGCAATGACAGCTAAATCCTCTATCTACTACAATGCAATCTGGCATACAATACATATTGGCATGCAAGAAGATTTAAGCTACACTGCAAAGCTTGCCAATCACTTAATACATAAAAATGGTACGCAATGGCTGGATGTTCTAGATCAGGCATTAAATTTATACCAGCTAGGCACTCAGACTATGCAGATAGCAGACGATATAAGAAAGCTAGTAGCAGGCACATCGCTGGTAGACTTAAAGAAAAATTTACCAAATCTTGACTCTGTAAGATTTGGTATGTAGGTATCAAGGGGAGTAAGTACTACAAATAATTTAGTAGTTGAGAGTTTGCAGGACGTAATACAAGATTTTGATATGATTACTAATGGATTAAATAAAGAAGAAAAAGCAGCTTTGAAAACAAGATTCAGTTGCTCAAAGATGCTTGCTCAAACAAAGGAAGCTATTTATGCCAAAGCATTTGATATTTCAATGCACTATTTAAAAACGTTTAAAGGCACAGGTTTAAAAGGTATGTTAATAGCTCCTTCTAGATTAATTGCCGTTCGTTTTAAAAAATTTTTAGATGATATAGGACAAGTAAGTTCTGAAGTTGTTATATCTGCTACTGATGATCGGGACGGTTATAAAGATATTGAAAGCGAAAATGAAGTAGATAAATTTATAAAAAACATGAGGGAACAATATGGAGCAAAATTCAATAATAGAATTATTAAAAAATTTAAAAGTTCCGATGATCCTGAAATTTTAATTGTAGTTTCAAAATTACTAACCGGTTTTGATGCACCGCGTAATGTCGTTATTTACATATGCAAAGAATGAAAAGAGCATAATCTTTTACAAGCAATTGCTCGTGCGAATCGTCTATTTGAAGAAAAAGGGAAAACTAAAGAATACGGTTACATAATTGACTATGTAGGGTTATCGAATCAATTAAAACAAGCACATCAATTTTATGAAAATTATGGTTTAAACAATTTTGATAGAGAAGATTTAGAAGTTGCTATATTTTTTGTAGATGATAAATTGAAAGCATTTTTTCCGTTACTACAAGAAATTAAAAATATTTTTATAAATGTGCCTAACGATTTGGATTCTGAACAGCTCGAACAGCATTTAGCCGATGAAGTTATACGCAATAAGTTTTATTTCTTGTGGAATAAATTTAAAAATCTGATGTCTATAGCTTCTAATTCTTATGAATTTTATGAAGAAAAAGAACAAGTTAATTTACAATATGAATAAAATTTAATAAGCTCAAAGAGATAGTGGAAAAGCGTTATAAAGAAAAACTGGATAAAAAAATATATACCGCTCAAGTCATGAAGTTGCTTGATGAGTATGTTATTGCCGGTCATATTACTAAAACTGAAGCGGTTAACATTTGGTCATGGATATGGCTAATCAAATACAAGATACTATTAAGGATTATATCAATATCGATCCTGCCTTTTATCAAAAATTTTCTACCCTTAATAAATAACACAATAATACAGCATCATAATAAACGTTTATCGGATAGTGATCTTTTAAATAGAGTTAAAAAAATAAGAGCTGAATTTAAAAATGATGTGCCAAGTGAACTCGGCACTAACAAAACAATAATAGCTTCTTACAGAATCGAAAAGATCAAAATCAGCGTGAAAATGCCATTCAAATTGCTCTTGATACCTATGACATCATTAAGCAGGAAATAATTGTTCATTGGACAAAAAACACTTCCATTTTAAATGAAAAATTCACTTGATGATTATTTTGTTGATGTTGTTAAAAAAGAAATGAGGATTGACTTTAATAATGAAAATTTAAGTGATGTTGTGGAAAGCCTAATTGATTTTGCTAAAGATCATGAAGCTAAATGATTTGGCTTAAATAACGCAAATAGCGAATTATTACATATAATGTGGATATGAAATTTATGTGTCTGTGTTGTAAGTTATATATCTCTGTTAGCTTTTCAGGTTCTATTTTGCACATAGCATTCCAGCCTTTATCAAATACCTCATTATCTCGTATAGGATTACCGTTTTTTTCTTGTATAAGCTCATTCATTTTCTTACGAAATTTTGCGGTAGTTATTTTACCGGTTTTATACTGATCTATTATTCCGTTAGTTTTTCTTCTTCTTTTGCCATAGTAGCAATATCCGGTATACTTAGTCCGCTGTATTTGCTAAATTTTATTATAGCGAGTTCCCTCTTGGTTAAAATTACCTGAGAATATTTAAAAACATGAGCTTTTATCATAGTGATTACCTATAAATTGTTAGTTTTAAAAATATAAAATTGTTAAATAAAAAATCAATATTATAATATTAAGAAATCATATTTAGGGTAAAATAATGAGTTTAAAATCCGCTTGGCTAGATACGCCTCTTGGTTCTATGCTGGCAATTAGTGATACAGAGAGACTTTATTTGCTCGATTTTGTTGAAAGTAAAGGATTAGAGTATAAAATTAAAAGACTTAAGATTAACACAAAATCGGCTATTACTGAAGATCGCACTAGACCGATTATATCAATTGAAGAGGAGCTTAAATCTTACTTTAGCGGTACTTTGCAAAAATTTAATACTCCGATATATCTTTTAGGAAGCGAATTTCAAAAATTAGTATGGCAAGAGCTAATGAATGTACCTTATGGTGAAACAAGAAGTTACTTTACCCAAGCTAAATTAATAGGTATGGAAAGATCTTGTAGAGCCGTTGCAAATGCTAATGGAGCAAATAAATTTGTTATAATTATTCCGTGTCACCGCATCATCAATAATAACGGTAAGCTTGGCGGTTATGGTTCAGGGCTAGATCGCAAAAAATGGCTTATCGAGCATGAGAGACAGAAGTATTAAATAAAAAATCAATGCCTGAATTTCGGTTACAGGAGTTTTAAAAAGTTCATATAATATAATTATAAATTTATATTATAGGATAAATTAATATGTTTAATAAGCTTCAAAGACAAGAATATTATCAGGCATTAATTAATAAAGATGACAGATATGAAAATATCTTTTTTGTAGCGGTTAAAATAACAAGAGTATTTCTGACTTGTCCTGCACGGGAACCTAAACTTGAAAATTGTGAATTTTATAAAACTGCTAAGGAAGCTTGGCATGCTTCATATAGACCTGGTCAGCGTTGCAAGCTTCTTTCAATCCTTGGCTAAGCTTCAGGTTTAGTTTGTACTCTTGTTAATGCTATTGAGTTTAATCCTGCTAAAAGATGGAAAGATAGTGATTGTGATGAGCTATCAGTAGATGCTTCTACAGCACGTTGCCAATTTAAAAAACGTTTTGGTATGACGTTTGTAGAATATGCGAGAGCAAGGCGTATGGGTATTGCGATGAAGCAAATGCGCATGGGTGAATCGGTCATGAATACACAAATTGATATGGGTTATGAGTCAAGTAGCGGTTTGCGAGATGCTGTCTCTAAAATAATGGGAGGACCGCCGACAAAATTTAACCGGCATTTAAATATTTTAAAAGCGGCTTGGCTAGATACGCCTCTTGTTTCTATGCTGGCAATTAGTGATGAAAAATTGCTTTATTTGCTAGAGTTTGTTGATAGAAGAGGTTTGGAGTGTGAACTTGAGAGGCTAAGGATTAAGATAGAATCTGCTATTATTTCTGGAAGCACTGAACCGATTTGAATGATTGAAGAGGATCTTCAATTGTACTTATAACGGTACTTTACAAAAATTTAATACGCCTATATAGCTTTTAGGAAGCCCATTTCAAAAAATGGTTTGGCAAGAATTAATGAATATACCTTACGGTGAAACACGAAGCTATTTAAATCAGGCTAAAGTTTTGGGCAAACCTAATTCTTATAGAGCTGTTGCAAATGCTAATGGTATGAATCAGTTAGCAATCATTGTTCCTTGTCATCGTATTTATTAATAGCAATGGCAAACTTGGAGGCTATGGCAGGGGATTACATCGTAAAAAATGGCTTATTGAACATGAGAGAAAATTTACAACAAATTAGAAATATTTTACTTGAGAATGCTACTATTCCTGTAGAACGTAGAAATGCTATTCTTGAAAACTAGAGAAGGAGAGTATGGAGAGCATTACCGATTTATTGGTGTTACCGTGCCGACTTTACGTACAATAGCTAAAAGTTATTTATAATTTGGATATGGAGGATTTAAGCCGACTTATTACTTCAGAATTTAATGAAGAGAAATTTTTAGCATTAGCTATTTTGATTATGCAATATCAGACAGCACAAGATAAAGAGTTTTTGTATAATTTTTATTTAAACAATATAAAACACGTAAATAATTGGAATTTAGTGGATGCATCAGCTCATCATATAATCGGAGCTTATTTATGGGATAAAGAAAAGGATTATCTCTTTACACTAACAAAATCGGAAATTCTATGGGAAAGACGAATAGCTATAGTTGCTACTTGGTATTTTATCAAAAATAATACATTAGATACGACTTTTGAAATAGCAAAATTACTCTTAAACGATAAACATGATTTAATGTATAAAGCAGTAGGTTGGATGCTACGTGAAGCAGGAAAAAAAGATGAAAAACAATTAATAGATTTTTTGGATCGCTATACTTTACAAATGCCAAGAATCGCAGTTCGTTATGCTATAGAGAGATTACCACAAGAAGTGTACAAAAAATATCTTTTAAAAAACTAGATTTATATTTAATCTATGTTAATATTTCATATGTTAATATTTCATTTTAATTTATTAAGGGTATGATTATGCTAAAAACATTACTAATTAGTTTTATAACTTTAATTGGTGCAGTAAACTATGCTGATAACCAAACAGCTCAAAATCCTAATTCTACAAATTCTTCTTCTGATCAGCCCGATGATTTACCTGCAGAGGCAGCCGTTCACTTTGCACAGCCTTGGGCAAGACCTACAACAAATGTGCAAGGTAAAGTTAGCAATTCTGCTATGTATTTTACATTAATAAATAGTAGAAGTAAGAGTTATAATTTAGTGAATATATCTTCAGATAAGATAAGTGGAATAGAAATTCATCAAACAATTAATGATCAAGGGGTTAGTAAAATGGTAAAAGTGGATTATCCATTTTTAATTGCCGGTAATATTAATGTTGATTTTAAGCCCGGTGACATGCATATTATGCTTTATGACCCAAAAGTAGATTTAAATGTAGGAGATGAGTTTAAAATAACCTTTTTCTTTGATGACAATACACGAAAAATAGTGAATGTTAAAGTCGCAAATGACAATCCGTATAATAAAACGGGGAATTGAAGGTTATTGTTGCATGGTGCACTCTTCTATGTCATGCCCACAAAGGCAGGAATCCAGTACAACCTATAAAAAACTTGTTTTTTTAGGTTTAATGTGTAATTTTTATATCAATATTAAGGTTATTTTTTCTGGATTTCGGCTTTTAGCTAAGAATGACATAGGACCACTATACACATGACCCTAGAAATTACCGGAAGTGAGTTAATTAAATCTAAACTTATAGATGCTCCTGAACGTTCAGGGGTTTATCGAATGTTTGACGTTAACAAGCAAGTTCTCTATGTCGGTAAAGCTAAAAATTTAAAGAAACGCCTTACTAATTACATTAAAAGCAATTTAGATAATAAGACGCTTCGGATGATTGCAAATACTTGTTTTTTAGAGTATAGCATCACTAATTCCGAAGTTGAAGCACTACTTTTAGAAGCACAGTTAATCAAGAAATTTCAGCCGAAATTTAATATTCTTCTTAAGGACTGCAAGTCTTTTCCTTTCATTAAGTTACGTTTAGATCATGATTTCCCACAATTACTAAAATATCGAGGTAAAACTCTAAGTGACGGGAAGTTTTTTGGTCCTTTTGCCTCGAGTGCGGAAGTTAATACTACTTTGACCGAACTACAAAAAATTTTTAAATTACGTTCCTGCACGGATAATTACTTTAATTCACGTACTCGCCCTTGCTTACAATATGAAATAAAACGTTGTTATGCTCCTTGCGTCGGTAAAATAAACAAGGAAGACTATAGAGACTTAGTAACTCAGGTTAAAGATTTCTTACAAGGTCGCACTAAAGAACTCCAAGAGAACCTATCTAGAAAGATGGAAGAGCTAAGTAGTCAGATGCGTTTTGAAGAGGCGGCAGAAATTAGAGATCGCATTAAAGCACTTAGTTATGTGCAGCTTAAGGCAGGGGTTTCAGATGTCGTTAAAGACGCAGATATAATCGCTATTGTGGAAAAGAACGGGCATTATTGCGTGGAAGTGTTTTTATATAGGGCAGGGCAAGCATGCGGTAATATTCCTTATTTTCCTACTTCTACCGAAAATAGTACCAAAGAAGAAGTATTAGAATATTTTTTATTACAATTTTACCAAAAACAACACGTGCCTGCGGCAATTATAATTAATCATGAAATTAATGATAAAGAGAATGTGATAGAGGCGATTAAGAAAATCAACAATATACTTCAGCTTAATATTACAGTACCTAATAAAGGCGGTAAGGCTAAATTAGTTCAAAATGCTGAGACAAATGCTTTATTTTCTCTAGAGCAGTATTTGAAGAAATTTGCAAAAAATCAAGAGATTATGTTTGAAATTAAAGAGCTATTTGGTCTTTCTGAAATTCCTGAAAGAATTGAGATTTATGATAATAGCCATATTCAAGGTAAGTTTGCGGTTGGAGTGATGGTAGTTGCTGGTAAAGTCGGTTTTGATAAAAAAGAATATCGGGTCTTTAATGTCCATGCTCCCTCTCTAGTATGTCATTCCCGTGAAAGCGGGGATCCAAAAAGGTTAATGGATTCCTGCTTTCGCGGGAATGGCATCAAGAACTGCGGGGGTGACATAAAAGGTGACGATTATGAGATGCTCCGGCAAGTCCTAACAAGGCGGCTTACAAGGTTAAGGCAAGAGCCGCATAAATTGCCAAGCTTAATGATTATAGATGGCGGCAAAGGGCATTTAGGCGTCGTTAAAGAGGTGATGGATAAATTTGAAATGAATATTCCTTTTGTTTGTATGTCAAAAGGAGTAGATAGAAATACCGGTTTTGAACAGTTCCATGTGATAGGTAAGGAAGTATTTACTCTAGATAAGAATTTGCCGGTTATGAAATATTTACAAATCTTGCGAGATGAGGCACATAATTTTGCCATAAAGAATCATAGACTAGGTAGATCACGTGCTATAAAAATATCACGCCTTGACGATATAGAGGGCGTAGGTGAAACTCGAAAAAAAGCATTACTGCATTATTTCGGTTCGTATAAAGCAGTATGCGACGCAACCATATATGAGCTTGCTAAAGTAAATGGTATTAACAAGTTACTTGCTGAGATGATTTTTAATGTTTTGCACAGAAAAAACTAATATTATAACTCATGTCATTCCCGCGGAGGCGGGAATCCAGTCACTAAAAAGTCTAGACATACTAAATTTAAAAAATTAAAAGCTTGATTTTCCTACTTGTCACTGAATTCCCGCTTCCGCAGGAATGACATCGAGCAGGTTTCTGGATTCATGCAATAAGGCTAGCTTTTTATATCCTCAATAGGATCTTTAAGTTCTTGGTATGCTTTGCCTATTAATTTAGGTTCATCATTCTGAGATAAATCATTAATATTAAATTTAGTTAAGTCAGGATGTAGAAGTCAAGATTTGATCTTACAGACACTATAAATTTTGCACCTGATTGTCAGTTACATTTTGACTGTCAGAGACGTATTCAAGATACAAGATTTCATTATTCTTTTCAACAGCTAATTTTCTACTATCCTTAAAAGTTTGCATAGGAGTTTTTCCATAACAATATTTTCCTGAATGTGGTCGCTCATTATTGAAATGCTCTAACCAAATATCAAGATCTAATTGTAAATCATCAAGATCTGTATAAATCTTTTTCCGCATAGCTGTATCAAAGAATTCTTGTTTCATGGTTTTATTAAAACGCTCACACATACCATTTGTTTGGGGAGAATATGCCTTAGTTGTAGTATGCTCTATACCTTCGATACTTAGAAACAACTCAAAAGCATGATGCTCTATATTCCCCTTATATTCTGACCCACGATCTGTAAGAATACGAAGTATTGGTATCCCTTGGGTCTCGTACCATGGTAACACGCGGTCATTAAGCATATCAGCAGCAGTTAAAGCTGTTTTATCAGTATATAGTTTAGCATCAGCTACCCTAGTATAGCTATCAATAAATACCTGAGAATAAACCTTACCTATACCTTTGAAATTACCTACATAATACGTATCCTGACATCCTAGATAACCTGGATGCTGCGTCTCAGTTTCTCCATGAGCTTCTCTTTCATTACGACGCTCCTCTAGCACTTGTAATTGAGATTCAGTAAGAACAATACCATCCTGAGCCATCTTTGCTTCTAATGCTTTAAGCCTTTTACTGATATTGTTTAAATCATTACGTAACCAAATTGATCGCACTCCTCCAGGCGATACAAGTATACCGCTCTTCTTAAGCTCATTTGATACTCTTAGCTGACCATATGCTGGATATTCTATTGCCATATCCATTACTGCTTTCTCTATCGCTGGATCAACTCTATTCGCTATTATTGGCTTTCTTCGACTAATTTCATATAATGCCTCTTCGCCACCAGTTTCATACAGTGCTTTAAATCTGTAATAACTATCTCTACTATAGCCCATCGCTTTACATGCTGATGATATGCTACCAAGACTCTTAGCTAGTTCTAGTAACCCTATTTTTGGCTTTATTATTTTTTGATTTAAGTTCATTTTTCATCTCCATTTAATAATTAATTTATTTTACTAAATGTAAGATATAATCTCAACTATTACAAATCAATTGAGCTACCAAGATATCTTAATCGGGCTAACAACATCGCAGTCGTAGACTGCATGGCACTCCCCAAAAAATAATAAAAAAATTCTGTAAATCAAAATTTTTTCTCTTCCTTACTTCGTCAATTGCTATGCAATTTTCTTGCAATGACGGAGACAGAACATAAGGCAGAAAATTAAGATAGGTTTTTATCCTAACTTGTGAAGTATAAATAGAAACACTACAAAAATTTAACGGTGAGAATTGAGAAGCTTTTTTATTGCTTTTCTTTGTTTTGAGTCTTTATGCTATTTCTTTCTTTTATAATTTTCAGTTTAGTTTTAAATGGAGCAACAAATAAAGTAGTATAGTATTCTACGTCAGAAGCATGTAAAGTTCTATTAGCATCCACCGCTATCCAATCTAAAACTCTTTTCCCTTTGCAATCTTTAATTTTTGATCCGCTCCATATTCTAATAAAATACGAGTAGGTTCAACATTAAGATATGATGATGCATAATAAGGGAAGTCATTCCGGTTTTAGAATTTTGAACATTAGGATTAACACCTAACTTAAGCAAAAGTTTTATTAAATCAAGATTATTTCTTTCTGCGGCTAGCATCATTCCGGTAATACCGTCTTCATATCTTAAATTAGGACTCATTCCCTGATTAATTAAAAGTTCGGCAATTTCCGGCTTCATAAATCCTATATTTATATGGATTAAATTCATAGGTGCACCACACTTTAATAAAAAATCGGCAATTTTTATATTATTATTCGATATAGCATAATCTAAAGGAGTCCAGCCCAAGTATGGTTGATTTACTCCATATCCCTCATCTAATATTTTTTTACTTCATCAATATTATCTGCTTTAATAGCATGTGCTATCGGTGTAATTGGATTTTCGACTTTTTGATCATACTCAACACCATTCACATATATCTTTTTTAAACTCAAGTTTACATTCCATAACATGAATAGAAGCAATAATAAAAATAATTATAAACTTTAAAATTACTTGAATTGTAATAGTTGAGATTATATCTTACATTTAGTAAAATAAATTAATTATTAAATGGAGATGAAAAATGAACTTAAATCAAAAAATAATAAAGCCAAAAATAGGGTTACTAGAACTAGCTAAGAGTCTTGGTAGCATATCATCAGCATGTAAAGCGATGGGCTATAGTAGAGATAGTTATTACAGATTTAAAGCACTGTATGAAACTGGTGGCGAAGAGGCATTATATGAAATTAGTCGAAGAAAGCCAATAATAGCGAATAGAGTTGATCCAGCGATAGAGAAAGCAGTAATGGATATGGCAATAGAATATCCAGCATATGGTCAGCTAAGAGTATCAAATGAGCTTAAGAAGAGCGGTATACTTGTATCGCCTGGAGGAGTGCGATCAATTTGGTTACGTAATGATTTAAACAATATCAGTAAAAGGCTTAAAGCATTAGAAGCAAAGATGGCTCAGGATGGTATTGTTCTTACTGAATCTCAATTACAAGTGCTAGAGGAGCGTCGTAATGAAAGAGAAGCTCATGGAGAAACTGAGACGCAGCATCCAGGTTATCTAGGATGTCAGGATACGTATTATGTAGGTAATTTCAAAGGTATAGGTAAGGTTTATTCTCAGGTATTTATTGATAGCTATACTAGGGTAGCTGATGCTAAACTATATACTGATAAAACAGCTTTAACTGCTGCTGATATGCTTAATGACCGCGTGTTACCATGGTACGAGACCCAAGGGATACCAATACTTCGTATTCTTACAGATCGTGGGTCAGAATATAAGGGGAATATAGAGCATCATGCTTTTGAGTTGTTTCTAAGTATCGAAGGTATAGAGCATACTACAACTAAGGCATATTCTCCCCAAACAAATGGTATGTGTGAGCGTTTTAATAAAACCATGAAACAAGAATTCTTTGATACAGCTATGCGGAAAAAGATTTATACAGATCTTGATGATTTACAATTAGATCTTGATATTTGGTTAGAGCATTTCAATAATGAGCGACCACATTCAGGAAAATATTGTTATGGAAAAACTCCTATGCAAACTTTTAAGGATAGTAGAAAATTAGCTGTTGAAAAGAATAATGAAATCTTGTATCTTGAATACGTCTCTGACAGTCAAAATGTAACTGACAATCAGGTGCAAAATTTATAGTGTCTGTAAGATCAAATCTTGACTTCTACAATTTTATCTTTTAAACTTACGATAGCCAAGCTTATATCGTCGTTAAGCTGTTTTATTTCTTCTACAGAAGCTTCAATTTTCTTAATTGCAGCTTTAATATTCTTAATATCAGTTTTTATCCGGTCAATTTCTTCTGAAGATTTATTTTTTAGCTTAATTAAATCCCGTTTTTGCTCATAGCAAGAATTGTATTTTGCGGTTTTAAAAAGTGCATGAATTTTTTCAAAAAAACCCAAATTTAATAATTTTATTTCACAATCAATTTCAAGTATTTTAGAGCTTTTATAATCAAGCTCTAATTCTAACTCATTTTACTCTTCTTTTTTTCTGCATATATCACTCCTAAATCCTCTTCCTTAATTAACTCTCTTTTCTTTTTATTAAATTCAATAACTGATGCAATATTTTCATAAACTTCATGAATTTCACTGTATAAATTGTTAAAACCAGCACACGCTTCTTTCCATTCATTATTAATTTTCATCTATAGAATTACAATATTCAGGTTTAAAATGTGCAGGGGCTTTATCTTTACATTTATTATTAACTAGCAGATTAAGATATTGCAACATTGTATGTTTTTCATCATTCTTATCATCGTTTTCTTCTTCATCTTTATATTTCCAAAACTTATTTGAAAATCTCTTTTTATTTCCATGATTAACGAGCACCGCAACAAATATACCCCTATCTTTCTCTTTTTCCTCTTTCAATAAAAGTTATTTAAAATAACTTAAATCTTTATGATATAGCTTATCTATTTTACTATATAACGATATTTCTTTAGATATATTTTCAACGGCATTGTTATTAGATGATGCAACAACCATACAGTAAGTTTGTAATGCCGGTTTTAAAGAATTAACATGATAATCAAAATTTGGTGTATGTAAGGAAGATTTTTTATTTTGAAACCCCTCCTTAGGATCTTCTAAAGTTGTTAAATATGAAGCACGATCTACATAGATATTTGCTATAAGATCAAAAAGTATAGTGGTTTTCCTGTACCAGGTGGACCATTAACAGCAAAAAGCTTTCCTGAAAAGAGGGTAATACCAAATTAATCGCAACAGCTTGCAGTACCGCAAGAGAGTGACTCGGCGATGAACACCAACGCGTCGGTTGCATCATAAATGGAGATAACAGTTCTTGTAGACTTTCTTGATGCTTTAAAACATCTATGGAATCCGGCTTATCTTCTTTACCGAGATATTTGGCAATTGCTGATTCCGAGTCAAATTTTTCTATATTACTTCGTACAAAATCTAATGGTCTTAGAAAAAAACTATTAAACCTTTCTAAGGAAGGAGCGGTAAAATTATAAATTACCGGTTTATCTTTTTTCTTTTTATGCGAGGTAACTCTTCTTAAGCATATTTCAGAGCGGCTAAATAAATATTTTTTGTCAATTTCTAACTTCTGCACTACAAGATCAATCATAAGATTAATCAGTTTTAAATCTAGAGTTTTAACTCAAGAATCTTGCTTTTTATCCTTAAAATATATTCTCTCACTTTCTGAAAATACTTCCTCTATTAGGCTGTTATTATTATCTACAAAATTTGGTAAATCTTTTAATTCTTTTTCTTGGAACTCATCTCTCATGATTCTACCGAGAGCATAAGCAGCAGTAGAGATAACCATCAATCCTTCAATATATTTACCGTTTTCATCTATAGTTAAACCAGCAATAGGTATTTGTCGGTTGCTCTTGCTTATCTTGATGGTTATTATAATCATTTAAGAACTCTTGATCTAATTTAGTTATAGTTTGGATTTTCTTTAAAATATCAAGTGCAGCTTCCGACCATTTTAAATAACCGAGATAAATATGCCAATGAACTGCTACTTCGTTTTTCTCAAGATCAATACCGAGTTTTGTTTTATCCACAAACTAAGCATCTTTTAAGAACAAAGTGTTTCTTTCTTATCCAGTTTGCAACTAAAACTGCCTTTTTTATCGGTATGTTCTCTAATAATGTCAAAATATCTATTTAAATTTTCGTTTTTATTAGGAGTTAGTACTTCAATAATCTTCCATACACCGAGGATAGATTTGATTTGTTCATCAGATTGATTGTACATCAACAGAAGTGTACACTTAAAATAGAAATATCCTAAGTATGAAACTAGAAGAAGTAAACAACTTTTTAATGTTACTATTTATAGCATATAAAGATGTGTATAATTAACACAATTATCACCAAATTATTAATGATTTAATAAAATTTAGTATTTTATAAATTCATTTAATATATTTCCTTAACCCAAATAGGGTATTATAAAAAATAATAAGGAAATTATTAAATGTATAGTGTCTAGCATTTGGTCTTATTGGAATCCTATAAACTGGTCACCAAGCATACAATTAGCTACCTTAAGTTATATATTGTCTTGTTTAATTGATTGGAATGATGCATATCCATGAAGATGCACAAATAATAAATAATGACCAGGAATGGCTTAAAAGCAATCAAACTTATACCTTTTATAATACCCAATTTCTATCTTCTCCGTTATATGGAACTTGCAAAAGAGATACCTATATGCCTAAAAAGATTAAAAATATTTCATCAATTTGATGATGAGAATTATATACCCAAGCGTTAGCCTCTCATAAGCTCATAAATAACTTTTCTAATTTATTGAAGCATTTTAAACTAACTCCTCTTATAGATTCTACTGATTTTAATCCTAACTATTTTATGGTATGGAGTTAGGCAAAAAATTTAGGGAATATTCCTAAATATTTTGGTCACAAGCTAAAGCGTGTTTGTAATAATATAGAAGAAGCAGAAAATTATTGGGAGAGTTATGAACCGGAGGCATTCTCTCATTTTTCTACCTTTCATGAGTTTATAAATACAATAACACATTGTAATGATGCATTATTAGGTTGTAGAGATATTAGATCAAATATATATTACAATGAACTATAATTAATTCAGATGAATACAACTTTCTTCTTTAGCAAATAAAGCAATGAATGCCTATATAGTCAAATGCACATTTAAACCGCTTCAACGCACATAGCCATATACCCATACCGCCACCGATACATAAAGTAACTAAGCCTTTTTTAGCTTTAGCTCTGCGTAAGCCGTGTATCAGAGTAATAAGTACACGTCCGCCGCTTGCCCCCCGATCGGATGACCGATGGCTATTGCTCTACCGTTAACATTAACCTTCTCCATATCCCATTTCATTTCACGATTTACATAAATACTTTGAGCGGCAAACGCCTCATTAACCTCGATAACTTCCAAATCATTAACGCTCCAACCTGCTTTACTTAAAGCTTTTTTGGATGCAGGAACAGGGGCAGTACCCATAATACTTGGATCAACACCGGCTGAAGCATAAGAAACAATACGAGCTAGCGGCGTTAAATTATGCTTTTTCAAAGCTTCTTCGGAAACTACCATAAGACATGCCGCACCGTCATTAATAGAGGAAGCATTACCCGCTGTAACTACACCGTTTTTATCAAAAGCAGGACGTAATTTACTCAGAATTTCAAGGCTGATATCAGGTCTTACTGTTTCATCATGATCAAACAAACTAGTAGTTTTTTTAATCGTTACTTCGATAGGTAAGATTTCATCTTTAAAAACTCTTGCTAGCTGTGCTTTAGCTGCTTTCTTGTGAGAGCTTAAGGCAAACTCGTCCTGCTGTTGTCTGCTAATATTAAACTGTTTCGAGATATTTTCGGCTGTAATACCCATAAATACTCCTGAAAATACATCGGTTAATCTGTCATACTGCATTAGATCAACCATTTTAATATCGCCGAATTTAGCTCCTGCTATAGCTACCGTGCATACCGAGCGACATATTCTCCTGCCCACCTGCTATAACTATTTCATTATCACCCGTCATAATTGAATTTGCTGCAAGTACTACGCTTTTAAGACCTGAGCCGCATACTTTATTAATCGTATAGCCCGGCACTTCTTTCGGTATTCCCGCATAAATCAGAGTTTGCCTCGCCGGATTCTGCCCGCTACCGCCGGTTATTACCTGTCCAAGGATTACCTCACCTACTAAAGCTGGATCGATTTTGCTGTTTTGCAGTATATCCTTTATTAAATGAGCAGCAAGCATAGGTGCAGCCGTTGTACTAAGGCTACCTATAAACGAGCCGAAAGCAGTCCTTTTCGCATAAGTTATATAAACCGGTTTTGTCATAATGTGTACTCCTTAAACAATTTATCTAGTTTATCATTTATTAAATAACTAATATGTCCGCCTGCTACATCTATAAGCTTAGAGTTTTTTAATAATTTTTGCAAAGGTAAAATGAAAAATTTAGGTACTATTCATCTTCTGCTGCTACTATATATATACAGTACAATGAATTAAACTCGGATCAATAATAAAATTATTCGATTTTCCATTTAAGATTTATAAACATATTTTCATCTAATATATTTTGTATAATTTGATTATAAACCTCCTTAGATATACTATTACCTGACATAAGCCAATTCTCTATTCTCAATGCTAATTCTTGCTCCTTATCGGAAGTTATAGAGAAAAATTTTTTTAATTTAGCATTGAAATAATCAGGGAATAAAAGAAAAAATAAAATTTGAATATGAATTTTAGGAATTATCGGTAAATTGTCTATGCCACTATCTAGTTTTAAATATCGATGCAACATTCTTATATAGAAAAAATGAGAAAAATCCCACGGGCAGTTAAGTAAAGTCAGAGTTTTGATAAATTTAGGCATAAGTACGTTTGTAGCTATCGCAAGGTTACCGCCGATACAATGACCTATTAAATTAATGTCTTTAATTTTCAAATTATCTATTACTTCGATTATTTTATGCACATAGTCGTCTAGTAAATATTTAGGTTCCTTAATCTCTAGCCAATCTATTAAATAAACTTCACCGTAGCTTCTCAAATTTTCAATAAAACTTTTGTCACGAGCTAAAAAAAATATTTCCAGTGAGTTGAAGATAGAGAGGATGATTAGGAAAGTTTTGATGTCATCCTGACTTCTTTCTATGTCATTCCCGACTTCCCCTTTGTCATTCTCACGAAAGCGGGAATCCATTTTTAATTTATTTTTACTGAAACCTCTGGACAAACCACGGGATAACGCCGAGTAATACAACACCCTATAATGCTCTGTTTGCATTACTATTTTACCTGATTTTAAATATTAATTACCTAAATTATGTGTCTTTGTATAATTATTATAAAGGTCAAAATATTCCTGTAGTTTATTACTATCTAGCATTGAGAGTATCTAGTAATTCTTGACAAAAGGCTAAATATATTGTATAAGTTCAGCACCTTCAGAATGTAATAACAAGTATATAGGCTCTAAAGTTTTAGGGGAAATATCTTTTCATAAAATCTTGAAGTGCTTAAGTTTTTTTTTTGTCCTTAGGGATTTATAATGCTAAGTACCTCATCACGATCGTTTAAAAACAAATTCAGAGCGGCATTTTGGCCTGTGCATAATTACGAACTCGGAAAGTTTATTCCTATGAGTACCTTAATGTTTTGTATTTTATTTAATCAAAATGTTTTACGAATCTTAAAAGATAGTATTTTAATCTCCGAGATTAGTGCAGAAATAGCAGGTTTTGCTAAAGTTTATTGCGTTACGCCTGCCGCTGCTTTATTCGTGATTATTTATGCTAAAATGATTAATTATCTTACTTTTGAAAAGATCTTTTATTATTTAAGTGCATTTTTTATCAGCTTTTTTGTTTTATTCACTTTTGTAATCTATCCTAATATTCATATTTTTCATGTACATCCCGATAATCTAGCTGACTGGATGGAACGTTATCCTCATTTTAAGTGGTACATCTCATTAGTAGGTAATTGGGGTTATATAGTATATTATAGTCTTGCCGAGCTTTGGCCTAATATTTTTTACATATTATTATTTTGGCAGTTTGCTAATGAACTTACTACTACCGAAGAAGCAAAAAGATTTTATACTCTCTTTTCGCTATTTGGCAACTCTTCTTTAATATTAGTCGGCTTTTTAATGATGAATCTATCATCGGAAGATACTATTATTAAGAAGTTTATGAGTATTTCGGATAGTAAAATCACTTTAGTTCAAGTATCCACGACAATTGTGGCAATTGTTGCTATTATTTGTTGTTTGTTAGTTAGATTTATTAGCAAGAACGTTTTTACTAATCCGTTATTTTATGCTAAAGCAAAAAGCGGTCGCTCAACTTCAGAACGTATGGGGCTAATTAAAAGCTTTAAATATATTGCGAAATCAAAATATTTATGGCTACTTTTAATTTGTTCGGCAGCTTTCGGATTTGCTATTAACTTAGTCGAAGCCGTATGGAAAGCAAAAATTAAGGAATTATATCCGACTGTAAATACCTATGCTGAATTTAACAGTCTGTATATACTTTGGACAGGCGTGGCAATAATGGTTATGACCATCATCGGTAATAACATTATGCGTATGCACAACTGGTTTGTAGCAGCAGTTATTTCACCGGTTATAATAATGGTGACCGGCATTTTGTTCTTTGTACTTATCGTATTTGACCAACAAATTTTATCATTATTTGATGGAGCAATTTTAATGTCACCTCTTGCTCTTGCCGTTTCAATCGGTGGTATTCAAAATATTTTAGCTAAAGGTACTAAATATTCTATATGGGATACTTCAAGAGAAATGTTATATATCCCTCTTGATGAGGAGCTTAAAACTAAAGGCAAAGCTGCGGTTGACGTGATAAGTGCAAAAGTCGGCAAATCCTCTAGCGGTCTTGTGCAATCTATTATTTTTACTTTAGTTCCAACCGCTACTTTTACCTTAATCTCACCAATTCTAATGGTGGTATTTACTTTTGTATGCTTAGCGTGGATTTATGCAGTAAGAAAAATATATTTTGAATATCAAAAAATAGCATAAAATAAATTATTGTCATCCCGCGACTTGACCACGGGATCTAAGAATACAAGTCTGTGACCAAGATACCGTGGTCAAGCCACGGTATGACACCGAACGCGTTTTTTGATCCACGCGGGTAATGCCCTTTTTAGCTAGGAACCTTACAGCATAAAACTATCGATGTTACTATGAATCAATCTCTCCTAAAGCTTTAGTCTCTATATTATCTAAGAAAATCTCAAAATCCTTTAAGATATCGTCTTTACTTTGAGAAGAAGGCGGTTTAAATGAAGTTAGGGTAACTTTTTCACTCTTTATAAAATTATGAGGCTGAGGTTAATCCTTAAGTTTAATAGTAACAACTTCGCCTGCTAGAGAGTTCGGATATCTGTTCTTATTAATTGAATCTAGATGCGTAATTTCTAGGTTTTTTGGAGTATTATCTTCCTTGTTCTTACTACGGAATGAAAAAATTCTAGATGATGGCATTTGATTTACATTTTATTTAAAAACCGCTATTTATTGTAGGGCAATAATTTATATTTAACAAGCAGGATGGTTAATTGTCATAAACTTTTCTATCATTCTAGTAACGGAACATTCTAGCTCAATATCTAATTTTGAATAATCAGAAAAGTTAAACCATTTAAGTTCATTCGATTCGTTATTTTTTATAAAATTATCATTATTTACTGTTTTTAGTAAAAATCGTACATCATAGTGATAATGAGCAGGCTCCTTATGAGTTCGCGGAATATAATGGGTGTCTATATCAAAAATCTCCTTATTTATCGTTTTGATTTCATTAATTCCGGATTCTTCTATAGCTTCTTTAACCGCTACATTTAATATATTACTATCTCCATCACAATGACGCCTGGTTGAAGCCACTTATCAAGCTTTTTATGGTGCATCAATAAAAATTTAGTTTTATCATTATTAAGTAAAAAAGCCGAAGCAGTGAAATGTCCTATTTGTAAATCTCAGCTAAAAGGGTTTTCATATTCATTTAAAAATTCAAGCATTTTTGTTTTTGTAACAATTTCTTCAGGATATGTACTACTGTAATTTTGTAGTTTAATATGTAATTCATTCATAATGATAATTTTTTATGTATAGAGCTTTGATATTTAACTCAAATTTCTCTGCTAAGTCAAATGACAATAATTGCATAAAATTATATTGTCCATGTTTCATGGTAATTATCATTGACAATTAGTTAATGTTTAGTTATATATCGCATAACTAAAATTTAATATTAACTAATTAGGTTTATTTTTATGCTTAACAAAATAGTCGAATTATTTAGAAGTGATGATACCAACCCCTTGGTATAGTAAGCTTGCAGTAGTAAGAGCATGTGCTGTTGGAATTTATGTGATAGCAGGTGATTTACTTAAATCTCCGGCTTTTATTCTCAAATGTGGTGCCGATATAGTAGCAACAATGGGAGCAATGCTAGCATATGAGCATTATACAGACGCAACTTCGCAAGAAAGTCCGATGATAGGAAATGAAGCACAAGCTGCAATATAATAATAAAATATTTTTAACGAATTTAGAGGACACACCGACTCTAAATTCGTATTCATTGACCATTCAAACCGTTTTTTAGTCTAATTTTGACTTGTTTTAAAGAACGAGGAGTTGCGTCCGTAACTTCAATTTCAATATTTTCTGAAATATCTATTCTAGTACCGATAGCCGGAACACTACTGACTCTAGTCAATACTAATCCACCTATCGTATCAAACTCATCATAATCATTTTGTAGCTTTTCTCCTATTATTTCTTCCAGCACTTCTACTTCAACACGTGCATTTGAAATAATTGTTGAGTTATTAATAACCTTGAAATTATCGCTATCTAATTGCTGATCATGCTCATCATCTATTCGTCCTACTATTTCTTCTATAAGATCTTCAATAGTAACTAAACCGTCAGTACCGCCATACTCATCAACAACTATTGCAATATGTGTTCTCTCACGACGCATTTTTGCTAGCAAATCTAATAATTTCATAGAAGGAGCTGCAATTATATGCTTACGTATAAGCTTTTTTAAACGACCGTTTTGCTTTGTAGCCAATGCTTTAAATAAATCCTTGATATGAATGAACCCTACTACATTATCCAAAGTACCGTCATATATAAGAGTTCGTGTATGTGGGACTTCTAACTTAATAGACTCACTTAATTCTTCTAGATTCGTAGTTAATTTTATTGCCGCAATATCGGAACGCGGTACCATTATATCTTCAATAGTTTTATCTTCTAGCTCCAATAAATTAGCTAAAATATTACGCTCGTCTAAAGTCATTTTTTGGCTATTAATTTTAAGGCGTTTTATGACACCAAAAAAATTATCGGGCGTTTTTGTTTTTCTAAAAAAATTTTTTATCGGAGAGAATAATTTTCGTACAGTAAAAATTAACTTATTATTTTGATTTTTTTTACTAGAATCTTCTTTTTTTGAAGATTTTAACATAAATTTTTTTATTTAGTTAATAAGGGGGGAAAATACCGAAATATGATAATATTTCAATTTCTAGATTTTCCATAATATTTGCTTCTGTGTCATTTTGATGATCAAAACCAATTAAGTGTAAAATACTATGTATTAAAAGATGAATAAAATGATTCTCAAAAGTTTTGTGCTGCTCGCACGATTCATTATATATTACCTCATAACAAAATGCTATATCACCTAAATGCATATAATCAGAGTCACCTAAAAATTCAAGTTTAGAATATAAATCCTGCCAATTTAATTCGTTGCTTGGAAAAGAAAGAACGTTAGTAGCTTTTTCTATATTACGAAATTGTTTGTTTAAGGTCAATATTTCTGCAGCATTTGTTAGTAAAATTGATAATTCAAATTGTTTTATTTTACTAAAATTATCAAACCGCAATAAAATATTTTGAGTTATTTTTTTGATTAAACTCTTATTTATCTGCTTATGCTCACGCCATTTGTTGTAGTTTCTTACAATTTCTACGTTTATCATTGTACCAAATATTGAATAAATAGTCGTTATAGACTTAGCTGTAACTTAAGAGCATATTTTAAAAGCTGTATATCTTCATTAGAGATAACGTTAATTTTAGATTTTAATCTTAATTTGCTTACTGTCATTATTCGATCAGTCATGGCTTTACCTTTTGTGCTACCTATCATTACGTAGGCTTCACAAGGATAGCATTGATCGATGTTACTAGTTAAAGGTATTACTTGCACACGATTTAATGAAACATTTGAGTCATTATTGCCGGTCTTACCTTAGCGACTTCCCACCTAACAAAGGATTAAAGTCGACCACCATACCTCAGCTCTTTTCATAAAAATCGCGTTCTATTAACCCTTCTACCCACTCATTGGCCTTCTCCTCAGCTTTTGTATCTTGAGCCATGGCTTTGTAAGCGGCTCCAAGCTTCCCATTAATTACATAATATTTTACAAGTTGCTCAATAAATTTGCTAATTTTACGTTCACCTATTACAGAATAAAGCCTATAATAAACCGCTTCATCTATAGTAATTGTCAATTTCTTCTGCATAAAATACTCGTATACACGTGTGTTACACGTATGATATCATATATATAAATTAATCAACATAAGGATTATTTACTTTAGTAAACAAAGATAATAGCTATGAAAACTGACCACACAGGCAATAAGCATGATATTTTAAGACACCAGTTTTTGTTGGTAATTCTCTTTTAATTTTTGAAAATCCTCATCGGCATGGTATGAAGAACGGGTTAGCGGGTTTGCCGAAACCATCAAGAATCCTTTTGTTTTTGCTACTCGCTCTAGATATTTAAACTCTTCCGGCGTAACATATTTTGCGACCTCAGCATGATTTTTGGTAGGCTGCAGATACTGCCCGATAGTTAGGAAATCAACCTTTGCTTCTCTTAAATCATCTATAACCTGTACTACTTCATTTATTTCTTCCCCAAGTCCTACCATCATACCGGATTTTGTAAAAATTTCAGGAGATAATTTTTTAATATTATGAAGTAAGCTTAAAGAATTATAATATCTAGCCCCCGGTCTAATCGTTTTGTATAAAGACGGTACTGTTTCGACATTATGGTTAAAAACGTCAGGTTTTGCGTTTGCTATTATTTCAGCTGCTCCTTCTTTTCTTAAAAAATCGGGTGTTAGAATCTCAATAGTAGTATTTGGCGATGATTTTCGGATTTCGCTAATACACTCCGCAAAATGTGACGCTCCGCCATCCTCAAGATCATCACGATCGACGGAAGTAATTACTACATGCTTAAGATTTAGCTTTTGTACCGCCTCCGCTAACCTTTGCGGTTCATACGGATCAAGTAAATCCGGTCTACCCGTTTTAACGTTACAAAACCTACAAGCTCTAGTACAAACCGAACCTAAAATCATCACAGTTGTATGTTTTTTTGACCAGCACTCACCAATATTAGGACAAGCAGCTTCCTCGCACACAGTATTTAATCTCAGATTCTTTATTAAATCTTTTGTATTATAGTACTCTGTAGAATTAGGAGCTTTTACTTTTATCCAATCAGGTCGTTTATTTAAATTAGCCATAAAACGGAAATAATTCAATTAATTTTGTCACTTCATTTAATACTTTCTGCTCAAGAGCGCTATTATCTTCATTATTTTTTAAGCCGTCTAAAATATCTGCTACCATATGACCGACTAATACAAAATCCTTTTCTTTAAAGCCTCTAGTAGTACATGCGGGAGTACCAAGGCGAATACCTGAAGTGATAAAAGGCGAAGTTTCATCAAACGGGATAGCATTCTTATTACACGTAATCCCTGCTCTATCCAAAGAATTTGCGGCAAGCTTACCCGTGATTCCGTCTTTACGCAAATCCACTAAAACAATATGATTATCGGTACCACCTGTTAATATATCATATCCTCTTTCTTGCAAGCTACTTGCTAAAGCTTTAGCGTTACTTATTACCTGCTGAATATAACTTTTATATTCAGGCTGCAAATTTTCTAAAAAAGCTACGGCTTTTGCAGCTATTATATGCATTAACGGACCACCTTGTAGTCCTGGAAATAATGCAGAATTTATTTTGTGACCTATCTCTTCATCTTTAGATAAAATTAAACCGCCTCTTGGACCTCTAAGTGTTTTATGAGTAGTAGAGGTAACAGCGTGAGCATAAGGAATAGGGCTTTGATGCTCACCTGTGGCAACAAGTCCTGCAATATGAGCAATATCTGCCATAAAGTAAGCTCCTACTTTATCCACGATTTCTCTAAATTTTGCAAAATCAATATTACGAGGATAAGCAGAAAAACCGGCTATAAGTAATTTTGGTTTATGCAAATCCGCTAAGCGTTCAATCTCATCATAATCGATTAAATAAGTCTCTTTATTTACGCTATAAGAAACGGCGTTAAACCATTTACCAGACATATTAGGAGCTGCACCGTGCGTTAGATGCCCGCCGCTATCTAAGGACATACCAAGAACCGTATCACCCGGCTGTAATAAAGCAAGATATACAGCCTGATTTGCTTGTGATCCTGAATGAGGTTGGACATTTGCATATTTGCAGTTAAAGAGTTTTTTTACTCGTTCTATAGCTAAATTTTCAGCTTTATCTACTTCCTCGCAACCGTTATAGAATCGCTTACTTGGGTATCCTTCGGCATATTTGTTAGTCAGAAGCGCCCCTTGAGCTTCAAGCACAGCAGGACTTACGAAATTTTCTGATGCAATAAGCTCGATTACGTTACTTTGACGTAGCTTTTCATGCTTTATTATTTCATTAATCTCTTTATCCGTTTCGTGTAAATTATTATTAAAAATATTCATTCATCCTCATATTTTTTTGGTTTTGTTGTGTGGATATCTAATCATCATTGCGAGGAAAAATTGAAAATTTTGATGAAGCAATCTCATACCAAAATCCTGAGATTGCCACGCAGCCTACGGCTGCTCGCAATGACGGTTATTTATAAAATTAATCGCAATCTCAAGCCCCCGTCCATCTATTGAATGAGCAAGAGACGTTAATTTATGTCCGCTATGCTCTATATGCAGCTTAGATAAATAGTTTGAAGCATTATACATCTCGCTAACACCGACCACCTCATCTAATTCCCCATGAATCAAGCATATAGGAGTAAGCTTATTATTAACTTCCATAGGTGGAATTAATGCACCCGAAAAACCTATAGTACAGAAAAACGGCTCTTTTTGAACTAGCGTTAAATATAATCCTATCATCGTACCTTGAGAAAAGCCAATAATGATAGTATCTTTGTTGGTTAGATTTAACTCGTCCTGCTTTTGCTTTATTATATCTTCAACCTTAGAAATATTATTTGCAATTAGCTTTGCCATAATATGCGGGCTGCGGTCTTGCAAACTAAACCATTGTCTACCATAAGGCATCATATCATAAGCCTCGATACCATGCGGGGAAATAAAATGACAATTGGGTAAATAATTTTTGATATAAGGCACAAGTCCTATTAAATCATGTCCGTCCGAGCCGACACCGTGCAGTAATACTACTAGCTTCTTCGGCGGCTGCTCTTTACTTTCTACTTCGGGGTATTCTAAATATTTGCTCATGTTTTTATATGTTTATGTACTTAAAATATTAAGGTTGAGTAGTAGTGAAGGTCAATTTCAAAAAGAGCAAGGAGTCTGCAAGGCGAGGAGCAGAGCGTATACTGAATACGTGAACACCGCAGAACTTACTAGACGAATACGCCAATTTTTAAAATTCACCGAGTATACGCTTTCAACATCTTCTCAAGTTCTCCACTTTGATATAACTCTCTAGCAATATCACACCCGCCGACTAATTCTCCGTTAATGTATAATTGTGGGAATGTCGGCCAGTCGCTAAATTTTTTTAAATCTTCACGTAATTCAGCATCAAAAAGTACATTAATATCACGAAATTCTACACCTAATTTATTCAAAATAGCTACTACGGTTCCTGAAAATCCGCATGCAGGCGACTTTTTAATACCTTTCATGAACAATACTACTTTATTATTTTTTATCTCATTTTCTATAAATTTAAAATTTTTATTTTCTAGCATTTTAAGACTCAATAATCTATCTTCTAAAATACACTTTCTATAGCAATATATGCAAGCACAAATAGTTAATAAAATTTTTGAGATTTTTAGCAAGAATAATCCAAATCCGAAAACCGAATTAATATATAAGAATGATTTTACCTTATTAGTAGCGGTAATATTATCTGCTCAAGCCACCGATATATCAGTAAATTTAGCAACTAAATCTTTATTTAAAACTTATGATACACCAGAAAAAATTTTAGCACTCGGCGAAGAAGGACTTAAAAAATATATAAAATCTATAGGACTATTTAACAGCAAAGCAAAAAATATTATCGCATTATGTAAAATATTGATAAGCAATTATCAAGCTTCAGTACCGAATGATTTTAAGGCATTAATTAAACTACCGGGCGTTGGCAGAAAAACTGCTAATGTTGTACTAAATTGCTTATTCGGCATGCCTACAATGGCAGTTGATACGCATGTCTTTAGAGTAGCCAACAGAATCGGGCTTGCTAAAGGCGGTACTCCTGAAATAGTAGAAAAAGAGCTACTGCAGATTATCGATAAAAAATGGCTAACGCATGCCCATCACTGGCTAATTCTGCACGGCAGATATATATGCAAAGCTAGAAAACCCGATTGCGACATCTGCCCTATTAAAGAGTATTGCGATTATTATTTTAACCTTAAATAAGAGTTATAGTAAATCTTATAAATTACCAATTATTTCTGAATAATATTCATGTTCTATAGAATTAGGTTTAGGATCAAGTGTTGCTAATGTTTCTAAATGACAAGTAACGAACGGTGCACCTTTTACCTTGCCCCCTGCATAGATACGGATGTTTGCAAAACCACGCGAATTCTCCTTCCATTTGTGCACTAGTTAATTCATGTAATATATTACCGTTTTTATCATAAAGACTAAATAAAGTTTTGTCATTATCCTCAATAAGTTTTATAGGGGTTTGTTTATTATCTAAATTTTCTTGCTGATGTCCTATATATATTTTATCTAAAACTCCTTTTTTCTCATATTCTTTAAGAATTATTTGTGTCATTTCTTTTACCGGTACAGTAATCATATATTCTTTTTTATTAGAATAAATATCTTTGGCACAGGCGGCAATAAAACTATGAAGTTTAACTGCAAGATTTTTATGTTTTATAATAAAAGGTTTTTCTTGATATATTGGAAGTCTTGCTATACCAGAATGCGAAATAAAGCTTGCATTTTGAGAAGTCAGCATGGTTATAAACATCTCTATAGATGAAGTATCACGCGAGTCATATTTTATTGGAAACAAAGGCTACATAATACATCGGTTAAGCCTTGATCATGATAATCTAAGCTAGCGGAAAAGGCATACTTCCCCTTAAAAATTTTTATCACCAGATCATTACCTTGATAAGAACTTTGAAAGCTACTCTGCTTACCCAAAAAATTTTGCCAAGCAGACATATTCGCTCCGTTGACTTTTACCATATAAAAATGTAAATCATCTTCCTGTTTATAATGATGAATTTCTGAATTTACTTTTTGTATTTGTGTCTCTTGTAACTTTTTAAAAATACCCTGTAAATCAGAATATTTTATCTATTTTACTGAAATTATACTTAGGACCAAGCCGTAAAGCTCACCCATATTGCATTTCGATTCCATCCGGGGTTTTATCTTCTTTACATACAGCTTTTATAAATTGACTTAACTGTTCTTCATCTTTAGTAAAATTATTTTCTTTAAATCTCTTTAAGAATTTTTTTAATAAAGCCTCTTTTCTACGATCTGTCATATTAACATCAATATGATTAGTAATATTTATGCCTGTTTTTAATCTTAAATTCAAAATATCTTCCATATATCTATAGAAGGTATAAATTTCTATAGTTTGGGGCTTAAAAGATGAATTATCATTTAATTGCAAAATAAAATCATTTACTTCTTTCCAATGTTCATAAGTTGATATATCAAGAGCGATAATTTTATCCTTTACTATATAAGGATTTTGAAGAAAATTAAAAATCTCTTGTAAGCTTATTCCCTCTAAATTTGTACAATCTAAGACACCGTCTTTCATAAAAGATAGTGCTTCTTTCAATTGATCATTGATTTTTCTTTCATTTTATAAATCTTTTAAATATTAATTCTTAAAGAAATACTAAAAATTAATATTTTATCAACAAAATATCTTATGTGATTATAAAGATACGGCTAAGTGATGTGTACAAATACTTTAAATTTTAATATATTTTCAAGTTGACAATTTTTTGCTTACTTCATAATATCTAGGCTCAATTTGATAAAGGTAAAATTTATGCGTTCAGCACTTATAACTTCTATATTAGTAGCTGTAGCTTTCTTAACAAGTGCTTGTAATACAATGCAAGGTGCAGGTCAAGATATGCAGGCAGCCGGTAAAAAACTTAAAGATTCGGCAGAAAGCAATAAGCCTCAAAAAGGTTGCGGCTGTCCTCACAGCTCAGCTAACTAAATATACTGTTTTTTATAATGGGTCGTCTGCCGATTCTTCATTTACTCGGAGTATATATCGCAGACGACTTTTTATTTTTCTGCCTTATCGATTTCTGCTTTTAGCTTTTCTATTTCTTCTTTTGAAAGTTTAGTATATTTAATTATTGTTTCTAGAGGCTCTTGATCAATTAGCATTTCTTTTGCTATTTCAATATTTCTTCTAGCTTCGCCTTCAGCTCTTCCTTCCTCTTTCATCTTTTTAAAAGCACTAGTTTCAATTCTAAGCAACTCTAAACGATTTTCATATTCCTCTCTTTCTGCATCATTTAAATTTATTACCTCAAGCACGGTTAATGCTTTTTTCAATACATCATTATCCAATTCTTTCGGTAAATTATCTTTATTTAATAAATCATTACGTGTTAAAAATGCTAGCCATATATCTAAAGCATTTTTAACTTTCTTGACAACATCAGATAACCTCCTCCTTAGGATGCTTAGCAAATTTATTAATCTCTATAGTATGTAACTCTATATCTTTAAAATATACTAAACCACTTTTTATTTCCTTTAACTGAAAGGAATTATGATATTCATCTGTATCTGTAATACTGGTAAAGTTAAGTATGTGTATCCCTATTGTTTTATTTAATGCCACATAATCTGATCCCTCTTTCAGTTGCTCCGTATACATTTTCGCCCAGTAATACAAAGCTCTTTTATCGTAATCCACTTCATCGGTTACTTGGATTGCGATTTATACCTTTTACTGCTTTTACTTTTGGCTTTTATATCAAGTATAGATAGTTGATCGGCTTTAAAATTCTTTGGATTATACGGATTAAGTAATGTTACTTCTACAATCTGATCTTGCTCACTTACTATCGAATTAATAAGCGATATCAATAAATCTTTATTCTCTTCTACTCCGAAGATTTTTTTAAATGCTAAATCTACTCTCGGATTAACTTTTGACATATTATTATGTTACTGAATGTGATTTTCTCTTTATTTTAGCACATTCTGAGGTAAATATTCTACTATAAATTTATATTAAATCTTTTGCTTATTCACCAATCTATATATCTCTTTTTTACTATAAACATCTTTGAATTTGTCATAAACAAGTTCGGTAGTAGTTTTGCTACTTAAGTTTTTACTTAAGCAAAGTTCTATAAATTTTTCTAAATTTTTGTGTTGGTTTTGTTCCTGTATATTTCCTGAAATCAACAATACTATCTCACCTTTTAAAATATTATTTTGATAGAACTCTATTATTTCATCTATATCCCCTGTTTTTATTTCTTGATACAGTTTAGTTAACTCACGAGCTACACATATTTCTCGGTTTCCTAGTATTTCCTTAGCTACCGATAAAGTATTTATCAAACGAGGAGCCGTTTCAAAAAAAATCAAAGTAGCCTTAAGATTTACTAGTTCAGAAAAAATCTTTTTCTTACTTTCTATAGTTTTAGGTAAAAACCCGTGAAATAAAAATCGATCAGTAGGAAGAGCCGATAAAGTTAGAGCAGTAACCGGTGCAGATACTCCCGGTACTACGTCTATATGACAATTAAGATTGCATATACCTCTAACTAACTTATAGCCGGGATCGGAAATTAAAGGAGTCCCTGCATCAGAAATTAAGCTTATTATATTGCCCGATTTTATTAAACTTATGATATTTTCTCTATCTTTCTCGTCACTATGATCATTATAAATTTGTAATTTTGTATGAATATCATGTTTTGCTAGCAATTTTTGTGATATTCTAGTATCCTCGCATAAGATAATATCCGAATTTTTTAAAGTCGATATAGCACGAAGCGTTATATCTTCAAAATTACCAATCGGTGTTGAAACAATATATAATCCCGGTTTGGAAAGATATCTAATCATAGTTTTTTAATTTTAAGTAACATTATGGCTAGTATAAAACATAAACTACGAATCGTTCTATCATTTTTTTGCTTGATATATTTAACGTCCTGTCAAACTCCTAAAGAAGAACCTATAAGTTTTCCTAAAAAAGAACAAACAGAAATTGAGATTGCAATTTTAATGCCAAATCAGGGTCCTGATAGTATTGTCGGGAAACAATATAAAGATTTAATTAAAATGGGACTTAACGACGGAATCAAATCTTACATACATGTTACTTCTTACGATGGTTCAGACGAAAAAAACGTTTTAGCCGCTATGGATAAAATAGTAGCACGTAAAACTAAAATTATTTTAGGTCCTCTATATTCTAACTTTACCTCTCTAATAGCTGAAAAAGCAAAGGCAAATGATATTATTATAATAACTATGTCAAATAATCCGGCTCTTGCAGAAGATAAATTATTTGTATTCGGTCATGCACCTTTAAAACAACTGATACGTATCATTAATTATTACGCAAGTAACAACCATAAAGATTTTATGGCATTATTACCTAAAGGGAAGCATTCGCAAACTATTAGTCAAGTAATGCAAAATATATTGATTCAGAACAATGCATCATTATCACGCACTGAATTTTATGAGGATAATCCTGAATCTATAGCAAAAGCCGCAAGAAATATTTCAGACAATACCGATATTATAAATGAACGTAGCGACACGACAAAACCGGTTATTTATCTATCAGACGATCCAAAAAATTTAAACCTACTCGCTGATAGTATTCGTAAATATAATTTAGATAAAAAGGCTATTTTAATCGGTGATCATCGTATTGATATCGATTACCCTGAAAATATCGATATTAGCTTTACCGGCTCTTTAAATTTACTCAATAGCAACGTTCCGGATAGGGCAAAAGACTTAGGTATTAACCATATAGGCTTCATGCATCTTCTTTCTTATGATTTAGGACGTATGACTGCAAACTATATAGGCAATGAATTTGCATCTGAAAGGTTTTTAAATAGAATGAACAGTAGACAACCTTATATAGGTTTATCCGGTAATATTTATTTCATCGATGGAGTAGCTCAGAGACGATATGATATTATTAGGAAAAAGAATGGGATATATTCTACTGTTTCAGAAAATTAGGGTGTTGTTGTATCTTGGTCACTCAGTGACCTGACCATGTGTTGTACGAATGTTCAGGATGTCATTCCCGCGGAAGCGGGAATCCAGTACTTTAAAGATTTTTTGAAAAGCTCGATTTATCTCGCTTTACTCTGGATTCCCGCTTCCGCGGGAATGAACATTGAGTAGGTTTTTTAAGCCATACAACAAGGCTGTCAAGCCACAGGATGACAAAGGGACACTAAAGATTAATTATTTATTTTTATCATTATCATTATCACTACCGTCGTCTTTCATGCCGTCTTTAAAAGCTTTAAGACCTTTAGCAAGATCGGACATGACTTGCGGTAATTTGCCGGCACCGAATAATACAAAAATAATTAATAAAACTATTAATAAATGGCTAAAGCTCATTCCCATGATATTTTTTTTGCTGTATAAGTTAAAATTTAATTATATAAGATATTATAGCTCTAATCTAGGATAAAATAATTAAAGAAATGTTTACTAAAAAACAATTTTCAGAATTTTTTGCTACTTTTTTTTATATCGGGAAAATAAAATACTGCCCAGGCACTTTTGGATCGATTGCTGCTTTCCCTCTAACTTATTTCTTAATATATTTTATTGTTAATAACAAAATAATCATTCCTTTCTTAAGTCTTACTCTCGGTGAAGCTCAACTTGTCAGTATATTTATTATAAGCTTTAGCCTATGTTTGATACTCTTAATACTCGGCACTTATTTTACTAAAATATATTTAAATTATACAAATTCAGAAGACCCTAAAGAAGTGGTCATTGATGAAGTAGTAGGGCAAATACTAACTATTGTTTTAGTATTTTTTTCCGCTTTATTTGCTAATGAATCGTATTTAATTAAATATTTTAGTCCGCTAACAATAAATATTATATTACTTTTCATATTACCTTTTTGTCTATTCCGATTTTTTGATATAGTAAAGCCCTGGCCTATTAATTGGTTGGACAAAAATATTAAGGGCAGTATCGGCGTTATGCTTGATGATTTGCTAGCCGCAATATTTGCTGCGGTAACTCAATACGCAATTATATTTGTGTTAATAGATATTCGACAATAGACTTGCTATAAAAAAAGATCATTGACTAATTTCTAATATAATAATATTATACGATAAATATTTATAAATTTTTAAAGAGATAGTTTTCATGTTCGCAGTTATAAAAGCAGGTGGAAAACAATATAAAGTAGACAGAAATAGTATTATTAAAGTCGAAAAAATTGATGGAGAACTTGGCTCTAAAATTCAGTTTGATCAAGTTTTAATGATTGGCGAATACTCAAAGCCTTCTTTTATTGGGACTCCAATAGTTAAAGGGGCTGTCGTTACGGCTGAAATTACTAACCAACTTAAAGATAATAAAATTATAGTCTTTAAGAAAAAGCGTAGAAAAAATTATCGTCGTAAAGCCGGTCATCGTCAAGAATTGACGGAATTAAAAATATTAGATATTACCAAACAATAATAATAACTTAAAAGGAATTATAAAATGGCAACCAAAAAAGCCGGTGGTAGTTCTAGAAACGGAAGAGACTCGGCCGGTCGAAGGCTGGGAGTTAAAAAAGCCGATGGACAATATGTAATACCCGGTAATATTATAGTTAGACAACGCGGCACAAAAATTCATCCTGGAATGAATGTAGGGCTTGGCAAAGATCATACAATATTTGCTTTGATAGAAGGTAGAGTAGAATTTTTAACTAAGCGAAATCATAAAATCGTGAATGTTAATGAAATTGCAAGTACTTAAGTATTGCGGTTTGATCTACTAGTGTTACGTGGAACGAAAAATGCTTTTTATGGCATTGTTACGTTGATTGGTAAAATCCACTTGGTCACCCCGTGGTTTGACTAAAGGGTCATAAAAATAATTTAAAGTACTAATATCATTAGTATTTTAAGCTGGATCCCGCGATCAAGTCGCGAGATGACAATTGAAAACCGTTCCACACAATAATGTCTGTAAGTGCGCTAGATGACGACAGGCGGAAATTAATTATATAACATAATATTCTATTAGGCTTTCTTTACTTATGGCCTTAATAATTCAAAAGTTCGGTGGCACTTCCGTTGCAAATATTGATAGAATAAAAAAAATCGTTCCTATCATAAAAACCGAAATAGCTAAAAATAACCAAGTAATTGTAGTAGTTTCGGCTATGGCAGGTGTTACTAATCAACTTGTCACATTGTGTAATGAAGTATCAAGCCTTAATAACATTTCTCAATTTGCAGAATATGATGTAGCACTTTCTAGCGGTGAAATAGTCACTGCTTCATTACTAGCGCTCGCTCTTCAAGAAGAAGACATAAAGGCGCGATCATTTCTAGCTTGGCAATTACCGATGCTCACCGATAATAATCATAGTAAAGCTTTAGTAGAATCAATTACTACAGATTTACTAGAAAAATATTTACAGTTAAATACCATCCCTATAATAGCCGGTTTTCAAGGAATTAACAAATCCAATAGGTTAACTACTTTGGGCAGAGGAGGATCTGATACTACTGCCGCCTTAATCGCTGCAGCTATGAAAGCCGATAGATGTGATATTTATACCGATGTAGAGGGAATATTTACTGCTGATCCAAGAATTATTCCAAATGCCAAGAAGATAAAAGAAATAGATTTTTTAGAAATGTTAGAACTAGCATCAAGTGGAGCAAAAGTACTACACCCTAGAGCCGGAGAGTTAGTAATGCGGTATAAAATAGATATGCGTGTTCTGTCAACATTTTCACCGGATACAGAAGGTACGTTAATCACTTCAAAGGATAAAAATATGGAGAATGGGATTATTAACAGCATTACTTCTAATAAAAATTTATTAAAAATATCTGTAAAGAGCATGTCTTTAAGTTTTTTGCAAGTTGCACATATGATTACACAAAATAATAATCATATTGAGTTTATGCAAGAGATAAAAAATAATGAAGAATATAGTTTTATTACAAATTTAACCGATAAAAATAATTTACAAGCTTTACTGACTAATTTAAAAGATGATAAGCAGATACAAGATTTTACTTTTGATACCGAAATTGCTACAATCTCTCTTATTGGTTATGGGATTAAAAATGATTGTAAATTACTTGAAACGATATTATCAAAGTTAACGAACGATAATATAAATGTTCACATGATACAATTATCAGAAGTTAAAATTACCTTATTCATAAATGATCAAGATGCAGAAAAAACAATTTTTAATTTATATAATCTTTTTAAAATATCTTAGATTCTGCATCTGAAATTTAATTTATAGAAAAAGAAGTGGAACAGACATGGCTCATACTACAGAAAAATTTTATAATTTGTGACAAAAAAAGTTAAAATAGATTAATTTAAATTTCATATATAAGACCTAAATACTTAATTCAATAGCCTAAATTTATTATTTTCATTATAATTATCTTCTATTTACTATTTATTAGTTATATATTAATAAATAAGTCTAAGAGACTATCTATGAAGTTATTTTAACTCTCAATTTTTAGGAGTAAATTTTACAGGAAAAAATAATGAGCGAAGATATAAGGTCAAAAGAACGATTTAATCGGATTAACGACATATCAGAAACAAATAAAGATGATCCAGAAGAAATTAGAAATAATTTTAAAAAATTTGTACTGAATATATTAGAAACAGACAATATAACCCCGTATAAGTTAAGTGAAAAAACAGGTACTCATGAAACAGCGTGGAAAAATTTTCTAGATGGTCGTACAAAAATGCCTGATATGGGAGCAATTGTTGCTCTTGCAGATTATAAAAATGTTCCACTAGATGAAGTAATAGGCAGAGATATAAATAAAGAAAAAAAGATAACGGTAGAAATAAAACAAACTCCGGAAATATCGGCATCTATAGCTAAACTACCAAAAGATATACTGCAAGAAGCCATGTTGATAGGAGAAAAAACTAGAGGGGTTATTCATAAACCAACAAATAAAAAGACAAAATCTTTTGCTGAACAAATTAAAAGCTCTAATAAACCGAAAGGAAGGTCTATCTAAATAAAAATATGTTTTTCAATATTGAGCCTAATATAAAACTTAAAACCTTACTTGATATTCTAAAATAGAAAATAACTTCAAAACGACCAAAATGGCCGACAACACTGCCGTTTATTTCCACTGATATTCCACCACAAAAAATAACTAGCAGTAAAAATACACAGCTAAATCTCGATCGCTTCAGACAAGATGAATTTAAGGACGAGTCTGCACAGTGTACATTAGTACGTGACTACAGACGAGTTCCACGAAATTCATTAGTATCAAGCGATCGAGATGACGCTGTACGAGTAGACTACGTAGGACATGTAACCTTTTGAATTCAAATAGACGGTTTAAATATCTTAACCGATCCGGTATGGTCGGAGCGGGTTAGTCCTTTTACTTTTACAGGACCAACGAGAGTGGTAAAACCCGGTATTAATTTTACCGATTTACCTAAAATAGATGTTATATTAATAAGCCATAATCACTATGACCATTTAGACATCAGAACAATTAAAGATTTATGGGTACAAGATAAGCCTAAGATTATTACACCGCTAATGAATGACGTAATAATCAAAAAACATATTACCGATGCAGAAATTGTTACCTTAGGGTGGGGAGAGTCATATAAAGAACAAGAAATACAGCTAAATTCAAAAAGTTTCTAAGAAGATGAAATTAAAGGCGATGTAGAATTGTATTTAGAACCGACACATTGGTCGGCTAGAGGAATATTTGATAAAAATAAAGCATTATGGGGAACTTTGATCATTAAAACTAAGATAAGAGATATTTGTTTTATAGGTGATTCGGGTTATAACGATAATCTTTTTAAAGAGATCGGAAAAAAACATAATATTTTAATAAGCCTTATTCCGATAGGGGCTTATGAACCAAGATTGTTTATGAAACCGGTGCATATGCATCCTGAAGAAGCCGTATTTACTCATTTGGACTTAGGCGCTAAATATTTTCTATCATTAGCTGATGAAGCATTTAATGCCGCTCCTTTGGAACTCCGACAAGCTATGAAAAAACATAATATTGATGAAAATAAGTTGATTACCCCTGAAATAGGTGAATTTTTCCTATTTGATAAAAATGATTTATAGTTTATGCACTTAAATTAGATGTGTTTTGTCTACCCATACTATATGTTTTACTGGATCCCGTGAATAAATCACGGAATGACAGAGAGGAATAATAAGCCACACCAACCACCCCTGAACGACACAAAATTCAGTTTATAATGGAGATAAAAGCATATTTATTACTGAATAAAAATTGCCAATTTCTGATTTATCACGAGAAGAGAAAATAGAGCTACTAAATGGTTGTGCTTGGGGCGTTGCATTAGTCCATAATATTCTACCACTTTTTGCTTCTACTATTCCTATAGACATAAATATATTATCTGCATTACTTACTGAACAACCCAAAGCACTCATTAAAAAGTCACATGTACAAGCTCCATTAGTCTTTATCATTTGCACATAATGAAGTAATACAAATATATCAGCTCCTGTTTTTTCTCCTAACATTATAACAAGTTCACCTATATTTTGAGTCATTGAGAAAGCTTTTCCTTCAGGCCATAATAAAGGCGTATATAAAGCAGTATAAGTATTATTATAGGAGCTACGGAAACGAGATACTAAATCATCAAGCTTTTGTGTTCTAATATCTTTGTTGTACAATAGCTTAACTCTTAAACCATTCTTCTGCATTGCTAAAGAAATTTCTTGCTTCAACAATTTTTCCAAATGATCTTCATAGTTATATTTACGTTCTTTGCAATTACCAATATCTAACGTATATACTTCCGTTTGCATCGGTAAAACTAATATTTCCTTGTATACATAAGATAATAAAAATTATAGATTTATGAAAAATTTTATGCATAACATTTAAAGTTATCGTCAAGATTTATTTTTTACCTATTACGGTTAAATAATATGGTCATAGAATAAGCAAGTACGGCAAACATGCAAAGATATAAAATCGGGAATAGGTTAAAATCAAATGATTTTATTACCTTTGCACAAATATAATTAGCAGTACCGGACATTAACATTGAGCCGATATTATGTCCTAAACTTATAACACGATAGCGTTCTTTAACTACAAAAGACTTAATAACTATACTATGAGCAAGAGAATTAAAAGGTGCAACTGATGCAGCTAACATTAAACTAGCTGCAAATCCTAAATTAGTCATTTGATATTTTACTGCTATCACAAAAAATACACTTGCTGTAATAGTACATATAAATGCGATTTTTAATACTGAATTAACTCCTAAGCGATCGGCAATAAAACCGGCAATCGGCATGCAAACAGCAAAACATATTACTATTAAGACCGAAAAAGCACTCATAATAATACCGACTGAAGGTAATACGATCGGTAAATATTGCTTCATAAAGATGATCGCAATTTGATATGTTGCTCCAAAACCTCCGGCTAAAAATATTAACCGTGCAATATTTTTCCATTGCTTTTTAATTATAGAGCTAAGTTTTTCAATAGAATCTTGGCTATAGTGTGCTTTTTTAAACTCCGGTGTTTCATCAAATTTCCGGCGATAATAAAGAGTTATTAATGCAAGTGGTAAACTTAGTAAAAACGGAATACGCCAACTCCACTCCGGAAAAATATGAGAATTAAAGAAATTAGTTGCACCGATTCCGCATAATAAACCCATTACTCCTGTACATCTAGTTATTGCCGAGGCAGTAAATCGGTATTTTGCTCCTAAATGTTCAATAACATAAATCGCTGCACCGTCATATTCCCCTCCAATAAAAATACCTTGCATGAAGCGACATAAAACTAAAATTATTGTACTCCAAACTCCTATCGAGGAATAATCGGGCAATAAACCTATTATTAAGGTAGGGATTACAATACCGATAATCGTAAAACTTAAGGCTTTTTTTCGACCGTATATATCCCCTATACGTCCAAAAATATAAGCACCCATAGGCTTTGATAAATATGCTGCTGCATAAACGGCAAAAACATTTACAAGCTTTGTTAATAGATCAGTACTGGCTGAAAAGAATTTATCAGCGATAATTGCCGCTGAAAAACCATATAAACTATAGTCGTAATATTCAATAATAGTGCCTAAAAAAGCACCGAGAACTTTATTGCGTGATTTTGTTTGTTTCATTTTAAAGGTATACTGTGAGTAAACGAAAAGTAGGTAGACGACGAAGTTTAATTTGGAAAAGAGCAAGGCGTCTTGAAGCTGATAACCGCAGTGTACATACTAGTACATGAGGATTATCAGCAAAAGACAACGTAGCCAATTTTTCAAATTAAACGAGTATACATGACCGCTTTGGCCGTTACTTAAAATCCTTCAAAGACCTTTATGTAAAGGTGGACTTCATATATCTAAACTGAATTAGTATTAGACAGGGACGATGTCCTAAAAGTGAGTGGTAGTCCTAGGTTAATATTAAGCTCACGAACCAAGCAGCTAAGAGCTAATATATCACTTTCCCATTTTACGTGCAAGGTTTTCTAGGTAACCTGCTATAGTAGTTAAGGTTTCTGCGAATTTTTCTTCGTCTGGATGATTTTTTTGAAGACCATTTTTATTAAGTTTTTCTGTTAGACTAGCTATTTCAGCTTGTGCATTAAGTGATGCCATAACTAATAATAGCTCAAAAGAGGCTGTGGGACTACCAAGTTTAATTTCCGCTATTTTATCATTCAATTTATTCGCTAAAGATAGTAATTCTTCCTCATCTCCATTATTACAATATAATTGAAAACTCTTGTTATTTAATGTTACCGTAACAATTGACATAATTATTTTTGCTGTTTTTTTATTTCTTCAAGTTCATTAATATAAATGTTAATTTGATCTAGCATTATTATATAATTATCTTTTAATGCTTTATTTTCGTTTTGTAATTTTTGAACTTCATTTTGATTATTTACAAGCATACTCAACAAATCATCGAGTTTATGTTCTACTTCTTCCATTAATTTCTTTAGACTGCTTACATAACTTGCTTCTAAAGGTAATTTGTACGTCGATCCTGTACTCGCATCCTCACGTACGTCTGTGTACGCTGCGGTGCCGCGTTCCGTGTCTCCTTCAAATGCCTCTTTATTAGCTTCATTCTGTAAGCAGTCTAATATTTCATTATCCATTTTCGTTTAAGCGTTAATTATGAATGGATGACTTACAATAATAATTGATAACATTATTATAGATATAAGTACTAATTGTTTTTTACGTTTATAATTTATCACCGTAGCTCTTTTATTATTTAATAATTTTTCGGTTTCGTTCTGTTTAGTAGCTTCTATCTGCTCTGCATTTCTATCTTTTACATTAAGATAATCCAAGTATAATTTTAAGTAACCTCTTACGTATACTTCTCCCGGTAAAACATCAAAATCACCCTCTTCTAAAGCTACTAAATATTTTTTTCTAATTTTTAAATCACTAGATACCTGATTTAAAGTTTTACCTGAATCTAACCTAATTTGCTTAAGCATTGACGACATAATTTACTCAAGTTTTTGTAAGAATATTTCAAATTTCTTGTTTGCTAAAATAATTATATTTAAGTCTATAGTTTCTTGAGCTTTAATTTCTTTAATAAAATCAAGCAAATTTCTAACTAAGTTATTATTATCAATCCATAAATCTAAATCAATAGTTGTTTTAGATTTATTAATTATTTTTATTAATAATCTACGTTGTTTGTCATATAAATCATCTTTTAGCGATTGAATACCTAAGCGACGCCAAAATGAATCGTTCAATTGCCTATCACAAGCTTTACGTAACCAATCAAGACTAAACATATCACTTATAACAAAATAAGCTTTTGCTATCTCTTTATTATTCCCTGAAGTCTGTTTTGTTACATATATAATGTCAAATACTGAAATTAAATTGTCAAATGTAGCGATAGTAGCAGCCAATGATTCCTCTACCCCGCTAGTGGTATAATAATTTAATTTTTCTTCAAATCTTATTTTAGTTTCTCCGACTAATAAAGTATCTACCGTTTTTCTTAAGTTTTGTGCAGGAACTCTAAACTCTTCTATAGTTTCACTAATATTAATAGGATGTTTTAAATTTTTAATAAACCACGAAATACCTCGACGCATTAATTTCGTTATTTCGGTAAACATGTCGATTTTTACATTGTAATCAATATTAGTAGGTAGCTTACTTATCGTTTCCCATATATCATCAAGATCAAAAATTTCACAAATAATGGTATATGACCTTATTATATCACAAAGAGGAGCCCCAATCTCACGCTTTACAATACTAATAAGCGGTCCTCCAAGCTGATTCATTATTTTATTTATAGTAACAGTTTTAATAATCTCATGTTTAAGTGGATGAGATAAAATTTCATTACGAAACTTTTTTTGCATCATTTCAGGAAAATAATCTATAAGATATGCATCAAAATATTTATCATGGGAAAAAGTAGAATTAATTAACTCATGATAAGCAGATCTCTTACTATATGATAGCAATATGCAAAGCTCAGGACGAGTTAATACTTCACCGCTAATAGCTCTGCTATTCAATTCTTCTGCACTAGGCAAGAATTCATTTTCCCGCTCTAATACTTTTTCTTCTTCTAAAATATCTATAAATTGACTAAGTATATTAACAGTTAAAGTAGGAGATAGTTGCATAATTGTTATTGCTTCGGTTTGCTTATAATTATCAAGTAATACTAACTCTTCAACTTGCTTTGTCATATCGTTTAGAAGTTTATTACGTTCTTCTAAAGTAATTTTTCCTGAGGTTATCGCACTACTTAAAGCAATCTTGATATTTACCTCATGATCGGAGCAATCAACACCTGCTGAATTATCAATAAAGTCAGCATTTATGCGCCCGCCTTTTTTAGCATATTCAACTCTACCTCTCTGTGATACCCCAACATTACCGCCTTCTGCTATAACTTTTGCTCTAATTTCTTCACCGTTACATCTAAGGTTATCATTTGCTTTATCACCGATTTCTAAATTATTTTCCGTTTTAGCTTTGATATAAGTGCCTATTCCGCCATTCCACAATAAATCAACATCTGCTTTTAAAATAGCTTTAATTAATTCTTCCGGTGATAATTCATTATCATTTATATCAAGTAATTTTTTAATTTCCGGCGATAATTTTATTAATTTACTACTGCGTTCAAATACTTTGCCTCCTTTAGAAATAAGCTTAGAATCATAATCAGACCAATTAGACCCCTTTAAATTAAATAAACGCAAACGCTCATTAAAACTTGATAAAGGATCAGGAGTAGGATCAATAAATATATGTTTATGATTAAAGGCAGCAACTAACTTAATAGTCTCTGATCTGAGCATACCGTTACCGAACACATCTCCCGACATATCTCCTATACCTACGACGGTAATAGGGTCTTTTTGGACATCTAACCCTAAAGTTTTAAAGTGGTTAGTTACGGAAATCCAAGCTCCTTTGGAAGTAATAGCCATTTTTTTATGATCGTAACCTGCAGAACCACCGGAAGCAAAAGCATCATCAAGCCAGTAATTATATTCTCTTGCCACACTATTAGCATAATCCGAAAATGAGGCTGTACCTTTATCGGCAGCAACCACTAAATAAGGATCTTCTTTATCATAAATAATAACGTCTTTTGGATGTACTACTTTACCGTCAATGATATTATCAGTTATGTCTAATAAACCTCTAAGGAAATTCTTATAGCATTCTACCACTTTTTCCATATATTCATCACGAGTAAGCCCTTCATCAGTAAAATGAACATAAAATCCGCCTTTAGAACCGACAGGGACAATAACAGAATTCTTAGTCATTTGTGCTTTCATAAGCCCAAGGACCTCAAGCCTATAATCTTCTGCTCTATCCGACCATCTAAGCCCTCCGCGTGATACGGGACCGCCTCTTAAATGAACAGCTTCAAAATTTCTAGAATAAACAAATGCTTCGGCAAACGGAACAGGTTTAGGTAAATCCGGTACTTTTGAAGAATCAAACTTAAATGAAAAAATATGTTTATGTGGTTGATAGTAATTTGTTCTAGTAATAGCATTAACTATACCAAGCATATTACTTAGTACTTTATCTTCACTACTCATCTCAACGGTTACTAAGTAATTATTTAGTTTATCTTTAATTACGTCACAATTATTATCCGAATGTTTAGGATTAAATTTTATATCAAATAGATTTACCAACATTTTTGTATATTCGGGATGTTTAAGTAACGTTAACTGTACATAGCCTTTACCGTAACTAAATCCCGTTTGATGTAAATATCTTGTTAAAGCTTTGACGAGTTTAACTTGCTTCCAATTAAAACCGGCAAGCACTATTAATTTACTTAAAGAATCATTAGCAAGCATCCCCAGTGCCATTTTGTCTAAAGCTTCTTCAACATTTATTTTTAATTCGGTAATATTATCCTTTACAGGTACAATAGAAGTTAAGATAAAATTATATATCCAGCTTTCTTTGATTTCAAGAGCCTCCTTAATTGCAAAAGTTTGTTCATCAATTGCTTTAAAACCTAAATTTTCTATTGGCGGCAATATGTTAGAAAGTGCAAGTTTTACTTTTGGACTATATATTTTTAAGTAAAATTCCGTTTCATTTACAGAAACTAGATTAAACATACATTTTTGTGACTTACTTGCTTCCGTTAGATATTCAATATCTACTAAAGCTATTTCCGGAGAAAATTTTTGCCGATAATCTGCCGAAAAAACATTATCAAAAAGCTTTAAATTAATACCTGCTTGATACTCGCCGAATTTTTTAGAAAACTTAAAATAAAAATCTTCACTCCAACATGTAGAGATACGATCTAAATCTTGCTGTATTATTTCTGCTTCAAAATTTATTTTATGTTCCCCTTGTGCTTCAAGCGTTACAAAAAGATAAGAAAAATTACCGGCTACTTTGGTGATATAGTTGGATAAAATTTTACTACCGAATTTTTCTGCTAAATAACAATCTATCATATTATGGATTTCAGCCGTTAAACGTTCTCGTGGCAGAAAAATTATGATATTAAGAAAAGAACTAGACCAATCATATTGAATAAATAATTTAAGCTTCTTACTCATCATACTTGAGAGCATATGTAAACACATACAATATAAATCGCCTTGATCAATTTGTATTAAAGCTTCTCTCGGTAACGACTCCATTAAAATTCTTAACTTATCAGCATTATAACCAGATAATGCAAAACCGGCTTTCTCAATTACAAAATTAAATTTTTGTCGTAGGATTGGAATATTACTTATTGAATGGTAATACATATTTGAATTATATATACCGAAAATTATACTTCCCGAAATATATTCACCCGAAGAGTCAAAATTTTTCACTAAGATATAGTCGATTAAATTATCTGAATGGATAAACGACGCACTATTTATTTTACCGAGTATTATTAATTGATTTTGATATAAAGGATTAGCAGAACATTTTATAATATCATCAATCTCGTCTTTTACTTCTTGCCATATTTTTGCTGCTCCTATTTCATTGCTTAATTTTAAAGATTTTACTTCAAAATCAAGAGTCCCTAATAAAACCAAATTATCGTTTTGTAACCAATTTAAGAATTCTTTAGCCTCTTTAAAATTTAATTTATAATTATCAATTATATTTTTAGATAAATCTTGTAATTTTGTGCGTAATTGCGGTAAATGGCTATAGCTTTGCTCTAACTTTTCTAATCTTTCATTTATAGCCTCGGTTAAAAATGTAGTAGTTTTATCGTCAAAATTTCCTAAAATGGTTAAATGTAGTATTGATTCTGATTTTTCATCCGACACAGAATTTTCTAATATTTTTTCTAATTCTCCTTTACTATTTCGGACACAGTTTATTACCGGATGGAGTAAAAACTTAGTTTGCAAATTCATGTTTTTAAGCAGACATATGATAAAATCAACAATATGTGGCTTATTATCAAGTAATATCAAGACATTTATTGCCGGATCATTTTCGATAACTGCCTTTGTTATTGCTATTTTTCTTGCTCTTGCTATCCTTTGCTTAAAAAACTTAAAGGCTTCATCTGCAAAATTTTGGAATAATTTTGCTCTATTCTCAAAATCATAATCTATCGGAATATAATTTAAAAACTTTTGAACAAAATCTATATATATGGAACTTGACTCACGTTCCTTGCTAAGTTCTAGAATTTTAGTTTTATAATTCGGGATTTGACAATTTAAACGGCTAAAGTTTAAAGAGGTTGTTTTTGGGGTCATGATTTTCTTAATTAATAATAATATGATTATTTCTGTTGTTATTATATTATATAAAATAACTTAAGCAAGAGGCATAGAAAATAAGTGGAAACGATATTTGCACAAAGCTCTGCATTCGGTAAAGCAGGCGTAGCAGTGTTTAGGATTTCTGGTCCTAAAAGTTTAGAAGTTTTACAGCTACTTACCGGTAGAAAGGACTTTAAATCGAGATTAATGTATTATCAACAAATTACAGTCCCTGAAACTAAGGAGCTAATCGATAATGTTATGGTTGTTTATTTTAAGTCACCTGGTAGCTTTACCGGGGAAGACGTAGTCGAAATTCACACGCATGGCAGTAAAGCTATATCTATAATGCTGACAAATGCATTATTAAATATAGCTGGTATTCGTTTGGCAGAAGCAGGAGAGTTTACCAAAAGAGCTTTTTTAAATAACAAATTTGATTTAACAGCAGCAGAGGGGATAGCCGATTTAATTAATGCCGAAACTATAATGCAGCATAAGCAAGCAATTAGACAAGCAAGCGGCAAACTTGAAGCATTATATAATAATTGGCGTAGTCAGCTTTTAAAAATTATCTCTCTGCTTGAAGCTTATATAGATTTCCCGGATGAAGATATACCTGATACCGTCCTTAATGAAGTTACTAATACTCATACAATTCTTGTAAATACAATATCGGAATATCTTAATGATAACAGAAAAGGAGAATTACTACGAAGTGGTCTTAAGCTTGCAATTATCGGTCCGCCAAACGTTGGTAAGTCTAGCTTACTAAACTTCTTAATGCAGAGAGATATAGCGATTGTCTCAAATATTGCAGGAACTACTAGAGATATAATTGAGGGACATTTAGACATTGGCGGCTATCCTATTATTTTACAGGATACAGCAGGTATAAGAGAAGAAAGTAGTGACATTATCGAGCAGGAAGGTATAAAACGAGCTATAAATTCAGCTAAAACAGCAGATATTAAAATTATAATGTTTGATGCCGAAAAATTAGACTCCTCTATAAATGAAGATATTATTAATTTAATTGATGAAAATACTATCATAATAATTAATAAAATCGATTTAATCGAAGCTAGTAAAATCTTTTCTATTGAAAATAAATATAAATGCTTAAGAGTTTCAGTAAAAAATAATATTGCTCTTTCAAGTATATTAAAAAATATTGAAAATATTGCCGAAAATATGGCAGGATTTACCGAAATTCCTTATATAACAAATCAGCGTCATCGTAACTATTTACAACAAGCTCTCTCACATTTAACGGCTTTTAGCTTAGATAATGATTTAGTTCTAGCAACTGAAGATATTAGAATGACGGTACGCTGCATCGGTGCAATTACGGGTGTTATCAACGTAGAAGAAATACTAGGCGAGATCTTTAAAAATTTCTGCATAGGTAAGTAATATTGTATAGCTCGTTCTATGTCATCCCCGCAAGGTATTATTGCATGGACACCAAATCATCATTGCGAGCGACTGTAAGGAGCGTGGCAACCTCATGAAACAGTAGATTTCTTGCATAACCTCCTTCTAAAGATAATTTGTACTTCAATCCGGTACTCACATCCGTTTCCTGTAAATTCCTCTTTATAAGATAGGTTATGCAAGAAGTCTAGTACAAAATGATTGCCACGTCGAGGCTTTGTCTCTCCTCGCAATGACGAAAAAACGAAACATTACAGCATAACAATCATCTTTCTCAAATCTTTCCATATATTAATTTATTTTAACTTTATCTTGACAAAAACATTAACATACTTTAGAAACCACGTTTTATTAATTAAAGGAGTAACATTATGGCATCTATATTAAATATAAATTTTAAATGCGTTATGCCTATATTTAGCAATGAAATAGTAAGCCGTTTACCAGGTAATGTAAACCACATCATTCATAAATTAAGCAGTACTATATTTTCATCAGTATATAGTACTATTGAAGGAGCTTTTAAAAAAGGTTATATAGTGGATAATACACAGTGTAATTGGAAAAACATTGAACAATCTTTCAATGAGTCCCCAAATGATTTTTCAATACTACACCAAGAGTGCAACAATGGTTTAAATATTCCAATACATAATATTTTTATCGATGCTGAAAATAATCCTCATATACTTTTACAACAAGCCGTAACACCTCATCAAAACGGTACGGCTAGTATTCTTAGTCAACTTTATAAAGTAATGAATGATTATATATTCTCTCAAGGCAATATTACCGAAACTAGCGGAGCTGATTTCTTAGGTTTAAATGAATGCACTAAAGAAGAAGCTATGAGTGCTTTACAAAACTATAACGCTTATAAAGAAACTTTAATCCCTCGTGAATCGTTTATAAATACTCTTGAAAATACTCTAAATCACTTAGGTCTCTCTTTAGATAATGTCTCTCCTACAGAAATAGGTAAAAATATTTTAGATCAACTCGGTAAAGCTTACACTGACCCTACTACTACAGAAAGACCTAACGATGATACAAATGACGGTGGATATAGCAGCGGTGCTTATATAGCTGGAATAGCATTAGGAACATTAGCTGTAGGTACGATCTTAGGGTATTGCATTAAATATGGATGGGATTGGTATAAGGGAAGAAATATAAAAAATGAAAATTTAGATTTAGTAATGAAGAATAAAGAATTAGCATTTGTAGAACTACTATATGAAAATTTTAAGAAGAATGCAGTTATATTCGATGAAGTTATAAAAATAAATAATTTACATGATATTATAAAACTAGCAAAATCTATTAAGGAATATGAATTCTCAATACTACTACTAACTAATTTAAATAATGAAATTGTAAAATTAAATTCCCCATCCTCTATAGCAATAAACTTAGATTCTTCAAGCGGAATATTGCATGAAATATGTAAGAGTCTTGGCGGTGATGATAGTTTTCAGACTATCAGCAACTTTGCACACTTAATAACAATTATACGAACAGCAAATCCCAAGTCTGAAGAATATAAAGAAAGCAGTATAGAAATATTTGAGATATTTAATCCTTGTTACACAGATATTAACTATCAAAATTGCGAAATGCCGTTATTAGCCGATGTATCATCACCATATAACTCCTTAGGTATAGAAGCATAGAACGTTGTTAGTACCATAACAAACTATTATTGACTTTTTGAAAGTTATATATAAAATGATGCTTAGAGTAGCAAAGTGCTATTTCGGGGTGTCGAAACCTCTGCCAAAAGTGAGAACATTTCGTACAAAACTGATGCAATCCTCGACTTCACGGTCGGGGTTATAATAGTTATGTCCAAGGTTTAAAGCTTAAGCTTAGAACCTAAAGGCTATTATGGCTATCGTTGATGGTTTTCTTACTCCCCCGACCACCAAGAGTTTATTTCTCTTCGGTGGTTGAAACTTAAGCAGTTTAAGTTTAATTAATCGGGAACAAATATGTCTGACCACAATACTAAAACCATCTCAAGACTCATCATAGAATTTATTTTAAATGAAAATAAAAAAATCTAAGAGCCGAGATAGCAGATTGACTAGAAAAACCTATAACAAAAAGCGATATCGAAAGAATAGAACAACGCTTAACAGAATGAGAAAAAATATTTAGTAATGATTTATAGCCTTGAAAATATCATCATCTCATTTTATTAACTACCTACTATAAAAATAAGCACTAAGATCATTATTAACCATTATGGTAAATAGTGCAAAAATAGCAAAAGACGGTAAGGTTTCTATACCAGTTTCATCATATTAATGTAGAGAGGTAGATGCTTTAAAAGGAGGAAGAACATACATAATCACACCCGCCAATATTAGCATGATTATTCCTAGAATAATACCTACTATATTAAATGCATTTATAAAAGTAATATTAACCTCCTTAATTAATTCGTGAGCAAATGAAGGTGGTAGTTGTTGAGCAATAATTATTCCTTCACCAATTGAGTCATGAGCTATTTCTGCAATTGATACAGAAACACCGTGAGGCATTACTAGATTGTTACTATAAAAGACGTAATACTCACAATAACAGCTATACTTAATACATTACCTAATTCATATGCTGTTTCTTGTAATGCTGCTGCACCTCCAGATCTCTCTGCCGGTACTGCATTCATCATAACTGTTACGGTGTAGAGAGGCATAGACTACTTCCTATACCAAGCAATCCAAGATATATAATATAGTATTCGATAATAAATCTCTATAGTCTAATATACTAGGTAAAATCAATGATATAGTAGTAAAGATAAGCCCACTAAACATTATGACACGTGCGATAAATCGTGTGAGTAAATATGGCATAACTAAAGATGCAATTAAAGCAAAAACTGCTGCAGGCAACATATAAAGACCTGCATACAAAGGACTTAACCCTTTGATAAACTGTAACCATAAGGACATAAGATACATTATGGATCCTAAGACACACGTAATCAGCAAATAAACTATTACTCCTATACTAAAATTGCTAATTAAGAATAAACGCATATCCACTAACGGATCATCACTTTTAAGTTGGCATAACGTAAGGTAAATATTATTAGTAACACAATGCCAATTAATAGCATTCAGCCGGATGCTAGATTCATAATACCGTATTTAGCCAACATCTTAATGCCTTGAACTAAAGCTGCCATCCCAAAAAACGATTGAAATACTCCTATCCAATCCCATGGGTTCATTACTAGGATTAGATGATTTAGGAATCCAAACTATACCAAAAGCAATAATTACTAATGCAATAGGTGCATTTATTAAAAAATGCAAATTGCCAACTTAAAAGCTCAACCAATACTCCTCCTAGTACTGGTCCTATAGCTGCTCCTACGGTTGCCATTATTCCCCACACGGATATTGCGATCATACGTTCATGTGTATTATAAAGTGGAAGGCATCATCACTGATCCTCCTAACCCAAGTAAAGCACGACATAATACTAATCCCCATGAGCTATCAAATACATAAACTAACATTGAAGCGATGGAAAAAACTAAAAGCCCCCAAAGTAATAATCTTGTACGACCAAATCTATCTCCTAATGCACCTGCGGTAATGAGAAGACCTGATAATACTAATGCATATGCATTGATTATCCATAATTGTTATAAATTAGATGGTTTTAAATCAAGGATTATAGTAGGCATAACAGCATACAAGACTGTAGCATCCATCGATACCAAAAGTAAGCAAATGCTTAAAATAATTAAAATATGCCATCTAAATTTATAAGATATAGATGATGAATTATCTTTAGCGATATATTCAGTTTGCGGAAATTGTGGTACCATATGTGATAAGTTATTTAATAAGGGTTTTACTAAATCTATCTTTTTCGAGAACTATGGGACTGTTAACAAGTAATTTAATTAGCTTTAAAATTTCTTTTGTTAATAGTCCTAGGTTAATTCAGTTGGTAACATAGTAAACAAGTCCAAATCAATTAACCATAACACAAGTAAATTTAACATCTAAGCATCACCTAGTATGGAAGTCAAGATTTAATCTTACAAGCACAATAACATAAATAAAATTTGATTTTTCTTTCTCAAGCTTATATTTTAATTGGTAAGTTTGTAATATGGAAATTTATGTCAAATACAGATAAGGAAAGAGCCATTGCCGCAGCACTCGCACAAATTGAAAAAAGCTACGGTAAAGGTTCGGTAATGAAACTAGGGCAGCGTCCGCATGTTGATATAGAGGCCGTATCGACCGGCTCACTTGGGCTAGATATAGCTCTTGGAATCGGCGGTGTTCCCAAAGGTAGAATCATCGAAATTTTTGGTCCTGAAAGCTCAGGTAAAACCACTCTAACATTGCATTTAATTGCAGAAGCTCAAAAAAAGGGTGGTACATGTGCTTTTATTGATGCCGAGCATGCATTAGACCCTGCTTATGCTAAAAAATTAGGCGTAAATATTGCTGAGCTTATTATTTCACAGCCCGATACAGGTGAACAAGCCCTAGAAATTGCCGATACGTTAATTCGCTCCAGCGGTATTGATATGATAATAATAGATAGTGTTGCGGCTTTAGTACCGAAATCAGAGATTGAGGGCGAAATGGGTGATGCTCAAATGGCTTCTCAAGCAAGGTTAATGAGCCAGGCTTTGCGTAAACTTACTGCATCAATTAATCGCACCAATTGTATTACTGTTTTCATCAATCAAATCAGAATGAAAATAGGTGTGATGTTCGGTAGTCCTGAAACTACGACAGGCGGTAATGCCTTAAAATTCTATGCTTCTGTTAGGATCGATATAAGAAGAATCGGCTCCATTAAAGACAAAGAAGAAGTAATAGGCAGCCAAACCAAAGTAAAAGTAGTCAAAAACAAAGTATCTCCTCCATTTAAAACTGCAGATTTTGATATAATGTACGGTTCAGGTATTTCAAAAGAAGGCGAGATAATCGACCTTGGAGTTAAGCTTGATATTGTTGAGAAATCCGGCTCTTGGTTTTCCTACAAGAACGTACGCATAGGTCAAGGGCGTGAAAACGTCAAACAATATTTAAAAGAACATCCACAAATTTCCAACGAAATTGAGAAAATAATACGTGAAAAATCGTCAAAAATTACTAATATAAATCTTGATCAAACGGAGGAAGAAAATGATTGATTTAACAGGTAAAACTTCCTTAATTACTGGAGCTTCAGGAGGCATAGGCGGAGCTATAGCGAGGTTACTGCACAAACTCGGAAGCCATGTAATTATTAGCGGTAGTAATGAGGAAAAATTAAAATCCCTTGGAAAGGTTGTAAAAGATAATTATACGATAGAAGTATGTAATCTTGCCGATAAGGAAGAATGTAGCAATTTAATATCTAAAGCATCAAAGTTAGATATTTTAGTATGTAATGCCGGTATTACTAGCGATACGCTAGCAATTAGAATGAAAGATGAAGATTTTGACAAAGTTATTGATATTAATTTAAAAGCAAATTTTATTTTAAATCGTGAAGCAATAAAAAAAATGATACAAAACAGGTATGGACGTATTATTAACATATCTTCAATAGTAGGAATTTCAGGTAACCCCGGGCAGGCTAATTATTGTGCTTCTAAAGCAGGTTTAATAGGTATGACCAAATCGCTCTCTTACGAAGTTGCAACCAGAGGCATTACGGTTAACACAGTAGCTCCAGGATTTATTAAATCAGATATGACCGATAAACTAAATGAAAAACAAAGAGAAGCTATAATACAAAAAATTCCGCTAGGCACTTACGGTATGCCGGAAGACGTGGCAAACGCAGTTGCATTTTTAGCAAGCGATCAGGCATCATATATTACCGGTCAAACTATACATGTAAACGGCGGTATGTTAATGGTATAAAAATTAATAAGATTATTTTGTGCTAGCATAAAATAATTTTTTGTGCTAGAAGTTCTTTTAAAGATAAAATGCGATGAATATTTTAAATAAATATTCATACAGTTAAAATAAAGTATAATAGCTGAATAACTGCTATTATACGGCATATAAAATTAAATGATTTATGGAGTTCAAAATTATGAGTACAACGGATAAGATCGAACAGAAAGTTATTGAAATGGTTGCTGAAAAGCTAAATAAAGATAAATCGATAATAACTACGGATTCAAGATTTATAGAAGATTTGAAAGCTGATAGCCTTGATACCGTAGAGTTAATGATGGCAATAGAAGTTGAATACGGTATTGATATCCCTGATGATGAAGCCACTAAAATTAAAACCGTATCCGATGTTATACAATATATCAAAGAACGCCACTCTTAATCTGCATAAAAAATCCCTACTAATAGATAATTAAAAATGTCAAATCAAAGAGTAAATAAAAGAGTAGTTATTACCGGACTTGGACTTGTTACTCCTGTTGGGCTTAATGTTAACTCATCTTGGAAAAATATTGTAGATGGAGTAAGCGGTATAAAAACTATTACAGAATTTGACACTTCTAAACTTGCGTGTAAAATTGCCGGACTTATAGATAACTCTGAGAAAGATGGATTTAAACTTGAAAATTTCACACAAGCAGATGACATTAATAGACTAAGTAAAATGGATAAATTTATCCATTACGGAGTAGCAGCCGCAACCGAAGCAGTTGAAGATAGCGGCTGGTTACCCGACGATGAAAAATCTCGTGATAGAACCGGCTTGATATTAGGTTCAGGAATCGGCGGGCTTAAAATGATTGAAGATACCTCTATCAAACTTTATCAAGAAAATAACGGCAAAGTTAGTCCTTTCTTTATCCCCGCTTCATTAATTAATCTTTTATCCGGTCTTGTTTCTATAAAATACGGTTTTAGCGGTCCAAACCAAACGGCAGTAACAGCTTGCTCTACAGGGGCACATGCTATAGGCGATGCTATGCGTATGATAAAGCACGGCTATGCCGATGTTATGATCGCAGGCGGTGCGGAAGCTCCAGTTACACCTGTCGGAGTTGCAGGTTTCGTTGCTGCTAGAGCATTATGTACTAAATATAACGATAATCCTAAAAAAGCCTCAAGACCTTGGGATAAAGACCGCAGCGGCTTTGTTATGGGTGAAGGAGCAGGCGTTGTAGTCTTAGAAGAATATGAGCATGCCTTAAATCGAGGGGCTAAAGTTTACGGTGAAGTTATAGGATATGGCTCTACAGGTGACGCCTATCATATGACAGCTCCACATCCTGAAGGTAGAGGAGCTTATAGAGCGATGAGAGACGCAATGCTAGATGCAACTATCACGCCCGATATGATTGATTATATTAATGCACACGGTACTTCTACTACACTTGGTGATGGAATAGAATTAGCAGCCGTACAAAAATTATTTTTAGAAGCGAATCCCAAAGTTTTAATGTCTTCTACTAAATCATCAATAGGACATTTGCTTGGTGCGGCAGGAAGTGTTGAGTTTATCTTTTCAGCTCTTGCAATTAGAGACCAGATTGCACCGCCAACCTTAAACTTAGATACCCCTATGGATGAGGTGAATATAGATTTAGTTGCACTGAAAGCTAAGAAAACTAAGATAGATTACGTGCTTTCCAACTCGTTCGGATTCGGTGGTACTAATGCTAGTTTAGTGATTAAGAGTATACTCGTTTAATTTAAAAAATTGGCACAAAGTCCTATAAGCACTGTACTCACGTATTAAGTATATGTTCCGCTCCTCGTCTTATGGACTCCTTGTGCTTTTCCAAATTAAACTTCGTTTACCAACCTTTAACTTAATGTCATTCCTGCGAAAGCAGGAATCCTGTAAAACATATAAAAACTTATTTTTATATGTTTATTCTATCAAATATGTAATTTTGTACCAATATTAAGGTTATTTTTCTAGATTCCTGCTTTCGCAGGAATGACATAAAAACTAGCCAATAATCAACTATGACCCCAATTTATTACATTAAAGACGGTAACTTAAGTTTTGCGGATAAAGTAATTTTATCTGATTTAGAACTTTATTTGTACACAGGCGATAAGATTTGTCTTATAGGACGTAACGGCTGCGGGAAATCAAGCTTAATGAAAGTCATATCAGGTGATTATGAGTTAGATAACGGTGCATTATTTCAAGATCCTTTAGTTACAACCGGTTATTTAAGACAAGATATTTCTATAAAAACTCATCTAACTGTTTATGATTTTGTCTTACAACAAACAGATAGTACAAAAGAAATAGATAAATACCAAATCGATATAATTCTAGAAAAATTACAAATCAACGGAACAGATAATTTATCCACCTATTCAGGCGGTCAACTGAGAAGAGCAAGCCTTGCTAAAACTTTAATATTAGAGCCGGAAATGTTACTACTTGATGAACCGACTAACCATCTAGATATTGCAACAATCGAATGGTTAGAAGAATTTGTTAAATCTTATAACGGTGCTATTATTTGCGTTAGTCATGATAGAACATTCCTCTCAAATGTTACTAATAAAATTTGGTGGCTTGATAGAGGAATTTTACGTAAATCCGATAAAGGATTTAAATTTTTTGATGAATGGCAAACAATTATCATAGACCAAGAAGAAGCCGCTCTTCGGAAATTAAATAAAAAATTATCTCAAGAAAATGAATGGTTAAATGCCGGTGTTACTGCTAGACGTAAACGAAATCAAAAGAGACTTGCGGATTTGAAAGCTTTAAGAGCAATAACACAAGAACAGACTGCAAAACTAGCTAGTTCAACACAAAGAGTTAGGGCAGAGCTTGCCGAAAATATAGCTAAAAGTAAATTCATTATTGAAGCAGATAATATTACTTTTAGTTATAAAAATACTAAAATTATTGATAATTTTAGCTTTCGTGTAAAAAACGGCGAGAAAATTGGTATAATCGGTGCAAATGGCTCAGGCAAATCTACCTTTATCAAACTACTAACAAAACAGCTTACCCCTGAAAGCGGCAAAATTATATATGGCGGTAATTTAGATATTTCATATTTTGATCAACATAGAGAAAAACTAGAGCCTAATCATACATTACAACAAACTTTATGTCCTACAGGCGGTGATCAAGTATTTTTGCCACACGGTAAAACCATGCATGTTGCCGGTTATTTAAAACAATTCATGTTTAATCCTAAACTACTTAATGCAAAAACCGCTATTTTATCAGGCGGTGAAGCTAATAGATTATTACTTGCAAAAATTCTAATTAACCCTGGCAATCTGTTAATTTTAGATGAACCGACTAATGACCTCGATATGGATAGTCTGGAAATTTTACTAGATATACTTACAGATTATTCAGGTACTTTAATAGTCGTGAGCCATGATCGTGACTTTTTAGATAGGTTAGTTACTAGAACTTTAGTTTTCGCTCAAGGTAAAATTCATGATTCAACAGGAGGTTATGAAGATTATAAGCAGTATTTTACTACCTCTCCTATAGCCAAAAAAGCTTCAAAACCACTACCACTAACTGCTCAAAAAGAACCTCTAAATAAAAAGCTATCTTATAAATATCAGCGTTTGCTTGAAACATTGCCCAACTATATTGAAAAGCTAGAAATATCCATCAAACACTTAGAAAAAGAACTTGAAGACGTTAATCTATATTTAGATAATCCTCAAAAATATAACCGCATTACTAGCCAATTAATTAATGATAAAAAGAAACTAGACGAGTTATTAAATCAATGGCTAGAAATACAAGATTAATTTTTATTAAAATTTTCTTGACTTAATTATTAACTTTTGTTAACGTTTCTTGGCGTTAATATTAAAGATGATGAGCATGTCTGATATAACAGCTACATTAAAATATAAATTCGATAATTTAAAAGAGCATCTTAACAATTCTTATTCTCGCTCTCAAATAGAAATAATTCTAGGAGAATTGAGTAGTTTACAAAGCGAAGCAGCTTCATATGGCTTGAATTTTGACATATCCAATCTAAAAGAAACTGCTGAAACTAAGCTCAAGAACTATGAAGTAGAACAATCTATTGAGAAAGCTAGGGTTCAAGAAGAATTTCTAAAATCACAAAGAGTAATAAAACTTGCCGAAGAAGAAAAAGAAATCGCACAAAGAATTGCTGCACTTAATAATTTGTATAATGAATTTATAAAAAATATTACTAAAGATACTAAAAGAATTGAAGAAAGTAATAAGCGTTTAGATAAGATAATAAATAAACTAGAAAAGGAAAACATTATTGATCATGAAGAGTTAAATCGTGAAATATTAACTCATGAAGAAATATTTAAACTAAATCAAGCGTATAAAGTATTACATAAAAACCATAAAAAAATAACTGAAGAACACAAACAAGCACATACAGAATTAAATGAATTAAATAAAACAATAACGAATTTATCACAACAATTACAAGAAAAAGGCTTAGCACCAAAAAAAGTTAAAGCATTAAAAGGAGAATTAGAATTTCACCAAGAAATGTTAAAAATACGTAAGGCACATGTAGAGAAGATTGAAAATAGTAAAAAAATATTAGATCAAGAAATTATTAAACATGAAAAAGAACACAACATAAATAAAGATAAAATAAAGAAATTAGGAAGTGATATTAAAGAGCGTTATAAAAAAGAACCAGAAAAATATTTAGATGCATATGAAAAATATTTAGTTCTAAAACATCAGCATAAAGCAATTAAGACAGACGGCGTTGTAAAAGATATAGAGCATCATAATAAAGTACTAAATAAAATTAACGTGGATAAAACTAAATCTTTAGCTAATAAAATCAGAGCACAAACACAAGTAAAAGATACTAATACTGGGAGTTTATCTCCTGCTCGTACTCCTAATATTAAAGTTACAAATAATAAAACGAGAGGAATTTAACTAAATTAGTAATTATTATGTCTAAATTTAAAAATTTAACTCCTGAACAAAGAAAAGCAGCTTTAGAAGCTGCAAAAGTACAATTTGAAGAACAACAGCAAAAACATAACGCAATATTTAAAGAAGCTATGCAAGCGAGTAGTCAAGTCCACCAATATAATCAAGATTTAGGTAATTGTGTGGATAATGCTTCCAAAGATATCAAACTTGCCGGTAAAGCTTCTAAAGGCGTATGTGAAATAATATAACATTCTAAAAGCTGTAACTATATAGTTGCAGCTTTTGTATCATTTTGAATTAAGCTCGAAAGACCTATTGCCTGTATTTTTTCTGACAATTTAAAGCTAATCTCACCTGGAAATATTACATTAATTTGATCAAGTTTTAAATCTTCTAAAGATATTTGCATTGATTTTGTAATGCTCGGTGTATTTGTATATTTAATTTCAAACCCCAAACGTTTTCCATTTTTAAAAATTAAAAGATCTATTTCCGCTCCATTATGAGATGACCAAAAATAACATTCTTCGGGTTCGGCTTTATAATATCTAACAATTTGTTCTAAGGCAAATCCTTCCCATGATGCACCTATTTTAGGATGAGTGCTTAAAGCTTCATAATTATTTAAGCCTAATAAAGCGTGATATATTCCACTATCTCTAAAAAAGATTTTTGGAGTCTTAACTTGTCTTTTTTTAAGGTTTTCATACCAAGGCTGCAAAATACGGATCATAAAAGTTCCCTCTAAAATATCTAAATAATGCTTTGCGGTATGATATGAGATAGATAAAGAATTTCCAAGTTCTGAAGCATTCAATATATTAGCGTGATAATGGCAAAGCATTAACCAAAACCTACGTAACTGCATAGACGGAATTGTAAAACCTAAATTTGGTATATCTCTTTCTAAAAATGTTTTAATGTAATTCTGACGCCATAAAGCACTTAACTCTTCATCATCTGCAAGATATGATAAAGGAAATCCGCCGCGTATCCATAATTGCTGAGTACCTGACACTTCAGATAAGGTAAACGGTGTCATTTCAATATAACCTATTCTACCTGCTAGTGTTTCAGAACCTTGTTTAATTAAGTCTCTTGATGCACTGCCTAGTACTAAAAACTTAATATCAGTTGTATCAACAAGAACTCTTAAAATAGGGAATAGATTCGGTTTATACTGAATTTCATCAATAATAACAAATCCTTTTAGATCAGACAAAGCAAGCATCGGTTCATTTAATCTTGCTAAATCTAAAGGATTTTCAAGATCAAAAATATTGATTTTAGGAATATTATAAGCCTCTACGAATTGTTTAGAAAGTGTAGTTTTTCCGCACTGTCTTGGTCCTAACAAGGCACAAACTTTATGAGTTTTAAAATGTTTTATTATTGATGAAAGGAATTGTTTTCTAAGCATTTAAATTAGTACTATGAAAATTAGAAACATAACGTCTAATTCTCAGTATAGAAAGAAAAAACGACAAAGTCAAAACGCTTTGTCTCGTGCTGCAACTATAATCGCATGTATTTTTTTAAGCGTCCGGTCAAAGTCATCGTTAGTAACTACATAATCATACTCATTAGCATGTGATATTTCGTTTTGTGCCGACTGCATACGTAATTTTATTGCTTCTTCATTATCGGTCGCTCTATTTCTTAAGCGTTGTTCCAATACTTCAATATTAGGAGGCAATACAAATATAGCAACAACATTAGTAGCATTTTTCTTAATACTCCGTGCTCCTTGCCAATCAATATCAAACAAAACATCCAAGCCTTGATTTAATAACATTTCGACATATTCTTTAGGCGTACCGTAATAATTATCGTATATTTTAGCATATTCAAGGAATTTATTCTGCTTAACTAATTCTTCAAACTCTAGACCAGTCTTAAAGTAATAGTTTATGCCCTCTACTTCTCCTAAACGTGGTTTTCTTGTAGTTGCCGAAATAGATAAACGCAAATTATTATCTATTTTCAATAATGCTTTAGCTAAACTCGACTTACCTGTACCTGAAGGGGAAGATAAAATTATAATCAGTCCTTTAGAGTTCCTCGAAAGTTCTACTTCTAGAGGTAATTTAGACGTCGCTGCGGTGCTACGTTCCATGTCTCCTTTAAATTCCTCTCTATAAGCGCATTTCTGAAGAACTCTTTTATTTTTTGTTGTCATATTTTATGTTTTATTTCGTAGGTACAGCATATTTCAGAAAGATTTAGACAAGATGAATTTAAATGCAAGCCTGCGAAAGCAGTAGGTAAACTACGTGAGTGAGTACAGGCGAGTCATGCAAAATTCACTTGTATCAAGCTTTATGAATTATTCCGTACTTTTCTTTTTATTACCTCATCCATAGTACAATTAAAATATTTTGCTATTTTTAAAATAGTATCTATTTCAGGGTTGAATTCACGATTAGCTTCCGCTCTCATAATTCTGCTAACAGTAGTATAAGGGATATTAGTGACTTCGGCAAGATATTTACGATCTATCTTTTCTTGTTTTAATTTTTCTTCTAAAAATTCTTTTACTTTAGTAGCAAGTGCCATATTAATAACCTCTGAATAAATAAAGGATAGATATATACAAAGTGTGTCGAGTATTACCAGCCTTGTTACATGGATCGAAAAGCCTACTCAATGTCATTCCCGCGTAGGCAAAAATCTAGTAAAACCATATAAAAACAAGTTTTTATATGGTTATTTTATCAAATATATAACTTCTGTAGCAATGTTGAAGTTATTTTGCTGAATCCCCACCTACACGGGAAAGCTTTGTTGCTAGTATTTTTTATTGTTGTTTGGCCCCCCGTGGTCAAGCCACGGGGTGACACACAGGGGATTGTACCGATCCATACAACAATGCCTACGCGGTAATGACATAGAGTACAAAAAAACAGAAATTACTCCTTAGGCAATAATACTTGTACAAATTCCGTTTTAGATAGATCAGCTGCTACGTTTACCATAACATCATGTTCTGTCACTTTAGACACATAGCCTACTAAAATACCTGCAGGATAAATATTACCGTGTCCAGAGGTTACTATCTCCTCATCTTTCTGTACTAAATGATTGTTAGGCAAGTATAAAATTTTACTATTATTATTATTACCTGCTAAAATACCTTGTTCTCTTGAAGAATTAGCTTTAATAGGTATTCTAGAATTAACATCGCTAATTAACATTACTTTCGCATAATTATTACTCACTTCTATTACTTTTCCTACTAATTTTCCTGTATTAACAACGATTTGATCAGGTTCAATGCCTTGCTTTTTACCTGCAGAAATCAAAGCAGTTCTAGAAAAGGGATTAAAGGAAACACTCAGTAATTTAGTAGTAATATATTCAAATTCTTCTTCCTCAGCAATCGTTAACAAATCTTTTAATGCAATGTTTTCGGCTCTTACCAATTCTACTTCACTTTGTAAATGTTGTAATCTTGCTATCTCAAGTTTAAGTTCTATATTTTTTCGTTCTAAATCTTGAAAATAAACAAATTTTTGTGTTATTGAATTTATATATTCAAATATATCTTCATACACTGCTAAACCGATTGATACTATACTACCGGTTACTTCAAGTGATATACTAGATATTTTTTTAGGTGTAGCAAAAAATAAATATACAGACAATCCAAGCCCAAATATAACAAAAAAACGCTTAAGAGTATTTGATATTATTCTTATTAATTCTAATGAATTTGAAGAATTTTTTACTCTATTTGCAAGTATTGCCATTTTTAATCCTGTTAATCCTGTTTAAATAGTACATGTTTTAGCTTTGTAAAATCTTCAAGTACTTTTCCTGTTCCAAGTGCCACACAAGAGAGGGCATCATCTGCAACTATTACTGGCAATTTAGTGGCTTCACTAAGAACAAAATCAAGATTTCGTAATAATGAGCCGCCGCCTGTTAAAACAATTCCCTTATCAACTATATCTGAAGATAATTCAGGAGGTGTTGCTTCTAGTGCTACTTTTACCGCTTCAACAATTTGACTTACCGGTTCAATTAGACTATCAGCAATTTGTCTTTCGTTCAATATCATTTCTTTAGGAATACCGTAAATTAAATCACGTCCTTTAATTTCCATCTTTCTCGGCTCAGCATTTTCATCTACATAAGCCGTACCTATTTCTTGCTTTATCTTTTCGGCAGTAGCCTCACCTATCAATAGGTTATAGTGCCTTCTTATATATGAGATAATAGCTGCATCCATCTTATCACCGCCGACTCTTACCGACCTTGCATATACTATGCCCCCTAGTGACAAAACTGCAACTTCGGTAGTGCCTCCTCCAATATCAACAATCATCGAACCGGTTGCTTCCGTTACGGGTAGCCCTGCCCCGATCGCTGCCGCCATAGGTTCTTCAATTAAATAGACATCCCTACCCCCTGCACTTTCTGCTGCTTCTTGGATAGCACGACGCTCAACCGGCGTAGAACCGGAAGGCACACAAATAACAATTGTCGGCCCAAAAAAAGAGCGACGATTATGTACCATTCTAATAAAATACTTTATCATTTCCTCTGCACCCTTAAAATCGGCAATAACACCATCTTTTAAAGGTCTTTTTGCTTCAATATCCGTAGGAGTACGCCCAAGCATCATTTTTGCTTCATGACCATAAGCATAAGGCACAAAAGCACCGTCTTTTTTTATTAACGCAATAACAGAAGGTTCCCTTAGAACAATTCCACAATTTTTTTGATAGACAATAGTATTTGCCGTACCAAGATCTATGGCCATACCGGAAGAAAACCCTTCCAAAAATTTCATTATCATTTTATTTTTTCTCTCTAAATTCTAAAAACACTTCTATAGAACTGTTAACAAAATAAACAGTCCCATAGTAAATAAGAATTTAATATAGACGAAGTTTAATTTGGAAAAGAGCGAGAAGCCTCGGAATTTTTGACCGCAGTGTAGAATACTAAGTGAGGATCAACAATGAGAAGCGACAATGCCAATTTTTCAAATTAAACTTCGTCTATATTAAATTTCTTTATAATGTAACATAATAAAGTTACTAATAAAAAATATTAGCATACTAGGTAATAAAATAGCAGCAATTAAAGACAAATTATTATAAGTAAGTATTTTTAATAATATTTCTGATAACGAATATGCTATAAAACCTGAAAATAAACCTAATAGCAGTATTTTTTCTTGGGAATTATCACGCTGTTTAAGACTAATAAAACAACTTGCTAAAATTACGGTTGCCATCATCATTATAGGCTTAAATAATTGCTTGTAATAATAAATTTGATAATTAATAGCCGGTAAACCTGAATTTAATAATTCATTAATTAATTTAGGTAAAGCCCAAATAGAAACCATTTCAGGACGAATAAATTTATTTACTAAACTATTAATTGATAAATTTGTCTGCATAGTTAAATTATTGTAAGCCTTAGTTTCCTCTTTTGTGAAAACCTTAACTCTATTTAAATGTAACATTTTATTTTCAATAATACCGTATAATGCATCAATTCTCTTTAAAAAAGAATTATTATGATCAACAAATAAAATTGTAATATTATTTAATTTTTTCTCGGCAACATTAATAAATTGTGTTTGGATAATTTGAGTTTCATCATTTAAAGATTCAAAAAATAATAAGCCTGATTTAGATATTATACCCTCACTCAAGGCTTTTTTAGTTAGTTTTGCTTCTAATAACTCATATTTTTGTAAGCCTATAGTACCGATAGGATTTAATATAGTCGTAAAAACTATACCTAACATTAAAGTTACAATACATGGAATAACAAGCACTTGCCAAATATGAATACCGCTAGATAACATAGCCGTTAATTCATTATTTTTTGTTAGATTTCTAAGAAAAAATAACATAGCGGTAAAACTAATTAATGAAGATACTTGACCTAGTAAATAAGGAATCTTATATAAGATAAGTCTCCAAAAAAAACTAAAAGGAACATAAATATTTTTGAATTTTTGTAAAAGATCAAAAACATTTGAGATAATTAATAGCCCGATTAAAAGAAATAATATAATAAAGAAACACTTAGAATATAATTTAGTAAGATACCAAGAAAGTGTTTTTAGATTAATCATTATAAATTCAGTGCTAATGCGGATTTAAATAAGAATTTGTGTGGTGGGGCTGGTAGGACTTGAACCTACGACCACACCGTTATGAGCGGCGTGCTCTAACCAACTGAGCTACAGCCCCTTTTCATTTGAAATTTATATAATTATTATGCAGTTAAGTCTAGTAAAATTTTTATATTTTTGAGGTATCGCCTAAAAAACAGGGCAATATGGTTCAGTGTTTTCGTCATTGTGAAGAATTACAAAGTAATTGACAAAGCAATCTCAGGAGTTTGTTGTTATTTCATGAGATTGCCACGCAGCCTATGGCTTGCAATGACGGTTTGGTATCCACGCATCAACGCTTTCGCAATAATAACATCAAGTTATAAATAAAAAAAGGCCGAGTAGTAAACTCGACCTTTTAGGATACTATAATTAGTAAATAATTTTAGTGGTGTACAACTGTTACAGCTCTACGATTATAGGCAAAAGCTTCTTCAGTATTACCCATCATAGCAGGTCTATCTTTACCATAAGAGATTGTATTTAATCTGTTATGATCGATTCCTTTATGAGCTAAGAATTTTTTCGCTGCTGCTGCTCTTCTTTCACCTAAACCTAAGTTATAGTTTTTGGTACCTCTTTCATCGCAATGTCCTTCAACAGTAACTTTTACTTCAGGATGCTTTGATAACCAGCAAGCTTGTCTCTCTAGTTCTTCTTTAGCCTTTGGTGATAAAGCAGAGCTATCAAAAGCAAACCATACTGCATTTCCTGCATGCTTCTCAAAATCTTTCATTAATGAAGTTTCTTCACTTTGGTTCATATTACCGTCAAATTGCGGTGCTCTTTTTGTTGTATTACACCCTGCAAGCACACATAATGCAAGAAAAGCTAATGTAATTTTTGTTTTCATAATTAAACTCCTTGAGATTATAATTTATTAATATTGAATTCATTTTAGCTAGTCATAAAACTAAACTAACCAAAAGCTATGTGAGTTAGTATATATCATTATTTTATTAGTTTAAAGGCTAAAATATTATAAAATGCAATTACTCATGTATAAATGTGGTAAAAATATCATTTAATACAAGTATATACTTACAAGTATATACTTTGGATAATAGATAGATGCAGTTTAATGGGGAAAAGAGGAATCGATTTTGAAGCTTATAACCGCAGCGTATATATAATATGTGAGAATTATAAGCAAATAAGTAGTGTTGCCAATTTTTCAAATAGACATCTTCAGAAACTCGCTTATAGAGAGGAATTTGAAGGAGACACGGCACGCAGAACCGCAGCGTACATAGAGGTACGTGAGGATTCGAGTACAGGATCAACGTACAAATTACCTCTAGTAGTAGAGTTTCCGAAGATGTCTAATAAAACGAGTATATTCACCATCTAATGAATGCACTGCCCCAAGTAAGGCCTGCACCGATAGCTGAAAATAGTAGAATATCACCTTTTTTTATTTTGCCTGATGCTTTGAGAGTACTCAAAGCAAGCGGAATAGAAGCAGCAGAGCAGTTAGCATGTTTGTCTACGGTTTTCACTACTTTATGCTCTTCTATATTTAATAGTTCAGCGAGTTTATTTATAATACGGATATTTGCTTGATGAGGTATAAAATAATCAATATCGCTTACACTGAATTGATTAGCATGCAGTAAATCTTTTATAGATTGTTGCATTTTTTCTATTGCATGACGAAATAATTTTTGCCCCTGCATAACTATTTTGCCACTAATACCGTTCATACTTACACCACCGTTTGTGTATAATATTTCATCATAATCAGCGCCGCTTGAGAAGATATTACTATCTATTAAACCGGAATCATCACTACTACGCTGTAATATTACGCTACCGGCCCCATCACCAAATAAAACGCAAGTAGTCCTATCATTCCAATCTAATAACGACGTCATTTTCTCGGCTCCTATAAGCAAAATAGTTTTATATTTATCTGATGAGATAAGAGAATTTGCTACTTGTAAACCATAAACAAAGCCGGCACATACTGCTTGTAAATCAAAAGACGGTATATTAGTTAAACCAAGATAACCTTGAAGCTTAGAGGCAACCGAAGGGAAGCTATTATCGGGAGTAGTAGTACATATAATAATTAAATCAATATCATTTACCGATATCCCTGCATCTGCTATAGCTTTTTCAGCTGATTTTAAAGCAAGATGGGAAGTATATTCTGTATCACCTGCTATATGACGCTGCGTAATACCTGTTCTTGTTCTAATCCATTCATCGTTAGTATCTACGAATTTTGCAAGCTCGTCATTACTAACTATTTTTGAAGGAAGATACCCGCCGCAACCAATAATTTTACAGGTCATAAATCTTTTAGGCTACTTCTTCTTCAGTTTTAATTTTCTTTGTTACTACTAGACGATTATTATAAGTACCGTCGACTAAAGAAACGTGATGCGGAAGCTTATATTCACCGGTTTGCGAATCAACTATTACGTTAACTTTGCCAAGTGCTAAGTGCGAACGTCTCATATTACGTCTTGATTTTGATGTTTTTTTCTTTGGAACTGCCATTATTAGCCTCTCTAAATATAAATTAAAAAGTATTTGTCAAATTAGTGAAGCAGTATATTATAATCTTGTAATAAAATCTAGATAAAATTAAACTTATGAAAATTTTTATAACATACATTTTTAGTATATTAGCCTTTTTTTCCTTAAGCGGCTGCAAAACTATCGAAAATAGAGGGCAATCTATAGATGATTCGGCACTTGTAAAATTAGAGTCTAAAAAACTAAATAAAACAGAAGTCGTAGAGTTAATAGGTACGCCTACTATAGTACCGGAATATTCCCAAAATACCTGGTATTATGTTGAAAGAGTTATGTCTCAAAGAGCTTGGCTCAATCCAAAAATTGAAAAGCAGAAGATAGTAAAAATTACGTTTGATGCTAATAATTTTATGCAGGAAGTAGTAGTAATAGATGATTCTCATAGACAAGATATAGAAAGAGTCCATGAATATACTAGGACATATGGAACGGAACTTAACGGACTACAAAAATTTGTTAAAAATTTAGGTAGATTCAATAAAACCACTGACAGAAATAAAAACAAAAGCAAAAATAAGAAAAAGAGATAAGTACCTTAATCATCATTGCAAGATGGCTTATCTGTGTAGATACCTAATCGTCATTGCGAGCCATAGGCTGCGTGGCAATCTCATGAAATAACAACAAACTCCTGAGATTGCTTAGTCAATTACTTACGTAATTTCCTCGCAATGACGATTTGATACTCACACAGGCGTAACACCAACACCCATAAAACAAAAAACTATCTAATATGATTTCGATATTTAGTAAATTAAAACAAAGTTTATCTAAAACTTCTAATAAAATATCGGAAGGTATCGACAAAATATTTTACAAGAAAAAATTAGATGCAGAAACTCTAGAAGAGCTAGAAGAGCTACTTATCTCAAGTGATATGAGTGTTTTGGTAGTAACTAATATTATTGAAGAGTTTAAAAAGGTAAAATTTGACAAAGAAATAGATAGTGATACAGTAAAAGAAGCCCTTGCTAAATTAATAGAGCAGCAGCTATCAAAATCAGAAATTCCTTTTACTTTAAGCGAAAATAAATTAAACGTAATTTTAGTTTGCGGTGTTAACGGAGCAGGTAAAACCACGACTATAGGTAAGCTTGCTGCAATGTACTCGGCACAAGGGAAAAAAGTAGCAGTTGCAGCCTGCGATACTTTTAGAGCAGCTGCCGTAAATCAGCTAAGTACTTGGGCAGATAGAGCAAATGTACTACTTATTACCGGTGAAGAATCGGCTGACCCCGCAAGTGTTGCTTATCGCGGGATGGAAGAATCGATAAAACAAAATATCGATATACTTTTTATCGATACAGCAGGTAGGCTTCATAATAAGAAAAATTTGATGGATGAACTGTCTAAGATTGTAAAAGTTATAAAAAAACTAGACGAGAATGCCCCCACTCATAGCGTTTTAGTCATTGATGCTATTACCGGACAAAATACCTATAACCAAGTAGAACATTTTAATGATGCTACTAATTTGACGGGGCTTATCGTGACTAAACTAGACGGCAGTGCTAAAGCGGGCGTAATTGTCGGAGTAGTACAAAAATTTAATTTACCCTTATACTTTATCGGTATAGGCGAGAAGATAGAGGACTTAAAAATATTCAACCAACATGATTTTGCTAGAAATATAGTGGGGTTGTGAGGTTTTGCTACGTCATTGCCCGCACGAATATTGAGTCGTCATTGCGAGTAGCCGTAAGCTGCACGGTAATCTCATGAAGTAATAATAAACTCCTGAGATTGCTTCGTCAATTACTTACGTAATTTCCTCGCAATGACGATCTAATTAAAAATAAAATCATAAAATGACTCAAAAAAATACCTTATTGCTCATAGATGGATACGGATTTGTTTTTAGAGCCTATTATGCACAACAGCCTTTAACTTCACCAAAAGGCGAGCCTGTCGGTGCTCTTTACGGTTTTACTTCAATGCTGCTAAAATTACTGAGCGACTTTAAGCCTAAACATGTCGCTGTAGTATTTGACAGCGGCGGGAAAAATTTTCGCCATCAGATTTATCCCGACTATAAAGCTAACCGCCCTCCACCCCCTGAAGATTTAATTGTACAATTACCTTTAGTTCGTGATGTTGCAAGTAACTTAAATTTTCCTATTCTAGAGAAGAACGGTTATGAAGCCGATGACATTATCGCAACCTTTGCTACTAAAACTGCTGCACTTGGCGAACATGTAGTCATTATCTCTTCCGATAAAGATTTATTACAGCTAATGACTGAAAACATCAAGATATATGATCCGTTAAAAGGGAAATATATTACGGAGGATGATGTGGTTAAAAAATTTGGCACTACTTCTGATAAATTACGTGAAGTAATGGCTTTAATCGGCGATAGATCGGATAATATTCCGGGTGTACCATCTATTGGACCAAAAACTGCAAGTAGTCTTATAACACAATTTGGTTCTGTAGAAAATATATTTAACTCTTTAGACCAAGTCTCAAGCGTAAAACAACGTGAAACTTTACAAAATTCAAGAGAAACGGCGTTAATTTCATGGCAGTTAATAGGGCTTAATTCTAATGTTGATTTAGATTTTCAGCTAAATAATTTAGAATGGTCACCTCCAAATAGCGATAAATTAACAGGATTTTTACAGGAATACGGTTTTAGATCTTTATATAAAAGAGTAGAAAATTTATTGGATATTAAAATTAACGACTACAAAGAGATAGCAGATAATAAAGTAACGGAAATAAAAGAAATTAATAATGCTAATGAGTTAGCAGACTTTGCTAAAGAAGCCACGAAAATAGGAATATTCGGGATATATTTATTACAGCATAAAGGAGCTAATCTTGCTTTTATTTTATCACTGCAAAACCAAAGCTATATTATTAAAATTTCAAACACTTCTCATGATCTATTTTCTTATAATACTAAAACTAATAACAACTGGTTTTCGAATATAATCTTCAATTTACTAACCGATAAATCCATAAAAAAAATTACTTACTCTCTTAAACCTCTACTTAAATTTTATGCAAACCAATCTCATGACATTACGGCTATAGAAGATTTAGAATTAATGCAGTATGCGTTATCTGCCGGTTTATCACAGAAAAATTTATTTAAAGAAGTTTTGAAAGAAACTTGGATAGAAAATATAATTATCGAATCAGCAAAAATAGTAATAAACTTTATCACACTTTATAAGCAAACTATATGGGAACTTAAAGACAACAAAACCTTTAGACTTTATAGCAACATTGATTTACCTATTTGTTTTATTTTAGATAAAATGGAGAAAGTGGGTATTACAGTAGATGCTAATTACCTAAAACAATTATCCGCTGAATTTGGAACAGAAATTCTAAAACTTGAAGAAGAAATTTTTGCTCTTAGCGGAACTAAATTTAATATTGGTTCGCCAAAACAATTAGGCGAAATCTTGTTCGAAAAAATGCAATTACCTTTCGGTAAAGCTTCAGCTAAAGCAAGCTCTTACTCAACGGGAGCGGAAATACTAGAAAAACTTAGTGAGCATGGATATAATATTGCAGATTTGTTATTAAGATGGAGGCAACTAACAAAATTAAAGAATACCTACACCGATAGTTTGCCGAAACAGATAGATAATATAACACATAGAGTACATACGAAATTTTTACAAACTTCTACCACTACAGGAAGACTTAGCTCACAGGAACCTAATCTACAAAATGTACCTATTCGCTCTAGTGAGGGGAATCAAATCAGACAAGCTTTTATTGCTAAAGAAGGTTATAAATTAATATCTGCCGATTATTCTCAAATTGAGCTTAGAATATTAAGCCATATCGCAAATATAGATGCACTAAAACAAGCATTTATCAATAAAGACGATATCCATACTCAAACTGCTTGTCAGATCTTTAACTTACAAAAACACGAACTAACTAGCGAACATAGGCGTAAAGCAAAAGCTATAAATTTTGGTATCATTTACGGTATAAGTGCTTTTGGGCTTGCTAAGCAATTAAACGTTACTAACGGCGAAGCATCCGAATATATCAAGAAATATTTTGCTGAATATAAAGGAGTGCAAGAATATATGGAGCAAACAAAAGCTTTTGCAAGTAGCAACGGCTATGTCACAAATTGCTTTGGCAGAAAATGTTTTGTACCTCTAATTCATGATAAAAAGCTTAAACAATTCGCAGAACGTGCGGCTATTAATGCTCCGATTCAAGGAACTAATGCCGATATAATTAAAATTGCTATGATCAATCTAGATCAAGAAATAGAAAAACGTAAACTTAAAACAAGATTAGTACTGCAAATTCATGATGAATTACTATTTGAAGCACCGATTGATGAAGTAGAAATTATAACACCTATTATTAAAAAAATCATGGAAAATTCTACTAATATGGATGTACCGATTATAACCGAAATTAGAGCAGGTAATAACTGGATGGAAATTCATTGAAGGTGTATCATTCCTAGCTAAAGGCGGCGTTATTGCATGACTTGCTGTCATTCCCGCAAAAGCGGGAATCCAGAAAAATAACTTCAACATATAATACAGCATACATATTTGATAAAATAAGCATATAAAAAATTATATATTAATATAACAGTTGAAGAATTTTAAAAGGAGCGTAATGTATGAAAAATTTTATATTTACGTCTGAGTCTCTGAGTCAGTTTCTGAAGGGCATCCGGACAAAATTGCCGATCAAATTTCAGATACGGTACTTGATGAGATTCTAAAACAAGACCCTAACGGTCGTGTTGCCTGTGAAACATTTGTAACAACCGGTCTAGTTCTAGTGAGCGGCCTAGTACCTATGTGGATATTGAGCAAATAGTACGTAGCAAGATACAAGAAATCGGCTATAATAATCCAAATTATGGATTTGACGGTAGCTGTTGTGTCGTAATTTCAGCTATCATTAACAATCACCCGATATAGCTATGGGTGTTGACAATGCAAATGACGATGAAATAGGTGCAGGAGACCAAGGTATGGTTTTCGGTTATGCCTGTAATGAAACGGATAGTTTCATGCCCGCACCGATTTACTACGCTCATTTATTAATGATAAGGCAAGTATATTTACGTAAACAAAATATCTTGTCTTGGCTTAGACCCGATGCACAATCTCAAGTCACGTTACGATATGAAAATAACAAACCAATTGCCATTGATACAGTAGTTTTATCAACTCAGCATCATCCGGAAATACAACAAAAAGACCTTATTGAAGCAGTAATGGAAGAAATTATTAAACAGGCATTACCAAGCAATTTACTGCATAAAGACACTAAATACCTAATTAATCCGACGGGTCGGTTTTTATAGGCGGTCCCGTTGCAGATTGCGGTTTAACCTGTAGGGAAATTATCGTGGACAGCTATGGAGGAATGGCAAGACACGGCGGCGGTTGCTTTTCTGGAAAAGATCCAACAAAAATAGATAGATCGGCTGCTTACATGGCACGCTATATTGCTAAGAATATAGTAGGAGCAGGACTTGCCGATCGCTGTGAAATACAAATATCCTACGCAATAGGCGTAGCTGCTCCCGTATCTGTTTATGCTGAAACTTGCGGTACTAGCACATTAAGCAATGAACAAATTACTAAGCTCATAACACAGCATTTTGATATGCGTCCAGGAAGAATTTAAACATCTTAAGCTTCGCACTCCACGTTATCAAAAAACGGCTTCTTACGGTCATTGCGGCCGAGAAGACGCAAATTTTACATGGGAACAATTAGATAAAGTAGATATATTGAGGTGAGTAATTATTGACATTTATTCATAATACATGATTATTTTGATCCCTGCTTAACTAATTAGTTGAAAATATGGTTGAGAATGTAAATAATGATAGAAAGTTCGGTAACTTAGAAAATTATGATAATCAACTTACAAATACTGCTCTAAACAAGAATAACCAAAATAAGCTGAAAGAACATTATGAAAATATCACTCAAGCCTTAAATAACATACGGAAATATGAGTATGAAGCAAAAGCAACTCAGTACTGCGAAATGCTTGACGATGCCCGTACCTATAATAAATCCACAAAAGATTATAATTTAGGCTCAGTTCATTTTATAACGGCTAAGCGTATAAAGCTTTAAATCCTGACGAAAATACAGGTAAAAAATTAGACCATTTTATGGATGACTTAGATGAGATTTATAAGCAATCCTTTTTACGTAAATTAACTAGCTCAACTGAATTACCACCAGCAGAACAGTTAAAAAAATTTTTAGAAAAAACTACAGATGAAATATATGATAAACTGCAAAAAACCGGAGAAGCATATTTATCATATTCTAATGCTCCTACTAATACAGGATTACATACAAATGTTATAAAATATTCTAAAGAAAACGGAAAAAATTATCGTATATATATAATGCCGGTGCTGGGGTAAGAGCAGATAATTCAAAACTAAATCAAACACCAAAAGATCAATTAATACAGGAGTATTAGAAGATAAAAAATAAGAAGTTAAAACCGATAATACATTCAATAAAAATTCAGAACCTAAAAAACAAACTATCAAAAATAAATTTTATAAAAGTATTTAAGTAAATTAACGAGAAAATTGGGATTAAAATCCATAAGTAATTATTTTAAAGAATTAATTAAAGACCCAAATCTTGAGCAAAATATCAATTTAGAAAAAGAAGCAAAGTTAATAGCAGACAAACATCGACTAACAAAATATATGGAACTTAGCGATAATAAAAATAATAATATGTAATAGTTGAGATTATATCTTACATTTAGTAAAATAAATTAATTATTAAATGGAGATGAAAAATGAACTTAAATCAAAAAATAATAAAGCCAAAAATAGGGTTACTAGAACTAGCTAAGAGTCTTGGTAGCATATCATCAGCATGTAAAGCGATGGGCTATAGTAGAGATAGTTATTACAGATTTAAAGCACTGTATGAAACTGGTGGCGAAGAGGCATTATATGAAATTAGTCGAAGAAAGCCAATAATAGCGAATAGAGTTGATCCAGCGATAGAGAAAGCAGTAATGGATATGGCAATAGAATATCCAGCATATGGTCAGCTAAGAGTATCAAATGAGCTTAAGAAGAGCGGTATACTTGTATCGCCTGGAGGAGTGCGATCAATTTGGTTACGTAATGATTTAAACAATATCAGTAAAAGGCTTAAAGCATTAGAAGCAAAGATGGCTCAGGATGGTATTGTTCTTACTGAATCTCAATTACAAGTGCTAGAGGAGCGTCGTAATGAAAGAGAAGCTCATGGAGAAACCGAGACGCAGCATCCAGGTTATCTAGGATGTCAGGATACGTATTATGTAGGTAATTTCAAAGGTATAGGTAAGGTTTATTCTCAGGTATTTATTGATAGCTATACTAGGGTAGCTGATGCTAAACTATATACTGATAAAACAGCTTTAACTGCTGCTGATATGCTTAATGACCGCGTGTTACCATGGTACGAGACCCAAGGGATACCAATACTTCGTATTCTTACAGATCGTGGGTCAGAATATAAGGGGAATATAGAGCATCATGCTTTTGAGTTGTTTCTAAGTATCGAAGGTATAGAGCATACTACAACTAAGGCATATTCTCCCCAAACAAATGGTATGTGTGAGCGTTTTAATAAAACCATGAAACAAGAATTCTTTGATACAGCTATGCGGAAAAAGATTTATACAGATCTTGATGATTTACAATTAGATCTTGATATTTGGTTAGAGCATTTCAATAATGAGCGACCACATTCAGGAAAATATTGTTATGGAAAAACTCCTATGCAAACTTTTAAGGATAGTAGAAAATTAGCTGTTGAAAAGAATAATGAAATCTTGTATCTTGAATACGTCTCTGACAGTCAAAATTTAACTGACAATCAGGTGCAAAATTTATAGTGTCTGTAAGATCAAATCTTGACTTCTACACTACAACCTAATCTCTGCTTTTGCTAAATCTTTTAAAGTGCGTGATCCGGTGCATAGCATGGTAATTTTAAGCTGCTCGATTATCAATTGTATCTCTTCGAAAAGCAAGCTTTCAGAAGTATCTGCCGCTTTTAAAAATTGACCGGCAAGTCCAAAAATATTAGCTCCTATACGAATTGCTTTTGCACCGTCAATGCCGGATTTTAACCCGCCACTGGTAATAATCGGAATATCTTTTGAAACTTCCCGCACCATTTTTAGAGAATCTAAAGTCGGGATTCCCCAGTTAATAAAGCTACTAGCTATACGGTTTTGTAACGAATTTGTAGCACGATAAGCCTCTACTTGACTCCAAGATGTCCCACCGCTCCCTGCAATATCAAGAACCTTAACCCCTGCTTCAATAAGACTCTCAGCAACTTTTTTAGATAAACCGTATCCTACTTCCTTAACAATTACCGGAATAGAGAGGTAATGAACCACTTCTCTTATCTTAGGTAACAGCTTTTCCCAGTTTCTATTACCTTCCGGCTGAGTCAGTTCCTGTAACACGTTTAAGTGTAAAATTAAGGCATCGGCTTTAATAGCATCCACTAAATACTGACATTCTTTAGGTGTCACTCCGTAATTAAGCTGTACTGCACCGATATTGGCTAGTAAAGGGATATCGGGAGCTATATGCCTTACTGCAAATGTCTTGATTGTATCCGGTTCCGTTAACAAAACCCGCATAGAGCCAAGCCCCATAGCAATACCGGCTTTTTGAGCGACCTGTGCAAGTCTATAGTTAATATCTCTAGCTCTAGTCGTGCCTCCGGTCATACTAGAAATTAGGATAGGTGCTTGTAAAGATTTTCCGAGGAAAGTAGTAGTTGTATTGACGCTATCGTAGTTAATTTCCGGTAATGCATTGTGAATAAAGTGAATAGATTCAAAACCGCTTTTAAGTGTAGATTCAACGTTTTTCGTAAGATTAATTTCAATATGGTCTTGCTTTCTTTCTATATCTAAATTCTGATCTTTTAGCATTTTCTCACTAATTCTTTTTACACTTAATCTATATTAATATATCTAGGTTCTGTGAAGATTTCTAATTGATTTTTTATTTTGAAGTATTTTTTAGCGAAAATTAATAAGATTTTTGAAGGAATAGTTATTCATATTTCAAAAAAACTTATAATTTGCAGCAAAAAAGAGTCATAATTATGATTATTCTATTAAATGTCCACAGAACCTAAGCATTAAAGAAATAATCAAGTGCTGCAAGTTTTGAAGGTAAGTTTATTAATGGGTCTGAACGCTCAAAATCATAAGCATTGTAAAGGAGTACAGTCTGCTTCTATAATGTAAGCGTGTATATTTTTAGGCTCATTATTTTCTAGCTTATACCCTATAACATAGCTTGAGTATTTTTGTTCGATCAATTCTAAACTCCATTCTATATCCTTATCCCACCATAGTTTTATATGTGGCATTTCTAGCCATTTTAAAAAAAAGCAAAAAATGAGAAGTAGAAAGTGGGGTAAAGCTTATGTTAATATATTGCTTATCATTAAATAACTTGTATTACCTTTAAAATGCCCCGCTTTGAGCTTTATATTCTCCGGCCTGTTGTAATACCAATTAATTTAATTTCTGATAATTGTGTAATTACTTTATGCATTTTATAGCCTCTTATTAATTCACTAAGTAAGTTAAAACTAATCTAAAAAGGAATTATGATAAGATTTGAATATTATCTAACTTTTTTTGAAAAGCAAAAAGTCCTTAGTTTAGAAGTATTTATAAATTGAAATAGCAATAAGACATGGTGGAGCCAGGGGGAGTCGAACCCCCGACCTTTTGAATGCCATTCAAACACTCTACCAACTGAGCTATGACCCCAATATAGTCAATTGATTTGGACTCGCCTGCATCGTCATTCGTCGTTCTCCTATTAGTTAGGTTTAACTCCTCGCTTCTGGTGTGCAAATCCCACTGACTTGACTATAACAAATTAATTCTCTTATACTATAATAATAAGACTAAATCTATAAAATTTAATCTTTATTTTGCTAACAATGTCATAGCATCTCTGGACGACATTATATTATCTACTAATCCAAATTTTTTTGCTTCTTCCGGTGACATGAAATTATCACGTTCCATACTTTTTTCGATATGTTTTAACTCTTGTTCAGTATGTTTACTATACAATTCGTTAAGTAACCTTTTGATTTTTAGGGTTTCTTGAGCGTGGATTTCTATATCGGTAGCTTGCCCTTTATAACCTCCTGATGGTTGATGGATCATAATACGACTGTGAGGTAAACTATAACGCATCCCCTTCTCGCCCCCGCACAGTAAAAGTGAACCCATAGAACAAGCTTGACCTATGCATAATGTAGCCACTTTAGGTTTTATATATTGCATTGTGTCATAAATTGCAAGACCTGCGGTTACAACTCCTCCGGGGGAATTGATATACATATATATATCTTTTTTAGGATTTTCTGCTTCAAGAAACAATAATTGTGCAACAATTAAGTTTGCCATATGATCTTCAACAGTACTACATACAAAGATTATACGTTCTTTTAGCAATCTTGAATATATATCATAAGCACGTTCACCGCGTGATGTTGGTTCAACTACTATCGGTACATACGACATTAATATTTTCTCCTGAAATTGATTAATTAAATAGTTTTTCGTCATTACGAGGAGGTTATTTTAATAACCGACGTGGCAATCTCATGAAGTAGCATATAACTCCTGAGATTGCTTCGTTGAAACTTACAGTTTCTCCTCGCAATGACTTATAATAGAGTATTACTTCTTATCTTCTAAAGCATTAGCAAGTATATCTCCCATATTGGTAGTATTATCACTAGAACCATATGCTTTGAGAGCTTTTTGACGTTCTGCTATTTTATGAGCTTTTACCGATAATAAAATTCTACCGGTTGATTTCTCGATAGAAACAACTTTTGCTTCTATTTCTGTGTCTATTTGAAACATTTCAGACTTCTGCTCGTCTTTTTCATCCGATAGTTCAGTTCTTTTAATAAAACCTGCTACTTTATCGTTTAATAATACTTCGAGTCCCTCATCTTTAACTTCTGTTATAAGGGCTTTAACTATGGTGCCTTTTTTATATTCATCACTGATTTCTTGATATGGATTCGGCGACAATTGTTTTATACCTAAACTAACTTGTTCTTTTTCAATATTAATGGCTAGAACTTTGCATTCTATTTCGTCACCTTTTTTGTATGATTTTAATAGATCCGTTCCTTTATCTTCCCAGCTAATATCACCTTCATGAATCATGCCGTCCATATTATTACCGAGTGCAACAAAAATACCGAAATCCGTAATATTTCTAATCGGTGCTTTAATTATAGTACCGACAGGATTATTTTCAGCGAACTTTGTTAAAGGATTTTCTTGGCATTGTTTAATACTTAAAGAAACACGATGCTTTTCAGTATCGACCTCTAAAACTACGAATTCTACTTCTTGCCCTATAGTTAGCGTTTTTCTAGGATTTTGATTAGATTTTAACCAACTAATTTCGCTTGAATGAACAAGTCCCTCAAGCCCGTCTTTTAATTCTATAAATATGCCGTAATCAGCAAAATTTGTAACTTTACCGGTCATTTGTTTACCGACGGGGAATTCTTCTTTAACTGCTTCCCATGGGTTAGAATCAAGTTGTTTTATACCGAGTGATATTCTGTTGGTTTTTTCATCAAACTTAATAACCATTACTTTAACCTTTTGGTTAAAGTCTAACACTTCTGAAGGATGGTTAACTCTTCCCCAAGAAATATCGGTTAAATGTAATAAACCGTCAACACTTCCAAGATCGATAAACGCACCGTAATCAGTAATATTTTTTACGGTTCCTTCTAATACCATGCCTTCTTTAATTTTAGATAGCATCTCATCTCTAGCTTCGGAACGTGATTCTTCTAAAATAGCTCTTCTTGAAACTACTATATTACCAAGCTTTTTATCCATACTTAAAATTTTAAACGGTTGCTTGATATTCATTATAGAAGTAGGATCTTTAATAGGTCTAACGTCAACTTGGCTTCCCGGTAAGAATGCTACTACACCGGATAAATCCACGGTAAAGCCTCCTTTTACACGACCGAAAATCGTACCGTCGACAAATTCGCCCTTGGAACACATGATTTCTAGTTGTCCCCATAATTCCTCTTTAACTGCTTTTTCACGGCTCAATATTGTTCTGCCGTTACGTCCTTCAATTTTCTCGATGAAAACTTCAACTACGTCCCCAACTTCAGGTAAAGCTAAAAATTCAGACTTAGGTATTCTACCTTCATTTTTTAATCCAACGTCAACAATAATTATATCGTTTTTTATTTCGATTACTTGACCTTTAACTACCGTTTTTTCTTTTATATGACTTGTATCAACGGTTTCAAGCATTTTAGAGAAATCTTCTGCAAATTCGTGATTCATTGCTGCAAGTTGTGGAACAAATCGTTGTTTTAGTTTTATTGACATATTCTTCTCGTAATATTAGCTAAAGTGCCTAGGCTAATAAATTTTTTTTGAAAGGTTAATAAAATTGGATGCTCTTGCATGGCTAGTATGTCATTCCCGCGGAGGCGGGAATCCAGAAAAAGCGAAATTGAGCTTTTAATATTAAAAATTCAGTGTGTTTTTACCTTTTAGTTACTGAATTCCCGCCTCCGCGGGAATGACATACTAGCCATGCAATAACGCCATAAAATCGAATAAAATAACCTAGCACTTTTTCAAGTTATTTTATTCTTTATATAATTTGTTACTTCTTCTACGACTTCCATAGCCGAAAGCTTTGAAGTATCGATAATTAAAGCATCTGAAGCCGGTAATAACGGTGCAGCTTTTCGCTCTTTATCTCTTTTATCTCGCAAAATTATTTGCCGTAAAATCTCATCGAGTATACATGTTTTTCCTTTTGCTTGCAACTGCTTATATCGTCTTTCAGCCCTAATTTGAGGATTTGCGGTTATAAAAATCTTTAAATCGGCGTCAGGTGCAACAACGGTGCCTATATCCCTACCCTCCATAATCATTCTAGGTGTTGTTTTTACTAGATTAATCAGGTATTTGTTTAGATTATTTCTAATTTCACTTATTACGGCAATTTGCGATGCTATATTTCCTATATTCTCATTCTCTAAGTCAAAATTATTGTCGAGTTTTAATTCTTTAGATAAAGCAATTACCGCATCTATATCAGTGACATCTATTTTTTGACTAATACAGTCAAACGCAAGCTGCCTATAAACAATACTTGACTGAAAATATTTAAGAGAAAATTTCTTGGCCAGTATTAAACCGATAGTCCCTTTACCTGAAGCAGCAGGACCGTCAAGAGAAATAGTGAAATTTTGAGAAATATCAAAGGCTTTAGTTTTTAAATCCACCATAAAATTATAGACTAAATAATAAAATATTATAAATAATGGAAATAAAGCTTGAAATCTAGTACATTAATGAATTTTTTAAAAAAATAAGGGTTAAAAACTACATATAGATTCAGTAGTACACCCTATGATGGGGTAATCAACAAATTAATTTTTTGATTTACAGCTTTAGCGTATTTTTGAAGGCTTAAGAAATTAGGAATATGATGTCCGCTGTCCATTCGTGCTATTTGCGCTTGAGAATTAGACAGTTTTTTAGCAACATCCGCCTGAGTCATATTAGATGCAAGACGAACCTTTATTAAAGTGCTTGCTATCTCAAATTCCATTTTTCGTTCTTCATAAGCTTTTTTTACTTCGGGGTTTGATAATAACTCTTTTTTAAATTCATCAAAGTTTTTCATTAAAACCTTCCTTTAATCTTAAGTTTTAGTTATTGAAATAGCTGTTTTAGGAGTTTTTTCTGTTTTTTTAATAAATGTATGCAATATAACTATTTTTTTATCAATATAATCTTTTTAACATATAACTTGAACTAATCAATTGACACTTATCATAATTGTAAATATTATAAGGTCCATAATTCAATAAAGCCAAAACTACATAAAGATTAAAAAAATTATAAGGGTGATTAGCTCAGTTGGTTAGAGCATTACGTTGACATCGTAAAGGTCAGAGGTTCGATCCCTCTATCGCCCACCACCATACAATCAAGCTTTTCACAGTTTAGCACTATTGTCAAAAAATTTATATGCTCCTTATATTCTCCTTTGAGATTACGTTATCAGAGCTATAATGTCTTCAAAATCTCTCCTATAACTGATATTCAAGAGGAATATTATGCATAACATATTCTCCTCTTTTTCCACCTCTAACTCTAATAATAAGTTAAATATTAACAATAGTGATAAGAGCTCTGTTATATTCTACAATTTTGTCGGTAATTTTATCCCTCCTGAATGGAGTACTCTTTCCTCTCATAATGGTAACATTTTAAGCAAAACTGCAAGACAGCTACTATCTCTAATAGTCTTCCGCATGCAAATCTACTATAACAATAGTATCGACGAACTTCAGGAAACCTATCATTTCTTTGAACAACACTTAAGTGTTTGTCAACGAAGAGTAAGACAATGTCTACTCGAACTAGAACAATCCGGGTTTATCAATCTTTCTACTACAACAATAATTAAATATGGTATCAAATGTCGTAATACTCCTTGTGTAAAATTAGCAAAAGATTGCCAACCTTATAATCATAAATCTTCAGCTGAAAACGAAAAAAATTTCAGCCATACACGAAAAATTTTTTGCCCCAACCCGAAAGAAATTTCAGTTCAACCTGAAAAAAATTTCGCTAACTACTTATATATAGATAATAATAAAAATATATCTAATAAATCTAGATCTAGCAAATCTACAATTTTTCAAAATGAAAAAAATATATTTAATCATAATAACCAAGGTCAGTTACAACAACAAAAACGTGCAACAAATTTATAATCCAAAACAGCAAGCTCAACCAATGACCAACAACAAGCTGATAATACCAGTTTATCTAGTGCTAATATCACAACAGGTGCTACAAGGATTAATACTGCACTACAAGCAGTTATTAATAAAATCTCTAAAAAATATGACTCTACACCATCAAATAGCAATAATTCAGTAATTAATGCTGTTAATCATAAAAGCTGGTTCAAAAGAAAAAAATTAACAGATTTCCATCCATTAACCCAAGAAGAGGCTGATTTATTACAGATAAAATCAAATCGAGAATTTAATCTTACTGTTATTAACAAGCTCTTATTGAAACTAGCAGAACAATACCCAGAACATCATTTTGGTCATAAAAAAGTATTTTTAAATTACATGGCTAAAGCTTTAGCTAATGAACTAAGAGAAACTACTCAAGCTAATTGTCAGCAGTTTCAGTTTAAATCTAGCAATGTGTATAAAGTTCAGTAGCAATATCTAGATAAAATAGAACGTAGTACTGATACTAGCAAACAAGCTCAGTTAAAACGTAAAATCGTCGGTATTTTTGATCCTGATTCAGCTTATGAATTACTCAGCTCTTGCCGCTTTCTTGGAATAGTTGAGAATCAATACAAAATAAAACTTCTTCAAAATATTACGCTTTCAGAACATAGCAAAAATAAAATACTGCAGCAAGTACAAATGATCTATGGCAGTAATATTGGGCAGTTACAAATCATACCATTTGCTGAGCTTGAAGCGAAGCAGAATAATACTGAAGATGAAAAACAAGATTATTTATTGCAGCTAAGCAAACAATTAAATCCTGATTCAGTATGGTATAAAGTGAGGAAATTCCTCATTGAACGTTATAACCAATATATTGATTTTGGGGTATTAAGTAAATTAGTAATTGTAGAGGAAGATAGAATCAATAAGAAAATAATCCTTAAATCAATATCAGCTTTTAATGATTACTATGTTAGAAATCGTCATATACAAGATCTAGAAGAAGCTTTTAAGACTCAAGACTATTGCTTTGAATTAATCAAGTTTGAATATAACTAAGCTATTGTGGTAATTGATAATTTGTAATAACTACTTCATCAGATATTTTATTGTGCTCAGGCATGGAATATTTAACCTTAAATTTAACCTTAATAGTACTAATATTAAAATTTTTGTATAAGTTTCTAATAAAGGAAGTAGCACTGAAACCATTATTTTAACACCTTTATCATTAAGTTCTGTAGCAAAATCTTTAAGTCTCGTTTGCTCATTTTCATCAAAGGGTAATCTGGTATAAAACTTCTCACCTGATTTATGATAAGGAGGATCAAAATAAACAAAATCATTTTTTTGCGGTTCAATAAAAGAAAAATCCATCGCATAAATGTATGTACCAGCTAAAAGTTGACTACACTGTTTTAATCTAGAGGCAACTATAGTGTAGAAGTCAAGATTTGATCTTACAGACACTATAAATTTTGCACCTGATTGTCAGTTAAATTTTGACTGTCAGAGACGTATTCAAGATACAAGATTTCATTATTCTTTTCAACAGCTAATTTTCTACTATCCTTAAAAGTTTGCATAGGAGTTTTTCCATAACAATATTTTCCTGAATGTGGTCGCTCATTATTGAAATGCTCTAACCAAATATCAAGATCTAATTGTAAATCATCAAGATCTGTATAAATCTTTTTCCGCATAGCTGTATAAAAGAATTCTTGTTTCATGGTTTTATTAAAACGCTCACACATACCATTTGTTTGGGGAGAATATGTCTTAGTTGTAGTATGCTCTATACCTTCGATACTTAGAAACAACTCAAAAGCATGATGCTCTATATTCCCCTTATATTCTGACCCACGATCTGTAAGAATACGAAGTATTGGTATCCCTTGGGTCTCGTACCATGGTAACACGCGGTCATTAAGCATATCAGCAGCAGTTAAAGCTGTTTTATCAGTATATAGTTTAGCATCAGCTACCCTAGTATAGCTATCAATAAATACCTGAGAATAAACCTTACCTATACCTTTGAAATTACCTACATAATACGTATCCTGACATCCTAGATAACCTGGATGCTGCGTCTCAGTTTCTCCATGAGCTTCTCTTTCATTACGACGCTCCTCTAGCACTTGTAATTGAGATTCAGTAAGAACAATACCATCCTGAGCCATCTTTGCTTCTAATGCTTTAAGCCTTTTACTGATATTGTTTAAATCATTACGTAACCAAATTGATCGCACTCCTCCAGGCGATACAAGTATACCGCTCTTCTTAAGCTCATTTGATACTCTTAGCTGACCATATGCTGGATATTCTATTGCCATATCCATTACTGCTTTCTCTATCGCTGGATCAACTCTATTCGCTATTATTGGCTTTCTTCGACTAATTTCATATAATGCCTCTTCGCCACCAGTTTCATACAGTGCTTTAAATCTGTAATAACTATCTCTACTATAGCCCATCGCTTTACATGCTGATGATATGCTACCAAGACTCTTAGCTAGTTCTAGTAACCCTATTTTTGGCTTTATTATTTTTTGATTTAAGTTCATTTTTCATCTCCATTTAATAATTAATTTATTTTACTAAATGTAAGATATAATCTCAACTATTACAAGTAATTGACGAAGCAATCTAAGGAGTTTGTTATTATTTCATGAGATTACCATGCAGCCTACGGCTGCTTGCAATGACGTATTGAGTATTCACGTAACAATGCACTCTTTCGCAGTAATGACATAAGAGATACAAATATATTTAAGCTTTTGCTGCCTTAGTTTTAGCAATAGGGATATGTCTCTCTTTAATTCTAGCCGACTTACCGCTTCTATTTCTTAAATAATAAAGTTTAGCACGACGAACTACTCCGTATTTTACTACATCAATAGAGTGTACTATCGGCGAGTAAGTCATAAAGCGTCTTTCGACTCCTTCACCGTGGCTAATTTTACGTACTAAGAAAGATGAAGTAATACTACGATTTCTTTTTGCGATAACTACACCTTCATAAGCTTGAAATCTTTCCGTTAATTTTTCCTTACCGTCTTTCTCAATCGATCTATCAACAATTTTAACAGTTACCTTAACTGTATCGCCGGCTTCAAAATCAGGAATTTTTTTATTTGCAGTACGCTTTGAAATATTTTCCTGTTCAAAGCGGTCAATAATATTCATTTTTTAACTCCTTAACTCTATAAATCTTTAAGTAACTCCGGACGGCGTAATTTAGTAATCATATGTGATTGCTCTTTTTTCCATTCATTAATTAGCCTGTGGTTACCGGATAACAAAACACTCGGTACAGCTCGATCACGCCAAATTTCAGGTCTTGTATATAGGCTGCATTCAAGCCCGCCCTTAAATTCCCCGTCTTCTTCAAAAGACTCAGAAGATAAGGTATTTTGGTTCATTAAAACACCTGGCAGTAGTCTAATTAAGCAATCGAGAATGGTGAGGGTAGGCATTTCTCCGCCGGATAAAATGTAGTCGCCTACACTAATTTCTTTAACATTATACTCTTCAATTACACGTTCGTCAATCCCTTCGTAACGTCCACATAAGAATATGAGGTTTTTATTTTTTAACATCTCTTTAGCAAAGCTTTGGGTAAAGACTCTACCGCGAGGTGAAGGATAGTACATTTCAGCATTAGGATTTAAAGCAAGCGCATGATCTATGCTACTGCCTAGAACATCAGGACGCATTATAAGCCCGTTACCACCACCATAAGCCTCATCATCAATATTTTTATGCTTAGTTAAACCGAAATCTCGAATATTAATAACGTCATATGACCAAATATTTTTATTTAGTGCTTGTCCTGCTAAAGAATGTCCTAGAGTTCCAGGAAACATTTCAGGAAAAACGGTTAAGATTGTGGCATGAAGTATAGACATACGTTTAAAATAGTAGACAGTACCAATTAACGCAATTAAATTATAATTTAATTATTTATCCCACCCACCTGTCCTATAATCTTCTTTTCTTTGTTTTTTAGCAGCAGCTATTGTACCACTCCTAAATGCTTCAGCTTTTTGTTGATACGTTTTATGAGCTTGATCACTTTGAAATTTTTGAAATTCTGCTTTCTTAGCAGCTTCTATATAATGGACTTGTTATTTTCTCTAAGCGTCTCATAGCATCTTTATCTAAACTAATACCTGCTTCTTTTGCTTGCTGCTCTATTTTTAATGCTGTCTTATAACCTGCTGCTGCGTTTTTAGCTATAACTTGCCTCTGCATCAACCCACTTTTCTAGAATCTTTCTTCATTGCATCATTATATGGAGTTATCTTATTATTTTTAATATCCTTTATTTGTTTTTCTGCTTTCTTTTTATCAAAAAATCTTCTGGCATAACTTCCCCCAAAATTTAAGTTAAAAATATATCTATAGTTGCATATATTTCAAAAAAAGTTAATAAAGAAAAATAGAGGTATAAGTAATTAAAAATTAACCAATTTGTGTTATAAAAACTTCATCACTTCCTCAGCGATGATTAGCTCTTCGTTTGTCGGCACAGCGAAAACTTTAACCTTACTGCTTTCAGCGCTTATTAGATGCTCATTTTTTTGGTTTTTTGTATCATCTATTTTAATGCCTAGCCATAAAAGTTTTTCAGTAATCATTTCTCGTATTACAGCGGAATTCTGTCCAACACCGGCAGTCAAAATTAGACAATCAACTCCCTCAAGTGCAGCAGTTAGCTTACCTATTTCAAGTACAATGCGATACACAAATAAATCTATAGCAAATTTAGCATCAGGTATCGATAAGATATAACACTACTCCAGGATCAAGGTTACCTGTCCTTGTACCCATCATAACACCGTCAAGTACGCTAAAGCCCATGGAACTTGTTAAACTAAGACCGTTTTAATAGCACATAGACTACTACTGCGTCCTAAATGAGCTATAATAGTCTTTGTAGGTAAATCTTCCTTTGTCATTTCGTTAAAATGGCTGCTAACATATTTATATGATAACCCATGAAAACCGTAACGAATTATCCCTTTATCATAATATTTTTTCGGTAAACCGAAAGCTTTTGTAATAGGAGGATTGGTAAAATGAAACGACGTATCAAAACAAGCTATATATGAGATTTCTTTATATTTTTGAAGAAATAAAGCCAGTACCTGCAAATTATAAGGTTGATGCAAGGGGCTTAGAGGTATTAATGCTCTTAAATCTTCACTAACTTTTTCATTAACAATAAAAATTTTCTCGCCATGGACAATACGGCGACCGGTTGCAATTAACTTGAGATTTTTTTGTTTTTTCCACCAATCTTTAAAAAGATCAATAATCATTTCAATAGCATCATCTTTAATGTCGGTAGCAGATGCCTGTGTTTTATTTATATGAAATAATATTTTATTATCATTTTTTCTAAAAAAATATTATAACTTTTATCCTTAACTTTTTCATTCTGAATTTCAAAAATAGAAATTTTCAAACTAGATGAGCCGGCATTAGCTATTAAAATAACATTTTTCATTATTTACCTGCTTGGATATGTAGCTTCGCCTTAGTGTGATTATAAATAAATGAAGCAAGTACACAGGAAATAATACGCATATCCATAGGATCGGCTCTACTTGTTAAAATAATAGGCACACGGGCTCCAAGAACGATACCCGCCATAACCGCTTGACCCAAATATTTTAGCTGCTTTGCAAGCATATTGCCTGATTCAAGATCATGTACTACTAATATATCAGCATTTCCTGAAACTGAAGAGCTAATACCTTTTGCTTCTGCAGCAAATAAAGAAATAGCATTATCAAACGCAAGCGGTCCGTCAACTATAGCATTCGTAATTTGCCCTCTATCTACCATTTGCGATAAAGCAGCAACATCAAGGGTTGTAGGGATTGCAGAAGTTACCGTCTCAACTACCGATAATACCGCAACTCTAACCTGCTTGTCTTCTCTGATCATATGCATTAAATCAATAGCATTCTGCACTATATCACGCTTATCTTCTAGAGTAGGACGAATATTAATAGCAGCATCGGTAATAATGAACGGTTTTGGAAAGGTAGCAACTGCCATTAAGAAAGCATGGCTTATACGACGTTCAGTACGTAGAGTCCATTCTCCTTATAAACTACCACAGACATAAGCTTATCAGTATGAAGCGCCCCCTTGGCATAATAGCCGCAACTTCCTTTTTCTTCGCAAGCTCTACGGCTTTTTTTGCTGCTTCGTGGCTATGCTCAACATTAATTACTTGATAATCCTCAAGATCGACATTATTAACTTTTGCTACTGATTCAATTTTATGTTGTGGACCAATCAAGACCGGTTTTATTACATTAAATTGTGCCGCTCTAACTGCACCGAGTAATGATTCTTTATCGATCGGATGAACTACTGCAGTTTTAACAGGCTTAAAGCCGTCGGCTCTAAGTAATAGATCGATGAAATGCTTTGCTGCTTCATCACAGTCAGGATCGTTGATTTCTTTTGGAGGAGTATAAGTAGTACCTAATTTCTTAGCTAGAATGGCATCTAAAAAAGTCTCGTTTATTATATGTTGCTTCTTCATAAACCCCTTAATAAATTAATCACTAACTTAATTAGATAGTATATAAGTTAATTAATAAAGGGAAAACTAATTATTGTTTTTAGCGGGCATTTCTTAAATGCTATTAACGCAACAGTGTATATTCAAATTCCGTGTAGGCATTGTTGCGTAGTTCGGAAAATACCCTTAATGGCAGAAACGAGAATCCAGTAAAGCATAAAAAAACTTGTTTTTTATATGCTTATTTTATCAAATATGTAACTTCTGTATCAATATTGAAGTTATTTTTCTGGATTCCTGCTTTCGCAGGAATTACATAAGAGCTATATATCAATCATTTAAATAATTTCCAATTTCGTTCTTGCGGTGGAGAATATTCTCTGCCTTCAGAAAAAAAATCATTAGTAGTATTTGAGCTTAGTTCTGTAAATAGTTCTTCCCAACTTTTTGCGGTTTTAAGCTTTTATCTGATGATAAATACTTGAGTTCTTCAGAACCATTTTTAGTTTGATCGTTCATCAAATCAATATGTTTGTTTTTACATATTCTATATACTGTAATTGTTTAAAAAAACAATTATTAGTTATTCTACTTCATATTTCTTAAATGATCTTCTAATTTTCTTAGCTTTCTACCCTCGTTTACTATAGGCTTTACATAGGTTTGCATTTTGGCATTTTCTCTATATTTATTAATCTTATCGATCTGAGCATTGACTTCATCGGTAATGGCTTGCTTTCTATCCTCTATTTTATTTAATACTTCAGTACTATATTCATAATTTTTAACATCAGCATTAAAGTTATTAAGCTCTTCCGTAATCTTTTGGTCTATTTCAGCTCCCTCGGCGGTATCTTTAACTTTTTGTGCTATTAATGCCGGCATTTCTTCGATCTTGATATCATCTCTTTTGAAATGATCTTTAAGCTCTTTATAAGTTTGCTCTAAATTTTCCTGGGCTTTCTCGTGCATAATATCATAATGCTCTTGGCGACGAATATATCGATCTCCATCTATAAATTCTGCATGTTTTCTATGAGCGTTATCTATCATATCGCGCATCTGAGAATCAGTAGCTTTCTCACGCATAAATCTGTCGCCCATCATTACCGGTTCACCTTCCTCAAATAACCTACCATGCACCTCATGAATAAGCTTTCTTTGAGCTAATTCTTGATAATATTCCACATCACTATGTCTACCTGCTTTTTCTAGTATTGCTAGATATTCCGGTGATAATATATCTGCTTGAGCAGCTAGCGCCTCCTTATTAATATGCATTTGGAGCTCTTCATGTTCTCGTGCTTTTTCATCATCTTTTAATTTTTCGCTATAAGTTCTAAGCCTTGGATCGTTATATTCAAAATCATGCCATTCGGCACTGGTTAGATTACCCTCATAAGCATCACGTAAATCTTTACCGACTATTGCAGTTAAAACTCCTCTTTTTATTCCTGTATAACCTGCATATATTTTTTCGCCTATACCTACACGCTTTTCTTCTTTTAATTTACGTTTTGTATCAACACGATGCTCTATCTCTTGCCAACTTCTAAGCACTCCTATATTCTTACCGAACAGACCAACACCTCGCCCGGACATTTCTTGGTGAGCATTTTTATAAGCATCTTGATAATCTCTAGTAAAGTTTGCATCGCTAGCGAGTTCACGTAAGTTAGCATCTTTTAATGACTTATCAAGCTCAGCTTTTTGTTCTTTACTTAAAGCAGCGTAATCTTTCACTCCATATTTATTTGCAGCAATTTTATCTCGAAGCTGAGTAAACTTCATTTGCGATAGTTCTTTTGCTTTTAATTCATTCCCCTTAGGTAAATTCTTTAATAATCCTGCAATACCGTTTTCATAATCCGTAATAGCATTCATTTTTACATCTTTAGAATCTATACCGTATTTTCTCTTAACCTCATTTTGTACGGTTTTATTTGCTGAAGAACCGAGAGCTTGCTTTTCAAGCCTTCCCATCATCATATTTTCAAATTTCTCGGCAAAAAACATACGAACTTGCTCTTTCCCTGCACTTACACTGCTAGTTACAGGTGCACTTACCGTCTTAGCCACATAATTTAGCGGTCTATTCATTTGTTTCGCTGCAGATTCATAAGATTGCTGATTAACTTTTTGTATTTCTGTTAAATTACCTGAAGTACCGGCAATAAATTGTGCCGTCGATATAGCAGTATCGTTAAATTTACTTAGCAAATAAATAGACACAAAAATTAGTAATATCCCGTCAAGTTGGACAAATTTCCCATTTATAAAATTACTAATTCTTTTTGCATCTTTAACTAAATCTAAAAACGGTAATTCAATATAGCGTTCATCTATACACTCATACGCAGCACAATGCTTACATTTATCAGGGTCATTCTTACAAGAATCATCTACTATTATATGATCTTTAGGAACTAATATATTTGCTTTGTGGAAATTATTTATACCGCCTTTCATCGGTACTGGGAACCACCAATAAAATATTGAATGACCCAGGCTTGGATCTATATCCTCAAGGAAGCTACCGAATATTTCATTTATCGGACCTAAATTAGGAAAATCATGTTTACATACTGCAAAACCAAGCGTTGAATATATTTCAGTTCTGATGATCATTGAAATAAAAACGATACCGGTAAATAAAATTATAGGCTGTAATGCATATGATATTAATTGTCTTAACCAATTCTCAAATAACGAACGAGTTATATTAAACAACATGAAACAAATAAATATCGGTCCCATAATTATAATCATACCAATAGTTATAAGAGCGGTTAGATAGATAATAGTGGCTTTAAATATAAGAAAGAAAATAAAATATAAGGCTATTAAATATAGAATGATATATATAAAACCAAGCCAATCAACAAATAGTAAAGAAAATAATTTAGATAAAGTTTGAGGAGAAATAAGTAACCCAAGCAAGCTTTGAGAACCGGGACCGGTAGCCGAAGCTTCATTAATTATTTGCAGTATTTGCTGAACCCCATCAATAAAAAATACGAATAAATAATCATGAAAAAATGTCCAAGCTTTATCAGTACTTAATAATATTGAGACTATACTAACTTTTAATATTCTAACTATAAGTTCGACATGAGTAAGGTTTATATTTCCTATAAAAAAGGAAAAGCCTGTAAACATTATATATAGAGTTAAAATAGCCGAGACACTCATCCTATAACCCGACGTATCAATTATTTGTTGATAAGTTTTCTTTATAATCCCATCCTTACCAAATAATACTCCTTTTATTAAATCCGTTAAAAATTGTAGCGGATCGGGTCTAGTATCAGTAACTCCGGACTTTATTACTAATCTATATTGCCCGCTATTATCATTATAAAATTTATCTATAATCTTAAAATAAAGAGGAGATTGAGCATATTTTGACTTATCTTCACCTTTATATTGATAATTTATACCGCCGGCTTTCAAGAATTGTCCTGTACTACTAGTACTATACAATTCATAGCCCGAAGTAAGCTCCTCTCCTAAATGCTGAGTTATACCTTGCGGTTTACTCTGTGAGTCCGGTGAAATATTGGGATCGGTATTTTTAGCGGCAATAAGAAAATAAAGCCCGACACCGTTTGTCATTATACATGGAGCATTACTAATCATTGCATCATTTTGATTTGCGGGATTAGGAGTACACATATCAAGTCTAGTATTATCCCAAAAAGTACACGGTTGTAGCTTAACGCAAAAAGCAGCCAAAGTAGTTGTGTTATTTTTTTGACCATACCATGGACACCATGCAGATAACTGACCTGAAGTATTTTTATCGCCAAGTATATAACTCCACGGTCTTACCATAATGGTTAAAGGATAGCCGTTTACTTTATAAGCACTATCACGCCATGGTGCTACCTGATTACCTTCCTGTCTTGAAGTAATTTCTTCCGGATCATATCTAGCAGAGACATTGAATTTGATAAAACCGAAATCATCAGGGTCAATACAAGTATCGCCGGTACAACCGGAAAGCAGCAATAGCGATATTAATAATGTAATAAAAATATTTTTGTTCATTTATTATGTGTTATTTCCATATGTCTTAATTTCAATGTCATTGCGAGCGACCATAGGGAGCGTGGCAATCTCATGCAGCAGTACTAAATTCCTGAGATTGCTTTGTCAATTGCTATGCAATTTCCTCACAATGACGGTGAAAATATTTACAATTATTCTTTCTTCTCTCCTTCCTCTTTCTTCACATCATTACGCTCAGCAAGAAATTTATTTGTAAATTCACCACCTACTTCCAGTTTTCTAGCTTTATAATTTTGATCAATTATCTTGTCTTTGAAAACTCTAGCCGGAGCCATTGCAGCCTTTTTAATCGGTTTTGTTACTGAATCTATATCCTGCATAACGGCTCCCACAGGATCAGAACGTTCTTGATAATTTCCTGATATTCGTGCCGGTGTAACATTTGTAAGCATTCCAACTACTATATTTACAAAAGTTACTAAACTATATGACATCAAGCAATATGAATAAAATAATAAAGCCGTAGTAAATAATACTAAGAAAGTATTAGCATTGTTCGTTAGAATATTCGAGCTACTAATTTCTGGAACATCCGGTACATAGAAAGGTATTCCGGGTAAGAACGGTAATGTAAAAGAGAAATGAATCGGAATACCAAGATTTGTTAAATCAAGCCCTATTTTTATTGGTATAAGAGTATCCCAACAGGCTCTAACTACCACTTTTAAAAGCTGCTCAGATAAAACCTGATCTATCAATAAAAAGAAAATCAATAATATTGTCGGCTGCACTACATAGCTAAGCAATGTCGATATCCAATTATCAAATAAACTTTTAGTTTTTTCAAATAACATTAATATTATAAAAAACGGTGCCAATGAAATCATAACAGTTACCCCTATGAATGCAATAACATAACCTATTATAACTTCTAAAATAGCTCTAAAATAAGTAATAAGTGAATAAATGGTTATAATAGCGATAAATGCTAAACCATTATGTATTTGTAATAATTCAATAAATAGTAATCCCCAAATCCTACCGTTAGTATATTTATCAAATATAGGATCAATAAAACCAAAAATATTAGATCTAGAGCTTGTAGCACCTAATACGTTAGTTACAAAGAAATCAATACCGTCAGTAAATACACTAAAGAAGTATGTATTAAAGAAGCTCCAACTTTCTTCTCTAATTAAAAAAGCTACTATAGCTATTTTGCATATACGTGTTATTACTTCTACGGCAGTTAATTTTAATGCTCCTGTAACGAACATTAGCCCAAATATAGTAACATAAAGGGTTAATGCAGTTTTAGCTAAATTCTGCACTGCAGAATTTTTAACTAACTTAATATAAAAGTTTTGACTAAAAGTTCTAAACTGATCGGTAATAGGTTTAATAGCACCGTTATATATTATATCAGAAAACCAAGTTGTACCGGTATAATTAGCATAATTTACACTAACTACCCCTTGTATATTACTATTAGGATTTACCACCCTTAACCATAAATATCCATCTTGCGGGGCATCAGTCGCAAAGTTATAATCTACCGGCGTACCACGAACAGATGGATCAGGTAATGTACCATCAGACGTTATTAAATATTCTAACTTTATATTTTGTTGATCATCAGGATTAATTGAATTTGCCCCATTACCTATTTCAACAATCATCGAATAACAACCAAAATATAAAAAATTAGCTGACCAATCATTCTTATTTATATAATCTACAAAACTAGCATAATTTGAAAAATTTCGGCTCCAATCACTCATTAAAACTGAATTACTAAACATGTTACTAACTTGCCAATCGCTAGTAAAATCCATAGTACCACCGCTAGTGGCTTGATAATATATAAAGCTACTTTGAGTACTGCCTGAATTTACAAAACTCTGATCTCGTCCCTTAATAACCTGCCCGCCTACTTTAATTATCATCCCTCTACCTTGATCGTAATAGCAAGCAGGGCTAGTATTTATACCGGCATTAGCAGGACAAGCCTTAATTAAGCCCATGAAATACTGTACCGCTCCCGTTATCATAGGCTTACCGACTATTACTCCATTATCGGTATTTTTATACTTTGTAGCAGTACCCGTGCCGCTACATACACTTTTTCTTTCCTCATCTATCATATTACACACCTGCTCTGCAGAAGAGTAAATTATTCTATTATCCAAATCTCCAAGGTTACTTTGAGTATAAAGTGCAGAAGCAGCGAATATCGAGCTATCAAGTTCCTGTGTTAAAATATTATCTACGGTATTAGGAAGTTTTAGAGTATTAGGGCTAAAAAAATTATCTTTACCAACTAAACTAATATTTACTACATCGCCGGCCTTAACTTCAATTCTCGAATTACCGTTAGAATAGTTAAAATATTTAACAAAATCAGACATTTTAGTAAATGAAAGTGCATCAAGGTCTTTGTCAGGCGGTATAGTCCCCGGTGTTTCACTGTTATTGTCCGTAACAAAACGAGGAAATCCTAAAGCTTCAAATTGTAATTTAGAATAATTATAAGTTTTAATGAAAACTTGCGGCATACCAAACCTTGGATCAATTCTATATAATACTAGATATTTTCTAGGTTCAGGAGTAATACCTGAAGTAGACCAATTTATTTTTAACAATTTACCTTTCTGAACAGTATTACCTGTTGATTGCCAAATTCCGGCTGTAGATAAACTAATTCCTATATTACCCTCTTGAAAACTTGTAAATTCAGGCACTTCTAAACAACCGAATAAGCTTTTTAACCCACCAAAACTGGTTGACATCCATGAAAAAACATCATCGGCTTTAGCTGGCATCGCCATAAACAAAACTAATAAAACTAAACTCTTAAGAATTTTCATAATTTTAAATTGTTATCCAACACGTCATACCGTGGCTTGTCCATAGTATTAAATAGTAAACCCGTCATTGCGAGCAGCTGTATGGCTGTGCGGCAATCTCATGAAATAACTCCTGAGATTGCTTTGTCAATGATTTCATAATTTCCTCGCAATGACGATTTTCGATTCACCCTCTATTTCGGTATTTCAGGTTTAGGTGGTTCTTCATTTGTCTTCTCGCCCCCTTCTTTTGGCGTATTTTTCCTATTTTTCTCAGCCTGATCTAATGTCTTATTGCGTTGTTTTAATCGTGCTTCCGCTCTGCCGGTAATACCTTGTCTTGTTTTATCATCCATTCCTATTGAACTTAATGCTTTTTGTCCTGCATCATGAGACATTTTACCACCAATTTCAGTAGCCGAAGGCCCAACAGCACTAGTTAATTTTACTACCATACGTCCTGAAAATTCGACATAACCGTACATACCGTAAGCAATAATAACTAGAGCTACGATATTTTGCATATTTACTCCCATCATACCCGACATATAATCCATTCCCCAAGGGGCAAACCAATTAATACAGAAGATAGGTACATTCAGCAAGGCAATAGGTAAAATAGTACCGATAAACGGAATTTTTATCGGTAAAGCACATTTCCAACACACGCTATAACCTAAAACAAAATCTAGATAAATGGTAAATAGTTGTGTTAGTACTATAATACCTGCCATCATAACTACCGGTTCTATCATATAGCGGATCGTAAACCTCACCCAATTATCAAATAAATACCTAGTAAAATCAAATAATAAGAAACTAATAAATAAAGGGGCTATACCGATTAATATACAAGTTGCCATAAATGCCATAATATAAACGGCAACAGCTCTAAGCGCCGTAATAATTACTATACCAACCGCAATAAAAGTAATTATAAAATATATAATACCGCTAAGCCCAAGAGAAAGAAGTGCAAGTAATTGAGCGATAAAGGTTTGACTAAAAAATATTTTACTCATTACTGCATCTAAAAACATGAAAGGATTAGAAATAGTATTAGTAGAAGTAAACAAACTATATCCACTCATATTAGCAATAATTGAGTCTGAAAAATTGGTAATTGCATCAAAAAGATAGTTATTGAAAAATTCAAAGGTATTACCGTTCATAAGTCCGCTAACTACCCCGATTTTTGCTATTCTAATTACTAGCTCTTTTTGGTTTATCTTAGCAAAACCAAGCAAAAACATTGCTCCGTAAGTCATCACATACAGAATTAAAATTGCTTTAATATAGGTAAAAAAGTTAGTACAGGACGAACTATCATTAGCTTTATAACATACCATATTTTTAAAAATAGAAGTAGCAGCCCCTTGCACTTTAGTTTTAAATAACTGAAGTAACGGATTCATTACTTTAATAGTAAAACTTCCTACTTTTAAGGATGTTGAGAAATGTACTTTATAGCTACCTTCACTATCTTTATAGTCCCTTAAATTATTACCAGGATCATTTAGGATTTTCATCCATATATAACCCGCCTCATTTGCGTTAAAGCTATATTTACCTTCACTATCAACGCTAATTCCTTGAGGTGAATAGGTTTTACCGCTAGTATTCGGGTTTTCCGAAGGCTTTACTATGATGTATTGCACTCGTCCTCGATCATCAAAAGTATCGTTAAAACTATTACCGTTTTCTCTATAGCATTTAGTCTGTTTAATATTTAAAACGTATCCTCCCGTATTCTTACTACTATCTTGTGAGGTAGGAGACCACAGCCTATATTGTAAATAACTTTTTGCAATATTACTGTTAAAAGGTATATTATATATAACTTTATATAAATATTTACCGTCTTTATCTTTATAGTCAGGCGGTTGATCTGTATCTGCAACAAATTTAGCAAATTCTAGCTTAGAAGGCAGAGCTTGACTTACAGAACCCGCATCATTCATTTGATATATTAATCCAGTTGGTCCTTTGCCTCCTTTACCGTCCGCCGTATACCAAAATCTCCGATTCTTTTGAAAATCTCCATCGCTACATATGCCCGAAGTACAATGTACACCTCCAATATAATCTTTATCTTTTGTACTACGATCGCGAACACTATCAGGACATTGATCAACTGGAGGAATATTAGCATTATAAGAACATTGAAGGGCTGAATAGTCGATAAATAATTTACCTGTGTTGTCAGACCACGAAAATGTAAAACTCTCATCATCTAGGTAGTTTTCTGGTGCTGGTCTCGTTATATTAACCCAAGCCATACATTTCGTTGTACATTCTGGTATCTTATCACAAGAACGAACACAGCCCAATGCTCCCCAGTTGCAAAATGGTTGCTCATACCAGGTAGGGCACCTCCATGTGACTTGACAATTCCAATACTTCTCTTTTAACTCGCAAGCATTGACATACTCACCTGAATAAACAGAATATTTTCCACAAATTGGATTATAAGTAGTTTTATTCTCTGAACAATCTTTCGTAACTTCAACACCTTTAAAAGCATCTTTAACTGTCGCATCCGTATTGGCAAAATTAGGAGATACGGAAACTAAAACTCTATCATTGGCGTATAATTCGGCAATATTACGCCATTCATTATTTTTTGCATCCATTATTAGAGAGACAGGTGGATTATTTCTATCGTTAATACGAGGAATCGGGATCATTTGACCGTTATCGTCTAAATTAGATCCAGCCCCTGTACGTTGTAAATTATCTTTCGGTATATAAGCTAAACACAAACTAACCTGACCGACCACTTGTAAATTCACTGATTGGCTGTTTTCTACTAGCACCTGAGTATTTAGCCATTCACCGTAACGAGTAGGATCAGGAATAAGCAGAGTCGTGCCGTCGGACAACATCTTAGCAGTGTTTACATAATTAGCATTAGCATTAAGGGTTATAGTACCGGTTATTGAATCCGCTCCTCCTTGACCGTCTGACGCATATCTCATGTAGCAGCTGTCACCGACTTTTACTGCTCCTATCATACCAAGTGCTGCAAAAATAAAGCAAACTAACGTTGCTACTATAGCAAGTACTTCTAAAACTTTTAATAAGTTACCCTGCATATTCTATCATTTACCTCCACCCGAACCGCTTGCTAAATCCCCGCCTTGCTGCTGTCCCTCTTTACGCTTACCTCCAACACCCGGCTTATCTCCTACCAGCGGCTTACCTTGCGAAGCCATAGCAGCATCCTTAAGGAAAGCTGCTCCTTTCTTTACTAAACCAACGATTTTAGTGGGACTTGCCGTTACTGCATCCATATTAGGACCATTAGTTAAATCAGAAGCAAATCGCCCTATAGATTTAGAGAAGTAATAAAAAATAACCGAAAATACTAATACGCATAAAAGTTCTGCTAAAATAGATACAACATCTCTAACAATTGATTTTATTGGAAAAAGTATCAATAAATGCTCTTCCCAACCTTTACCTGCATAATATTCTAACATTTTATATCCAAAACTTTCCTGACATTGATCTGCCCCGCCAACAGGAAGCCTTAACTCAAAAGTACTAAATCTAATATCCCCTTTTTCATAATCATATCTAAGGAATTCACAATTTTTAAATATTGCGGAATCATACATAGTTATTAATAAAGCTATAAAACCTGCTACTACTGCCGGCTGCAATGCACATGAAATACATACTTTTAGCCACCCGTCAAAATAAGCTTTTGTACGAGTAAATAGAGCCATAGGAATGAATATAGGAGAAATATATGTCATAACGTAAATAGTAATCATGCAAACTAAATAATGCGTAATAAAATATAAAAGTATAGATAAAAATATTACAGAAAATACTAAACCTGCTGCAAGTATAATAACATTTCCGGCCATAAAGAATCCAAACATAACGGTAAAAAATCTAAGTGCTCCTGCTTTACTTAAATCCTTCGGTCTGTCATTTTTGCCTTCAGGATCAAAATTAGGTATAGGTGTATTATTACCACGGGGACCATTGCCGACCACATTCCCTAACACTCCATTCTTATCTATATTATAAAGTAAATCCAAGCCAAGATAATAACCTATACGGCAATCAATCGCGTCCCATAAACCGTAAAATTTATAACCGTCCTTATACTTTGAATTATCAAATTGACATAATCCTCTAGAACCTGCTGCATTAAAGATCATCTGTGCAAAGTCCGGTGCTGCTCCTGTCAAAAGAGGTAATCCATATTTTAACATACCGTTTTCTTTTGTCGGATGACCGCCACTAAAATCTAAAGGTCCAAGACCGATAGAAAAATAAGCAACAAATAAGAATTTTATTACAAAAAGAGCTATTTTTTCAGTACTTGCATATTCTGTATTTAGAGCCATATTAAAGGCAAAAAACATAGTATAAAGAATTAATGCCGCACCTATAATTCTCTTTAAATAACCTTGAAACGTAGAAAAAGCAGTAAGATTAGTTATTCTAGAATTTTGATCTTGAGCACTACAACTCTTTCCAGCAAAAAATATTTTATTAAGCGTTGCACTCAAACACTGAACTGCAAGACCGGAAAAATTAATTAACGATTGACTATAATTTGCTCCCGTATAGCAACTTTTTCCTATATTACAATTCTCATCCTCAGGAGGAGGTGGAGTCGGTGTAGCACTCAAAGATTTACATGCTACCGGCATCGGTCCCCTTGACGTAGGCATAACTAAACATAGATCATTATCCCATTTTTTAACCGTTAAAACGATATTCTTTAATACAGGATTTGCTCCAAGATCAGGATTATTATCGGTACTTAAATCACTAATCTTTTTAGAGTCACCTTCATTTAAAGTATACATGGTGCAAGGGCTACTACTACCTTCTACATTTTTAAAACAAAACGTTATACTAGACGCAACTGAGTTACAATTACCTCTCGGATCTTTCATATCAATATTACGAATTATATAGCCATATGCCGTGTCCGTTTCTAAATACCCATCTGAAGTAGTCGGTAAACTAGAACATGATTCTCCAAAGCCGGCAAAGCTAGCTAAGCTTACAGACGCTATACAAACTATAATAAATATCTTTAAGGTTTTAAGAGTTTTCATTAGAACTATTATCTTTTTTTTCTGTTACTACGCCGCTTCTTACTAACTCATCCCATGCCTTTTCAGCATTTGCACGTCGTTCTGATATTTCTCCTCCTTCTTGTTCTCTTACTCTTCCTCCTCCGCTTGCTACTAGTTCATTCCATGCTTTTTCTACTTTTACACGTTTATCTCGAATCTCTGCATTTTCCCGTATCTGTTTTACGCCTGTCGGATTATCATGTTCCTTTAAGTTAAAACTATAATCAATTACTCCTGTACCTTTACTTGTGCTGTCAACTTTTTCTTGTGGAGCTGCATTATCAACTTTTTCCTGTGAAGGCGGAGTATTATCAATCTCTTTTTTACTTTCTTGATTATTATCTCTTATGATTTGTCCAACACGTGGTGCAGGTGTAGAAATAGAAGTTCTAATACTAGCAGGCGGTGGTGAAATAGCTTCTGTAGGAGCAGGAGGAGTAACAACATCTGATCTTGCTTCACTACTTACAGTTTTTGGGCTAGAAGTTGCTACAGAAGACGAAGCTGTCGGCGTCGACGTACCTCCGCTTGTAGCAATATTATCATTTGGTAGTCCGCCTTGCCCTACCTCTAAATCACTTGCTCCTCCACCTTGACCAGCTTTTAAATCACCAACTCCTCCTCTACTTGCTATCTGATCGCCCCCCTTAGTTGCAGCACCCGCAGTAGCAAGTACTGCCATAGCTGCCTTAAATATTGCTTGCGGTTTTATAGCAAAATTATTAAGAGCTACTCCTTCCGTCATATCTGCAGCAAATTCAGCTAGCTGACTACTAAAATTATACATCAAATACAATGTAAAACATGCCATAACTAATGCAAGCAAAATATTTTTAATTTTCTCAAAAAGCACTTTTGGAGACATAAAAAACATTCCGGGCCCTAAAACTACTCCTGATAAAAACTGGAATTTAGCAAGAAATTTATCGGTAGGGGTATTACCCGGTTTACTATCGACAATTTCACTTACACTATCTTTTGTAAAGTTAAATACCGTGGTAATAGGGTTATTTAACATATAACCTAAACTATTTTGACAGCTTTCTACGGCATCTTTATCAGGATACTGTGACGTATCATCCCAATCATTATTAATGTAAAATATTAAAACATCCCTCTTAGAAGTAATGCCACCTTGAATTTTGTCTTCTATACTATTGTGAATTAACTTGCTCTTATATTGACATTTACCATAGAAACCATAATCATATACCGAAAACATCGTGATCATAAAAGTAACTACCACCATAGGTTGTAGCAAGAACGAGATCATTAGTTTAACCCAGCTCTCAAAATAATTTCTTGTATATGCGAATAAAAACATAGGTACAAAAAGAGGAGCCAAAATACCGAGTATTACTATAGATATCATACATATAATCGTTGCATTAACCATAAAGGCAGCAACCGAAATCACAAGTAACGGATAAGAAAGAGCGAGTGACACCAACATCATATTACCGGAGATTATCGCCGGAATTAGCAAATAAATATATGGTGGAGCACTAAAACTAAAGAAATCAAAATTTAAAAAATCATGACTGCGATAAGCATTTTCGACAAGTAACGTAGATAATATATCAAGCCCTAAATAATGAGCTACCCTACAATCTAATGCATCCCATAATGCAATATAAGAAACGGTACCGTCATAAGAAAGATTGTTAAATTTACATAAACCGGACGGAGCAGCATTCATAACCCAACTTGCTAAACCGTTTATACCGTCAAGTAAGAAAGGAAACGCCCACTGAATCATGCCGTCTAACCGGTCATACGGAGAACCATTACCAGGGGTTATATTAATTCCTATTGAAAAATAAGTTACGAATATCATTTTCAATATAAAATTTATATACTCACTTTTTGGCGGCACTTCACCTGCAAGTAATAGTTTAAAGCCAAAAAACATAACATATAAAGTTAGAAAAGCCGTAACTATTTTATACATTCCTACTTGAAACTGAAAGAATGCACTATCTTGCCTTGAAACCAAATTAACCACTTGGCTTACATTATCAAAACTACAAACATCTTTACTAATTAGTAATCTAGCAATCATTTGCCTCATACATTCTATAAGAGGAGAAGTCATGACTACTGCAGTTTTTGAAGCATTATAAGCTTTTTGATAACATCCATCACCCGCTGCACTACAGGAAACTAAAGCTAAAGGATCGGTAGGAGTTTTATTTGGATTCTCAATAAAATCCTTATCTGCTACATCCATAAAGCTATTATACATGGATTTTGGAAACGGCTCTTTCATATATTTACAGCCAACGGGAACGTCTCCTGTAAATCCTTTTGTCGATACGCATATTCTATCTTTATCTTGAATAACTTTCCAATATATTACAGGAAAGCCTAAATCAAATGCAAAACCGTCATCACCGGGCTTACCACTATATGGAACATGATATTCCTTTTTTTTATTTGCCCACGCTGTCTTTATATCATCCCAAGGGTCGCTCCCTGTTAAGACGGCTTTAGCAATAGCAAGTGCCGATTCTGCAACAGATTTTGCCCGAGATACAATTAATTTAGCATTATTACATAAAGCAAAGCGTAATTCTGGATTTTTAGGATCAATTCTGTTTTCACGAGTACATTGACCTCCGGGAAAATTCCCAAAGTTACTATCGTTAAATAAATCACTGTCGTTTATTTTAAGCTTTAAAAACGTATTCATGTATAAAACGGGAGAGACAAGATTCATTACCGCAAAAGTAAAGAACGGAGCAACAATACATGTATGAGAAAATTCAGTACGCAGCAAATCGCCTACGCCTTGGGTTTCACAAGTTAAGCCACTCAAAATATCTACAATGCTATCAAGAGTATCTTTAGCATGAGTTTTAGTAACTATCCCTAAATTTAGGGCAAAGCTTAATACTAATGTTATAAGTATACTACGAGGAAATAATTTCATAACTAGTTACTTGCCTCGCATTGTAAAAATGTCATCCCGTGGCTTGTCCACGGGATCTCAGAATACAGTCTGTGAGACAAGATCCCGCGGTCAAGCCGTGGGATGACAGACAGGCATTTATAATGTTTTAACTGCTGCATAAAATATAGGTAACCATTTATCCGGATCATTACCGTGTTTCTCTCTAATTTGATCGAGCAATATTACAGTCTCAACTCTACCGGATAAAACACTGATTATGTTATCCATACCATCTAAGCTAACTTTTGCCACTACAGCATCTATTCCTTGTTTTATTAAAAAATAACGTGTAGCAGGGTCGGTAGTTTTAATTAAAATATATTCTCGCTGACTTAACATAAATGCACTACGATAAATATCCGTAGCTTTCAAATTAGGTAAAAAAATCTGCGTAGCTGTTTGTTGAATCAACGTATCACTAATTCTACTTTTTGCAGCATCTTCGACACTCTGCGTAGCAAATATAACAAAAGTATTTAATTTTCTCAACACTTTTAACCAATCTTTGATCTTAGGTGCAAATACCGGATTATCGATTAAAGCCCATGCTTCATCAAGTACTATCATAGTTTTCTGCCCATCTAAAGAGATATTAATACGATGGAAAATATATAGTAATACCGGTGCAAGGCTTACAGGATCTTTAAGTAATTCAGTCATATCAAAACCGAATACTCTTGCTTTTTGTAAATCAATATCATCTATTTCATTGTCAAATATCTTAGCGTGTGAACCTTTACCAACCCACATTGCAATCCTACTTGCCAAACTATTTGGTGTATCAATACCAAGAAATGCTATAACATTACTAAGCCTTCTATCTTGTTTTGCTAATCTAAAATTACCGCTTACCGCTTGAGATAAGATTTTATTATCTTGTGCAGTTAAACTTTCACCGTTAGAAGTTACAAGCACACGAAGCCACTCTAAAATAAACGTTCTATTCTCACTAGTATCTTCAAGCTGTAAAGGGTTAAAGTTGCATTTTAAACCCGGATCAATTACTGTATAAACTCCGTTTAAAGCACGTATAAATATTTCTGCTCCTCGATCTTTATCAAAAAAGAACATACGAGGTTTGAATTTTTGTGCTTCAGCACATAAGAAATTCATAAGAACTGTTTTACCGGCACCGGTTGGACCGATAATGAGAGTATGTCCAACATCCCTTACATGGAAATTAAAATAAAACGGTGTACCTGAAGTAGTATCAAGTACTGTGACATATTCTCCCCAATGGTTATCTCTAATTTTACCGAGCGGATAATTATGTTGTGAGGCAAAGCTAGCCATATTAAGAGTATTTATAGTGGATTTACGCACTATATAATCCATATTTCCCGGCAACTGTCCCCAATAGCTAGGTTCCATGTTAACTTTTTCTCTAACCGGCTGAATTCCTGAATTAGAAAGCTCAACTACTGCCATTGACAATATATCTTCCAAAGCTTTAATATTATTTGCGGAACATAAAAGCGATAAATGATGCTCACCGAAAGCGATATCACCGCTAGTGGCCATATCAAGGGCCGTATTAATTTCAGCAATTTGTGAAGTAGCTTTATCACCGGATTGTATCATTCTATTTTGCTGTAATTGCATTTTACCGATCGCTACTGTTCTATTAACAAAGACAAAGCTTTGCGTCATAACAAATTCAAAAGGCATTTGCAGGAATCCGTCAAAAATTCCTGCCGAAGTATTAGGACCGTATTCAAGTATACTGATCATTCCAGCATATTTCTTGCCAAGCGGACTTCTTGCTTCAATAGTACGAGAATCAAAAAATAAGCGATGAGTCGGTAAATATTCGTCAATAGTACCACGCGGTAATGCTATAGGACCCGGTGAATCGCCGCAATTGATTAAAGATGAAAGGAATTCTAAAATTTCACAATAACTACCTGACTGCGTTTGACGAAATCCAAGTAATCTTGCTCCGTAACTTCTGAATGTATTAATCACTCTAGTTGACATTTCTTGAAGATTTTCTTTCATCTCTTTCATGTCGTTTTCCCAAGCGGTTTTATTAGATTTCTGTCTAAGCTTCTTTAGAAAATACTCAACTATAGCAACACCGCCAGTATCAGGCTTATATAAAATACTAACATATAATTCATTAAAAAACGACCTAGCCCCAGCATGTTTCTTACGCCATTCTGCACCTAAATAAGTAATAAAATCATTAGGGACTTTTACGGTAGGATCATAAGTAAATTCCGTATCGTCAAATATTACTGCTTTACGTCTTCTAATAGTATGGAAATACATAACGATATTTCCCGAAGCCATATTTTTAAGTAAGGCATTTCTGATATTCTTTTTAATGTCTAGATCTTCATCATCAGCAGTTTCAAAAGAAAATCCATTTATTTTAATAACTTGTAATAAAGAATTATCTTTTGTTAAAATAGTATTACTATCCCAATGACATTTATAAGGAATGAAATGCGAAGTGGGTCTTTCTTGTTTAGACCTTAATTCTTTAGCGGCTCTAGTTCTAAATAATTTCATTACCTCACCTGATTTAACTATTTTGATTTATTTTGTCAGTTATACCTCTTTTTATGTCATTCCCGCGTAGGCAGGAATCCAGATTTTTTGTTGTCATCCCGTGGCTACGACCACGGGATCTTGTATCACAGACTGTGTCCTAAGATACCGCGATCAAGGCGCGGTATGACATTAAATGTTACTGGATTCCCGCCTACGCGGGAATGACATAAAACTCAAATATTATACGAATTTGCTCCGTAGTAAAATTTATTAGGACATTGGCTAGTTCTTGACATTTTATTTAAATATAGCTCTATGAATCTCGGTTCTTTAAAACATATAATATAAGCTACCAAATGCAAAGCAGCTGCAATGAATAAAATCATAATGCCGTTATTCCAAATAAATACTATCATCGTCATTATCATATTTAATGCAGCAAACTTAATACTTACTCCAAATATCATCGGCGGTCTAGTTAACCCTACAAATAAAAGATCGGATGCTAATGCTCCTGCCATAAAAAACCTCTATTAATTTATATTAATATCAAACATAGTTGACAATATTGAATTCGGTGCTTCACTATTCACAAAATGTACGTAACCATTATTATTTTCAAGGGCATTAACTGCTATCTTAATTAATGCTTCTTCGATGAAATTATTACTATCATCTAACATTGATTTCAACAAGTTAATATCTCGTATTTTTATATTATACGGAAACGTCTCGGATACCTGTAATATCTCATATGGCAATATTAAATGTTCTGCACTTAATGCAGAAGCAATTGTTGCTAACGTTAAGTTAACATTTAATAAATGCGTTTTCTCCTGATCGTCGCTCGCAAACGGTGCTATCACGGGTATAATATTATTATCTGCAAAATTTAATAAAATTTCTGGATTAATCATAATAGGCTCGCTTAAAAAACCAATATTTATAACATCATGATTTACAATTTTTCGGTAAGATAGTTTTGATTTTTTTGCTTGCAGTAAATTAGCATCCTTACCTGAAATACCAACTGCATAACAACCTATACTACTTAACTTTGTTACTATAAGCTTGTTAACGTAACTGGATAAAATTTCCATAATAATAGGATTATTTAGAGAACTATAGTCGCTTATTTTACTAATTTTTTGACTAAAATTTTCATCTATTTGTGATATTAAAGACGAACTTCGTAAATCAATATGATCATGTACTATATATATTTTAGCACCGCACATCTCAAGCAATCTAACAGATTCAATAAAAGCCGTAAATAATTTATCGTCAATAATAATAGTAGCAGGTAATTTTAGAACTATTGCTTGATTCTTCAACTCACTACTACACTTTATTATATTCTTAATTATAGCAATGTTATTTAATGAAGAAATACTATCTACCTCTTTATTTTTGAGGTTTGATGCATTTTGCCAAACTAGCTTTAAGTTCTCTTGCACCTTCTTTACTCCTATTGCTTACATACATAACATTACATGAGTAGTTTAAAGTTGCAAGAAAATTATGTGCTTCATCGTGAAGGTTTTTATGATCCGTAACTTTATCGGATTTTGTGAAAATAATTTGAAATTCTCTTTTATTTGCAAGTAATAGATCAGCTACTTTCTTATCATTTTCTTTTATACCCCTTCTTGAATCAATCAATAAGTTAACTAACCTTAAATTATAACTATTTCGTAAATAATAACTAATTAACACTCCCCACTGCTCTTTGACTGATATAGGAACATTAGCAAAACCATAACCGGGAAGGTCAACTATAATAAGTTTATCTGCAAGGTTAAAGAAATTGATTTGCCTAGTACGCCCTGCAGTATTAGAAACTTTAGCAAGATTTTTATTATTACATATCGTGTTTATTAGGCTTGATTTGCCGACATTTGACTTACCGACAAAAGCAATTTCCGGTAATGAAAAATTGGGGATTTGATTTATATTCATAGCACCGGCTACAAATTTAGCTTGATGACGAAAAAGCTTACTGCCATCAGTTGATTTTGTAGGCACTATTTTCTGAGTAGTCATAATTTGCTTTCGTATTGGATGTAAGGCATTGCCTGCGTGAATACCAAGTCGTCATTGCGCTAGCATGACATTAAAAGATATGGTAGCGGGGGCTGGATTTGAACCAACGACCTTCAGGTTATGAGCCTGACGAGCTACCGAGCTGCTCCACCCCGCAATAATTGAGAATTGACGATTTATCTGTGTTATATTTTGTTGTTAGTGTCATTCTTGCGTAAATACCGAGTAGTCGTAGACTGCACGGCAACCCAGAAAAAATAATAAAAAAATTCTATAAATCAAAATTGTTTACTGGATTGCTTCGTCAATTGCTATGCAATTTCCTCGCAATGACGATTTGTTATCCACAAACAAAGCCTAGCTAGCTTCTTTCTTACTACCGAAAGAAAGACCTGAGAATCTTTTATTGAAATCACTAACACTTTTGTTCGATTGATTTACTACATTTCCGGAATCTTTATTCCATGCCGGATGCTTTCTAAAATCAACATCCATTAAAATTTCACCTGTAGGATGAGTAGACATTGTTTCAAAAACATCGCTTCCTACTTTAATCAAAAACTTTTTATATTCTGGATGTATACCACTTTTCATAATGATTTTGCTGTTTTAGTCTGAATTATTTTTTTCTTAATAGCTCTAGCGTTACTTGATAAAACATTATCATCGGCTTTTAGAATATATGCATCAAAACCCCCGGCTTTTTCCACTGAACTAATACATCTAGCATTAACCGATAATCTATATTCCCCGGCTGTTATATCACTTGTAAACTTAACCGATCTTAGGTTAGGTTTAAAACGTCTTCTAGTTTTACGCTGAGAATGTGATACATTGTTGCCGTATAAAACACCCACACCTGTGAGTTCGCACTTACGAGACATAAGCTAAATACCTTAAAACTTATAAAATATACTTCAAGTAAATGAAGAGTCATATACGAAGATCAACTTCAAAAAGAGCTAAGAGTTCACACGCCGAGGAGCGGAGCGTATACTTAATACGTGAGCACCGCAGATCTTGTAGAACGACGTAGCCAATTTTGAAGTTCATCCAGTCAGTATATACAATAGATAAAGAATATAACGCAATACTCCCCTAGTGTCAAGAGATAATTATTTTGTAGCTAAGTATTAGCTAATGCTTGATTTTTATTAAATAACAGAGTTTTATATAAAAATATAAATTAATTAAACTATTATAAATCTATGCTTATTAATGGGAAGCCAGTTCAAGGTAATATCACCGGACTAATTACCGGACTAATTAAAAAATTAGGCGAGTTGCCTTCAAGTTTTCCTGAATATATTAGTAATCTTACTCCAAAACCATTAAGTACAAAGGAGCAAATTGATCATAATCAAGCAGCTTTTTGTATAATGAAGGATTAAAATTATATAGCAAAGATAATCATCTTGTTGCTCTTAAACAACTACAACAAGCTGAACAAATTGCTATAGGTCAAACTGACAGTAATTTTCTTTCCTACTTTCCTATATTAATACTATGATAGGACGTAGCTATCAACAGCTAGGACTGTTTGATAATGCTATTCAACAATTTCAAGATAGCATAGAGAATTCTTTTGAAGCAAAGCAATATTATAATGTCGAAAATTCATACAAAGCATTAGTCACTGCATATCAACCACAAGGAACATTAGCCAAGCTAAAGAATTAATGGCAAGATTAGCTTTAGGAGCTGCTTATAAAACTCAAAACCGTAAAGAAAATTCAATAGCGCAGTATGCATATGCTTACTCATTACAGCAAGGTATAGTTGATTATGAAGCTGTTCGTGTGGAACAGCATAAAGTTGGTTTTTCTGATAAAGAAAAGATAGGCACTAATCACATTCAACAATGCGTTGCTGTAATTTTACATGATCCATTAACTAAAAAAACTGCATTAGCCCATGTTGACAGGTTTACTGATGCTGGTGCTTTAACACATGATGTAATAAGCAACTTTCCTCCTAATACTCAATTAAAAGCTTATTTAGTAGGAGGGCGTGATAGATCTGCAGTATCAATTTCGGTATCAGATGGTAATATTCGTAAAGTAACACAAGAATTAACTAACCACTTTAACGTAAATATAAAATCTGCAGATATAGAAGACAAGGGAGCCCCATTAGGAATTATATTTGATCCAATAACAGGTAACTGTTCCGGATAGAGAGGATAAAACAACCGCTGCTAGAAAAGTACATTTAAGTATAGGAAGTAATACTCCTGTACTTTATAAAGCTTTTGATTTCACTAAACATAAAAATATACCTAATCGCTCTTTAAATGAAATCCAACAAAAACATATTATTCAGCAATATTTATTAGGATCTAATCAAAATCCTAATTCTATGGACACATGGCAATCTAATCAAATATCAAGACCACTTACTAAAGTAGCAGAGGAAATTTAAAAAACTAATCCAAAATTAGTAAAAAATGTAGTAACTAAAAATATTAGTAATCGAGTTCACGAATTGAATCTAAAGGATCAAGAACAAACAAAAATTGTGAATAATTTAATAGCTAAAACTGATTATTTATTATCTAACAATTTAAATCCGTTGGAAAGTGTACGTTCAGAAATTAATAAAACATTAGCACTTACTCATTCTACCTACCAACAAGATAGTAATATTAAAAAATCCTGGATACAAAAAATAAAAGATTTGTTCATAAATATTTTTAGTAGTAATAAAACAAAAAATGAACCAAAATTAAACTTAACAAGTGATAAGATATTAAAAAAATATAAGTACTAAGACAAAAATAGCTGCACCTAGCTATACTCTTCCCAATAAAAATATTGCTTTACACAAAAATAATCAACAAAGTAAATAAACTATGCAAATTGAAATTAACTCACAAGAATATAAAATTTTTGATATAAATGATGATTTAGTAATTTATACTAAAGATTTAAATGAAGAGATTGCCTGTAGTTTCTTTTCCGTAAAATTAAATAAAATAGCATTAGCTAGAAATATTAATTCACAACAGTTAGAGCAATTAATTACTGACTTTAATCAGAATGAATTGATAGAACAAGCTTTAATAAAAGTACGAATAATTGGAGGTAATGATTCGCCTGAATCATCTAAATACTTGGAAGATATTCGTACTACTTTAAATGGTATTGATAATAATACTAATATGATTAATATAATAGGTTTAGATGCATGTAAAAATATACATCCCAATTCTTTTGAATTAGATGGCTATCACGGGGGAGTTAGAGCTTTAGATTAATTGTAGAATATTAAATTGATACTATTAGAAGAGAAAATAGCTGAGATGTGGGGCGTCACTAATAGCAATATTTATCTTTATGGTCCATTTAGTAAAGAAATAAAGATAGGTACGATGTATTTATACGTGAAATAGGCACAAGACAAGCCTAACATAGTACCGATAACGATTATACGGAATTTTGCAGGACTAAAAATTAAAATAACTATTCCAAGAATAATTACTATTTTTATTATATCATCTGTCGTATAAGAGCTAGAATTTATAGCATAAACATTTAGATTTATACCTAGAAATATTATTATACATAATAAGTTCTTAAACATTTTATACCTCTATAGGCCCAGTAGTTAATCCATTTATAAATTGTTTTAAATAAGGATTATCACTATTACGCATTTCATCTTTACTACCGTACCATTTAATTTTTCCTTGATAAATCATAGCTACTTCTTTAGCTATTTTTGCGGCACTAATCATATCATGAGTTATAGTAATCGTAGTTGCCTCTAACTCTTCTTGGATTTTTATAATTAATTCGTTGATAACATTTGCCATGATAGGATCAAGCCCTGTGGTCGGTTCATCAAGAAATAAAATCGACGGTGTACTACAAATAGCCCTAGCAAGGGCTACTCTTTTTTGCATTCCTCCCGATAATTCGGCAGGGTAAAGCTCGAGTATTCTAGGAGATAAACCAACGGCATTAAGCTTTGCACCGGCAAGGTCGTTTTTTTCTTTCTTAGATAATTTTTTAGTCTCGAAAGTAATATTATCACGTATATTTAAGGAGTCAAATAATGCTCCGCCTTGGAATAAAAAACCTATACCATCCATAATCTCAAATTTTTGTTTACTTGAGATATCTTGGATTTCTACATTATCAATAAAAATTTTACCTTTATCAGGTTTAATCAATCCTACTATATTTTTAATTAGAACTGATTTGCCACTACCGGAACCACCTAAAATCACTAATGAACTGCCCTTTTTTACATCCAAATCTATTCCGTCTAACACCTTATGATTAGCGAATGATTTATATAATGACCGAATTTTAATTTTAAATTCTTCTACACTCATGCATACTCCAAATAAACAAAAAAACTGTATACTCGTTTAATTTGGAAAAGAGCTAGGCGTTTTATATTTTTTGATCCTCACGTACGTTTATACGCTGCGGTCAAAAAATATAAAACGCCTAGCTCTTTTCCAAATTAAACGAGTATACCTATACTTTAAAAAATAATTCGGTTATTAAATAATTACTGATTAAGATAAGGATAGAAGCATTCACTACCGCCGAGGTAGTTGCTCTTCCAACTCCCTTAGCCCCTTTACCTGAATAATAGCCGCTATAGCAACTTATTATAGAAATAATAAACCCAAAAACTCCCGCTTTAACAAGACCGGAAATTACGTCAATCGGTTCTAAATACTGAAAAGTACTGGTTAAATAAGCTGCACTATTAAAATCAAGTTTATATACCCCTACCAAATAACCGCCCATAACACCAATTATATCCCCGATTAAAACAAGACAAGGCATTGTAATAATAGCTGTTATTACTCTTGGAAAAACTAAATATTTAATAGGATCGGTAGATAAAGTATATAAAGCATCTACCTGCTCCGTTACTCTCATTGTGGCTATTTCGGCGGCGATTGATGCCCCAACTCTTCCCGCTACCATTAGTCCAGCTAAGACAGGTCCAAGCTCTCTAGTCAGCGACAATACTACTACCGTTGCAATAGAGCTTTCAGCTGAGAAACGGGAAAAACCGATATAGCTCTGTAATGCAAGTACCGCCCCTGAGAAAAAAGTCGTCATCGCAACAACCGGAAGCGAGTGAAACCCGATAAATAATAATTGTCTGATGATTAAACTCAAATATAAAGGCGGTCTTATGATACTGCTAACGGCAGCAAAGCTAAATAGAGAAAAACTACCTACACTTTGTGCAAACTTTACAGTACGTTTACCGACCGAATTAGCTATATTGAATAACATTTGTATTTTTTCTATTTAATTTAAGTACTCTATGTCATTTCTGCGCAAGCAGGAATCCAGTAACCTCTAATGTCATCCCGCGACTTGATCGCGGGATCCAATCTTTTTTAATTTTTTTCTGGATACCGTGGTCAAGCCATGGTATGACACAGATATCTACCCGATATACTTTCTTTTATATCTGCTACCAAGGTTAGTTAATACCTCATACCCGATAGTACCTATAATACTCGCTATTTTATCGGGCGTGCAATAATTTCCAATAATTTCCGCTTCCTGCCCTAGAAAAATCTCGGATGGTGGTAGATCGGTAACATCGATATTTATTAAATCCATCGATACTCGCCCTACTATAGGAACGCTGCGACTGTTAATAAATACTTCGCCTTGATTGCTAAAATTACGACTAAACCCATCGGCATAACCAAGCGGTAACGTTGCAATGACACTATCACGCTTAGTTGTAAAAGTCATATTATAACCGATATGGCTATCTAGTGTCAAATTCTGTAAGTGAATTATAGGAGCTTTTAAGGTTACGGGATTCTTTGTTAAGGGATTAAGACCATATAAGGCTGCCCCTGGTCTTGCTAAATCAAAATGGTAATCCTGTCCTAAAAATATGCCGCCGGAATTAGCAAGGCTTGCTTTGACGTTTGGGAAATATTGTAAATAAGCTTTAAATCTGTTTAATTGTTCTAGATTATAAGGATTATCTATTTCTTCGGATATAGCTAGATGGCTTATAATATATTGTAAATCTAGCCCTTTTAACAAATCACGATCATTAATGAGCTGCTCTATCTCATCAGAGCTTAAGCCAAGACGATTAATCCCCGTATTGAAATGTAAATAACAAGGCAATAATCGGTTTTTCAAATTACTAAATTTTTGCCAAATTTCTATTTGTTTTAAGTTATTTAGGACAGGTGTTAAATTATATTCTATCAGCTCTAAAGCATCATGTTCAAAAACGCCGTTAAGAACTAAAATATTAACATCTAATCCTAAAGCGTTGCGTAAATTCACTCCTTCTTCACTTGAGGCCACAAAAAAATGCCTACAATTTTCTTCTATTAAAGCTTTAGAAATTTGTACTGCTCCAAGACCGTAACCGTTAGCTTTAACGGCAGCACCGACTAATGAGGTTTTGCAAACATCTTGTAATAAAAGGTAATTATTTTTTATTGTAGATAGATTTATTTCTACAGTACACAAGCTCATAGTATATTTATTAACTCTTTTACGATGATAGACAAGTATTATATGAAATTTTGTAGATAAGTCACTTGTTCCTAGTATCCGTGATAAAAATATTGTCTAATAGACCTCTTGCATAACTTGCTTCTAAAGGTAATTTGTACGTCAATCCAGTACTCGCATCCTCACGTACTAAAGTGTACGCTGCGGTGCTGCGTTCCGTGTTTCCTACAAATTCCTCTTTATTAGCTTCGTTCTCCAAGAGGTCTATTATCAAATTTTTAGAACCGGCCGGCAGAAAGCACTGCATGAGTTATAAAAGCACTAACCGATAAAGCCGAATGTTCTTTTAAAAATCTCGCTGCTTTTACGATTGTTTCTCCACTATCTATAATATCATCAATTAATATGCAATTTTTGCCCTCTACACTACTTGTTATTGATATCAATCTCGCAATTATTATTTATATCCCTTTCTTTGTTTATATAAGCTGAATCTATATTTAGTAAATTACTAATTTTTTGAACTCGATTGATACTTCCTTTATCAGGTGTAACTATAACGAAATTGCTATAAGTGCTTAAAAACGGGATATATAAATTTATAGGTTCAAGATTAGAAACAGGAATATTAAAAAATTTCTCTATTTTATCGGAGTGTAAATCAATAGTAATTACATGGTTTACTCCGAGCTTCTCTAAAAAATCTGCTATTAACTTAGCAGGAATTATATTTTGAGAATTTATATTATCTTGCCTTGCATAACCAAAATAAGGCATTACTAAAATTATTCGATTTGTGCTCCCGCTTTTTTTGTTGCATCTACTAGCAAAAACAACTCAATTAAGCGATCATTAACGGGTTTTGATGTGGATTGTACTATGATTATATCTTCATGATGAAACGATTTTTGAATTTCTACTTTTATTTCGGAATCATTGAAATAGGTAATTTTCGGCTCAATATATTTAATATTTAATGCTATAGCTAAACGCGTTGCAAGTAACTTATTACTACTGCCTGCTAAGATTTTCATGTGAGTGATTTATGTTGTTTAACGCTATTAGCGAGCGGGCTTTGTTGCGTGGATATCTAATCGTCATTGCGAGCAGTCGTAGACTGCGTGGCAATCTCATGAAATGATAACAAACGCCTGAGATTGCTTCGTCAAATTACTTTGTAATTTTCCTTGCAATGACGACGAGGTGTCTACGCAACAATACCTCCTCACAATGACAATTTAAGATGACAGTGAAATAAGCTTAAGAACGACTTTCTAATTTTTGTATTAGTGCCTTAAAGCCTTGATTTTTTAAAGTATCGGTAAACTCGTCTTGTTGAGCTCCAATAAGACTTACACCTTCCGTAATTATATCAGAAACTTTAAAAACGTCTTTTCCGTTTCCTTTCATTTCACGTACAAGATATTCTACTTTAATAGGGTCTTGCTCTTTATTACTAATGATATTCATAGCAACCATAAAATCGGTTGAGCTTAAAGGACGAACTCCTACTATTTTAGGCTGTTTGCCTTTATAATCTTTTATTAAATCAGTATAAGATTTAGTAACATATTTAGAGTAAACTTTGATGAATTCTTGAACCTGCCCACCTGATAAAGTTTTTATCCCATTTCTGCCTAATGTATATTTAGCCATCCAATCAAAATCTAGGTTCTGAGACATTAACTCACGTGCTTTAGCAATTTTTACTCGCTCAGATAACTTACTATCGTTTAATATACTAGAAGCTTCATTTACTAAATTAGTAACGTAACTGTTCAAACCGGCAGGCACTTTTTCATTAGAATAAGCGTAAAACGTCATAACTAATAAAAATAAACCTGTAATAATTTTTTGCATATAATCCTCTTTAATTTCATTAATTCTTGGGTTTAGGACATTTAAAATTTTCAGGATATTGAACCGATGCTTCACGAACACGATGTAATGCTGATCTAATAGCCACATAAGGATCGGTAGAATTCTTCATCACATAATCACTAAACGGTAATACAACATATCGATCGTTTATTTTACTAACTGCTAGTACTCCTAAGTCAAAATCATTATGAGTGTAGTACATTAATGGATTAAGAGCATAATTAGTAATTACCGAATCCGTCATATCTCTTGCGTTAGTACTACCGATTATCGGCAATACTAAATAAGGACCTGGGGCAACTCCATAATGTGCGAGGGTACTACCGAAAGTTTGACGATCAGACGGCAAACCTACTTTACCTGCCACGTCAAATAAACCGCCTATGCCAAGCGTCGTGTTAATGAGAAACCGCCAAACGCTTTTCATAGTTTTATCGTAATTTAACTGAAGCCCGTAATTTACCGCCGTAAGCGGTGTATCGACATTACTGACGAAACTATTAACGCGTGCTTTTACGTAATCATTCGTGATGTTCTTATAACCTATCGCTAAAGGACGCAATATTATATGATCTAACACAGAATTAAATACAAACACTTTACGGTTAAATTTTTCATATGGATCATAAACTTCCACGCAACCGTTTTCATTGCTTCCACCATTATAGTTATATATTTCATTATCAACATATTCAAGATCAGCTCTTATCGATAATGAACATAAAATAATGGATAATATAATTAATATTCTCATTGATTTATGCTGTTTTCTTACAAACAATAATACTATATTTATTGTTTTCCGCTAGTATTATTTCTTCCAAAGTTAATATAGTAAAATTATTTTTTTGTAAAAAATTATTTATTTCATTCAAGTTAAAAATAAATTCTTTGCGTTTTACTGAAAATTGTGTCTTCGTCGCATTCGGTAAACAAAGGGCAAAATACCCTTGTTTATTAAGAGATGAGTATATTAAATTAAAATATTCTATTAAATTGTTAGTAAACGATAATCCGCAAAAACTAAAAATAATATCAAATTTATTAGAGTTTTGTTTTAAAAATTCATTGATAGCAATATTATATATTTGATCGTAAATTTTAGTGTTCGGGTAATATGTTTCTTGTAACTTATTCATTAAAGCAGAAACTTCTACACCGGTTAAAGTAAAACGTTCCGGAAAACGTTTTTGTATTTCATAACCTACAAGCCCTATATTACTTCCAAGTGCCAAAATAGAGTAATTATCCGGTAAATCAGATATCTGCTTAAGTGCTTCATTAACAAACCTATACGGAAGATGGATATTTTTATCGTTATTAAAAATAGTAGGATAATATTGTGCAGTTAAATCACGATATTTTCCACAAATTTCTTGAGGTATTTCAGTAATATCCTTATAATTTTTCAAAAAATTTATAAATATAGGTTTATATTTTTTATTAGATTTTTCTAAATATTCTATAGCTTGCCTGTAATTATTTTTTAAAAAATAAACCCATCCGAGTTGATAGAATCATTAGGATTAAAAAATTTATCGACTAGTTTAAACCTAAGTAATGCATCATTTAAATTACCTCTATATAAATGATCGAGTCCAAGTTGATAATTAGTTTCGGTTAAATGAGAGAATTTATATTTACAATCACTTATATAATTTTTAAATTCTAAAATTTCTTAATAAAATTCGGTACATTTATTATAGTTAAGCAATAATGTTTGATTTTGTCTTTTATTTTACCGAGCATAGTTTAATTACTAAATTAATATTATTTACTATAATAAAGCATATCTTGATAAATTTTTAAATAAAATAATAATTTTACTTGTGAATTAATGGTATTGAAGCTAGGATGTACATGTTATTATATGTACATCAGTAGGTAGCTCATGAACTCAATTAGCGGCACTTCATTTAGAAAAAACTTAAGCTCTGTACTAAATACCGTAGAAAACGATCATGTCCCTTATCTTATTAAAAGAAAGAATCATAAGAATATTATTCTTTTAACCGAAGAAGAATATGAATCTACAAAAGAAACATTATATTTATTATCTAATCTGGCTAATGCGAATCGAATAAAAAAATCTATCGAACAAACAAAAAGAGGAGAGTTTGCTAAAGTTAATTTAGATGATTGAGATTGAGTGGACACTAGAAGCAGCGGAGGATTTAGCGTATTGGAAAAAATACGATATTAAAAAATATGAACGTATTAAACTTCTAATAAAAAATATCCAAGAAGTACCGGTTACAGGTATAGGTAAGCCCGAACCTTTAAAACATATATTATCAGGTTTATGGTCACGTAGAATGAACATAGACTAATATATTCTGTCAATACTAAACAAATTATAATATATAATTGTAGATTTCATTATAAGAATTAATATTTATTTCTTGAAATTACCGATTTTACTATAGCTTTCATTTAATACGGACTCAAATTATGTCAATTATTTCTACGAGGCTAAGTTCTATAAAACCGTCGCCGACCCTTGCAGTCGTTAAAAAAACTCTTGAACTTAAAAAAGCGGGAGTTGATATTATCACACTCGGTGCCGGTGAGCCTGATTTTGATACGCCTGACAATATTAAGGAAGCGGCGATTAAAGCGATTAAAGACGGCTTTACTAAATATACTAACGTTGAGGGTATGCCTCTTTTAAAGCAAGCAATAAAAGACAAATTCAAACGTGAAAATAATATAGATTACGAACTTGATGAAATAATAGTAAGCACCGGCGGTAAACAAGTTATATATAATTTGTTTATGGCATCTTTAGACCAAGGGGATGAGGTAATTATTCCAGCACCCTATTGGGTTTCATATCCTGATATGGTTGCACTTAGCACAGGAACACCTGTTTTTGTAAATTGCGGCATTGAAAATAACTTTAAATTAAGTGCAGAAGCTTTAGAACGTTCAATTACGGATAAAACTAAGTGGCTTATTATTAACTCACCTAGTAATCCAACAGGTGCAAGCTATAATTTTGAAGAACTAGAAAATATTGCTAAAGTTTTAAGAAAATATTCACATGTAAACGTAATGTCCGATGATATTTACGAGCATATTACTTTTGATGATTTTAAATTTTATACATTAGCCCAAATAGCACCTGATTTAAAAAAGAGAATATTTACCGTAAACGGAGTATCTAAAGCTTATTCTATGACGGGTTGGCGTATAGGCTACGGTGCAGGCTCTAAAGCTTTGATTAAAGCAATGACTATTATTCAGTCGCAAAGTACTTCAAACCCTTGTTCAATAAGTCAAATGGCTGCTATTGAAGCATTAAACGGTCCTCAAGATTATATAAAGCCTAATGCTTTAAATTGTCAAAAAAAGCGTGATCTTGCTTTATCAATTTTGAAAAGAGTAAAATATTTTGAATGCTATAAGCCGGAAGGGGCGTTTTACTTATTTGTTAAATGCGATAAAATATTTGGGCATAAAACTAAATCAGGAACAATTATTGCAAATAGTAATGATTTTGCCGAATATTTACTTGAAGAAGCAAAAGTTGCCGTAGTACCTGGTATCGCTTTCGGCTTAGAGGGATATTTTAGAATCTCTTATGCTACTTCTATGGAAGAGCTAGAAAAAGCTTGTATTAGAATTGAGAGAACAATCGATGTCATTCCTGCTTAAGGCTTTGCATGGATACCAAATCGTCATTGCGAGCAGCCCTAGGCTGCGTGACAATCTCGTCAAATATCCTGAGATTGCTTCGTCACTTACTTCGTAATTTCCTCGCAATGACGGAAAAGTTAAAAAGCCACCTAAACCAACAAAAAAATAATGAGGAAAGTTTTTAAAAAATTTTTAAAAAATAATAAATACGTACTTAGTATAATTACTATTTTACTATATTGGTATTTGCGTTTTGTTTACTTTACTTCAAAGCAGAAATTTATATTTTACGATAACGGCAATAAGGAAAAATTCCTAAACGAACAAGGGGTAATCTTTGCATTTTGGCATAATATGCTTGCCTTAAGTCCGTCTATGTTTATAGGACATAGAAATATCTATGCTTTAATATCACCGCATTTAGACGGAAAAATTTTAAACGATCTAGTAGGAAAATTCGGTTGCAGAGTGATAGTAGGTTCTACTAATAAAAATCCAATTGGAGCTTTACGTAATATTATAGGTAAGTTATCTCAAGGTGCAAATATAATAGTCACGCCGGACGGTCCTAAAGGACCGGTATATAAAGTAAATAGCGGTATTACCGAAATTGCCTATAGATATAACACAAAACTTATTACTATAGTCAGCTCCACTTCTAGATGTTTCAGATTAAAAAGTTGGGATAAATTAATAATACCCCTACCGTTTGGTACCATTAAAATCATAGTTGGCTCGCCTTTAGAACTCACAAATGATAAAATACAAAACCATATAAGCCTTGAAAAACAATTAGCAAGCTTAACAGAAAGTTTAAAGAAATGATGTTATTATATTATGCTTTAAGCTTTATATTATTACCTGTTTATTTTATCATAATTCTTATACGTTTATTAATAGGTAAAGAAGATATAAGACGCATCCAAGAGCGTTTTGCTATTGGCAAACACAGACAAGACTATTCATTAGACTTCGTGCAAACGTCCGCTAATAAAGAGGAATTTAAAGGAGACACTTCACTGCGAACCACAGCGTATACACTAATACGTGAGGATGAAGGGTTAGGATCGACGTATAAATTATCTTTAGAAGCAAGTTATGCACGAAGGCTGATATGGATTAATGCAGCAAGCATTGGCGAGTCTATGGTAGCTTTGACATTAATACATAATATAAGTAAACGCTACCCTGACGTTCGTTTTCTAGTAACTTCTTGGACTAACAGCTCCGCTAAAATATTAACTGCCAAATTACCTAAAATAGCAGTTCACCAATTTTTACCGATAGATAATATTATTTTTACTCGAAAATTTTTAAGAAATTGGCAACCTGATTTAGGCATTTTTATAGAATCGGAATTATGGCCGTGTACTATTAATGAGGGAGCAAAGCAGTGTAAATTACTACTAGTTAATGCTCGTATTTCCGATAAATCGTTTAAAGCTTGGCTACAAAGAAAAAGCTTTTTTCAGCTTATTCTCAAAAATTGCAGTAAAATTATCGTGCAAAGCGAACGTGACTTACAAAAATTCAATGAACTTGGCGTATCAGATGCAGTGAATTTAGGCAATATTAAATTTGCCAACGAAAAACTTCCGGTTAATCAAGAAGAGTTATCAAAATTAAACTTACATTTAGACAATAAGCGAGTCGTGCTATTTGCCAGCACTCACCCCGAAGATGAAGAGGTGATTTTGCCTATAATCAAAAACCTAAAAGAGCAGTTTTTAGACTGCTATATTATCTTAATTCCAAGACATCCTGAGCGAGTTAAATCAATTATCGATAATTGTAAGTCACATAATTTATCCGCTACCGCTAAGTCGCAAAATGATTTACCTGTTTTAAGCGATGATCTTTATATAGTTGATAGGTTCGGCGAAATGGGACTATTTTTTTCTGTAGCTACAATTTCTTTTATCGGCGGTTCTTTTAAACAAGGCGGGCATAATATTTTAGAAGCAGCATATTTCTCTAATTGTATTATATTCGGTCCCGATATGAGCAAAAACACCGATATCGCTAAAGGCGTACTGCAAAATGAAGCAGCTATCCAAATCAAAAACAGTGAAGATTTACTAACTAAACTAACATATCTACTCAGGTCTAATAATGCTCTAGAACTTACAGCTTACCGCGAAAATGCTTTAAAATTTATTAAGGACAACCAAAAAGTCCTAGATGAATATTTAAAAGTAATTACGAAGTTTCTTTGATAGAATTTAACTAAAAACTCTTATTCTCCTAAAAGCTCTATAGTAAATTCAGGATCTACGTGACTGATTTCTATACTTCCGTTATTTTCTAGTATTTTCTTATTCAAATACCTATAATACCCACTACTTATAGGCAAAGAACATAATTCACCTTTATAAACGGTTAAGGCCGGATACCATTGGTTATGAAAAATTATAGGTGGGTTTGGCAACGATAACTTATTTAATTTTCCGTCTCTACCGTAATGTATCTTTAAAAAAGCAGGATCTGCTTTAGGCATGTTTGCCCCATCAGAATATTTTAAAATTAGCGACATATCAAAAGTTTCTCCTGTATCTTCTGTAGTATCAGGGACAATCTCATGCTTCTAAATTCTTTAATCTTAACTATACGCTTGTTATTTAATCTTAATGTTAAGGAAGCTTCAATTGTCTCTTCCAACATAATACCGCACTTATAACCGTTTTCGGTTTTAAATTCTTTTTGAACAACTTTACACTTAGTAGGTTCAGAAAATATAAATTTTTCCTTACCGGTGCTGTTAAAAATCACTTCCTGGACCGACGACTTCTATTGTACCGATTGTCACTTTATAAGCGTTTGAAAGGGTTTTAGCTCCAATCTTTGCACTATCTATCAGTTTTTTTCCGTATATTTTAGCCTTTTCTCTTTTAGAGGTAGGAGTATTAGGGGGAGTTTGCTCTAAAGGATCTACACGATTAGTTGTCATCGACTGAGTGGGAGTACTCGTATTACCTCGAGACGAAGGATGCTTTGTTATATAAGTTATTTTACTTTCGGCATCAGTACCGAGTACTGCTATTTGTCCACTTCCTATCTTATAGGCGTTTTCTATAATTTTACTTCCTGTGACGGTAACTTTTACTGCCCCTTCTACTGCTTTATAACATGCATAACCGGCACATACTATAATAACTTCAAGCAATTCGGCATCATTATCACTATAATTAGCTTGTCTCCTACGATGCTCTTCGGCAGCATAAATTTGTGCAGCATATTCCTCTTTTGTCCTTGACATAAAATGCTCTTCACTTAAACTAATAATAACAATTAATGTAAGATTTTCTATGATTAAGTCAATATAAATCTTTTATTATAAAGTAAAAAACCGAAAATTATTTATTAATAGATAGTTGATTGTAGTTAGAAAGATATTATAAATACGAGTTTAGAATAAGCACTTATCCTAAATTCGCCTTTGTTTGCTTTGAAAAGGTGTGAGTGAGTATTTACGAGTTTTTTACTGTCACCTAGTTCAATTGACCACGGGAAGGTATTATTGCGTGGATAGAAAAACGTATTCGGTGTCATACCGTGGTTTGACCACGGTATTCATAAAAATAACTAGTATTAGGTGTTTTTATATTTTTACTGGATCCCGCGATCAAGTCGCGGGATGACAGGATAGAATTGTGTCTGCACAACAACGCATGCTCGCAATGACGATTTGGTATCCACGCGGGAATGACATTGAAGCTATGAAACAAGCCCATTAACCTTGCGTAATGGCAGCTACTTCATCGGCAAAGTTTTTTTCTTCGTGTTCTATACCTTCACCAAGTTCGTATCTAATAAATTTGGCAATTTTAATTTCTGCACCGAGTTCTTTTTCAGCATTTTTAATTACTTCCGCAACGGTAAGTTTAGGTTCAAATAAGAAATTTTGCTGAAGTAATACAACTTCCGAGAAGAATTTACGTATTCTACCTTCTACCATTTTTGCTATAATATTATCAGGCTTTCCTTCTTCTTTAGATTTTTCAAAAAATACTTTTCTCTCACGCTCTATGAGTGCTTGATCCAAGCTTGAATCATCTATACTTTGCGGGTTATTTCCTGCTACATGAACAGCAATTTGTTTAGCTAAAGCTTCTAGTTTTGCTTTATCTTTTGCGTTAGACGCAAGACCTACTAATACGGAAATTTTTCCTAAATTCGGTACAACTTCATTATGCACGTACGAACCGATTGCTCCTTCAGATATCTCTAATATATCCATACGACGTAATGTTAAATTTTCACCGATTGTAGCGATATTTTCTATAATTTCTTCTTCAACTGATTTACCGCTTTGCATTTTAAATGTTTTTAGCGTGTCTATAGTTTTTGCAATTACTGCAAAATTTGCAATATCCTTAACTAGATCCTGAAATTGCTCATTTCTAGCAACAAAATCCGTTTCGGAATTTACTTCAATTACCACTCCGGTAAGCCCATCAACTTTTGCAGCCGTTAAACCTTCAGAAGCAATGCGTCCGGCTTTCTTTGCAGCAGCAGCTAAACCTTTCTTACGAAGAAAATCACTAGCTTTTTCAAAATTACCGCTGGTTTCTATTAATGCTTTTTTGCAATCCATCATACCTGCACCGGTTTTTTCTCTTAATTCTTTAACTGCTGCAGCACTTATATTTATTTCACTCATACCTTACTTTCTCCTTAATTATTATATTTGGCTTGGGTTGTAGCTCGAAGAACGACCCCGGTGTCACCCCGTGGCTTGCTCCTGGGGTCTATAAAAACAATTTAAAATACTAATATTAATATTATTAGTATTTTAAGCTGGATCCCGCGATCAAGTCGCGGGATGACAATGGGAAATCCGATCCATGCAACAACACTTATGCATTATCAGAATTTTTATTTTCATCGGCATCATTTAATGCTTTCTCAAATTCTGTATTTGTCTCTTCATCAATATTTTTCGTTTTAGAGAATTTTTTAGCTTGTTTTAATTTAGAAACATTTTTAGAAGTTAACCCCTTATCTGTATGCTCTTGCATAGCACCCATATCAACTCCTGAAGCTTTCATTGATTCTTCAAGTCCTTGTAATGCCGCATCTGCAAATAAACTACAATAAAGTCTTATTGATCTTATAGAATCATCATTACCCGGAATCGGATAATCTACATTATCAGGATTAGAATTAGTATCAACTACTGCAACTATAGGAACATTAAGCTTTACCGCTTCATTAATTGCGATATGCTCTTTATTAGTGTCAATAACTACTAGAAGATCAGGTTTAGAATTAAGATTTCTAATACCGGCAAGAGATAGAAGTAATTTATCTTTCTTACGGCTCATATAGAGTATCTCTTTCTTAGTATAACCCATAAGTGCTTCTTCGTTTTCTAAGGTTTTGTCTAACTTATTTAGCTTTTCTATTGAACCCGCAATAGTTTTCCAGTTAGTTAGCATACCACCAAGCCATCTATGATTTACGTAATACTGCCCGCATTTTTCGGCATATTCAGCTATAATATCGCTTGCCTGTATTTTAGTACTTACAAATAATATTTTACCGTCTTTTTTTACGGTTTCATATATTGCATTCAAAGCAACGCTCATTAAAGCGACACTTTGTCTTAAATCGATTATATGAACATCATCACGTTCACCATATATATAAGATGCCATTTTAGGATTCCAGCGTGAGGTCTTGTGACCAAAATGCACGCCCGCATCTAATAATGCTTTAATGTTAACAGATGGTATTTTTGACATTTTTAAATTCTCCTAATTGTTAGTTTATACCTCCGTAAGATGTCCATTCTAATGAACTAACATATATCTTACGTGTGAATTTTTTGCTTAAGTTTTGGATAATCGTCATTGCGAGCAGCCGTAGACTGCGTGACAATCTCATCAAATATCCTGTGAGATTGCTTCGTCAATTATTACATAATTTCCTCGCAATGACTACTTACAAGCCCATAAATTATATACGCATATTGCGTAATTTACAAGCTTTTATTCTTTTCGCCAAATAGTAGTACCATCAGGTTGATCTTCTAGAATTATTTTTTCCTCTAATAACTGGTTACGAATTTGATCGGCTAATAACCAATTTTTTTGTTTTTTTGCTTCCAAACGCTTATTTACAAGCTCATTTATATAGAGTTCATCCACACCGCTATTAAACCACTCGTGTGGAGTCTTATTCATTAAACCAATAAAATTAGCACAAGTAATAATAGCAGAGGCGTTAAGCTGCCTTTCTTCTTCAGTTTTAGAAATAAAAACACCTTTAGCGTAGTCATTAATGATTTTAACGGCAAGCGGCGTATTCATATCATCAAGTAAGCTTTGCATGAAATCATGAGGTAAATCTATTTTCTGCACATTAATATTTTCTATAGCTCTATACCAATAATCTAAAGTTTTCTTAGCATCTTCTATAGCTTTATCATTATAATCAAGAGGACGCCTATAGTGACTACTTAATAAAAATAACCTTACTACTTCTCCTTGAATTTGTTTATCCATTAAATCCCTTACAGTAATAAAATTACCAAGAGATTTACTCATTTTCTCACCGTTAACCGTTAGAAACCCATTATGTACCCAATATTTAGCATAGGTAGAACTTGGAAAAGCACATCTACTTTGAGCAATCTCATTGGTATGATGCGGAAAGATTAAATCTGCTCCGCCGCCGTGAATATCAAAATTCTCACCTAAATATTTGTAGCTCATGGCTGAACATTCAATATGCCATCCAGGGCGACCAAGTCCCCAGGGGCTTTCAAAATTCATATTTGCCGATTCATTTTGCTTTGCCGGTTTCCATAATACAAAATCTTGTGGATTTTTTTTGGTTTTACTATTTTCTACATGCACTCCCTCAAACATTTCTTCTAAATTTCGGTTAGATAATTCCGTATAATTTGGCGCTGATAAAACATCAAAATAAACATGATTATCAGCAATATATGCGTGATCTTTTGCTATTAAGCGTTCTATTATTGCGATCATTACATCAATATGCTTTGTAGCTTTCGGCTCAATACTAGGTAGCATACAACCTAAATATGCCATATTTTTATGAAACTCTTTCGTAACTTTATCAGTCAACTCATCAATAGTAACACCAAGTAGTGCAGCTCTATCGATAATTTTATCGTCAACATCCGTAATGTTACGTACATATTTTACTGCCTTCTCACCGAATATTTTTATAACTATACGATAAAGTAAATCATATACTACTCCCGACCTACTATTGCCTATATGAGGATTATAATAAACAGTCGGTCCACATACATACATTTTTACGTTAGCTTGATCTTGAGGATTAAAAACCTCTTTAGTACGACTAAGAGTGTTATATAAGTGAAATTGAATTTGCATATTTTATATTTACCAAAAACTGAAGTACATTTCTGTCAAAAGTAGTATTACATACTCCTTTTGAAAAAAGTTTAAAATTCGGAGTATACATTAGCTTGAGATATATTAAACACATTTTGGCTAAAAAATTCATTGGTTAACAAAAATTAGTAATTAATAGTTCACATAAGTTAACAAAAATTATATGATTCGCCTCGTTTGTATTTAAAAAATAATAACTAATCAAGGTTTGAATGAATTTACAAAATTCCCACTCAAAAAAATATGTTTTAACTTTTTTCATGTCAACATGTTTGTTGACTAGTAGCTTTTTAAGTACAAGTGCTAGAGCGGCAAGCTTTAAAGATTTAGTTAGTAAAACCCCGGCATGGGAAAAGCACAATGCAACACAGCAACAAAATATTTGGAACGATTTGACTCAAAATGAAAAAATCAAAAAATGGCAAGAAGCAGCTTTAGTTCCTAGTTTTACTCAAGCACACAATGATCTAGGAATAAAGTATAAGGAAACAGATTTATCAAGTTTTTTAGATAATACTAGACATAAAGCAAGACAAGCAAGAGCTAAAATTTTATTATACATCGAAAGAGTAAAACAACAGGATTTTGATACAAAAAAACAAGAATATATTAATCAAGGTGTAGTTCCTACAGATATAGAAGCAGCAACAAATCTTGGAATAAGTTATGACCCTAGCAAAATAGACAATAATGTAGAACACGATCAAAAGGTACGTCGTGCAGAAAAAGACAAAAAAGCAGTAATCGAACTATATATCAGCTCAATAAACAGAGATATTAAATACAAACATTATGTTGATAATGATATTATCCCTGAACTGCAAGAAGTAAGGACTGCTCTTAACATGAATAAAGATGATGCACAATCTTTTGTTGCTTCAATAAGAACTGAAATTATGGAAAACGCAAAGGGACAATATATAGCCGATAGCCATATTCCTACAGAAAAAGAGTTAAAAAAGAAGTTTGGTATATCTCGTGATGATAATAGAGACGGCTATATTAAGTCAATAAGACTTAAAGTTATGGACAAAGAAAAGCCACAATATATAGCCGATAACCATATTCCTACAGAAAAAGAGCTAGAGCAGAAATTTGGTGCTGATAAAGGTGAGGCAACAAATTATATTGCATCAATAAACCAAATAAGAGCCGGAATAGAAGCAAACCAGTTTCTAAACAACAATGATACTACTAAACCATCTACCGGACGCTCTCAAAAAAAGAGCGGAAGCAAAAACGACCATTGGTATATGTCAAATCAAAGTATAAATGATACAAGAACATCTTCACGGATTTTCACGGGTAGAGCAAAGAAACAACGATATTTTTTTGATCCTATAAGTACTTTTAAAACTCACTTTAATACTAAAGCAAATAAGGGTAATTTAACGCAGTCTCAACACAATATAAATAGAATAATACAACAAGAAGAAAATATTGAAGAATTTAAAAATCTTATTAAAACAGATCCTATAGCAGCATTAACTCTTCAAGTAGATAGTAGTTATAAACAAGAAGCAGTAACGACTATCTTAAGTGATTTTAATGATGATACTATTCAAAGGGTATTATTTAGCAATGATAAGGGACAATTAGATTTCAAGACCAATATTGACGTTAAAAATAGACCTATTTTACAAGAATTATTAGAAAATAGTTCTTCTGAAGAAAAAACTAAATTTGTTGAAAGAATTCAAGACTATGCAACACGAAATATATCTAATAGTCAATTTGAAGAAAAGGCACGATTAGATCTTATCAAACTAGCAGCAAGTAAAGATAAGAGTTCAGTAGAAAACTTTTTAACTCTGCAATTAGAGTTAAAAAACAGAATACAACCCCATATTGCAAACAGCGTCTATGTTTTAACACTAGAAATGGTAAAAGAAATAAATATAGAACTAAAAAATAAAGGGCTAATAAAAGATAGTTTAACTAAAGACTATATGATTAAACTAGCCAAAGAAATAAATAACCACACATTAAATTCAGTAATTAAAGTAATATTATCTGATAGTAACATACTCAGCAATGAAACCAATAAAATTTTAGGGTTAGCAGTAGGTAATAATGCAAATAATTTAGAACAAACACAAAGCGGCATTCCGAATCCACCACCTCTACCGCTAAATGGGGATATTCCAAATCCGCCTCCTCTACCGCTAAACGGAAGCATACCATCACCGCCCTTACATTCTCAAGGCTTTAGTAGCAACTCTAAACATTTTGATTTAAATCAGTTACAAGCAGAATATCCTCACATACATTCATTATATATTCAGTTTACTCACAATACTACTGTTCAATCAAAAGCACCACTTCAACCTACAGCTTCTAGTGCAACCAGCACAGGCAGAAGCACGCCAAAGACAGCTTATGCCAAACTATATGCAGAATATAGAACTGAGACAGGAGGTACAAAAGCTAATGATTTACAAGATCAGCTTATAAAAAGACAAGCTGATCTTACAAATGTTATACGTCAAATATTAACAGAATCATACGCCAACCAAGGAGCTGACGAGAAAACTCTTGTAAATTTATTTAGCATTTCAACCCCTGAAATCGCAGAAAAAGCTAAAGAAGCTTTTAACATCCTTGCTCAAGACCAGTATATAAAAGATATAACCGTAAATGGTAAGAAAACAATAACAAGCGAAGAGATAATTAAAAATCTTTTCAATGAAGACACTGATGATGCAGTAAAACGTATTTTATTATCGTCATGTAAAATATCTGAAGAATTAAAGAGACCTATTAAACTTGAATTCAATAAATCAGAATTGATTAGAGAGTTACAGGGCAAACAAAATCCGTTTAAACAATTAGAATTTGCCTATATTAATGCAAAAAACTTCGATCAAGATATATTTAGCAATAGAGTCGACGAGTTAATTAACAACCCTAATATATTAACTATAGTACAACAAGCTACTTTTTTAATAACAGAAGATACAAACTTAAGAAAAACAATTAATTCTGATCAAGCACAGGCTAAACTTGATGATTTAAGAACAGCTATTTTAAGCACAATAAAATTTGAAGAATTAATTACAGCAAAATTACCTCAACATGATTTTATTGCTATAGTAAAGGAAAAAGACCCCGAATTATTAAAAGAGTTTTTAAAAGCTACTACTCTCAAACTAACAGGTAATAATAATTTAGATCAATTAAGATTAGCTTTGCCTTCATTTACAGACATGAGCAATGAACAAATAAGAATTCTTGCTAATAAATTAAAGATGCCTATAATATTAAAAGCTCTTAAAGAGTGCTCGCAAGAAAAAGCTAAACAACACATCCATACCGGAAACATGCCACCACCACCGCCACTGCCTGATTCACAAGATTTGGAATTAGCTTATCTAACAAGTTTAGGGATTACTAAATTCAATGCAAATACATCTACTTTTAAAACAACTCCAAAAACTTATCGCTTTAGCTCCGATATAGCTTTAAGATATAAAGAATTTACTTTATCAGGACAAAAATCAGCAGGATATAAAGCAAAATACTCCGATGCCGATTTATTGCAAAAAGCTATAGTGGAATCAGTAGCATTTGAGCATTCAAAAAATTTATCTAAAGCTCATCAAAATAATAAGTATTTTGAACAAATCCAAGAAGCAGTCGACACTATGCACCCTCGCTTTATAGGTCCTAGAACTGAAATAGGACAAAAAATACATAATATTTATACTTCTAAACTTTTGGCATTAACAAAAGATAAAGAATTTATTAAATATGTTGAAGATAATATTATACTTAGCAAAAAATTAACGGAGGCGTTTACTTCCGCTGACTCTGATTTTATAGATTCTAGAACTGAAATAGGACAAAAAATACATAATATTTATATACAGCAATTGACAAAATATCCAGAGGAAGCGGTAAAAGAGGCATTTAATACTGCTCACCCTGATTTTATAGGTCCTAGAACTGAAATAGGGCAAGAAGTACATAATATTTATAAATCTCAACTTTTAGAGTTAGCAAAAGATAAAGAATTGTTTCTACTTGTTCAACAAGTACTAGTAGAGTCTGCTGAACTAGAACAAAAATATGGTAGTGATATTCAATCAGAAAATAGTAACGATGAAAAGAAAGTAGGGCGTTTAGATCAGACAAAATTACGATTATTCCAACAAAACGAAGCTACAAATGACGAATCCTCAACAAAGGATGATACACAACCTGAAGATAGCAATAAAAAGTCAGAGCAATCTGATTCAAACACCGCTTTATCACCGAGATTATTGAGTTCTAACGATAGCAAAAATGATAAATCATCAGATTACAAAAAATCACTTCTAGCATTAAGATCTAGTGATGAAGACGATAAAGGGTATGCAACTGATGAAGAAGAATTAGAAGAAAGCAATAGCACCACTGGCGAAGAATTAAAAAAAGATATAGTTTTAGAAAGCGAAGATGAAGCTATCGATGTGTCATTCAAAACTGAAGCAATTACAGAACAAGATGAGGTGACACAGAGACAACAGGTATCTGATGATACTAGTGGGAAAGTAGCAATATTAGTTCAGGCGACTTCAACTCTTCACAAACCTGTTCACTATAATATAAATGATAGATTAAAGGTTGCTGCAATAGGGGCCGGTGATGAAGAAACTAGTATAAACAGAGGGGTATGGATTAGCGGCTTATACGGCATCAGCAAACAAAGAATTTGGAAGAATATTCCAAAATATCAAAATCGTACAACCGGCATAACCATCGGGACTGATGCTGAATTCATCAATAGTCATGATGTTATAGGAATAGCTTATAGCCGTTTGGCATCCCAAATTAAATATAATAAAAAACTAGGGAAAACCGCAGTTAACGGTCATCTTTTAAGCATTTACAGTCTAAAAGAACTAATTAAAGGTTTCTCATTGCAGACTATAACATCTTACGGTCTTAATTATATTAAGAATAGATCTAAAAATATTAATAATATAATTGGAAAATATCAAAACAATAATTTAAGTTTTCAAACTTTATTAACTTATAAATATCGTACAAAATACGATTTACAGTTTATTCCTAATATCGGTTTTCAATATGATTATTCAAGAGCTAGCAACTATAAAGAGTATAATGTAGATATAGAAAATCTCATGATTCAAAAGAAATCAAATCAATTATTTGAAAGTAGCCTTGGCGGTAAAATAGTGTTTAAGCCTATAGTGACCACAAACAATATAGTATTAACACCAAGTTTGTATGGTAATATTGAGCATCACTTCAATAATAAAAATACAAAAGTTAATGCAAAAGCGACTTTTAAAGGACAAACATTACAAGAAACAATTATTACACTAAAACAACCTAAGCTTGGATATAATATCGGTAGTAATATACTTATGAGTAGAAAAAATATCAATGTTCTACTTGAGTATAATTATTATACGCATAGAAAGTATCAAAGCCATCAAGGACTTATTAAACTAAAAGTCAATTTGTAAATCACTAATAGAAAATTTAAATAAGGATAAGCTTTTCCTAAGAGCTTATCCTTTCTTAATAAATAAACTTATTAACCAAACTCCTGCATAGAATACTGGAGTACTAAATATAGTAAAAAATAGTTTAAATGAATAGCTATTAAGTACAAGATGACCTAATTGGTCAAAAGGAAAAATATTAAATAAGCTCATAATCCCAATTACAATAAAAGTATCGATAAATAAAGAAATTGCCGTACTAAAATTATTTCTGATCCATAAATAGATATTAATATCAACAAGTTGAGCTATATAACAGGCAAAAGTTGATACTAAAAAAGATATTAGTAGCTTCCAATTTATCCATGAGACTTATTATTAAAACTACTATTATATTAAAAATAATAGCAAGCTTTACACAAAATTTGGCTCTTTCTTTATTGTAAAACTCAGCTATTAAATCCGTTAATAAAAAAGTTAACGGGTAAAAAATTGCTCCTATAGATAATTCAAGAATATAAAAATTAAAAATATTAAGGTAAACAAATTTTTGCTATATTAAGTTTCCTACTATAATAAGGACTGTAAAAAACGTACATAAAATGATATAAATTTTTTCTTTTATATTAAATTCTATAGACATTTCTAAAATTATTTTAGGTGCAAAAACATTGCTGTACTCTAATAATATATATTGGGAGTTCTGAAAACTATACTAAATTCTCTGATGTCATGCCATTGATCCATAGGTGTTGTTACATGACTCCTGTTATGTCATTCCCGCAAAAGCAGGAATCCAGTACTTTTATCTGTCACCCCGTGGTCAAGCCACGGGGTGACACAGTGGATTTGACCGATCCACGCAACAATACTAACAAAGGTAGACAATGACAAGTATGAGAGATATTACTAAGATAAAGCTGTAACTATTTAGCTATAGGTAAACTATTTTCTGCTTGATTTTCTTCAATTTCATTAATCTTAGAAACTAAATCAGATTTCTTTTTTGAGGAAAGGTTAGCAAGTACTATTGCATTTATTAAAAATAATGTTGTCAGTATTATAGTGCTTTTAGTAAGAAAATTACCGACTGTTTTAGCACTGACTACTCCCATATTATTACCGCCGCTTATACTACTAATTCCATCCGATCCGCTACGCTGCATCAGAATAACTATAATTAGCAATATTGCAATAGTAATATGTACAAAAAGAAGAATGTCTATCATATAATAAAATAATCGTTACCGTATTTTAAATGTAAATCATACATTAGTTTTATATTATTTGCAACTTAGCTTTATAAAATAAACATAATACTATTTAATAGTATCTGACAGAAACTAGACTAAAATCAGCATATGAATTTTTCAAGAAAGGTTAAAAACTCACAAAGCTTAGGATGTGTGGTGGTGCTACTAGGGGGAATCGAACCCCCGACCTCTTCATTACCAATGAAGTGCTCTACCCCTGAGCTATAGTAGCAAGATTATTTCAAACCCTTTTTGGCACATATTTGTCATTAAATCAAGAAAAATTTTGGAAATTCGTTTACTCTTTACAAAAAAGCTCTTATTCGATCTCTTCATTCGCTCCACTTATATGTCCCCCATCATAAGATGCTACTGTAGTTTCATTAGCATGCATCCCAAATTCTTTCTGTAAATAATCACTTAAAATCTTTAGTGTTTTTTCTTTGGTTTGGCATGCTAATATCATTTTATTATCTTGTACTAACTTGTGTAATTTGGGTATCTCTTCTGCAGTAACAAGCCTCATTGCCAAACAACCATTTTCTTCTTATTGTAGAAGGTCAGCCGTTACACTCGTAGTAACTCTATGACATGTACCGAATAAGTCTAGATCTATCCTTGAAATTGCTTCGTCACTAGTTACTTCTTTAAAAGTTCTGGAATGATTGATGTATCCTCAGAGATACTGGCAAAGACTAATCCCTTTGCAGTTATTTTATGTTCACAAGCATCGCCATAGTAATAACTCTTAGGTTTAAAGACTACAATTTTGTTATTAAATTCAACTAGGTTTGCAGGTTTTGTAATTTTTTCATATTTTATCTAAACTTCTATTTTTGTAAAAAGATAAGGCAATCAATGCAAAAATACAGCTTAATATGACATAATAAACTGCTGAGGTTACATGCCCTGTTTTGTGTACTAAATATTCAAAGACAAGAGGCGTAGTACCACCAAAAATACTTGTAGCAGTGTTATATGAAATAGAGAGAGCAGTGTTACGTATATTTGTAGGATACAATTCTGCTTGTAATGCCGGTTCAGGACCAATATAGCTAGCAGCAAGTATAGCAAGTATCAATTGTGAGATAATTACACTTGTGAAGACCCCATTCTCAAAATTATTAAGTAAAAATGGCGTTGTTACAATAATTATTATCAGATTAATTACAAAAATTTTCCTGCGACCTATAATATCGGATAGATAACCGCTTAATAAAGTTACGGCTATCATAATCACGTAACACACGCTAGCAAGGCTATTTACCTCATTTTCAGTAAAGTTGCGGCTGATTTTTAAAAACGATACCAAGTAAATTGTAGTTAGATAGAATATTATCGAACCGGGAGCATTGATAAAAATCGAGATTAATATATCAAACCAATAATTGGTAATGACTTTTTTTAATGGTGATTGTAAAATCTTTTTCTGCTCTCTTAGATTTTTAAAATTCGGTGTTTCGTGTGTATTTTTTTTAATATAAAATGCTGCAAAAAGAATAAAAAAACCAAGTAAAAAAGGTATTCTCCAGCCAAAACTATCAAATTGTGAAGCTGTTAGGATATTCTTAACTATATAAGAAACAAAAGAACCAAGCAATAAACCAGCGCATATACTAGACATTGAAATACTACCGATGAAGCCTTGGTGTTTATGGCTAGTATGCTCAATAACAAAGGAAATAGAGCCGGTCAAAACTCCCCCCATTGATAATCCTTGTAGAATTCGTACACAAATCATTAATATAGTCGCAGTTATACCGATAGTATGGTAAGTTGGTAATATTCCTATTAATACGGTTGGGGCAGACATGCAAAATAACGCACTAGTTAAGGCTACTTTGCGTCCAAATCTATCACCGATAACACCAAAAAATATGCCGCCCAACGGTCTTGCCAAATAACCTATAGCAAATACTAAAAAAACTTGCAGTAAAGAAGTATTAGCATCATCATTTGGAAAAAATTTTGTTCCTATTATGGGTGCAAAATAACCGAATAATACATAATCATACCATTCAAAAATGTTAGCGATACCGCTTGAAAATACTAGTTTACTGCAATTCATGTTTTCTATTCATAGCTTTTTTTTCGGAATATATTATAAACAAGGTGGTAGGAATTATTATTACTGCTCCATGAAGTGTGCTTTTATCAGGAAATTCGTTAAATATGAAATATGCCGCTATTACCGAAATCACCAGCTCTAAATATCTATAAGGAGCGGTAGCGGTTGCATCTACCATGGAAAAAGCTTTAAGCAGGAAGAATAATATTAAGCTTCCGCTACTACCGAGTACAAACAATAAAGCTAATTCAAAACTACTAGGAGTTAGCCAATACTGCGATGCTACAGGTAACGACACTATAGCAGTTACTATTGCCGAATAAAATAGCATGCTAATCATCGATTCTTTTATTACGAATTTTTTATTAATAATATCAAGCATAGCAAATGAAATAGCGGCTAATACAAAATACAAAATTTCTGGGTTAAAATCCTCGGCATGCGGTTTAAGCGTAATAACAAGTCCTATAAATCCTACTACGGTAACTACCCATCTTGGCCAAATAATATTTTCGTTCAGAAAAAATACGGCAAGTATTAAAGTAAATAAAGGAATAGAAAAACTTACGACTGTTGCAGTAGTAACGGGAGCTATGGTAAGACCGTAAGTCCAAGAAGTCATACCGAAAAATAATAATAACCCTCTTAATATATGTACAAAAGGACGACTTGTTTTTAAAGTATTTTTACCATAATAAACAACAAAAGGTAGTAAAACTATGCTACTGAAAAAGAAGCGGAAAAAAGCTACTTCAAAGCTATGTAAACGAGTCCCAAGATATTTAGATATTACATCATTGGCACTACTACTTACTAAACTAAGTAAAAACCAACCTATACCGGTTAAATATGTTTTTAATGCATCATTCATTAATATGCTCCAATAATTTCTATAATTTTACTTAAATGTCTTGACTTTTAGCATAAAAGAATTCTATCTTTTATGACAATGGTATAAATATATAAACAAAAATTTTATATAATAATACGGTAATCAATTTTAAGCAAGTAAAGGTTATAATTATATGTTAAGAATAGTGAAAAAATTAGGGATAATTTTGTTTGTATCCACCATAAGTATTAATAGTTTTGCTAAAAGCATGTATGATTATGTAGACTCTGCTTCTGACTATGATAGTACACCGTATTACGAAAACGAAGGCAGTTTAGTTTTCAAGATGCGTCTAGGAGGTGTTGTTTCAAGTGCTAAGCAAAAAGGATTACCTACTCCTACCTCTCCTCAACCTGTTTCAGTAGGAGAAGTGGCAAAAAACGGTTATGGAGGTGATGCGTCCACTACTATATTCTTTAATAATTATTTAGCTACTGAATTATCACTTGGCTTTAATGTTTTACGCACTAAATATACATCCCTTGCAGCCGTTGCTCATAATTATGGCGTTGATAATGTTAAACTAGGAAAAAACAAACCTATTTATATGATTCCTGCAACAGTTACCGGACAATTTCATATAGCTCCTTATGGTGGAATAAGACCATATATAGGTATAGGTTATCACAGTTCTTATATGCTTACTCAAGCTACCGGTCTTAAAATTAGAAACGGACACGGTGCCGTAGGACAAATAGGTGTAGATTTTTATGCTACAGACGATACTTTAATCAATATTGACGTAAGACAATTTTTCTTAAATCCTAAACTTGAGTATAAACCGAATTTAGTAGGTAATAAAACCATGACCTCTAAAGTTAAACTTAATCCTTTAATAGTTTCTATAGGTATAGGATTTACTTTTTAGCCTTGTTGCATGGTTCTTGAAGCGTATTTGTCATCCCGCGACTTGATCGCGGGATCCAGTTTTTTTATTTTTTTTGGATACCGTGGTCAAGCCGCGGTATGACACTAAATAGCTAATAATATAAACATACATTCACCTATGTCCCTACAAATTATCCAGTTATTATACTTAGTTGCGGCTGTTTGCTTTATTCTATCACTCAAATTCTTATCCTCACAGAAACAAGCACGTTTAGGCAGTACCATAGGTATTTTGGGGATGGCGATAGCAGTCATCGTTACTTTTTTCCTACCGGATTTTACTCATAAATTACCCATTATAGCAACCATATTATTAGGTGCTGTAATCGGCGGGATTATCGCACTTAAAATCTCCATGACACAATGCCTCAATTAGTAGCGGGATTTCACTCTTTTGTCGGTCTTGCTGCGGTATTTGTAGCTTATGCTACAGTACTTGCTCCTGAAAATTTTTCTATAGGAATAGCAGGAAGTTTACCGATTAATGCATTAATAGAAATATTAGTAGGCGTCTCTATCGGTGCTTTAACTTTTAGCGGTTCGATTATAGCTTTTCTAAAACTACAAGGCTTAATGAAAAGTAGCGCGTTAAAATTCTACGGTCAGCAATATATATGCTTATTAACGGCAATAATATTGGTTATTCTAGTAATATCGTTTATTCGTTCAGAGAATATATTTTTATTTAATCTAATAGTCTTTTTATCACTGTTAATCGGAGTATTACTAATAATACCGGTAGGCGGTGCAGATATGCCTGTTATAGTCTCAATGCTAAATTCTTATTCAGGTTTTGCGGCAGCAGGTATAGGCTTTACGCTTGGCAATAGCCTACTTATTATTACTGGAGCATTAGTCGGTAGTAGCGGAGCTATACTTAGCTATATAATGTGCAAAGCAATGAATCGCTCATTAATTAAGGTTATTTTTGGGGCGTTTTTGCCTGCACCTACTGGAATTAACAAGGATATAGACGACAATAAAATAGCAAAAACAAGCTGCCCTGAAGATGCGGCACATTTACTACTTAATACATCATCGGTGATAATTGTTCCCGGTTACGGTATGGCAGTAGCCCAATCTCAGCATATCATAAAAGAGATGGTTGATATATTAGAACGTTCAGATATTAATGTACGTTTTGCCGTACATCCGGTAGCAGGTAGAATGCCGGGGCATATGAATGTTTTACTTGCAGAAGCTAATATAGATTATGAGAAAGTACTTGAGCTTGAAGAAATTAATAGAGATTTCGCTACCACTGACGTAGTGCTTGTGATTGGTGCAAATGACGTAACTAATCCTGCTGCTAAAAATGATCCGAACAGTCCAATTTACGGTATGCCGGTACTCGATGTCGAAAAAGCACGTACGATTTTGTTTATTAAACGTTCTATGGCATCCGGATATGCAGGTATAAAAAATGCGCTATTTTATCACGATAATACTTTTATGTTATTCGGCGATGCTAAGAAAGTAGTTGAGGAGATAGTTAAGTTTCTAAATGAAGATTGACTTAAATAACTCTATTTGTTATATTTTCTTAAATTAAGCTAAAAAACAATTATAATGAATTCGCAAAAAACATTACCGCTTCTGCCAAAAGCCACGGCTATATGGTTAATTGAAAATACTTCTTTAACTTTTAAACAAATTGCCGATTTTTGCGGTATTCATGAATTTGAAATAAAAGGTATGGCTGACGGTGAAGTAGCACACTCTATAAAAGGTTTAAATCCAATTGCAAACGGTCAGTTAACTTTAGAGGAAATTGAGCGTTGCAGTAAAGATCCTAATGCTAATTTACAAATTTCATATAGCCCTGCTGATGAATTGATGAAAAATCAGAAAAAAAAACGTGCTAAATACACTCCTATAGCAAGACGTCAAGATAAACCGGATGCTATATATTGGTTATTGTCTAATTATCCGAACATCCAAGACCATCAAATAATTAAATTAATAGGTACTACTAAAATTACTATAGATGCTATTAGAACCCGTAGCCATTGGAATATGAATTCTATTCGTCCTCGTGATCCCGTATTACTGGGGATCTGTAGTCAAATAGACCTGAATAAAATAGTAGAAAGCCTAAAGCCTCCACAAAATCCTACAAAAGAATCATAAAATTATACTAACTGCTATCCTGCGAAAAGCTTGCTTACGTGAATTATTTTTGATTGTTACCACGCCTTGATCAGCGTTATTGCGTGGCTCGTTTATGTCATTTCTGTATAGTCAGAACATTGCTGGATGGACCGGTAAAATCCACTGTGTCACCCCGTGGCTTGACCCACGGGATCCAAAAAAAACCTAAAATACTATTAATAGTATTTTAAGCTAGATTCCGTGGTCAAGCCACGGAATGACAACGGATGCGTTTTTCAATCCACACTGACAATACTTTTCTCACAAACGGATTTTTTTATGGAGTAGAAAAGTGATTATTGCCTAATAAATCGTTTATCGCTAGGTAAAGTATAACTTTTATCGGTAGAACGATAGGGACAAATATCAATTCCTCCACGCCTAGCATATACTATATAAATAGAAAGAAAATCAGGACTTATAGCGTTTTTAATATCTGTAAAAATACGCTCAGCACACTGCTCTGCAAACTCATTACAATTTCTAAAAGATATTAAATATTTCAGAAAAGAATCATATTTTAACTTTTTTCCTTTATATTTTATAACGATTGTACCCCAATCCGGTTGACTGGTTACTAGGCAATTTGATTTGAGTAAATTAGAATTAATCTCTTCTTCTACCAAAACATCTTCATACTCAATTAAACTATTATCGGGTGCACCGTAATTATTGCATACTATATCTAAATCATCGATATTTTTACCACTGGGAACACCAAATTCTACTTTTGTATTTATAGGAAATATACGTCCTGTTACTTTAGCGTGTGTAACATTACTTAGATCCTGCAAGATAATTCTTTCTAGTTCTTTTACTGATTCAACAACAAAGTTATTAAAAGAATTTAGATATAATTTAAATGATTTTGATTCTACTATATTTTCAGAATCCGTCGGTATATAAAAAGTGCCTACTCCAACCCATGGCTTACCGTTCTTATTAAGGCAAGATAGTTCATATGTATTCCAAACATCTACACCGTAAAACGGAAGATTATTACTATTTATTCCAAGTTCGTTTCGATTATTTATACGTGGAATTTTAAATAATAAAGTCACATCATAACTATCTTTATAAGTACTTTTTTTACCAAGTAAAGAAGTAGATAAAGGCATTAATTATGCTCCTTGTGCTAAAATTTCTTTTTGTTGTAACTCATCATATTCTTTTAGCATATAACCACGTCCCCATACTGTGTCGATATAATCTCTACCGCCGGCAGCATCACTTAACTTTTTACGAAGTTTACAAATAAATACGTCAATAATTTTCATTTCCGGTTCATCAACACTACTATATAAGTGATTTAAGAACATTTCTTTAGTTAAGATAGTTCCTCTTCGGAGTACTAATAGCTCTAAAATAGCATATTCTTTGTTCGTCAAATGTACTTTTTTGCCGTCAACTTCTACACTTCTAGTATCTAGGTTTATGCTAACCTTATCAAACCTAAATACTGATGCTGCATGACCTTTAGAACGTCTAACTATAGCTTTAATTCTAGCAATTAATTCCTCTCTTACAAACGGCTTGGTTAGATAATCATCGGCTCCGGAAGAGAAACCAGTAATCTTTTGATACGTATCCGTTAAGCTAGATAAAATTAAGATTGGGGTTTTTATTTTTGCAGCACGCAATCTTAGTAATATCTTAAAACCATTAATATCCGGTAACATAAGGTCTAAGATTACTAGATCATAACCACCAACTTTACCAAGTCTTAAACCTTCTACACCAACTGAAGCTTTATCGCAAACTATCCCTTCTGAAGCTAAAGTTAGTTCAATTAAGTTAGCCATTTCCGGCTCGCCTTCAATTAACAAAACTCTCATTATTTTTCTCCATAAAATTCAATTTTTATATTGTGCTATAATTTAATTACAGGTAATTATTGTTAACTACATTATAATTTTTTATCTAGTGCTGTATACATTCATTAATAATATAAGTAAAGAATATTTAATCAAATTGATAAAATTTTTACTATTAAGATCTATCTGTGGTTTAAAAACCATGGCGTTTAAAATGAAATTTATTAAATAATTAAATGATTTTCTTAGTTTTGATGCTCTGACATTTTCTTATGATATAAGGCACCAAAATCTATAGGATCAATCATTAAAGGCTGGAATCCTGCATCTTGAGTACAGCTAGCTATAATTTTTCTGGCAAATGGAAATATCATTGCCGGACAATGAACGGATAATAAAACCGGATGTTGTTCAGAATCAATATTAATTAAATTAAATACTCCAGCATATTTTAATTCTATCTGAAATAATTTATATTTCTCATTTCTTGCAATTGCCTCGATATTTAACTCTACTTCATAGAAATTTTCTTCCGATAAATTAGTAATATTTATATCTAGAGATAAATCAATTTGAGGGCGTTGATCCAAAGCCGCAAGAGAAGACGGGGCAGAAGGATTCTCAAGAGATAAATCTTTTATATATTGTGCATTAACGGAAATATGCGGCATTGTCTTATTAGTATCGGTGTTTATTGTACTCATAAAAATCCTTATTAAAAATTTAATATAATTTTTTACATAAAAAAGTTATGTTAGCGGTAAAGTTACGCCTACTTGTTTCATATATTTTCCTTGGCGATCGGCATATGAAGTATCACAAATTTGATCACTCTTTAAAAATAAAAACTGACAAGCTCCTTCATTTGCATATATTTTAGCAGGTAATGGAGTAGTATTAGAAAACTCTAAAGTTACATGTCCTTCCCACTCCGGTTCTAACGGAGTCACATTTACTATTATACCGCATCTTGCATAAGTGGACTTGCCGACACAAATAACTAATACATCACGCGGTATTTTAAAATATTCTATAGTTCTGCCAAGGGCAAAGCTATTAGGTGGGATAATACACACATCTACTTCTCTATCAACTAAATTATATTCACTGAAATTTTTTGGATCAACCGTAGTAGAATTTATATTGGTGAATATTTTAAATTCATTAGATACTCTAGCATCATAGCCGTAAGAAGATAAGCCGTAAGAAATAATCTTTTCTTTATTATGCACTCTTACCTGCTTTTCCGCAAAGGGCCTTATCATACTGTGATTTATAACAGCTTCTTTTATCCACTTATCTGACATTATAGCCATAATCAAAACTTGATTTAATTAATAAACTAATGATTATAACTCATAATTATTTACAATACAAAATTTTTCTTTAAAACTATAAGTCTGAGACTACTTGAATAATGATAGTGATAATAATACAACATTATATACTTAAAATTATATTACAAATTAAAATAGTTTTTTATTGTCAATTTTGAATAAGTATTATTATATTATAGCATAGTTAATTTTATATTTATTAATACTAAAAATTTACTTTGTATAGTAAATTTTATTAAGTTTATAGGAGCTTTATTAAAGTGAAAAAATTATTATTAGCTGCAAGTATTATTTGCCTTGCATCGGCTGGTCTTGCCGAAGAAAATCCAACACCTGTTATTTCTAATTCTGATACTGAAATAAAATTAGAAGGATTCTATTTATTTGAAAACGGTTATATTAAACAGGATCACTTAATTTTATTTGATAAAAATGTAACTGATAACAGGAAAAAGCTAGGGTTTTACACGGAAGCAGCGTTTGCGGCCACTATTGCTAAAACTATCAATGATGTAATAGCAGGTGCTAAAATAGTGCTTCAGCCTACTACAAGAGCAAAAACCTCTACAAGTTATAATGGATCACATATATTTATTGAAACTAGTTACGGTAAAGTAGAACTAGGTTCTCCTGCTGATGCAAGCGCTAAGTTGCGTATTACCGGTAGTCAAGTAACTGCAGGTACCGGAGGATGGTCTAGATATGCTCTACTTGACGGTCAATATATGCGATATAATGGTTTAAAATCGGATTTTGATACTAATGCTAGCTTTTATCTTGAGTCATACTCTAATTCTTTTGATCAAATCAATGATAAAGCTGAGAGAGCTAGAAGATTGAATTTTTTCACGCCTAAAATGAAAGGCTTCCAAGCCGGAGTTTCTTATACTCCCGATACTGCTAATACAGGCGGTAATAGAGATATAAATAATTTAACGCTTGAAAGCTCAGGCAGAAACGGAGTTAGTGTTTCTAAAACCGGAATAAAGACGGTTAAATTAGAGAATAACGAAACCATGACTATTAATCAGAATATTAGGGATGCTTTTTCTGCCGGCTTAACTTATGAACATGAAATTAGCGAAGATGCAGACTTAAAACTATCTGTCACCGGAGAATACGGTAAACCTGCTCGTCGTCTTATTCATGCTAAAATGGACGGAACTACAATTCAAGTGCTTAATACCTATAAACTTTCTAATTTAAAAGCATATAATCTTGGAGCTGTATTTACTTACGGTAATTTCTCTTGTGGTGCTTCTTACGGTAATTTAGGTAAAAGCTTAACCGCTAAGGAATATTATAAAGTCGGTCGTGATACCTATTATTACAATGGAGCAGTTGCTTATGGACAAGGACCTATAAAAACAAGTCTTGAATATCTTAAAACTTCAAGATATAAAAACACCGTTGATGCTGTAAGCCTCGCTACTGAATATAAGATCATGCCTGGTTTATTACCATATGCTGAAATTTCTCATTTCCAAGCTAAAGGTAAACCTGTATATTATCCTGAAGCACCTAGTAAAACAACACGAGGTACTGTTGGTCTTATAGGTACAAAACTTAAGTTTTAATTATTTACAAATTAATTGCCATCACTATTATAATCAAGGCTTAGAGTAATCTTATGCCTTGATTATTATATTTTTTTTAATTGAACTATCAATAAACTTTATAGTTCCGTTGTTGTAATAATCTTGTTTTCTCTTCTGTTAAATCTTTAAACCATTCTATTAGCTTACAGTACTCTAATTCTTGTCAAATTATGCTTAGCTTTTGTACTTCAAGTACCGGCCCAAACCTTGAAAAATTCATTCTATACTGCCTTTTGATTAAATAAAATTATATATTTTACTTTTTTTATTTTTAGATATTGATTTTCTCTGATTACCATATATTGTGATGCAACCACAATATATGGTAATCATGTGATATATGATTTTTATTATTTTAAAACAGGAGTAACACTGTGAATCATGCTCAATTTACAAGCTCAGGATATGCCTTTGTAAATGGATTAAAAGCAGTTACAAGATATGCAACCGCTTCTAAATTATTATTTAAAGATGCATATAATTTTGTTTCTAGTTCCAACTTAAAAAATATTTACAATATTACATGCTTTAAATATTCAGAAAGTCTATACAAAAGACAGGGATTTTGAGGCAGCATTGAAGTTTTTTAATATGCAACAGGATAATTCTCTAAAGATATGTAACTCAGAACATCGAAAACCAGCATCAGAGGACAATGAAAATCTTTTCCCTCCTATATTAATATGATGAAAATCTATTATTTTTTGGGAAGCCCATAGGAGGTAATTTACCGGTACTACCTCTTTTGCCTAAAAATGCAACAATGTTTTTCTCAAGTTTTACTTTTCCATTGTTATTCCAACCTAAGCCGTCTTCTTTATTGAATATTTTAATATCTAGAAGCTTAGCATTCTTAAATTTTTGCAGCGTTACACCTTGCCCTTTTTTCATTTCAGGTATTTCATCTATATTAAATACCAATAATTTACGACTTTCACCGATACAAGCAATACTATCACCGTTTACAGGTAAACAAGCTATACATACATGACCATCCGGTACATTCATAATTTGCTTTCCTGTTTTTGTTTGAGCCATTACTTCATTTGAATTAACTAAAAACCCCTTACCTACACTACTTGCAAGTAATAAAAGCTGATCAGGTTTATAGACTAAAATATTCGTAATATCGTTATTACCTATATCCACAAGTAGCTTTATAGATTCCCCTGTTCCTTTACCTTTGGAAATATTATCGGCAAGCAAAGTAAAAAATCTGCCTTCTGAACTAACTATTAATATTTTATCAGTCGTGTAAGCTTCTAAAATAAATTTTTCTGCATCACCTTCTTTATATTTGATAGTCGATAAATCGGTGTTATGACCTTTTAACGAACGCACCCACCCCATTTTTGAGCAGATAATAGTAATCGGCTCTTTAGTAATGAAAGCCGTTATATCAACTACTTGATTCGTAAACGTTACTTCCTCAAAGCTTGTACGCCTTGCTCCTATTACCGTATTTAATCCAAATTTCGTTTGTACTGTTTTGATTTCTTTTTTAACTATTTTCCATAGTTCTTTAGGATTATTTAGAATTTCTTCTAATATAGCTTGTTGCTTCTGCAAATTACTATGCTCATTAATAATTTCCTGCTCTTCAAGCTTGCGAAGCGAGCGAAGACGGGTATTTAATATCGCTTCTACTTGTATTTCGGTTAGTTTAAACCGCTCCATCATTATCGCTTTTGGCTCATCTTCTTCACGAATAATTTTAATTATCTCATCAAGATTTAGATAAGCTATCCTAAGTCCTTTTAGAATTTCTAAACGATGCTTGATTTTGTTTAAAAGATAAGTTGATCTGCGAGTAACAATATTTTGTCTATGATATAGAAACTCTTGTAAAATCTCTAAAATATTCATTACTCTCGGCACGTTATTACTGCCGATCACATTCATATTTAACTGAATGCGGCTTTCTAAATTCGTTAGCTTGAATAGAGATTCCATAACTATTTGCGGATCACATCCCCGATCTGTCGGCTCTATAACCAACCTTATAATGTCTGTTGATTCATCTCTAATATTGCTAACAAGGGGAATTTTTTTATCCTTTAGTAATATTGCTATTTGTTCTATAAGTTTTGATTTCTGAACCTGATAAGGTATCTCGGTTACGACTATCTGATATGTACCGTAACTTAGCTCCTCTTTTTCCCATCTGCTTCTCACTCTAAGACTACCGCGTCCAGTAGTATATGCAGCATTAATAACTTCAGCTTTATCAATAATTATGCCGCCGGTCGGAAAATCAGGACCTTTGACAAAGTTCATTATATCGTTAATTTCAGCTTTCGGATGGTTAATTAAATGTATTAGAGCATCACAAAGCTCATGTAAATTATGCGGCAGTATATTGGTTGCCATACCGACTGCTATCCCTTCAGAACCATTAGCTAGTAAATTCGGAAAACTTGCCGGCATTATTACCGGTTCTAAATCGGAACCATCATAAGTAGGGCGAAAATCTACCGTATCTTTATCGATGTCCTCCATTAATAACGTACATATGTCCGTCATACGTGATTCAGTATAACGCATAGCTGCTGCATTATCACCGTCGATAGAGCCGAAATTACCCTGCCCATCAATTAAAGGATAACGCAACGAAAAATGCTGAGCAAGGCGTACCAAGGTATCATACACTGCCACATCACCGTGCGGGTGGTATTTACCTATTACGTCACCGACCACCCTAGCACATTTCTTATAGCCGGAATTCGGCTCAAGCCTTAACTGTAGCATTGCGTATAATAACCTACGATGTACAGGCTTGAGTCCGTCACGTACGTCAGGAAGCGAACGTGACATAATTGTTGATAACGCATAAGCAAGATAACGCTCTGATAATGCATTACCAAAGTCAATATTTTCTATTTTATCTTCTTTCATAAGTTATTTAGTTTTTATTTATAGTCGTTGTTGCGTGGTTCTCTATGTCATTCCTGCGAACGCAGGAATCCAGAAAAAAAGTATAAACACAGCAAATTCTTAAAATTAAAAGCTCGATTTATCTCGCTTTATGATAGATTTCTGCTTTCGCAGGAATGACATAAGAGTATACAAATATCACTTCAACACACAACTCTGCTTATTATAAGCTAATTTCTTACAAACCGCTTTAGCTTGACTAAGACTACCATAATCACCGGCTAAGATTAAATAGAAAAATTTGCCGTCGTCATATTTAACTTTTTTGGTTGTGATAACAACATTTTTAAGAATTTTCGGGAATTGCTTTTTTATTCTTTCTCCTTCTTTCATTGCTTCTGTTTCAGATTTTACCGAACCTAGTTGTACTTTATAACTTTCATTATTTTTACAATTTTTAGCATTACTAACCTTATCTTTACTTCCTTTTTCAAGCTTTATTATATTTAAATCCGTTTCATTTTTGGAGTTATTATTTGGCTCTATTAATGCAATAAGGTTAGATATTTCATCAAAAGATTCATCGCTTTGACTTTGGTTGCGAGAATCTATACTCATAGGTTTCTCAGGGTCAGGAAGCAATTTTACGGTTTTAATATTTGTATCTTTAGCAATAAGATTTTCATATATCGTACTATGTACTGCGGCTATTTGGTTATTTTCTATTATAGACGGTTTTATTTTTGTAGGCAGCTCATCAGGATAAATAGTAATTACTGGCTTGCTATTCTGATAATATTGATAACCAAAATAAATAGCGGACATACATACTAAAAATACTAGAAATATTTTAATAAAAATATTATTGATCATATTTAGTAATTTGATAATAGAAAAACGTCATTGCGAGGAAAAATTGTAAGTTTTGACGAAGCACTCTCAGGAGTATTATTTCATGAGATTGCCACGCAGCCTACGGCTGCTCACAATGACGACTCGGTATCCACATGAGCAATACCTCCTTGCAATGACGATGAAAACCTAACTACATTTTGTTCATTGGTTCTACACCTATCACTTCGAGACCGCTAGCTATAACTTTCTGTATGGCACTTGCAAGAGCAAGGCGTGCTAGAGTTAATTCTTTATTGCTCTCAATTACAAATCTATAATCGCTATTTTCTTTACCGAAATTCCACATAGAATGAAATTTTGAGGCTAAATTTATTAAATAAAATGCGATGCGATGCGGTTCAAAATATTTTGCAGATGCTTCTAATGTTTTTGTCCAGCTAGCCAAAAGTTTTATAATCTCAATTTCTTCTTCAGAGGATAATAAAGATAAATCATACTTACCTGATTCAAAGTTATTATAAGATTCAGGAATTAATTCTCTAGCTTTTGATAAAATAGATATCGTTCTCACATGTGCATATTGTACATAAAAGATAGGATTTTCTCTTGATTGTTCTTTCACTTTTACCAAATCAAAATCAAGTGGCTTATCATTTTGTCTAGTCAACATCATAAATCTTATGATATCTTTCCCCACCTCATGATTTACGTCTTGCACACTAGCAAAGTTCCCAAGACGTTTTGACATTTTAACCGGCACACCGTTTTCAACGAAATTGACCAATTGACAGATTTTAACGTCCACTTTAACCTGCTCCTTACCTAAAGCTTTAACTATTGCCTCAATTCTTTTAACATATCCACTATGATCGGCACCAAGTACATAAATTAAGTGATTCGCTCCCCGCTCTATTTTATCCTTAGCATATGCAAGATCAGAAGCAAAATAAGACCAACTTCCATCAGCTTTTTCTATAGGACGATCTTGACTATCACCGTACTTAGTAGATTTAAATAATTTTTGAACTCTATTATCCCACTCTTCGTGAATTTTACCTTTAGGGGCAGGTAACGTACCTTCATAAATTAGCCCCATACGCTCTAGTAGTTTAACTGTTTCCTCTATCTCACCTTTATCATGCAATGATTGCTCAGAGAAAAATATATCATGTTTAATCCCTAAATCTGCTAAATCTTTTCTATTTAAATCAAGCATTTTTTCTACGGCAAAACTTTTAACTATTTTGAACCTTTCAGCATAGTTCATCGTTAATAATTTATTGCCGTATTCTTTCGCTAAAATTTGCCCAAGCGGAATTAAATACTCTCCCGGATATAACCCGGCAGGGATAGTAATTTGCTCACCTAAAGCCTCTTTATAACGTAATAATACCGTACTAACTAAATCATTTATTTGTGAGCCTGCATCATTAACATAATATTCTTTTGTAACGGAATAACTTACCTTTTGCAAAATCCTTGCTAGCACATCACCATATACCGCACCCCTAGCATGCCCTATATGCATTGGACCGGTGGGATTTGCCGAAACATACTCGATGTTAATATTTCTGCTTTTATCTATATCAATTTCAAAAAACTTTTCTTCATGCTGTAAAATATCCTTTATTGATGCCTGCCAACTATCAGCTTTTATAGTAAAATTAATAAAGCCCGGTCCTGCTATTTCTATACTTGCAATATAAGGTAATGTTATAAGGACTTCTTTAAATTTTAAAGCCACTTCCCGAGGAGCAATACTTTCTTTAGCTGCAATAATCATTGCAACATTACTTGATAAATCACCGTTAAAACTATCTTTCGGTATTTCAATAGTAGCAGTATTTGCTATTTCTTGATTATTATATAATTGCCTGCTTGCCACAATTATATCTTGTTTCAATTGATTAAATATATTCATAATTATTAAATGTTATTAAAATTCAGCGAATAGAATTCTTACAAACACTTGCTAATAAGGAGGAATTTGTAGGAGACACAGAACGCAGCACCGCAGCGTACACTTTAGTACGTGAGGATGCGAGTACCGGGTCGACGCACAAATTACCCTTAGAAGCAAGTTATGTAGGAAGTCGAGCAGAGCTGATTATATTCCTGAATGGCAAAACGGTCAGTCATCCCTGCTATATAATCAGCAACAACTCTAGCTTTACTATATGTTTCATTAGAGTCTATTAGCATTTTCCAATTAACCGGCAATAAATTAATATCATCCATATAAATCTTAAACAGCCCTTGTACGATTTTAGTACATTTAAGGCTGATGGCCGTAATTTTATTACTTTTATAAACTCGCTCATGAAGAAACTTCTTAGTTTCCTTAATATTTTTATTAGTTTTTTCCGTAAAATCCACTATCTGATAATTTAAGTTACGTATCTCATCTATGTTAGTAATTTTTTCTTTATTTAAATTTTCTTTTGTTTGCCATAATAAATCGGTAATTAACTCATGTATTAGCTTACGTACTACCTCATAAATCAGACATGAGGAACTAATATTTTTAAATTTTGACTTGAGTTCAACAACATGTTGATCAATATATTTAAGTTCAGCAAGACTATTAAAATCGATAATTTTAGCACCGATACTATCTTCCAAATCATGCGAAATATAGCTAATATCATCGGCAAGAGCTGCTATTTGAGCCTCTGCTGATGCATAGGTACTAAGTTCTAAATCATTTTGCTTATTATACTCTGCTATATATTCATTTATCTCGCCTAGTATAGGACCGTTATGTTTTACTATTCCTTCTAAAACTTCCCATGTTAAATTTACTCCATTATAAGCCGCATATCTTTTTTCAAGTAATGTTAGTATCTTTAAAGATTGAGCATTATGAGAAAAGCCGTTATACTCTCTCATACATTCATTTAAAGCCCGCTCTCCCGCATGACCGAAAGGCGTATGCCCAAGATCATGAGCAAGTGCTATTGTCTCAGCTAAATCATTTGATAAATTTAAAGTACTAGCGACCGAACGTGCAACAGTCGAAACCTCTAGAGAATGAGTTAGCCTATTTCTGTAATGATCTCCCTCGTGATTAATAAAAACTTGAGTTTTATATTGCAAACGCCTAAATGCATTAGTATGTATAATGCGATCACGATCACGTTCAAACTCGTTTCTATAAGAGGTCGGGATTTCCTTATATAATCTTCCCCTACTTTTAAGAGGATCAGAAGCGTATGAAGCAAGCATCGTTATCCTTTATTTTGAAAGACGTTGTTGTGGTTCTAACTTTTCGTCATTGCGAGGAAATTGCGTAGCAATTGACAAAGCAATCTCAGGAGTTTGTTATTATTTCATGAGATTACCACGCAGCCTACGGCTGCTCGCAATGCCGATTGGGTATCCACACAACAAAGCCAACTTGAAAAATATCAAGATATACTATATAATTTATGAGACTTTTACAAGGTAATTTTAAGTGACGATAACAATTACGGATAGAGCTTTTGAACGGGTTTGCGAGTTAGTAAAGCTAGAAAAAGATAAGAATTTAGTACTGCGAGTTTCGGTTGATAGCGGCGGTTGCTCAGGACTTATGTATAATTACGAACTAGTCTCAAAAGATAATATAGAGCAAGATGATTATGTCATTACTAAACATAATGCTACAATTATTATTGATCCTATCTCTCAAAAATTTATGCTAGATTGCACTCTTGATTTTATAGAAGAACTAGGCAGTTCATATTTCAACGTTAGTAATCCGCAAGCTAAAGCAAAATGCGGCTGCGGTAATTCTTTCTCGGTGTAAATGCAAGTATTGCGAGTGGGCATTGTTATTAGAATGCCGATGTCATTCCTGCAACAGCAGCAATGACATCGCAACGTCAAACTTTTAATGTTAATCATTAAGTTGCATAGTTGCTCCACCTACCTCAACTTCGTCATTATTATCATAAGGAGGACGCTCTACTTCATTACTATTAACGTTATTATCTTTATCTTCTTCGTTATCTGAAGCATTACTATCTAATGTTAATATAAACATGTTGTTCTTGGACTTGTTTGAGAGCTATTAAACTTTGTTTTAATGTTTCAGCTTGAGATTTTCTTAAATTTAGTCCTTGTCCTTTACATTGCTCCGTAGAGAGAATTTTAAGGCCTTGAGATTGTCTTATTAAATCATCGCATACCAAAACTCCGTAGTCCTAAGTATTTCCTTCTTCTTGTTGTTGAGTTTTTAAATCCATTATTTCTGCATCAGAGCAAACCTCGGCAATAAGTTTTACTAAGTCAGGATGATCAATTTAACGATCTGCCTAAAGGATCATTATAAGTAAATATTATCTTATTTGTATCATTATCTACCCAATGCCTATGTCCTGTATTAATTGGCATTTGTTTACTTCTTGTTGATTATTAGTCAATTGCTCATTTTGATTTTGTTGTACTTCTGGCCACTCCTTAGCTTGCAGTTCCGGCAGTGAAACAAAATCATTTATTATAGTCTGTGTATCACTTAAAAATTTTGTTCTGTCAGCCTCTTTAGTAACTATACTCAGATCTTCCATCTTACCTTTGTCAAGCATTGAGCGTATAAAAGCAGTATTTTCCTCCATCTCCGTACTATAAACTTTATGAACTTTTAACAATAATTTTTGTTCTTCCTGAGGGCTAGCTATACTTGCAGCCTTTAAATATTCAAAAGCAGCTAGCGGTACTAAATTTAATTTAAATAAAAATTCTTCTAAAGATATATAAAGATCTTTTTTTAAAGATAGATAATTCTCTACTTCTTTTTTATTCTTAGGGATGTTAAAAATTTCTCTAAGAATAAAACTACACTCTTCTATCGGGTCTATACTTAAACTTACCTTGAAATATTTTATTGCTTCAAGAAGCAATTTAATTACTATTTCGCTTTTATTTTCGTCCTTATAGAATCTCCCTAAATTTAAAATAATCCACCTATTTTTTTTACAAATTTTGCTAAAAATGTACGGAATTGTATCATGGTTATAGAGAAAGTTAAAATCTTTCTCAATTTCCAGAGTACTAATATATTCTCTTATTGCTCTAAACCAATCTAATTCCGATTTACTATTTTCATAGATCATACCTAAATAATAATGAGCATTGGCTTTTATTTCATTTATAGATATAATAATATGCTCAGCTTGCGATCCCGTAAGTTTATCAAGCCATTCTAATGCTTCTTTATAAGATTTTTTTTGTTCTTTATTAGATTCTACATTATCGGTTACTTGATAAGGTTTTAATTTTATATTATTATTTACTCCGTCAAAAAATCATTGATATTTTTCTGTTTAGGACTACCAAGCAGTGTACTGCCAACTGCTTTTATTTGATTCCATATAATAATTATACCTATAAATTATTTGCATTTATACAAATAAAAACATTTTTGATCTATAAGCTGAATAAATCAATATTAAGACTATTTTAAAAAAAATTCTAAATAAGTAAATTTACAACAAAGATTTAAAGGCAAATTTGTGAAATTCTAACGATAAGAAAGTTCTATTTTTTATATTGTAAAAAATTATTACTTCTATTTTAAAATTGAATTAATAGGGGATATTTATATATATTTTGAAAGGTAAAATTTGAAGTTATTTTTCTTTTGTAATTTTATCATATTTTTTTAGTTTGATAAGAATAGACTCTAGATTATCCAACTTCATCATACATGGACCATCGCTTGGAGCGTTATCGGGGTCTTGATGTACTTCCATATACATACCGGCGATACCTACAGAAGTTGCTGCCTTTGCAAGTAACTCTACATATTTTCTTTCTCCGCCGGTACTGCCTCCTAGCCCGCCCGGTTGCTGAACGGAATGTGTGGCATCAAAAACTACAGGTACATTTAACTCTGCCATTATTGCAAGACTACGCATATCAGATACCAAGTTATTATAGCCAAAACATGCTCCTCGCTCTGTAAATAATATATCCTTTACTCCAAAAGTTTCTAGTTTTGTTTGTACATTTTTCATATCCCACGGAGCTAGAAACTGTCCTTTTTTTACTTTTACTATTTTACCTGTTTTTGCTGCAGCTTGAAGCAAGTCGGTTTGTCTACATAAAAATGCCGGAATTTGTAAAATATCTGCTACTTCGGCTGTTTCAATACATTGACTCTCTGAATGAACATCAGTAACAATAGGGCAATCGAATTCAGATTTTACTTTTGATAAAATGTCTAAACCTTTCTCAATACCAACTCCTCTAATCCCATGTACGGAAGTTCTATTAGCTTTATCAAAAGAAGATTTATAAATAAATGGAATCTCAAGCTTGCTAGTTAATTTAACAAGTTTTTCTGCCATAAACAACGCATGATCTTTTCCTTCAATCTGACAAGGCCCTGTAATTAGAACAAACGGTAAATCATTTCCTATTTTGATATTGTTAAGTTTTACTACTTTTTGCATAATTCTTAGATTTAATCAATTGAACGAGGCACGGATTAGTGTTTCTCTGTTATATCAGGTACTGATTCATTTTCTATTAAGTCATTATTAATTATTAGTGTATAATATTTTTCTTTTATTGTCGTTAAATCATAACTACCATGATAATAACCTTCTAGGTTAATAATTTTTTTAAATAAAAATTTACCTGCTCTGTTTCTAACGGTTCATCTATATTTTTTACAATAGATGACTTAATATTAATTAAATACGCTTTTATTTTTTTTAATTCTTTAATAATTATAAAAATATCATGCGGTTTTGTTACCAATATTCCTACAAACAAAATTAATAATATTTGCGTTAAAGACATATTTATATTAATTTCTTATGTTTATATTTTGGATTTAAAATACTTTCCCCGTTAGTACTTAGCATATATTCATGATAATCTTGATAATTTCCTTCAAACCATGTAGCATTATTTTCTTTATCATATGATATAATATGAGTGGTTATTCTATCTAAAAACCATCTATCATGACTAATCACTAATACACAACCTGCAAAATCTAAAATAGCATCTTCAAGTGCTCTTAACGTATCAATATCTAAATCATTAGACGGCTCATCTAATAATATAACATTTGCTCCTTCTTTTAGTAATTTTGCCAAATGTACTCTGTTACGTTCTCCACCTGAAAGTTGTCCAACTTTTTTTTGTTGATCACCGCCTCTAAAATTAAAAGCTGCACAATAAGCTCTACTTTTAATTATTCTATTACCAAGTTGTAATTCATCTAGACCTTCTGAAATTTCTTCCCATATAGTCTTATTATCATCTAAATGATCCCGTGATTGATCGACATAACCTAATTTTACCGTTTGACCAATTTTAATAGAACCACTATCTGGCATTATTTTACCTGTAATAATATTAAACAAAGTAGACTTACCTGCTCCATTCGGTCCAATAATTCCTACAATAGCTCCACGTGGAACTTTAAAACTAAAATCTGATAATAATATTTTATTATTAAATTTTTTAGCTATATGTTCTGCTTCAATAACAAGATCACCTAAACGAGGTCCGTTAGGTATAATTATTTGAGTAGGATCAGTTTTTTGTTCTTGTTGTTTATTTAATAACTCTTGATATGCTGTAATACGTGCTTTATTTTTTGATTGTCTAGCTTTTGGAGTTTGACGAATCCATTCAAGTTCACGATTCAATTGGTTTTTTCTATCATCGTCTTCTTTACTTTCTAAAGCTAATTTTTTTTGCTTCTGCTCAAGCCAAGAACTATAATTTAATTCCCACGGTATACAATTTCCACGATCTATTTGTAATATCCATTCTGTAACATTATCTAAAAAATAACGATCATGGGTAATTACTATTACAGTACCTTCATAATGCTTTAAATAATCCTCAAGCCAAGAAACTGATTCTGCATCCAAATGATTTGTAGGTTCATCAAGTAACAACATATCAGGTTTCTCTAAAAGCAATTTACATAAAGCCACTCTTCTTTTTTCTCCACCGGAAATTTTTGTAATATCTGCTTCTTTTGGTGGGCAACGTAAAGCAAGCATTGCGATCTCTATTTCACGTTCTAGATTCCATCCATCACAATTGTCTATTTTTTCTTGCAATTCTGCTTGTTTATCAAAAAGCTTTTGCATTTCTTCATCAGCGATTTCAGCAGCAAATTTGTTACTTATATAATTAAATTCATCAATAAGTTTTTTCTTTTCATGAAGACCTTCTATGATATTATCAAAAACATTTTTACTAGCATCAAGATACGGTTCTTGAGGTAAATATCCTACTTTTATACCAATTTTAGCTGTTGCTTTACCTTCAAACTCTTTATCAATACCTGCCATTATTTTTAATAAAGTCGATTTGCCTGCTCCATTTGGACCTATTATACCGATTTTAGCTTTTGGTAAAAATGATAAATTTGTTTCTTTTAAAATTCGTTTACCATTTATAATTTTGCTTAAACCAACCATTTCATAAACATATTGATATGACATAAATTACTTATTTCCTTATATTATTATTACTACTGTATTGTATGAATTTATTGCTCTATGATCATATAATTCAAAATTAGACATTGTAATTTCTATCATTGTTTTTCTCGTTTAGATATTTATTTTAAGAAATAAAATGCTGTATATATACTTTAATTTTAGCAGCTTGAGGATTGTGTATACTTTTATACTTATAATTTTTCGTTCAAGCTTATTGATAATTTTTCCATATGCATTTTAATTTAATTTTAACAATATCAAGTCTAATTCTTCCAAATCTTTATAATGAAATATTAATTTTCCGCCTAATGGATAATTTTCTATTGTTATTTTTATACCAAATTTTTCTGATAAAGCTTTTACTAATAATTCTAGATCATTATCCGTAGCGTTGTCCTTTAAAAAACGCTTTCCTATTTTGTTATTATTGTTCGGGGATTTTGTATACTCATTTTTATACCATCGTCTTACTAGTTCTTCTGTTTGACGTACATTTAAATCATTATTTATAATATAATCAGCTATTACTTCTGCATGTTCATGATTTATTAAACACCGAGCTTGACCCATACTTAGTATATTTTCATTTACTTTATCTTGAATAGACTGCGGCAAATTATTAAGCCTTAATAAATTAGCTATATGACTACGACTTTTACCAAGCCTTTCAGCTAATTTTTCTACCGTATAATTAAAATTTTCTATTAAATATTTAAAGCCACGAGCTTCTTCCATCACTGTTAAATCAGTTCTTTGTATGTTCTCAATTAATGCTATTTCCATACTCTCTCTAGCATCTAAATTTTTTATAATTACCGGTATCTCTAAAACTTTTGCTAATTTACATGCACGCCAGCGTCGCTCTCCTGCTATAATTTGGAAATTATTATCAATAATAATAGGCTGTAATAAACCATTATTCAATATAGAATCTGCTAATTCTTTTATTTTATCATATTCAAAGTTTTTTCTAGGCTGATTCTCGTTTGGTCTTATTTTATCAATATTTATTATTTGTACTATTTCTGATTCTATAGAAATAACTTCTTCTCCAAGTAATGAAGATAATCCTCTTCCTAGTCCTTTATTTTTCGCCATATCTTTCTAAGATTTCTTTTGTAAGTTCTATATATGCAACTGCTCCCGAACATTTATAATCATATATAATAGCCGGTTTTCCATATGAAGGAGCTTCAGATAGTTTAATATTTCTTGGAATAACGGTTTTAAATACTAATTCTCCTAAGCATTTTCTAACATCATCTTCTACTTGTTCAGTTAAACGATTACGCTTATCATACATTGTAAATAATATACCTGCAATCTTTATCTTAGGATTTAATTTTTTCTCTACAATTTCAATTGTTTTTAACAAATGACTTAATCCTTCTAAAGAATAAAAATCACATTGCATTGGAATCAGTACTTCATCGCTTGCAACTAAAGCGTTTACCGTTAATAAATTTAATGAAGGAGGGCAATCAATAATTATATAATCATATAATATTTTTATTTCTGCCAATAGCTTCATTAAAATATATTCTCGGTCCTTTAATTTTGTTAAGTCTAATTCAGCCGCAGATAGATTAGTGTTTGAAGTAATTATTTCTAAATTTGGTATATCTGTAGAAATTATTGCATCTTGCAATTCTATTAAATTTGTTAATACTTGGTATATAGTATTTTTGCGTTGTTGCTGACTAATTCCAAAACCGGTACTACTATTCCCTTGAGGATCAAGATCTATAACTAAAATTTTTTTATTTACAGCAGCAAAAGCTGTAGCTAAATTTACAGTAGTTGTAGTTTTAGCTACCCCTCCTTTTTGATTAACAATAGCAATTACTTTCATATCATTTTTGTTAAATTACTAACTTCTAGAATTTTCCCTTCTTCACAAGTAATACTTTGATGTATTAAATAACCAAATAACCATCTCTCTTTAGCTTCTACTATTTCAGTTAAATAATTTTTTCCTTTTAATAACAAAAATTTTTCTCGTACTGAAATATTTTTTATGCAATTAAATATTGTATTTAAGTTAGAGAAAGCTCTAAAAGTTAATATACTACAATCTATTTCTACTTTTTCTATTCTTTGATTGATTATTTGTATGTTATTATTTGATATCTTTGATGCTTTTTCTAAAAATATACATTTACGTAAATCAGCTTCTATTAAACTTACTTGCGCTACCCCCGCTATAGATAATACTATACCAGGCAAACCGGAACCGCTTCCTATATCAACTAAATGTATTTCTTTATTATCAATATATTGTATTAATTGTAATGAGTCTAATATATGACGTTGCCAAAAATTATGTATAGTATTATCCGATACAAGATTGATTGATTTATTCCATTTTTTAACTAACTTTTGAAAAATTTCTAACTTTTTAATTATTTCACGTGGAACTTCCATCACTATATTTAGTTTTTAAATAAATTATAATAGCCGTAATTGCTGCAGGTGTAATCCCTGGAATTCGACGTGCTACACCAATAGTAGTAGGTTTATGGGAAGAAAGTTTTTCCTGTATCTCTAATGATATACTTGGTATTTTAAAATAGTCAAGATTTTTAGGTATGAACTGCGCCTCTTCACTTTGAAATAAATTAATATCTGCGTGTTGTCTAGTTAAATATGAAGCATATTTTGCTTCAATATAGAGTAATTGTAAAATGTTATTATTTTGTGTTTCTTTAAGCATAGGAAAAATTTTAATAGCTTGTTCAACATTAAAATTAGGTATTTTAAATAAGTCTAATACTGTTTTATATGTACCATCCTGTGCAACCTGTATACCCATTTTAGCAAGTTTACTAGTAGTTAAAGACAAGGTATTTAATAATGATTTTATTTTTTCTATATCTTCACATTTTTTTGTGAATATTTTTTTACGTTTTTCTGATACGACTCCAATGTTCATCCCTAATTCCGTTAAACGTAAATCAGAGTTATCTGCTCTTAAAGATAATCTATATTCTGAGCGAGAAGTAAACATACGATAAGGTTCTATAGTACCAAATGTTGTTAAATCGTCAATCATTACTCCAATATAACTGTTTGCTCTTGTTAACATAAACGGTGCTTGATCTTTTACTGCTAAAGCAGCATTTATACCGGCTATTATACCTTGCCCTGCGGCTTCCTCATATCCTGTAGTACCGTTAATTTGCCCGGCCAAATACAATCCAGCTATTTTTTTTGTCTCTAGCGTAACACTTATTTCACGTGGATCAACATAATCATATTCTATAGCATAACCTGGACGTAAAACCTTTACATTTTCTAATCCTGGTATTGTTTTGATTAATTTATGTTGCACATCTTCAGGCAAAGAAGTAGAAATACCGTTTGGATAAATTGTATAATCATCTAACCCTTCAGGTTCTAAAAATATACGATGTTCTGATTTTGTACTAAATCTGACTATTTTATCTTCAATAGAAGGACAATATCGCGGTCCTATTCCTTCTATTTGCCCTGAATACATTGCGGATTTATCAAGATTCTCACGTATAATATCATGAGTTTCTGAGGTTGTTGTTGTGATAAAACAATTTATCTGAGAAACATTAACAATATTTGTTAATTCAGAAAAAGGACGAGGAATTTTATCGCCGGGTTGTAAAATTGTTTTACTATAATCAATAGTACGTCCATCAATACGAGGCGGTGTACCTGTTTTTAAACGAGCCAGTTTAAAACCTATTTGTTTTAATGTATTTGATAATCCATACGAAGGCTCTTCATCTACTCTACCTGCAGGAATTTTTTTTTGTCCAATATGAATAAGACCTGATAGGAAAGTACCTGTAGTTAATATAATTTTTTGACAAAGAATTTTGCTGCCGTTATTTAAAATAACCGCTTCAATTTTAGAAGATTTAATTTCTATATCTTCCACTTTTCCATATAATATATCTAGATTAGGATAATTTGTTAATATTTGATACATTGCTTTTTTATAAAGCTTGCGATCAGCTTGAGCTCTAGGTCCCCAAACTGCTGGTCCTCTAGTCTCATTCAGCATTTTATAATGTATACCGGCTTGGTCTATAACATAACCCATTAACCCATCAAGTGCATCGATTTCTTTAACTAATGTGCCTTTTGCAATGCCACCGATTGCTGGATTGCAAGACATTTCGCCTAAATTTTCCGGTTTTAACGTAATTAAGAGAGTAGGAACTCCAAGACGTGCAGAAGCAGCGGCTGCTTCTACGCCTGCATGTCCACCGCCTATAACTATTACGTCATATTTTAGCATTAATTATTCTATAATTTCAGATTTATTAAAGAAAAATGCGATTTCTCTTTTCGCACTATTTTCACTATCTGAACCATGAATACTATTAGCCTCAATTGATTCGCCTAAATCTTTTCTAATAGTGCCTGCTTCAGCTTCAGCAGGATTAGTTGCACCCATAACGGTGCGGTTTAAAGTTATAGCATCCTCCCCCTTAAGCACTTGAAGTACTACCGCTCCTGAAGTAATATATTCAACTAAGCTATTAAAAAACGGTCTTGCTCTATGCTCATCATAAAAACATGCAGCTTCATATTTAGTTAAAAATTTCATTTTCTGAGCCACTATTTTTAAACCGGCATTTTCTAAGTAAGTATTAACTTGCCCTATTTTATTCCTTTTGATAGCATCAGGCTTAATCATTGAAAAAGTATATTGTATTGTCATTTTGTAACCTATTTATTATAATTATTAAATGTATTTTTTAGCTGAACGATTCCATATTAAAGCAAATAATCCTCCTCCTAAAAGAGCAGAAATACTGAAAAATATAAATACCCCATTCCAACCATAATTATCGCTAATCCATCCTACGCCGACTCCCGCAATAGCCGCTCCTAAATAACCAAATAACCCTGATAATCCATTAGCCGTACCGACAGCCTGACGGGTACTAAAATCAGCAGCTGCTATACCTACAAGGAGCTGAGGTCCTGAAACAAAAAAGCCTATTAAAGAAAGAATTACTATACTTAATAATTCACTGTGAATAGGAATAGGAAGTTTCCAAAACAAGACTAACAATAAGCTAAGCAATACCATACATATGGATGCAACAGGACCTCGACGACCTTGAAATAGTTTATCAGATAAAACACCTGCTATTAATGCCCCTGGGATACCTATCATTTCATATAAACCGATTTGTAAGCCTGCATTTGCAAGACTTATATTACGTAAATCTTTTAAAAATGTTGGAGCCCAATAAATTACTCCGGAACGTATTATATAAACAAACATGTTTGCTAAACAAACATACCATATTAGCTTATTACAAAAGACCATTTTAAGTAATTGTGGAGTTAATAGCTTCTCATAATCTCCTATAGCTTCAAGCGGATATTCTTTATATTCCTCTACGGTAGATAAACCTACTTCTTTTGGAGAATTACGAAGCCTATTATATAAAAAAAGCGATACTACACAAGCAACTACACCTGGAACAAAAAAGGCAGCTCTCCAATCAAATTTATCGATTAAATAACCGCAGCTTATCATAGCAAGAGCACCACCTATTTGATTAGAAGTTGCACCCATAGCCCATTTAGTTCCAAGTTCTTTTGAAGCGAACCAGTGAGTAAGCATCTTTGTTGCAGGAGGCCAGCCCATAGATTGAAACCAGTTACTGGCTATCCATAAAATTCCTATAAGCCATAAAGAATCTGAAAAACCTATTAGCATAGTAATGATCCCGACAAATAAAAGACCCAAAACCATAAATATCCGAGCATTAACTTTATCGCTAATAAACCCGTTACACGCTTTACTAACTCCATACATAATAGATGAAGCAGTTAATATCCAACCAATTTGTGTTTTAGTAACCCCAAAATATTCTCTTATAGCAGGAGTTGCTATATTAAAATTCTGACGACAAAAATAAAAAGTTGCGTAACCTATAATAATAGAATACAAAATCCTTACTCGCCAACTATTATATTTTTTTACATATGGCGATCTTGGAGTTTTAATTTTGGATCTTGTATTTGTCATATTATAAACTCTCTGACTATAAAAAAAGCAAGTTTAAGAGTCTAGCAGTAAATAAATTTTCATTAATAATTAAAGAGCTTTTTTGCTACAAATTATAAGATTTTTGTGAAATATGAATAACAAAAATCTTATAATTTGTAGCAAAAAAGCTCTTTAATTATTAATGAAAATTTATTTACTGCTAGACTCTTAAACTTGCTTTTTTTATAATATTAAATTTTAACAAATTCTACTTTCGGTTTTATTTACCAAAACTTTATACTCTTTATTTAAACCTTTAACGGCATATATCCATAATATTACTATTACAAAGAATATAGAAGCAAAATAAGGAGTTGCCTCTACAAAACCAAACGCAGGAAATAAAATAAAGAATGTAGATTGAATAATAGCACCACCTGATTTACCAAATCTTCCTCCGATAACTTCAACAGCAGCTTGCCCTTTTACTCGTAAATCCTTATCAAGCGGAATATACGCCATGTTTTTAGTGGCATCAAATAAAGAATATTTTACACCTTTACTTAAAACATTTTGAATCATACCGATCATAACAGCAAGTGCTAAAGGACCTGAAGCAAGAATACCTGTTAAATGCATAGCAATAACACTATCAAAAAAGATAAATGCAAAAAACGCTGCACCGGTAATTAACATCATTAATGGAGTTATCATAGCTGCAGTTAGCCATGATACTTTCCTTAAAATATTACTACCTATAAGCATGAAAGCAATTGCAACCCAACCCTGATAAAATTGGAACTTCCCCATATATATAGTGTAAGCCTCTTTCGTCGGATATAATTCTTTTACTTTGGATTTCCAAACACCTTCAACTAAATTTACTGAAACACCGTAAGCAATAAGTAACAATGCAATATAACCTACATACTTAGAAGTAAAGATCATTTTAAAACTGTCTATTAATGACATTTTAGCTTTAGCTTTCTTTTCTTTTACTAATGCCGGATCATAAAGTCTAGGATCGGTTAGAACGTTTTTATTCATCCATCTATATGTTAATATTACCAAAAAGCTACTTGTTATCATTATAACAAATAAAGGCACAAATTTTAGATGTTCTGCAACTATTTGAGTTTTTTCATGCAAGCAATATCCAATAATTACGGATGTTACAGGCAATGCTAAATTAGCAAGTAAACCAAACATTGAGTAAAAACGTTTAGCTTCATCGGTTTTAGTAATTTGGTTAGCAAATTGCCAAAATAATAAACTAAGCATCATTGTTCCCCAAAGCTCTGCCATAGTATAAAAAGATGCAAAACTCCATTTCCCAACTATTCTTATAAACCATTTGAAATTAGGATAAACTACACTCCAAGATTCTATGGTTTCAGGATCAGGATGAACTAAATCAGGGTAAGGGTAAAGAACAAAAGCAAATAATGCAAAATACCCTAAGAAAAATGAAGTAATAACATAAAACACGTTTTCTTGCTTTAAAATATCGCAGAGCTTAACATAAATTACCATAGCGATTACGGCAGAAGGTAGTACTATATATGTTTTTAAGAAACTTATTGCTTCTGCTCCTATATCCGTTACTACAAACCCGTCTTTAATTGAACGAAGCGTTGAGTAGTTTAATAAAATACAGAACATCATAAACGCCATAGGAAGAAACTTCTTATTTTCATATCTTTCTATAGGCCAAATTACCTTGCTTAGTTCCGAGAGATAATTGTCATTTTTGGGAGTATTCATAAATTAAATTTTTCTATTTATTTTGAAGATAAATATTATACTAGCATATGTTAGAAAAGTCAAACCTATGGATTTTTCTCAAAAGAAATTAAATAAAATTATTAACTATAGGATGCGTAAAAGAAATATGACAATTTATTTACTTGATTTTAGTTTCTATCTATAATTTTCTTTTTATAAATTATTATAATAAAATATATGTCCAAATTAAAAACAGCTCTATTATTAACTGCTATAATTTTTATAACAGGTTGTAAAAGTAATATGAAAAATGAAAACAATATTTCATTACCGCAATATGTAACTTTGAACATTCAAACCTTAAATAGTTCAGAGGATAAAACTATTAGAATAAAGGCAAAAACTTTAAACTTTCCGTTATCTTCAGAAGATTTACGTGATATATCTATTTTAGAAAAGAAATATGATCAAGAAGAAAATTGTGCAGGACTTGCTGCACCGCAAATAGGCATATCAAAATGTATAATAATATTTGCAGTACATGAAGATGCAGAGTTAAAAAAATGGCATCCTGACCTTAAGGATACAATGCCTAAAACTATTTGGATTAATCCCTCATATAAACCGATAGGTATTGATAAACATGAAGATTACGAGGGATGCTTTTCTGTTGAAAATGCTACAGGACCGGTAGCAAGATTCAAGAAAATTCATTATCACGCATATGATATAAATGGCAATCAAATTCAAGGTATCGCAGAAGGATTTTTAGCAAGAGTTATCCAGCATGAAATCGATCATCTAAACGGAAAAGTATTTTTAGATTATGTAGCTCCAAAAAAAATAATGACTAAAGAAGAATATTTAGAAATGCGTAAAAAAGCAATGGAGCAGGAAAATATAAAATCTTAGAGTTCTCTAAATCTCAAATATCATTCTAGCTAAAATTTGAGTATGTCATTCCCGCGAAAATTTACTTTATATTATTTGGTATAATACTATTGAATCGGATACGGGACGCACGCGATGTTCGCCTAAAGCTTCATCTTCATCACCTGTTACATTATTTATAATTTTTCCGCCCATGAATAATGTAGAAGAACCGCCACCGTCTAAATTGATTTCCGATTCATATCCAAGTTAACATATAATATGCAAGTTCTGTTTTAGTTAATCCTATCACAGTATAATTAACAAGGTGTTTTTCTAAAATTTTTAAAGCTTCAGGGATTATTAATTTATCAACATTTATTTCTTTCTCTTTCCGTAATATTGATCTTACTTGCACAAGCTTAAGGTCTTTTACATGTTGCTTATAAATATGCTCGACTACAACTATAGTGCCGTCATTACACACTCCTAAGGCAGTACGAGCATGAGCCGGATCATCTTGCTTTGGATTATCTACAACATTTTTACCGTTTTGAACCAATAAGGGAATACCGGTTACTATTGAAGCAGTGTTACTTAAATTTATAAGCTTACCGTCTTTATCGATAAATTCCAAAATTAACTTTACAGAATCATTTATATTTACTACCGGCAAACTTGTTGCTTGTGGAAAGGACAATATAAAGCCTTTCTATGGGATTTGATTATCACCATGCTTACTTATTGCCGTAACAATAAAATTAGACCTATTCTGATCAATCAAAATTTCTTTGTTAGTATACGACGTTAATGTGGTAGACGCCCAAACATCATTATAGAAAGTAATATCTTTTAGGTTTGAAACATAATGAACTTGATTTGGAATAACAGATTTATCGCCTATTGCTACTAAAATTTTTGCACTAGCCTTGGTAATTTGAATATTGCCCTGATCTATAATTAACAAACTTTGTAGTTGTTTTCTAAGGCTAAATAGCTTGCTGTCTATCATTAAAGTAAGACTTGGTCTGCCGTCATCACTACCAGCGATTTCAAAGAATCCGACATTAATAGCAGCAGCTGCATTAGTGCGGTGTGCCATAACGTTTACTGTTTCTCTGCCTTATCACCTGATTATGAGCTTTAACTAGTTTTAACCCAAAATTCTTAGGATCAATAGTTAAGACATGAATCACATGCTTATCTTTTTCATAACGATTATATGTTAAGCATTTATATTCCTTTGCGTATATTTTAAAACTGATTATTAAAGCAAGAAATAAGTAAACTAATCTAATCATATTGTTTTACTTTTTTTAACAATAAAATTTAACCATAATGCCTCTTTACTTGGAGAGAATCTCTTACTCTTTTCCGTCCATATTTTAACTATTTCAAAAAGCCTGTTAAAATAAGGTTTTATTGTATCTTCATGCATATTGTAAAAATCGCGATCATCACGTTGTATAATATCTGAACCGTATCCGTAAGAAACATAAAAAATGCCTTCCGGCTTTAATGCAGCATGAATTTTACACATTGATTGTTTCATTATAAGGTACATAAAGGAGAGTTGCTTGAGCCCAAACACCATCAAACGACTCCTTAAAATCGATATCTTGAAAAGTGGAGTGCAGTACATCTATTCCGGTCGCTTTTGTAGCTCATTTAACCATTTCGGTTGAACCGTCAAAAGCAGTAACTTGATATCTTTGACTTAAAAAATATTTTGTATCACGACCAACTCCGCAACCTGCATCTAAAATATGAGCCTGTTCAGGTAAATAGCTAGTAAATGCTTTATAGTTATCAGACAAATCTGCATTGATTGTTCTGCTATAAAACTCTTGAGCGTTATTATTATAATATTGTATATTTTTCCCAACTATTAGTATATTTATACTCACCAAACAATAACATTCAAATAGAAAATACATATAATTTCTATTATATATTAGACTTCTTTTCGAACTCGCTTATAGGGAGGCATTTGGAGGAAACACGGAACGCAGCACCGCAGCGTATAAAAAAGTACGTGAGGATGCGAGTACCGGATTGACGTACAAATTACCCTTAGAAGTAGAGTTCCAAAAGAAGTCTATTGACTATTAGACTTAAAAATGGTCTACTTATCAAGAATAAGGCTTAAGGTTTATATGATAAAAAAAATAATATTTGGAATAGCTATTTTCCTTAGTACAAGCTGCTTTGCCAATAGTACAACTTCTGACGGCTCAAAAAAAGATGCAGCAAAAACTAACGATGTTACAACACAAAAAATTATAGATGATTTTTCTGCTTACGCCGGTACTATAAAACCGGAAGTACGGGAGGAAATACAAAAATATAGAGTAGCAATAGTCAAGATTAATAAGAAGAAACGTGAACTATATAACAGGCTTTCCAAAGAGGCTCAAAATTTTTTAGCAGAGCAACAAAAATATAAACAAAAACTATCTATCTCTAAGCTACCGGTAGAAAACGACCAAAAGAATAATACTGCTGATTCTAATGATAATAAGAGCAAAGATACAAAATAAATTACTTTTCTTAGCCGTTATTGTGCGAGTCAAAAATCGTCATTGCGAGCAGCCGTAGGCTGTGGCGGCAATCTCATGAAATAATAACAAACTCCTGAGATTGCTTCGTCAATTGCTACGCAATGTCCTCGCAATGACTGATAAACCTATCCATACAACAACTCCGCTTTTTAGCTAGATTTCATAAATCTGCTCTACTACACCATCAAGACCCATTAAAAAAGTATAAACTTTTAATTGGGGGAATTTTTCTTTTATTATATCACGGGCCTTGTTTAAAATTGCTGCATGTGCTGCCGTTTCTTTTTCCTTGGTATTTAGCTGTTCCTGACCTATAAGTATTTTATAAGCTCCACATTCTCTATGATCAAGAAAAACAATTTGTTTTATGTTATGTAATTCTTGCAAAATCTCAATAGTATCTTCTATTGTTTTTCCCCAATAAGTATATTTGTCGTTAATAAGAGCAAGCGATGCACCGGGCAGTGATACTTTATCAAAATTATCTTCTAATCCTAATTGCTTCATTAATTTATCTGTTTCGTCTATTAATCTAAAATCTACACAACTAATTAAAAGAGTAGAAGCTTCATTTAATGTTTTTAAATATTCATTACTTACTTCTACCTTTACAACTTTCTTATTGGCAATTATATCATTGTTAGCAGCGTAAAGATTTAAACTAGACACCATAATAAACCCTAAAATTATATATTTTACATGTATCATAAAATTCTCCTATTTAAAAATATTTCTTACAGGCTTTAAAATAAGAATAACCTGTAATGATTGTTAAAAAAGCGGCAATCCATAAAATTATTTCCCCTACTATATCTAAATAAATAATTCCTGAACCTTTTGAGCCTAGTATCAATATCGATAAAGCAAACATTTGTAAAAACGTTTTTACCTTAGCAAGTCTCGATACAGGCACACTAACCTTTACTAGAGCTAAAAATTCCCGAAGACCGCTAACTAAAAATTCTCGTGCTAAAATTAATAAGCAAGGTATCTCATCTACATTATCTTTTTTTAGTAGCATGATAATAACGCAACCTACAAGTAGCTTATCTGCTATAGGGTCAAACATCTTGCCGAAACTTGTAACTAAATTATATTTTCTTGCAATATAACCGTCAAAAAAATCCGTAATACTAGCTAAAACAAATAATAATGCCCCAAGTGTACGTGCAAGTGAATTATTTATATAAAATACCAGTATAATAACTGGAATTACCATTATTCGAGCAATAGTTAGATAATTAGGTAAATTTTTATCTATTCTCATTAATTAATTAAATTTATTAATATAATATTGTTGAATGATGGATAGAATATTATTCCAAGACCAATATATTAAAAGTCCCACAGGAAAACTACTAAACATAAATAAAAAAATTAGCGGCATAAATTTCATTACTTGAGCTTGCATCGGATCCGCAGGTTCAGGACTCATTTTTTGCTGTAAGAACATAGTAATAGCCATTAAAATAGGCCATGCTCCAATCATTAAAAATGACGGCGGCGAGAACGGTAATAAGCCGAATAAATTAAAAATAGTAGTAGGGTCAGGTGCAGATAAGTCTTTAATCCAGCCATAAAACGGTGCTTGCCGCATTTCAATAGTTACATACAATACTTTATAAATGGAGAAAAATACCGGAATTTGAACAAGTATAGGTAAACAACCAGCTACCGGATTTACTTTTTCTTTTTTATATAAAGCCATAATTTCTTGATTTAAACGTGCTTTATCATCACTGTATAAATTTTTTATCCTATCGATTTCCGGCTGTAAATTTTTCATTTTTTTCATCGAACGATAAGACTTATTGGCTAAAGTAAACATTAATAGCTTAATTATAACCGTAACAATTAATATACTAACACCGAAATTACCGACATAGCCATAGAAAAAATTCATGGCGTAGAAAACCGGTTTGGTAATTATATAGAACCAGCCGAAATCAATAGCTCTATCAAATAATTTAATATCATATTGCTTTTCATATTTATCAAGCAAGTCTACTTTTTTTGCTCCAGCAAAAATTCTGCTTTTAATTGAAAAATTTTCGCCGGGCTTTATTATTTGTACCGGTGAAATAAAATCTACCTGATATCTTTCAGTCCCTTGCTTAAGAGCATAATTAAAATTCGAGCTGTAATTACTTGATTTATCCGGAATCAAGGAAGATAACCAATATTTATCGGTAATTCCTATCCAGTCAACCTTACTTGCTGCAAATTTTTCACTTTTCTTATCTTTAATATCATCATAAGAATATTCTTTAAGATTCTCGTCTATACACCCGATAGGTCCTTGATGTAATATATTCACCGCTTTCTCTACGGCAATATATTTACGATTTATTAAACCGTAAGATTGCACAGGAAGTTCTTTATCACTATTATTAACGATGGTTTGCTCTATAGTAAATAAATAGTTTTCATCGACAGTAATAGTAACTAAAAATTTAACTCCGTCTTCATTAACCCAAAATAAATGCACAGGTTTTTCAGGGCTTAATATTTCACTATCACTATTCCATATAGTATCGTTGTTAGGGAGTTTTACACTAGATAAATTACTAACTAAACCAACTTCAGCAAAATATGCATTTTCTGTATTAGCCGGTGAAAATAATCTCACTTCAGGACTATTTTTAGATAAATCTTGTTTATATTTCTTTAATATTAAATCATCAAATCTAAGTCCTTTTAATGAAACAGAACCGGTAAGTGATTCAGATTCTATTTTAATACGCTGTACTTGACTTTCTTCTTGCACAACAATACCAGTTGCAGGTTCGACTAAAGCTTTTAACTGTTGTTTCTTTAAATTTTCTGCTTTCTGCACTGCTATTTGCTGTTGCTGTTTTTTTTGTTCAGGTTTTACAACAAAATACTGCCAACCGAAAATTATACTTAAAGACAGTATAATAGCGGCTATTAAATTAATTATATTATTATTCATTCCTAGGTCTTAAATTTTAATATTTTTAAAGCTTTAAGTTTTAAAGCATTTAGAGCAAATAATCAAGTAGTATAATATACTTCTTTGCTTTCAAAAGTAGTGAATATCCAAGCTGAAAGACAACTTCCATCTTGGATACAAATTTAATTTATTTTTTTATTTTTACTACTTTTCATTTTACTTCGGATATATTATACCACTCCTACATTCTGAAATATTTTTAATTTAAATTCAGGAAGTATAGAAATGAAATGTTCAGAAATATTGTCCTGTATATTTTCATAACCTACTAAATTTACTTCTTTAACAAAGATATATATTTCTATAGGCAACCCATTAATCGTAGGTTCAAGCTGTCTTACTAGAAAAGTAAACCCTTCGGTATAAACTGCTGGATTATTTTTTAGATATTCCTGAATATATAATTTGAATAGTTTAATGTTGGTTAAATCTTTCTCTTCTTTATCAAGAGTGATTTTATCTATTACATCCTTTGATATATAAGGAGATTTTTTTAGTGCTTTTAAAATAGTAGCATCACAGAAGTTAATAGTTGCCATATTAATATTAAATACTCTCTTTACCCTTCTTGCTCTTGATTCACTAATTCCTCTATAATTAGTTACGTTAGAATTTAAAATGCTGTAAGTAGGAACTGTGGAAATAGATTGGTCAAAATTCCTAATTGTTACTACGGAAATAGTAATTTTTTCAACTGTTCCTTCAATTGCGCCTATACGTACCCAGTCTCCAATATTAATAATTTCTTGAGTAGTTAGTTGCAAGCTTGCAAGTAATCCTAAAACGGTATCTTTGAAAACAAATGTTAAAAGAGCTGCGGCTGCACCTAAGCTTGTTAAGAATGTACTAAGCGAAATATTTAATATATATGAAATAGTTACCATTGCTGCAATAACTATGACAATAATTTTTAATATTTGAAAATATAAGCTAAGCGGTGCATTTTTTGTAACGGCTTTGATTCTATTGTGATACAGATCTGCAAAAGCATCTATAAGCGTTAATAATAACATCGTCACAGATATACCAGTATATAAGATTACTATAGTATCTTTGATTCCCAGTAATACATGTGCTTTAAAAGAAGTAGGATGAAAAATCTTTCCCCAACATACAAAGTAAAGTGCTAATAAAGTATGTAATAAATAACGAAATATAGGATATTTTTTTATCCTTTCATAATCATCATAATGATGTCTAGTTAAATAATTTTTTACCGGAATAAAAATTAATCTTTTAATTAGAAATATCACCGGTATAAGAGATACTAACATAACAAACAATAATACTAACTCAGTACTTGAGGTATGATATAGATCCATTAAATATTGCATATTTTACCTATCATTATTATTATAAATATAAATCTTTTTTATTATTACTAAGAATTTTATTTTTATCAATAATTTTAACTCAAAAGAATTTGGTATTGCTAAGCAAATATAGATACTGTCATTGCAAAGCCACGAAGCAGCTGCGGCAACCCATAAAAATAATAAAAAACTGAATTGCCTAGTCAATTACTTACGTAATTTTCCGTAACTCAGACGTTAAATGAATTAAATAACTTATTTATCTATGACATTTCCTAATATCAATCCAATTATTTTCTCTATAGGTCCACTTGCTATCTCTTGGTATTCTCTTTCATATGTAATAGGAATTTTGCTAGGCTGGTTCTATGCAAATAAAATTATAGAAAAATTTAAGCCTCAAATTACCAAAAAAAATCTAGAAGATTTCATTACTTATGCCGTTATAGGCATAATAGTCGGAGGCAGACTAGGGTTTGTTTTATTATATAACCCTTCTAGATATTTTTCAAATCCAATAGATATCTTAAAAACTTATGAAGGCGGGATGTCTTTCCATGGCGGAGCTTTAGGGGGGATTATTGCTGCTTATTTGTTTTGCCGAAAATATAAAATTAATTTTTTAAGTTTCACGGATATAATAGCCCCTGTAGTACCTATCGGATTATTTTTAGGTAGAATTGCTAATTTTATTAACGGCGAACTATACGGACGTATTACAAATGCTTCTTTTGGTATGATTTTTCCGAATAGCGATTTGATGCCAAGACATCCTAGTCAATTATATGAAGCTTTTTTTGAAGGTTTAGTATTATTTAGTATCTTAGCACATGCAACATTTAAGCACAAAACTCTTAAAAAGTGCGGTTTAAACTCAGGAATATTTTTCACATTTTACGGTCTTTTCCGAATCACTATTGAAATATTTAGAGAACCCGACATACAAATCGGGTTTATTTTAGATAGCTTAACTATGGGACAAATTTTATCCGTACCTATGTTACTTTTAGGAAGTTATTTAATATGTCAATCGAATCCAAAATAAGACAATTAATTGATCAAAACGGTTATATTACTTGCGATGTCCTCATGCAGGAGGTATTAAACTTAAATCCTACTTCCTATTATAAGCAAGTAAAATCATTAGCTAATGAAGGTGACTTTGTTACGGCTCCTGAAATTTCACAGCTATTCGGTGAAATTATCGGCTTATGGTGTATCAGAGAGTGGCAAAGAATTGGCTGCCCAAAAAGTCTTAGTTTAGTAGAGCTTGGTCCTGGTCGAGGTCTATTAATGCGTGATTTACTACGTACTGCAAAATTAGTACCGGAATTTTATAAAGCCTTATCAATTGAACTAATAGAAATTAATAAAAATTTTATTGCTTATCAAAAGGCTAATTTACAAGATATTAATTTACCGATTAGTCATCAATCATTTGTAGAAGATATACCAAAAAAACCTACTATAATAATAGCTAACGAATTCTTTGATGCTATACCGATAAAGCAATATATTAAAGTCAAGGAATTATGGTATGAAAGAATATTTGTAGTGCAGCCGGTAGACGAAAGAATTAAATACGATAAAATAAGCGTTAATAAGCAATTACAAGAATATCTGCTGTGTACTCATATTGAAGCAAAAGACGGGGCAGTACTTGAAGAATCTTATAAATCGATAGAAATTATAAAATTTATAGCGCAGCATCTAAAAAGACTAAGCGGCAGTGGCTTAATAATAGATTACGGCTATGATATAGCTCCGAATGGTAGAACTAGATATCAATATAATCAAACATTACAAGCGGTTAAAAACCATAAATATTGCCCCACCCTTGAAAATCTTGGAGAAGCTGATTTATCGGCACATGTGGATTTTTATGCATTAAAGACGGTAGCTAAAAACAGCAAAATAAACGTAATAGATACAATATCGCAACGAGATTTTTTAATAGAAAATGGAATCTTATTACGTAAACAAACATTGCAAGACAAGCTTAATGATAGACATCTTGCCAAATTCGCTTATAGAGAGGAATTTAAAGGAGACACGAAACGCAGCACCGCAGCGTACACTTTAGTACGTGAGGATGCGAGTATCGGATCGACGTATAAATTACCTCTAGAAGTAGAGTTTGGCAAGATGTATGAGCAGGCACAAATAATAGAAAGACAGGTAGAAAGACTAATATCACCGAAACAAATGGGAGAATTATTTAAAGTATTACAAATTATGAATTAATTTAGGTTTTGTGGACATTTCTAAAAAGATTTAATTTTGGCTATTTGTTGCTGCAAATTATAAGATTTTTTTGAAATATGACTAACTATTCCGCAAAAATCTTATTAATTTTTGTTACAAAATACCTCAAAATAGCAAATCAACTAGAAATGTCCACAAAAAAACCTAGGTTCTGAGTCTTGATTATAAATGGACAACTTAAGTCCCCTTCTTCACATTTCAGCATGGCTTCAAATTCTTTTTTATACGCTCTTCGGTTTTTCCTATAAGATGTAAGACACATAAGCAGTATCATTGGATATACGGAACCGCCATAAACCCCAAAACCTCGAAATTCACAATCAGCATCTCGGTACTTAATCCATAAATTTGGGGATTTTTTAAGTAAATTAACTTGTTCTCGTTTGTCTGAAATATTGTTTTAATATTTCTTGGTATATTTCTTATCAACTTTCTTATATTCTGCAGCGACACAATAATTCATGTCACCTTGTGTCATGGTATTATTACAATCAACAGAAAATAATTGCTTTTTTCATTATTTTATCATTTTTAAAAATAATTAATTAAGAATCACACACCGTGACGTTCTGCAATTAAACTTTTTATTTTACCGATAGCTTTAGCAGGATTTAAGCCTTTCGGGCAGGTCTTAGTACAGTTCATAATCGTATGACAACGGTAAAGCTTAAATGGGTCTTCTAAAGCTTCAAGACGTTCACCGGTATTATCATCCCTTGAATCGGCAATCCATCTATATGCTTGTAGTAAAATCGCAGGACCCAAATATTTATCACCGTTCCACCAATAGCTAGGACAAGAAGTAGAACAGCAAGCACATAATATACACTCATATAAACCGTCAAGCTTTTCTCGGTCTTTAATCGACTGTAACCTTTCAGAGTTTGAAGGGGTAGGGCTATCGGTTTTGAGCCAAGGTTCTATAGATTCGTATTGTGCATAAAAATGCGACATATCAGGTACTAAATCTTTCACTACTTTCATATGAGGAAGCGGATAGATTTTGATATCGCCTGATATATCTTCTATTGGTTTTATGCATGCTAAAGTATTTGTACCGTCAATATTCATTGCACAACTACCGCAAATTCCTTCCCGACAAGAACGCCTAAAAGTTAAAGTAGAATCGATTTCGTTTTTGATTTTAATTAAAGCATCTAAAACCATCGGTCCGGTTTTGCTTAAATCTATCTCAAAACTATCGATAGTAGGATTCTTATCAAGATTAGGATCATACCTATAAATTTTTATCTTTCTAGGTTTAAGCATTTCCCCTTGTTCTTTATGCTCTCTACCTTTTTTTACTACTGAATTTGGCGGTAACCTTAACTCTGCCATTTTAAGTACTCTCTTAAAATTTATTTTTAGAACTATACAAAATAATTAGCTAATTCACAATCTTTCATACCTGTTACGTGGATGACATTAATGTCTCTAGGTTGCCATGCTACTTACAGTTACTCACAAGGTATTGCCAGCGTGGATACCGATGTCATTCCCGCTTCTGCGGGAATGACATCAAGAGCATTTACTGGTCCACGCAACAATGCCTACTCACAATGACGATATTTATAGTTAGCAATCCATATACGAAGATCAACTTCAAAAAGAGCCAGGAGTTCACAAGACGAGGAACGCAGCGTATACTTAATACGTGAGTACCGCAGTACTTGTAGAACGACTTAGCCAATTTTGAAGTTGATCGAGTATATTCCATTATCCATTAAACTGCTCTTTTATTGAGTCATATATATTTTATAATCTCATCTAATTTTTTAGTTTCAATTACGCTGCCATTATTAATATTCAGAATATTTTTAACATTCTCAAGCAATAATATATAGGGTTTGTGATATTGTACTATTCTGATTATTTCATACAAAAGTCTACATCTCCTATACCAAGCCTCTTACCTGAAATACTAAAAGATTGGCAAGGAAAACCGGCACATAAAATATCATGTTTAGGGATTTTGGTTTCTGATATTTCCGTAATATCACCGTATGGCTTATCACCGAAATTTCTTTTATATGCTTCTTGTACGTCTTTGTCTATGAAAAAACACATTCAAGACCCTTTATTTCCAAGGCTTTTCTAAAACCACCGATACCACAAAATAAATCTATAAATTTATACATAAATTATACTACTAAACTTAGGAAGCGTAATTTTCTTTTTTAGCTTTAGTTATTTTTGTTTTCTCAGGTGATTTTTCTTTATCTATTTTTATAGTAGATGAATCATTAAAAGGAAATTTATTCTCCTCTTCTGAATCTAAAACTCTACCACTAAGTAAATTTTTAATTTGCTGACCGGACAATGTCTCATATTCAATTAAAGCATTTGCTAAGGTATGAAGTTGATCTATATGTTTTGTTAAAATATCTTTTGCAAATTCATATCCTTGCGTAATAATTCTTTTAACTTCAGCATCAATTAACTCTGCAGTAGCTTCCGAGGTTTCATTATTAGGTTGTCTACCATACATATCGTCACCACTTGAACCGTGAAATATCGGTCCTATTAAATCACTTAAACCTGCTTTTGTAACCATCGCTCTGGCAATATTAGTTGCACCTTTTATATCCGACGAAGCTCCTGAGGTAACTTTATTTCTACCGAAAATAATTTCCTCCGCTACTCTTCCTGCCATATAAACTGCTATAGATGATTCCATCTGTTCACGATTCTGAGAATATTCATCAGTTTCAGGAAGTCTTTGCACCATCCCAAGAGCATTACCACGCGGTATAATCGTAGCCTTATGAATAGGTGATGCTGCAGGACAATAAAGTCCTACTAATGCATGTCCGCCTTCATGATATGCAGTCAACCTTTTTTCTTTCTCCGACATTGCAATGGAGCGACGTGCAACTCCCATCAGCACCTTATCTTTTGCCTCTTCCATGTCGTGCATATCTACTTCTTTCTTACCAAGCCTTGCAGCAATAAGAGCAGCTTCATTAACTAAGTTAGCAAGTTCAGCACCGGAAAAGCCCGGGGTACCGCGAGCAATAATTCGTGCTAGTACCGTACTATTATATTTAATTTTCTTTAAATGTACTTTTAGAATTTGCTCACGACCGTTTATATCAGGGTTTGCAACGGCAATTTGACGATCAAACCTACCGGGACGCAGTAATGCACGATCAAGAACGTCAGGACGGTTTGTAGCTGCAATGATCACAACTCCCTCGTTTGTTTCAAATCCATCCATTTCGACTAACATTTGGTTTAAGGTTTGCTCACGTTCATCATTGCCGCCACCCATACCGATACCTCTATGGCGACCTACCGCATCAATTTCATCGATAAAGATAATACAAGGAGCATTACGTTTACCCTGTTCAAACATGTCACGCACACGGCTTGCACCGACACCTACAAACATTTCAACAAAATCAGAGCCGGATATGCTAAAAAACGGAACATTAGCCTCACCTGCAATTGCTTTAGCAAGAAGTGTCTTACCGGTTCCGGGAGGACCTATAAGTAAGCAGCCTTTCGGTATTTTACCACCAAGCTTTTGGAACTTGCTTGGATCCCTTAAAAAATCTACTATTTCAGTTAATTCTTCTTTTGCTTCATCGATACCTGCTACATCTTTAAAGGTAATTTTTGGTCCTTTATCTGATAGCAACCTAGCTTTAGATTTTCCAAACCCCATGGCTTTCCCACCTCCATGCATTTGACGCATGAAAAAAAACCAAACACCTATCAATAAAAGCATAGGAAACCAAGAAATTAAAAAGCCTAAAAAGGTATTCATTCTTGTTTCAAGAGGCACTACTTCAATATTAACGTCATTGCTAGTAAGACGATTTACTAAATCAGGATAATCAGGAGCATAAGTATTAAAAGTAGAGCCGTCATTTGAAGTGCCTTCAATTACTCTACCCTGAATTTTTACCGAATTAACGGTCTTTTCATCAACTCGTGTTAAAAAATCCGAGAAAGTTATATTATTTCTTCCACCAAGTAAACCGTCAGATTGGAACACATTAAAAAGTAATATTACAAAAATAAAAAGTGCTGCCCAAGCTAAAATACTTCTACCTTGATTATTCATCGATATAAAACCTAATAAAAATTTTTATTGGTATAAGAGAGGTCTGTAAATAAATTTTAACTATAAAATTTATTTACAGATAACCTCTTAAATACCGGTGTTAGCAAAAATGGGTGAAACGAGATACAAAATTTGGAGAAAAAGATACTTCAAAGTTCCACATGTCGTTATCATAATATGATATATGTGGTATTGCTATAACTTTTTCAAGTATTTTAATGATAGGTAAGGTCAATAAAACTGCATTGTGGTTTTTGCAAGATAGATTTTTCAAAGGTTCTAAATCTAATTGTTTCTTTATTATTTTATAATCTTTTAACGATAGATGAGTTACAAAACAATTTGGAGTTTCTTGATTTTTTGTGATACAAAATCTATTATCCCAAATAACGGATTTATCTAGTAATATTTTACTCTCAGGCAATTTTTTGCCGAATTCCCTGTATATAAGTAACTCGTTTTGTATGCGCTTAATTATACAGCCATGAAGTGTATTCTTAAAGTTTACGTCTTGAGTAATTAATTTCAAAATAGGTTCTACCGAATAAAAACGAGCTGCTCTAGATTGTCCACTAATTATTATCAGTAAAAAATTAATTATTTGTACTTTCACCTCATTTGAAAACTTATCAAATTTAACTAAATCAAGAAAAGCAAAGCCATATTCAAAAATCTTGACCGCTTCAGCTATCGCCGATATTAATTCAGGCTTAAACTCGTTTTCTATACGTTTGTTGGTTTTAAGTTGTTGTGAGATTATTGCGGCTTTAGACATCTTTCCACACTTCGCTTCTAGAGATAATTTAGACGCCGTTCCGGTACTCGCATCCTCACGTGGCATTGTTGCGTGGATCAATTTTACCTCTGTCATCCCGTGGCTTGACCACGGGATCCAGTTAAAAATACTAAAATTATTAGTACTTTTTATTGTCTTTACCGTGGTCAAGCCACGGGATGACACAGTGAGTTTTACCGGTCCACGCAACAATGCCTCCTCACCTACGCTTGTGTACGCTGCGGTGCTGCGTTCCGTGTCTCCTTTAAATTCCTCTCTATAAACTGGTTTGGAAAAATGTCTAATATAATCTGCACCTTTAGCTAATTTTTGCCTAATAACATTTCGTCTATATTTATCAGATGAATTTGACTCATCTTCAAACCATTTTATATTATGACTGACTAAATATTCTACTAATTCACTTTTTGGAATATTATATAGCGGTCTAATTATGTGTATATTATTATACCAATTGATATTACTGCTACTAAGTCCAAATATACCGCTATTACGCTCTAATCTTAAACAAAAATTTTCTACGTAATCATCTTCATGGTGAGCAGTTAAAAGTACTAATATATCGAGTTCTAGACATAGATTGGTCATCAAATCATAGCGTCCTTCTCTTGCTCTTTCTTGTAAATTGGAAAAATTATTTTGATGGTCAAAAGATAAACTATAATGCTTGCGATTTAGACTATTACTGATATTTTGGATATAATGGGTCTCTTGCTTCGACTGTTCCCGTAAGTTATGATCAACCGATATAACAAATAATTCTATATTATTTTTCTCTGCCCAAATATTAGCAAGATAAAGAAGTGCTACCGAATCGCTCCCACCAGATACTGCAATCGACATTTTAGATAAGCCAAAATTACCTATTAGATTATTGATATTATACTCAAATTTTTCATATAGCATGGTTGAAAAATGTTAGTATTGTTTGTAAAGTGTTTGGATATTGTGGTCAAACTTAGTAGTATGTCATTTCCGCGTAGGCGGGACGTTGTTGCATGGCTCTTATGTCATTCCTGCGAAAGCAGGAATCCAGAAAAAAAGTATAAATACAGCAAATTCTTGAAATTAAAAGCTCGATTTATCTCGCTTTATGCTGGATGCCCGCCTACGCGGGAATGACATCGAGCAAGTTTCTCAATCCATACAACAATGCTCTACTTTTGCAATGGTAACAAAAAACTACACAATTAGATGATAAAAAAAATTTATGCTGACTCAGCTAAATCTTCTGAAGTTTCAGTCTTTTGTTCGCGTAAATAATCTTGTGCTTCTGATTCTGATCTTGCAACAATAACCGTAACTATAGCATTAAGCTCTGCATGGAGTCTTATTTCAACTGTATAAATTCCGGTAGATTTAATTTGTTTATCAAGAATAATATTTGAATGAGAAATATTATAAGATATATTTTCAGATAATTTATCGGCTATTTCTTTATTAGTAACCGAACCGAAAAGTTTACCGTCATTTGATGTTTGACGGATAAAAACTAATTGTTGATCTTTAATAAGAGCATTAATTTTTTCTACTTCTTCTCTTATTTGCTTATCTTTTGCTTCAAATTCGTGTTTTTGTTTAACTATTAGCTCTTTATTAGGCTCAGTAGCTCTAATAGCTAATTTTTGCGGTAAAAGATAATTACGACCAAACCCGTCTGCTACTTTGAGTATGTCGCCAATTTTACCTAATTTTCTTACGGGTTTTATTAATATAATTTCCATGTATTATGCCTTTATTTAGCTTGAAATACAAAAGGTAATAACGCTAAAATTCTTGCAATTTTAATAGCATTATTTAGCTTTCTTTGTTTCTTTGCACAAACATTTGTGATCCTGCTTGGTAACATTCTACCGCCTTCAGAGACAAATTTTATTAAAAGCTCAGGGTTTTTATAATCAATAACAGGTGCATTAGACACAGAAAGAGGGCATCCTTTACGTCTTCTGAAAAATACTTTTTTAGCAGTTTTATCTCCTACCTTGTGAGCAGCTGTTTCACTAGCATTATTACTTTTTAACATTCTTTAACCTTAATTCTTACAAATTTAATTATTAATCGTTACGTCAATTACCGGAGCATTCTCTGTACTTTGATTTTTTAATATCGGTGAAGGTTCACTACTAATTGAATCTGCTTGAATTGTAAGAAATCTAATGATATTTTCGTTAAGCTTCATTTTTCTTTCTAGCTCTTCTTTTACATTACCAGTAATATCTAGACCTAAAAAATAATAATGTCCTTTTTTGTTATTACCGATTTTGTAAGCTAAAGTTCTTAACCCCCAATATTCTTTTTTTATGATAGTGCCATTATTATCTTTAATAATTTTAGCAAAATCATCAACGATTTTATCTATATCGTTTAATGATACGTCTTGACGTATAATAAAAACTGACTCATAAAAGCTCATGATATATAAGAATCTCCAACAAACAAACTTTAAAATAAAGCTATTTATAGCAACTAAAACTATTAAATTCAAGTATTATCTTTAAAAAATTATTATTTCTTTGTTTCTTTTTATAAAAAGTTTGCTATAAACCCTAATAAATTAGAAAATTATTACAAAAATTTTTAATTATTTACTAAATATTAATGAAGATTAATTCAGTGTTTGATGAGCTATTACCTGAAGTTTTAATTATAGAAGAAAAAAATAAAAAAGTGTTAATATTTCTTTAAGTAATGATATAAGAGAGAGCAGGATTTAATATAATTAGGGCTTCAACTCTAGAAAAAGCATTAACTTATTTTTTTAGTCAGCTGCTTGTTATCATGATTATTAGTGCAGAATTACAAGAAAATCCTTTAATAACAATAAATAACTAACAGAAATAGACGATAACGTGCTATTTTTTTATAAGCCCTTCTTATCTGAGCAAATAGTAGGTACTTTAAAGAGCTTATTGAGACGTTTCAAGTCAGTTGTACAAGATAATATTATTAAATTTAAGAATCTAAATATTGATTTAAATACTGAAAAAGTATACAAAGACGGACTGAATATTCCTCTAGGTCCTACTGAGTTTAAAATTTTACAACTTTTTTTTCAGGTTCCAAATGAAGTATTTTTGCGTCAAGAAATAATAAAATATTTATAGGAAAGTGAAGAGACCTTTAATGAACGTCTCATAGGTGTTCATATAAATAGGATTAGAGAGGTCTTAGGGAAAGACAATTTAATTATTACAACCGTTCGTTTATCGGTTATTGTCTAAATAAGGATAACTAGAATTTTATTGTCAAAATTTTCTTTGTATTTATGCATTAAGTATGTTAATATCTATTAATATTGATGTATAATATAATTAAGATTTTATTCGTTGCCGATTTATATATTTTATAACTAAAAACTGTAAATTTTATGTTAAGTAAACTAAATAAGTCCGCTTTATTTGCTTTAATATTTTATCCTATTTTTATTATATCTCTTGTAGTTAAATATTCGTTTGATTATGGAATAGGGCTAACTGAAGTTATTTTTATAATTGCTAGTTATTATATTAATAATATTACCGTTGGGATCGGTTTGCATAGGTTATGGTCTCATAATGCCTATAAAATAAATAAATATGCCGAGTTTGTCTTAATTATGCTGTCTGCAGGAACATTACAAGGACCAGCTTTATCTTGGGCATCGAATCATTATAAACATCATAGATATACGGATCAAGACCAAGATCCGCATACTCCTTTAAAATTTGATAATAAATTTTTAGGCTTTATGTGGTCTCATATAGGATGGATGCTAGTCGGAAGCGGTAGCTATAAGTCTATTGATCGCATTACTTGGGCTAAGCACGGGAAAAACAATTTATTAAAATGGCAGCTAAAATATTATTGGCAAATAGCAGCTTTTATGAATATTGTCGTGCCTTTATTTATCGGTTACTTAGTCGGTGGTACTATGCAATCGGCATATGCAGGATTTTTATTTATGGGGCTCGGTAGATTCCTACAGCAGCAAGCAACCTTCTGCGTTAATTCTTTATGCCACTTTGCCGGTAGTAAAAAATATTACAAAGGCACTGCCGGAGATATTTGGTGGATGGCATTATTCTTACTCGGTGAAAATTGGCATAATTACCATCATGCTTTTCCTTCAGATTATCGTAACGGTGCAAAATGGTATCATTTGGACATTCACAAATGGATAATATTTTTAATGAGTAAAATCGGTTTAGCTTCAGAACTTGAACGTACTACAAAAGTACGTATACAGGCAAAAATGCAAGAAACTTTAAGCTATCTTAGTGAAAAACAAAAGCAAAAATTGACTTTAATGCAAACTAAAATAGATCATTTATTAGAAAATCTATGCTTAAAAATTAAAGAGCTTGAAGAATCATCTATTACTATCAAAGAACAATTTAAAAAATCTTTTGTAGAAATACAAGAATCACTTAAAAATTTAGCGGAGCAAGTAAGTGCTGCAACGCAAATAACAGAAAAATCTTCGGAAAAACTATTAAAAATAGTTAATAAAAAAATTATTGATGCCGAACAATCTATTTATAAGCTGTATAATCAATTAAATACCTTAAAGGTATCTAATTAGGCATTATTAAATAAAGATAGATATCGTGATTGCAAGCGGGTGTTGGTGTTGTCACATGGGTCCTGTTATGTCATGCCCGCCTACGCGGGAATGACATCGGTATCCACGTGGACAACACCTTCTCACAATGACGCAAACTATCATTTTTTACCTAACAACGCCTCTAATTAGTTTCAATTTGAATGATAAAAATTTTAGGTATAGAATCAAGCTGTGATGATACAGCTGTTTCTATAATCACCGAAAATCGAGAAATCTTATCTAATATAATCATTTCACAAAATACAGAACATGCAGTTTTTGGAGGGGTAGTACCTGAAATTGCTGCACGTTCTCACTTATCGCATCTAGATAAAGCATTAAAAAATGTTTTAAAAGAAAGCAACACTAAATTAACGGACATTAGTACAATTGCTGCAACTTCCGGTCCAGGTTTAATCGGCGGTGTTATAGTTGGCTCAATGTTTGCAAGATCACTAAGCAGTGCTTTAAAAAAACCCTTTATTGCAATTAATCATTTAGAAGGTCATGCTTTAACCGCAAGACTAACCGATAATATTCCTTATCCTTATTTACTCTTGTTAGCTTCAGGCGGACATTGCCAATTTGTAGCAGTTTTAGGTCTCGGAAAATATAAAATACTAGGATCTACTATAGATGATGCCGTAGGCGAAGCCTTTGACAAGGTAGCCAAAATGCTAAACTTAGCTTTTCCCGGAGGACCTGAAATTGAGAAAAGAGCAAAACTTGGCGATCCTCATAAATATAAATTTCCAAAACCTATAATTAACAGCGGTAATTGCAATATGTCCTTTTCAGGACTTAAAACTGCCGTGCGTACTTTAATAATAAATTTAAAGGAAATTAATGACACTGTAATCAATGATATAGCGGCAAGTTTTCAATTTACTATAGGAGAAATTCTAAGTAGTAAGGTACAAGATGCTATTAGAGCATATGAACAAATAACAAATAATTTTGATAAGAAGAATATAGTTATTGCCGGCGGTGTCGCTGCTAATAAATATTTACAAAAAATATTAAGTAGCTGTGCTAAAACATATGGTTATCGGCTTATTTATCCACCTATCCACTTATGCACCGATAATGCTGCAATGATTGCATATGCAGGACTTGAGCGTTACAATAATAAGTTATTTACTCCTTTGAATTTCTGTCCAAAAGCTAGGTGGAGTTTAGAGGATATTAGTAATTAAAATTTATTTACTGATATCCTCTAAGAAGAAATATAATTTTTTAATATTGACACTTCTTAATTTAGTAGTATAATATGTAATTACCATGAAACATGGCAATTACGTATATAAAAAAGAGGTAAGTTTATGAGCAATAGCAATTATGAAAACATATACAAAGCATTTAATTGTTTTTCAGAAGCAACCAATTCTGCCTATTCAGCCGTAAATACTTTTTTAGAACTACCTAATGTATTTAATAAATATCCTACTGTTATTTCTTTAATTTTTTCTAAAACAGCAACATTAGACTCTAATATAACCAATATAATTAAAAACGGTGTTATTATATATGAGATATCAACAGCCTTAATAGGGGCCGTAAATACTTTTTATAAAGATAAAAAACTAGTCGATAAAATATTAAAAGACGGACAGAATGCTATTGATAAGCTTATTGAAACAACAACCTATTTATCGCCAATAGTTACAGATATTACAAATTCTTACTTAGTTGATCCGTATAAAGAAGAAAAAGCACTATTATTTGACTTACAAATTCCTAACTCTACTAGTAGTGATTATTATAAATTATCAGGTACTGAAAGTATAACATTAGCTGAAATTGAATATTATTAATACTAATTTATAGAATTTTTTTATTACTTTTTCTAGATGACCATACTCCTTTTAGTTATGGTCTTGTTGCATTGCTCGTTTTGTGTCATTCCCGCTTCCGCAGGAATGACATCAAACGTGTTTTTTGAGCTATGCAACAAATCTTTTAATAGCTCGCAATGACAAAATCAATAATTATTAAACAGTGCCTTTAACAAGAATAGTGGATTATGCGATAATTCGTTATTCGGAAAAAATTAATCAACTCATTGTTACCTTCAATTCTTTATCCTTTGCATTTATTTTAATCGTTTTACCGCTACTTATTTCGCCTGCTAAAATCATTTTGGCTAAATTATTTTGTATTTCCCGCTGGATAAGACGTTTTAAGGGTCTTGCTCCAAAGCTTGGATCATAACCTTTTTCGGCTAAATAATTTAATGCAGATTCATCAAATTCAAGAATAATATTTTGTGCTAGTAAAATTTTCTTTAAACTTTCAAGCTGTATCTTAACTATATCATGAATATTATTACAATTTAGGCGATGGAATAATATAATCTCGTCTAATCTGTTTAAAAACTCAGGTTTAAATACTGCTTTTACATATTCCATAACCTCATCCTTTACTTTATATGTATCTTCGTCCTCTTTCTGATTAACGAGTATCTCAGCACCTAAATTAGACGTTAAAACTATTATAGTATTCTTAAAATCAACCGTTATACCTTGACTATCTGTTAATCTTCCCTCATCAAGTATTTGCAGCATAATATTAAATATGTCGGGATGGGCTTTTTCAACCTCATCAAATAATATTACCTGATAAGGACGGCGTCTTACTGCCTCCGTCAACACTCCGCCTTGATCATATCCGATATAGCCGGGAGGAGCTCCTATCAAGCGAGAAATAGCGTGCTTCTCCATATATTCCGACATATCTATACGAAGTATTGCATTACGGTCATCAAAAAGAAAACCAGCTAAGGCTTTGGTAAGCTCGGTTTTACCGACTCCGGTCGGTCCTAAGAATAAGAACGAACCAAGCGGGCGGTTAATATCTTGAATCCCTGCACGTGATCTTCTTACCGCATCACTAACACCTTTAATTGCCTTATCCTGCCCTATTACCGATTCTCGTAATTTCTGCTCCATCACAAGCAGACGCTCACGTTCACTTGATAGCATCGTATCAATTGGAATACCAGTAATACGAGAGATAATACTTGCTATATCACTTTCCGATACAATTTCTTTTAACAGCCCTTTATTATCCATACTTTCGGCTTCCTGAATCTTTTTCATAATCTCAGGTATAATTCCGTATTTTAGCTCACTAGCTTTAGCGAGATTAGCATCACGTTCGGCACGTTCAAGCTCGTTTCGGCTACGGTCTAGTTCTTCTTTGAGCTTTTGTGTTTGCTGTAGTTTAGACTTTTCAGCTTGCCATTTAGCTCCCATATCATAGGATTTAGACTCTAATTTTTCTAATGCTGTAGTTAAATGCTCTATTTTCTTTTTAGAATGTTCGTCATTTTCGTTTTTAAGTGCTGCAAGCTCTATTTTTATCTGAATAATACGACGGTCCAGCTCATCAAGCTCTTCTGGTTTACTTGATAGCTCTATTTTCATACGGCTACAAGCTTCATCAATCAAATCAATAGCTTTATCAGGTAAATAACGATCGGTAATATAACGGTTTGATAACGTCGCTGCTGCAACTATTGCACTATCGGAAATTCGCACTGCATGATGCAGCTCATATTTTTCTTTAATTCCTCTAAGTATTGATATAGTATCCTCAACCGTCGGCTCACTCACGTAAACAGGCTGAAAACGACGAGCAAGTGCCGCATCTTTCTCGATATATTTACGATATTCATCTAGAGTAGTAGCACCGATACAATGCAGCTCACCACGAGCAAGCATCGGCTTTAGTAAATTCGAGGCATCCATAGCACCGTCGGTTTTTCCCGTACCGACTAATAGATGCAATTCATCGATAAATAAAATAATTTCACCGCTTGATTCTTTGATTTCGCTAAGCACTGCTTTAAGACGCTCTTCAAATTCGCCTCGATATTTAGCTCCCGCTATTAAAGCTCCCATATCAAGCTCAATAATACGGCAATTAATAAGCGATTCAGGTACGTCCTTACTAAATATTCGTTGTGCAAGCCCCTCTATTATAGCAGTTTTACCGACTCCAGGTTCTCCAATCAATACAGGATTATTTTTCATACGTCGTGATAGTACCTGCACCGTTCTTCTTATTTCTTCATCACGTCCGATTATCGGATCAAGCTTACCGCTTTCGGCAAGCTCTGTTACGTCTCTGCCGTATTTCTTTAAAGCATCGTAACTATTTTCTGCCGATTCGGTATCTGCTTTTTTGCCTTTACGAAACTGTAAAATAGCTGTTGCTATTTTTTTATTATTAATTCCATTATTCGTTAAAATTTTACCGGCTATAGTATTATCATAAGTTAATGCTTCAAATATACGCTCTATGGTTACAAAGCTATCCCCACTGTTTTTAGCAATGCTACTAGCTTTTTCTAAAACTTTAAGAGCTTCAGCAGAAGAATAAACTTGTCCCCCTCCCTCAACCTGAACTTTTGGGATTTTATTTAGTTCTAGCTGAACTTGATCTTTTAATAAGTTTATATTACCGCCGGTATTATTAATAAGGGTTTGAATTATACCTGTTTCTTCACTTAAAAGACTAGATAATAAATGCAAAGGTAATATTTGCTGATGATCATTTTTAGCAGCAAGTGATTGGCTACTAGCTATCACTGATTTAGCATGTGCAGTAAATTTATCAATATTCATATAAATAATATATTTTAATTAATAAAGTTAAATATTTTTAACTAGACTATTTTTATATAATAATTTTTAATTAAAATAACAAGAGATGCACAACTACATATAGAATTTTATAATGCTTTCATCATTAAAAAAACAATTTGATAACGATAAGGAGTTTTTATTAAATCATACAAAAGAATTTTTAACCACACCCGGAATAGGCGTTACTTTAGAAACAAATAGAGCGAAAATTGAAGGGAAAAACGGTGAAACTCCAATATTAATACGTGACGGTCGTAACAATCCCAATGAAAAAATTGTTTTAGGCACTAAATTGTAGAAGTCAAGATTTGATCTTACAGACACTATAAATTTTGCACCTGATTGTCAGTTACATTTTGACTGTCAGAGACGTATTCAAGATACAAGATTTCATTATTCTTTTCAACAGCTAATTTTCTACTATCCTTAAAAGTTTGCATAGGAGTTTTTCCATAACAATATTTTCCTGAATGTGGTCGCTCATTATTGAAATGCTCTAACCAAATATCAAGATCTAATTGTAAATCATCAAGATCTGTATAAATCTTTTTCCGCATAGCTGTATAAAAGAATTCTTGTTTCATGGTTTTATTAAAACGCTCACACATACCATTTGTTTGGGGAGAATATGTCTTAGTTGTAGTATGCTCTATACCTTCGATACTTAGAAACAACTCAAAAGCATGATGCTCTATATTCCCCTTATATTCTGACCCACGATCTGTAAGAATACGAAGTATTGGTATCCCTTGGGTCTCGTACCATGGTAACACGCGGTCATTAAGCATATCAGCAGCAGTTAAAGCTGTTTTATCAGTATATAGTTTAGCATCAGCTACCCTAGTATAGCTATCAATAAATACCTGAGAATAAACCTTACCTATACCTTTGAAATTACCTACATAATACGTATCCTGACATCCTAGATAACCTGGATGCTGCGTCTCAGTTTCTCCATGAGCTTCTCTTTCATTACGACGCTCCTCTAGCACTTGTAATTGAGATTCAGTAAGAACAATACCATCCTGAGCCATCTTTGCTTCTAATGCTTTAAGCCTTTTACTGATATTGTTTAAATCATTACGTAACCAAATTGATCGCACTCCTCCAGGCGATACAAGTATACCGCTCTTCTTAAGCTCATTTGATACTCTTAGCTGACCATATGCTGGATATTCTATTGCCATATCCATTACTGCTTTCTCTATCGCTGGATCAACTCTATTCGCTATTATTGGCTTTCTTCGACTAATTTCATATAATGCCTCTTCGCCACCAGTTTCATACAGTGCTTTAAATCTGTAATAACTATCTCTACTATAGCCCATCGCTTTACATGCTGATGATATGCTACCAAGACTCTTAGCTAGTTCTAGTAACCCTATTTTTGGCTTTATTATTTTTTGATTTAAGTTCATTTTTCATCTCCATTTAATAATTAATTTATTTTACTAAATGTAAGATATAATCTCAACTATTACACAGGCAAAAAGCTTGACTTTATGCTGCATTCGCTGTTTGATTCATTCGTAAAGTTGTCAAAAATTGAGGAATGGCTCCCCGGGCCGGACTCGAACCAGCGACCGAACGGTTAACAGCCGTTTGCTCTACCACTAAGCTACCGAGGAACATTAGAAGCATCTGGAAGATTCAGATACTTCCTTATAACAAATCTTTATTATAACGTCTAGCGTTTTCTTTATATAAAATAAAAAAGTTTTATTCATCACCTATTTTTAAAGCTGCAATAAACGCAGATTGCGGAATTTCGATATTACCGTACTGTCTCATTCTCTTTTTACCTGCTTTTTGTTTCTCAAGTAATTTACGTTTACGACTTATATCACCGCCGTAACATTTAGATAACACATCTTTACGTAGGGCTTTAATAGTCTCACGAGCGATAATACGACTACCTATACTTGCTTGAATTGCTATATCAATCTGCTGTCTCGGTATTAAATCCTTTAACCTTACGCATAATGCCCTCCCCCTTTGCTCGGCACGTGAGCGGTGTACGATTGTGGATAGTGCATCAACCACCTCTGCGTTAACCAAAATCCCAAGCTTAACAAGTTCGGAAGGTTCATAAACATCCATTTGCCATTCAAAACTTGCATAACCTTTAGAACAGCTTTTTAAACGATCGTAGAAATCGTAAACTATCTCATTTAGCGGTAATTTATAAATTATTTTAGCCCTATTTGCTATATAGCTATGATCAAGCTGCATCCCTCTCTTTTCCGTACAAAGCGATAGTACCGCACCTAAAAACTCATCAGGTACCATTATAGTTGCCTTAATCCAAGGCTCTTCCATTGATTCGATTTTTTGTAAATCAGGCAAATCTGCTGGGTTATGTATCTCTAAGTTCTCACCGTCCCGCATATGAATTTTATACACCACGCTTGGAGCGGTAGTGATTAAATCTAAATCGAATTCCCTACTTAAACGTTCTTGGATTATCTCTAAATGTAACAGCCCTAAAAAGCCGCATCTAAAACCTACTCCGAGTGCCGAAGAACTTTCCATTTCATACTCAAAACTAGCATCATTAAGGCGTAATTTAGCCAGTGAATCCTTTAGATGCTCAAATTCCGAGCTATCCGTTGGATAAAGACCACAAAACACTACGGGTAAGTTTGGTTTAAAACCCGGTAGAGCTTGCTCACAAGGCTTTTTTTCATCAGTGATAGTATCCCCAACTTTACAATCCGCTACTTGCTTTATAGCCGCAGTAAAGAAGCCGATTGCGCCTGCATGCAGAACATCCGAAATATGTTTTTTCGGAGTAAAATAGCCAACATTCTCAACGTTATAAACTGAGTTAGTAGCCATCATTTTAATACGCATATTCTTACGTAAGTAGCCATCAATAACACGTACTAAAATAACCACTCCAAGATATGGGTCATACCAACTATCAACAAGCAAAGCTTTCAAAATATCAGAACTACTTTCTTTTGGCGGAGGTAATTTATTTACTATAGCCTCTAAAACTAAATCAATTCCTATACCGCTTTTAGCAGAGATTAGCACAGCCTCACTTGTATCGATTCCGATTATATCCTCTATTTGCTGCTTAACCTGTTCAGGTTCTGACGCCGGTAGGTCAAGCTTGTTAAGCACCAGTACAATCTCATGATCATTCTCGATTGCTTGGTAAACATTGGTAAGCGTTTGTGCTTCTACTCCTTGCGTACTATCAACTACCAATAACGAGCCTTCACAAGCAGCAAGTGACCTACTAACTTCATAAGCAAAATCGACATGCCCGGGAGTGTCCATTAGATTCAAATAGTAGGTGTTACCGTCTTTAGCTTTATATACAAGCCGCACGGTTTGTGCCTTAATAGTTATACCTCTCTCTTTTTCAATATCCATCGAATCTAGCACTTGCTGGCTCATTTCCCTAGCCTGCAAGCCGCCGCAATGTTCAATTAACCTGTCGGCTAACGTAGATTTACCGTGATCAATATGGGCAATTATTGAGAAGTTCCTTATATATTTTTGATGATTCATAATTATTGTGATATAATTTGCATTTGTTTATTGTCTGTTATCCCGCGATCAAGTCGCAGAATGACACTAAACCACGATAATATATAACAAAATCGAAATTTATAACAGGAAAAAATAATGCGAGCTGAAATAGAAAATTATGTAAAAAAAATTGAGCAGTCTTTAGAACTACTTTGGAGGTCACTTTGACGTTGAAGCATCAACTGAAAGACTGAACGCGTTAGAAGAGTTAACAGCCGATCCTAGTTTATGGAATGATCAGGCTAATGCTCAAAAATTACTGCGAGAAAAAAGTAATCTAGAAGAAAAACTAAACGCTTTTAATAAACTCAAATCCAATTTAAAAGATGCTTTAGAACTTGAAGAAATGGCTGAAGCCGAAAACGATTTAGAAACACTTTCACAAATTGAACAGGACTTAAAAAATTTAAGCATCATTGCTGCCAAATTTGAAACGGAATGTTTGTTTTCAGGTGAAGCAGACGGTAATAATTGCTTTTTAGAGATTAATGCTGGAGCCGGGGGAACTGAAAGCCATGACTGGGCGTCTATTATGATGCGTATGTATTTGCGTTTTGCCGAAAGACTCGGCTTTAAAACCGAAATAATCAATATGATTAACGGCGAAGAGGCAGGCATTAAATCATGCACGATTAGGATAATAGGAAAGCGTGCTTACGGCTGGTTTAAGACCGAAGCTGGCGTTCACAGATTAGTGCGTATTTCTCCGTTTAATGCAGCCGGTAAAAGAATGACTAGCTTTGCAAGTAGCTGGGTATATCCCGAAATTGATGATAATATAGCAATTATTATTGAGGATAAAGATTTAAGAATCGATACTTTTAGAGCATCGGGAGCCGGCGGGCAGCACGTTAATACTACCGATTCAGCTGTACGTATCACTCATATACCGACCGGTATGGTAACACAATGCCAAAGCGATAGATCGCAGCATAAAAATAAAGCTCAAGCTATGAAAATGCTTCAAGCCAAACTCTATGAGCTTGAAATGCAAAAACGTACTGATAGCGTTAACGAGCAGAATGCCGCTAAAACCGATAATAGCTGGGGACATCAAATTAGATCATATGTTTTGCAACCTTATCAAATGGTAAAAGATTTACGTACCGATTATGAAACTTCCGATACTAAAGGAGTGCTTGACGGTGACCTTGAAGAATTTGTTTCCGCAAACCTTGCTATGAATGCGGGTGGTAAGAAGTAGTGAAAATCAATGAGCAATACTTTAAGTAATGAATCATATACTAATTTAATCAAAAATTTAAAACAAGAAATTAGCAAAGCTCGTATTAGAGCCCATTTAGCAGCAAATAAAGAATTGATAGTTCTTTATTGGCATATAGGAAAATTAATTTTAGAACGTCAGAATAAAGAAAAATGGGGATCAAAAGTGATTCAAAATATTTCTGATGATTTGCGTAAAGAATTTCCTAAAATGAAAGGATTATCATATCAAAACCTTTCTTATATGCGTCAGTTTTTTGCAGAATATAATAATGACCAAATTCTCCAACAGGCAGTTGGAGAAATCGCATGGAGTCATAATATTATTATTTTTTCAAAACTAAAAAATATAAATCAAAGAATTTGGTATGCACAACAAACTATTGAAAATGGTTGGTCAAGAAATGTATTATCTTTGCAAATTAAAAGTAATTTACATGAAAGGTCAGCGAAAGGTATAAATAACTTTTCCAATACTTTACCTGAGCTACAGTCCGATTTAGCCAGGTCGATTATAAAAGAACCGTATAACTTAGAATTTTTAGATATTCAAGGTAAAATAATAGAACGAGATTTAGAAAATAAATTGATAGATAATATTAAAAACTTTTTATTAGAGTTAGGACAAGGTTTTGCATTTGTTGGCAATCAGTATCATATAGAACTTGAGGGAGAAGCTTATTATTTGGATTTAGTTTTTTATCACATAAAACTCAAATGCTATGTATGTTGTTATTGAATTAAAAACCGGCAAGTTTAAGCCGGAATATGCCGGTAAACTAAATTTTTATCTTAATTTAATGGAGCGCACAATTAAAGATAATTCGGACAATCCTACAATTGGATTAATTTTGTGCGAAGAAAAACAAGGTATTACTGTAGAATACGCTATAGAATGCATCCAAAAACCAATAGGAGTATCACAATTTAAGCTTACAGCAACATTACCTAAAAAGCTTGAAAAATTCCTGCCTACCCCTCAAGATCTAACAAAGCTAAAAAGCGAATAAATTACTAAAAGTTATTTTTCTTGATACCATGGTCAAGCTTTGGTATGACCTTTTCATATTTCAACCTTATTATTTTTATCGCAACATGAAAAACTAGAAAAACTTTACTACTGCTATTTCTATATTTATTATAGCTATAGCCTCGGTTCTAGGATTTCAGAGTTATCAAAAATTTACTCAAGATAAACATTTTGAGCAGGTAATAACCGTAAATAATCTAGAGTTTGATCCTGCTAATGAAAAAATCCGCAAGACATTCTTATATCAAAATACCTATCAATTCCGATACTCAAAATATAGAGGCGGCAGATAAAGAGGACGGATATAATAGGATGAGGCTTGGCATAGATAGAGATTGCAAGAGAAGTAGCAAATAAAAAACTTGATAAGCAAATATCTAGCCTAACATATGAAGAATTGAAAAAATACGGACCGATGATTTTGTTTAACGGCGAAGCGTATGATAATAAATTACTACAAAAAGCGCTTGATAAAAATATTATTACCGATTATCCAAAAGAAAATTTTTATATTTTTACGCTGCCGGAATACCAAACCAATACCGGCGCGGACAATTTAACACTCTATATAAAGAGCATGAAAACGGTAATATTGACTTAAGTAATGCCGAAATTGTTATTGTTACTCATGCTTATCATTTTCCTCGTGTTAATCGATATTTTGATAACAAACCGAATTTTGACTTCTTCTTTATTCATAATACTAAACCTATAATTTGCTTAGTCGATCGAAAATTTGAAACCATAGGAGTAGATAATGAACTAAAGCATGAGCTAATAAAATTACCTAACTATATAGAGAAAGGTTTTGTTTCAGAAAAATTAAATGCTAATATTTAGCAATGCTTGATTAATCAATGACTATCTCTCTTGCTTCTTGTTCTTTAATCTCAATACGAGGTAGAATAATAGTAAGTATTCCATTCTTAAGGCTTGAAGAGATATTTGCCTGATCTACATCTTCATATAATGATATTACATAATTAAAATTTTTATTCATATAATTATCTGAATCATCAGCTTTATTTTTTTCCTCTATATTCCCTGTAATAAATAATTTATTACCGTTTACTTTAACCTTAATTTGACTTTTATCAAAACCAGGTACTTCCATAACAATAATATACTGCTTATCTTTAGTAATAAAATTGCTTTTTATGCTATTAGATTCATAAAGCGGCAATCTATTTTTAAATAAATTATCAATATTTGTAATTTGATTATCTATTAAATCTGCTACCTGACGCAGTGGCGTTGCATTACCGGAATCATAATTCTTATTAGCTATTGCAATATTACTAGATAAAATCATAGCTGCTATAGACGGAATATATAATCTTACGCTCTTTAACATAAAACCACCATTAATTTTGTTAGTTATATATTTAAATATATAAAATTATCTATTTAAAATTCAAGTCTTATATTTCCATAATTTGCTGAAAGTACGCTGCCCAAAATAAAAACTAATAATCTCCGCAAAAATAGTTTGATCTTCTATGCCCCATAATATATCTAGATATTCAACTAGCAGAGCAGAACTTTTTAACGATTTATATTGAACATATTTCACTCCTCCATACATTGTAAAAAAGCTATAGGCAAGCACGGGTCTTACCGAGCCATTTAAAGCATCAACCCAACTAACACCTGATTTATAAGTGGAGTAAAGAGAATATTACTCTACCATTTCTTGTGATATGGTCAGCTCTGTAAAAGTTTTAGACTGATTAAGTTTTTATTATTAGCAATTTGACGGTCTAAAATATTTATCTCGTGTTTTTTGTCGTTAATATCTTTATATATTTTCAAAATTTCAGGAATTATTGAACTCATAAATCCTGTTATCGCCACAAGTAAAGTAATCATAAATACCTATCTATATAAATTTTAGGATAAGTATAGCAAAGATAAGTCATTATACTAAGAAAGAGGCAAAAAGGGGCAGCATGGACTGATTATTTATGTCATTTCTGCGAAAGCAGGAATCCAGTAAAAAATGATAAAAACACAGCAAACTATATAAAAATTTAGTATATAATTAGATTAAAAACTAGATTCCTGCTTTCACAGAAATGACATTGAACATGTTTAATGATCCATGCAACAACGCCAATAATAGGAAACTGATCCACTCAACAATTACTTTAAATTAGACCAAATGCGGTTTTTTGCAATATAGAAAAAGATAGTAAATACCGCTAAAAACATCATAACTTTAAGACCCATAGATTTACGATGTTCCATTTCCGGCTCAGCTGCCCATTGTAGAAATACCACAATATCTTGCGACATCTGCTCTACACTTGCGTTAGTACCGTCCATATAGGTTACCTGCCCGTCTGTAAGCGGCGGCGGCATTGCTATTTGCTCGCCAGGGAAATAGGGATTATAATGAGTTCCCTGCATCAGCTTAAAATCTGCCGGCGGTTCGGTATAGCCGGTAAGTAGCGAATATATATAATTAGCTCCGTCATGACGTGCTTTTATTATTAACGATAAATCAGGAGGATGGGCACCGTTATTAGCTGCTCTTGCTGCTTGCTCATTAGGGTAAGGAGGTACAAAACGATCAGAGAGAAGAGCAGGGCAGTCAAACATCTCACCATCATCATTAGGTCCGTCTTGTATTATATAGCCTTTGGCAATCTCTTTTATCTCATCATCCGAAAAGCCGATATCTTTAAGATTACGGTAATATAAATTGTTTAAACCGTGGCAGACACTACAAACTTCTTTATAGACCTGAAAACCTCTTTGTGCTGCTTCACGATTAACTGTACCAAATACGCCGTCAAACGACCATTTCATCTTTTTTGGATGTAATACTTCTTCATTGGCTAAACTTAAGCACGAAGTTAGTAGTATGATGATAGAGATAAGGAGTTTAGTTTTCATAAATTTTTTTGAGTCGTCATTGCAAGGAAAAATTGAAAATGTTGACGAAGCAATCTCAGGAGTTTATATATTATTTTATAAGATTGTTGTGTTGAGATTTTGTCTTTCCTTGCAATTTATTCTATTAATTTAATTTTTTTGTTTCTTAAACCGGCTTTAATTTGTTTTTCTCTATTTATTGCTGAATTCATAGTTGATGAATCTCATAAAATACTAAAATTTTGCAATTTTTACTAAACTCCTTAATTGTATCATTTTTGTGTTGATATATTCTTTTTATTAAATTAAAAGTAACACCAGTATAGAGTGTATACCATTTTTCTTATTAGTTACTATAATATACTATTGGTTACTTCATAAATTTGTATAATACAAAAAACGTCATTGCGAGCAGCCATAGGCTGCACGGCAATCTCATGAAATAATAACAAACTCCTGAGATTGCTTCGTCAATTGCTATGCAATTTCCTCGCAATGACATCTCTTCGCAATGACTTAACTCTTACAACTCCTCCGGCAATGGCAGCGGTTTTTCATATTTACCTATCAGCGGCAGAGCTACTAAGACATGAAAAAAGTAATAACAAGCAGCAAAACGGCTAATGGTAATATACGGCTCTTCTGCCGGCTGCCCACCTAAATAACCAAGCAATAAACAATCTGCCATAAATATCCAAAAAGCCATTCGGTGTATCGGTCTATAATTGCTACTTCTCACTTTTGAAGTATCAAGCCAAGGTAGTAAAAATAACACAAATATACTGCCGAACATTAATAGCACCCCACCGAGCTTAGACGGCACGGCTCTAAGTATTGCATAAAACGGCAGAAAATACCATTCAGGGACAATGTGGGCAGGCGTAACTAACGGATTTGCTGGAATGTAATTATCGGGATGTCCTAAATAATTAGGTTCGTAAAAAATAAAATAGGCAAATATTATGAAATAAACTCCGAAACCGACAAAATCCTTTACGGTATAATAAGGGTGGAACGGAATAGTATCTTTAGGGCTTTTAACATCTATACCTTTTGGGTTATTTGAACCATGCTGATGCAAGGCCACTAAATGCAGCATCACTAAAGCAACAATAATAAACGGCAATAAATAATGCAGTGAGAAGAACCTATTTAATGTCGGGTTATCAACAGAAAAACCACCCCATAACCACGTAACTATGAATTCCCCTATTAACGGAATAGCGGAAAATAAATTAGTAATAACCGTTGCTCCCCAGTAGCTCATCTGCCCCCAAGGAAGCACGTAACCCATGAAAGCAGTAGCCATCATGGTTAGAAAAATGATGATACCGATATGCCAAAGCAGTTCTCTAGGTGCTTTATAAGAGCCGTAATACAAACCTCTTGCTATGTGTAAGTATACGGCGGCAAAAAACATCGATGCACCTACCGCATGAGTATAACGCAGTAACCAACCGTAATTCACGTTACGCATGATTCGCTCAACACTATCGAAAGCATAATCAACATGCGGAGTATAGTGCATAGCAAGTATGACGCCGGTGATTATCTGAATCACTAACGCAATACCGGCAATAGAGCCTAAATTCCACAAATAGCTAAGATTTTTCGGAGTTTGATAATGACTAAAATGCTTTAGGAACGCAAAAATAGGAAGACGATAATCTATCCATTCTATAATAGCATTAGGCTTTTTAGGGGTAATATCTTCATTCATAAATAATTACCCGATTCTAATTTTTTTGTCGCTAATAAAAGTGTAAGGCGGCACAGCTAAATTTAAAGGAGCAGGACCTCTTCTCACTCTACCTGAAGAATCATATTGTGAACCATGGCACGGACAGAACCATCCATCATATTCACCTTGATTAGCAAGCGGTACACAACCTAAATGCGTGCAGATCCCGATCGTCACCAGCCAATTATCATGCCCTGCTTTCACACGTGCTTCATCTGCTTCAGGATCAATCAGCTCTGACATTTTAACGGCTCTTGCTTCAGCTATTTTGTCAGGCGTACGGTTAGTGATAAAAACCGGTTTACCTTGCCATTTAACCGTAACTGTTTGACCTACCGCAATATTTGATAAATCAACCTCAATTGATGATAAAGCTAGCACGTCCGCAGAAGGGTTCAAAGAATCAACGAGAGGCCAAAGAGTACATGCTGCCCCAATTGCTGCAACACTACTAGCCGTTAGAACCATAAAATCACGACGTGTTGTTTGTTTGTTTTTATTATCTTCAGTATCCGACATATAATATTAAAGTGACATAAATTAATGATTATTATTACTACCGCTTGGGGTATTATTAAGATTATTTGGATTTTCTCGTGCTTCATAAGGATTTATTATAGGACGTTCAGCGTCTGCAACACTATCTGCTTGTTTTGGCGTAAGTTTATTTATTTCATCTTCTAACACTTGTGCTCCTGTCCCTTCTTCATGCTTATATTCGCCAGGATCACTTAAGCAATTCCAAAAACTAACTAAACGATTCCAATTAGGACCGAGTTTTGTAGTACAATTTTGAGCAACTGCTTTAGTTGTATCTAATATCTCGACTGTAGTTTCAGTAAAATAATCTATAAACCCAATTTTTTTTAAGCCCAATACTGTATAATATAAAGTAATTAAGGAAGCAACTGCTATAATTAAATACCATTTAGTGATAATAGACCACAGAAAAAATCCCATAGGATTTGCTGCCATTAACCTTCGTAAAGCCTGCCACATATATTTTGCTCAAAAAATTTATCAATAATATTCATCTTATTTTATATCACTACATTAGTAAAAATAAAGCAAAATCACGTAATATTATAAATATTTTTAATTAAACAGGAACTCAAGAAGAATGAAATCGGTAAAAATACTAAATTAATTCCTATCATAATAAAAATTAATTGTAAGTTATTATCTTGTAATATTAAACCTGTCATTATAATATTCGGAATTAATAACGGCATGATAAACGTACCGACAAAGTTAGCATTCTTCTTAAAATAACATTGCACGCTACCGGATAACACTACTAAACTACTTGATAACACTAATATCATCCATACACTAATAAAGAAAAATATTATCTCAAGCAAAGTTTTATCAAACAAGACATAAATAATGGGTAAAACAAAAACCAGCCCTATCGTACTACTGATAAATATAGCAAAAAATTTAGCCAATATAATTTTTTCATGACTAACAATTGATAATAATAACTCTAAGCTTCCGTCTTCCAAATCAGATTTAAATATAACCGAAGAAAAACCGATTAATGAAATTAATAAACAAATGACCGAAAAAATTAAACCGAATTTGTTAATATCCCTTTCACTGTTAATTAAAACAGTACTAATTATGCAAAATAAAAAAAATATAACTAGATATTTTATTATATTATTAATGCGATTCTGCACTATCAATTCACGCTTAATTAGTACAAATAGACTATTCATAATTATTAAATACGTTGTAAATTAAGTACATAATAGCTGCAACAGTTAAACCTATACCAATTTCAACAATAACTATCGCAATATGCTGAGCAAGTAGCTTATCATTGATAAAATTTGTTAGTGAATAATAATTTAAATAATTATCGTTAAAAAAGAGTGATATTGTTCCTACAATTGCATATATTGCTACACCTAAAACTGCAATACAAACTAGCACGTTAGGAGGGAAATATCGGCTTAATTTTCGGTTACCGTAAACTAAATCATAAGCAATAAGGCTAGATGCAAATATAACACCTGCTTGAAACCCACCACCCGGCGAAGACTCACCGTTAAGCTGAATATATATACTATATAAAATTATATAAGGTATTATAAAACTAGTAATATATTTTATTATTGGATTTGTCATCCCGTGGCTTGACCACGGGATCTTGTATCGCCTGCTGTGTCCTGAGATACCGAGATCAAGTCGCGGTATGGCATCATCAGACTTTCTTGAAAATATCAACAGCACGGCAATTCCTGCAATTAAAATTACGCTAGTTTCACCTAAAGTATCATATCCACGATAACTTGCAAGAATAGCCGCAACAAAAGAAGGTATACCTATATCTCTAGACGTATTTTCGATATAATATTTACTTGAATGCATATGAATAGGAGCATTATCATCACCGTAATTCGGTAATTCTAGCCCCATATAAGCAAGAGTTACTACAAACAATAAACATATTAAACTTGCTGGAATAATATTAGTTCTCTCAATATTCTTTAAATCCGAAGGTAATTTACGCAACAAATTCAAATATACGCATGTTGATAAGCAAGCTCCAAGTGCTGCCTCGGTCATTGCGACATCAGGAGCATCCATAATAAGATAGGATACACCAATTAATAAGCTAAATACAGAAGCAGCAATCACTGCATTTAGTAAATCTTTAGCAAAAATTATTTTTATCGAGATTAAGATCAATAAAAAAGCAATTAAGTTAAGTAGGTAATTGCCGAGATCAAAATTTAAAGCTGTCTTTACTGTCATATGGTTATTAAAATTTAACGTCATTGCGAGGAGAAACGTAATTTCGACGTGGCAATTTTATCAAGCATCCTGAGATTGCTTCGTCAATTACTTCGTAATTTTCCTCGCAATGACGGTACTATCAGCTCTAATTTTCATAAATAAAGATGCTTTACCAAGTGCATGAGTTGCTACCGGATTTAGTATAAAAATCAATAAAGCCGCTAAAATTAATTTAACAGAGTTCACAATATCTGCTTCAATGCACGCAAAACCTATTAAGCAAATAGGCACGCCGAAACTCTCAATAACACTTGCTGCATGTAATTTAGTATAAAAATCAGGAAATCTAAAAAAACCGATTATTCCTGAAAATATAGCAAATAATCCAATAATTACTAATAAAATTCCTATATAGTATAGTGTCATTGTGTTTATCCTTTTTTCATCATTGCGAGGAAATTATGAAATAATTGACGAAGCAATCTCATGCACAAGTCCTGAGATTGCCTCACGAACTAAAGTTCACTCGCAATGACGTTTTTACTCACCTTGAGCCAAGCTATAACCTGCCACCCCGTCAAATTCAAACAGATTCTCTACTTTGATAAAATCGATATTTGCTGTGCTTAAAGCTTCAAGCAATCTTGTTATATCTAAATGCTTTATTTCTGTGCCGTCTTTATTCATAAAACGACAACACCAATGATCGGAAACAGTTTCAAACCTTGTATCACGAGGCCACAGCTTTAATCCTTTTGACGAGATTGTTTTTAACTCAAAATTACCAAGATCAAGTTTATCAATTTTATCTGCTATATCATGAGCGGAAGATACATTCATATTCACAAATATATCCGTACCAACCAATTTCTTAACTTCTTTAGTATCAATTTTATAATCTATATTGCTTTCTTGCTTCTCAGCAATTAAGGGATAATCTGCTTTAGGTAGCTTTGTCGGTAACTGTCCTAATCTTTTTGTTACTTCTTCGGCAAATTCTTTTGTACCGACTTTTTTACTAGAACTCTGCTCGTTATATATATCGGCTGTATGAACGCCATCCTCTATAGTTTTTTTCCAAGCATTTTCGATTAATGTAGCGATATCACCCTGCCCTATATGTACTAGCATCATTATTGCAGCATTTAAAAGCCCTGACGGATTTGCGATATCTTTACCGGCAATATCGGGAGCACTTCCATGTACCGCTTCAAACATCGCATAATGCTGCCCAATATTTGCAGAACCTGCAAGACCTACCGAGCCTGAAATTTCAGCAGCTACGTCAGATATGATATCACCGTATAAATTAGAAGTTACGATAACGTCAAATATTTCCGGTTTGGTAGCAAGCCTTGCCGTCCCGATATCGATAATATAATGCGCGTTATTAATTTGCGGGTATTCTTTTGCAATCTCATTAAATACTTTATGCAAAACCCCATCGGAAAATTTCATAATATTATCTTTGCTTAAACACATGACTTTTTTACGGTTATTCTTTACTGCATATTCAAAAGCATATCTAATAATCTTCTCACATCCTGTATGACTTATCAACTTCATTGACTCATACATATTATGCGTTTGACGGTATTCTATACCTGCGTATAAATCTTCCTCATTCTCACGTATAATAGTTAGGTTCAAATTTGGATGTAATGTTCTAGTAAAAGGATGAAACGAAACGGCAGGACGAATATTAGCAAAAAGCTGTAATGTTTTACGAATCGTGACATTTAAACTTTTATATCCTCCACCTTGCGGAGTAGTAATTGGGGCTTTAAGTATAATACCGGTGCGTTGTATTGATTCCCAGCTTTCCTCGCTTATGCCTGAAGTATAATGCTTCTTGTAAAGCTTTTCACCTACTTCAATGGTTTCTAAACGAATACGAGCCTCGGCTTTACGTAATATATAAAGCACTGCCTCCATTATTTCAGGACCTATACCGTCCCCGTATGCAATTGTAATCGGTGTAAATTCTGCCATATTAAATAACTCTCTTGTTTATATCATTCCCGCGTAGACGGGAATCCAGTAAAATCTATAAAAACTAGTTTTTATAGATTTATTTTATCAAATATGTAACTTCTGTATCAATATTGAAGTTATTTTTCTGGATTACCACCTACGCGGGAATGACACACAAAAATCCATACAACACTATCAATAGTTTATTGTTACTTCTTTTAATCTCTCATTCAACATAAAAGTCACTTCGGAAGTTATATTCAAATTATTTTTGGCATATAAGACTTGAGCACTTGGAATTACCAAATTAAGGTTATATTTCTCGGCAAGTTCACTAATTATTGTAATAGTTGTTTCATGGACTCTACTCATAGCCTCAGCGTGGGCTTGTTCAAGCTTTGTTTTCTTAATCTGAATTTCTTTTCTAACGTGGCTAACTTTTGCATTAAATTCGTTTACTTTATGCTCAAATTCAGTTTCACTTAAATGAGAACGCTCATTTAGCAGCTTCTCTTCCAGCGGTTTAAATTCTGCTTCTTTTGCAGCAATATTCTCTTGAATTTTATGATTAAGCTTTTCGATTTTATTACGCAAATCTTTTATAGCGATCGAACCTTCCAATATAGATTGTACATCAGCAACAGCTACTCTAACTTTAAAATTATCTTCTTTAATTGGCACATTTTGTGCCTCCGTAATCGTTGAGAAATTTATTATGAATATGCATAAACATAATATTCGGTATATCATCCTTGATCCTTATTAGGTTAAACGGTATCGGCTAGAATTGTCATCCCATGGCTTGACCACGGGATCTTGTGTCACAGGCAGTATCCTGAGATTCCGCGATCAAGTCGCGGGATGACATTCAAGATGACTGGATTCCCGCCTACGTGGGAATGACACTGAAGCAACACCCTTATTAATCTAAGAATAAATAACATCAAGCAATTTGTCTATAATTAAAAACTTAACCTTTATCTAACATTGGCACATTCCCGCCTCCCCATGGTATATATTCGCCATCCGAATAATAATCACTAGAAATAGATTCAAACGAAATAGCTTTTATTGCTTCAGGACTTAAATAGGTACTTTCTCCATCACTAAGCAAAGGTTCAGTAGCCGGGTCTTCTAGCTCAACATAAATTTCATGCTGTTCATTTCATTAAATTCATATAAAAAAAAGCTTCATGAATATGCTCTGTTCCTTTGTTCTTAACCAAAACTACTGTAATACCATAGTCTTTTGCAGCATTGACAGTTATTTCGGTATTATTAATTATTTCTCTTATATATTCTTTTTTAGTACAATTGTGTATTTCTTCAAAATTATTAGAAGGTAAAGCTGATTTTATATAAATTTTTGCTGCATCTTCCTTTCCTAGTAACCTTGCTAATGCATATTTTACAGCATGAGGATAATCATTAAATGATGCTATAGCTATTTTATGACCGGATAATATAATATTCTTAAAAAGGCGTGCTATTTGCTCTTCATTTTCCAACCTAAATTTTCATTATCTAGGAATTTCTCCATCAGCTCTATAGAAAATTTTTGCTCAAGCCTAACTTTTTCTTGCTCTCGTTCTTCATAGGAGCTAAAAAAGCGATGTTGTATATTACGTGCTATTAAACCTCCTAACCTCTCTCCGATATAATTATGCGAATGTCCAACTAAAGTATTGTCACAATCAAATATAAATAAAACTGTATTATCGTTCATTAATTTCTCTTATTTTAAAGTTTAAAAATTCTTAGTAATTTTTATTCTACAGTTAAATCAATTTCTTTTTCAAGAACTTATATTCCAATTTTTGGTATTTTAGTGTATAATACGAAAAACTATTGTAAACTTGTGAGAATTTTTAAAGATGCCATCTATTCGTAATATAGCAATTATTGCCCACGTTGATCATGGAAAAACTACGCTTGTTGATAACATGCTTAAACAAAGCGGAACATTTAGAGCTAACCAAGCAGTTGCTGAGCGTGCTATGGACTCTAACGATCTTGAGCGTGAGCGTGGAATCACGATACTTGCCAAATGCACTGCTCTTATGTGGAACGATATCCGTATCAATATAGTTGATACGCCAGGACACGCCGATTTTGGCGGTGAAGTAGAACGCATCCTTAGCATGGTTGACGGTGTAGTGCTACTTGTCGATGCATCGGAAGGACCAATGCCGCAAACAAAATTCGTGCTTTCTAAAGCGTTAAATCTCGGCTTAAAACCTATTGTCGTTATTAATAAAATCGATAGAGATGACCAAAGAATTAAAGAAGTGATCGCTGAAGTATTTGAGTTATTTGTGGCACTTGAAGCAAACAACGATCAGCTTGACTTCCCTATAGTTTATGCATCAGGTAGAGCAGGTAGAGCATCTTTAACCTTTGATGATAAAATTAATCCTTTAGACAATTTAGCAGATGATTTAGCACCGCTTTTCGACCTTATAGTACAGCATGTACCAAAACCCTTAGCCGATGACAAAGCACCGTTTTCTATGCTTGTTACTACTAGAGAATATAACTCTTTCTTCGGTAGGGTTTTAACAGGTCGTGTACAAAGCGGCACTGTTAAAATTAACCAAAACGTAAAAGTATTAAATCGTGAGAATAAAGTACTTGAAACCGGACGTATCACTAAAATATTAGCCTTTAGAGGCTTAGAGCGAATCGCTATAAATGATGCTACAGCCGGCGATATTATTGCCGTAGCAGGCGTTGAAAACGCCAACGTTGCCGATACTATCTGCTCCCCTGAGGTAACCGAGGCCGTACCGTCTCTACCTATCGATCCGCCGACTTTATCCATGACTTTTAGCATTAATGACTCACCGCTTGCAGGAAGCGAAGGGACAAAAGTTACGTCGAGCTTAATTGGAGCTAGGTTAATGCGTGAACTTGAAAGTAACGTTGCCTTAAAAGTTACTGAAGCTGCCGAGAAAAATGCTTTCCAAGTTGCAGGGCGTGGTGAGTTACAACTTGGGATCTTAATTGAAACTATGCGTCGTGAAGGATTTGAGCTATCTATTAGCAGACCCGAAGTATTATTCCAAACTGATGAGAAAGGTAATAAGCAAGAACCGATGGAAGAAATCCAAGTTGACGTTGATGATGATTATGTTGGAGTAGTCGTAAAATCTTTAGCACTGAGAAAAGCCGAAATGACTGATATGAGGCCGTCAGGCGGCGGTAAAAGCCGTGTTACGTTTATCGGACCGTCTAGAGGGTTAATCGGCTATCACAGCCAGTTTTTAACCGAAACACGAGGCACAGGGATTATGAATCGTATTTTCCATGGATATGCTGATTATAAAGGAAATATCGAGGGAAGACGTAACGGTGTGCTTATCTCTAACGGTGACGGGGCAGCAGTCGCATATGCTCTATGGAATCTAGAAGAAAGGGGGAAAATGTTTATAAACCCTAGTGACAAAGTATATAGAGGCATGATTATCGGCGAACATAATCGTGATAATGATTTAGAGGTAAACCCACTAAAAGCGAAACAACTGAGCAACGTTAGAGCAACAGGTAAAGACGAAGCCATAAGGCTAACTCCGCCAATGCTTTTAACGTTAGAGCAGGCAATCAGCTATATACAAGATGACGAGCGAGTTGAAGTCACACCGAAATCTATTCGTTTACGTAAAGCTCTACTTGACCCTAACGACCGTAAAAGAGCTGCAAAGTAGATATGCCTAAAAAAGTTGACATCGTCATTGCGAGGAAAAACTGTAAGTTTTGACAAAGCAATCTCTGGAATCTTGCTTTATGAGATTGCCACGCTCCTTTCAGTTGCTCGCAATGACGAAAAAACTAAGCTAATACATTAAATACTATAATAACAAACCTTTTTAACGGCTTCTATTACATCGCTCTCACTCGGCAGAGCTAGTGTTTCTAAATTAACAGCATAAGGAAGGGGAAGATCTTTGCCGCTTACAATCTCTATCGGAGCATCTAAATAATCAAATGCTTCTTTCATAACAATAGAAGCGATACTTGCACCAACACCTGCAAAAAACCACCCTTCTTCCACTACAACTAAACGATTAGTTTTTTTCACTGATTCTATTATTGTCTCAGTATTAAGCGGTTTAATAGTGCGAAGATCAATAACCTCACAATCAATATTATCATTCTGCACAACATTTGCAGCATCTAAGGCAAGTTTTACTTGAATCGAGAAAGTTACTATAGTGACACTACTACCCTCTCTTAAAATTTTTGCCTGACCAAAGGGTATAGGCTCGATTGTTTTCGGCACGTCAAAACTATGACCGTATAAAATTTCATTTTCTAAAAAAACAACGGGATTATCGTCCCTAATAGCTGTAAGCATAAGTCCTTTATGATCTTCTGCACTATAAGGAGCTACTACTTTTAATCCCGGAATGTGGGAATAGCAAGCTGTATAATTTTGGCTATGTTGTGCAGCTACTCTACTTGCTGCTCCGTTTGGTCCTCTCAATACTATCGGACATTTGACCTGCCCGCCTGACATGTAATGCGTTTTTGCCGCTGAATTAACTATGTGATCGAATGCTTGCATAGCAAAGTTAAAGGTCATAAACTCTACGATCGGGCGAAGTCCTGCAAAAGCTGCTCCGACTGCAAGCCCTGCAAAACCATATTCCGTTATCGGTGTATCAATTACCCTCTTAGGACCAAATCGCTCTAGTAATCCTTGAGTTACCTTGTAAGCTCCTTGATATTCTGCAACTTCCTCGCCTATGACAAAAACCTTGTCGTCTCTTATCATCTCTTCTTGCATGGCATCACGCAATGCTTCACGTACCGTTATTTGCATTTTTCTTTTTTATTTGATCAAATTAAACGTTATTGCAAGGAGGCTTGCCTGCGTGAACGTCATTGCGAGCAGCCGTAGGCTGCGTGACAATCTCATGAAATAATAACAAATTCCTGAGATTGCTTCGTCAAAACTTACAGTTTTTCCTCGCAATGATGCCTTAACAGTACACCTGTGTATACAACTCCCCTTCATCAGGTAGCGGTGAATTTTCTGAGAATTCTACTGCTTCTTTCACAATTTCTTTTACCGACTGTTCTATTGCTTTTAAATCCGCTTCGGTTACATATTTATTGTCGAGTATCGTTTTTCTTATTATTACCAACGGATCACGCTCTTTATATTGCTCAACTTCTTCTTTACTACGATATTTTGCCGGGTCGGACATCGAATGCCCACGATAACGATAAGTTTTTACCTCTAATATCAGAGGAAAGCTATTTTCTCTAACATACTCGGCTGCTTGCTTAGAGCCGTCATACATTTCTTCAAAATCCATACCGTCTAGCTGAAATCCTTTAATCCCAAACGATGCCCCTTTCTTATATAAATCACGCATAAAGGTAGAACGTGCTACAGACGTCCCCATCGAATATTCGTTATTTTCAATAATATAAACTACCGGCAAACCCCATAAAGCAGCCATATTAAAAGCTTCATATACCTGACCTTGATTAACGGCACCGTCACCTAAAAAAGTAAAACAGATATTATGCGTATCGTTATATTTTTCAGCAAACGCAAGCCCTGTACCTATCGGTACTTGAGCCCCTACTATACCGTGTCCACCGTAAAATTTGTTGGGTACATTAAATAAATGCATCGAGCCACCCTTACCTTTCGAGCAACCTGTAGCACGCCCCATAAGCTCGGCAAGAACATATTTAGGCTCAGTTCCTGCTAAAATAATATGAGCATGGTCACGATAGCTAGTAATAGTGCTATCACCTTTTTGTTTAACCATATCTACTGCAGAAATTACTGCTTCTTGCCCTATATATAAATGACAAAAACCACCGATTTCTCCCATTCCGTATAACTGACCGCATTTTTCTTCAAAACGACGTAGTAGGAGCATATCTTTAAAGCTTTTTATATATTCTTCCTTTGTCGGCTTATATTTTCCTAACTTAATATCCACTAATTACTCCTTAAGACTATTGTCATCCCGTGGCTTGATCACGGGATGACATCTGTAAATTAAAAGTCACAAAATATGGTACATGATCCGAAGGTGAAAACCAATCACGTGCTTCTGATAGTAAATGCATAGAAAATAATGCACCTTTTAAATTATCGCTAACCCAAATATGATCAAGTCTTCTACCTCTGTTAGATTTTTTCCAATCTATATTTCTATAACTCCACCAAGTATAAAATTTTTCGTCAAGCGATACGAAATGTCTGCTACTATCAATAAAACCTAACGCATTTTGTAGCTCTACCAATAACGAGCGTTCAATATCGGTATGGCTGATAACATTTCGCAATTGCTTACTAGACCATACATCATGTTCATGCGGAGCAATGTTCAAGTCCCCAACAATAATCATTTTATCGTTTTTAGTACGGTTAGTCGTTAACCATTCCTGCATTAACCTTACATATTCGAGCTTATGCTTAAATTTTGTATTTACCTCGATATCAGGTATATCACCGCCGGCAGGAACATAAAAATTATGTATTTCTATATCATTAACTATAGCTGCTATATGCCTTTTATCACTATTATATAACTCCAATGAAAAAACATTATTCAAAGGAAATTTTGAAATAATAGCAACACCGTTATATGATTTCTGCCCTGAATATATTACATGTTCATAGCCTATATTTTTAATAACTTCAAGAGGAAATAATGAGTCAGCTACCTTTGTTTCTTGAAGTAAAATAATATCCGGCTGATGTTCATATGCTAATTTTCTTAATAAATCGATCCGTAGACGCAATGAATTAATATTCCAAGTAACTATCTTCATTAGACTTGTTGTATAACCTCCTTCTAAAGGTAATTTGTATGTCAATCCGATACTCGCATCCTCACGTACTAAGTGTACGCTGCGGTGCTACGTTCCGTGTTTCTTTCAAATTCCTCTTTATAAGATAGGTTACACAACAAGTCTATTTAATTTTTTATAGCTGCCCCTATTATTGTATTTCTAAAATAAATTATTCCAAGTTGATTTAAAGGATGTTTCATGTCAATTTTATCTTTTTCTTCTTCAGGAATTTTTATCATAGTATTACTGAGTATAGCAAAATAAAGATTATCAGGCACAACATATCCTGCTTCACTTTGTATTCCAAGGGCTTTTCCCGTATAATGAATCATTAAACGCTTAGAATCAAGATCAGTAAGAAAAATACCGTAACCCATATAAGACTTACGCCCTTCTATCTCTTGTGCTAAAAAATATTTAGTAGTCATAAGTTTATACGACTTCTTAGCAAGAATTTTCTCCTCATTTAATGCCCTATACCATCTAATAAGATCAACCGGTGTTGATATTATACCACCGTCAGCACAAGGAACTGCTAAAAAATCAGCAGTTACAGGAGTAAATATAGGTTTATTACTATTATTAGGCGTTAAAAAATATCTTACCGGATAATTAGAACTAATAACGTTTTTTTGGATTCTAGCGGCTTCACTATATGAAGCAAAACTAGTAGATTTCATATTAAGCGGTTTAAAAAATTCATCATAAAAAAAGTTAGCTAAATCTTTTTTAGCCACCTTTTCTATAATCATACCGAGTATAACAAAATTAGTATTACTATATTTAAATTTTTTCCCTATAGATATTTCTAAAGGCTTAGAAGAAACAAATTGTAATATTTTCTTGTGAATCTCTTTCTTAGGCATATTTAAATCAAGTTTAACAAAACTAAAATATTCAGCAATACCGCTACTATGCGTTAATAAATTATGGATAGATATTTTATATGCCCAATCCGGCACTTTTCCACCCCACATTTCCGGATCAAGATATTTATAAATTTTATCGTTAATATTTAATAATGCCTGTTCTTGTAATTTTAAGATTCCAGCTGCTGTAAAAGGCTTTGTAGCAGAAACAATAGGCATCATTTCATTTGCTTTTAATTGCTCACCATTTAAAGCAAAAATTCCTTTAGCACCGGTTAATAAAGGTTTATAATCATCGGCAAACATAAAAACGGCATTTAAAAATCTATTACTGATATATTCTTTTTCTGCTTCATTGATTCTTTGCTGTATATCTGCAAAACAATCAATACAATTAGTAATAAAAAAAAGCAACAATAAAAAATATCTACGCATCATAACTGCAACACTCCACAAACTTATCAATAGACGTCTTACATAACGCAGCTAATAAAAAGAAATTTGAAGGAGACACGGAACGCAGAACCACAGCGTACACTTGACATGAGGATTCGAGTACCGGATCGACGTACAAATTACCTTTAGAAGCAAGTTATGTAAGACGTCTAGTAAAATAAAACGGTAATTTTGCGTCTAACTTAATCTCTTGACCAAAAATTTTTTCAGATAAACATATATTATTAGCATGCAAGAACATATATTTACTATACGGCATTATTTCTTTATTACCATATTTATCATCTCCAAGTATCGGACAACCTAATAATTTAGCATGCAACCTTAATTGATGCATTCTACCTGTAACCGGCGTAAATTCAATTAAAAATAAGTTATTATCAAGTGATTTAAGTACTTTATAATAAGTAATGGCAAGTTTACCATTTTCACTATCAATATCAGTAATTTTAGGTGTACTTCCTTTACTCTTTTCTATATTACTTCTAACTTCGCCTACATTTTTAATTGGCTTTCCATAGGTTACGGCAAAATATGTTTTTACAACCAATTTTTCTTTAAAAGCATCATGAAGTTTTACACTACTTAAATAATTTTTGGCTATTAAGAGCAAACCGCTTGTTTTTTTATCTAATCTATGTACTAGCTTAAAATCAGTACCTTTATAATTCAAATATTTTAATGCAGAGTCAATAGATAAATTTATTTTAGTGCCGCCTTGAGTAGCAAGACCTGCAGGTTTATTTATAGCTATTAAATTATCATCTGCATATATCAAATAATCGGTAGTAATTTTCGTCGCTAGCTTAATTTCAGCGTCGGTAAAAACTAATTTTTCAGGTTGCTTAACAGGTAAATTAAACTTATCGTTAATAAAAATTTTATCGCCGCCCTTTACTCTTAAACTCGCTTCTGCTTTCTGAGAATTAACGGTAATTTGTTTTTGACGTAATGCTTTCTCTATTACTCCTTGAGTCAATAAGGGATATAGACGTTTTAAATATTTATCTAATCTAGAAGAAATAGGAGTATTGACATCGATGATCATATTTTTAATAAATTAGGAACTTTTTATTAAAAAATAGCACCAAATTATTATAGATAACAGGATTATAGCAAAAAGCTGATGTATAGAGGCAATTATTATAGGTACAGAGTATAAAAGAGTAATGATGCCGGTAGATACCTGCATGAATAATGCAATCATTAGAAAATACGCTATCTTATTTAATTTCGGATGCTCTATTTTTAACAAGCAAATTATCAAAACTACAACAACCAAAAATACGCTATAGCCGACTAAACGATGTATGAATTGTATAAAAACCGGATCATACCAATTTTTAAGATCAAAGAAATTATCTTTTATCTCCATCGGGATAAATCTATCATCCATTAGCGGAAAACTATTATATATCAGCCCTGCATCAAGCCCTGCAACTAAAGCACCTAAAAAAATTTGCACATATACTACAGTAATAGCAATACCGGAAAATATTAATGGTAATTTAAAATCTGTTTGTGACGGGATTAACAAAATATCACAACGATTTTTTATTAGTTGATAAAAAAGTATGTGATAAATAATTACGGCGATAATTAAATGAAAAGCAAGTCGAAAATGACTAACATACGGGCTATTCAACAAGCCGCTTTTAACCATATACCACCCTATAAAGCCTTGTACGCAAAATAACAACAAAGCAATTATATAAGGTAGCATGTCACGATTTTTTATAACATCTTTAAAATAAAAATATATTAAAGGTACAATATATATTAAAGCTGTAATTCTACCGAGTAATCGATGTATAAACTCTAACAGATAAATAAACTTAAACTGTGATAAAGTAATTCCGTAATTAACGGAGTTATATTCAGGAAAAGCTTTATATTTAGCAAATTCCGATTGCCAGCTTTCAAAACTAAAAGGCGGCAAAATACCGGTTACCGGACGCCACTCAACTATAGATAAACCAGAACCGGTAAGCCTTGTTATCCCCCCTATAACAATCGTCGCTATGACCATTATACAACTTATACACAACCATTTTGTAATTAAACTTTTCTGCACTTTTATTTTAAGTTTATGTTTTTTATCGCGTCATTACAGCATTGCTATGTCATCCCCGCGTAGGCCTTGTGGCGTGGATAGGTTTATCATTTATCATCCCGCGACTTGATCGCGGGATCCAGCTAAAAATACTAATACTATTAGTATTTTTTATTATTTTTATGGACCCCGTGGTCAAGCCCACGGGGTGACATTAAGGATTACTGGATTCCTGCTTTCGCAGGAATGACATATTATAGCCCTCAAATCAAGACTCTGCATTCTTTTCCGTATCTTCGACGGTATTAGAAGGACATTTCTTATTTGATGTTTTATTACGATATCTACGTTTTGTCTTTTTTGGAGCAGCTTGTGCTTCTTCTAAGCCGGCATTACTTTCTACAACTTTCACCTCTTCCACAACGCTTACGGTTTGCTCCACCGATTCTTCTGCCTCTAAACTCTTATCTTTTACTTCATTAGCAACATTATTACTATTATTAGCTGTTTTCCATTTATGTTTATTTTTGCGTAACTGTTCTTTTTTCAGCTCTTCTTCAGTATAATCGGCATTATGATTCTGAATTACCGGCTTAACAGAATTAAAATTATTGTTATTTTTCTTGAACAGCTTCACTTTTTCAATCGAATAACTATCTGATGTAGCATTAGGATCGGAATAAAAATTAAGCTTTATATTATATTTTTCTTCAATAAATTTTATCTCAGCACGTTTATTATTAAGTAGATAAATAACTGAAACGATATTGGTAAAAACATTTATTACATCAATTCTTTCTTCAAAAATTTCATTCTCTATAGTACGTAAAATTAACATAGCATTAGCGTCACTTGCTCTAATGACTCCTTTACCGTTACAATGAGAACAAATTGCCGAATTAGTTTCTAAGAAAGAAGAACGTAATCTCTGCCTTGAGAATTCAAGTAGTCCAAACTGACTAATATTACCGGTTTGTATACGAGCACGATCACGACTTAAAAACTCTTTAAAGGATCGTTCAATAATTTTACGATTCTTAGCTTCGCTCATGTCTATAAAATCAACAACTATCAAACCTGATAGATCTCTAAGCTTTACTTGCTTTGCTACTTCTTTGGCTGCTTCTAAATTAGTTTTTAGTGCCGTTTCTTCAATATTTTGTTCAGAAGTTGATTTACCGGAATTTACATCAATTGCAATAAGAGCTTCCGTAGGATTAATAACCATATATCCTCCTGAAGGTAACGTCACTACAGGCTGATATAATTTAACTAATTGCTCTTCTACTTGAAACTTAGTAAATATAGGAGTTTTACTTTTATGCTCTTTCAGCTTTACAAGCTCTGAAGGTAATAAATCCTGCATAAATTTTGAAGCGTCTTCATAACCCTCTTGTCCTTGAATTACCACTTCTTTAACATTGTGATCGCACATATCACGTATGGTTTTACGTATTATACTATCTTCCTCATGAATAAAACACGGAGCCGGAAATTTAATAGTACTTTTACGAATTTTATTCCATAACCTTGCTAAATAATTATAGTCTTTCTTTAAATCTAAGGTGCTACTTCCTCTACCTGCGGTTCTAACAATGACGCTATAAGCATTTTTGTCACCGCTTACTATTTTATTTAAAATATCTTTCAGTCTTTTTCTTTCTTCCCCGTTTGATATTTTACGCGATATACCGTTTTGCGAACCTTTATTAGGCATTAAAACACAATATTTACCAGCCAAGGATATATAAGTAGTAAAAGCGGCGCACTTATTTCCTCGTTCTTCCTTAGTAACCTGCACTAATAATATTTGGTTTTTTCTTATTACTTCTTGAACTTTATATTGTTTATATTGCGGAATATTTGACTCAGGGGTACCGCTTTGAATCATTTCAATATCATCAGCCGCTTCTAAATTAAGTTCTGACTGGAATCTACTCTCTACTAAATCTTCTATGGTTTTTAGGTCAATTTCTTCACTATCAACCAAAGAATCATATATAGCAGCCGGTTTCTCTTTATCATCCTCAACCGTAATATTTGAAAGAGCTATTTCAGGAAAAGCATTAACCGGAAAATTTCTCTCCGAGGTAGGCAAATTGTAATAGTTAGGATGGATTTCACTAAACGGTAAAAAACCGCTTTTATCCATTCCGTACTCTATAAAAACAGCTTGTAGCGACGGTTCTATTCTTGTAACTTTTGCTAAATAAATGTTACCTTTATTTTGTTGTCTTACGGTTGTTTGAAATTCAATATCTTCTATATTGTTGCTTTGTCCTAATAAAACTACTCTTGTTTCGCTTGGAAAATTAGCATCAATTATAATCTTTTTATTCATTTATCTTGCTCACTAACTTGAAGAACAAATAATTAATATAATGCTTGTATCTTAAGAAAAATCATTGTTTATCTTGTATTAATTTATTTAAATAGATAATTTATCTATGAGTAAAGAGCAAAAATGAAATTCTAGATAAACTTCAAATAACACCTCTTTAAAATACTAAAAAATATATTATTATTTTTCTTACATTAAAATATTTTCATATTATTTAATTCATTAATTTTTTTTAAAATTCAACAATAATTATATACAAATTACAAATAAGACTACCATACTTGATTAAAAGCTGATAATCTAATAACTATCCATATATACTTAAATAATGGAATTATGAATCTCTTTAATTTTTAAGATAATAATCTTAATCATTATAATTATGAGTTATATACCATGTATTTATGTTTAGCAAACACTTAATTTATGACTTTAAAAAACGATTACAAAACTATTTTTTTCTCACTTTTGGGAATATTTATTTTTTCCTGTATCAATGCTATAAATTTTTATAATTTTAAAATCTTTTTACTGCTAAATAAAAATCTAGGCGGAGAACAAATAAATCACATCAATCAAACTAAATTTATAGGTTCGATAATCGCAGGCTTTGCCTTAACACAGTTAATTAATAAGTTAAGTAATCAAAAAATTATTTTAATTAGCTTATCTTTATTAATTATTTGTACAATAAACCTAATTTTATTAAATAATTATACTCTAATTAAAATTAATTTTATTGTAATTAATTTTGGAACATTTGCATATTTCACTTCTATAACATTAGACATTATTGAGAGTAGCAAAGAAAAGAAATATTTTTTTTTAGCTTGTATAATGTTGTTATGGGCGGGTGGAAACTTAATGGTAGATTTATTAAATCCATTTATAACACCGACAAATAATACTATAGTAATTTGTGCATTGTTATATTGTATCAATATACTAACCGAATTTCTGCATTATAATCCTACATCTCATAAATTAAATTTAAATTCCAAATTTTCATCCTTAATAAAAAATGTCGAATTACAATTATTGACAGGCTTCGTAGTTGCTTATGTCACCTTGGATATATTATGGTATTATGAAGCTTTTGCATTAAAGAAAGAATTAGCATTAATTAATTTAAGACTTATACTAAAATATATTTTTCTAGCAATATGTTTTTCTATAATTCCTATATGCTATATATTAAGCAAAGTAAATAAATATTTGGCTAATTTATCACTAACTATAATTCTGCTCGTCTGCTTTATTTTACTACCGCTTCATGGAACTAATAAAAACCTTAATATATTATATATAATACTAATCGGTAGTTGTTTAGGATCCATTTATATTTGCAATATTTTAATACTAATTGATAAATTTAGGGATTACGAACTTAGAACAGCTTTATTTTCGTATTTTTCAATGTGCAGCATCGGTACATATGCCGGAGCTTTATCATCTCATGTACCTTACGGCACTATTAACGGCAGTGATTTCTTATTTTCTGTTTTTGCCGTAGTCGGTAGTTTTGTAGCTTATCATTTTTGGTATTTTATTAAGTATACATTATATAGATTTTAATAAGACTTCTTGCATAACTTGCTAATAAGGAGAAATTTGAAGGAGACACGGAACGCAGAACCGCAGCGTATACGCAAGTAACGTGAGGATTCGAGTACCGGATCGACGTACAAAGTACCTTTATTAGCAAGTTATGCAAGAAGTCTTATACTAAACATAGACGAAGATCAACTTCAAAAAGAGCAAGGAATCCACAAGGTGAGGAGCGGCGCGTATACTTAATAAGTGAATATCGCAACTCTTGTAGGATGACACAGCCAATTTTTGAAGTTCATCGAGTATATGTGTAATATTCTGTAACATAATATAACTTGTGTAATTTGGCATTAAATATTAATATTTAAATATATTTTTACAATGCCTAAAATGCAGCAAAGTACATTATTAAAACCGGTTAGTTGTTACGGAATCGGGGTCCACTCAGGAAAACGTACCCAGTTAACTATAGAACCCGCTAAAGAAAATACCGGAATTATATTCATTAGAACCGATATATCTTCTGAAAATAATTATATTGAAGCTAGCTATTTCAATGTTTCCGATACCTTGTTATCTACCACTATCAGTAATGATCATAAAGTTCAAATTTCAACAATTGAACATTTAATGGCAGCACTTTGGGGATGCAGCATTGATAATGCAATTATTAAAATTGACGGTCCTGAAGTACCAATTATGGACGGCAGTAGTAAACCTTTTGTGTTTATGATTGAGTGTGCAGGAAAAAAATTACAAAATGCTCCTAAAAAATATCTAAAAATTTTAAAAGATATAAAAGTAGTTCATAAAGATTGTGAATTATATTGTACTCCTTCCGATCACATGACTGTAGATTTAACCATTGATTTTAGTAGTAAAGCTATAGGCAGACAAAATCTAAGTTTTAGGGATCAAGAATCTTTTACTAAAAATATTGCGGATGCTAGAACTTTTGGCTTTATAAGAGATGTTGATTATTTGAAAAGCAAAGGGCTTGCCCAAGGTGCCTCATTTGAGAATGCTATAGGAATAGATGAGCAGGATAAAATCTTAAACCCAAACGGCTTACGTTATGAAGATGAATTTGTGCGCCATAAACTATTAGATTTATTCGGTGATTTATATACCAACGGCACTAGCATTGTAAGTGCAATTAAAGGCTACAAAACCAGCCATGCTCTTAATAATGAACTATTGCATAGAATATTTAGCGATACTACCTCTTACAAATTTGTAACTAGCAGTGAGTTATAATAATCATTTCATATTGTTAAATTTCGCTTTCTTTTTTGCATCCTTTTTAATTTTCACTTTTTGTCCTTTTTATTGCAGCATTATTAACTTTATCTTGATCCATAGCTTTAGTTAAAGGATTATATCCTTCGGCTTTACTAGGATTTTCATAAAATGGATTCATTACATTTTTAATATCTTTAACATAGCTCTCTTTGCTATTATCCATTGTTATTTTATTTTCTCTAAAAAATTCTTCTAAACCGTTTCTTTTTATTTCAAAATTAAAACTGCCTATTATTTCTCGAAATTTTTGTATTTTTTGGTCTTTATTCATACTCCAATAATTCTTATCCGTTATTAATTTTTTTAAAGCTAATGTTTGCAATACTTGATTCTTAGTATAATTCTCTAATTGTTCTAAATTTTTATATATAGGAGTATCTTGTTTTTTATATTCTTCATTTATATTTAATTTAAATATTGCTTTTATTTCTATTTTTTCCTTTTCAGTAAGACCGTCGATAATTAATGATGCGGTCGTAACTACACCGTAACCCGTAGCTTTTAATATATCAAGCACATTACCGCTCGCACCTTTAATAATAGAAGCGGCCAAATTTGCGGCTCCACCTAAATTATTGCCAAATATTCGTCCTGTACTTTTCAATTTATTTACATTTAACTCATACTTATCTTGAGTAGCATCCTTACCTGCCGTTTGCGGCGTATATAATTCATTTTTCAAAATATCTTTTAAGCTCGGTTCTAATGATAATATATAATCTTGCTGAATTTTAGCATTTCTGTTATGTACTAATAAATTATTCTCTTTATGAAGTTTACGCAAATCATGCACTTTCAAAGTCTCATTTACAGCTTGAATTCCTACGCTAACTCCTGAAACAACAGCTACAGCTATAATTATCGGTGATATAGGAGTAAAAAGTCCAGAAACTGTAATTGCTATAGAAGCTATGGAAACTGCATAACTTAAACTATTGCTAAATAATATTTTACCGATTTTACTTTGTCTAAAACTAGTCCAATAAGATTTTAACTTATTAAATATTTTTCTAACCCTTGATTTTTTTGACATTTATTTTTCTCTCCAAAGAACAAATATTTTTATAAACTTTTCTTTTATTTATTTAATTAACTTCTCTTACAACTTAAATTATAGTATAAATTCTAATAAAAAAAACAAAATAAATGTCTGGAAAAGAATTAAATAAAATTGTTGCAGCCATCTTATTTGCTAGTTTAATTGCTATGATGGTTGGATTTGTTGCAAATATATTATACAAGCCCACTCTAGAGTTACAACATCGCGGCTACAGCGTTGCGGTTCAAGAATCATCAGAAAATCAAAATACTACCGCACTAGAGCAAGCACCGGTAAATATACCGGAATTAATGAAGACTGCCAACGCCGATAACGGTCGTGAAATAGCCAAGAAATGTTTAATGTGTCATTCTCTTGATAAAGACGGTCCAAATAAACTAGGACCGCATCTTTGGGATGTAGCAGGCAGACCAAAAGCAAGCATAGCAGACTATAAATATTCCCCTGCTCTATCAAAACTTGGCGGCGTATGGGATGATGATAGTTTATTTGCTTTCTTACATAAACCAAGTAGCTATGCACCAGGAACTAAAATGTCCTTTGCCGGTATCTCAAAACCACAAGACATAGCTGACGTAATATTATTTTTAAAAACTTATGTTCATGATAAATAATTATCTCACCGAAATATGGTTAATAATAGGTATAATTTGCATAGTTGTTGAATTCTTTACAGTTCCAAGTATTGGATTCTTATTCTTTGGGCTTGGAGCGTTATCAAACACTCTTGTGGTATATAACTACCCTCTAGTTAGCTTAACAAATCAAATAACATTTTTTGGTATATTATCACTTATTTGGTTTTGCATATTATATTATCCTCTTAAAAAATATGTTTATAATAAAACTGATAAAACAAAAAATTACTCGGATATGATAGGCAAAACGGTAGAGGTTTATAGTGCTACAGTTTCTTCTGATATTATAGGACAAGTAAGATGGTCCGGTGCTATTATGAATGCTTACCTTGTTCCAAATGAAATCGATGCAAAAACAGGCAACCGACTTTTTATTATCGAAGTTAAAGGGAATGTACTAATTTGTTCTAGAGAAAAACCTAATAATAATTCTTAGCAAAATATTTCTAAATGACATTGCCCGCGTAAATACAAGTCCTCATTGCAAGTAGGTATTGTTGCGTGGATCATTTTATGTCATTCCCACGGAAGCGGGAATGACACTAAATGCATTTTCCAGTCCAACGCAGGCAGCCTCTCTAAATATTCTCTTTAAACCAATCAAAAGCTTTTTTAAAGAAGCTACTATTTGCATCAAGTCTAATATGAGCAAATTCTTGTTGCTGTTTTAGAGCATGAATTTTTAGCATTCCTATAGTTGCTGAATACATAGCCGGATTATAGTCTTCTATAAAACCGGCAATAATCTCCGGTTTACCGATTCTACTCTGTTTTTCAAAAATTTTATTTGAAAACTCTTTAAGTCCTCTAAGCTGAGACCCGCCGCCGGTAATTACAACTCTAAAAACTTCAACCTGCCCTTTTGTTGCTTTATCATATTCGGCTTTTACCATTGATAATATTTCTTCGGCTCTTGCTCTTATTACCTCAGCCAATTTATAAATTGTTACGGAAGTATTTAAAGTATGATGAGTATCAACCTGAAAATCCTCCGTATTTATAATACTATCTTTCTCAAATAAAGGTATCATTGCATTACCGTATAAAATTTTTAATTTCTCTGCCGTAACAAGATCAATACCAAAGACTTTAGCAATATCCGAGCTAATATGAAAACTACCTATATTTACATGCCCCGTATATATTAATTTACCGGCAAAAAAAATGCCGAAAGAGGTAGTTTTATCCCCCATGTCGATGATAAGCGAACCTAGATTTTTTTCATCATTCGTAAGACAGCTAATAGCAGAAGCATAAATTGCTAGAGTAATATTTGTGACTTCAACATGACATTTAGCGAAGCATTGTACAATATTTGATAACATATTTGAACTAGCAGCAATAATATGTAATTCACAACTAAGTTCTCTACCGTACATACCTATAGGATTCTCGACTGAATTATTATCAAGGGTAAATTCAAGAGGAAAATAATGGATAATTTCTTGGTTTTTAACTTTAAATTCAAGTAATGCTTTTTGTAGTAACTTTTTAATATCCTGCTGCGTTACGGTTTGTCCGTTAACTTTAATGGTATAATTAATATAATAAGATTTAGTGTCGGCACCTGATAACGATAATATAACTTTTTTTATATTTTTACCGCAATCTTTTTCAAGTGCGTAAATTGCTGAAACAATGCTAGTTTCAGCATTTTTTAAATCTGATATAACTCCTGATTTAATACCTTTAGAATGATGCAAATTTTGGCTAGCTACTTTAATTTCACCTTTTTTACTAATATAGGCAGCAATTACGGCAATCTTACTACTACCTAAATCAAGTGTAACAAAATTTGATATTTTCTCTTTCATTTTTTTATGCTTGTTATTCCAAAAACGTCATTGCGCGAAGAATTACAAAGTAATGAGACGAAGCAAGCTCAGGATGCTTGACAAGAGTACCAAGTCGAAACTACGTTTCTCTTCGCAATGACGATTCTCAGTACTTCTCTATATAATACTTATTCTTATCCCTTAAATCCAAAACCTTATAATTTTGGTTAAATAGCTTATTAGCTTTATTTAGTGCATCGACATATTTTAATGCTTCTTCAAACTCTTTTTCAGGTAACTTAATACTTATATTACCTTTAAGATTTAAATCCCACCTTCTATCTCCGAGTCTTACAGCAGCTGAAGTTTTATTCATTAATGCCGGATATTTCTGCAGCTCTAATACTAATGTACCTGCATAGATATTCGCCCCTTCCCCTACAACATGTAATAAATGAGGAAAAGGTTGAATATTTTTACTAATTTCGTAACCTTCTTCATCGACTAAGAAAAGCTGATTATTAATTTGCCAAATAGCAATAGGTTCTCTTTCAAATAATTTTATATATACCGTATTTGGTAATCTTCTACTGACATATACTTCCTTGATCCATTTATTTTTCTTTAAATTATTTCTAATTTCGTCTAATTTAAGAGCAAAAATAGGACTGTCCTTATTCGCATTTAAAACCTTTAATATTGTAGGCTCATCGACATTTTGCTGTCCTTCAATGATAACATTCTCAAGTTTAAACCCAAGTTTTGTTGTTGTTTGGTATATATTTGTTGTTAAGTAGGTTTTTATGCCGGCAAAATATTTTGTAAAAACAAATAGACATACAAAGATAATTAAAGCAATCTTAAGCCCTAATATTGCTTTTTTGTAAATTAGTCCTAATTTTCGGCGTAATGAGATATTATTAGTTTTTTTTGTTTGTTTTTTTTTATTGGAGCTTGTTTTTTTTCTCATGATTCAAAGCTTGCCGTCTTTATAATTTCTTCAATTAAGTTAGTAAAATTTATCCCTGCATAAGCTGCAATTTCCGGCACTATTGATAAAGGCATCATACCTGGGTGAGTATTTATCTCCAAAGCATATAACTTGTTTGTCTGCTCTTCTAAAATAAACTCTGCTCTAGCAGGACCTTTACAATTCATTGTTTTATAAATTTTTTCTGATTCTATAAGTAATTTCTCATATAAATTAGCAGGTAGCGGAGCAGGACAAAGATGATCAGCAAATCCTTCGGTATATTTAGTTTCATAATCATAGAAACGATTCTTTAGTAATTTAATCTCTAAAGCTCCAAGAGCTTTGCCGTTTAATACCGCTACTTGCAATTCTCGCCCTTGCCCTTTTATATATTGTTCTATTATTACCTGATCACCGTAAGGAAAATCATAATCGGCAAAGTTAAAATCGTCTTCTGCAAATATCACCTCAACACCAATACTTGAACCTTGCGCAAGAGGCTTAATAACGTACGGTCGTTTCATAGGATCATTTTTTATATTATCGCTTTTATTTACAACAATGCTTTCTGCCATATTAATATTATTCGTTAAAAACCAGATCCTAGAATGTATTTTATTGAATGCTAAAGCTGAAGATAACACGCCGCTATGAGTATAAGGAATCCGCATTATATTAAGTAATCCTGGTAAACAACCGTCTTCACCATATGTACCGTGCAGGCAATTAAAAACGATATCAGGTTTTATTTCTTGTAATCTAACTGCAATATCCGCTCCCATATCAATAAAGGTAACTCTATATCCTAATTCAATTAAAGCTTTACTAACTCCTTCGCTTGACACTAACGATACTTCACGCTCAGCAGACATACCGCCTGCCATTAATGCTATATGCTTTTTACCGGTACTACTTAATATTTTGACTATAGAGTGTTCTACCCAATGTGTTTGATATTTATGCACGTTTTTTCCTTTCTTATTAAATCCATTGTAATTCCTAACTAAAAGCGGCCTTGTTGCATAGCTCGAAAAACCTACTCGATGTCATCCCCGCGTAGGCGGGGATCCAGCAAAATAACTTCAATATTGATATAGAAGTTACATATTATAAAATAAACATATAAAAAACTTGTTTTTTATATGTTTTACTGGATTCCCGCCTTCGCGGGCATGACATAAAACTAGCTGCAACAACGCCATTTTTCATTAGGGATGACGTCCGATTCTCTTAATCTCCCACTCTAACTTAACCCCGCTATCTTCACATACTTTCTGCCGGACGAAATCACCTAAATCTTCTAAATCCTTAGCGGTAGCATCACCATTATTTATCATAAAATTACAATGAAGTTCTGACATCGAAGCACCACCTATTCTATAGCCTCTAAGCCCCGCTTTGTCAATAAGTTCCCAAGATTTATGCCCTTCAGGATTTGCAAAAGTACTACCGCCCGTACGCTCTTTAATAGGCTGTGTAGATGATCTTGCGTTGTTTATTTCATTCATCCGTAATAATATATTTTCACTATCGCCTTTATTTATTTTAAAAACAACTTTGAGAATAATTAAATTCTTTGGTAAATTATTACTGCGATATTTAAAACCGATTGCTTCATTTGTGAATGTTAAAAAGTTTCCTGCAAAGTCAATCGCTTCAATCTGCACTACAATATCTTTAAATTCAGAGCCGTAAGCACCGGCATTCATAGCAACACCGCCGCCGATAGTCCCTGGAATACCTACTAAAAACTCAAAACCGGAAATAGCATTTGCTTGACAAAATTTTGCTAAATTATAATTAAGGCAGCTGCTACCTACTATTAAATGATTATCTATAAACTCAATATTGCTAAAATTCTGACCAAGTTTTATAACGACCCCTTCTATGCCGCCGTCTCTTATAATAATATTTGAGCCTGCTCCAAAAGTCTTTATAGGTAATTTTTGCTTATTTTGTATTAAGAAACTTTTTAAATCTTCGCTATCTAAAGGTTTAAAGAAAATTTCAGCATTACCGCCTACTTTAAACCATGTTAAGTGTTTTAAATTATAATCTTTTTTATACTCGCCTTTTACTATCGGTAAAATTAACATATTTAGTCCTGCTATTCGCTTTACTGTTATCTTCACTCTTTTGTCCCCTAGTTCGCTTGACCCTATGTTATACGAACAGATGTCATTCCCGCAAAAGCGGGAATCCAGAAAAAAAAATGATCAAAACAAAGAAAATTATATACTAAATTTTTATATAATTTATTTAAAAAACTGGATTCCCGCTTTTGCGGGAATGACATAAGAGCTATGCAACAATACCAGTCAAACCACGGTATGACAGCTAAAGCCACTGGATGACAATCTCCCATCTAATTCATTAGCAAAACTTGAAATATTACCTGCTCCCATCATAATTATCATATCACCAGAAGCTGCATTATCTATAATAACTCCAACCGCATCATCTAGCTCTGCTAGAAAATTTGCTTTATCGTGATGTTTACGCTTAGTAATCTTATCAACTAAACTTCGTCCTGTAATTCCTTCTATAGGGTTTTCACCTGCAGCATATATATCGGTAATATAGAGTATATCGGCATCAGCAAAGCAAAGCATAAAATCATCAAATAAATACTGCATTCTTGAATATCTGTGAGGCTGAAAAATAGCAATAACTTTACCGTTTTGTTTATTTGCTATATTTTTAGCCGTCGCAAGCGTTGCTTTGATTTCCTCAGGGTGATGAGCGTAATCATCGATAATTGAAGCGTTATTATATTCAGCTACTTTAGTAAATCTCCTCTTCACTCCTTTAAAATTATTAAAACCGTTTTTAATAGCTTTAATACCGAAATCTAATTCTATCCCAACGGCAATTGCAGCAAGACTATTTAAAATATTATGTCTTCCGGGCGTTGGAATAGTAATTTTTTCAATAATCGTTGTACCTAGTACATTTGGTAGACTAATTTTTACGTCAAAAGTAGAGGAGGCAATATCAGTGTTAATATTAAACGCTATAATATGAGCATCTTCCGAATCGATGCCATAAGTAACAATCTTCCTTTCAGTAATCTCGTCTACTAACTTACGCACTATTTTATGATCGATACAACAAACGGCAAAACCGTAAAACGGCAAATTAGTAATAAAGCTTCTAAAAGCACCAATTAATGTTTCAAAATCTCTATAATAATCTAAATGTTCAGGATCAATGTTAGTTATTATCGCAATAGTTGATGGAATATGAATAAACGTCGCATCCGATTCATCGGCCTCCGCAATTAAATAATTACTTGAACCAAGATATGCATTAGTCAATTTATTATTGATGATCCCACCGTTAATAACCGTAGGACATAAACCAGCTGCCTCAAATAAACAAGCAACTAAAGAAGTAGTAGTGGTTTTACCGTGCGATCCCGAAACTGCTACTGAACATTTTAATCTCATAAGTTCAGCAAGCATGTCCGCACGTCTAATAATTGGAATTTTACGCTCCAAAGCTTCTTTTATTTCAGGATTCTTTGGATTAATTGCCGATGAAATAACAACATACGACACATTGGTAATGTTCTGCTCGGCGTGTCCTAAAAATATTTTAATGCCGTATGACTCAAGCCTTTTAGTATTATAATTTTCTACTAAATCGGAACCTTGTACTTTATAACCTAGATTATATAATATCTCGGCAATACCGCTCATGCCAACGCCGCCGATACCTATAAAATGTATAGTTTCTAAGGTTTGATTAGTTTTTTTTAATTCAAGTAACAGCATTTAAGTTTAATCATTTAAAATTGAGTTCTGCATATAGGTTTTAAGTAACATTGTCAAGCACTAACTGTGTCATACCGCGACTTGATCGCGGTATCCAGTTTAAAATATTAAAATCATTGATATTAAAAGTTATTTTTATGGATACCGTGGTCAAATCACGGCATGACATCGGAGTCTTTTTCAAGAGCCATGCAACAAAACCGGTTCAGTATGACAATCATTAAACCTCATCCACCCTATCAAATTTTGCTTCGGAATAGAAGTTTCCTTGTAGCCCACCGACTTTTAGATCAATTAAAAATTTAGCTATTTCTCCGTTTTCTACAAATTCAGCTACCGTTTCAATACCTAAATCTTCTGAAATTTTAATTAATCTTTCTACGAAATACCTACTTTGTACATCACTTGTAATACTACGCACATATTTACCGTCAATTTTGATAATATCAATTGGTAAGCTTTGAAGTTGTTTAAAAGAAGTAAAACCCGCACCAAAATCGTCTAATGCAAATTTACATCCGTACTTACGTAGTTTATTAATAAATAAAGTTATTTTATCGTAATGCTGATTGAAAGAAGTTTCCGTAATTTCAATAATTAAACGATCCCGAACATTATGAGCTTTTAATAAGTTTTCTGCTATTTCCCATAAAGCTTCATCGCCTGTTCCTATATTTGAAATATTAACGGCTAACATTAAGTTTGGGTTGCGGGCAAGTTCATTAACAGTCATTTCTAAAACAATTTGATCAATTATAAAAATTAATCCTTTATTTTCAGCAATAGGGATTATAGGACCTACGGAAATATAAACACCGTTCTCGTCAGGTATACGAAGCAGACATTCATAATAATGAATCTTCATAGTATTACGATCTATTATAGGCTGATAAGCAAATCGCATAGTCTTTTTTGCTAAGGCTTGTCGTAGTAAGTTAAGCTGAAGATTAGATTTTCTTATATTTTCCAAATCATGTTCTGTACTGCTATATTCACGGTAATAATAATTATTATTTTGTGAAAGTAACATATTTAATGTTTTTTCAATTTCTTTAGCATTATTACTTACTTTTTTTGGAAATTTAATACTAGCAATATAACAATTCATATAAATTGCCGGCTTCTGTTCATTAATATAAAGCTGCAAAAATAAATATAATTTTCTAGCAAAATTTTTAATTAAGTCAGAATCAATAGTATTTAGGATAAATAATATTCTATCTTTCTTTATTTTCTTAAACTTTGAAAAAATATTAAGTTCTTTGCTTACATCTTCAATGATTTGATCTAAATCTTCAATTATAAAATGCTTACCCTGCTCTATAAATTCTATTTCATCATAATTAACTAACCTACAAGCAAAACATACGCCTTTTTCCAATTTATCTATCGCATCTTGTAAATCTTTATAATTCGTTCTTAATTCCGACATTGCCATGTGTATCATAAAATTATATACTTAAGAATATTAGGACATTTTTACTGTAAATGAAATAAAAATATGAACCGCATAGAAAGGATACAAGAAAAATTAAGTGTGTTAAAACCACATTTTCAAGAAATAATAGATGAAAGCTATAAACATGCTAGTCATTATAACGGAATTCACAGCCATATAAAAATAAGAATTTCTGCAGAAACATTGCAGGGGAAAAGCCTAATTGCCAATCATCGCACGATTAATAACTTACTTGCCGATGAATTTAATAGCGGCTTGCATGCTTTATCGATAGAGGTACTATGAAAACAAATAATATTTTAAAAGTAGCCGTTGGAGCTAGCAGCGTAGCACAAAAAGCCTTAAATAGTATAACGGATAAAAGCTGTGGCATAATTGAGGATAAAATACTTAAAGGTAATTACGTCACTCGCGAAGAATTTGAAAAATTACAAACTTTAGTAATAAAACTCAAGAAAGAATTAGCAGAGTTAAAGAGCAAATAATTAATCAAACTGTAATAGTTGAGATTATATCTTACATTTAGTAAAATAAATTAATTATTAAATGGAGATGAAAAATGAACTTAAATCAAAAAATAATAAAGCCAAAAATAGGGTTACTAGAACTAGCTAAGAGTCTTGGTAGCATATCATCAGCATGTAAAGCGATGGGCTATAGTAGAGATAGTTATTACAGATTTAAAGCACTGTATGAAACTGGTGGCGAAGAGGCATTATATGAAATTAGTCGAAGAAAGCCAATAATAGCGAATAGAGTTGATCCAGCGATAGAGAAAGCAGTAATGGATATGGCAATAGAATATCCAGCATATGGTCAGCTAAGAGTATCAAATGAGCTTAAGAAGAGCGGTATACTTGTATCGCCTGGAGGAGTGCGATCAATTTGGTTACGTAATGATTTAAACAATATCAGTAAAAGGCTTAAAGCATTAGAAGCAAAGATGGCTCAGGATGGTATTGTTCTTACTGAATCTCAATTACAAGTGCTAGAGGAGCGTCGTAATGAAAGAGAAGCTCATGGAGAAACTGAGACGCAGCATCCAGGTTATCTAGGATGTCAGGATACGTATTATGTAGGTAATTTCAAAGGTATAGGTAAGGTTTATTCTCAGGTATTTATTGATAGCTATACTAGGGTAGCTGATGCTAAACTATATACTGATAAAACAGCTTTAACTGCTGCTGATATGCTTAATGACCGCGTGTTACCATGGTACGAGACCCAAGGGATACCAATACTTCGTATTCTTACAGATCGTGGGTCAGAATATAAGGGGAATATAGAGCATCATGCTTTTGAGTTGTTTCTAAGTATCGAAGGTATAGAGCATACTACAACTAAGACATATTCTCCCCAAACAAATGGTATGTGTGAGCGTTTTAATAAAACCATGAAACAAGAATTCTTTTATACAGCTATGCGGAAAAAGATTTATACAGATCTTGATGATTTACAATTAGATCTTGATATTTGGTTAGAGCATTTCAATAATGAGCGACCACATTCAGGAAAATATTGTTATGGAAAAACTCCTATGCAAACTTTTAAGGATAGTAGAAAATTAGCTGTTGAAAAGAATAATGAAATCTTGTATCTTGAATACGTCTCTGACAGTCAAAATGTAACTGACAATCAGGTGCAAAATTTATAGTGTCTGTAAGATCAAATCTTGTCTTCTACAATTGATTTAATAATATCTTTAAGGCTAATATATACTATAGGTAGATTCTCATGTCCTTTATGTACAATCCCCAAAATTAAGTGTCAACTATAGGAGATAAGTTATCACTCTTCTTGGTCATTTGGACGGTATGCAGCATCTACATGCCAATCTCAATCATTATACGGCGATTGAGAGCTATGTTCATTATGCGAATTACGTCTTGGTGCTACTGCTCTAATAATATTCTTATCTTCTTTATATAATACAGGCAAACTACCAATTATCCCTATTACTCCATACATATGACAAATTAATTCTTCTATTCCGCTAATCCGTACCTCACCGTCATAGGGAGTCATTATATTATAATTTTTTTGATCGATATTTTTTATATGTATAATTTCTGCATTATTATTTACGGCATCTTTAATTTCTTTTGTATAATTTACATATTTTGTATCTACTAAATATAAATCTTTGTTTTCTTTCAACCAGCTAGTTAATCTAACGATTTTATTGTTTAAATTTTCTAATGTTGCTATACAAGTTTTTTCATCTAAAATTTTCCTCCAAACATCATAGCACGCATTATTATAGTCAATATTAGTATCTTCAATGATGAAATAATCCCCTTCTTCAAAAATATTCTAAAATACCTATAGTATTAATATGAGCATCTTCTATTCAAAGTATAGGATGTACTATTTCAGATATTTTTTCTTTTGGGAATATTGCCTCTACTTTATTAGAATCACCTTGTAAAAATTCTATTCTATTATCTTCTTTTTGATAACTATATTTTAATTTCGCTTTTCCTTGGATTCCCGCTTTCGCGGGAATGACATAAAACGCATTTTTCAATTCAGACAACAATGCTTATAGTTGCTCGCAATGACAATGTCTGGTCTTAGTTAGCAATATCATTAAGATAAATATACTTCCTTATCTAAAGTATCTTCGCTGTTATCTATAATCATAGTAATTGTTGCATCGCCGGTAATATTGATAGTAGTACGTAGCATATCAAGTATTCGGTCAATACCAGCAATAATTGCTACTCCCTCTATAGGTAAGTGAACCGAAGAAAGAACCATAGGAAGCATTATCAAAGAGGCACCGGGAATACCGGCACCACCGATAGATCCAAGTGTTGAGGTGAGAATAATGACTAAATAGTCGTGAGGAGCAAGCGTTACTCCCATCATCTGAGCAAAAAATATGGTGGTAAGAGATAAATTTATAGCAAAGCCGTCCATATTAATTGACGCACCTATCGGAAGTACGAACGAAGTACTAGACTCTGAAATGCCAAGCTTTTCACGACAAACTTGCATAGTAGTTGCAAGAGTTGCCTTACTGCTTGAAGTAGAAAAAGCAAGTATCTGATACTCAAAACTTTTCTTATAAAAAGGTATAGGTGAAACACGACAGAATACACATATAAGTAAGCCAAAAACTAAATATTGGAATGTCATCGCCACAACTACCGCTACAACAAGTTTCGATAAACTAATCATTACCTCAACTCCCCGCATGCCTACAATCCAGCCTGTTAAAGCAAAAGCACCGTAAGGGGATAATTGAATAACAAACGATATCATTTTTAATATTAATTTTGACATTATATGAATTAAATCAGTAATAGGTTCACCGATAGATTTCATTTTGTTTAAGGTAATTCCAACAAAAATAGCAAAAAATACAACTTGTAAGACATCACCGTTTGCAAAAGCCCCAACAGCATTATCAGGGACGATATTTACAAAAAAATCAATTATATTAAATGAAGTTCTGCTTGTCGTTCCTGAAGAGGTGAAATCTATATGTACGCCTACTCCTGGCTTTAATACTAAGGCAACAGTGAGTCCAAAAACCGTGGCAAAAAAAGTAGTACCTAAAAAAGCGGCTACCGCTTTCATTCCTACTCTACCAAGGGCAGAATTATTATTCATACTAGTGATACCGGAAACCAAACTGAAGAAAATTAAAGGGGTAATGATCATTTTTATCAAACGTAAGAAAATGTCACCGATAGGTTTAATATAATTAACATATTGTGGTAAGTATATACCAAATATAATACCTAAGATTAACCCTAAGGTAACTTTTTGCCATAATTTCATAATTTACTTACTTAATTTTTAAATTTGCTCAACTATAAGTTTATTTATTATTTTGGTTAATCCATTCTAAGTACTTTTGAAAGCCATAGTCAATATTTATTTTTATTATTTGTGGTAATTCATAATTATGAATTTCAAGGAGTTTATTTTCAATTTCATTATAATTAGAAGATTTTGTTTTAATTACAAGTCTATATTCAGTTTCTAAAGTTACTCTACCATTCCATCTAAAGTAACTTTTGACATCGTCAATTTGAATGCAGGCAGTAAGATTTAATTCTAACAAAACAAATGCTATTTTCTCGGCAATTTGCAAATCATTAGTAGTAGTTAAAATTAAACAGCAATCTTGCATGCCTAAACCTCAACAAAACAATGCGGTGTTTCATATAGTTTGAGGCTAGTTACGAAGAAGTTTTGACTTACGAAAAGTTTAGGAAAAATTTCATTCTTTAAATGCGTCGCTATATTTTCTGCAGTCGGGTTATTTTGCATGTAATATATTTTTTGACCGGTACAATTTTCTATTTGCTGCCCCATTTCCTTATCGTCTTGATGTAGGATTAAGCTATGATCAAAATTTTCATCAATCCATTTTTTAGCTAAATCCTTAATTAAACCAAAATCGATTACCATACCAAGTTTATCGGTTTTGTTTGCGGCTATAGCGATCTCAAGAACATAGCGATGACCGTGCAGGAATTGACATTTATTTTGATGTTCTATAATTCTATGTCCTGCATCGAACTCAATACGACGAGTACATTTTATCATTATTATATACTTCCTTTCTTTGAATGATTTTACTTTTTTTTCAAAGAGTAAAAACGGGACCACGTCATTGTGAGGAAAATTACGAAGTAATTGACGAAGCAATCTCAGGAGTTTGTTATGATTTCATGAGATTGCCACGCAGCCTACGGCTGCTCGCAATGACAATTTTTTACAAATTTAACAATAACTTTTCAGGATTCTCAATAAGCTGCTTAATTTTTACCAAGAACGATACTCCTTCTTTCCCATCAATTATACGATGATCGTAAGATAAAGCTATATACATCATCGGATGTATTTCAATTTTACCGTCTATAACTACAGCTCTTTCCTCGGTTTTATGTAAGCCTAGAATACCTGATTGAGGAGGATTAATAATCGGTGTAGATAATAATGAGCCATATACGCCTCCGTTAGAAATCGAGAATGTCCCACCTGACAAATCAGCCATAGAAAGCTTACCCTCACGAGCTTGTTTAGCCAAAATTCCTATAGTTTTCTCCACTTCGGCAAATCCCATTTTATCGGCATCCCTAACAACCGGTACAACAAGCCCTTGCTCTGTGCCGACAGCTACACCTATATCATAGTAATTTTTATATACTAAATCATCGCCATCTATTTCAGCATTTACCGACGGAATAAGCTTTAAAGCTTCAATTGTTGCTTTAACAAAGAAAGACATAAACCCAAGTTTCACAGCGTGCTTTTTCTCAAACTCTTCTTTATATTGATTACGCAAAGCAATTACTTTTGACATATCGATTTCATTAAAAGTAGTCAAAATAGCTGCTGTATTTTGTGAATCTTTTAAACGCTGTGCAATAGTTTTACGCAAGCGTGACATACGAACACGCTGCACTCTTTCTTCATTAGATTTACTTATTGCAGGAGCAGAAGTAGTCGTAGTGTTTATTGTTGCAAGCACGTCACCTTTGGTAATTCTACCGTCTCTACCTGTTCCTTTTATATTATTGGGGTCAAGCTTATTTTCGGTAACTAATTTTTGTACAGAAGGAGCAAGAGTATTATTAGCCACGGCAGGTTTTTCTGAAGTAGGTTGTGTTACTGCTTGAGCTCTAGCAGATTCATTATTAGTACCGGCAGTATTTACAGATGCTCCTTCATTTATTTCGCCTATTTCTTCGCCAACTGCTATATTTGCACCGTCAGTTTTCGATATTTTACCTATAGTACCATTGCAAGGAGCATTAACTTCTAAAGTCACTTTTTCGGTTTCGATTTCTAACAGTAATTCATCGGTTTTAACCGAATCGCCTTCTTTCTTATACCATTTGGCAATAGTTGCTTCCGTTATGGACTCCCCAAGCGACGGTACTATAATTTTAACTCTCATAATTTATTTTACTCCTATATTTGTATAGCATCGCCCTGTATAGTTTTATCGTCATTGCGAGAAGACGCTATAAGCGTCGACGAAGCAATCTCAGGCAAATTCCTGAGATTGCCACGCTCCTTTTAGTCGCTCGCAATGATGATTATTAGGCAATACCCTAAGAATCATATTCCCAATGCTGTCCTTAATAGTTTCTCTTGCTGTTTATTATGTGCTTGCAGCGAGCCTACTGCTGGAGAGGCTGATTCCTCTCTACCTACATATTTAAATTCATTTTTAATTCCTGCTTCTTTTAAAGCATCGTTTAAGTGAGAAACTATATAACACCAAGTTCCCATATTCTTTGGTTCTTCCTGACACCAAATCAATTCCTGCGTCCTATTATATTTTTTTAATAGCGATGCTACAAGTTTTTTTTCAAAAGGGTATAATTGCTCAAGCCTAATAATCGCTATATTACTGTTATTGCCACGCATTTCAAATAGATCGTAATATACCTTACCGCTGCATAAAATTACTTTAGTAATATTGTTTGTATCTACTTTAGTTACTTCATCTAAAACTGGTAAGAAAGTAGTATTTTCACCTAGCTCGTCAAGTTTAGATACGGCATATTTATGACGTAATAATGATTTCGGCGACATTACGATTAACGGTTTACGGGTATCATCAAGTATTTGGCGACGTAGCAGATGGAAAATCGAAGCAGGGGTAGTAGGGTATGTAACATACATATTATTCTCAGCCGCCAGTTGTAAGAACCTCTCAAGTCTTGCCGAACTATGCTCCGGTCCTTGTCCCTCAAATGCATGAGGTAACAAAACCACAAGCCCGCTCATACGAAGCCATTTAGTTTCGCTGCTTGAAATAAACTGGTCAAAAATAATCTGAGCTCCATTAGCAAAATCACCGAATTGTGCTTCCCATAAAACTAAATTTTTTGGGTTTGCGAGTGAATAACCATACTCAAAACCAAGCACCGCATATTCAGATAAATTACTATCGGCTACCTCGTATTTTGCTTGTTCTTTAGATAAATTATTTAGAGGTATATAGGTAGTACCATCAATTTGGTTGTGCAATACTGAATGACGATGCGAGAAAGTACCGCGTCCCGAATCTTGTCCGGTTAGCCTTATATTTGTGCCTGAAGCAAGCAAGCTTGCAAAAGCTAGCTGCTCTGCCGTCGCCCAATCAATAGGTTGATCAGCTGTTAGAGTGGCTTTTCGAGCTTCAAATAGTTTTACAAGTTTTGGATTAACGGCAAAATCTTTCGGTATTTCGCATAGTTTAGTGCCTAAATCGTGTAATGTTTTTTTACTGATACCCGTTATTGTAGCTTGTGTACGAGTACGAGAAATACCTTGCCATAATCCGCCTAAGAAATGTGCTTCTTGCTTATAACTTTTTGCCTGCTCATATTCCTTATCTAGTTTTGCTTTAAATTCTTCTTTTAACTTAGCAAAATAATTATTGTCGATTACACCGCTTTTTACTAACTCATTTGCGTAAATATTTCCAGGGGTCAGTTTGTTTTTAATAATGTTATACATCTTGCCTTGAGTATACATCGGCTCATCGCCCTCATTATGCCCATATTTACGGTAACAAATAATTTCTACTACAACATCCTTACCAAATTTCTGCCTGTATTCTACCGCAATATTGGTGGCTTTTAACACTGCTTCTATATCGTCACCGTTAACGTGTAGAATCGGGGCAGCTATGATTTTAGCAAACTCCGTAGAATATCTACTAGCTCTAGTATTTGCAGCATTAGCCGTAAAACCTAACTGATTATTAATGACGAAATGCAATATCCCGCCGATATCATAAGCAGCTAAAGGTGACATTGATAGACTCTCGGCAACCACGCCCTGACCGCAAAAAGCAGCATCGCCATGTACTAAAATAGCTTTGACTTTGCTGCGTTTAGTATCTCCAAGAATATCTTGCTTTGCTCTTACTTTTCCTGCAACTATAGGATTTACCGCTTCTAAATGTGAAGGGTTATCGGCTAGCGACAAGTGTATTTTCTTATCCTCTAGAGTTCTATCGGACGAATAGCCTAAATGGTATTTTACATCGCCTGAAACATTTAGCTCATCAGGAAATACGCTGCCGCTTATGAAGCCCGCAATAACGGCTTTATATGGCTTACCTACTACTTTAGTTAGAGTGTTTAATCTCCCTCGATGTGCCATACCGATAACGATTTCTGAGACGCCCTGATGCATGGATAAATCTATAGCTTTACTCATAGCAACTATAGAAGCATCACCACCCTCAATGGAAAAACGCTTAGCTCCGGGAAATTTTGTATGTAAATACTGCTCAAACCCTTCTACTTCTACTAAATCATTTAAGATAGTTTTTTTGTCTTCAGAAGAAAACGTAACTTCGCTTTCTAGCTTATTATATAACCAGTTTTTTCCTGCTACATTTTCTATTTGCTCAAACTCTACACCTATAGAACCTGTATAAACTTTATCGAACTTGGTCACTAATTCAGATAATTTACAGTTCCAAGTACCGACAAATTCATCCGTAATATTGATATTTTCTTCTAGCTGACTGCTATCAAGACCAAAAGTTTCTATATTAAGCTTTAAATCATTTTTTGTTTTACGTAGCTCAAGACCAAGCGGATCAAGATTCGCTAAATAGTGAGCATGCTTGCGATAAGCATTGATCATTTCCTTAGCTTTTAAACTATTTAAGTCTTCAGAAGATAAATTATTATTTAACGATTCTTTTTTTATTTCATCAGGGATAATTATTTTTGCCGTACTTTTATTGAGTAAAGTATTATTATCCTTAATGCCGGCAAAAAATTCTTGCCAAGTTTGATCAACCGAGGCAGGGTTGGCTAGATATTGCTTATATAGCTCTTCAATAAAAACAGCATTCCCGCCAAATAAATAACCTGTTTTTTTAAAGTCTTCTTCCATATTATTGTTTGTATTGTTTAGTTGTTGTCATAAGCCGTCATTGCAAGCGACTGCAAGGAGCGTGGCAATTTCAGCAATTCTTCCGAGATTGCTTCGTCAATTACTGCGTAATTTCCTCGCAATAACGATTTTATTACTATAAATACTTCCCTTCTAAATATCTTATATACACCTCAGGGCTGATTTTTTCCTCACCGCTAGCACTTTTTAATAAATCGGCTGAATTTTTTAACGAACCGAGATTTCTAAAATTCTTATTTAGATAATTATTTAGATTACTAAAATCACCCTTTAATATATCATCTTTTATATTTGAATGCATCTCTTTTACTTTTTTCATCACCATTGATGCGATAATTGCACCGTTTGTATAGGCGGGAAAGTAACCGAAATTTCCGTGTGACCAATGAATATCTTGAAGACAGCCGTTACTAGAACTTACCGGTTTAACGCCTAAATATTCCTGCATCTTACTATCCCAACAGCTTGGTAACTCATCGAGATTCAAGTCGCCATTGATAAGCATTTCCTCTATCTCAAAACGTAATATTACGTGCATCGGATAAGTTACTTCATCTGCATCTACTCTTATAAAATCAGGCATCACTCTTGTAATTTTTCTATATAAACTTGCTGCTGAATATTCTTCGCTTTTAAAAGCAAATTCGTCTCTAAGTAATTTAGCTAAAAATTCGGTAAATTCTCTTGATCTACCTACTTGCATTTCCATAAATAAAGATTGGCTTTCATGGAAGGCCATACCTTTAGCAAGCCCAACCGGCTGCCCTTTATACATTTCCGGTAGATTCTGCTCATATAAAGCATGTCCTGTTTCGTGAATAATTCCCATTAAACCGCTTATGAAATTATCTTTATCATACCTAGTAGTTAAACGTATATCGTTTGGCGTTCCACCGCAAAAAGGATGAGTCGATTCGTCTAATCGTCCTTTTGTTAGATCAAACTGCATAATTCCCATAATGCGTTTTCCGATACGCTTTTGCATTTCAGGAGCTAGTTTGCTGTGTTTTACTAGTTCTTTCTCGGTTTTCTGTTTTTCTAAAACTTTATTTATGAGCTGCGGGAGTTCTTTTTTAAGTACTGAAAAAACTTGTTTGATCTCGCTACTTTTTCTGCTTGGATCAAACATATCTATTAATGAGTCGTATAATCCGCAATTAAAAGCATCTGCTCGTACTTTAGCAACTTCTTTCGTATAATCTAAGACTTTTTGTAAGTGTGATTTGAATAAATTATAGTCGTTATGTTTTCTTGCTTCTCGCCAAACAAGTGCGGCTTTAGTAGTAGCTACTACTAATTTCTTTTGTAGCTGCTCGTCAATACAATTTGCATCTGTTACTTTTCTCTCAATCTCTCTAATATTACCATTCTGCCATTCATCAAGGTTCTTTGATTCTTCTTTTGCCTTGCTAAGTAGCTCCTTTAGAATAGGAGATTTGAGCATAGAATGAACTAGCGACGTTAAAGTTACTATTTCGTTTGTCCTACTCTCACCTGAACCCATAGGCATATTTACGGCAACATCCCAGTATAATATGCTCAAGATATTATTAAAATGTGAGATGGTTGCAAATTCGTTTTCTAATTTTGTGTAGTTGTTGTTCATATGTTCCCTATTATGTCATTCCCGCGAAAGCGGGAATCCAGTAAAACCTATAAAAAACAAGTTTTTTATAGGTTTATTTGTTAATTAATATGTAATTTCTTGTAGCAATATTAAGGTTATTTTTCTGGATTCTCGCTTTCGCAGGCATGACATAAAAACCGTACCGCTAGTGCCTATTACAAATGCAATAACTCCTTTGCTGCTTTTAAACTTGCTTTGGTGATTGTTTTACCTGAAATCATGCGGGCGAGTTCCTCCTGTCTTTCAGCTAAATTTAAAGCTTTTACCGTTACTTTCGTTTCTTTCTCTAGCTGTGTTTTCTCGATTTTTATATGCAAATCCGCTTTACCTGCTACTTGCGGCTGGTGCGTAATAACTATTACTTGAGTAACGCTACTAAGTTTTTTTAATCGCTCACCTACTTTATCTGCGACCTCTCCGCCAATCCCGACATCTATTTCATCAAATATAATAGATGGTTTTACCATTTTATCAAACAAAGAAGTTTTTAAAGCTAACATGAATCTTGATAATTCACCGCCGGAAGCGATTTTATTAATTGTTGCAGCTGCCGTTCCCGGGTTAGTAGACGCTTTAAACACAATATCGTCATTACCGTCGGCTGTTGGTTCTTTAGCATTTATCTCAATCTCAAAAATTGCTTTCGCCATTTTAAGCTGCTTTAGCTCCTGATGCAACGATTCTTCTAGATGTTTTGCAACAATAAGACGCTTTGCAGATAAATTACTCGCTAGTTCATAATATTTTTTCTGCAGTAGTACTTCTTGAGCTTTCAACTCATTACTATTTGCTATTTTGTGTTTTAATATACTGAGCTGCTCTAAAGATTTATCTAAAAATACACCTAACGCATCAGCAGGAACATTATATTTACGGCTAATAGCTTTTATTAAAAATAATCTTTCTTCTGTTTCTTCAAGATTATATTCCTCATAATTGAAACTATCTAACAGATTTGATAATTCTTGGCGTGCTTCTTCTAGATTATTATAGGCTTCCTCTAAACTTGTAACGATAGCTTCAAAACGCTCATTGTTGCCTTGCCTTGCTAATAATTTCTCTGCTCTATTAATCGATGTATTTATTTCAGGGTTATTAATCTGTTCTAGAATATCTTTTATTAGCTGTAAATCCTTATCTTTATTTTGCAAATCTTTTCGTAGATTTGCTAATTTTTCTTCTTCACCTGTTTGAATGTTCAGTTTAGTTAATTCTTCCGTTGCAAAGCTCAAATAATCAATTTCTTGTTCTATAGAATTTTGCTTAAGTGTTATTTCGGCCATTTCTTTCCGAGTATTTTGCCAAGCCTGATAGCATTTGGAAAGCTCCGCTCGAAAGTCCAAAAGATTTCCATAACTATCTAAAATATCACGCTGCGTATTTGCTTCTAGAAGAGAAATATTATTATTTTGTCCATGAAGCTCGAATAAATAAGTAGCTAATTGCTGCATAAGAGCTTTAGTAACCACTTGATTATTAATGAAAAAATTTTTTCGTCCTTCGGCTTTTTGCAGACACTTTACAAACAATAACTCTTCAGGTTCAATAAAATTTTGAATCAGAAAATTTTTTATTTCTTCATTTAAAGAGAATATTATATTAACAACAGCGTACTCTTTTCCACGCTTTATTATCTTATTTGAAGTTTTATAACCTAAGCAAAATAAAATAGCATCAAGTAAAATAGATTTACCGGCTCCCGTTTCACCGGTAATAACACATAAACCTTTATTAAACTCAATTTCCAGCTCGTCTATCAGAATGAAGTTTTTAACTGAGAGACTGTAGAACATATGCCGCTTAATTTTGGTGGTTCTGAACTAGCCTGTACGCATAACTATACCATTGACTATCAGGATAGTTGTAACCTAGCACTGAGGCATATTTTTTTGCTTCATCCGGAAGTCCAAGTATCATATAACTCTCGGCTAAACGGTAAAGAGCTTCTACCGAGTGAGAAGTAGTTTGATAATTATCAATTACCTCTTCAAATCTATTTATAGCTGCCATCGGATTCTTTTTCTTTAAGTAAAACCGACCTACCATCATCTCTTTACCTGCTAAATGATCGTTTACTAGGTCAATTTTTAAAGATGAATCAATAGCATATTTAGTATTTGGGAATTTTGCTATTACGTCTTCAAAACTATCTTTAGCTAGGAAAGTTCTAGATTGATCATGATTTACGTCTGAAATTAACATATAATATGATAATGCTTTAAGGTAATATGCATAAGCAATGTCAACATTTGCAGGGTGCAACTTAATGAACATATCAAGCACATCAACCGCTTCTTCATATTGAGCGGCGAGAAATAAAGAATAAGCCTGCATCAATTCGGCTTGCGGGGTCATTTCATTACCTGGATGCTGGTACAATACTCTTCCGAATTCTTCTGCAGCGTTCTTATATTTTTTCTTTTCCAATAAGGTAATACCTTCATTATAAAGGGTAGCGATAGGGACTACTATGTCATCACTGGTTTTTTTGTTTTTGCACCCGCCTAAAACTAACCCTATAACTAAAAGGGTACTCAATAATTTTGTTAATTTCATAAGAACTTAAATTCAGTTAATAACTAAATATACATATAGGCTTACAGAATTTCAAGGATTCAATTTAAAATCTCACAAACTGATAAATTAGACCTATTCAGAAACTCGTTTATAGGGAGGAATTTGAGGGAAACACAGAATGCAGAATCGCAGCGTACACTTGTACGTAAGGATTCGAGTACCGGATCGACGTACAAATTACCCCTAGAAGAATAGGTCTATATTCTTGGACTTATTGCTCTACCCAATGTCCTTTATCATTTTTATGGTATTTTTTTTCTACGGCCGACCATGCTACTTTATGTGCAACTGTCTCTCTAGAGTCATTTCCACGTCTTTTATCGGCATCCTTATATGTGGTTCAAATGCCATGATTAAAAGCTTCGCTATAAATATCCTTAGCATGGCTCGGAAGATGATTTTTAACTGAATCAGGTAAATCGTTATTATTCTTATAAGGCATAAAAACCTCCGGTAATATTATGCAAATAATATTTTATAATATTGGAGGTTTCATTTCTATAGGAAAGGTAAATAAAATTTACGACCACAGACTTTTCATTTTATTAAAAAAGCTGCCGTCATTTTCTTTTTCATTTATGGATTCTTTTTTGAATTCTTCTAGTAATTCACGTTGTCTTTTAGATAAATTTTTAGGTACTTCGACATGAATATGCGTAAGCATATCACCCCTAATAGTTGATCTCATTTTAGACATACCTTTGCTGCGTAGCCTTAATTGATCACCGTTTTGTGTGCCTGCAGGAATTGTTAAGTTTACTTTTCCGCCTTCAATTACCGGTACTTCTATCTCTCCTCCAAGAGCAGCATTCACAAAACTAATAGGTAGTTTACAATGTAGATTTGCTCCGTCTACTTTATAAATATCATGTGGTTTTATTGTTATATCAACGTATAAATCACCGCTATTACCGCCTCTAATACCTGCTTCCCCTTCTCCGGTATGTCTTATTCTAGTACCGTTTTCAACACCGGCAGGAATGTTTACCGATAAATTTCGTTGTTTATGGTAACGTCCCATGCCATGACATTTCTTGCAAGGATTTTTTATAATGTGTCCGTTACCTTGGCATTTATGACAAGCTTGTTCGATCGTAAAGAATCCTTGCTGCATTCTAGTCGCTCCAACACCGCTGCAAGCATCGCAAGTAGTTACGGTTTCACCTTTTTCAGAACCGCTACCGTGACAAGTATCGCATTTTACTGTGCTAGAAAAGCTAATATTTTTTTCTATACCGTGAAATGCTTCCTCTAGGTTAATTGTCAGATTATATTTTAAATCTGAGCCTCTAACTTTAGCTGAAGTTGGGCGTGATGATCTTCTGCTGCCTCCCATAAAGTCGCTAAAGAAGTCACCGAATATGTCGTTAATATCAGGGTGAAAACCGCCATGATTTCCTCCTCCCCCTCGTGATTGTTGATTTTGAAAAGCATCGTGTCCCAAACGATCATAAGCAGCTCTTGTTTGCTCATCTTTTAGAACATCATAAGCGGCATTGATTTCTTTAAATTTCTTTTCAGCATCTTTAGCATCAGTAGTATCAGGGTGATATTGCTTGGCTAGCTTGAGGTAGGCTTTTTTAAGGTCAGCTTGGCTAGCTGTTTTACTAACCCCTAGTATTTGGTAATAATTTTGTGACATAATTTAATTTATAAAATGAGATTGTAACGTCATTACGAGGAAAATTACATAGTAATTTGACAAAGCAATCTCAGGATATTTAACGAGATTGCCACGTCGCTTCGTTCCTTGCAATGACGAAATTACTTCTACTTCTTCTCTACATCTTGAAAGTCGGCATCTACTATTTTTTCATCATTAGCGGCACTTTCTGCAGCAGGTTGGCTCTCGCTTTGTGCTTTATACATCGCTTCACCGATTTTCATGCTAGCTGCAGTTAAACTTTCGGTCTTTTCTTTAATCAAAGCAGTATCTTCCGACTCAAGCACGGCTTTTAAAGCGGCTAGTGCTTCTTCAACAGCTCCTTTATCGTCTGATGATAATTTATCGCCATATTCTGTAAGAGTTTTTTCAGTAGAATAAACTAAACTATCGGCAGCATTTTTTGCTTCAATAAGTTCCTTACGCTTTTTGTCTTCATCAGCATTTTGTTCGGCATCTTTAACCATTTGTTCAATTTCCGCATCGCTAAGACCACCGGAAGCTTGAATAGTTACTTTCTGCTCTTTACCGCTTGCTTTATCTTTAGCTGAAACATGCACTATTCCGTTAGCATCAATGTCAAACGTTACTTCTATTTGTGGCAAACCTCTTGGTGCAAGAGGTATACCTTCGAGATTAAACTGACCAAGTAATTTATTATCTTTTGCCATTTCACGTTCACCTTGGAATACTCTAATAGTTACGGCATGCTGGTTATCATCAGCAGTTGAGAATACCTGACTTTTCTTAGTAGGTATAGTAGTATTACGATCAATTAATCTTGTAAATACGCCGCCAAGAGTTTCAATGCCAAGGGATAGAGGTGTAACGTCTAATAATAATATATCCGTTACTTCTTTATTAAGTACTCCGCCTTGAATAGCAGCACCAAGAGCTACAACCTCATCGGGATTTACGCCTTTATGCGGCTCACGTCCGAAGAATTTTTTTACGGCTTCTTGTACTTTCGGCATTCTAGTCATACCGCCTACTAATACTACTTCCTGAATATCAGAAGCTTTAAAACCTGCATCCTGTAATGCTTTACGGCAAGGCTCAATTGTTTTTTCAATTAAATCATCTACTAATTTTTCTAGTTCAGCTCTAGTAAATTTAATATTTAAGTGTTTTGGACCGCTACTATCAGCCGTAATATAAGGTAAATTAATATTGGTAGTTACTGCAGAAGATAGCTCTTTCTTAGCTTTTTCCGCGGCTTCTTTCAAACGTTGAAGTGCTAAAGGATCGTTACTTAAATCTATACCATTTTCTTTTTTGAATACATCTATTAAATGGTTTAATATTCTTGTATCGAAATCTTCACCACCAAGGAATGTATCGCCGTTTGTTGATTTTACTTCAAAAACACCGTCAGCGATCTCAAGAATTGAAACATCGAATGTTCCGCCGCCAAGATCGTATACTGCAATAGTTTTACTTGCCGATTTCTCGAAACCGTAAGCAAGAGCTGCAGCAGTCGGCTCGTTGATTATTCTAAGGACCTCAAGACCTGCTATTTTACCGGCGTCTTTCGTTGCTTGACGCTGTGCATCATTAAAATAAGCAGGTACGGTAATTACTGCTTGTGTTACTTTGTCCCCTAAATAATTCTCAGCAGTTTCTTTCATTTTTTGTAAAATGAATGCACTAATTTGACTTGGTGAATATTTATTATTATCCGCTTCGACCCATGCATCCCCGTTATCGGCTTTCACTATATTATACGGTACAATACCTTGGTCTTTCTTAACCATAGGATCGATAAAATTTCTACCGATTAATCGCTTTACCGCATATATAGTATTGCGATGGTTAGTTACTGCTTGCCTCTTAGCAGATTGCCCGACTAATTTTTCGCCGTTTGCAAAAGCTATTATTGACGGCGTAGTTCTTTCACCTTCTGCATTTTCTATTACCTTTGGTTCTTTACCTTCCATGACTGCAACACAAGAGTTGGTAGTCCCAAGGTCGATACCTATTACTTTTCCCATAAGATTCCTCGTTTTCTTTTTTTTATTTTATTATGACTTTTGATTTGATATAGTGTGGCTTAAATGATTTTACAAGAGGTGACAATGAAAAAACTACCGATTTTACTAAAACTTTTATTTATTATTAATTTAGTTTTCCTAAATAATATAGTTTTAGCATCTAGCGAAACAAGCACTATTATATTTGAAAAAGCAAAGAAAGCAATCGTAACGATCGATACTAGAATTGCCGTATCGGCATATGACGATACAAGTAGTTGGACTGGAACGGGATTTATCAACGATAAGAACAACGGTTATATAATTACTAATACTCATGTTGTCGGCGGTGCGTCTATCGGAACTTATTTTGTTACTTTTTATAACGGTGAGCAGGCAGAAGCAAAACTTATCTATTACGATATTTGGCAAGATTATGCCGTTTTAAAAGTAGAGAGTAAAGATATACCGGCATCAGCAACGCAAATATCTTTTGCAAGCGAATTTCCAAAATTAAATCAAAAGGTTTTTGTAGTCGGTAACACAGAAGCAAAAGGTTTTTCTTTCCATACCGGTTATTTGTCTGATCTTTATAATATTGAAGGTTTAATGCCGCAATGTACTTATGTTATTAATTTAAATACTACAGGAGGTGCTAGCGGTTCACCGGTATTAAACGATAAGATTGAGGCTATAGGAGTATTATATGGTGGCGGTAAAACTCATTCTCTAGCGCTGCACGGTGATTATGTAGCTCGCACTTTAGAAAGTTTAAAGAATAATAAACAACCAGGCAGAAAACATATAGGAATAATAAGCGAGTTATATTCTTTAAATAAAGCAGTTAGACATCACAATTTCCCTAAAGAAGAAATGGATAAATATATAAAGAAATTTCCTGATAGTAGAAATAGAGTGATAAGCATTAAGGCAGTTCTAGCCGGATCACCTGCCGCAAAATCTTTAAAAGCCGGTGATATTATTTGGGCAGTTAATGATAAGGAACTCGGCGGCAATCTAGCATTATTTGATAGAGAAATGGATAATTTCAAAGGAATAGCTATTAAACTTACTATATTTCGTGACGGAAAAAAGCTAGAACAAGCAGTAGATTTATATGATGTGAACAATAATAAAATCGCTAAAATGATAAATTTCGGCGGTGCAGTATTTTTTGAAGCCGATGATTATTTTAGTAATAAATCAGGTATTCCTCTTAAAGCTCTAAGTATAGCTTCTGTTCAATCCGGTAGTAGCTTTAGCTCTATACCAACGTTTTTTACTAAAGATTATAAAAATGTTTATAGATTGCAAATTTTTGAGATGAAAGATTTAGCTTTAAGTAATCTTGATGATTTGGTGAAATGCTTGCCTGCTATTACTAAAGAGAAGTTTATAACGGTTAGATTTAGAAATTATCAACCTTATTATGCTAATTTCGGTTATAATGAACTTATCTCGTCGCATGATGATATGATTGCTGATGTAACTCTAGATTCTATAGATACTAAGCCTTATATATTAAAGTATAATACTATTTCTCATGATTGGGATATGGAAAATATAAAACTTCAGTAACTAATGACATTGTGATAAATTAACAATTCTTAATCAATGAAGTAATATATAATTCAACTTGGTTTGTTGCGTTATTATTCTTAAATTTATAATCTTATATTTTAGGAGAATTGCAAATTAGCTCAGAGTAGTTCGCCAACTAGGTCATTTTTGAGTGGATTGATAAATATTCTTTATGTTATTCCTGCAAAAGCGAGACAGCATTGTTGCGTGGATACATACTGAAACCGTCATTACGAGCAGCCGTAGGCTGCGTGACAATCTCATGAAATAATAACAAACTCTCCTGAGATTTTGCTTCGTCAATTGCTATGCAATTTCCTCGCAATGACAGAAAAAATGCCCCTTACTCACCACCTAAGAAACATAGCTAATGAACAATTTCTCCTAAAATAATTAATAAATTTAGGAGAATTAATGACTAAAGAACAAATACCTACAGTAGATAAAACAAAAAACATCTTTTTTTAAGTTTTTTACAAAAAATAGTAATAACTCTAATACTCAGGATTCACTAACATCACCACGTTCAGATGATGATATAGAGAGGGATGTTTCTAAAAAAGAAGCTTCTTAAGAAAATTCAAAGCATTAATAGACAAGAATGATGAAGCTGCACTACATTTCTATTTGATAAAAATAATAAATATATCTTACATGATGCGGTTGAGGATAAAGAACAAACATTAGTTGAAAAAATATTAGAATTAGCTAAATACGTAACAGAGATAACCTATAACGATTCAACAGTGTTACATTCAGCAGTTACAGGAATTGCTAACAAAGAGATTATCAAAACTTTATTAGCAAAAAATCCTTATTTAGTAATGATCAAAGATGCTTCAGGTCTTACTCCATCATATTATAATACTAGTAAAGAAATATTAGAAATATTGCAAAATTGTGAACGAGATATTATAGACCGGCTTAATATAGAACCATGGCATGGTTGGGCAGAAGATAAAATATTTAGAGATGATATGTCTATAATCGGAAACAATAAGCATACAATAATGGAGCTTGTATAAAAATTTTGTAAATTATCGGACAAGCATCTTCCTTGTAAATTTAACATAGAGTATGAGATTTGCAAGGAAGATATAGAGAGTTCTTTAATAAAAAACGGTAAGTATGTAAAACTTACCGATTAAATTTAAAGCTTAAAAGATTATAATTCGGTGATAGGGATATAATCGATATTTCCATCTTCTCCTATCAATGGGTAATACTCTGTTTGAGGGTTATAAGCATCATAACTAATTGATGTTTGTAATGATAGTTTTTGTGCTAAGCTAATATTATCAATTTTTCTTCATATAACTCAAAAGATTTTTTTAAATCCTCTTTTGTAATCTTTACAGTTTTAGCTTCATCTGTATTTACTTTGAGCGTTTCAATATTTTCTGTTAAGCTATATTTTGTTAAAGTTACTTTTTCTAGTAGGGGAAAATATGCTCTTATTTTTATCAATGCTGTGTGTATGTGTATTGGAATACTTAGAACAATATTTAATAACATCTAATACCTTATAATACCTTCATTTTGAAGTGGCATCATACAAGCCTCACGTATTAATGTCAACATAATTAACATATTATTATAAATATAAATATTAATAAATGCTCATTATTATAATTTTCTTTCACAAAATCGAAATAAACTGTTATTAATATAAAAAACCAATCTTAATCTAATATATGCGTTCTTTATTTGTAATAATTATATTCTTTCTAATGAGCAGTTGTAATTTAAAACCGGTATATAGTGAAAAATACAGTAGAAATAATGATTTAGAAGCTATTGAAGTTGAACCAATTCGAACAATTGAAGGGGCTGAGTTTTATCATCGTTTAACTAGTATTTTACCTCAGAAAGCACAAGCAAAATACCTGCTTAAAGTAAAGCTTATCGCAACAACTATGCCTGCTACTATTGAAAAAAACTCCAATGTTTTAAGGGAATATATTAATCAATTAGTTAGATATAAATTAATTGATATAGAAAGCCAAAAGGTTTTAATTGAAGAGAAGTTTTACCAAAACACGTCATATAATGCTATTTTTACACCATATGCGACAAATGTTGAAAGAGATAAAACAGGAATAGACTTGGCATATCAAGCAGCAGAAGAAATTCGTAGCAGATTAATTTTATATTTTACACGGAAATAGTTAAGCTATGAAATTTTATTTTTCACAAATAGGTAGATTATTTGAACTAATAACATCCGGAAAGATTAGAGCTCTTTTACTATATGGTCCTGATAAAGGTTATATAGAAAAAATTTGTAAGCATTTAGTAAAAAGCTTAAATATGCTACAAACTTCTATAGAATACGCAGATCTTAATATTTCATCTTTAGAAATATTACTTAATTCGTCTAATTTTTTTGGTCAAAAAGAATTAATTAAAATTAGATCGGTTGGGAATTCAATCGATCAGAATTTAAAAACAATTCTAAACAGTGATTATATAAATTTTCCTGTATTTATAGGTGAAGAAATGACTTCTAGTGGGAGCATTAGAAAGTTTTTTGAAACGGAAGAATATTTAGCAGCAGTTGCTTGTTATCATGATGATGAAGCAAAAATTGAACGAATTATTTTAGGTAAAGTAGAAAAAACTAATAAAGTTATAAGTAAAGAAGCTATCACTTATTTAAAAGCTCATTTAAAAGGTGATCATGATTTAATTTGTAGCGAAATAAATAAATTAATATATTTTGTTCACGACGCACGCGAAATTACTTTAAACGACGTTCTAGAAGTTATAAGTAGCGAAATTACGGCAAACGGCAGTGATTTAGCAATGTATTTTTCAAAAAAAGATTATAGTAATTTTCTGCAAGAGCTTGATATATTAAAAAAACAAAATATCAATGAAGTTTTAATTATTAGAGCATTAATAAGGCATTATTTAAATTTATATATAGTTTTGTCGAAAGTAAAAAACGGTGAGCGTTTGGAACTCGCAATAAAATCATTATCACCACCGATTTTCTATCAGTATATTAATGATTTTACGAAGATAGCAAACGGTCTTAGCCTCACTGAATGTCTAAAGACTTTAAAAGTGCTACAACAGGCAGAAGTGGATTATAAGTTAAATCCTGCTAGTTTCGATTTATTCCAAAGTATACTCCAAAGTAAATGAAGAGTAGACGAAGTTTAATTTGGAAAAGAGCAAGGAAGCCTATAAGGCGAGGAGCGGGGCGTATACTTAATACGTGAGCACCGTAGCTCTTATAAGATGACGTAGCCAATTTTTCAAATTAAACGAGTATACATTATGCCTAGACCTGATTTTTCTGACCCTGACAAACAAATTCACGAGATAATTAGAGTTAATCATGCCGGAGAATATGGTGCAAAAAGAATTTATCAAGGACAGCTAAAATATATTAAATCTCAAAATGATCATATATTGATTAAAGAAATGCTTGACCACGAAGAAGTGCATTTAAATTATTTTGAAAAAAAATTACTGGAAAAAGAAGTGAGACCCACGTTTTTATTATTTTTTTGGCATCATTACGGATTTTTACTTGGTGCTTTATCTTCCTTGATGGGAATAAAAACGGCGATGCTTATTACCGAGAGTGTAGAAGAAGTAATAGAAAAACATTATGAACAGCAAATAAATTATTTAGAAAATAAAAATGTTGAGCCAGAATTATTAAATAATATTATTAAATTTCGACTTGATGAAATTGAACATAAAAATATTGCTATAATGAATGATAGTACTGAAGCAATATTTGCAGAAATAACTAGTAAAATAGTGAAGATAATTTGTCGTATCTCTATAATTTTAAGTAAGAAAATTTAGAGTGAACAACTTAATTAGTTAAAAAATCTAGAAATATTTTACTTCTAAGATATTAAGAAGATAATAAAAAAACATTAGTCATATTATTAGAAATGGTGATGAAAAGAAAAACTTTTTTTAAATTTGTTCTTTATTTTTTGCATTTGTATTTTTTAGAATTAATAAATAAAGGGGCCAGTGGTTAAGATCCGTTGCTGTAAGACAACAACCTCCATTATACTTCATGATTTTACTCACTGATAATAATAGACTCCTGGCATAACTTAATATTAAGTTTTGACAGATTGGTCTTGCAACAATGGAGTTTAAACATTATTAGCGGTCTATATATTAGTTGAATAATATAAAGAGTCAAGAGATTTTAGTTGTCATTGATAATAAATAATGTAATTCTGAGTTGGGGGGTATATTTTCTATATAATCTCCTTCTAGCATTTGCTTTTACATCAATAATAATTTATATTTATTTTCACTCATGCGAATAGCAGATTACTTTTGTAGTTTGTTATTGGTGATAATTAGGAAATATAAAATAACAATATGAGTCAAAAGATAATTTTAAATAATTCATATTCTATTACTAAATCGCACTTATTCCATATAGTAGACCCAAGCCCTTGGCCCGTCCTAACATCTTTTGCTTTACTTCTTTTGGTTATAGGCGGCGTCTCGTTCATGCATGGCTACAAATTTAATATATATATTTTATCTGCAGGGATTATTTCAGTAGGTTACTGTTTATATTCTTGGTGGAGAGATATAGTGAAAGAAGGAATAGTCGAACATCAGCATACTAGTCCTGTTAGAAAAGGTTTGCAAATAGGTATGGCGTTATTTATCTTAACGGAAATAGTATTTTTTGGTGTATTTTTTGCTTCTTTTTTTAAATCAAGTCTATCACCCGTAGGTCTTTTAGACGGTGTATGGGTTGTAAAGCAGGGCATTTGGCCTCCACCTACAATTAAAACTTTTGAGCCGTTTGATATTCCTTTTATCAATACTTTAATACTACTCTTATCAGGCACTACCGTTACTTGGGCTCACTACGCCTTAGAAGAAAAAAATCAAAAAGATTGTGTAACGGCACTTGCTCTTACCATATTGCTTGGAATATTTTTTACAACTATGCAGGCATATGAATATTACCATGCGGCGTTTAAATTTACAGATGGTATATATGCTTCTAATTTTTATTTAGCCACGGGTTTTCATGGAGCTCATGTAATTATAGGTACTATATTTCTAATAATTTGCTACTTTAGAGCAAAAAGAGGAGATTTTACTACAGAAGGTAATGGACATTTAGGGTTTGAATGTGCTGCATGGTACTGGCATTTTGTAGATGTGGTTTGGTTATTTTTATTTACGTTTGTTTATATATTTGGAAGTTAAATTATACTATATGTGATTATAATGTTACTTAAAATAAGTGTTTTTAAAATATTTTTGCATATTAATTAAAATTGCATATATTTAGGAGTTGATTTATATATAAATAAATTATACATTATTTTTTAAATGCTAATTATTTTATTGAGGTAAAACATATGAACTTTCCTATTCGTAAATTAAACGAAGAATTAATCGATTATAATCTATCATTACGCATATTATTTACTATTCTAAGCGTGGCTATTATTATGGTAGCTTTTGATAGCTTAGGTGGTAATGTCGGCGATCCTGTAGGTGAGGCATTATGTAAGTTAATTAAAGTATTCAGAGGCAATACTGCAAAAGGTATAGCTGTTGTCGGTATAATTGTTCTGGGAATTCAAACATTAAGAGGAAAATTGCAGTGGGAAGTAGCTTTAGTGGTAGTTACTGCAATCATTATATTATTTAAAGCTCCAGATATTGTTAATATGGTATCAAGTGATACTAATAGCTCAAGTTGTGGTGTTTCCTAATACACAACAAAATTATTATATCTTTAGTAATACCCATAAGCTTCGGCTTATGGGTATTTTTATTTTTAAGTGATGTTGTTGCATAGCCCCTATGTCATTTCTGCAAAGGTAGGGACAAGACAACCTTAATATAGGTTACATATTTAATAAAAATAAACATATAAAAACAAGTTTTTATATGTTTTACTGGATTCCGCCTACGTGGTAATGACATCAATTGCCTTTATACTCAGGTCAACAGCAACATTCGTACAATACTCAATAGTGTTTTAATTGTTTTGATGGATCACGTAGTTAAACCACGGGATGACAGTAGATTTTGTCGGTCTATGCAACAACATCCTCACTTAAATAAAAGTCCTAATCTATTACCTATAACAATATCAATATATTTTGCTGTAATAGGGATCCCTTCAATATTCATTTCTAGATATATTGCTTGTTTTGCAGGGATTTTTGTTTGTAGTTTTGTAATTGATACATATTCATCTAAAGCTTGATTATTAGTATCCATTACTCTTACTTTGATTATAGGATCGGAAATTAAATACTCAGACTCATTAGATAATTTATAAAATATCTTCATACCGCCTATATGACGAGATTTGCCTAAATTAATTTCTTCTATCTTTAATTGATCATATTTATCTAAGAATTTAAAGCTATCTATTAGTAATATCACTAAACAAAAAATTATAAAGCTAGTCCATAATATTGGAAATATATTATATTTTTTCTTAGGAGGAATATACGGTAAAATCACTGGCACATTAGCATTGTAATGATTTTTAATAGGAGTTTTAATAGTTCCCGTGTTTACTTTATCTTTAAAGTCATTTAATGTACTAGTATTATAGTCTAATTTCTGATACCACAAATGGCTACATTTGGAACATTTTACTCGTCGTCCGTTAATACCTATTTGATTGCTTGTAACAATAAATCTTGTTTGGCAATTTGGGCAAGTAATATGCATAGTTAATTATAATTATTATGTTTGACTTCATGATAATCTCATTTATTATTTTTGGCAATAAAACAGTTAAAAGATATGTCCTCTCTTATTAAAGAAGTTGAAGAAGCTTGGCAAATTAAGGACAAACTTCTTCAAGATTCTTCAAAGCTTATAACATTAAAGCAAACTCTTAATGATAGTATAGAAAGCTTAAATCAAGGTACGATTCGTGTTTGTGAAAAGAAAGAAAATAGTTGGCACGTTAATGAATGGGTAAAGAAAGCTATATTGCTATATTTTATCACTACGGAATCACAACTTTATAATAACAATTATAATAGTTGGTATGACAAAGTTGCTCCTAAATTTTCTGCAGATACTGATAAAAATACATTCAAAGAAGCAGCTATACGCAAAGTGCCCGGAGCTGTTGTTAGAACCGGTACTTATATAGCTAAAAATGTTGTAATTATGCCTTCTTTCATTAATATAGGTGCTTATATAGATGAGGGAACAATGATTGATACATGGGCTACTATCGGCTCATGTGCTCAAATCGGCAAGAATTGTCATATTTCAGGCGGCACGGGAATAGGTGGGGTGCTTGAGCCATTGCAAGCAAAGCCTGTTATCATTGAAGATAATTGTTTTATCGGTGCAAGATCGGAAATAGCAGAAGGTGTAATAGTAGAGGAAGGAGCAGTAATTAGTATGGGGGTGTTTATCGGTAGCTCTACAAAAATAGTATACAGAGATACAGGTGAAATTATTTACGGCAGAATTCCGGCTTATTCCGTTGTAGTTCCAGGAGTATTACCTGCTAAGGAAGCCGGTAAGCCTGGACTTTATTGCGTAGTTATCGTAAAACAAGTCGATAAAACTACTAGAGCTAAAGTAAGAATAAATGATTTACTGAGATAGATAGATCAAGGTGAGCGTTCATGGGTTTTTCACTGTCACCCCGTGGCCTGACCATGGGGTCCAGAAAAAATAACTTCAATATTGTTACCTGATTCCGTGAATAAATCACGGGATGACAGAGAGGAATAATAAGCCGCTTAATACCAGTGAAAGGTCACAGATCAATAATATCGCCGATTATACCATTAAGATATCCCTCTCTTTGTTGTTGTTCTGAAATATCTGTTTGTTGAATTGCGTTATTATTTGGGTTTCCTAAGAATATTGTATGCCATAAGCATTGCATCTCGTTGTTTTTGAGGATCACGTACAACACCAGCTGCTTTAAAATATGATTCTGCAGCATCTGTTTCCTGTTGTTTTTGAAAACAAAGTTCGTTTCCTTGGGCCATATATAAATCATATTTTATAGGCTTTGCAGCCTTATTTATAAGACTGTCATAACATTTTAATATAGAGTCTAATTTATTATTCTTTCTATAAAATATGCTGGGTGTAGAAGTCAAGATTTGATCTTACAGACACTATAAATTTTGCACCTGATTGTCAGTTACATTTTGACTGTCAGAGACGTATTCAAGATACAAGATTTCATTATTCTTTTCAACAGCTAATTTTCTACTATCCTTAAAAGTTTGCATAGGAGTTTTTCCATAACAATATTTTCCTGAATGTGGTCGCTCATTATTGAAATGCTCTAACCAAATATCAAGATCTAATTGTAAATCATCAAGATCTGTATAAATCTTTTTCCGCATAGCTGTATCAAAGAATTCTTGTTTCATGGTTTTATTAAAACGCTCACACATACCATTTGTTTGGGGAGAATATGCCTTAGTTGTAGTATGCTCTATACCTTCGATACTTAGAAACAACTCAAAAGCATGATGCTCTATATTCCCCTTATATTCTGACCCACGATCTGTAAGAATACGAAGTATTGGTATCCCTTGGGTCTCGTACCATGGTAACACGCGGTCATTAAGCATATCAGCAGCAGTTAAAGCTGTTTTATCAGTATATAGTTTAGCATCAGCTACCCTAGTATAGCTATCAATAAATACCTGAGAATAAACCTTACCTATACCTTTGAAATTACCTACATAATACGTATCCTGACATCCTAGATAACCTGGATGCTGCGTCTCAGTTTCTCCATGAGCTTCTCTTTCATTACGACGCTCCTCTAGCACTTGTAATTGAGATTCAGTAAGAACAATACCATCCTGAGCCATCTTTGCTTCTAATGCTTAAAGCCTTTTACTGATATTGTTTAAATCATTACGTAACCAAATTGATCGCACTCCTCCAGGCGATACAAGTATACCGCTCTTCTTAAGCTCATTTGATACTCTTAGCTGACCATATGCTGGATATTCTATTGCCATATCCATTACTGCTTTCTCTATCGCTGGATCAACTCTATTCGCTATTATTGGCTTTCTTCGACTAATTTCATATAATGCCTCTTCGCCACCAGTTTCATACAGTGCTTTAAATCTGTAATAACTATCTCTACTATAGCCCATCGCTTTACATGCTGATGATATGCTACCAAGACTCTTAGCTAGTTCTAGTAACCCTATTTTTGGCTTTATTATTTTTTGATTTAAGTTCATTTTTCATCTCCATTTAATAATTAATTTATTTTACTAAATGTAAGATATAATCTCAACTATTACAAATAATTATAACTTTGAAACTTTATTAAGTTATAATCATCTTATGAATGGTGATATTACTCTTACTCCAAATCTTGGTATAAGATACGGCCACTCTAAAGACAATACATATCAAGAAAGTGATGTTGTAGGTATTCAGCATTTGAGTATTGCTTCTAAAAGTAGCATTTATAGAGCGGTATTTTAGGCGGTAAGGTAGCTCTTTAGCACCGCAGAAAATAGCTGAAGGTTTCAGTGTTATGCCTGCACTTCAAGCATCTGTAGAACATTACTTAATGATAATAGTAAAAAACTTAATGCTAAAGTAAAATGGAAAGATAGAGACGTTAATGAAACTATCGCATTACCGAAGCAACCTAAAGTCGCTTATAATATCGGTGCTAGCGTTTTAACTGAAAAAGATAATGTAAGCGTATTACTTGAATATCACTGTCATTTACAAAAGAAATATCAAAGCTATCAAGGCTTTGTGAAGTTGAAAGTGAAGTTATAACAGCCAAAATCGTCATTGCAAGAAAAAACTGTAAGTTTTGACGAAGCAATCCAGTAAAAAATGCTAATTTATAGCATTTTTTTTATTTTTTGTGGATTACCACGCAGCCTATGGCTGCTCGAATGACGATTATGGACCCACGCTAGCAATGCACTCCCAAGAGTCGTAAATAATACTTATTACTCGTCTCGTACTACTAACACTGATATATCTGAATGACGGACGATTTTAGAAGCATTAGGTCCAAGCATATAATCTTTTAATTGTAGTCTGACTGCAGAGATTATGATTAAATCGGCTTTAATTTCATTAGAGTGCTTAATTATTTCATCATAAACGGCACCGCTACCTATATAATAATCTGTTTCAATTTCATCGGGAATATATTGTTTGATAAGCTCTTTAATTTGAGCTTTATACTTTTCTTTTTTCTCTGTTCTCCAATGTTTAGGTAAATAATCTTCAAACATTTTCGTACCGAATTCAGGAATTACATACATAAAATGTAATTTTGCTTGAAAGTTCGTCGCAAGCATTAAAGCCTTAGAAAGAATACCTTTTATAGATTTTTTATCATTTAAATCTATAGGTATCAGTATATTTTTAAATATAGTATTTTCAGACATAAGATATTGTTAGTTTTTGTTTCTTACTGAATCATGTTTTGGTAGAACAAAATTTTTAGTATCGGCGAAATAGTTAATGTCCAGGTTATTTAATAAGTAGTTAGAAAGTTTAAAATTTGCTACGTTTCTATGAAAAGCTCCGATAAATTTATCTAAAATATCACGATTTGCCTCATCTCTAGTTACTAGGATTGCCGATACTTTTACTGTAGTGTGATTATCGGTAATCCCTGGATATAAGCCCTTATGAAGTATGGCTTTATGAAAAGCTCTATTTTGTTTTATTAATTCCGTTATTTTATCATTGTCAATAGAAATGAAATCAATTTCACACTTATTAGCTATTAAATTTACTAAGGGGTTAGAATGTCCAACCATCATTATTATAGCATCTATTTCCTTATTACAGAATTGATCACTAGAATCTTCATAATTAATGTGTAGCTCTTCAGGTTCCTTAGCAAATTTATATAAAGAACGTACGACATCATAAGTAATATGACTACTGGAAAATGCTGGACCGTTAGTTATTTTTTTTCCGTCAATATCAGCAAAACCTTTTATTTTATCCTCATCTTTTACAATAACCGTAAAAAACTCATCATGTAGATTAAGCACCTGACGTAAATTTTGCATTTTTTCTTGATCGTGATAATAACCTATGCCCTCATATGCTTCTACTGCAATATTAGCTTGCACTAGGGCTAAATCAATTTTGCCTTGTTGTAATAATTTTAAATTTTCTATACTACCGTTTGTTGCAACAACTTCGCATTTAATATGTTCATTATTTTTATCGTCATTTGTAATAGTCTTGCATAAATCAAGTCCAATAGCATAATATCCTTTTAAAATAGAGCCGGTACCGATTTTAATGACTTTTGGAGCAGCATAAATATTACTGCAAATAAGAAATATGCTAATAATAGTCGCTAGTTTAAAATTGTTCATAAAGCTAATTTGAATTATTTGTGGTATTTTGGTCTTCTTTATGTTCACCAAGTTTTAGTTCTAATAAATTAATAGCACCGATATTTATTCCTTTGTCTGAAAACTCAATATCAAACTTAGCTTTTTCTATATTGTTGTAAGCCGAATTTGAATCATTTTGCTCTGTATTTAATTGCACGTCGGAAGCTTTATTAATTGCTTTAGCAATAATTGTTTTAATTATTTTCTTAGAAAGAATAATATTATTCGGTAATAATTTATCAACTATGGAATTATAATTTTCCAGCTCAAAATATAGTTTTCCTTTCGGTAATTTATTGGCAAAGAGTTGTAAATCACCGTTTAAATTAATTTTAGAATCATTATCACAAGTAAAAATAAATCTCTCTATATTAAAATTTTGTAAAATAGCTGAATCTTCTCCGTCTTCAGCAAATTTTAAAGAAGCAGCAATATCTAAATTAGCATTTTTAAAATTCAAAATATCTTTTTCTGAATAATAATTCATGTTTAAAAATAAGGATATATTTTCCTCACTTGCTAAATTCTGTTTTCTTATAAGAAATGCTAAATCATTAATTTTAAAGATTTCTTGATTATCTTTAAATATCAATAATGCTTTATTATTTAACTGAATTGATTTTAATATTTCTTTTAAATTATCATCTTTTGATATTTTATATAAAGGTTTATTAAATTTTCCTATACCCTTTATGTCATCATCGCTGCGTACATCATAGGTAAATGTTTTGTCGCCGTAATTATCGACTTCTCTAATAAAAGGACCGAAATTAAGAGCGGCTCTTTTAGTACTAAAAGCTATATTTAGGACAATATTTTCGCATGTAAATTCTTTAGAATTTACATGATCAATTAATTTTACTTTAGGATCCGTTACGGTAATTTTCCAATTAAAAGGATAGCCTGAAAACTTAACTACATTATAAGATATTTTAAGATTATCGGATTCAGAATTCTTCATTAAACTTACAACGTTATTTTTTATAGTATATGCAGTTGCAAACCATATTATAGTAAAGGCTAAAAACACAAAAAGAAGTATTTTACGTATCACTTTTTTAATCCATTATAATTTTATATTACGAGTAGCAGCAGGAAGGCGTACTTTTATGCCGTCTAATTCTTCGGTTAAAATAATTTGACATCCCAATCTAGAAGTATTGGTAAGACCAAAGGCTAAGTCAAGCATATCTTCCTCTGCTTCCGTAGGTTTTTTTAATTTGTTGTAAAATTCTTCTTCTAAAATAACGTGACAAGTAGCACAAGCAAGCGATCCTTCACAAGCTCCCTCAAGGTCTAGATCGTTACTATGGGCAATTTCTAAAATAGAAAGCCCTATCGGTGCTTCTACTGTTTTTTCTTCTCCATCATTTATAATAAATGTTACTTTTATTTTTCCTGACATTCTTCTTATTTTTCCTTATCTAAATTAGTTCGATTATATATAATATTTTATATATAACTGAGGCTATTTAATTTGATTGATATTTTTGCCTTTTAGCAAATCATTAATTATTATATTAAACTTTGTATCCATAGATTTTTTTATTTTGGATTTAAACTCTTTAATAGAATTATTAATTAAGATCCAATCTCTAGCGTGTACGGCTTCTTTTATATTATCTAATAAAGAATTAATTATAGATATCTCACTTTCCGATAATAAAGTTGTTAATTCCGCTATAGCACGTTCTATGCTAAAGATTAAAGCCTCTGCTTCAATTACTGCTTCTTGTAATAATCTTGTAGTATAATCTATTTTAGCATTTTTATACGCGTTTTCTAACATAATATCAATCTCCGTTTTATCAATACCGTGATTTGGCTTTACTTCTATAGCATGTGATGTATTGCTGATTTTCTCATAAGCAGAAACGGATAATATACCGTCTGCGTCAATAGAAAAAGTAACTTCGGCTCTAATATATCCTGCTTTCATAGGAGGAAGTCCCTTTAACTCAAATCGGGCTAAACTGCGACAATCGGCAGCCATTTCACGTTCACCTTGTAATATATGAAATTGTATACCGGTTTGATTATCGACATAAGTCGTAAATTCTTTTACGACCGAAATAGGAATCGGAGTATTATGCATGATGATTTTTTCAACTATACCGCCATATAATTCCATACCCAGCGATAAAGGTGCTACATCAATCAATAATGAATTTGTATGGGGTGCTATTAAATTTTCTGCTTGTAATGCAGCCCCCCATACAACTGCTTTATCAGGATCGATATCTGATAGAATATCTATTTTAAATGCTTTATATAATTCGTCTTTTATTAAAGGAGTGCGGGTTGCACCCCCTACTAAAATAACTCCGTCTATATTTGGATTTCCTGCTTGTTCTAAACACTCTTGAGCTATATTGATAGTACGTTCTACTAAGGGTAAAATTAATTGCTCCAATGTTTGCTTATTAATTGATACATTATCATTATTAAAACTATCTTTATATGTTAAAGTTTCTTTTGCTTTTTTTGCAAGTTGTAAAGTATCTATAGAATTAGGTAAATCAAATTTATTGCAAAGATATTGTGTAATTACTACATCTATATCGTTGCCACCAAGCATATTATCGCCGTTTGTTGCTATAACTTGAAAAATACCTTCTTGTATATTAAGAATAGATACGTCAAAAGTGCCGCCGCCTAGGTCATATACTAAATAACAGCCTTTTTGATTGTTGTTTAAGCCGTAAGCATAGGCAGCTGCAGTAGGTTCGGCAATTAGCCTTAATACTTCAAAACCTGCTATTTTAGCCGCAAGCATTACTTCGCCTCTTGCTGCATCGTTAAAATGTGCAGGTACTGTTATTACTGCTTTAGTTAGATTAGTCTTTAATTGTTCTTCTGCTTGATTTTTTAGGTAAATAAAAATTTCTGCTGCAATTTCAGGGACTCTCAGTTGTTTATTTGCAAAATTTAGCTTAAGCTCACTACTATTTACATCTAGATAATCTTTAACTAACGAAAAAAGTGCCGGAGTATTTAGAATTTCTTTTAATGTTTTACCGAATAGTCTTTTAATAGAACGCAGTCCTTTATTATTACCTATAGTAAAATTGTTACTTGTAAAATCTATAGTAGTTGGGATTAATTCTTTATCATCTATAGATTTAATAACTTTAACTTTTCTATTAGCTGCAATAGCTATTAATGAGTTAGTAGTGCCAAAATCGATACCGACTGCTATTTGCTGTTCTTGCTTAAAATCAGCTTGCTCCGGTTCCCTAATTTCTATTATTTGCATGATTTTATTTTTTCTTGCAGTTTATGCAGCAATGTCCCAATATATTTAAGCTTGCTAGTTTTTATAGTTGCGTCTGATAGATTTTGTTCTTCAAAAGCTTGTTTTAAAGAATCAATTTCAAGCTTTTTCATTAATTCATATTTGTCTTTTATTTTTTCTAAATCACTAAATAAGATAGTATTTTCGATTATTTCCATTTCATCCCAGAATATGCTTAATTCTAGCGGCGAAAGTAAACTACGTGTTTTTTCGTCATTCAAATTTATATTTTGCAAAAGCAGCATATATTCAGCACGCTTTAAGGCATCTTTAAGAGTAGAGTAAGCGTTATTTAATTCAGCCGCAGTAATTAGATTTTGTTCCTTTTCCTGCAAAGTTTTTGCTTTATCGGGATGATATTTTACCTGCATAGCAAAATATTGCTTTTCTAATATCTTTAAATTAATATTATACTTTTGCGGAAGTCCTAATAATTGAAAATAATTTTGCACTTTTCCTTTCTTGTAATTCTAAACTGCTCTATCATATATCAAAAATTAAAAAAATACAATTATGGAAGTAGATCTATTACATTTTGAAATTTGAAAAAAAATATCATAACTGTATTGTAGCAGGTATAGATGAAGCAGGTAGAGGACCGCTTGCAGGTCCGGTAGTAGCAAGTACCGTTATAGTAGATAACGCCAATATTATAACGGGCATTAAAGATTCTAAAAAGCTTTCCAAAAAGAAAAGAGAATTACTATATGAACAAATCACTAGTAATTATGTTTGGGCAACTGCTATTATTTCTCATACCGAAATTGATGATATTAATATATTAGAGGCAACTAAAAAAGCTTGTTCTATTGCTGTAGCAAATCTTAGCCTTGAGCCAGAAATAGTGTTAGTTGACGGTAATATGCAGTTTAAGGATGAAAGATTTGTCAGTATAATTAACGGTGATAATTTATCATTATCGATTGCTGCGGCTTCTATTGTTGCAAAAGTTACTAGGGATCGTTTGATGCTAGACTTAAGTGCTGAATTTCCCCAATATTTATGGCACAAAAATTCCGGCTACGGTATCAAAGAACATATCGAAGCTATTAATATACATGGCTTATCACCGTATCATCGTAGGAGTTTTAGGTGTTGTTAATGGTATTGCCCGTGTGGACACTGAATCGTCATTGCGAGCAGCCATAGGCTGCGTGGCAATCTCATGAAATAATAACAAACTCCTGAGATTGTCAAAACTTACAGTTTTGCCTCGCAATGACGATGACGATTTTGGTATCCACAACGCACACCATTAACTCAACTCGAGTGCCGCTGCTTCTAGAGTTTTTAGCTGATCACGAAGTTTTACGGCTTGTTCAAATTCAAGATTACTTGCGGCTTTAAGCATTTCTTTCTTTAATTTATCAATATGGGTTTTTAGCTTAGCAGGATTATCAAATAAAGTATGAGCTTGTTTTTTATCAAGCTTACTATCGATTTTCTCAAATTCTGCTAAAGCGTGAATAGCACGGTTGATGGTTTTTGGAATTATGCCGTGTTTTTCATTATATTCCTGCTGAATTTGCCTTCTACGCAACGTTTCACTAACGGCTTTATCGATAGATTTAGTCATTTTATCGGCATAAAGTATAACTCTACCCGCGCTATTTCTTGCAGCTCTTCCTATTGTTTGTATTAACGATACTTCCGACCGCAAAAACCCCTCTTTGTCTGCATCAAGTATAGCAACTAAGCCGCATTCAGGGATGTCAAGCCCCTCCCTTAATAGATTAATACCAACTAAAACATCAATAGTACCTTGTCTTAAATCTCGTAAAATCTCTATACGTTCGAGAGTATGAACGTTAGAATGTAAATAAGAAGTTTTATATTTTAGCTCCTGCAAATAGGCGGTTAAATCTTCTGCCATTTTTTTAGTTAAGGTGGTGACTAGAACACGAAAACCTTGAGCGATAGTGGTTTGAATTTCGCTAATTAAATCCTCAACTTGGTTAGTAGCGGGTTTGATAATACATTCAGGATCAAGCAGCCCAGTAGGTCTAATAATCAATTCTACAACCGTGCCGCCGGTTTCTTCTAACTCGAACGGTCCTGGAGTTGCAGATACAAACACAGTTTGTGGTCTAAATTTGTCCCATTCTTCAAATTTTAAAGGTCTGTTATCAAGTGCAGAGGGTAGACGAAACCCATGCTCTACCAAAACTTTTTTCCTTGCTCGATCGCCGTTATACATCGCTCTAATTTGCGGTACGGATACATGGCTTTCATCAACAAATAATAATGCATCTTCTGGTAGGTATTCGAATAATGTAGGAGGCGGCTCACCGGCATGACGTCCTGTGAAAAAGCGAGAGTAGTTTTCAACGCCTTTACAGCTGCCGGTTTCCGTTAACATTTCAAGATCATATTGAGTACGTTGATTTAGCCTTTGAGTTTCAAGTGGTTTGTCTTGTGACTTTAAAAACTCTAAGCGTTTTTGTAATTCTTCTTCAATACCTGATATGGCATTATTGACCGTTTCTTGAGGCATCACAAAATGTGAATTACCAAAAACCATAGCTTTATCGAGCTTAGCAAGTTTTTCACCTGTTAGGGGATCAAATTCATGGATATATTCGAGTTCATTACCGAAAAACGATAAACGCCAAGCTTTATCGCTGTAATGTGAGGGGAAAATATCGATGTTGTCGCCTTTAACTCTAAAACAGCCACGCTCAAATCCGATATCGTTACGCTCATATTGTAGATTTATCAAATCGTTTAGTAGTTGATCACGAAGGTAGCTTTGACCAGGCTCTAGATTAACCATCATTTGGTAATATAAATCGGGAGAGCCAAGGCCGTAAATACAGGAAACGGAAGAAACTACTATAACGTCACGACGCTCTAATAGCGATCTTGTAGCGGCATGACGCATTAAATCAATTTGTTCGTTAATTGATGAGTCTTTTTCTATAAAAGTATCGGTGCGTGCTATATAAGCTTCGGGCTGGTAATAATCATAATATGAAACAAAGTATTCAACGGCATTCTTTGGAAAAAGCGATTTCATCTCTGAATAGATTTGGGCAGCTAAAGTTTTATTATGAGCCATAATAAGAGTAGGACGATTAGTTCTCTCTATAATATTTGCCATAGTAAAGGTTTTGCCTGATCCCGTAATACCAAGCAACATTTGTGAGCGTTTTTTGCTACTTAACCCTGCTATAATTTCATCTATTGCTTTTGGTTGATCGCCTGCCGGTTTATATTCTGAGATAATAGAAAAATTATTCATGCATTTTTACTTGCTTTAAAAACTATAGTTTAAGATAATATATTAAAATCTAACAAAAAAATATAACATTATGAATAAAGCTATATTACACACAATTATTGTTTATACTCTCGCTAGTTGTCCTTATTGTATAAAAGCTAAAGCATTGCTTGATGAGAAAAATGTTGCTTATGAGGAAATTGAAGTAAGTAATTTTACTCAGGAAGAGAAAGAAAAATTTATTAAGAAATCCGGTGGAAAAAAGACCGTCCCGCAGATATTTATAGATAATATGCATGTTGGCGGTTGTGATGCTCTGTTTGATCTTGAAAAAGAGGGAAGGCTAGATAAGCTGTTAGAAAATCAGCCAAAGACGACTTCACCTGATGCCGGAGCGTAATTAATAAAAACGTCATTGCAAGGAAATTACGAAGTAATTGACGAAGCAATCTAAGGAGTTTGTTATTATTTTATGAGATTGCCACGCTCCCTATGGTCGCTTGCAATGACGATTTAGTATCCACGCAAGCAATGCCCGCTTGCAATGATGCTGCAAACTACCAAAACTTTAAAATGTTCAAAAACAAAACTCGCAAAAATTCATTCTCTCTACTTCTGCCGTATTTATGGTCGAAGGATTTTGATATACGCCTGCGTATTGTTACCTCTTTTATTTGTCTAGTCATAGCTAAAGTAATAAATATTTTCGTTCCTATTGTTTATAAATATATAATAAATGGGCTAAATAAAAACTTTGCTCTTTCGGTTATGATCGGGATTATTGTTGCATATGGCGGAACAAAAATACTTGTTCAACAGTGAATTACGAAATATCATTTTTTCAAAAGTAGGGCATCAAGCAACTCACTTAGTTGCTCTAAATGTCTTTAAGTACATGCTTTAAACTAGAAAGACAGGGGGCTTAAGTAGGTCAATAGAGCATGGTACTAAAGGTATTGAAGTGGTACTGCGGTATTCGTTATTTAATATTTTTCCGACAAGCGTAGAAATTATATTAGTAAGCGGGATGTTATGGTATGTTTACAGTATTTGGTTTGCCGTAACTATTTTAATAACAATGATAGTTTATGTTGGTTATACTTGCCTAATCAGTATTTGGCGTATTTCTTTTGCAAGGGAAATGAACCAAAGCGATAACACCGCCAATAATAGAGCAATCGATAGTTTACTGAATTTTGAGACCGTTAAATATTTCGGTAATGAAGAATATGAGGCGATAAAGTTTAATGAGGTTTTACAAACTTATGAAAAATCAGCTACTAAAACTACTAACAGCATATCGATTTTAAATATTGGGCAGGATGTTATAATATCCTTAGGGCTTGTTAGCCTTATGATACTTTCAGCAAATGCTATTAACCAAAATAAAATGACCGTCGGCGATTTAATAATGGTTCATACTTATCTATTTCAGCTATCAATTCTGCTTTCAATACTTGGCTTTGCTTATAGAGAAATTAAAAACGCTCTAGTTAGTATGGAAGATATGTTTAAGCTGCTTGATATACCTGTAGAAGTAGAGGATGCTTTGAACGCTAAGGAGCTAATTATCTTAAAAGGTGCGGTTAGTTTCGATAATGTTAGCTTTGCTTATAATCAGGAACGTCCGATTTTACATAATATAAGTTTTACGATCAAGAGCGGTAAAACTTTAGCAGTAGTCGGTAGTAGCGGGGCAGGGAAATCGACGATATCACGCTTGCTTTTTAGGTTTTACAATATTAATAGCGGCAATATTACTATTGATGGTCAGGATATAAGAGAAGTCACGCAACAATCGCTGCGTAAATCTATTGGAATTGTCCCGCAAGATACGGTACTGTTTAACGATACGCGATATATTACAACATCGCATACGGTAATAATGCAGCAAGCTACGATGAAGTTATAGCAGCCTCAAAAAATGCTCATATTCATGAGTTTATTAGCACGTTACCCGAAGGGTATGAGACGCAGGTAGGCGAGAGAGGCTTAAAGCTTTCGGGCGGTGAGAAACAGCGTATTGCAATTGCAAGAACCATCTTAAAAAATCCAGCAATATATGTTTGTGATTAGGCAACAAGTTCGCTTGATACTAAAGCCGAAAAGCTAATTCAAGCACGCCTTAAAGAGATCTCGGCTCACCATACTACCCTTATCATTGCCCATAGACTCTCAACTATTATCGATGCAGATGAGATTATCGTTTTAGATAACGGTTATATAGTTGAGCGGGGCAACCATAAAACCTTGCTACAGCACAAAGGCTATTATGCCGAACTTTGGTATAAACGGCAAGAAGAGGAACATTCTTAAAATTTATCGTTATATCAACTACAAGCTTTGTTAAGTGGTTTGGTAAAACCAGCTCGATGTCATTCCCGCGGAGGTTTTGTTGCGTGGATATCAAGTCGTCATTGCGAGCAGCCATAGGCTGCGTGGCAATCTCAGGAATTCTTCTCAAGATTGCTGCGTCAAATTACTATGTAATTTTCCTCGCAATGACAAAAAAACTGATCCACGCAGGAATGACATGGATAGCTAATTGATATTTCAAAAAATTGGCTAAAATCTCTTGCAAGAATAGCGGTGACGCTATTCCGGGGTTTCAAAGCCTCTATCCTAAGCGGTATTATCAGCCGTATAAATGGTATAATCCTCGACTTCATGGTCGGGGGATAGTAGCTATGTACAAGGTTTAAAGTGTAAGCTTTAAACCTAAAAGCTATTATAACTGTTCTGTGACGGTTCTTTGAACGTCCCAACCACCCGAAGTTAAAATCTTCGGTGGTTAAAACTTGAGCAATTTAAGTGTAATCACGGGAGCAACTACATGTTCAATAAAAATAATAAATTATTATCTAAAATATTACCGTTCTCTCAGAAAAATAAAGATTTAGAAAAACTAAGATCTAAGTTTAAACAAAGGTTAGCAGAACAGGTAACGGTAGATGAGATAACAAGAATAGAGCAGCGTTCATTATATTTAGAAAGTATAAAATAATTCTAATATATAATAAAGTTTGTTAACTTTTACGATTATGTTATTGCATAGAAACGGTTGATGTCGTCATTGTAAGCGACTAAAGGCCTTGTTGTATGGTTCGTTTATGTCATTTCCACGCAAGCGGGAATCCAGTAAAAAATGATAAACAAAGAAAATTACATAAAAATTTAGTATATAATTTGCTTAAAAAACTAGATTCCTGCTTTCGCAGGAATGACATCGGCATCCGCGCAACAATGCCCCGCAGCAATAACATCGGTAACTTAGAAACAATGCCACGATTATAAATACAAGCAATCCTTGAAAGAAATTTATTATGTCTCTATTATTAAATATAATTCATTAAATTTAAGGCTAAGTAATCGTGACTGATAAATCTTCTTCTAATTTAGTACCGGTAAATATCGAAGATGAGATGAAAGTATCTTATCTTGATTATGCTATGAGCGTTATAGTAAGTAGAGCTATACCGGATGTTCGGGACGGCTTAAAGCCGGTACATCGCCGAATTATCTATTCCATGCATGAAGCCGGTAATCATGCTAGTAAACCTTATAGAAAATCCGCTAGAATAGTCGGTGACGTGATGGGTAAATACCATCCGCACGGCGATAGTGCTATTTACGATGCGTTAGTACGTATGGCACAAGATTTTTCCTTGCGTTTACCGCTTGTAGAAGGGCAGGGTAATTTCGGTTCGATGGATGGTGATGCGGCGGCAGCAATGAGATATACCGAATCTCGAATGGCCAAAGTTTCGTATAAGCTCGTAGAGGATATCGATAAAGAGACTGTCAGCTTTAACCCTAATTACGATGGTTCTGAAAAAGAGCCTTCCGTACTTCCTGCAATGTTTCCCAATTTATTGGTGAACGGTAGCGGAGGCATTGCGGTCGGTATGGCAACTAATATCCCGCCTCATAATCTTGGTGAGGTTATCGATGCGTGCTGTTTATATATAGATAATAACGATATAGAAATATTAGATTTACTTGAAGTTGTTAAAGGACCGGATTTTCCTACAGGTTCAATGATTTTAGGCATTAGCGGTATTAGATCGGCATATCTTACTGGTAGAGGTAGTATCATTATGCGAGGTCGAGCCGAGATTGAGAATATCGGTAATAGCCGTCAAGCAATTATTATTACCGAAATACCGTATATGGTAAATAAGGCAAGGCTCGTTGAGAAAATCGCTGAAATGGTTAAGGAAAAGCGTATAGAAGGTATAAGTGATTTACGTGATGAATCGAATAAAAACGGTGTAAGGATTTTTATTGAGTTAAAGAAAGATGTAGTTGCTGAAGTAGTCTTAAATCAAATATACGCATGTACGCAGCTACAAACTAGCTTCGGTGTTATTATGCTTGCTCTTAAAGACGGGCTACCGAAAGTGATGAATTTGAAAGAAGTAATTGCAGCTTTTGTTAATTTTAGGGAAGTAGTAATTACTAACCGTACTATATATTTACTCAATAAAGCAAGAGATAGAGCTCATATTTTACTAGGACTAACTATTGCCGTTAGTAATATCGATGAAATAATACGTATTATTAAAGCTTCAAATGACCCGAATGCAGCTAAACAAGAATTAATGGCTCGTCAGTGGGAAGCATTAAATATCCTACCTCTTGTAAAGTTGGTTGATGATAAAGCAATGTTAAACGAGCAGGGTAAATGTAACTTTACCGAAGTGCAAGCTAAGGCAATCTTAGAAATGAGATTGCAACGCCTGACCGCTATGGAGAAAAACAAGCTTGAAGAGGATTTAAAGAACCTCACTACGGAAATCACCGAATATCTTAATATACTTGGCTCTCGTACAAGGTTACTTGAAATTTTAAAGGAAGAGCTCATTAAAGTTAAAGAAGAATTTGCGACTCCTCGTCTTACTTCAATTGAATTCGGCGAATTTGATCAAGATATAGAAGATTTAATTCAGCGTGAAGAAATGGTTGTAACCGTAACGCTTGGCGGGTATATCAAGCGTGTACCTCTAAGTAGCTATCGTGCGCAAAAACGTGGCGGTAAAGGAAGATCAGGGCTTTCAATGCGTGATGAAGATATTACCACGCAAGTTTTTGTTGGTAGTACCCATACTCCTATGTTGTTCTTCTCAAATATCGGTCAGGTTTATAGTTTAAAACTGTATAAACTGCCTTTAAGTAATCCGCAGGGTAAGGGTAGACCGATGGTTAATATATTACCGCTGAAAGCAAATGAGCATATTACGAATATTATGCCGCTACCTGAAAATCAGGATGAGAGGGATAATTTAAACATTATGTTCGCAACTGCCAAAGGTAATATCAGAAGAAGCGATTTATTAGATTTCAAAAAGCTTCAGTCGAACGGTAAAATTGCTATTAGGCTTGATGAGGACGATAAATTAATAGACGTAAAACCATGTAAAGAAGACGAGCATATTTTACTTGCTACCAAAGCCGGTAAAGCTTTAAGATTCCCTGTTGAATCGCTGCGTGTTATTAAGAGCCGTACTTCTGATGGGGTACGAGGTATGAAGCTTGCCAAAGAGGATTCCGTAATTTCTATGACTGTGCTTAAAGGTATTAGTAGTACAAAAGAGGATAGAGATGCTTATTTATCCGTGCCGTGGGAGCAGAGATTAGAGATTGCTAAAGGTGAGGCGTTTAATTCTGAAGAACTTGGCGTAAGCTTGACTGTCCCGGCTATTGTAGAAATGGCAAATTCCGAAGAATTCATTTTAACCGTAACTGAGAACGGTTTTGGTAAGAGAAGCTCAGCTTATGGCTATAGAATTACTGACCGTGGCGGTAGCGGTATAATCAATATGGATATTAACGACAAAACTGGTTTAGTCGTCGGTGTTATGCCGGTTAAAATGGATGATGAGTTAATGCTGATTACCAATAGCGGTAAGTTAATTCGCTGTAAACTTGAGTCAGTACGTATTACGGGACGTAACACTAGCGGCGTAATCCTATTTAAGCTAGATGATGGTGAAAAAGTCGTGTCTGTCTCTTTAATTGCTGAAACTGCTGAAAGTGAAGAAGATAGTGAGTTAGAGGAAGAGGGATTAGAGCAATCTGAAGAGGTGTAAGGGCTGAGGCGTTATTCCCGCATAGCTCTTAAAAAGCTCTCGATGTCATTCTTGCGAAAGCATTTTGCATAGATACCTAAGTCATCATTGCGAGGAGGTATTGTTGCGTGGACCGGTAAAACCCACTGTGTCACCCCGTGGTCAAGCCACGGGATGACAGAGGTGAAATTGCTTTACGCAACAATGCCTTGCGAGCAGCCATAGGCTACGTGGCAATCTCATGAAATAATAAAACTCCTGAGATTGCGGACGTACAAATTACTTTGTAATTTTCCTCGCAATGACGTTAATTTATTAATTGATCTGCTTTTAGTTAACAATACCCCCCAAAAGAACTTCTAGAAAAGTATTGCAACACTAATTTTTCTCTCTATAATAACTGTATATTGAATTAATATGCAAATATTAACTTTCCAGTCTTTTTTTACTACTATAACCGGTCTAAGCCGGTAACAATATCTCTATATCTTTCTTTTAATTATATTCATCTATTTAAATTAATAATTATTAGGTAAGTTTTATGTTGCGTAAAATGCCACTTATTTTAATGGCTATTATCATAGCTATCATATTGTTAAACCCACTAATGAGTTTAGAAGTACAAAGGTTGTTGTATTCAATAAGTCTATCTATTTCTATAATTGGATTATTTCTGCCTTTAATTATTTTTGGTTTACTTTTTAAATCTGTTGTAATGCTAGCCAAAGATGCAACACGTATAGTTTTCTTAATATTATTACTAGTATGTGGGTCTAATGTTTGTTCTACCTTCATAAGTCATTATGTAGGTATATACATATATCAATTCGCTTTATCAATGATCTCTCCTATAGAAAATGATAGTTTAAAGCCTTTATGGTTGCTTAATTTTCCTAATATTATTTCTAATGATAAAATCGTATTTAGTAGTATTATCTTAGGCTTTATTTCCGCAAAGTTGTGTGCTGAAGTTGCAATTGGATTGGCTTGTAAGCTAGAAGCATTTGTTGCAAAAATATTGCGATTGTTGATCTATATAATGCCCTTATTTATAATGGGCTTTATCGTAAAACTACAGTTTGATGAAGTATTAGATATAATTATTAAAGATTATATGTTCATTTTTGTGATGATCGTATTTGCTCAGTTTGGTTATATCTTTCTTGCTTATTTTATTTTAAGTAACTGTCGAGTTAAGGAATGCATAGCTAGCCTTAGTAATATGATGCCAGCGTCTATAAGTGAATTTAGTGCAATGTCTAGTGTTATAAGTATGCCACTTAGTATAATAGGAGCGGAAAATAATACAAATAATAAAGCACTCGCTCGTACCGTTGACCAATAACAGTCAATATTCATCTTGTTGGCGATTGTTTTGCCATATCGATTTTGGCTTATGCTATACTAAAAAGTTATGGATTAGCTGAACCTACTTTATTTAATTATTTTACTTTTTATTTTGTATTGGCAAAATTTTCAGTAGCAGCTATACCAGGTGGTAGAATTATTGTAATGCTCCCTATACTTGAACAATATCTAGGTTTTAATACTAATATGATGTCTCTGATTACAGCTCTTTATATCTTATTTGATCCTGTGATCACTTGTGCTAATGTTTTAGGAAATGGTGCTTTTGTTAAACTGATAGATAATATATATAGTGTAACTCAGAAAGCTTAATTTAAGCAAATTTGCACAGAGCAAGTCATGTTCCACCGTGAGTATTAATAAATATTTTAGCAATAGGACGAGGTTTCTCAAAATACTCTAGGTTCTTGCGTGCAGAAAATTAAATTATTTGTATTTTTAGATATTTTTGAGCAAAAATTAATAAGAACGCAAGAGTCTAATATCTCTTTTGCTTTTAAAGTAATTGTTGAATTATCTATATTTGATAAATTAGATATTTGTGTTCCTTGAATTATTATTTTTTACGAAGAATTAGTGAATTTTTTAATTAAATCTCAAATATTATATAATTGATTTAAAAGAGAAAAAGCATATAATCTTTGTGTGGAAAGTGATATATTGGTAATAAATTATGATGTGGTTATTAATTGCGATTGGTTTAACCGTTGCGGTTCTTATTATAGGGGTAGTATCGATGGCTATCGAAGGAAAGTTTGATAAGAAATTTAGTTCAAAGTTAATGACTTTAAGGTTTTTTTTTCAGGCAGTTGCTATATTTTTATTGGTTATAATGTATTTTTATAAAGTTAATTTATAAATGTCTGAAAATAACTCAAAAGCTACTTAATCGATTTCTCTAATTTCTTCACGTAATTCTTCCCATTTGTCTAAAATTTCTTCTAATGTAACTTCTTCGACTTTTTTCTCTCCATCTGCAAAGTCCTTTAAATCTCTAATCAGTTTCTCTAGCTTTAATAATGAAATTTTTTTTCATTATACTGATCGCTACAATGTTCTTCGAGTTGTTCGGCAATTTCTTCAATATCACCCCAATGCATTATTATTCCTCCTTAATTTTATGCAAGCCTTATTTATTAACATGTTATCTGATATTTGCTATTATTTTTTACTAAATATTATTAATTCGACAAATTATTGCAAATAGGTGAGTTTATTATGCAACTATTGCCGGAATTAGGCAGGTTTGCTTTCTTTACATTTTGGTGATTTTATAGTATATAAAAATTAAATATTAAGATTTAATTATGTCAATATTACCGATAGTAACGGCACCTGATGAAAGATTAAAGCAGAAATCTCAGCCGGTTTTAGAGTTTACCGATCAAACACGAAAATTTATGGATGATATGCTTAAAACTATGTACCATGAAGACGGTGCAGGGCTTGCAGCAGTACAAGTAGGGGTATTGAAACGTATTTTAGTAATTGATATACAAGATCATGATTCGGTAGCAAGACCAAAAGATTTTTATCCGCTTTTTATAGTGAATCCTGAAATAATAGAAAAAGCAGAAGAGCTAGTTACGGCTAACGAAGGTTGTATCTCATTACCGGAGCAACGTATTGAGGTGGCAAGACCGGAATCTATAAAGATTAGGTATTTAGACTATCATGGTAAATCGCAAGAGCTTAAAGCAAATGATTGGCTTGCAAGAGTTATCCAGCATGAGTATGATCATTTAGAAGGTAAGCTTATGATTGATTATTTAAGTAATTTAAAACGAGATGTAGTACTTCGTAAGCTTAAGAAACTCAAAAATAATATAGTGTGAAAGTAATCTTTATGGGAACGCCTGAATTCGCTGTTCCCGCTCTTAAAAAACTTATAACTCATCATGAAGTTAAAGCTGTTTTTACACAGCAACCTAAAGCTAAGGGCAGAGGACTTAACTTAGCTAAATCTCCAATACATCAATTAGCATTTGAGCATCAAATTCCTGTTTATACTCCTTCTACTCTTCGTAATGATGAAATAATAAATCTAATTAATAAAGTTAATGCTGATATTATAGTTGTTATTGCCTATGGTTTTATTGTGCCGAAAGCTATATTAGAAGCTAAGAAATACGGCTGTCTTAATATCCATCCATCCGATTTGCCTCGTCACAGAGGAGCGGCTCCTCTGCAGCGTACTATTATAGAGGGTGACCGGAAAAGTAGTGTATGTATTATGCGTATGGATACAGGGCTTGATACAGGTGATATATTGATGAAAGAAGATTTTGATTTAGAAGAAAGAATAACATTGGAAGAACTGCATAACAAATGTGCAAATCTCGGAGCGGAGTTATTAATTAAAACACTTGCAAATATCGATAATATAGTACCAATAACACAGCCAAGTGACGGTGTTACGTATGCTCATAAATTAACTAAAGCAGAAGGAAAAATTAATTGGCATGAATCCGCATATAAAATAGATTGTAAAATAAGGGGCATGAATCCTTGGCCCGGAGTATATTTTAGTTATAATGATAAAATAATTAAAATCCTTGAAGCAGAATATTTAAATGCGGACCATCACTTTACTTCCGGTACCGTTATTAGCGATAAGCTGGAAATAGCTTGTGGAAGCGGCATATTACGAGTGAAAAAACTTCAGCAAGAGAGTAAAAAAGCTTTGAATATAGAAGAATTTTTACGTGGTACAAATATTTTAAAAGATACAGTATTAAAATAAGAGTATTATTATGGGTAAAGATAAAAAAGAAGTTAGGTTTAATGATAATTGAGACGTTAAGGAGTTTACCTCAAAGTTTGAAAAGAATAGTGATATTTATTCTTTAAAAAGGAAAGTAATTAATATGGTAGCAAAGCTTTGATAGCATTATAAGCATCTATAGTAGATGATGAAGTAGAGGATCAAACTAAGCTACTTACGGAAACTCAATTTCTTGTGAAAAAAACTCCACATGGTAAAACATCTCAATATGAAATTAGCAGCTTTATTAACAAAGCCGGCGAACATATAAACGATCCAAAACAAATAAAAGAAATTTCAAAATTATACGCTCATGCCGTATTTGCTGATTTACAGAAAAATATTTTAGGTAAATTTGATAAGAACGGTAATTTAAGTATAACTAAAGATTTTGCAATTGATGAAAATCCAGTCTTTAGAAAAGACGGTAAATTATTATGGGTTAAAACTCAAAGCGGTTTGATAAACAGAGAAGGAGAAATAACAGCAGTAAATCATATTTTACAAAAAGGCAGATTTTTGTTTGAAGATTTAGGCGGTAAGGTAGATACAAAATTAGGGACCACAAATCTAAACAAAAAGCCGACAAAGCCTACTTTAAAAAGAGGTTAAAATAACTTTAAGCCCTCTCATAAGAAATAAAATTAAAATTATTTGAAATTAGTGTTTGACAAGCTTTAAAAATATAGATATAAAATCATCACACAAAGTTTGAAACGTAAAACTTTGTAGCTGTTTAAAAAGTTGGTAAAGCTAAAAACTAAATACACCGCGATAATAAAAATTTATATCGTGAGTAGATGCTGAAAATAAGAAAAATAATTGTGAAATTAATTCTGTATGCATTGTGTAATCTCAAGTTAAAAGCATAAGTAAATATAATAAGAGCATTTGGTGGATGCCTTGGCACTAGAAGGCGATGAAGGACGTAATACGCTGCGATAAGCTTCGGGGAGTTGCGAATAAACTTTGATCCGAAGATTTCCGAATAGGGAAACCTACCTAATTTATTAGGTATTGTATAGTGAATACATAGCTATATGAGGCAAACCCAGCGAACTGAAATATCTAAGTAGCTGGAGGAAAGGACATCAACCGAGACTCCGTTAGTAGTGACGAGCGAACGCGGACCAGGCCAGTGGCTTCAAAAAAATAACTAAAACAACATGGAAAGGTTGACCATAGAGGGTGATAGTCCCGTATAGGTAAAAAGTTTGAAGTCCTTGAGTAAGGCGGGACACGTGAAATCCTGTTTGAACATAGGGGGACCACCCTCTAAGCCTAAGTACTCTCTAGTGACCGATAGTGAACAAGTACCGTGAGGGAAAGGTGAAAAGTACCCCGACAAGGGGAGTGAAATAGTATCTGAAACCAAATGCTTACAAGCGGTCGGAGCAAGCGTATTTATATGTCTTGTGACGGCGTACCTTTTGTATAATGGGTCAGCGACTTAGTTTATCTAGCAAGCTTAAGCCGTTAGGTGTAGGCGTAGCGAAAGCGAGTCTGAATAGGGCGTTTAGTTAGATGAATTAGACCCGAAACCGGGTGATCTAGCCATGGCCAGGTTGAAAGCGGAGTAAAATCCACTGAAGGACCGAACCCACTACTGTTGAAAAAGTAGGGGATGAGCTGTGGTTAGGGGTGAAAGGCCAATCAAACTCGGATATAGCTGGTTCTCCGCGAAATCTATTTAGGTAGAGCGTTATAGCGATTACCATCGAAGGTAGAGCACTGAATGAGCTAGGGGGTCCCACAGACTTACCAAACTCAATCAAACTCCGAATGTCGATGAGTACAGCATAACAGACAGACTATGGGTGCTAAGGTCCATAGTCGAGAGGGAAAAAGCCCAGACCGCCATCTAAGGTCCCTAAATCATGACTAAGTGTTAAAGGATGTGAGAAGACCAAAACAACTAGGATGTTGGCTTAGAAGCAGCCATCATTTAAAGAAAGCGTAATAGCTCACTAGTCTAAATAAGTTTTCTTGCGCCAACAATGTAACGGGGCTCAAGTCATGTACCGAAGATGCGGGTTTATGCATTTGGCATAAATGGTAGCGGAGCGTTCCGTAAGCCTGCGAAGGTGAACCGTAAGGTTTGCTGGAGGTATCGGAAGTGAGAATGCTGACATAAGTAGCGATAAAGAATGTGAGAAACATTCTCGCCGAAAGTCCAAGGGTTCTTGCGTAAAGTTAATCTGCGCAAGGTTAGTCGGCCCCTAAGATGAGGCTGAAAGGCGTAATCGATGGGAATCAGGTTAATATTCCTGAACCTGAAGGATGTGACGAAAATAGTAAATTGTACAGTCTTATTGGATTGATTGTGCGGTGAATATTTTCCAGGAAATAACACCTTCATTATAGACCGTACCCGAAACCGACACAGGTGGACAGGTAGAGTATACCAAGGCGCTTGAGAGAACGATGCTGAAGGAACTAGGCAAATTGCATCTGTAACTTCGGAAGAAAGATGACCTGTATATGGGCAACCATGTGCAGGTGGCACAAGCTAGGGGGTAGCGACTGTTTATTAAAAACACAGGGCTCTGCAAAGTCAATAGACGATGTATAGGGTCTGACGCCTGCCCAGTGCTGGAAGATTAAAAGGAGGGGTGCAAGCTCTGAATTGAAGTCCCAGTGAACGGCGGCCGTAACTATGACGGTCCTAAGGTAGCGAAATTCCTTGTCGGGTAAGTTCCGACCCGCACGAATGGCGTAACGATTTCCCCACTGTCTCCAGTATCGACTCAGCGAAATTGAATTCTCCGTGAAGATGCGGAGTTCCCGCGGTCAGACGGAAAGACCCCGTGAACCTTTACTATAGCTTTGCACTGGTGTTAGGAATCAGATGTGCAGGATAGGTGGGAGACTACGAAGCGAAGGCGTCAGCCTTTGTGGAGTCACCCTTGAGATACCACCCTTTTGGTGCTTGACATCTAACCGAGATCCTTGAATCAGGATCCGAGACAATGCATGGTGGGTAGTTTGACTGGGGCGGTCGCCTCCCAAAGAGTAACGGAGGCGCGCGATGGTTAGCTCAGGTTGGTCGGAAATCAACTTTTAGAGTGCAATGGCATAAGCTAGCCTGACTGCGAGTCTGACAAGACGAGCAGAGACGAAAGTCGGTCATAGTGATCCGGTGGTCCCGAGTGGAAGGGCCATCGCTCAACGAATAAAAGGTACTCCGGGGATAACAGGCTGATGATTTCCAAGCGTCCATAGCGACGAAATCGTTTGGCACCTCGATGTCGGCTCATCACATCCTGGGGCTGGAGAAGGTCCCAAGGGTTCGGCTGTTCGCCGATTAAAGTGGTACGTGAGCTGGGTTTAGAACGTCGTGAGACAGTTCGGTCCCTATCTGCCGTGGGTGTAGGAAGTTTGAGAGGATCTGCCTTTAGTACGAGAGGACCGAGGTGGACGTACCCCTGGTGGACCAGTTGTCGTGCCAACGGCACAGCTGGGTAGCTAAGTACGGAAGGGATAACTGCTGAATGCATCTAAGCAGGAAACCCACCTCAAAACTAGACTTCCCCATTAGAGCCGTGGAAGACCACCACGTTGATAGGTCGGGTGTGGAAGCACAGTAATGTGTGTAGCTAACCGATACTAATAGCTCGATTGATTTACTTTGCTGTGAGATTACATATGCATATAGTGTTAATGCTATAAGAGTGTAGCATCTATTCACAAAGTTATCAGGTTAAATAGTTTTATCAACTAATAAAAATGTTATTGCATAACTAATGTTATACTGTAGCCCTGCCACGATATCCAGCGAAAATTATTTTGCTGAGTATCGTAGTAAAAGTTAAGATATGATGTTGAGAATTTTTTTGAGTCGTGCAACAACATTAACAGCAAACTATAATACAAATCTATCTTTTTAAAAGTTTGTATTGCTAGCTTGGTGGTTATAGCATGAGTGAAACACACGATCCCATCCCGAACTCGAATGTGAAACCTCATAGCGCTAATGGTACTATGTCATAAGGCATGGGAGAGTAAGTCGCTGCCAAGCTTGCAATGCAAATTTTTAATTATCTTTCTTTCTCTTTATGAGAATATTTTATATTCATAATTTTTACCTTTCTCTATATTAGTAATGCTTACGCATTAAAGAATAAACATCAATTTATTTCCATAGAATCGCTAAAATCTAACATAGAAATTAAAAAGCTATTTAAAGAAAAAAAATACTGGTCAATTTATTTTAGAGTTACCAAACGTCACAGTAATTAATGAAGGTGGAATTTTAACTCAAGAAGGTTATATTCTACAAGATACTCAAACAAGCTTAGGTGATCAACATCGTTTATTAAAAAAACGAGATATTAATACTGAAAATCCTTTATATTTTAATGGAAAATTAGCAGTAATTTTATCTTTTGGTTCTGACAATTGGTATCATTGGCTGCTACAAATTTTGCCTAGATTAATTATATTAAAAGAATCAGCTCTTGAATATGATCGTATCTATATTAATAATTTAAAATATTCATGGCAAATTAAGTCATTAGAAATAGTATTAAATTATTTAAATATACCGGAAGATAAGCTTTTTGTAGTAAATAGTGACTGTATAATTCAAGCTACTAGACTAATTGTTCCATCTGTACCGTTTATTCCGGTAAAAGGTACACCTTTGCCTTTATGGTTAAAAAAAGATTTAAGAAATATTTTTATTAAAGATAATAGTAAAGCATACGATAAAATATATATTTCTCGTAAATACGCTTCTACCCGAAAAATAGTTAATGAAGAGGAATTAATAGAAAAAATTGAGAGATCCGGTTTGAAAGTAATATATCTAGCGCTATCCTTCCCGTATGAACAGGCCCAGCTTTTTAATAAAACAAAAATAATAGTTGGATCGCACGGATCAGGATTTGCTAACTTTATTTTTGCGGTTCCAAAATGCAAAGTAGTAGAGATTGATCACGGTACAACTCCCTCTAGAAGTTTTTATAAAAGAATGGCAAATTATATGTAAAAGTTGAGATTATATCTTATATTTAGTAAAATAAATTAATTATTAAATGGAGATGAAAAATGAACTTAAATCAAAAAATAATAAAGCCAAAAATAGGGTTACTAGAACTAGCTAAGAGTCTTGGTAGCATATCATCAGCATATAAAGCGATGGGCTATAGTAGAGATAGTTATTACAGATTTAAAGCACTGTATGAAACTGGTGGCGAAGAGGCATTATATGAAATTAGTCGAAGAAAGCCAATAATAGCGAATAGAGTTGATCCAGCGATAGAGAAAGCAGTAATGGATATGGCAATAGAATATCCAGCATATGGTCAGCTAAGAGTATCAAATGAGCTTAAGAAGAGCGGTATACTTGTATCGCCTGGAGGAGTGCGATCAATTTGGTTACGTAATGATTTAAACAATATCAGTAAAAGGCTTAAAGCATTAGAAGCAAAGATGGCTCAGGATGGTATTGTTCTTACTGAATCTCAATTACAAGTGCTAGAGGAGCGTCGTAATGAAAGAGAAGCTCATGGAGAAACTGAGACGCAGCATCCAGGTTATCTAGGATGTCAGGATACGTATTATGTAGGTAATTTCAAAGGTATAGGTAAGGTTTATTCTCAGGTATTTATTGATAGCTATACTAGGGTAGCTGATGCTAAACTATATACTGATAAAACAGCTTTAACTGCTGCTGATATGCTTAATGACCGCGTGTTACCATGGTACGAGACCCAAGGGATACCAATACTTCGTATTCTTACAGATCGTGGGTCAGAATATAAGGGGAATATAGAGCATCATGCTTTTGAGTTGTTTCTAAGTATCGAAGGTATAGAGCATACTACAACTAAGGCATATTCTCCCCAAACAAATGGTATGTGTGAGCGTTTTAATAAAACCATGAAACAAGAATTCTTTGATACAGCTATGCGGAAAAAGATTTATACAGATCTTGATGATTTACAATTAGATCTTGATATTTGGTTAGAGCATTTCAATAATGAGCGACCACATTCAGGAAAATATTGTTATGGAAAAACTCCTATGCAAACTTTTAAGGATAGTAGAAAATTAGCTGTTGAAAAGAATAATGAAATCTTGTATCTTGAATACGTCTCTGACAGTCAAAATGTAACTGACAATCAGGTGCAAAATTTATAGTGTCTGTAAGATCAAATCTTGACTTCTACAAATTATATGTCATGCGATTATTATCCTTTTTATGTAGATCATCAGACAACAGAAGAGCATTTAGAAGACGATATAAAGATCAATATTGATGAATTTATTAAGTTTCTTAGAGGTCATCTGTAAATAAATTTTAATTAGTAATTAAAGAGCTTTTTTAGCGAAAATTGAAGTTAATTCTTAAAATCATTATTTAATAAATAAGATTCGCTATTCATTTCATTTAGTCTTGAAATAGTGCGTTTAAATTCTGCGGCTCGTGCTGAACCTTGATATATTTTATTTGGGTTATTTTCTAGGCTCATAAATAAGAGTATTTTATAGAAATAGGCATTATCGATAAAGTTGATAAATCTAACGGCTGTATTTGTATCGTTAGCATCGATAGTATGAACGTTCCCCACTATAATAACGTTAAAATTTTGGCAAATATTAACATAATCGATATAGCTTAAGCCTCTTGTAAATAATTCATTATAATCTGTTACTAATATTCTTTTATGCACTTTTTGAAAGGATATTTCTCTACCTAGAACCTGTATATTGCGAGGAGCAAGATTATTATCACTAATATCCGTGATAATTTTTTCAAGTTTGTTTTGGTTTTCTAAAGTTAAAGGATAAATTACCTCTTTAACTCTTAACGCTTTATCAAATCGATAATCATGTTGATTATCTAGATATTTAACATAAAATGTATTATTGATTATCTTTATAAAAGGTAAGAAAGATTCTCGTTGTAATCCGTCTTTGTACAGATTATTGGGACTCGTGTTAGAAGTTATAAAAATAAAAATATTTTGCTTTATTAATTCATTAAATGATCTACCGATTATCATTGCATCAGTAATATCTTTAATTTCAAACTCATCTATACATAACACTTTAGTTTGTTTAGTGTAGTTTTTAGCAATTTTAGGGATGATATCTTTTTGATTTGCTGTTTGTAATTTATGCATAGATTTATGAATTTCCTGCATAAAGTTCTGATAATGTATTATTATTTTAGGTGTGGTTAATTCTTCACAAAAAGAATTCATGAGCATAGTTTTACCGCTGCCCACCGGACCGTATAACTAAATTCCGCTTTCTAAGTTGTTTTGATTAAAGAATTTGAATAAACTTTTAGGCTTATTAAGTGCTGCTGCCAGCTGTTTTAATTCTTCTCGTAAAGCAGTTTGTTTTGAATCTCGTATTAATGAAGTAGAGGATTTAATCATCCAAAATATTTTTTATCTAGTTTGTTATAGGTTTTTTCTAAAATGTCGTTCCTAGCTAAAAGCAGGAAGGCTTTGTTGCGTGAATCAATTTCACCTCCGTCATCCCGTGGTTTGACCACGGGATCCAGTGAAAAATGCTAACCTTTAGCATTTTTTGTTATTTTTGCTAGATTGCCACGCTCCTTTTAGTTGCTCGCAATGACGGTTGTGATTATCATTTCCTACATAAAAGCGTTGCATCGCCGTAGCTAAAAAAACGCATTGCTTCTTTTATAGCATATTTATATAATTCATGCATCTCTTTAAATCCGGCAAAAGCACATATAAGCATAAATAAAGTAGATTTAGGAAAATGGAAATTAGTAAGTAGCATATCGGCTGTTTGAAATTTAAAACCTGGGGTTATGAAAATATCGGTTTTAAAGCTACCTGCTTTTACGATGCCGTTATTGCAAGAACTCTCAAGTGTTCTAAGTGTTGTAGTGCCGACTGCGATAATACGTTTCCCTTCTTGCTTTGCTTTATTGATAATTTCAGCAGTGTCAGGAGTAATAGAGCAATATTCGGTATGCATTTTATGTTCATGAATATTTTCGGTTTTTACAGGTAAAAAAGTTCCAGCTCCCACATGTAATGTTAAAAATGTGGCTTGTATGCCTTCTGCCTTAAGCTTATCAAGTATATCCTTTGTAAAATGCAAGCCTGCTGTCGGTGCTGCAACTGAACCTTCTATTTGGCTATAGACAGTTTGATAGCGGTCGTTGTCGTTTTGAGTGTTTGTCATCCCGTGGTTTGACCACGGTATCCAGTCATTATTTAAATATGTTTTGGATCCCGTGGTCGTAGCCACGGGATGACATAATGAGTGTGAACGCCTAATATAAACCGGTAGCGGCATCTCACCGTATTTATTTAAGAACTCGAATACAGAAATATCATTAAGCTCAAATTTTACTTTAATCTCACCCATTGCAAGTTTTTCGGTAATAATTACCTTATGATTATCAAAATAAAATTCATCATTTACATGAAGCTTTCGAGCTGGTTTAGCAAAAGCCGACCAACTATCATCTGATAATTTTTGATTCAAATTTATTGTAATATTTTTCCCCAAATTTAACTTTGCTTTTATTACCTTACTATTATTAAAGACTAATAAGTCCCCTTCTTTTAAGTAATCTATTATGTTGTAGAATTTGGTTTTAATAAGCGGCGTAACAGCAATTAGTAAATCTGAGTTATCACGTTCACTAGATGGATATTGTGCGATCAGTTCGCTTGGTAAATCAAAGTCAAAATCAGATAGTTTCATTGTTTAAATATTAGTGGCTAAAAAAGTGATTATAACAGCATATGACAATATTTAATATAATATTTTAGTTTATTGATTGCTTACTAATAAATAAACTATTTGTTGATAAAATGATTTTTTTCTGTACGATACAAAATACTATCAATTGAATCATTAAGGGAAATACTTGATAATCGATGATAGAAATAAATTTCATGAGATATTAAGCAGTAAAGATATAGAAGAAAATATGGGATTTAATAATATATATAAAATAAAAAGATATGAATTTTTTAGAGAAAGTTTTGTCAAAGAATTCAAAGCTTTGATTGAAGAAATACAAATATTTCTAGTGTGTACAATATGGCATACTGCACTGTAGATAAAATAGCAAGATCTCCTGACACTGCTATAGTTAAAGCAATTTGTCAAGGTGATTATGATTTAGTTTATAGTATGTTAACCGCTTTAAATATTGATCCAAATACAGAAGTATACACATTGGAAGGTGAGGCTAAATCTTTTTTATATTTTGCGTGTCATAATAATCAGAAAGGGATAGTAAGGCTTCTACTTGCAAAAGGTGCAAATATAATCCTTGACCACAACAGCGGTATGACCGTTTTTCACACTGCCCTAACAGCTCAACATTTTGATATGGCAGCATTTCTAATTGAAAATGGTGTGGATCCTAATTACGTAACAGGTGACAATATGACTTATTTAGAAATATGTACGTCCTATACCTAAATATAGCCATGGTAACCAAATTGCTCGCTTATGGTGCTAATATGAAAAACCGCATTTAAAAGTTTAGTAGACCTAACTAGAGAGTTTAATGATAGTAAGCAGAGTACAGATATGGTAAAAGTATTGTTACAATATGGTGCTAATCGAATATACTCGATCCTGACGGTCAAATGGTCCGTGACAAGGAAGCAATTTATGAACCTCTGAAAGCTCTTTTAACGCTTGAATCCACATTGCGTAAGAATGATTACAAGAAAATTAAGGCTATTGACAAGAAAGATTTAGCTGCGTTTGTTCAATGGAAAGCAGCAATATTACCGGTTGTAAAAGATGTTTCTAAGGATGAGTATATAAAAAGCCTATTAGAACTATATAATATTTTCAAATCAAATGAGTTTGGATTCGGATGATTCTATAAAACAACCATTAATAGAATTAGGAGGAAAGATAGCTAAATTGATACCGCCTTTAGAGTTTTTATGCATTTTAAAAATTGAAGATATTATTGATAGTAACGCTACAGATAAGATAGAATTACCTGAGAGTGCAATAAAAGCGATGACAGAGTGCCGACTACTCAAAGTTGAAGCCACAGGAGAAATAGTGGCTCATAATGATTTAGTTTAAAGGTTGAGGCTGGTTTTATGTCATTCCTGCTTTCGCAGGAATGACATAAAACATGGGTAATACCTCCTCACACTATTAACCCTTTAACTTGAGAGTTCCATAATTTTTGATATAGCTTACTATTTTTTAGTAATTCTGCATGGTTACCGTCATCGGTTATACTTCCCTTTTCAAAAACTAAAATTCTATCCATATTGAGTAAAGTAGATAATCTGTGGGCAATGACTATCACGGTTTTATTTTGCATTAAATAATCCATTGACTCTTGAATCAGGCTTTCCGTCTCGCTATCTAAGCTACTTGTTGCTTCATCGAGAATTAAAATAGGAGCATTTTTTAAGATGGCTCTTGCTATGATAATTCTTTGACGCTGACCGCCTGATAAGTTATTCCCCCGTTCACCGCACATAGTATCGTAACCGTCCGGTAGATTATCGATAACATCATGAATATGTGCAGCTTTTGCTGCTTCTATAACCTCCTCAAGAGTAGCTTCTTTTTTCCCGTATCTGATATTGTCCAAAATGGTACGATGAAAAAGCACCGGTTCTTGAGGTATAAGGCTAATGGCTTTTCTTAAAGAATCTTGAGTTACGTTTTTAATATTTTGATTATCTATTAAAATCATTCCTTCTTCTATATCATGTAACCTCGTGAGTAAACTAATAAAAGTGGTTTTCCCTGAACCTGAAAATCCAACTAGTCCTACTTTTTGTTTACTCGGTATTAATACCGATTTATTATAAAATAGATTGTTATTATGATGATAATTAAATGTAACATTTCTAAATTCAATAACCCCTTCTTTGATATCTAATGGAGTAGCGTTTGCAATATCAGTTATAATATGCGGTGCCATTAAAGATAAGCCTTGATTAAATGCCCCGACCTGCTCGAACATATCACCGATTTCTTGCGTTAAATCCCAAATATCGTCTGCTACATTTATACATAATGTTAGCACTAATACGCAATCACCTATGCTTATAGATAATTCGCTACGAAGTTTAGATAAATAATAAATCATTATAAAAATCATTATTGAACAAGAAGTCCCAAGAGCATAACGCAATTTGAACATAAAGAATTGCATAGTTTGCTCATCGGCTACGGCATTTTCTACTCTTGTTTCGAGATGTTGACGTTCAAATTTATGGGCTGTAAACATTCTAACCGCATTAATGTTGCTAATTGCATCTACGATACTACCGGCAACAAAAGATTGGCTTCTAGCATAATTTAATGAGTATTTATTGATTTTATCGGAGAAAAGAACACTAAGTCCTAAAAAAACCGTAATCCATAAAATAAATATCGTAGCAAAAACGTAATGTACTGAATATAAAGCAATTAATGCAAATACAATAATAGCGAGTTTACGAAGAATTTTTTCACCGAATATTGAAATAATCATCTCAAACGATCTTGCAGTTTCGGTAATACGATTGCTAATATGTCCTGCTAGATTATCCTGAAAGAATTTATGGCTATGATATTGGGTGTAATTATAAAGTTCATTTAGTATTTTCCCTTTTATTACGGGCATAGTCTTGAGATACAAATAATCATATGAACGATATGCTATATTAATACTCTCCCACCAAAGAGCATAAAATACTGCCCAGTAAATCATGGAAGATAAAAGATTATTAGCGTTCTTATCGCTGAAAGATTCTATTAAATCAATGATTTTCTGAAGTAATATACTATCAATCGCCGGAATCATACCGAGTAAAATACAAATTACAGTCAATAAAGTCATTTTAACTTTATCGAATTTTAAAAAATAAATACTTAAGCTAAATGTTGATTTAGATAAAGTAGGGTATTTTATCACGATAATGTACCTCGATTTTAAAATAATATATTAATTCGTGTTATTTTGGAGCATATTTTAATTTAATTATTTTAAAATATACCTAAAAATATTAAATCTGTGGAAAAATAATAAACAAGCCTTGCTTCTTACCTTAAATAATGCTACAAAATTCAGAAAATAACTTCAACATCATTAGAAATGCAAGAAAAAGAATTATCTAATAATTTTTTAGAAGAACAAGAAAAGTCTAAGGAAGACGATTCTCCGTTCTTTGATGTAAAATATATTTGTCAAGCAAGTTTATTAATTACGGATTCTATCCGAAAAGGGTATGATGTAACGCAATTGCCCAATGGTGATATTAATGTTACAGAAGTAAGAATAGTAAATGTTCATTATAATTGGAACTCCGAAAAAGGAAAATTTGTTAAAACTAATCAGATAGAATTTAATAATAGCAAAGGTGGATGATTAAATCAAATACTGTATACTCGCTTAATTTGAAAAATTGGCTACGTCGTCGTCCTATAAGTACTGTGGTACTCACGTATTAAGTATACGTTATTACACTGGGAGTATATTGTTATTGTCACAAAGCTTATTATCTTAAAACAGCAGCTTAAATATGGAATTTGATCAAGGATTATTATCAAGGATTCAATTTGCTTTTACCATAAGTTTTCATATAATATTCCCTGCTTTTACTATAGGGCTTGCAAGCTTTTTAGCGGTAATTGAAGGGTTATGGTTGAAAACAAAAAAGCCGGTTTATCAAGAAATATACAAATTTTGGGTGAAGATTTTTGCCGTTACTTTCGGTATGGGAGTAGTTTCGGGTGTTGTAATGTCTTATCAATTCGGTACTAACTGGTCGAATTTTTCAGATAAGGTTGGAAATGTCCTTGGTCCGCTTCTTGGTTTTGAAGTATTTACTGCCTTTTTCCTCGAATCTTCTTTTTTAGGTATAATGTTATTCGGCTTTAATAAAGTCAGTAAAAAAGTACATTTTATTTCTACGTTAATAGTTGCCGTTGGTACTGTAATCTCAGCTTTTTGGATACTTGCAGCTAGTAGCTGGATGCATACGCCTGCTGGTTTTGAACTGCGAGGCGAAGGATTCTTTTATCCTTTAAATTGGCTAGAAATTATCTTTAACCCTTCTTTCCCATATCGCTTTTTCCATATGATTACGGCGGCTTATTTAACTACTTCTTTTGTTATCGGTGGTGTAGCTAGCTTTTATTTACTAAATAATCGTTATAAAGAGCATGCTAAAATTATGCTTTTTATGGCGGTGTTAATGGCGTTAATCGTTGCACCTATTCAAATAGTTATTGGTGATCTGCATGGTTTAAATACTCTTAAATATCAGCCGGTCAAGGTCTCGGCTATGGAAGGTATTTGGAATACAGACAAAGGAGCAGCTTTTAATCTTATCGGCTTTCCTGACGGGGAAGAAGAAAAAACAAAATATGCTGTAGAAATACCTTATGTTAGTAGTTTAATCTTAACGCATAGTTTAGATGGTGAAGTGAAAGGATTAAAAGAATGGACAAAAGAAGAGCGTCCGCCGGTTGCAGTAGTATTTTTTAGCTTTCGTATTATGGTAGGAAGCGGTTGCTTAATGGTATTTACAGGTATTGTGGGGTTATATCTTTACTTGAAGAAAAGATTATATACTACGCATTGGTTGCAATATTGGTATATATTAATGTCACCTTCAGGTTTTATTGCAGTACTTGCCGGTTGGTTCGTAACCGAGGTAGGTAGACAACCTTATATAGTATATAATATTTTAAAAACCGTGGATACGGTATCACCGGTACTCGGCAAATATGTATTTATTTCTCTAATTGCTTTTATAGTAGTGTATGTGATCATTTTCGGAGCGGGTATATATTATATAATGCATTTGATAAAGAAAGGTATAGAAGTGATAGATAATAAAGAAATGTACGGAGAGAGTGGTTTGAATAACCCATTATTAGAAAAGTAATAAGCTTATGTTAAATTTTGCACCTTATATAGATTTACCGCTTGTTTGGGGTGGGCTTGTAGCTACCGCTATTTGTTTATATGTTTTATTAGACGGTTTTGATTTAGGAGTAGGAATCTTATTTCCGTTTGCACCTACCAATGATTGCCGTCATAAAATGATCAATTCTATTGCTCCTGTTTGGGACGGTAACGAAACTTGGTTAGTACTTGGCGGCGGTGGTTTATTTGCGGCTTTCCCGTTGGCATATTCGCTATTAATGCCGGCTTTATATATTCCTATTATATTGATGTTACTCGGTCTAATATTTCGTGGTGTAGCTTTTGAATTCCGTTTTAAGGCTCATATAGGTCATCGTTATATTTGGGACTACGCTTTTCATTTCGGTTCTATGATTACTGTTTTTTGTCAAGGTTTAATGCTTGGTACGTTTGTCCAAGGAATAGAGATAGAAGGACGAGAATTTGCAGGAGGGAGCTTTGATTTTCTTACTCCCTTTTCCGTTATGACGGGGATAGCATTAATATTCGGTTATGCACTCTTGGGTGCTACTTGGCTTATTCTGAAAACAGAAAAGACAACACAAGATTGGGCTTATAAATCTGCTTTATATATTTTATTTTACGTTGCACTTTTTATGGGGCTTGTAAGCTTATGGGTTCCTTTCTTAAATAACCACATAAATCATCGTTGGTTTAGTGTACCTAATATTTACTATTTATCTATTGTACCTATTGTAACTGCTTTAATATTTATCAAGTTAATTAAAGCCGTTAAGCAGAAAAAAGAAGTAAAGCCGTTTATTTATACGATCTTGTTATTTTTATTAGGATATTTAGGGCTCGCGATAAGCATATGGCCATATATCGTTCCTTATAAAGTTACGCTTGAAACTGCTGCAGCAGCACCGGAGTCACAGTCTTTACTGTTGATAGGGGCTGGGATATTCCTACCTGTCATACTTGGCTACACATTCTATTGTTATTATATATTCCGTGGCAAATCATCTCATCATCCGATATATTAAAAAATTTAAAAAAATAACCTCTTGTCTCAAAGGGTGGCAATGGTTTATTATCCTATGGCTTAGCGGATTATTATCCACATTACTTTTAACTTATGTAGTTAAGCTGGTGTTTAGGGTGATAGTAGGAATATAACCTTGACAAAACGTACTGTTTATAGTACGTTATTAATATTAAGTCTCACTAACTATAAGGAAAAAATAATGGAAATATATAATACAAGCGAAGCAAGAAGTAAGCTTTATAAACTTATAGATTATGTTTCTGATGTACACAAACCTGTTTATATTAAAGGTAAAAGAAATAATGTAGTTATAATTTCAGAAGAAGATTATCATAATATGGAAGAAACTTTATATTTATTATCTATTCCAAATATGCATAAGTCTATAATTGAAGGACGAGCAGAGCCTATAGCAAAGTGTAGCGATAAATTAAATTGGTAATTTTTTATAAATGTATATAATTCGTTATACTATACAAGCACAAAAAGATGCTAAGAAAATAGTGCAAGCCGGTTTAAAGAATAAAGTAGAAGTTTTATTAAACATAGTTACTGATCCTTGGAAAATTTACCCTCCATATGAAAAGCTCGTTGGTGACTTTAGCGGTTGCTATTCAAGAAGAATTAATATTCAACATAGGTTGGTTTATGAAGTTTATAAACAAGAAAAAGTTGTAAAAATTCTTAGAATGTATACGTATTATGAATAAGTCATTAACTGAAAAAATCTCAGCATTTATTATTACCAAAAATGAATCCACAAGGGTAGCACGAGCTATAAATAGCGTAAAAAATATTACTGATGAGGTGATAGTAGTCGATAGTGAAAGTACTGATGATACGGTAGCAATAGCTGAAAAATTAGGAGCAAAGGTAGTAATAAAACCGTGGCTTGGTTATGTAGGACAGAAATCTTTTGCCGAAAGCCTTTGCGTAAATGATTGGGTTCTTAATATTGATGCCGATGAGGAGTTGTCTAAAGAGTTACAAGACAAAATAGAGTATATTTTTGCCTCTCATAATCAAGATCGTTATTTAGCTTATCAAATAAAGCTGTTAATAATGCATCGTAATGACCAAAAGCCACGAATGTTTGCTCCATTTAATAAATGTACTCGGTTGTATAATAAAAAATTTGCAAGCTTTGCAAATACCGTAAATAGTACTACTCATGATTCGGTAATATTTAATAAAGATGTTGATTTTGCAGGTAAAATTTATCTATTAAATGAAGCTGCTTATCATTATTCGGGTACTTCAATTGAGCAGTTGGTCACTAAAGCAAATTTTTATTCTAACGAGCAAGCAAAAGATTTAGTTAAGCAAGGAAAAAAGCTTTCAAATTTTCGTTTAACAACAGAAATGATATGGTGGTTTTTTAAAGCGTTTTTTATCAGACGCTATTTTGTATTTGGTTTTGACGGTTTTGTAGATTCAATAATTTTTGCTTTTGCAAGATTTCTAAGGCTTACGAAGTTAAGAGAGTCATCGCTTAAATCAAAAAACGTCATTGCGAGCGACTATAAGGAGCGTGGCAATTGCATGAAGTAATATAAAATTCCTGAGATTGCCACGTCGATGCTATGCATCTCCGCGCAATGACGATTTAGAAAATAAAAGATAAATTATGAAAGAAAATTTTAATGTTAGTAAATTAAAAAACGGTTTGACAATTTTAACATATAATATGCCTTATGTTAATTCAGTAGCAATAAATTTAATTGCTAAAGTTGGAGCACGTTATGAGAATGCAGAAGAGGATGGCATATCTCACTTTCTTGAGCATATGGCTTTTAAAGGTACAAAAACTAGAACGGCAAAACAGATAGCGGAAGCGTTTGACTCTATAGGCGGACATTTTAATGCCTATACCGGTCATGAGAATACGGTATATTATGCACGAGTCTTGTCTGAAAATTGTGATAAAGCACTTAATATACTTGCCGATATAATTCAAAATTCTATTTTTTCTGATGAGGAAATAGCTAAGGAATATCAGGTGATCATGCAGGAAATTGCTCATCATCAGGATAATCCAGATGACCTAGTATATGAGAAATTTTATAATAAAGTTTATAGAGAACAACCATTGGGTAAGTCAATCTTAGGTACTGCTAAAACCCTTGCAACTTTTACGAAAGAACATTTTTTTAATTTTATAGATAAACATTATAATGCTGAAAATCTCTATTTATCAATTGCCGGTAATATTGATCATGATAAAATAGTAATTATAGCGGAACAGTTATTTTCTTCTTTGAAGCAAGGAGTAAAAAGTAGCTTTATTCCGGCAAAATATATAGGCGGAAACGGCTTTATTAATAAGGAGTTAGAGCAAACTAGTTTAGTGCTAGGGTTTGAAGGTACATCATATATTAATTTAGAAAAGCTTTACCAAACCCATCTACTTTCTATAATATTCGGTGGCGGTATGTCATCGCGTTTATTTCAAAGTATTCGTGAGAAATTAGGTTTAGCATATGCAGTAGGTAGTTATAATAGTGCTTATTTTGATAGTGGAGTGTTTACAATTTATGCATCCACTGCACATGATAAATTAGAATTATTATATAGAGAGATTAAAAACGAAATAATAAAAATGACTGAACAAGTAAGCACAGAAGAGATTCTTAGAGCTAAAACACAACTACGTAGTAATTTACAAATGGCTCAGGAGAAAAATACCTATAAGTCAGAAGAAATAGGTAAAAATTATTCTGTTTTCGGTCAATATATTTCTCCTGAAGAGATTATGGAAATTATCATGAGCATAAAAGCTGATGATATTATTAATACGGCAAATAAAATATTTAGTGGTACTACTACGTCGGCAATTATCGGTCCGAATGATCTTCAGGGATTTTAATGATATGCTTGTGTGGATACCAGAGTCGTCATTGCGAGCGGCCGTAGGCTGCGTAGCAATCTCATGAAATAATAACAAGCTCCCGAGATTGCTTCGTCAATTACTTCGTAATTTTCTCGCAATGACGAGGAAAATGAATTTTGAGACAAATAAATGAAAAAAAAATTATATGAAGGTTCAAGTAAAATTTTATATTCTGCCGAAGAAGATTTTTTACTTATAATGGCTTTTTCCGATAAGGCTATTTTAGAAACAGGTGAGATTGTTGATATATCAGGTAAAGGAGTACTTAATAATAATATTTCTTCCTTTCTAATGGATAAACTGGAAATGATCGGCATTGAAAATCATTTTATCGAAAAAATAAATATGAGGGAGCAATTAATTCAATATGTTGAGGTTTTCCCGATACAAGTAATAATATCATCAGTAGCGTGCAGTAGATTTGTAAAAGAATTCGGAATTGATGAAGGGTATGTATTTGATAAACCTATCATTGATTTTAAGGTCCGAAGTCGTGAATTTAAATATCCGATAGTTAATGAGTATCAAATATTAAATTTCGGCTGGTTAACTAGGGATGAAATTAAAGCGGTAAAAGAGCAGGCTTTGCGTATATATGATTTTCTAAGCGGCTTATTTATCGGTGTCGGGATTCGGCTTGTTGAGTGTAAATTAGAATTTGGGCGTGTGTTTAACGGTGAAGAATCTATCATTATGTTAACTGATGAAATTAGTCCGGATAATTGTAGATTATGGCATATTAACAGTAATGAAAAATTGGGATTTGAATTGCTTGAAAAAGAACCAAATAAGGTTTTTGAATCATATCAGCTAATAGCTGATCGTTTAAAAGAAAAATAAATATATTTTTTAAGCGATATATGCTATTTTGGACTGTTTAAGGTTTTATTACAAAGTTCAGTTTTTCGTCATTGCGAGGAAAATTACGAAGTAATTGACGAAGCAATCTCAGGATATTTAACGAGATTGCCACGCAGCCTACTGCTGCTCGCAATGACGATTAGGTGTCTACGCAGGAACAACATTTCTGATTTTTTATAATTTTTTACAGTAAAAAAGATGAAAATACGATTTATTATAATAAGCTTTATAGCTCTAATCCTAGTAGGGTGGGGATATGCTGCCTATAAATTTGAACATCAAAGTAAAGAAAATATTATCTCTATTCTTGATAAATATGAAGAATATATAACTTATGATGCAATAAAAGTTAATAAATATGGATTTAGTGTTACTTTAAATAAAGTAATGTTAAAACCTATAGATTTTTATTTTGATGAAATAGTTATTAGACATATACCGTTTTTGAATATTACAAAAATTGATTCTTACGGAAATAATGTAAAAATTACTACCGCTCAAGATGAAAAAAATATTTTTTACTCACCTGATCATCATACAACAATTTGGTTTAGAAAATCTTTGTTTAATAGAGAGCCTGATTATTGGAAATTAAGCTTGAGTGACAATAAATCAACTCTTTATAGTTCTCTAGATGCAGAAAAATTAGCAGAGAGTGATATTAGTAATTCTGTAATTACTAATACTAAGACATCGGATAACCTTAATTTGTTAATTTTGGATGGAAAAAATACTGTTTCTTTTATTTCTGAAAATTACAGAAGAAATTTATATGATAAAATTTTTGAATTTTTGAGAGATCAAATAGCTAATGACTCTGATACTGCTTTCTTTGAGTATGGTTTGACAAAGTTAGATATATTGAATTTACCTATTTCTTACAATTCCAAATTAAAACTAAAATATAGTGATGAGTTAGTAGCTCTTGGGAAATTATTAATTCAAAATTTTTCTCTAGATCAAAGGCAAGATGAGAATATGCATGCTGTTATTTTTATGCAGATGTTAGGAGAATTAGTAAAAGGTAAGCCGTTTTTATTTGCTTGTGATATTGAAAGAAAAGGAAAAGTAGAAAGTAATTTATATAAATTAAATATAGAAAAAGATAAAATTTTTGATTTTGCTTTAAATATTAAATCTACTATAGAACCTTCTGAAACATACCAAAAAACGGCAGCTGAAGCTTTAGGAAGCTACTTTAGTAATGGTTTAAACAAAAGAGCTGAGTTAGATAAATTTTTTAAACTAACTAGCCCTATTACTCAAGAAGATGGAGAAAGAGTAATGGGTGTTTTTGCAAAAATAAATAATTCCGAATTTAATTTAAAATGTGAGTTTGATCCTGAAGCAAAAAAATTATCCGGTAAAACTAATCTTGTAATGGATGATTTTAATTTTGCTATTAATATTGATATGCCTACTATAGATAATCCTCTGAATCTAGAAAGCGTAATAAAATTATCGGATCCGAGTGTGGTTATAAATAATTTTGTGCATTATACTAATAATGCTATTGTACCGGTGCTTAATAAAATAGAAGATTCTAAGGAATTTGCTTTAAATCTAGGACAACAATCTTCAATAATAAAGCAATACGGCTTTAGGGCAATAGAAGTTTTTAGTAAAAATTCTGAATTAAAAGACGGTGAATCTTTAGTAGTGGATGTAAAAAGTAAAGACGCCGGACTAACCTTTAACGATAAAGCTATTGATCAGATCCTTAGTGATGCAAGAGTATTAGAATTTATAAATGCCATGGCTCTATGATAGATCAAGAAAGCAAGTAGTCTAAGTGTCATTCCTGCTTTTGCAGGAATGAAATAAGAGCTACGAGATAAGGTCTACAAGTAAAAAATTTGAAGAAAAAATAAGTTATAAAAGAATGATTAATATTTCCTTCCCCGATGGGAGTATAAAACAATTTGCAAAAAACATTACCGCCTATGAAGTAGCAAATGCAATTTCAATGTCACTTGCTAAAGCAGCAATGGTTGCTGAAATAAACGGTGAGCTTCAAGACTTAAGTATCGTAATTGACAATGATTGCAAGCTTCGTATTTTAACTGCGAAAGATCCTGAATGTCTCGAGATAATAAGGCACGATGCGGCACATTTAACAGCAGAAGCAGTAAAGGAACTATTCCCTGAAACTCAGGTAACGATTGGTCCTGCAATTGAAAACGGTTATTATTACGATTTTGCTCGTGATACACCTTTTACCACTGATGATTTAGCCGTTATAGAAGCTAAAATGCAAGAACTTTCACAAAAGAACGAGCAAGTAACAAGAGAGCTATGGGATAGGGATAAAGCCGTAGAGTTTTTTAAATCGATAGGAGAGCATTATAAAGCCGAAATTATTGCTTCAATTCCGGCAGGTGAGCCAATTACTTTATACAGGCAAGGTAATTTTATTGATCTATGCCGAGGTCCGCATGCTCCTTCTACAGGGGTTGTTAAGCATTTTAAGTTGATGAAAGTTGCAGGAGCGTATTGGCGAGGTGATAGTCGTAATGAGATGTTGCAGCGTATATACGGCACTGCTTGGGCCACGAAGGAGCAGCTAGATAGTTACCTCTTGATGCTTGAAGAAGCCGAAAAGCGTGATCATAGAAAGCTTGGGCGTGAGCTTGATTTATTCCACTTCCAAGAAGAAGCTCAAGGAATGGTATTTTGGCATGATAAAGGCTGGAGTATATATAATACCATTGAGCAGTATATTAGGAAAAAGATTCGTAAAAACGGTTATACCGAAGTTAAGACTCCTGTTTTGGTCGATAAAAGCCTTTGGGAGGCTTCAGGGCATTGGGAAAAGTTTCGTGATGATATGTTTGCGTTAGAAACAGACGACAAGACATTAGCTTTGAAGCCGATGAACTGCCCTTGCCACGTGCAGATTTTCAAACAAGGTATCAAGAGTTATCGTGATTTACCTCTTCGTATGTCGGAGTTTGGTTTGTGCCATCGTAATGAGGCATCCGGTGCATTGCACGGTTTAATGAGAGTGCGGAGTTTAGTGCAAGACGATGCACATATATTTTGTGCTGCGGAACAAATTACAGATGAAACGGTTAGTTTTTGTAAATTACTGACTGAAGTTTATAAGGATTTCGGCTTTACTGATATAAAGGTAAAATTCTCTGATCGTCCTGAAATCAGAGCAGGGAGCAATGAAGTTTGGGATAAGGCTGAGAATGCTTTAAAAGAAGCAGTAGAACAAGCAGGGTTTACTTATACACTAAACCCGGGCGAGGGGGCATTTTACGGTCCGAAGCTTGAGTTTGTATTAACCGATGCGATAGGGCGGCAATGGCAATGCGGTACGCTTCAGATGGATTTTGTTTTGCCGGAGCGGTTAGACGCTAGCTATGTTGCAGCAAGCGGAGAGAAAAAAAGACCCGTAATGCTACATAGAGCGATCCTTGGCTCACTTGAGCGTTTTATTGGTATATTGATCGAAGAATATGCAGGTAGGTTTCCGCTTTGGCTTGCACCAGTGCAGGTTGCTATTGCAACTATTACCAGCGATTTGAACGATTACGCTTTGGAAGTGCAGAAAGCTTTAATTGATAACGGGGTAAGAACGGATTTTAATATCTCACCTGATAAAATTAACTATAAGATTCGTGAGTTTTCTAATCAAAAAATACCGATGATTGCAGTAATCGGTAAACAAGAGCAAAAAAATAAACAAGTAGCGATTAGAAGGCTCGGAACTACTGACCAAGAAGTATTATCGGTTGAGCAGTTAATAGCTGTGGTTAAAGAAGAGAATGAGAAATATTTGTAGCTTTTAAATCTAAAGGATGATATAAGATAATAATACGTATCATAGGGATATGATATCCTAATTAGGAAAAAATCCTAAGGAGATTATGTGAGAACTATTATTAATATAGCTGATTCGCAAATTAAAATTCTAGATAAACTATCCAAGAACAAAATATCAAGAGATAAAATTATTGGGCAAGCTTTAACTAGTTACATTGCTAGTAATGATCACAATAATAAGGCATTTGAAAACGCTTTTGGACTCTGGAAAGATAAAAATCTAGATAGTGTAGAATATCAGGCTAAATTATGTAATGAGTGGAACGAATGAAAGCTACCTTTGATACTAATATATTAATAGATTATCTACAATAATGTCATTCCGTTGATCGCACATGGGTGACAACTTAAGGATCGATGTCATTCCCGCGAAGGCGGGAATCTAGGGTAAAGCGAGATAAATCGAGCTTTCCAAACAAATCTTTTAGACCAAGATTTTTTTATAAAGTTTACTTTTCAAATAAAGCTTTAAGGTACTGGGTTCCCGCTTTTGCGGGAATGACATAAGAGTCATGCAACAAGGGCACGCAGGTATGATATAAAACGGGCCATGTAATAAGGCCGCTTTTATCTAAGAATAACATACATTTCTCAACTTATGAAAATCAAAACTTATTCTGTTTCTTTTTTATGGTCTGTTATAAAGCCGTATAAATATTGGTATTTTGTTATGATGCTTGGGCCTATTGCAAGCGGCTTTCATCCTATTATATATAATTATGCCGTAAAGCTTTTGCTTGATTTATTTACCCAAAATGAAAAGATTATATTTGCTCAAAGTTATAAACCAATAATATGGTTTGTAGCAGCACAAGCTATACTTGATGGTGCTTGGCGTGCTCATAACTTTGCACAACTTAAAGCAATGCCTCATATCTTTCAAGGCATGATGCATAAAATATGTAATCACTGTTTTAATTTGCCGTATACTTATTTTCAAAATAACCTTTCCGGTTCTATCGTTGGAAGAGTACGGGGCATAGGTGATAATTATTATAAAATGCACCAAGCAATCGAGTATCAATTAAGCAAACCGTTATTAATTACCTTGCTTTCCGGTATTGCCCTGGGTCTTACTAATATTAAAGTATTTGTTGTCATTAGTACCTTTATGGCTATTGACTTACCGCTTGCTTTACAGTTTTTTACTAAACTTGCTACAATGGAACAAGATAAGCAAGATTCTTGGTAGCTGATTGTATTATAAACATCTTTACTATTTTTTCGTTTGCAGCAAAGCAGCGAGAATTAAATAAAGTAAATGATTATTACATCCTCTAACAAAAATATTACAAATATGATATAATTATTTGTATAATACTCAGTTTAGTATATTGGGTATATAGGTGTATTTGTGTATGTAATTCATTTAACGTAATCTTGGTGAAATTAGTATTGGCGATATTGCTTTTATTATGTCCCTTACTTTTTTAGTTACTGAAAATTCGTGGCATGCCACTATGGAACTTAAAGACTTTTTAGAAGATATAGCAGCGTTTCGCTCCGCCTTTACAATCATGCAAATCCCACAAGATACTATAGATAAAAAATGCTGCTGAATTAAAAATCTTCAAAGGGGAGATTATATTTAAGGATATATCGTTTGCTTATAAAGAGGGGAGTAGTGTATTCCAGTCTCTTAATTTGTATATTAAAGCCGGTTAGAAAGTGGGTATTGTCGGGAATGCAGGTAGCGGTAAATCCACTTTAATTGCATTATTATTGAAAAATTTTAAGCCGGAATTTGCGATATTATAATCGATAACCAAAGCCTTTACGATACTTCCTTTGACAGCCTGTGGGAGCAGATATCATTAATTCCTCAAGATATTATGCTTTTTCATCGCTCAGTAGGTAAGAATATCGGATATGCAAAAGAGAATGCTTTGCCTTGGGAAATAGAAAATGCCGCCAAAGCTGCAAATATCCATGAATTTATCGAAAGTTTACCGGAAAAATATAACACCATTGTCGGTGAGAGAGGAGTAAAGCTAAGTGGTGGACAGAGGCAACGTATAGCAATTGTCCGTGCTATTCTTAAAAACGCTCCGATTTTGGTTTTAGATGAAGCAACTTCAAGCCTTGATAGCCATACAGAGCAAGAAGTACAAAAATCTATTAATACCATCTTGATATTGAGAATGTCACAATAATTGCTATAGCCCACAGATTATCTACTATCAAGCATATGGATAGAATTATTGTTATGGATAAAGGCAAGATCGTAGAAGACGGCACTTTTAAGGAACTCTGGGAGCATCAAGTTAACGGATTTGTTTAAACCGGCGTTATATTAAGAATATGTAAGGTATCTCTAGGCAACAAAAAGCTAACTATGAAGTTCATAACCTAATAAAAGGCATTTATTACATTTATAATCAAATATTTCATGAAATGTTGTTTTGAATTGCCAATCTTTTTTACAAGATGGACAATTTGAATAATTAGAACGTGCATAGGAGTTTCCTGATACCGGTGCTGCTATAGGATAAAAAACTTTCTTTTTTAAACATTTTTGTATTCGCTTACTCATTTTTCTTCCTTTTATAGAAATATCACTATCTAATTCTGCTAATTGTTTTTCCATTAAAGGTTCTAATGTTTATAGTTTGAAAGCCATAAGCTGTAAGCCACCGCATAATCATTTTACCAAGAAGTAATTGTTCCTCCGAGATATCGGTCTTTATCATTTATTATATATAAAGGTAGATATCTCCCCTCATCTGTACGTAATATAAGCTGCTCTTCATAAGCTTTTGACCATGAAATAGGATATAAATAGAGAAATTTTGCATTTTCAATATTTTTTTCGATATCAATAGGTGTTTCACTAACATAGTCTGCTGTTATTTTATAACTAATTATTACGCCCAATTGCTCTAATTCATCTTTATCTTTCAATGCATTATAGCTTAAATGTGAAGCATGCAAAGCATCTTTATTAGGAATTACTGCATAAAAAACCAATTTATTTTGTGTAAGACTAAAAATTCTCCATTATTTAATATATTACCGTTTTGGTATAAAGAACCGATAAAACTACAAAGTAAATGCCAATAATAAGAATTGCTTACTTTTATTAAACGATATAGTAACAAGATATATATTAGACATAGTTTAAATAAAATTTACCTATTTAGCTAAGAATGCTGCCTTTTATAATCTAACTTAATTGGAGTTTATTCCTAAAAAATTACTATTTAGGAATAAACTCCTAAATAGTTATATTAGTATATAAGTAAAGGATAAAAAATATAATTGATTTTAAACATGCTTTAAAGAAAAGTATAAAATACTACTTTTCAAAGAAAAGAGTTATACCCCTAAGGCTTTTTTTCCTTTAGATTGTTCTTGTTCAACTGTTTGAGTATGAGACTTAACTTGAGGAATTGCAAGATCGACTACATGTTCATATCTAACGCCATTTTCAAATAAAACTTGACCGCATTTATTCACTTGAATAACATCTTCTTTAGAGAATTTATTTAACATAACTTCCGTGATGTTATAAAGGAATTTCCAAGATAGTTCTATTCTTTCTTGTAATGTCAGCTTTTTATTTTCTGGTTTTTGACTATTAAGGGCCACATTTGGCGAATCATCAATATTACCTCCTTCAGCAGGTAATATATTTTTTTTACGTGCTGCTATTTTCTTATACATTAAAAATATTAATAATAATGCTAATAAGCAACCTATGGCAATTAAAATATGAGTATTAGAATTAGACACTATTTTGCTCTTCCTTGTTGTTGAGTTAAGTTGTGTGTTTTAGAAAGTATAGTAACCACTGCTTTACCTATATTAACTAAGTTAGCTATATCAGGAGTTAGCTTTGCAATTGCTAAGACCGGAGGCGGTAATAAGTTAGTTTTTATTGTGAGACTTATAACATTTCCGAGTTCTTGACTTCCTGGTATTACTCCTACTATTTTTTTATGTCGCTTACAACTTTCGTAGCTTTTTCTGCTGCTTTACATAAGGATTCTATCTTTTCGCTACAAGAAGCTTCCGGATGTAATACTTTTAATAATTCTGTTTTAGCTTCATTTAGATTACCAGAAATAGTATTCTTTACAGAGTTTAATTTGTCAATATTTGTATCTTGTGGAATTGCACTTTCAATATTACTTTTTAGTTCTGTTATTTTTTCTTCTACTTCATCTTTGTTTTTTGGTATAGCTTTAGTAGCTTTTACAATATTCTCTAGTGAAGCTTGGTTATTAGGGTTTTTATTTGCTATTTCAATAATTTTTCGAGTCGGTTCTTTTGATATTTCTGAAATTGTAGCAACTTTTTTGGCTTTTTCATAGATGTTTTCAAGCTTCTCATGAGATTTAGCTTCTTCCCTTATTTCTTTTATATCATTATGCAATTTTGTTATTTTTGGCAATAATTTTTTCAGAGTCAATAAAATTATTTACTTTTTCAAGTATTCCTCTTGTTTGTATAAATATTCCAAGCATCGGTATTTGAGTCGATATAACCCCGACTAATATATTGTCTAATGATTCTATAATTTTTTTAGAAGCTCCAGGATAGAGTTTATCTCATTCTTGCTGAAATAAAATGTGTTCTAAAACATTTAAACATTTTTCTACAATAATCCTGTCAAATAAAAAGATATCTTTTGTTTTTTTAACTGTTCTTGATATGCTTTCTCAAGCGCTTCAGATAAAGTAGTTATAGATTCTTGGATTGTCCTATTAAAAAGTTTTTCTATTTTCGCTACATCGATATTTTCAGTGTGAGATAATTCATTAAAGAATTTTGTAAAATATAAAATAAGATCTTCTAAATCTTTTACATTCATTTTCAAAGATTTGGTAAAACCTTTTAATTTTATTAAAAGTCTTTGTTATTCTTTATTTATTTAATCCGCTGAAACTAGAAAAATCAATTATAGACATAAAATTTTATTTTGTTATCAAATATTAATTAATCTTAAAGCTTTATAACCGTAAAATAAAATGTAAAATAGTTATCATTGCCCTTGAGATTAATTTTTGTTATATTACGTGCTAACATTGCTTACGTGCTAACATTGCTACAATAGATTTATATTGTTTTATTAGGATATAGGTATATTCTTGAAAGATTAAACTAATCTAACTAACATATTATCAATTATTCAAGAAATTTATGCGTAAATTAATTACATTTATTGTTACGTTATTACTAACTAGTTCGGTTGCAGCAGTTGATTTGCAGGGAGCTTTAACTGAAGGATATAAGAATAATGAGGAGCTGAAAGCTGCTAGAATTAAGTTTTTAGACTCGATTGAGCAGTTTCCGCGAGCCTTTTCGGGGTTTATGCCTAGTGCCGGATTACAGATTAATAGACAACATAATAAGACTAAATATAATAAAAAATATGCTGATAGGCTTGGTCTTACTCCAAGGGAAACAGATAGTGATCAAGGTGCATTAACAATTCAACAGTCTCTATTTAATGGTGGTTCTAGCGTTGCGGCTCTTAAAGCTGCTCAAGCAGGATTTAGAGCTGCACGGGGTGCATATTATGCCGGTGAACAAAAAATATTATTAAATTTAATAACTGCGTATCTTGATTGTTTTGAGAGCAAAGCGAAATATGATATTTCCGAAAGTAGAGTTCGCACTAACATACAACAAGTTAACACCGTTGAGGAAAAATTAAGACTTGGAGAAGCAACGGAAGTAGATATAGCAACCGCAAGAGCGGGGCTTGCAGCAGCAGAAACGAATAAACTAGCTGCTTATGCCGATTTTCAAGGAAAAAAAGCAAATTTTATTAAAGTATTTGGAATAGAGCCGACTAATATAACTATGCCTGAGTTACCTAAAATGTTACCTGCTTCATTAGATGAGTTAACTGGAAGAGCTGCTAAACTCAATCCTGACATTGATTCGGCAAGGCATAATGTAACTGCGGCTAAAGCTTTAGAAATGGCAGAAAAAGGGAAATTATTACCGCAAGTAAGTGTGCAACTGCAATCCGGTAGAACATACTACAATCCACAAGGTGATATAAATGCTAGAAATGTAAATGCTATAAATAATAGAAGCTATACTACTACTCTTTCGGTAAATATCCCTATTTATCCTGAGGGAGGAGCTCAATATTCAAGAATCAGATCGGCTAAAAATCAAACAAGAAATAGTGCAGTTCAGCTTGATAATGTGATAAAGCAGACCCAAGCAGGGGTTGTAAGCGTGTGGGAGGGATTTGAAGCAGCAAAATCTCGTATTGTTGCCGCTAATCAAGGAGTGGATGCTGCTCAAATATCATATGACGGTACTGTGCAAGAGGAAATAGTCGGATCTAAAACAATATTAGATGTTTTAACTGCCGAAGAAAAATTATACGAAGCAAAAATAACTCGTGTGGATGCGTATAAATCTTCAGTACTTGCGGCATATCAAATGAAATTGTTAACCGGCGAGCTAACGGCTCAAAGTTTAAAACTTAAAGTAAAATATTTTAGTCCTGAAGAAGAGTTTAAGACTATTAAAAAGAAAATGTTTATAGGTTTCTAACGTGAGTAAGGACAATAAAAAGAACCAAGATATGTCGATAGAAGACATATTAAAATCGATTAAAGGAGTAATAAACGAGCGTAAAAATCCTATTCATGAAAATGATAGCGAAGATGAAGATGTATTAGAGCTAACGGAAATAGTAAATCAAGATGAAGAAGAAAAGTTAATATCAACTAAATCTGCTGAAGAGGTAGGTGATATTTTTAAAAATTTTACTGATACTATTAAAGATAAAAAGCTGGATAATAATATCTCATCTAAAAATGCACTTGAAGAATTAGTCGTTGAGATGTTAAAACCAGAACTTAAAGCTTGGCTTGATAAAAATCTACCTGTACTTGTTAAAGAGTTAGTAGAGATTGAGATAAAGAAATTGGTAAAGAATAGTAAGAGGTAGGGGAGTGAATGTCATTGCTAGCTAAAAGCGGGGGAGGTGTATGGCTTGTTTATGTCATTCCCGCGGAAGCGGGAATCCAGCAATTAAAAGGTATATACACAGTAAGTTTTAATATTAAAAGCTCGATTTATCCTGGATTCCTGCTTTCGCAGGAATGACATCGAACAACCTCCTGCTATCAAATAAATTATTTAATAAGGAATTATATGTTAAATAAATTATGTAAGATATTATTTTTTATAAATCTATTATTAGTGATAGTTCAAAGTTATGCTTCACCTCCGCCCTTACCGCCATCATTACCGGCTGCCGAAGTAGATACTAAAGATAAGGATGTTCGCTCTAGTGCCGATATTTCTTTTTTTGATAAATTTAAGCAATTTTTTAGTAAACCAAAAAAGAAAGATATACCCCCTAAACAAGCAAATGAACAAACTAAAGCAGCCCATCAAGAAGAACCAAAGCTAGCTTCCCAAGAGCCTAATGACAATGAACAAGCTGAGCCGTTTATAGATGTCGGTAATACAGCATTGCCTAGTGCTACAAGTGATAACGTTCATACAAATCCCAGTCATGAAAGTAGTGTAAATTTAGCTTCTCATGACATTCAGGAATCTAATGAAGCCGAGGCATCTGAACCTTTTATAGATATTGGTAGTGCAACGTTACCTAGTGTTACAAGTAATGAAATGCATGAAGCACAAGTTGCTTCTAATGAGCATAATGATACAAATTTAGCTTCTAATATTATAATTCCTAACGTACCGAGACCGATAGTATCTATGCCTCCGGCTCAAGCAGGAAGTTATGTAGTGCCTCCGCAGCGACCGGTGCAAATATATAAACCAACCAATTTGCCGCCTGTGCATAAGCCTATTCCGCTTAATCCCCCTCCTGATGCTAATAAAGAGGAAGAAAGCGTAGCACCGATAGCACCGCCCTCTATAACTAATATACCTGCTGTTTCTCCACCTGTGGTTAGCCCGCCGGTAACCCAAGATAATACATCAAGTACTATGCCGACAACAGTACCTCCGGCAGTACCTAGTAATGTACCTGCACCTTCGGTAATGCCTACAAATCAACCTTCTACACAGCCTATAACACCGACTAGCCCAAATACACCCGTTACTACTCCGTCTAAAGTAATTCCTACAACCGATTCTTCAGCAGAACTCAATAACTCGCAAGAGACATTTGTAGCTGTTTCAGATGTCCCAAAAAAACAAGATTGGAATACGCCGCTTATACCCGTTGTTGTAGTGAAGCTGAATCAACTTCAGCCTTTACAAATTAATAATAATCAAACTACAAATAATCAAGAGAAATCACCTCCGGCAAGCTCTCCAAATGTCACGATTCAAAAACAAGATAATAACGTAAATAATGAAACATCGGAGTTGGTAACAAAATTTGTTAAAGATGAAACACAAATGTTACTTTTACCTGATGATGATATAGTTCTTGGTAAACTAACAGAGCAGGCGACTTTAGAGCAGATGGATATGTATGCATATATAAAGCTGTTCCAAAAGAAAGCAGAATGGATAGCAAGTGCCGAAAGAAGAAAAGTTGTAGAGAGTTTTATTAAATATGATAATGATATAAATAAAAAGAAAGATATTTATGCCAATCTATCTTATTGTAGTGCAGTAGAGAATGCTTTTAGAGCAGTGGATAGAAACAATCTTTTTGGGTTGCGTGCGTTACTTGATGTTTATCCTATATTGCAAGAAAAAGGTAGAAGCGGTGAGACATTACTAACTGCTGCTATTTATAACGATAATTACTATTTAGCAAAATTTTTGGTCATACGAGGTATTAAAATTTCTACTCTAAATGATGAGTGCCAATATCCATTAGATATTGCATTAGCTCAAGGAAACGCTAACATAGCTTGTATGTTAATCAAAGCTAAGGGATATTGATAAGATTATTTTTATCGTCATTGCAAGCGACTGTAAGGAGCGTGGCAATCTCATAAAATAGTATAAAATCCTGAGATTGCTTCGTCAAAACTTACAGTTTTGCCTCGCAATTACGTAGAGTTTTCAAACAATTTCTTTAAAGCTTAATTGCTTTTCTATGTTAAATAGTTTAATTTAGGAGAGAAAATAATTAATTAAATCTCTAATATATGAGCGATTTATTCAGCTTTAACAAAGAAAAGAAAAATAAGCTAGTCGATAATAACTATAGTGCAAAAGATATTGAAGTATTAGAGGGGCTTGAGCCTGTTCGTAAAAGACCGGGGATGTATATCGGGGGTACTGATTCAAATGCTATGCATCATTTAGTATCTGAGGTGCTGGATAATGCTATGGATGAAGCAGTCGCCGGCTTTGCAAGTATCATCACGATAAAAATGCATCATGATCATAGTATTACTATATTTGATAACGGTCGCGGTATCCCTATTGATAATCATCCTAAATTTCCTGACAAATCAGCTTTAGAAGTAATTTTAACTACTCTTCATTCAGGAGGTAAATTCTCAAATAATGTTTATCATACTGCAGGCGGATTGCATGGTGTTGGAATATCGGTAGTAAATGCTTTATCTAAACATTTAGAAATAAAGGTTTATAAACAAGGTAAATTATATAGCCAAAGTTATTCTAAAGGAGAAAAATTAACTGATTTAATATGTGAAGAAGCATCTAAAAGGCTAAGAGGTACATCAATAAATTTCACTCCCGATCCGGAAATTTTTAGTGAAAAATTACATTTTAATCCTAAAAAGATTTATGAGCTTGCAAGGTCAAAAGCTTATTTATATCGCGGTGTTACTATAGAATGGGTATGCGAAGTAGAAGTACAGTCAGATATACCTAAAAAGGCATTAATAAGTTTCCCGAACGGTTTAAAAGATTATTTAAGTTCAAAAATAACTTTAGATAATTTAGTTATTCCGGAAATTTTTGCAGGTAATATAGAGTCTACGCCGGACAGGATAAAACTTGAATGGGCGATTTGTTGGCAAAATAACGATAGCTCGGCATTTGTTCAATCATATTGTAATACTGTTCCGACTCCTCAAGGAGGAACACATGAGCAAGGACTTAAGTCGGCTATTTTACGTGGGCTTAAAGCATATGGTGAAATGATAGGGAATAAAAAAGCTGCTAATCTAACTATTGAGGATATTTTAGAAACTACAAGTGTCGTACTTTCTATTTTTATAGCTGAGCCGTCTTTTCAAGGACAAACTAAGGAAAAATTAGTATCAAACGGTGTAAGTAAACCGGTCGAGAATATAATAAAAGATCATTTTGACCATTTTCTTAGTAGCGATAAAGCTTTAGCTACTAATTTACTTGAGCATGTAATTAGCATTGCTGAGTTTAGAATCAGTAAGAAAAACGAAAAAAATATTTCCCGTAAAAATGCCACTCAAAAATTACGTTTACCCGGTAAACTTGCCGATTGCACACGCACTTCACCTGAAGGGACGGAATTATTTATTGTAGAAGGTGATTCGGCAGGAGGCTCTGCAAAACAAGCACGTAATAGAGAAACGCAAGCAGTATTACCGCTATGGGGTAAAGTTCTAAATGTTGCGAGTTCTACGCTTGAGAAAATCGTTAATAATCAAGCAATACAAGATTTAGAAATAGCTCTTGCCTGCGGTAGTTTAAAGAATTATAAAAAAGAAAATCTGCGTTACGAAAAAATAATTATTATGACTGATGCAGATGTTGACGGTGCTCATATAGCTTCGCTATTAATGACTTTCTTTTTTTTACGAATGCCGAAATTGGTAGAAGAGGGGCATTTATATCTAGCTAAGCCTCCGCTTTATCGTTTAACGCAGTCTAATAAAACTTATTATGCAGGCGATGAAGAGGAAAAAGCTAAGTTAACGGATAAATTATTAAAAGCTAGTAAAGCTAAAATTGAAGTAGGTAGGTTTAAAGGTCTCGGTGAAATGATGCCTGCACAATTAAAGGAAACTACTATGCATCCGGAAAAAAGATCGCTTTTAAAGGTAACTTTAGAAGATTTTCAAAATGTTGATAAAATAGTAGATGATTTAATGGGTAAAAAGCCGGAAAAAAGATTTCAATTTATTTATGAACAGGCTTTAGTTAAAATGGATAAAATTATTAGTGAGCTGGATATTTAATCGTTATTGCGAGGAGCCGTAGGCGACGCGGCAATCTCGTCAAATATCCTGAGATTGCTTCGTCAAATTACTTCGTAATTTTCCTCGCAATGACGCTTTGCTTAAAAAACACACATATTTGGAGTATTATGTTATTACGTTTAATTATAACACTATTTTTTATTATAAATTCTATTTGTGCATTTGCAGAAGGAGAAAAAGAAACTGAAAATAAAATATCAAATCAGGAAGCTTATAAGCAATTTCAAGACGTATTTGAACGTATCGAAAAGGCTTATGTGCAGGTACCAGATAGGCAAAAAATGATAGATGAAGCAATTAACGGTATGTTAAACTCACTTGATCCCCATTCAAGCTATTATACCGATGAGGATTTAGAAGATATTTTTACTTTTACAAAAGGTGAATTCGGCGGAATCGGTGTTGAAATAATGTATGATAGCGGAGCAATTAAGATAATATCGCCTATTGACGATTTGCCGGCTTTCAAAGCAGGGCTTAAAGGTGGGGATTATATAGTAGGCGTGAATGACGAGTTAGTCTCTACGCTTGGTCCTAATAAAGCTATAAAAGAGATGCGTGGTACGCCTGGTACTAAGGTTAAATTGTTGATAATTAAGGAAGAAGAGGCAAAACCGCAAGAGCTAGAGCTTACTCGCGAAATAGTAAAAATCAAGCCGATAAAAGCACATTTAGAAAAAAATAATATTGCATATATACGTATAACTACTTTTAATGAGTCAACAATTTCTGAGCTGAAGGCAGCAGTAAAGAAGTTAAAAACTGAGAGTAAAGATGACCTTAAAGGTATAATTCTAGATTTACGTAATAATGCCGGAGGTATACTCGATCAAGCTATTGCTGTTAGTGATTATTTTATTGATTCCGGTGTAATTGTAACAACAAAAGGTAGAACTACATCAAGTAATAGCGAAATTAAAGCAAATGAGTTTTCGTTAAAAGTTCCCAAAGTACCTATGATAGTTTTAATAAATGGTAATTCTGCCTCTGCCTCGGAAATAGTTGCCGGAGCTTTGCAAGATCATAAAAGAGCAATAATACTTGGCACTAAGTCTTTCGGTAAAGGATCAGTTCAGGCTTTAACGCAAATCAATTCTAGGGCTGCCGTAAAACTGACTATATCTAAATATTACACCCCAAGCGGTCGTTCTATTCAAGCAGAAGGAATAGAGCCTGATATTTTAATTGAGCCGGCGAAAGTTGAGTATCCAGAAGTGAAAAAAATAGATAAGCGTTTTTCTGAGAGTTCTTTAAAAAATTATTTGAAGAATGATAATGAAAAAAACAAAGATAATTCATCTAAAAACAAAGATAGCCAAAAAGAAACAAAAGCCCAAAATAATAAACAAGAAGAGAATGAATTATCGGAATTATACAAAAAAGATTATCAATTTGCTCGTGCTTATGATGTAATTACAGGGTTGATTATTAATAAGAAGCTGGAAACAAAAGAGAGAGTTAAACAAGAAGATAAGTAGAGAGGATAATATCATTCTCGGTTTTGCTGCATGGATAGATTCTTCGTCATAAGCTACGGAAAAACTGTAAGTTTTGTACGTACGCGATCTCAGGAACCCTGGTTTATGAGATTGCCACGCTCCTTTTAGTCACTCGCAATGACGATTTGTTATGCGAGCAAGCCTTCCGCAGGGATGACATCAGTTGAGTTAAAAATAACTACTAGGTCTTATAATGAACCATAATAAGTATATAGTAAGATTGTCATTCATTATATTGTTTCTTAATATTGTCATAAATATGATGTTTTATCGTTATTTTATGATAAAAGAAATGATAGTAAAACAAGTGGCTTTGGAACATACTAAAATTGTAGAACTTTACACTGATAATATTTGGAATACTCATCAGAACGTAATCAGTAAATTACACAAATTCGATTATTTAAAACTATTACAAGATCAAGATTTTATTAATTTTGCAAAGATTACCGCTCAATGGTTCACCAATCTTAATATTAATATTTCTCTCTACGATCTCAAAGGTAATAAATTCATCACTAGTAATATGTTACATATGTATAGTGTAGACAATTATAAAGATGATAGTTTGGTTGAGATAGTTACCGCAAAAATCGATAAATTTTTTTTAAAATCCTTTACTTCAAAAGCTCCGCTTCAAGATGCTTTTGAAGGTATTACAAGTCATATATTATTACCAAGGGTAGTAATAGAAAATGAAAGTGATTTAACAGTGGAAGAGGCTTCTTTTGTTACTAGCTATATCCCTGTTATAAATAATAATTTAGATTTTCCCGTAGATGCAGTATTTGAGATTAACACTAATATTACCAGCCAGTGGCAAAATATAACCTCTCTTGAGCAAAAGGTTTTTATAACTTTTATCATTATTTTTATAATATTCTGCACTATAATTATTAGTAATACTAACTATGCTAGACAAATCATTGAGGAGCAGCTTGAAATAAATAGAAATTTAAAAGCTCAAATAGTAAAAGTAGAAAAAACCAGCTCTTCAAATACAAAGTTTTTTGCTAATATTAGTCATGAATTGCGTACACCGCTTAATGCTATAATAGGCTTTTCGGAAATTCTTATGTCGGAAAGAGATGCAGAAAAAAGTAAAAATTATATTAAAGATATAAATGATGCCGGTAAGCATTTGCTTAGTATGATTAATGATATTTTAGATCTTTCTAAAGCTTCTGCCGATAAATTAAAAGTAGATAGTATAGATCTTGATTTAAATAAATTAATTCGTTCTTCGCTGATACTTGTTAAGCCTCGTGCCGATCAAGCCGAAGTGGCTTTAATTAGTAGATTACCGAAAGAGCATGTGGTTATAAAGGCTGATCCAAAAAGGCTAAAACAAGTATTCTTAAATCTTTTATCAAATGCCGTGAAATTTACAAATTCCGGAGGGAGTGTTACTATTGCACTTGAAAAAGATGAGTTAGCAAAATTAGTATATATAAAAGTTATAGATACCGGCATCGGTATTGAGGAAAAAGATATCCCAAAAACTTTATCGGCGTTCGGTCAAATTGATAGTGAGCTTAGTAGAAAATATGAAGGTACCGGTCTTGGGTTGCCGCTTACTAAAAAGCTGGTTGAACTTATGAACGGTAAATTTGATTTGCAAAGTAAGATAAATGAAGGTACCACCATAACAATAACGTTTACATATGATGGTAGTATTGAAATATAAAAAATTGTGTGGAATATTAAAAAAATTTCGGTATTATAAAAAAATTATAAATTTTTAAAAAATATATGAAACTGATTGTCTTATTATTTACTTTTTTATTTTCTATGTTTTCTTTCGGAGAAAGCGAAACTATTAAAGGAAAGCCTTTAAAATATGCAGCAAATAATGATTTTGAAAATAGACTAGATGAACAGGAACAAGAAATCAGAAGGCTAATCGGTAAAGTTGAGGTTTTACAGCATAAAATTGATATGCTAACGCAGAACTCAAATATTTCAAATCAAGAAGAAAATACTGAAGTTTTAGAAGCCGGTGATTCAAAAAAACAAGATGTTTTTGATATAGCTTTGCTTAAAGATATGCCGGATAATGCGCCTAAAAAACCTATTGCGGTTAATAAGGATATAGCTCCTGATAAGCAAGCCTACGATTTGGCTCTTGCTGCTTATAAAGATAATAAACTTACTGAAGCAAAAGATAAGTTTAAAAATTTTATCCAAAAATATCCTAACAGTTTGCTAATTAGTAATGCTTATTTCTGGTATGGGGAATGCTTTTTTAAACAAAAAGACTATAACGGGGCAGCGGTTAACTATTTAAAAGGCTATAAAGAGTTACCGAAAGGGGCAAAATCTTCCGATGGGTTATTGAAGTTAGCACTTTCCTTAGGCGAACTAAAAAAAACTCAGGAAGCATGTAATATGCTTGCTAAGTTTGATAAGGAATTTCCAACTAATAGAACTGCCGCATCCAAGAAAATGGCAGAAGATGCTAAGATTAAATTTGGCTGTAAAAATAAATAAAAATAATAAAATATGACTGATATTTTGGATGAAGTACTGAGTGATCAAAATGAAGAAAAAAGGTTAATTTTTTTCAAAAAGCTTTTACCTATAATAATAATCATTTCTATAATAGCTATTACTATAATGGTTGTTATTAATAATAATAAAGATAAAAGAATTAAAAATAACCAAAAAAACGGAGATATTCTTGTTAAGACTGTTGGTTTGGAAACAACAAAAGATAATGAAGAATTAGCTTTTAATACTTTAGAGAATTTAGTGACTACTAGTAATACTAAAATCAAAGAAATAGCTGCATTAGAACAAGTAGCCATAAAGATTTCAAAAAAAAAATATTCAGAAGCGAAAGACCTGCTTAATAAAATTATTGAAAATAAAGAATATTCCGAAATTTCTACTTCTTATGCACGTATTTCATGGTGTAGTCTTGTTATTGATGATCACAATCTAGATATTCAAGATAAAGAGAAATTGACCAAATATTTAAACTATTTTGATGACGAGAAAAAACCTTTTTGGGCTACAGCAACTATTATAAAAGCTATGTGGGATATTAAGAATAATATGAAACCGCAAGCAGAAACAAATCTAAAAAATTTATTAATTTCAAATAATATATCTGATCTAATAAAAGATCAGGCTAAAGCATTGCTTGTAAATTTAAATAAATAATAATTCGTACTTAAGGAAAAATATGACAAAAAAAATAGCACTTCTGTTATTACCGTTTATTTTAATTGCATGTAACGGGCTTGGACCAACAAGGGTAAAAAATATTGTTGAGTTGACTCCTAAATTAGCAATTCAGACTCATGAGCCTATATATTTAGATTCTAATGCAAATATATATGCATTTAATGCAAATATGCTTAAGAATAAACAGTATAGTTTCGCTAGAAGTAAAACGATTACCGAGCCGGTTTTTATAGGCGATATGATTTATGCATTGGATATTAGATCGAATATTTCTGCATTTTCTATAGAGAAAAATAAGATTATTTGGTCTTATAATTTAAGTAGACATAAAAAAGATAATTATATAGGCGGCGGAATTTTACACCATAACGGAAAATTATACGTAACATACGGTTCAAGGTTGTTAGTAGTGCTAGATGCAAAATCAGGTTATGAAATAATTAGAAAAGAACTTCCGGATATTATTAGAATTAAGCCTATTGTGCTCAATGATAATACTGTCTTAGTGCAAACTATCAGTAATCAAACTATTGCTTTAAATGCAGAAACTTTAAAAACCTTATGGGAACATGAAAGCCTAGCGGAAGTTTTGTCGGCTAGTTATTTTATGACGCCGATAGTACAGCATGACAATGTAATAGTAACTTATAATTCCGGGCAAATACTTGCCTTAAATATAACAAACGGTGAAGTAAAATGGAATTTTGAGTTTACAAATCTTAATGATCGTACAGCTATACCGAATTTTGACGAATCAAGTATTTTATGTACTCCCGTTCATGATAATATGAATCTGTATATAGCAACCGGTCTTGGTAAGCTTATTAAGCTTAATGTAGCAACCGGCAGTGTGATTTGGCAGGTAAATGCCGAGGATATTCAATCAATGTCTTTAATCGGTAATAGTCTATTTGTAACAAATAATGCTAGACAAATAGCAGCATTTAATCCTGAAACAGGGAAAGTAAAGTTTGTAGCTGATTTAAATGATGGACAAGATCCTAAGAAACTAAAATCTGCTGCTTTTTTAGTACCTTTTGTTGGAGTTAATAATAACAATAAGCGAAGTTTAAATGTTATTTCCGTTAACGGTGTTTTATATAGTTTTGATGTTGATAATAATGGATTACACATGATACCTCATGTTGTCAAAATTATAAAAAATATTCGTTATTATGGGCTAAGAGCAAATAATAATTTATATTTTTCTACCGATAGAAAAATAATATTTGGAAGTAAATAAATTATATTTAGCTTGACAGATAGCGGGTATTAATGCTATTAAATATGTTGCTTGATTCTTTAATTTTAAATTCTAATTAAAAAGATACTATTGTGAAAACTTACTCGGCAAAGCCATCGGAAATTGAAAAGAAATGGTGGGTCATAGACGCAAAAAATATTGTACTAGGACGACTCGCTAGCAGAGTTGCTAATATGCTACGCGGTAAGCATAAGCCTAGCTTTACACCTCATTTAGATTGTGGTGATAATATAATCATAATAAATGCGGAGCATGTAAAATTAACAGGTAAAAAAGCAAATCCCAAAGACGGAAAAATATATTACAGATATACAGGATTTCCAGGTGGGATAAAAGATACTACGGCAGGTAAAATCTTAAGTGGTAAACACCCTGAGAGAGTTATTAAAATGGCCGTAAAAAGAATGATTACAAGAAATGCTTTAGGTGCTAAGCAAATGAGTAATTTGTATGTTTATGCAAATGGTGATCATCCTCATATGGCACAGCAACCTACTGTTTATGATTTTGCAAGCCAAAATCCAAAAAATAAAAAGTAATAGAATATGCCCGAGTTAAAAATTAAAACAGAAAAAGTAGAAAAGCAGTTAACTAAAGAACCTTTAGTATTAAAAACTCCTAAAGAAAAAATAGATAATTTAGGCAAGTTTTATGCTACAGGTAAAAGAAAAAATGCTATAGCACGAGTATGGCTTAAAGTAGGAAAAGGAAAAATAGTTGTTAATAAAAAAACAATAGCCCAGTATTTTCCTTCTGAAACTTATGTGAAAACTATCTTACAGCCGTTTGTCTTAACAAAAACTATTGATCAGTATGATATAATTTGTACTGTTAGAGGTGGAGGAATTTCAGGACAGAAAGGTGCTATTTTACATGGAATTTCTAAAGCTTTAGATAAATCTGCTCCGGATTTTCATGCTATTTTGCGTAAAGGTGGTCTTTTAACACGTGATTCTAGGGTAGTAGAGCGTAAGAAATACGGACAACGTAAAGCACGTAAGAAAACACAATTCTCTAAACGTTAAGATACAATTTGAGAAGTTGCTAGTCAATTGTTGCATGGATCAATTTTTTATTGTCAGCCCGCGACTTGATCGTGGGATCCAGCTTAAAATATTTAAATTAATTAGTATTTTAAGTTATTTTTTTGGGATACCGTGGTCAAGCCACGGTATGACACTAAGTACATTTTCCAAGCCATGCAACCGCTTTTATCTAGAATGACACTTCTTAACAAATTAAATTATATAAACACTTTTCCCCTGGCGGGGTAGCTCAGCTGGTTAGAGCGACGGAATCATAATCCGTGTGTCGGGGGTTCAAATCCCTCCCTCGCTACCATTCATCCGTCTTTTTGACAGTTCTATAGTAAACTGATTTGAACTTTGTGCTTCGTTGTTCATCCTCTCGTCTATTATATATATAGGTTCTACCTTCGTGCCTGGCACAAAATGGGGGTGAGTTTACTATAGTACTGTTAACAGTCCCATAGTTTTTAATAAAATTTTGTATAAGATAAATATTAGACTTCTTGCATAACCTATTGTATAAAGAGGAATTTGAAGGAGGCACAGAACATAGAACCGGAGCGTAGCCAAATCTATGTAAGGATTCGAGTACCAGATCCACATTACCTTTAGAAAGAGATTATGTCAAGGAGTCTATTTTATATTAGGTTCTGTGAAGATCTCTAAAACGATTTGATTTGCACTAAAAAATATCTCAAAATAAAATCAATTAGAAATCTTTACAAAGCCTAGCATTTTATGAAATTGATTTTAACAAGTTTAATTTTTATATTTATGAGCTTTCTTCCAATATATGCTAAATCCTTACTTAAAGGGTTCATGTATCTGAAAGATATCGACCCTACAATTATTCAAAATATGCATTATTATTCAGATGAAAATTTTGTTGGTAAAAAGGTAGATGGTTATAAAGCACCGGAAGCAATTTTAACCATATAAGCTGTTAAGGCTCTTAAAGCAGTACAAGCTGAGATACAAAAAGATGGTTATTCACTGATTATATGCATATAGACCACAAAAAGCTGTACAACATTTTTAAGATGGAGCAAAGATAATATTGATCAAAAAAATAAGGAAAGCTTTTACCCATATATAGATAAGTCTAAATGTTTTATATTAGGTTATATAGCTGAAAGATCTAGTCATAGTAGAGTACTGTAGATTGATCAATAATAAAGCTTCAGAAGGAAGTTAATAATAATTCTGAAGTCATTATTAAGAGAAAGCTGAAAGACGCGCGTGTTATAATCCTCTTTAGATGACAATACGGTAGACATGTATACTTCTTTTGACTTATTGGATGAAGCTTTACCTCATGATAGTAAATTAATTGATAAGCAATATTTAGCAAAACGTAATTATTTATGTTCTAAGATGCAAAAACATAATTTTTAAAGCATGTAAAATTGAGTGGTGGCATTATACAACTTGCAGATGAGCTTTATAAAGATCAATATTTTAACTTTGATATAGAAAAAAAACTATGACAGTATTCAGTGAGAAAAGATGCATACCATGTGAGGGTGGAGTTCCGCCACTTGAGAAAAAAGAAATTGATAAGTTATTAGTTCAATTACAAAGTGAGTGGCAAGTGAATGCATTAGGGCCTCTTTATAAAAAATATAAATTTTCTAATTTTATAAAAGCTATGGAATTTGCAAATAAGATAACTGAAATTGCAGAGCAGGAAGCACATCATCCCGATTTAACTATATCTTGGGGAGCATGTAGTGTGGAAATATGGACTCATAAAATCGACGGTCTTATGGAAAACAACTTTATATTGGCTGCAAAGATAGAAAGTAAAATCTAATTATTTTCAGGTTGAATTACTTAAGTGAAAAGAATAATAGCAAAAATCACACAAGTATCAACAGCTAAACGATGGTTTCTTATTAAATTAATTGAATTATAACAATAATCTTAATAATATTTAATAATAAGACATGTTATAATAAACATGAAGTAACGTTATGCCAAATTATCATATTAAATTTTTACCAAATATAGTTAAGTTAATCGGTTATTTTTGTAGACTTATTTTATTACCAAATTTAATACCAGCTGATTCCAGTGAAAATAGTTATGACCAAAGCCTTGATAGAAATAAGGTATATTCTGTACATTTAAAACCTTTTTCTAATACCTCTACATATTTTTGAGATGAGCATCCTGATCATACCTTTGTACATATTGCTGATAAAAAATATATTTTATATGGATTGGTTAGAGAGCTAAAATTTGCGTTTGAAGATATAAATTCATGATTTTTAATGCCGGAAACTCAAATTGATACGGTTAATTGGGAAACTGAAACAACAACAAATTACTGTCTAAGTAATTTCATTATAAACTTATTTCATATAAGAGAAGTAAAAGATTCTATTGCTAATATAACTATATCTAATCTAGCAAATGCATTTACTGCACATATAATCGGTGATAATAATTAATAACCTAATAAAGAATGATAGTACGTACATATTATATGATTGCATCTAGTTGCGATAAAGATTAGTTTATTGTCTAGAGGAACAAATGAGTGTGCTGTATTTACTTTAGGCAATAATACGGATATTTCATTATTTAGTGCTATAAATGAATTGAAGGTGATAAAGAGGTAAATAGTGCTGTTCTACAAGTACTATATATATAAAATTTTTACTGAATTAATGATTCAAATTCTTTTACGACGGCTTGGTAAAGTTTACGTTTAAATGGTATTATAATAGATAAGAGTTCATCAAGTGATGCCCAACGCCATTGGTCAAATTCCGGATTAGAGGTATTTATATTAATATCTTCGTTATTTCCGGTAAACCTAATTAAAAACCAGCGTTGTTTTTGTCCACGAAAATTACCGTTCCACAGTTTAGGTATTAAAAAGCTTGGTACATCATAACTATACCAGAATTTGCTTTCGGCAATAATATATCCTTTATCGCTGCCTATTTCTTCTAACATCTCACGCATTGCTGCAATACTTGGTGTTTCGCCGGGAACTATCCCACCTTGCGGCATTTGCCATGCAGATATTTTTGTATCTATTCTTTTACCGACGAATATATGGTTATCGGCATTTAATATCATCATGCCGACCCCTGGTCTATATGGTAAATCAAGATGTTTTTTGGAAGAATTGCTCATTATTTTTTTACTTTAAAAAATCAATTATAATTTTACTACTTTATTTTTACCCGTTGTTTTAGCTTCATACATAGCTTTGTCAGCACGTTCAATGAAAGATTCTATTGATTCTTCTTTTTTATATTTCGTAACTCCGATTGAAATAGTTGTTTTTAAAGGTTCAATTTGATCTTCAATGTGAAAATTCATATATTCTATTTTAATTCTAACTCTCTCCGCAGTTTCAATTGCTTTAGAAATATCTATATCCGTTAAGAGTATAGTAAATTCTTCACCGCCGAATCTTGCTATTAAGTCTGTTACTCTGAGAGTATTCTTCAAAATACGGGATACAATTGTTAAAACCTTATCGCCTGCTTGATGACCGTAAGTATCGTTTACATGTTTAAAATTGTCGATATCGCACATAAGTAAATATAATTTAATACTTTCTTTATTAGTTTTCTCAATAATTTGTTTGAGATGTATATCGAAATAGCGACGATTAAATAAGCCGGTTAGACCGTCTTTAACTGCTAAATTGACACTTTGTTCAAGATCATTACGTAAATTATCTTGATATTGCTTACGTCTTAATTGTGTTCTAATTCTAGCAAGCAATTCGCTTTCCTCTATAGGATAAACGAAATAATCATTAATACCAAGTTCAATACCTTTCACAACCAAAGGCATACCGTCTTCATCAATTTGTAAAATTATTACTACGCCGCTTATTTCTGCTTTACCTCTTAAAATAACACTGATCCTCAAAGGATCGTCATTTTCGAGCGTACTACTGATAATTACTAAATCGGGGGTATATTCATTTATAATATCTAATTCATCGGAATTACTTATTACCTTTACGTTTTGGGTAAGCTTAAGTAACATTTGTTTTATATTTTTAGCTTGTACCACATCATCATTAATTAGTAATATTTTTTTATCTGCAAAAGTGTCATGCATTTCGATATTTGTTACGCCTAATAATGCATTAGTGCTATTACGAAGCTTTAACTCATCAATTAAGCTTTTCATTCTAGATAGCGATTTAAGTCTTACAAATAGAGCAGTATCGTTAATCGGCTTTGTTAAAAACTCATCAGCTCCTGCCTCAAGACCTTTAACTCGATCATCAATATCGGAAAGTGCAGTTACCATTACAACCGGTATATGAGTAGTTTCCGGATCGGTTTTTATCGTTTTACATACCTCACATCCATCCATTTCCGGCATCATAACATCAAGTAGTATAATATCAATTTTTTCTTTTTTAAGAATTGCTAGTGCTTCTTTACCGCTATTTGCAGTAAGAACCGTATAATACTCTTTTAAAAGTTTGGCTGTTAGTAACTTAATATTGGGTTCTATATCATCTACTACTAATATTGTGGTCATAAGATTAAATTCTTGTTTTTAAAGGAAATAATTTGTATATTTATACTTTAATTTTAAGTCTTAAATGTATGATATATGAAAATTTCAGCAAATTCAATTAGAACAGGTAACATATTAGTGTATAATAATGATTTATGGGTTGTCAGCAAAACACCGGAACATACTCAACCCGGGAAAGGTGGAGCTTATGTACAAGTTGAGATGAAAAATTTAAAAACAGGGACAAAGCGTAACGAAAGATTCAGTTCTGCCGATTATTTAGACAAAGCTGAACTTGAACAAAAAGATTATCAATTTTTATATTTTGAAGGTGATGATTTGGTATTAATGGATACTAAACATTTTGATCAAATAAATATTTCCAAGGAAATGTTAGAAGAAAAATTATCTTTCTTAACTGAAAATATTATTGTTAAAGTCGAATTTTATAATGACAAGCCTTTAAATATTGAGCTTCCTCCAACTGTTATACTTGAAATTAGTGAAACTGATCCGGTAATAAAAGGAGCAACCGCTACCGCTTCTTATAAACCAGCAATTTTAGAAAACGGTATTAAAGTTAAGGTCCCGCAATATTTAGAAATAGGAGAAAAAATTGTTGTTAAAACTGATGATATGACATATGTCGAGCGAGCGAAGTAAGCTGTTTTATTGAACTATGGATACCACCCTGTCATTGCGAGCAGCCGTAGGCTGTGTGGCAGTCTCGTCAAATATCCTGAGATTGCTTAGTCAAAACTTACAGTTTTTCCTCGCAATGACGACTTTCAGCATCCACTCAGGCAATGCTTTTAGCTAGGAATGGTATCAATTTTTTAAAGCCATACGACATAATTTCTAAAACTAATATCTTAAATTAAAAATATCAAATGCAACCTATAACTAATTTATTAATTAATGCCCTGCGTAAAGCTGTTAAGTTTTTGCATAGAGATTTTTTAGAACTCGAAATGCTACAAAAAAACTCTGTAAGAAATGAAGAATTTTGTAAGCGATCTTATTTAAAATTAAAAACTTTATTATGTGAAGAATTACAAAAATATACACAATATTTATTTTTTCCGGAGGATAAATTCGATTTAAATAATAATTATGAGAGTGTTTTTTTAATTAATCCTATAGATAGCCCAAATAATTTCGCCAGAAGCATACCTTTTTTTGCGATATCCGTAACTTATTTAAAAAGGAATCAAGAAGTTTTAATTCCTACTTCTACAGTAATATATTTTCCTGCTCTTAATGAAATTTATTATGCTGAAAAAGGTAAGGGAACTTGGATAGAAAAAAATAATTTAAACTCTAATTATCAAGGATTAAGACTGAGAGTTTCCGATAATGCCGATTTAAAAAACTGTTTAGCAATTATTGAAGGTGTAAATCATAATGATTTGGAGGAGATAGAGGTAGATAATATTAGATCTTTTGGTTCTCTTTGCTATGGGGCTACGCTTGTAGCGTCAGGTAAAGCGGATTTAATATGTTTATCATTATTAAATTTTACATTATATTATGCATTTGAGCTTTTTATTAAGGAAGCAGGCGGGATAATTATAGATTCTAGCGATAAATTTCTATATTCAAATCGTTATATTGCTAAAAAACTTAAAAAATATTAGACAAGAAATTATTTTAGATTTGCATTTTTATTGTTATAATAATATTAATATAATTATTAATTCATAAAGTTATGGCACATTATAAAGAGTTTGAATTTGACTGCGATTTTAGTGGACAAAGAGCCAAGTTTAAGTTTTATATAGGTACGCCTCAAGAAGGGCATCATCCGCTACAATTTCAAGCAAAATGGTTATCTGACGAAAGAGGTGGTACTATTCCTGATGATGTTATGAAAGCAATATCACAGCTAAATGATCTTGCCAAAAAAAACGGTGTTCCACTCCCGGATTTATGCGTATATGCTCTTGGTTCTGCGCAAGAAGTCCAAGCTACCCCTCAAGACGAAGATGAAAACGAGAGTGAGAACCAAGAGGATAAAGCAGAGCAGGCATAGTTAAAAATAATAAGGAGATTCATAGAGATTAAAATGAAACAATATAATGATTTATTTAAAATTATTCACCGCGAAGGATATATATTTATTGCTAGCTTTGCATTAGTAAGTTTTTTATTAGCATCATTTAATGAAAAACTTGGCTGTATTGGATGTATTGCTACTGCTTGGTGTATTTATTTTTTCCGTAATCCTGATCGCTTTGTGCCTATAAGTGATGATCTGGTAATAAGTCCTGCAGATGGAATAATTCAAGAAATTAAGGAAGCATTGCCGCCTCCGGAATTAGGACTTGGTGATGTGGAAATGATTAGAGTTAGTATTTTTCTAAATATTTTTAATGTCCATGTTAATAGAATCCCGGCAAACGGAAAAATTTTAGCACTTCATTATAATCCAGGAAAATTTTTTAATGCTTCACTCGATAAAGCTAGTATTTATAATGAGCGTCAATCAGTATTAATGGAAACTGCTCAAGGTCAGAAAATTGTTTTTGTTCAAATAGCCGGACTTATAGCAAGGCGTATAGTTTGTGATTTAGAAGAGGGTAATGAAGTTAAAACGGGCGAGCGATACGGTATAATTCGTTTCGGTAGCAGAGTAGATGTTTATCTACCGTTGAAAACAGCTTTATTAGTGAGTAAAGGGCAGACTGCTATAGGCGGTGAAACTATCATTGCTGATTTTGGACGTAAAAAGACAACAGAATTTAAGTTTGATAGGAAGTAGCCTCATAACTTTAAAACCGTCATTGCGAGCAGCTGTAGACATGGTTTGTTTATGTCATTCCCGCGTAGGCGGGAGGGAATCCAGTGAAACGTATAAAAAACAAGTTTTTTATCTGTTTATTTTATCAAATATATAATTTTGTACCAATTAAGATTATTTTTTTCTGGATTCCTGCTTTCGCAGGAATGAGACATTGACAGCCATGCAATCACACTGTTTTTTCCTTGCAATGACATGATAAATACATTTTGAGTATAAAAATTGTTAAAAATTCGTAAATCTATAATAACTAAGCCTGTACCTCTAATAAAATTAATTCCCAACTTTATTACGTTGCTTGGTTTAGTAACCGGTATGAGTTCTATAAAATTTGCTTTGGATAGCAGATGGGAACTTGCGGTATATTGCATTATAGTAGCGGCAATTATTGACGGTATCGACGGTAGAATAGCAAGGATGCTAAATGCAGTTAGTCCATTTGGTGCAGAGCTTGATTCATTATGCGATTTTGCTAATTTCGGTATAGCTCCTGCCTATCTGATATATTTATGGTCTTTTCAACAATATGAGTATAAGGTATTTTCATCAGCGGTAATGTTATTATTTATAGTGTGTATGGCACTACGTTTAGCTCGCTTTAACGTTGGTATTTATCAACCGAAACAAGATAAAACTGACTATTTTTTTACCGGTGTACCTGCCCCATGCGGTGCTTTACTTGCTTTAATGCCTGTAATGATAGATTTTGAAATCGGTACGTTATTAAATATCAATACCCGTACTCATACTATAACAATTAATATATATTTGGCTATTATAGCTTTTCTACTTGCTAGTAGGCTTCCTACAATCTCAACAAAAAATTTGAGTATTAAACCTGAATATTTATCGCTTGCAATGATTTTAGTTGCTATTGTTATTATAAATCTTATCATATATCCATGGTATTCACTGCCGTTAATTGCAGTTATATATATTCTTTCTATACCAATTTGTTATTTTTTTAAACATAGAGGGTATTGGTAAAGTTAATTATGCCGAGTGTATTACAACAAGCTATCGACAAATATAAACATCATCCATTTACTAAATATGTAATTATTATAGCCTTAATCATATTTATTTATTTGGGATATAGAATTTATGTTTGGGCCAATACACAATCTACGGATAATGCTTACATAGATGCAGATATTTCAAATGTTAGTGCTGAAGTTAGCGGTGTTTTAACAAAGTTATTTGTTACCGATAATACTAAAGTTAATAAAGGCGATCTGATAGGTGAAATTGACGATAGAGATTATAAGGCAAAGCTTGCAGCACTTGAAGCATCTATTGAAGCTTGCATAAAAAATATAGAAATTATAGAGCAAAAAATCTCAATAGGGCAGAGTAGCCTAGAGCAAGCAGCTGAAAAATTAAAGCTTAATAAAATAAGCTTTGATATTGTTGCAACAGATTTTATGAGAGTGCAGGAGTTAAATAAGGCAAGATTTGCTAGCTCTAAAACGTTAGATGATTCTAAAAACGCATATCAAAAAGCCAAAACGGATTATAAACAAGCACAGTTAGATTTAGATATATCTAAGCAACATTTACAGCTTCTTGATCTTGAAAAAGCAGCAGAACAGGAAAAACTTAAAGAGCTAACAGAAAATAAAAAAGTAACCTTAAGGAGCTTACAAAATACTAAACTTATTGCTATGGTACCCGGTATATTCGGTAATAGTAGTTTAGAAGTCGGAAATTACATAGTACCGGGTAGGGCGTTGTTTTCTATAGTTCAAGATAATACTATGTATATTCAGGCTAATTTTAAAGAAACACAAATTCAGAAATTTAAGTCCGGCATGAAAGTCAAAATTGAATTTGATGCTTTGCCTAAAAAGGTAATTTACGGGAAGATTCGTAATATTGCTCCTGCGACCGGCTCTAAATTTAGCTTAATCCCACCAGATCATGCTACCGGTAATTTTACTAAAAGCGTACAACGTGTACCTGTTTTAATAGATTTTGAATCCCCAAATGCTAATCTAGTTCCCGGCATGTCAGCAATCGTATCCATTAGAACGGATCAAAGTATGTAATTTTTGTTAAAAAATAGCAATAATTATTCTATTAAAAGTACATATTCTAGTATTTATTTACTGATTACTTAAAAAGCTATATAATATGAGTAATACCAAAAGTAATAATTAATATGCAAAGATATTTAGATCCCACTAATTGATAGTGTATTTAAAAAATCTTTCGTGATTTAGAGAGGTTCAAGGAATTTATCAATGCAGTTCTTGAACTACCTGAGGGGCTTAGAATTAAAGCAATAGAATTTATACCTGTAGAGCAAGTACCTATGCTCGATAAAGGGAACAAGAAGCATATTTGATTTAAAGGTTAAAGATGAAGCCGGTAGCTGGTATATAATCGAGATGCAAAAAAGAATGAAAGCGATTACTTAAAAAGAGTGCAATATTATTCTGCTCATTCTTACGTACAGCAACTTACACAAGGAATAAAGCATAAAGATTTATTACCGGTAATAGTTATTTCACTTATTAAGACTAAAATGCTTGAAACCAAAACAAATAAGCAATATTTATTTGATTTTTCCTATGTATTTATAGAGCTTAAAATTTTGATAAAGATAAGCTTGAAACTACTATAGATGTAGAAGTCAAGATTTGATCTTACAGACACTATAAATTTTGCACCTGATTGTCAGTTAAATTTTGACTGTCAGAGACGTATTCAAGATACAAGATTTCATTATTCTTTTCAACAGCTAATTTTCTACTATCCTTAAAAGTTTGCATAGGAGTTTTTCCATAACAATATTTTCCTGAATGTGGTCGCTCATTATTGAAATGCTCTAACCAAATATCAAGATCTAATTGTAAATCATCAAGATCTGTATAAATCTTTTTCCGCATAGCTGTATCAAAGAATTCTTGTTTCATGGTTTTATTAAAACGCTCACACATACCATTTGTTTGGGGAGAATATGCCTTAGTTGTAGTATGCTCTATACCTTCGATACTTAGAAACAACTCAAAAGCATGATGCTCTATATTCCCCTTATATTCTGACCCACGATCTGTAAGAATACGAAGTATTGGTATCCCTTGGGTCTCGTACCATGGTAACACGCGGTCATTAAGCATATCAGCAGCAGTTAAAGCTGTTTTATCAGTATATAGTTTAGCATCAGCTACCCTAGTATAGCTATCAATAAATACCTGAGAATAAACCTTACCTATACCTTTGAAATTACCTACATAATACGTATCCTGACATCCTAGATAACCTGGATGCTGCGTCTCAGTTTCTCCATGAGCTTCTCTTTCATTACGACGCTCCTCTAGCACTTGTAATTGAGATTCAGTAAGAACAATACCATCCTGAGCCATCTTTGCTTCTAATGCTTTAAGCCTTTTACTGATATTGTTTAAATCATTACGTAACCAAATTGATCGCACTCCTCCAGGCGATACAAGTATACCGCTCTTCTTAAGCTCATTTGATACTCTTAGCTGACCATATGCTGGATATTCTATTGCCATATCCATTACTGCTTTCTCTATCGCTGGATCAACTCTATTCGCTATTATTGGCTTTCTTCGACTAATTTCATATAATGCCTCTTCGCCACCAGTTTCATACAGTGCTTTAAATCTGTAATAACTATCTCTACTATAGCCCATCGCTTTACATGCTGATGATATGCTACCAAGACTCTTAGCTAGTTCTAGTAACCCTATTTTTGGCTTTATTATTTTTTGATTTAAGTTCATTTTTCATCTCCATTTAATAATTAATTTATTTTACTAAATGTAAGATATAATCTCAACTATTACAAATAAATATTGCAATATTAAGGATTTTGAAGAAGATTTATTTTGGAAAAATTGGCAAGAAAATTTTTAACTTACAAAATTGCTTGGCAAAATTTCTTTATGGTCATACCTGTTGTGTCTACAACTTTTCACTCATTCGATAAAATGTTGGCAACATCCGAACATAATGAAATTCCTTGGTTATTTATTGATGAAGCAGGGCAGATACCGCCACAATACGCAGCTAGTGCTATTTGCAAATCAAAAAAAGTCGTAGTAGTCGGTGATCCGCTGCAAACAGATCCTATTTCTATATTAAAGCAAGATTTAATGAACAAATTATGTGAACATTTTAAGGTTTCATATCCTGAGTGGTCACCTTCGGAAGTTTCATTGCAAAACCTAGCTGACCGTAATTCTTTATATCAAACAAAAATAGATGATGTTACGGTTAGTTTCCCTTTATGAGTGCATAGAAGATGCCAAAATCTGATGTTTAAAATATGTAACAAAATAGCTTACGGTGATAAAATGATTTTTGCTACCTCTGACTGTAACTCTGATATTAGAACGATTTTAGGTACTTCAAAATGGGATATAAAAGATAATAAGGTTCAACGTTATAAATATGAATCGGAAGCCGAATTTCAAAAATTACTAGAGTTATTAAAACCAAGTATTAAAAGAGAAAAATGGGGATGATTTGCTCAAACAAATTTACATTATTACAATGTATAAAGATTACAGTGAATCTATTCGTAGAAAATTGAATGAAATATATGACGATTCAAGATATGAGAAAACAATTCAAGCATTTGGATATAAAAATATCGCCACTATTCATGCATTTCAAGGCACAGAAAACGATACGGTAATAATCTACTAGGAGCTCAGCATCCTCTTGATAAAGGTGCACGAAATATAATGACGCAAAAGCCAAACGTTTTAAACGTCGGTATTAGCAGAGCTAAAAATAACCTTTATATTATCGGTAGCCTTGAGATTTGGCTGAAACATAAATATATGCCGGAAATCTTATACTTAGATAGCACTACAAGAATTGGTTAACTGTCTAGACTGGCGGGGGGTATGTTATGCAAACCCTTAACCAGTTTAGATTAGCCTTGATTCAGGCTACGCTTAGGCCTGTTTATGCATTAGTACCAGCTCCAAATATTTAGTTTAAATATATTTATACCCCATGCTCATTAGTCCGGCTAAAATAAGCTCCTTATCATCATTATTAATTGCTTCGTAGATTAAATTAGGGCTTAGTAATGTAGTGGCCACTTGTAGCAATTCTGGATTATTGAAAAGCGGTTGGTAATAAATCCTTTGTTATAAATGTAATTATACTAGTGGATTCGTTTATTTCTTGAAGTATTATTGTCTCAATTTTCTTTCTGAAATCTATAACTGTTCCTTTAGTAATTTTGCCATCTAAAAGTTGCCCCATCCAGTTTGTTATTTGCTCTATACTAACATTGTTTTCTAAAGTTTGTACTTTACTTGATATTTCATTTATTTGTGTTTGTATCACTGCACTATCTTTAATGTTAGCAGTTTCTCATTTCGTAATTATTTTTTTACTGTTGTGTTGAATATATTTAACTTTTGTTGCGTTTGTTTTTCTGCCATTTCATTAACTTCATCTTCTAAATCTACAACTGTCCCCTCGGTAATTTCGTTTCCTATAAGCTCTGTTATACTTTGAGTTATATTTATTATGTCGTTTTTATCTGTTAGCTTCTGAACCTTATTAAGTATTCTATATAAGCTATTCTCTATTATGGGCTTGTCTGCTTCATCAATATTAGTACTATTTTGTAAGTTAAAAATTATCTTGCCTATTATTTGGTAAATATTTGCTTCCTCTGCAATAATAAGTTTTTCGTCCTCGTTCTTATATATATATTTGTTTTATTGAATTGATTATTTAGCTCATTTACTCTTAAAGTTAATAAGTCATATATATTTTTAAAATTATTTTTTATAACTAAATTTAATACTGTTTCACCTTTATTATTAACATGATGCATAGCTTGAATAGTCGTTCTAGGTATTAATATAACTCACAAACCCTTTCTAAACCCTTCCCATACAGCTAAAGTTAAGGCTATAGTACCATAAGTTTTGGTAATTAATAGCCGGATCGCTCATTAGAGGGATTAGTTGCATGCATACTTTACTTAAGTCTTTACTAGCAGCATAAGTTAAAACCGTTTCACCATTGCTATTAATAGTACTAATAGCCTGATTAGACATTTTAGAGATTAGTTGCAAACTTTATCTAATCCTTTATAAGCAGCTAAAGTTAAAGCCGTATCGCTGTTATCGTCTATCTTGTTAAGCGTGTCACCGTTTAGCTCTTTAACTAAATTTTCTGCTTCTTCTTCCTTACTTTCTTTTATTACTAAAATTAGTTGATTATATTTTAGCTCATCAAGCTTGAGGTTTTGCTGTTGTTTTTCTTGTTCTTCCAATAGTTTTCTTTTTTCTTCCTCTACTTGTTGTGTTTCTAGTTCTTGCTTTTGCTGTTCTTCATATTTCTTTTCTGCTTTTTTTGGTTATAGTTTTATTTCTGTACAGATATTCATTAATTATTTTAAATGTTGCCTCGCCTATGTTGTTCCAAGGAAGATAAAGCGACGTTAAAGATTTATTATCGCTTAAGTTTGTTGCTAAGTCTCTTGTTCCAGCATCGCCTATTTGGTTATTCCAAAGACTAAGCGACGTTAAAGATCTATTAGCTTTAAGTGCTGCAGCTAAATCTTTTGCTTGTTCATCAGTTATATTGTTATTACTAAGGTCACTTGTTGTACTTTCGGATAATCTTTTGTGCCAGTTTGTTTTAAAAATGTTTAGTATGAACATAATTATATCCTTATTACATTCTATAAATTTTAATATTTTGTTAAAAATGAGCTATAGACAGAATCATAATAAGAAACTTTAAGAACGCAATAGAAATTTAACTAAAAGCATAAATAAATTGGAATTGATTTAGGGAATTTTTGAATATATAGAAGATTAAGAGAGATAATTTTAATAAATGATAATAATTACAATTAGTAATTTAATATATTAGTTAATTATTTTAAACAATCAGTTACTACATTTGCAGCAACCGCAATCTCATTAGCAATTGAGGTTGTGCCTGTTGCACTTAAGGACAATGACCGCTCTATTTGCCGACGTGTCACTAAGTATAGTACCGGACAATTTTTAAAAAGCCCTAGATGTCATCCCTGCGAAAGCAGGGATCCAGGCTAAAAAATCTTAATTTTAAAGATTTTTTATTATATCATTTTTTTCAAGGTAAAACTTTTAAAAAAGCTTTAAAGTACTGGATTTCCGCTTTTGCAGGAAGGCATTGTTGTGTGGATCAATTTCACCTCTGTCATCCCGTGGCTTGACCACAGGGTCCATAAAAACAATAAAAAATACTAATAATTTTAGTATTTTTAACTGGATCCCGGGGTCAAGCCACGGGATGACAGAGGTGAAATTGATCCACGCAACAATGCCTCGCGGGAATGACAGTAGCACCTCAAATTGTTTGATTAAATCAGTCATAATTTAATCCTTTAAATAATATCTCAACTACTAAGCTATAATTATAGTATAATAATTATTGTAAGTTGAGTATTGAAGTGTTATAATATCTTATGTGGGTTCGTCCTTTCCCACCAATGAGCTGAAGAGGTCGTTTACTGGGTAGCGGGATACGATTTTGTATGTTGTGATTGCGTAGTTAACGCCTTAGATTTATTCCTTAATTTCTGCTATTTTGCATCTCGATTATATACCCGCTACCGGCTTCATCTTTAACCTTTAAATCAAATATGCTTTTTTTCCTTTATTGAGCATAATAGGTACTTGGGCATAAACTCTATTTCTTTAATTCTAAAACCCTCCTGAAGTTCAAGAACTGCATTGATACATTCCTTTAATCTCTCTAAATCACGAAAGATTTTTTTAAACAAACTATCATTCGTTGGGTCTAAATATCTTTGCATATTAATTACTACTTTTAGTATTGCTTATATTATTTTCTATATTTAGTAATTATGGCTTTTGATATCTTACTTATGTACTTTCCGAATAAACCGTAATTTTTTGGTGTGTAATTGCTACTCATATATCAATTCTATTAAACCTAAGGTTACAGGAGATAAACCTTATATTTATATAGTGTATTATAGCTTTTCCTACTTATGATTTAGCAGATTTTTATAATTTATGTTGTAATCAAAAGCTGAAATAGCTAGGTTATTTTGAATAAATAGAATTTAACTATTGTAAGAAGTAAAAAATGAAAGAACAAAAATTATTTATAAATGATATGAATTATATAAATCAACACTTGGAAATACAGAAGGAGTACAAGGTTGGTGTTGGGGTTTGTGTCACAAATACGATAGTAGTTTACCTTATGTTTCTTGGAGTACTAATGAAGATATAAATGATATAAGAATGATAGTTTCGTAAGGCGTAAATAATATATTTAATGAAGTAATAGATGGTTTTCGCAACATAAGTGATATAAAATTGGCTACCTTAGAGGAAGTAACACAATTAAAAGATTTAGTAGCAAATGATAAAGTAAAATTAGGATGTACCATGTGTACTAATGGTAGCACAGACTGTAGTAATAAAGAAGAAACGTTGAAATTTTTAAACCTTTATATTTCCGACCCAACCCTTGAGCTTTATTTAAGTCCTCACTCAATTCTGGTAATAGGTGCAATTTTTATACACAAAAACTGAAAAATTTTGGTATAAACAATTAATTCTATTAAAAAAAATTTTTACAAAAAGTTCTCCAATCCCTTATTTTACGAGGAATAGCCCCTAGTTTGTATAGTGTACATATTTTTAGAAAAAAAATGGCTAAAATTGGTGAAATTTGTAGAAAATAACGTATAAGTAACAGAAAATATTAGAGAAAAGTCTAGCATAAACTAACATATGAATAGCATAGAACATATTAGTAGGTTTGTATTAAGAGCTAAAATCCTTGTTAAATCAAGGCAATAAGGCGATAATGTGTATTTGCGAACCTAAATTTGAAAGGCGGAAATCTTGATTACTCCTTGGCTTTTCCATTCGATCAACTACAAGAATTGGCTAACTGTCCAGACTGGCGGAGAGAGAGGGATTCGAACCCTCGATACGGTATGACCCGTATAACGGTTTAGCAAACCGCCGCCTTCGGCCACTCGGCCATCTCTCCGGTTATGGCTTTACTTTATATCATCTAATAAGCAAAATTTCTAGAATTATTTTATAATTTTTCTAACTAAATATATTTTCCGGCTTTACGGAATTGCCCATAATCAAAGCTTCCTTATCACATCCGGATAGCCCTTTAAAGTCCATATACCAATAACTCGGTAAATCATCCCAACTACGGAAATATTCAATATATTTGTAAAACTGTTTAGCCTTGGCTTCGAGAGTTTTAATATCCGTGTTATCATCACAAATATCAAAAAGTTGTTGGGTTATGTAATAAATAGATTTAGTATCATTTTTATATTTATCTATTAAGTACTCTATAATTTCGATTCGCTTGTTTAAGCTAAGATTATAAGAGTCTGAAATTAACAATTTTACAAAATTCTCACTATCACTACAGATGCTAAATAATATGTTCTGAATGTTCTCAAATAATTTCTGATATTTAACTAAAAATCTATTCCAAGTTATTGCTTTAAGATTGACAAAACTCTTATAGTCTTTTGGTTGGTATTCGGGAATATATTTTTGTAACGGCAAAATTGAGGTTATCTAAATTTTGATGAAAATTGTTTAATTCTTCAAAATATGCAGCCATAAAAATGATTGTACACTGAGTAATAAGAAAATCTACAAAATAAAATTGATAAATAAATTTGATGATATTTGAATATCTGCTACTAACTTGCTGTCTAGTTTTCTAATATCATTTACTATATCACCTATATATTTTAACTCTTCATCCGTGTGATCTACATATTTAATATTTAAATCTTCAAAGGTAATAACTTTACCTTCGGCTATTTTATCTATTATTGTATAGTTTTTAATTATAGGTTCTTCATAATTAGCAATAATATAAATTTTCGGATTATATATATCTTTGAAGTTATTTCGCAGCATATTTTTTACTGCTTTTACCGTATTTTGATTTAGATAATCAAGCTCTAATATATGAGAATATTGGTAAGTAATAAACTTGCATGATCTATTTTATTAAAAGGAGCAACATACCATGGATATTCACCTTCTTTAATGTCTTTTTGGATAAGAGCAATTATAACATTCTTCTTTTAAAAAAGTATCATTAGTATCTGTTAAGGCTAAATTTTAAAATCCTCTATTACCTTGTCTAAATAGCTCTGCCAATCACTAGTGAATAATTCTAGCAATTGCTTAAAAAAACTAAAACTAATTTGCATATAATATGTAATAGTTGAGATTATATCTTACATTTAGTAAAATAAATTAATTATTAAATGGAGATGAAAAATGAACTTAAATCAAAAAATAATAAAGCCAAAAATAGGGTTACTAGAACTAGCTAAGAGTCTTGGTAGCATATCATCAGCATGTAAAGCGATGGGCTATAGTAGAGATAGTTATTACAGATTTAAAGCACTGTATGAAACTGGTGGCGAAGAGGCATTATATGAAATTAGTCGAAGAAAGCCAATAATAGCGAATAGAGTTGATCCAGCGATAGAGAAAGCAGTAATGGATATGGCAATAGAATATCCAGCATATGGTCAGCTAAGAGTATCAAATGAGCTTAAGAAGAGCGGTATACTTGTATCGCCTGGAGGAGTGCGATCAATTTGGTTACGTAATGATTTAAACAATATCAGTAAAAGGCTTAAAGCATTAGAAGCAAAGATGGCTCAGGATGGTATTGTTCTTACTGAATCTCAATTACAAGTGCTAGAGGAGCGTCGTAATGAAAGAGAAGCTCATGGAGAAACTGAGACGCAGCATCCAGGTTATCTAGGATGTCAGGATACGTATTATGTAGGTAATTTCAAAGGTATAGGTAAGGTTTATTCTCAGGTATTTATTGATAGCTATACTAGGGTAGCTGATGCTAAACTATATACTGATAAAACAGCTTTAACTGCTGCTGATATGCTTAATGACCGCGTGTTACCATGGTACGAGACCCAAGGGATACCAATACTTCGTATTCTTACAGATCGTGGGTCAGAATATAAGGGGAATATAGAGCATCATGCTTTTGAGTTGTTTCTAAGTATCGAAGGTATAGAGCATACTACAACTAAGGCATATTCTCCCCAAACAAATGGTATGTGTGAGCGTTTTAATAAAACCATGAAACAAGAATTCTTTGATACAGCTATGCGGAAAAAGATTTATACAGATCTTGATGATTTACAATTAGATCTTGATATTTGGTTAGAGCATTTCAATAATGAGCGACCACATTCAGGAAAATATTGTTATGGAAAAACTCCTATGCAAACTTTTAAGGATAGTAGAAAATTAGCTGTTGAAAAGAATAATGAAATCTTGTATCTTGAATACGTCTCTGACAGTCAAAATGTAACTGACAATCAGGTGCAAAATTTATAGTGTCTGTAAGATCAAATCTTGACTTCTACATAATTTAAAAACTTTATGAATCAGAAGTTATTAGAGACAGTTATTGACTAATGTTATCTAAACAATGCTGTAGTTCTTCTAAATTACTTATATTACTTAACTTATATGGATAATTAATTTTCCGGAGCATATTTGTTAGTACGCTTCCTGCCCCTATTTCTACTATATGAGCGATTTCTAATTTGTGAAATAGTTCTAAAGTTTCACGCCATCTAACTCGCCCGCATATCTGAAGCATTAAATTTTGTTTGATTTCTGTAGGATCTAGAGTAGGTTTTGCGGTATAATTTTGGATTATCGGTATCAGAGGTTTATTAATTACAGCTTTATCAAGAGCTACTCGCATTTTTTCTTCTGCCGGCTTCATTAAGCTACAATGAAATGGAGCACTGACTTTCAGCTTTATCGCTTTATAACCTAAATCTTTAATTATACTAATAGCATGATCTATAGCTGTGGTCTTGCCGCTAATAACTATTTGTCCTTCGATGTTATCGTTGGCAATTTGGCATAAATTTATTTTGTTGATCTCTTCTAATATTTCTTCAAGTTTTTGAAGCGGAATATTGATACAAGCCGCCATGCTTCCCTCACCTTCAGGACATGCTTCCTGCATAGATGTACTACGTATATGAAGTAGTTTTGCTGCTGTCTCAAGGTTAATACTTTCGGTGCTACATAAAGCACTATATTCACCTAGCGAATGACCGGCAGCATAATCGCAAAGACTATCCAAACTTTTACCGGTTTCAGCTTTGATAATATTTATTATTGCCATAGATACTGCCATTAATGCCGGTTGTGCGTTAGTGGTTAAGGTAAGTTCTTCAGAAGGTCCATTAAAAATTATATCAGTGAGTTTTCGGTTTAGTACTTCATCAACGATTTGAAAAGTTTCTTTGGCGGGTTTAAAATTATCATAAAAATCTTTTCCCATGCCGATCAATTGCAACCCTTGACCGGGGAAGATAAAAGCTGTTTTCATATTTTGTATTATCGATTGAGTTTATTAAAAGATTTTATTAAAATTTTCTAAAATAGTCAAATTATTTTAAGCATTTTAACACTGTTTTTCAATTTTTACGCTATATATAATTTTTACAAAAGTATTAATTTTTCTTAGCTCTATAACTTGATTACTTCCAACTAGTACTATAAATTAAACTAAGAAAATATAAACAAGGAAATTAGTTATGAAGTTAAAAGAATATTTTAAAAAGTTAGAAAGTACAGCTTTTGGTCCGTGGCTTGCTGCATTTAAAAAATTATTTAGTAAAGAGGCATTAGAAGAGGAAATACTGAATATAAAACTAAAGGAATCTGAAAAGCAAGAGGTTAATAAAAAAGATTTAGTTATTTTATCTAATAATGTTATTGAAATTGGACAAAAAGATACAATAGCGCATGAAGTTTCAAGAGTTAACCAATATAAAGAAAATATAGGTTTGGTATTTACTCTAATTACCAATATTCAATTAGAAAAATTTGCAGAATTTATCTCTAATTTACCGAAAAAACATAGTGAATTTAAGGATTACTTTCGTAGTGAAGAACAAAAAGATGGGTTTTTTAAAGAAGATGCTTATAAAAAAGTTGTTAATAAAGGTAAATTAGTTGAAAAATTCCAAAACTCATATAAATATAATTATGAAAAAATAGAACAAAATGTTCATGAATTACAAGCTTATTTAGATTCATATGAATATAATTGTGGTATTCTAAATCTGATTTATTAAGGCATGATTATTATCATAATGCATAAATTATTATGCTATCTATTTTAGAAGTAGCGGTTTCAATAAAAATCTTATTAATTTTCTTATGACAATATCTATAAATGATTTAAATTTAAGATATAGGAGTTAAATTGAAATAAAAAATATTTAAGTTGAAATTCAAATAAATGTTACTACTATTATGTAGTATCTAACTAAATTCTGTGAAATTAATGATGTTTGATCAGTTAAATATCTTATATCCTCTGTTAATAAGTATTGTTATTTTTCTTGTTGTAGTTGTTATTTCTAAAATAACAAAGTATAAACAAGCCTTAAAAAGAAAAAAATTTAAGTATTATTCCTTATGACCTTTTTCATAAGCATAATGCAGGGATAGTAATTGTTTAACCTTTCTATTTTAATTCTTGCTTTATTTTCAAAGAAACTTTCTAAAATTTTTACATAAGACGCTATTTAAATATATGTGCGTCTTAATAGTCTATTATATTTAATATAGCAGCTACTAATTGAGAGATTTATCGCAAGTTTGTTTGGCTATTTCATACCAGCAATTTTCAGGAGTGGTAGATTTATTACTAAAACCGCATATAATCAGCCTGTCTTTAGCTCTTGTCATTGCAACATAGAGTAGTCTTATATATTCTTGCAAATCTTTTAATTTTTCAGCTTCTTTCAGCTCTTGCAAAAACTCAGGAGTATCGGCAGCATTAGCAGAGAAAAACATTTCTCCTTTATCATCCCAAATAAATTTATTGCTGCTTATCGGTAAAGTAGTAGAATCGCATAATATAACAATAGGAGTTTCAAGCCCTTTAGAGCCGTGGACGGTCATTACTCTTATTTTGTCTGAATGCTCTATATCACGTTTAATATAGATATCGTTATTCTCAAACCAAGCAACGAATCCTTGCAGTGAATTATCTATATCATTTGCATAGTTTTTGCTTAATGTTAATAGCTCATTTATCATATCATCACTATCATCATCGTAAAGCTCTCGTAAATTTAGATTATGTACCACTAAATCAAAGAAGTTCTCAACAATCGATATTTTATAAATTTCAATTAGAGAATCTAGCTTATTATATATCTCCTCATGTGAAGAGAGTATATCCCATAAGCTATTCTCACTTTTATTTACAAGAAGTTCGTATAATTGCTGCTCGCTTATTCCAATAATCGGTGATTTTAGTAAACCGGCAAGATTTAAATCATCATCAGGTAGTAACACAAATTTAGCTAATGAAATTAAATCCATTATAGTTAGATTTTCCTTAAGGTTCATTCTATCGCTTACCTCAACTTTAAGCTTAGCTTTGCTAAGTTCTTTGATCAGATTATTACTAAATTCATCTCTCTTTCTGACTAATATCATGAAATCTTTTTCAGATATTCTGTTTGCAGTAGACGGTAAAATTTCTTCGCTTTCTATTTGTTCTTTTATAAAATTTACGATTTTTTCTATGAGTAAATCGGCAGCAGATTTAGAATTTTCATAATCTTTAGGTAGTGCCCAAAAAAGCTCTTCTTGTTTTTCACTCGTCACTAATGGCCAAACCGTTACAGAGCCTTGATGTGTACGAAATGAGGATATTAAAGGATTATTCGAAAGGAATAAACTCGGGTAATTGGATTTTATATTTTTTAAAACATTATAAGTAAATTGTAAAATCTCTGTACATGATCTATAAGAATATTCAAGGGTGATATTTTTGAATTTCTTATTAGCATTTGTAAGATTTGCTTTTAGTCGTTCATTTACTAAGTTGAAATTACGAAGATCAGCCCCTTGAAAACTGAAGATCGATTGTTTATCATCGCCGACTATGAAAACACTATTATTTGGCCTCTCTACAGCATTAAACTCTGTTATTAAAGTAGTAATAATATTCCACTGCGAGGGGCTTGTGTCTTGTGCTTCATCGACAAGAATATGATTTATCTCGCTTTCAAGCTTATGCAGCAACCACTTATGAGTAGTTTTATTATTTAGTAATTTCTCGGTGTAGTAAATTAAATCGTCGTAATCGAGTAAATTATTTTCTTCCTTATATGAATCGTATTTTTTTAAAATAATATGCGCAAGTTTAGTAAGTAAGTTCGTATGATATTCTAGCTCTTCTATGCGACGCAGCTCATCTAATCGGTAAATTTCAGAGGTAATTTTTTCTAGCTCTAGTAATAATTTAGGATATTTCCTTATTAATTCTTTCGATAAAAGGCTTTTTCGTTTTTTCCCATCTTTGGTAAAAAAAATTTCTTTCGGTGCTATCTCCACATCATACTCGGCAAATAAGTTTTTTACCTTATCGTAAATATTATTTAATTCCCCTAACGCTAATCTTTTATTAGATATTTCTTTGGGAATTTGCTTATTTATAAATAACTTTCTGAATTTAATTTGCTGCTCGATTATCTCGGTAAAAATATCTTGCAGAGTTATTTCATGAAATCGGTTAAGTAAAATTTTCATTAAGTCATTATGTTCATCGCTTAAGTAAATTTCGTTTCTGATATTTAGGAAGATATCTTGTAATTTAGTTTCTTCAAGGATTGTAAATTCTGGTGTTATGCCGGCTTCTAAGGGAAAAGTGTTAAGAATTTTTTGACAAAAAGCATGTATTGTATAGATATTTAAAAGCTTATTGCTATTTAGTATTTTATCATATAAAGTTTTTGCGTTTTCTGTGTCTTGCGGCGATGGCTTATTGCCGCTCATTAAGAAAAGTGCTTCTTCTAGTTTCTCGGCGTTGCAAAGAGAAAGATATTTAAGTCTGCTATTAATCCTTACTTGCATCTCTATAGCTGCAGCATTAGTAAAAGTAAGGCATAAAATATTGGAAGGCTCTACACCCGTTATTAACAGACGTAAAAATCGATCGGTTAGGATTTTGGTTTTACCGGTACCGGCAGATGCCGATACCCAAACGGAGTAATTAGGATCGGATGCTTCTCTTTGTAAGTCACTCATTTATGTATCGATTTTCTACTGTTACCCCGTGGCTTGACCACGGAGTCCAGTCTTTTTAATTATTTTTCTGGATCCCGCTACAAGCGCGCGGGATGACATTCACAGCCATATAACGACGCCGATAAATTACATATATTACGATTAAAGAAATAGCAAGTCCAAACCAAGTTAGGGCGTATTCTAAATGATCATTTCTGATTGCTGCTAAATGATTTATTGCAAGAGGTAATAAAATATCTAGATTGCTAATATCTTTTCCTTCCGCAATAATATAAAAATTCTCAAGATCTAAGCCTAACACTTTGGATGTTTCTTTTAAATTTAGCGTTAGCCACACATTATTTTTTATATCGTTAGCAGGTAAGTAGATACGAGTTTTTTCTGATGGCATGGTAACACCGATAATCTCGTGCTGCCGGTCGTTTGTAGCTTGCGTGATAATATTTTTATTGCGATTACTGAACCAACCTCGTGCTACTAAAATAACTTTATCTTCTATGGTTTTAAAAGGAGTAACTAAATAATATCCGTCTTTTGCACTCGACATTGACCTTCTACCGTATAAATATATGTCTTTATTAGGCAAAAATTGACCGGTAATTTTTACTTTGTGATAAGGTAAACCGTCTTGAATTTCTGCTAAATTAATTGCAGGTGAGGTTAGGTTAGCTTGCATTGAAGCTAAAAATAATTTCTTTTCTTTTAAACGACTAAGCTGCCAAAAGCCTAAAGAGATAAGTATTGTAAAGGTTATAAATACAAGAAAATTTGTTTTCATAGATAAGGGGATTGTTGATAATCGTTATTGCGAGCGACTAAAAGGAGCGTGGCAATCTCATGAAATAATATAAAATTCCTGAGATTGCCACGTCGAGGCTTTGCCTCTCCTCGCAATGACGTTTTACTAAGCAGTTTTTAAAATCCTACTGAGAAACTCTTTATGTTTTTGCAGCTCTTCTTTTGTAGGTTTAATAACAATAGTAGTTTGCTCTGTTTTGTTATTTACTTGATTAGTTGCTAAATTATTTATTACGGCAGATTTATCAACCATTTTAAAAGCGGATTGTCTACCGCCCATTAACTCTACATATACTTCTGCAAGTAATGCGGCATCTTTCAAAGCTCCGTGAAGCTGCCTACCTGAATTATCAACTTTAAATCTTTTACATAATGCATCAAGATTATATTTTGAGCCTGGAAATATGCTTCTAGCCATTACTAAAGTATCAATAGTATTTGCTAGTTCCAAGAGTTTAATGTCGGTTCTTTTTAATAATGATAATTCGTGATTTAGAAATTTAATATCGAAAGGAGCATTATGAATAATCAGTTTGCTATCTGAAATAAACTCTAAAAAATCATCGGCTATTGTATGAAATAGAGGCTTGTCTTTTAAAAATTCGCCGGATATGCCATGAATTCTATAAGCCTCAAACGGCATATCTCGCTCAGGATTAATATAAAAATGAAAATTCCTGCCTGTTAATACCTTATTTACCATCTCAATAGCACCGATCTCAACGATTCGATGACCTTGTCGTGGGTCAAGTCCCGTAGTCTCGGTATCTAAAATTATTTCTCTTAAACTCGACATTCCAAATCCTTTATTAGCTTCGCTATTTGTTTTTCCAAGTCTAACATATCAACGCCGCTATTTATAGCAAAATCTGCTTTTGCTATTTTGCTCTCTTGTGATAGTTGAATTTCTTTGATTTTATTATAAATTTCTATATCAAACGAAGATCTCGTTATTGCTCTTTGCATTCTTATTTCTTCAGAGCAGTATATTGTTACGACAAAATCAAAATATTTCTCAAATTTAGCTTCATAAAGCAGCGGTATTTCGGCAAAGCCAAATTTGGAATTAGCATTTTCTTTTTTAAATAAAATGAGTTTATCTATTAGTAAGGGGTAAATAAAATTTTGTAGTTTTTCTCTAGCTAGGTCGTTATTGTAAATTAAATTACTGATTTTTCTAATATTGAAAGACTCAAGTTCAGGTAGTAATTTTAAAATCTGAGTTTGCAAAACTACATCTTGATATAATTCTTTTATGCATCTATCGGCACAAAAAGTTTTATATCCTTTTTCTGCTAAATAATCCAACATAAAAGTTTTACCCGATGCATAGCTACCGGTAATACCTATTGCTAACATTTTGTTATAAAAATTTTATGTTCATTAGCGAGTTTTATAGTTAATTCCTCTTCGACTATAATTACGTTATTTTTTTGAATCGCTACCCCTTTGTAATTATATTTAGCAAGATTCTTTATAGTATTAGGACCGATCGTCGGTATATCTAGTCTATTATCTTGACCTAATTTCGCTATTTTTACTAATACTCCTCCATGAGGATTTTTACGTAAATCTGCACATCTCGTTATTAAATTATCCGTTCCTTCGACAGCCTCTATACCAAGTATATAGCCACTTTCAACTATAACCGATTGTGCGATATCGAATGCACTTAGATGATTCAATAATTTTATTCCAAGCTCAATATCATTTTTATCTGAACTTATAGGGTTAGTATCGGTTATAATATTGGAGTTACCTTGTTGATTTTTATATATTTCATTACTTGAAATTACCTTGAAACCGTAACTTTCAAAAAAATCCGCTACTATTTTTAGCAAACTATCATCTCCTCGAATTTTTTGCCCAACTATTTTGAAAAGCAATAAACCGCCTATTTTATCTACGGCTAAATTTTTAAAATTTGGTCTATTAACTCCACCGATAAAAATAATATTTTTTACCTTATGCTCCTTAAAATATTTTATAGCTTCCCCGACCATACCGATTTTTAAAATCTTATATTCAAAATCTTTAATTTGCTCTATATCAGCTTCGTCTTTAATTGCTGCGATATAGCAATTACCGCCTTGCTTTGTATAATTACCTGCTATTAAGTAAGGTAATGAACCTCTGCCGGCGATAATTCCAAGATTTGGTAGCATAATTAAGTTTTTAATTTAGAATTCTAACCATTTATTATAAGTCCATTTTTAATATAAATCTAGAATTCTTATTTGACCTTTACATTTTAATCAAATTAAGGCATAATATTTGGTGCTAATATAGCTATAGTAATAAACGTAATTTAGAATAGAGGTTGCGGACTCGGGGGCAGTACCCGACGCCTCCACCAAAACTTTCTAAATAATTTGCTCCTAAAGGTAATTTGTACGTCGATCCGGTATTCGAATCCTCACGTTACTTGCGTGTACCCTGCGGTGCTGCGTTCCGTGTCGCCTTCAAATTTCTCTTTATTCGCTACGTCATTTAGAAAAGTTTAAATATGTAATAACTCTTAAAGAGTAGACAATACGAAGTTCATCGAGTATTTTTGGGGGGCGAAATAGGATCGACGTGCCTAAAAAAAGATTGCTTTTACTCGGGATGATTCCGCCGATGGCTTGTGCCATATGGGTCAAAACAAAGAAACGCAAACGATAATAATCGTTCTGTAGGTCGTTTAGCTTTAGCAGCTTAATCCTACGCGGCTGGAGGGTGTGCCGGGCAACAGAAAAACCCTCACTTATACTTGTTTAATTTGAAAAATTGGCATTGCCTAAAAACGGTTGATCTTGTCATTGCAGGCGAACGTAGAGAATGTGGCAATCTCATAAAGTAGGACTTCTGAGATTGTTTCGTCAAAACTTACAGTTTTTCCTTGCAATGACTTAAACTGTTCAAATTAAACTTCGTCGACCTATTTTTATTTATTTTTCTCGTATGAATATTGAATATAAAAAATTTGTGCATGAATATATGCTAGAATTTGTGAAAAAAATTCTAACAAAAATTCAGCATGAAAATTTATATTGGGATCAGTTAATATACATATCGTACAGAACCGATAACCCTGCGGTAATTTTACCTTCAAAAGTTAAACAGGCATATCCGAAACAGATAACAATAGTACTGCAATATCAGTTTGAAAATTTAATAGTAAATGATACGGGCTTTTCTTTAACGGTAAGTTTTGACGGTGTTAAAGAAATAATTTACGTACCTTTTGATGCACTTATTAGCTTTGTTGATTCCAATAATAATTACAATCTCACTTTTAATCAGTCGTTAAATATACATGAAAATCCTCAACATGAAGAGGCAATAAGTAATAATAAAAGTTATCAGACTTCATCATCTTCAAGTCCAAATGTTATAATGTTAGATAAATTTCGTAATTCTTCTAAACCTAGTTAATGCATATTATGGATTCAAAAGTAGTGATATATACTGATGGTGCATGTGCGGGTAATCCAGGTCCCGGAGGGTGGGGAGCTTTGCTTCAATTTAATGATACTAGCAAAGAAGTATTTGGGTATGAGTTAGATACGACTAATAATCGTATGGAAATTACGGCAGCACTTGAAGCCTTGAGGATTTTAAAAAAATCTTGTAATGTTGAGATTTATACCGATAGTAAATATTTGCAACAAGGAATTACCGCTTGGATTCATAATTGGATAAAAAATAATTGGTGTAAAAGCAACAATGAACCCGTTAAAAATGCCGATTTATGGCAAAAATTATACGCAGAATTGAGTAAACATACTATTATTTGGAAATGGGTAAAAGGTCATGCAAATAATAGCGGTAATATTGCTGCCGATAAACTTGCAGTGCAAGGAAGAGAAACTGCTATAGAAATTTTAAAATGTCGTGGATAGATAAGTATTTTATTACTTTTTTTCACAAAAAAGTAGGAGAAGATGAGTTTTTGAATCAATATTATGAAAGCCGTAATATTGATTATTTAGGGCGTCCAAGGAGGTTTGTTATTTATAAAAATGTAAATGAACCTACAAAAATTCTGCCAAGTTGGCACGCTTGGTTACATCATTTAGTAAATGAGATACCAAAAAATATTCAGCTTTTTCCATGGCAAAAGAATAATAAAATAGTTAAAAAGCTGCCTAAAACATCAAATCTTAAATATAATAGATGGCAACCGTAATTAATTAATAAAATATAAAAAACAATGCAACAGAACATTATTGAAACAATTATAGGCTTTGTAGTATTAATTATTGCTTTGCTATTTTTGATTTTTGCCTACAAAACAGGTAGTTCTATAACTAGCTCAAAAGGATATCAGGTAACTGCTCATTTCCAAAGTGCGGAAGGGATAGCAGTTGGAAGCGACGTAATGATTTCAGGTATAAAAATCGGTAGTGTAAAGCAAATTACTTTAGATCCAAATAGTTTTGATGCAAGTGTATATCTAAATATTAATGATGATGTTAAAATACCTAAAGATTCTAAAGCCCAAGTAGTCACCAGCGGGTTACTTGGAGGTAAATATATTTCAATTGTACCGGGTAATGACGATGAAAATTTAGCGGCTAATGAAGAGATAAAATATACTCAATCAGCAATTAATATTGAATCATTAATTAATAAAATTGTTTCTTCATTCGGTAGTAAGTAGAAGTAATACGAAATAAAAAATCATTAAATTTAGCCGAATCTAGTTTAGATTCGGTTTTTTTATTGTTTAAGCTATTGTAAAGTTCTTATAAGAGGAGCATCGTATAAGTTTTGTAGGCAAAATAATTTGCTTAACAAAATGTAAACTAATAAAGGAGTAAATTATGAAAGAATCAAATTCAAACTCTGCTAAAGCAGATGTCGAAGGTATCAAAAAAGATATTGAAAGCTTAGTGTCAAGATTACCTAATTTAAAAGGTAATCCGGAGATATTCTAGATGAGCAGTTAGGTAATTTATCATCCCGTTATGGAACATTATAAAGATAAAGGAATGGATAAAGGTAAAGCTAATGTAGCGGATTTATGTGAGTCGACACGTGACCACCCTTTGCGGAATCTCGCTTACGCTTTTGGTGTAGGTGTATTGCTCGCTATTCTTATGAAATAGGTAATTCCATGTTAAAATCTCTAATATATGAATTATTAAAAAGTAGCATTAAGCAAGAAGAGAAATCTTATGGCAAACCATTTGTCTATTTTTTTAATATTCTAGGTTTAGTTTTAATAATTATTGCTAATTATTGTTATTGTTCGGATAGTCTGGAATTTTATTTTCTTATGCAAAGCGGAATAATTTCTATTATATCTTCTATGGTTATTGAAGCTGTTAGATGTTATTTAAAATACAAAAATAGATATCGTACTTTAGATTGTTTAAGATCAAAAAGTAGAGAGTTAGTAGAGAGCATCAGTACGTCGTTTACTGACTTAGTCTCAACTAAGACCTTAATAAGATATTTACCTACGATAATTCGCTATGTTCCAAGTACCGTACTGACATTTTTAGTATGTACTTATATTAAAAGAAAATTCTTAAAAAATGTTACATATCCACTTTTAGGTAAGTAGTAATTTATCTCTCGGTTTAGGTAACTCTAAACCGAGCTTTAAATAACTCTGTCTTACTTAAAAATATAGTTTCAATATTAAGCTCTTGATACCACATTTGGTAAGATTCGCTTATACGACTTCGTTAAGCTCACTCTTAAATTTGTTATTTGAGTGTCTGATTTTGTTTTTGGGAAATCTACATTATCTTAGCCAAGTTTATGAAAGTGTTTAAGCTTTCTTCGTCGTCTTTGGTCATTATATAATGCACTTTGACATATATAAGCATTTGATGTGTTTTGTCCGATATTTTATTTTTCTCTAAAAACGCATATGATTTATGAGTATTGTTATGTTCATCTTGTATACTAAACACTTTATTTACTGTAACTGATTTATCGGATTTTGATATAAAATCATCAATAAAATAGTTTAAAGAATCTCTAAATAATTCGCTTAATTGCTTATCATTTTCAAGTTCTTCATATGATAACGATCTTGCGGTTTTCAACTTAAAATAAGATTTAATCATTTCAAGAGCAGAATATCTATCGCAGTTATTATTAAGAATTTTATATAACATTTTTTTATCAAAATATGCAGGTATTATTTTTAAATCCTTATTAATAATTTGCTGTTTGTAATAAGATAATTGACGCATAAACACGATAAAAGTAGCTGTAAGACCTGCAACTAAGATAGAGTATAAATTTAGTGATTGAAAAAGCATATTTTGAATATATTTAATTATAACTACCAATAATAGTATAGTATTTTTGCTTTTCAATCTAAAAATGAACCATTATTACTGTATATTATTTATTTTTTCTTTCAATTAGTTTATTTATAACATATCTATCCATGCTAATAAAATAAAGTAAATTTAAAGTGCTAATTGTTAGCTTGTTTCTTGCTTTTAACGTTACTATTTGCTGGGGAATACAGTTAAATCTATATAATTACAACTATAAAAAACATCGCAATATATTATAGCTTTTTTCTATCAATTCACGGAATATATTAAGTTGCACTTCCTTTGCTTGTTTATCGTGTAAAGTGAAATTTTCTATTGACTTTTATATAAAACAGTATAAATTTCTTTACAATTTAATTTTTTGTAAAGAATTTATGCTAGGCTATGAAAAAGAACAGAGAAGTTTAACAAGCGACCAAAAAGCAGCCACAGGAATTTTATCTACAGCTACTTTTCTTGAGTATTTTGATTTAATGTTGTACGTCCATTTAGCAGTATCAATGAATTGTTCTTTCCTAAATATGATGCGAGTGCAGCTGCTCTTCTCTCTGCCTTTACCTTTTGTTCTACCTTTATATTTAGACCACTAGGAGCATATGTTTTTGGTTGAATAGGTGATAGATATAAATTAGGGCGAAAATCTACTGTTATTATCTACCTTAATGGCTTTATCCTGTATAATTATGGCAAATGCTCCTACTTATGAACAAGTAGGTTATTTTGCTGCTGTATTAATAACAATTTGCCGTGCAATTCAAGGTATAGCTTCTGTAGGTGAAATAGTAGTAGCAGAACTTTATTGAACTGAAATTACAAAACCACCTATACAATATCCCGTAGTTTCTTTTATTGCCGTAGCATCAGTAATTGGGACAACTGTAGCTTTAGCTATAGTATCTTTAGTTACTACTCAAGGATTTAATTGGCGTCTTGCCGTTTGGATAGGTGCAATTATTGCAGTTGTGAGAGGTTACGCTAAAGCTCATCTTAGAGAAACGCCTGATTTTGTAGATGCAAGTGCTAGACTTTTACGAAAATATGAAAAAGCAAATATCGACAAAAAAGAATTAAAAAACGATGAGATTTTTTACCAAAAACCTAATAAGAAGACAACTATATATTTTTTCATAATGGTTGTGCTTGGCCCATATTTTCTACTATACTTATATTACTTGTGGTGAAGTTTTAAAGAATGCATTTGGATATAGTGCAGCTCAGGTTATTCATCATAATTTTATTATTTCAATGTTCCACCTAGCTAGTATGTCTTTAATATGTTTTCTAAGTTATAAAATATATCCTTTAAAAATTCTTAGAGTAAAATTAGCTTTACTCTTATATTTATTCTATTTGCACCATACCTTTTAAAAAGTACAACTACACCTTTCCAGCTTCTTTTAATTCAAATAGGTTTGATAATATGTTCATTTGATACTGTTCCTGCTGTTTCAATCTTTTTTAGGCTCCGGTTTTTAAACGCTTTACAGTAGTATGATATATGCTGTTTCTAGAGCCTTAATGTGTATAATCACTTCGTTTGGAATTATAGATTTAACAAAATATTTGGGTCAATATGGTTTGTTTGTTGTGATGGTTCCATTACTTATAATTTGTATGTTTGGTCTAAATCATTTTCAAAAGTTGGAAAAAGAAGCAGGTTATTCATAGTGAATAATGATATTTATCTTTGTATAAAAACCTATAGCAAATTTCATTAAACTTTTCTTCAAGTTCATAACACTCTAAATGTATAGCAACAACTAGAAACTTCTTAAATGTTTCCACAATGATCTGCTTCACTTTTTCAGGTGATTTAGCTCCTAATGTTTGTACATTATGAATACGATCAAATAATTTTATAAGTGCGGTATCCTATCTTTTTTGCTTAATTAATAGGTTTAAGCTTTCCTCGACACTGATTTGTCCGTGAGGTTTAATTCTAGTTAAACCTTCTACATGTTTTGCTATTTCTTTACCAAAAATTTCGATGATCAGCTTTTCAGTAAGTTCTGTATCCTCAATAGTATAGTGGAAGTAGAGCAGCATTTATCATATTAGAAGTAAAAAGCTTAGGCGCTTCGTCTGCTACAAACTTTGCAAGCATAATCGCTACTTCGATCGGGTGCGAATAATACGGATCACCTGACTGACGCATTTGTGAACCATGATATTTACGAGCGTAGTAGATACCTGTTTTAACTTCCTCTATATCAACAGGATTTTTTACTTTAGTGTTTAAATATTCGAGTTTATCAACTAGCTTTTTAGCGTAAACACAAATTTCAAACTTTTCTTTCCAAGAGTTTATATCTTCCATAAAAGTTATTTTATTTATATTAATAATAGTTGATTACAATCAAAGCAAAAGTGTAAAAATTGTAATAACAAATAATTTTTTAACTCTAAATAGATTAATAGTTTTTGGTTACATTGTATTTAAACAATTTCATTTTGTGTTATTATTTATTTTTGCTTCTTGTTCTTGCTGTAATTTATACCCTGCTGCTTTTTCTTCTATATATTTAAAACAGAAATAACAAAAAGTTAAAAAACTAGTGAGAATAATAGCAAATGTTATTAATATTAACTTAAGCTCTTTCCTTGCATTGTGAGCTTTTAAACGCTTTTCCTCCTCTTCATCTATTATTCACTCAAAGGTTAAAGTTTCTTCTTCTTTATTTTCCATATTTTAACTCTTATAAATTAAATTATATTATGAATGACAGAGTTTAATTATCATTTTTAAGAAAAGTAATCTATAAAGTAATTAAAATAAGTCAATGACTATAATTATTTAGAGTTGAAAAGATTATCATTACGCGGGAATGACATCGGAAGGCTAAATTACAGCATAAAACAACTGCTTTTAGGTGATATCTGCTTTTAATCTTAATTTTTATATTCCAGGATAAACTATAGTATGCTAAAATATTGCTTTTAAAAATAAGTGATTATCAGTGTCAAAATTTTCTTTTAATATTTATCATCAGCATAAAAAAGCTAGAAGCGGTATTATCGTAACCGCACACGGTGAGATGCGTACACCCGCTTTTATGCCAGTTGGAACTAGAGGAACGGTTAAGGCAATGCTACCTGAATCGGTAGCAGAAACGGGGGCGGATATATTGCTTGGCAATACTTACCACTTAATGCTTCAGCCGACTGCCGAACGTATAGTACAGCTTGGTGGCTTACATAAATTCATGAATTGGGATAAGCCGATATTAACCGATTCTGGCGGTTTTCAGGTAATGTCGCTATCGAAGTTATGCAAGATAACCGAAGAGGGAGTAAGTTTCAGCTCTCATATTAACGGCGATAAATATATGTTAACTCCTGAGCGTTCTACCGAAATACAATATCTGCTCGGTAGCACAATCACTATGGCTTTTGATGAATGTACGCCTTACCCTGCAACCTTTGAAGAAGCTAAAACTTCTATGCAGCTTACGACTAGATGGGCGAATAGATCACGTAATGCTTTTGTTAAGCGGGAAGGCTATGCACAATTCGGTATTATTCAAGGTAGCGTTTACGAAGAATTACGTGAGCAATCGTCTAAGGATCTAGTAGAACTTGATTTTGAGGGTTATGCTGTAGGTGGACTTGCAGTAGGTGAGGGGCAGGAGCTTATGTTTAAAGTACTTGATTATGCTCCTGATTTTCTGCCGCAAAATAAGCCGCGTTATTTAATGGGAGTCGGTAAGCCTGCTGATATTATAGGTGCGGTTAGCAGGGGTATAGATATGTTTGACTGCGTAATCCCGACACGCTCAGGTCGCAACGGTCAGGCTTTTACGAAATACGGTACGGTAAATATCCGCAATAGCAAATATGCCGATGATAACAAGCCGCTAGAACATGATTGCCTATGTCCTGCTTGTAGAAACTATAGTAAAGCTTATCTACATCATTTAGTTAGAATCGGTGAAATACTTGGCTCTATGCTAATGACATGGCATAATTTAACATATTTCCAAAATCTCATGAGCCGTATTAGAGCATATATTAAACTAGGTAAAGATTTTGATTTTGATTCTTAAAGTGACTAGTTATAAAACATGCCTTATTACATGTAAAGGTACTTAAGTAGGTTATGTTATGAAAAAAGTTTGTGCAGATCACACTTCAGTGATTGTAACTAGACAAAAACAAAAACCGGTGGTTATTATGTCGCTTGAAGATCATAATGCTATGGAGGAAACTATACTTGTTAAAAAGTCCTAAAAATGCTGAAAGACTAAAACGAGCAATTAGCGATTTTGAAGAAAATAAAAATTTTAGGAATTGGATTTGATTGTAAATTAAAATAAAAGTATGAACTACTAATGCAAAATATTGATTTAATATCTGAAGAGGAAGCACAAAAATTACTAGAAGAACTCGCTGATAAAATTGCAGCGTATAACCATGCTTATTATATAGAAGATAATCCTTTAGTTTCTGATAGCGAGTATGATCAGCTATTTAATACCAATCTCAAGTTAGAACAAAAATTTCCTCATTTAATTTTAGAAAATAGTCCTAGCAAAAAAGTAGGGGCTAAAATAGCAAATAAATTTGCTAAAGTTATGCATCAAGTGCCCATGCTATCTCTCAGTAATGCTTTTGATGAGCAAGATGTGAGAGATTTTGTAGACCGTATAAAAATTTTCTTACGCCTTAATGAGTTTGCTCCTATCTTTTGTGAACCTAAAATAGACGGTTTGTCTTTTTCTGCTGTTTATAAACACGGGGTGCTTACAACGGGAGCTACAAGAGGTGACGGATATGTCGGTGAAGATATAACAGCAAATATTAAAACAATCAAAAATTTTCCTCATAAAATAGATAATGTTCCGGAGTTTTTAGAAGTACGAGGGGAAATTTATATTGAAAAACAAGATTTTTTAAATCTAAATAAAGAACAAGAAGAGCAGGGCAAGGATAAATTTGCCAATCCTCGTAATGCTGCTGCCGGATCACTGCGTCAGCTTGATTCTTCTATTACGGCTAAAAGACCGCTCAAATATTTTGTATATTCAGGAGGGGTAACTGAACAGAATCTCGCTTCTTCACAAGATCAATTACTTACAAAATTAAAAGAATGCGGCTTTAACATTAATGAAATATCTAAACTTGCGAGTTCTGAAGAAGAAATTTTCGCCTTTTACGAATATCTCAAAACAAATAGAGAAAATTTACCTTATGAAATTGATGGAGTAGTATATAAGCTAAATGATTTTGCACTGCAAAATAGAATGGGCTTTATTGCACGAAGTCCACGCTTTGCTACCGCTCATAAATTTCCTGCAATAATAGGACAAACAAAGTTACTTTCTATTACTGTACAGGTCGGTAGAACTGGTACGTTAACGCCGGTAGCCGAACTTGAACCCATAGAAATAGGCGGGGTAACTGTTAGCAGAGCAACATTACATAATTTCCAAGAAATTGCACGAAAAGATTTGCGGATTAAGGATTATGTATTCCTGCAACGTGCTGGTGACGTTATTCCTAAAATCATGGGAGTTGATTTTGATAAACGTCCTAATGATACAGAAACGTTTGATACTCCTTTATTTTGTCTGTCATGCAATTCTAAATTGCATTATACGCCTGAAGATATTATTATACGCTGTGATAATGGCCTTAACTGCCCTGCTCAGAATTATGAGCGTATCCATCATTTCGTATCGAAAAATGCTATGGATATTGAGGGGCTTGGGCGTAAGCAAGTTGAGTTTTTAATAGATAAGGGATTGATTAGTAATCCTTTAGATATTTTCTTTTTAAAAGAAAAAAATGACTCTAGCTTAGCAAAACTTGAAAATATGGATGGATGGGGTAAAAAATCAGTAGAAAATCTTTTTAAAAATATAGAAAAATCAAAAAACGTTAGTTTGCCAAGATTTATATATGCATTAGGCATAAGGCATATCGGTGAACAAAATGCTAAATTACTTGCTAGAGCATTTGGCAGCTATAATAATTTTATAGCTCAAATGGAATTGCTTAGAACAAATGAGCCTGATATTTATCAAAAACTAAACAATTTAGAAGGAATCGGTGATAAGATTTTAGTAGATATTATTGATTTTTTTGATGTTAAAGAAAATATTGAGCTTATCAAAAAACTTGGTGAAATATTAAATATTGAAGATTATAAAGAGACTAGAGAACAGAGTAGTTTAACGGACAAGATAGTCGTATTTACCGGTAGTTTACCGACGATATCTAGAGCAGAAGCTAAAGCAACGGCTGAGAAGCTTGGGGCTAAAGTTGCAGTTGGCGTATCATCGAACACGGATTTAGTTGTAGCCGGCGTTGATGCAGGCAGTAAACTTAAAAAAGCTAAAGAGCTTAATATTAAAATTATTGATGAAGAAGAATGGCTTACGCTTATAAAAAATGTTTAAAGCAAGGCATTGCTAACTAAATGATAGTAAATAAAAAACTCGATGTCATTTCCGCGAAAGCGGGAATGACATTAGAAAGCTAAACTACACTATAAAACAACTTTTTCTAGGCAATGCTAAACTTTTTGACAAAGATAGAACAGTTATTACAAAACATATTAATAAAATTCTAAAAGAAAGAAAACTATATAGTATGTGCAAATTTTGTACATACTGCCGCTGATGGTAGAACATACCAAGGTGTAGAATACTATAATTTAGATATGATAATATCAGTAGGATATAGGGTAAATTCTAAGAGAGGGATCGCTTTCAGAAATGGGCTACTAACTTACTTAAAGAATGTCTAATTAAAGGCTATAGTATTAATCTACACTGCTTTTACGAAAGATTGCACAGTAAATTATACTATGATATAATATATAATTACTGTAGCTAAATTAGACGAGATGCCTAAATCTACTAATACGAGAAGCCATTAAAAATTATTTACGTGAACTAAAAGAAGATAGAGAAGATGCAGAAACTGCTTTAGCAAGAAGCAATAATAAAAGTGATAAATTACTTACTTCAGCAGAAGCAACGGAATTCTTAAAAAAGAAATATGGTTTATAAAGTATATGCTCTATGTCATTCCCGCGAAAGCGGGAATGACATAGAGCCATACGTGCGAGTTGGTCATAGAAGTGAAATTTATGATTAATTTAAAATGAACTATCGTCATATTTATCATGCAGGCAATTTTGCCGATATAGTCAAACATTTAGTCCTAATTAGTATTTTAGAACAGCTCAAGAAAAAAGAAAAACCTTTTGCGGTTTTAGATGCTTTTACTGGGCTAGGTCTTTACGATTTAAACTCGGAGGCGGCTTCTAAAACTCTAGAAAGCGATACGGGAATTAATAAATTACTGCAAGCTACCGATCCTATTCCTCAGCTCTTACAAACTTTTTTAAATATAATAAATATAGCAGGCAAAAGTCACTACCCAGGTTCACCTTTTATAATTAAGCAATTATTAAGACCAAATGATACGCATAATATAGATGCTTATAATGCTATCAAAGCTTTGCTACCATTTAAAGAGAATAGAGGATTAATTTTTCTTGATCCGCCTTTTGAAGTAAAAAATGAGTTTCAAAAATTACTTGAAGCACTTAAAAAAATTAAGCTACGAGTTCTTAATAAGACTGTCTTAATTTGGTATCCTATAAAAGATTTATCTTTAGTCCGTGATTTTTACCATAATTACAAAAATATCGGATTTAAAGAAACTATGATTATTGAATATGAGCTTTTAAATAGTGATAAAAATATGGTAAAGTGTGGGTTAATGTTAATTAACCCTCCAAATATTAGAGGAGAATTAGAGAAATTAATAGAATATTTAAGTGGCACTCTTAATTTGAAATTTACATACATTTATCTTTAATGTCTTTTAAAAAATATATCTTTTTATTGTTTATAGTTTTTCTTGTTCAAGGTTGTAGCAGTATTAAAAAATCTAGTGATACTACGTTAGTTGCTACTACTTCATCTCAATTAAAACAAAAATATAAAATCAGCCATGCGGATTTAGTAGTACAGTATGATTTAACAAACAAAAATAGCAAATGTATATATGCAAAAAACTTAGGTCTAATAATTAATAACCCTAAACAAAATAAGATTTTTTTACACAAATTACATAATAAAAACCCGGCAGAATTTAATAAAGCAGCCGAAATAAAAATAGCTAATATAAAGGCAGTTGTAACAAAACTACATTCAAAATATAAGTTTCTCTCTAAACCGGAAGCTAGCTATTTTGCAAAAAAACAAACTCATAGGAATAATATCTCAGAATTAACCAAGCTTGATAAAATAATTAGTACAATACCACTTATGATGCCGGAATATGAGCCGAAAATTACTAGCCATTACGGAACTAGGACCAGTCCTCATAAAAAGAAAAGAAAAAAGAAATGTTTCCATAGCGGTATTGATTTACAAGCTAAAAAAGCAGCACCGATATATGCAGCAGCAAGCGGAATTGTTATAAAAGCCGCTAGAGCACCTGATTACGGGAATTTTGTTGAGATTAAACATGGACGCAAATTTGTTACAAAATATGCTCATTTAAAAGAAATGTCAGTCAAGGAAGGAAATAAAATTAAGCGTGGTCAATTTATCGGTATACAAGGAAGCACTGGTAATGCAACGGGTGAACATTTGCATTTTGAAATTCTGTTAGATAATAAAGCAATCAATCCGTTTGACTTTATTTTTAACTACCATAAATGTTAAACTATGATCAAACTTTTATATCCTGAATTTTGGCAGAAGCGAAATATTATAGCTTATTTGCTTTTGCCTATAAGCTTGATATATCAATTTTTAGGCTATTTACGAGCTAGTTTAGCACGTCCTATTATGTTGCCTGCTAAAGTTATTTGTGTCGGTAATTGTAGCGTAGGAGGTACGGGTAAGACGCAGATAGTAATGTATCTAGCCAAATTACTAAAAGCTAGAAATGTAAGTTTTGTAATAGTAACTAAGGCTTATGGTAGTAACCTTAAAAGTGCAACTACCATACATCAAGGACATACAGCATTAGAGGTAGGAGATGAGGGGGTAATACTTGCAAAGTACGGAGCAGTTATTGCTACTAAAAATATTAAAGAGATTGTGCCGTTAATTAACGAGCTTAAACCTGATATAATAATAGTTGATGATTTCCTACAAAATCCTTATTTTCATAAAGACTTTACTATAGTCTCAGTAGATAGCCAAAGGCTTTTCGGCAACGGTTTTCTAATTCCTGCCGGTCCTTTAAGACAATATCCAAATAAAGCCCTTGATGCAGCTGATTTAATTTTTTTAGTCAGTAGCCACCAAGATAAAATACCGAAGATTTTAACTCCTTATGTCAATAAGTTAATAAATGCTCAAATAGTTCCTTCACATAATATAGATAAAACTAAAAATTATTTTGCTTTTAGCGGTATCGGTAATCCTGAGCGTTTCTTTGCGACTTTAAAAAATTACGGATTAAATATAACCGGTTACAAAATTTTTCCTGATCATTATAATTATTTACAAGCAGATTTAGAAAATTTATATTCATTAGCTAAAGAGCATAATGCTACCTTAGTTACTACAAGAAAAGATCATGTTAAGTTTAATGATTTAAATAATAATATTGTCTGTCTAGATGTAGAATTATCTATAAACCATCCTGATTTATTAAATGAAAAAATTTTTAAAAAAGCTTAGATATTTAATTGAGTATTTTATCGTTGTTATATTCCTGAAAGTAATAGGAATATTCGGTGTAGATAAAGCGGCGGATATTTGTAGTTTTATAGCAAGAAAAGTCGGTATATTATTTGCTGTTAATAAAATTGCTAGACGAAATATTAAAGTAGTATTCGGCGATATGTGTGATGTTGAAAAAATCATAGATCAAACTTGGGATAATTTTGGTAGGTTTATCGGTGAATTTACATATGTTAGCAAGATGGATGAAGCCGAGTTAGAGCGTAGAATCGCAATAATCGGCATAGAAAATATTAAAAAACTTGAAGGACAACCTTTTTTATTATTTAGCGGTCACTTTGCCAATTGGGATATTAGTATTAAGATTCTTCATAAATTTTATCCGAAAGTTGCCGTAATTTATCGTAAAGCAAATAACCCATATGTTAACAAGTTGGTTAATGAAAGCCGTGCCGGTGATAAATTAAGACTTATACCGAAAGGTTCTGAAGGTAGCAGAGCTTTAGTCAGGGCTATCAAGGAGAGTGAATCTATTGTTATGCTTGTTGATCAAAAAATGAACGATGGAATTGAAGTGCCTTTTTTAGGGCATCCTGCTATGACTGCAAGCGCCATCGCTAAAATTGCTTTGCAGTATAAATATCCAATTATACCTTGCCAAATCATTAGAACTAAAGGCAGTTATTTTAAAGTAATAGTTCACCCGCAATTAAAGTTGGAGCAAACCGGCGATAATAAAGCTGATTGCTATAATATTATGCTTAATATTAATCAAATGCTAGGAGAATGGGTTAAGCAAAATCCTGCTCAATGGTTTTGGTTTCACAATAGATGGAAGAAATGAAACGTCATTGCGAGCAGCCGTAGGCTGCGTGGCAATCTCGTCAAATATCCTGAGATTGCTTCGTCAATTGCTATGCAATTTCCTCGCAATGACAAAAAAATGAGCCACGGTATGACATTTTAAGAAAGCATAGTCCGTAATTTCTCAAGTACTTCTTGAGCGTGATTTTTAGCATTTACCGACCGCCAAATATGCTTAACTATGCCTTCCTTATCAAGTAAAAACGTAGCTCTATCAATACCCATATATTTTTTACCGAACATTGATTTTTCTATCCATACCCCTAATTGTTCGCATAAATTTGAATTTGCATCAGAGGCTAAATCAAATCCTAAACTATATTTTTCTTTAAATTTATCATGAGAGTCAAGCTTATCTTTGGATACTCCGATAATTACCGTATTAAGTTTATCGAATTCCGGTTTTAGCTTGTTAAAATCTTGTGCTTCAATAGTACATCCAGGTGTATCGTCTTTCGGATAAAAATATAATATTACGAATTTTCCTTTTAAATCCGATAGTTTAATTACGTTATCTTGACCTATGTGTAAAGATAAATCAGGAAGTTTTTTTCCTAGTTCTAATGTCATAACACCCTCAAATTTATTTGATACAATAACTATATATTCAATATGTACTTTTTAAAATTGCTTTTTATAATTATATTATTTATGATACCGGTATATAATACTTAAGTTTAATTTTTATTAACTATTTCAATAAAGAGGTTTTATAAGAACTATAAGTGAAGCACTTGAAGAATTACATTAAAATCTTAAGGACTCTGCTAAAATTATTACTGTCGATTTTAATAAAAAATGTCATGAAGTAGCAGATAAATTATCCGTCAAAATTAATGATTTAGAGGAATATGCTAAGGATAGTAAAGACCATTCTTTAGAAACTATAAAAGCGCAATATAAAAATTTAACGAAAGAGTTACAGGATTATCAGAAAATTAAAGATGATAAAGTGGAAGAATATAGACAGACTCTTGTGAAAAAACTTGATGATTTAAGTAAGAAAGTTGAACAATATAATAATAAACATAAATAATTGGAGAATATAATGAAAAAATTTTTAATAACATTAGGTGCTACCGCTACTTTATTATTAACACCTAGTATTTTTGCAGATTTGCCTACCAAGGATGAAACAAAAGCAAATGAAGTGCAAACTGCAGAAGTAGCTACAAGCAGTACAAAAACAATTACCGAAAACTTACAGGAATTAAAAGACCATTTAACAAACCTAGCACAAACGGGAGCCGATAAATTTAATCAGACCTTAAGCAATACTTAATGATCAGATAGCCCAAAGCGTTACAGAGATAAAAAAGAATGTGAAAGATCAGAAAGATAAAAAAGGTGAAGAACTGCAAAAATCTATAGATGCTGTAAAAGCAAAAATGGAAGCTTATAAAAAAGCAGGCAGCAAGAAGCAAGAAAAAATACGTCAGCACCTAGTGGATAAATTAGAAGAGCTAAATAAAAATATTAACGAATATAATAACGATGAAGAAAAAGCAAATTCGTAATTTTTTAACGTCATTGCGAGGAGATGCGTAGCATCGACACGGCAATCTCATAAAGTAGGATCAACTTCTGAGATTGCTTCGTCGAAACTTATAGTTTCTCCTCGCAATGACTGCAGACAATATACCCTTAAAAACCGGTATTATTTATGACTATTACCAAAGCAAAAATTGCAGCTATGTTAAGCTCTAAATTGGGTTTTTCAAATAATTTATGCGAGGCAATAGTTCATACGGTTTTTTCTAATATTTTAGAAATAGCAAAAGCGCAAAAATTAACTTTAAAGAATTTTGGTAGCTTTGAGGTGAAACAAAAAAATCCACGTCCCGGAATAAATTTTCATACCAAAGCACCGGTAATTATAGAATCAAAAAAGCATTTACGTTTTGTCCCTTCTTCTAAATTAAAAGCTTTAATTAATGAATCTACTCGATGAACTTCGTTATAATTTGTTGGCTTGTTGTATGTCTCGGAAAATGCTTTTTATGTCATTCCCGCGAAAGCAGGAATCCAGTAAAACCTATAAAAAACTTGTTTTTTTAGGTTTATTGTGTCAATAATGTGTATCAATATTAAGGTTATTTTTGGGACTCCCGCCTACGCGGGAATGACATAAAACGAGCCATGCAACAAAATCTGTATTCGGAGTATATGACAAACAATAAGCTAACAAAAAAATATTATTCTGCTAGTGAAGTGATTAAGCATTTAAATATTGCTTTACATCAATTAAGTATCTAGAGACAAAAAGCCCTGATTTATCTAATTATAAAATAAATAATAGAAAATATTATACTGCTAATGATATTGATCTACTCCAAAAATCTTTAAATAAAGATATTACATCTCTTTCTACCGCTAGAATCGATATATTACTTACCAATTTCCATAATTTGTCTCTTCAAATAAAAAAAATTCTTGCCGATTCCTCGATGACGTGCGTATAGTACTTGTCATATCACGTTTTAAAGAAAAGAACATATTATGACAATAAGACAAATGGTAAAGCCAGTAATTATAGGTATATCTGGTCCTGAATTAACCGATGCCGAAAGAGAATTATTTGAGGAGCATAATCCTTTAGGTGTAGTTTTATTCCGTCGTAATATTAGAAAGAATGATAACGGTGCGCAGGCTAAAGAAGCCCTTATTAAGCTTATTGCAGATATAAAAGAAGTATTAGGGGAAAATACTATCATCTCTATAGATCAAGAAGGCGGTAGGGTACAAAGGCTTATAGCACCGACTTTTTATGACGCTCCGGCTGCTCAAACTTTTACTGATCCCCAAGCATGTAAACAAAATTATAGTGATATTGCGAAAGAGCTGAGAGAAGTAGGCATTAATCTAGATTTTGCACCGGTAGCGGATTTGCTCCACGAAGGAGCAGACAAGATAGTCGGCGATAGAAGTTTCGGCGGGGAGCCGGAAGTAGTCGTGCCTTTATGTTTAGCTGCTATAGACGGATTACAAGAAGAGAAAGTCGGGACTTGTATAAAACATATTCCGGGCCATGGTAGAGCTAAGGTGGATAGCCATAAAAAATTACCGATTGTCGATGTTGATATAGAAGAGTTAGCAAAAACAGACTTTAAAGTATTTAAGGAGCTCGCGAAGCACGATAATATTAAACTTGCTATGACAGCACATATAATTTATAAAGCTCTTGATCCTGAGAATCCTGCCACCCTATCAAAAAAAGTGATAGACTATATTAAAAATAATATCGGCTTTAAAGGGCTTATTATTTCCGATGCAATAGATATGAAAGCTTTAAGCGGTAGTATGGCAGATATGACCAAAGAAGTTTTAGATGCAGGCGTAGATATAGTACTTGAATGTACCGGAGAATTTAACAAAATGTCTGAAGTTCTATGTAGTGTTTCGGAAAGTTCTATAGATAAATTTTCTGACTTGTTTATTGCGTAATGCTATTATTCATTTAATGTCATAACGCGGCTCGACCGCGGTATCTTAGAACACAGTCTGTGATGTAAGATCCCGTAGTCATAAAGCCACGGGATGACAACGGAACTGCACAACGGCAGGTATTTAGCCGTAAAATGGCTATTAAGGAACTTATCCAATTAATCTAAGTTAAAATTAATTAAACAATTATATTGAAAAAATTTATTTTTACTATTAATCTGTTTTTTAATTTTTAGTTAAAGAATTAATTTTATAAATTACTTGAATAGTGTTATGAACAGTCTTGTGGATTTAAGTTCTAAAAGCTATAGGTAATCTTTACTAAGAATAGAGATATAGAGAATTTTAGGTAGCAGGAGGGGATTTGATTTGTGATATTATTAATCTGCTTAAAGAAGATTTAAATAAAGCAGATATAGAAAATGAGATATATATGCGTCTTAAAGAATCTTATTCTGTTTTAAAAAAGATGAAAAGGAAAGAAGTGCCGATTGATGCATTGAAAGACTTAATTGCATGTAGGATTATAGTTAAATCTAAAGCTCTATGCTATAATGCTTTGGACGTAGTTAAGAGTTCTCCGCATTTAGATTGGTTATACACCAAAGATTATATCAATAGACCAAAAAGTAACGGCTATCAGTCTCTTCATAATATAATGCAGCTTTTACACTCTAAACGTAATTTTGAAATACAGATAAGAAGTGAAAATATGCATAAAGATGCCGAACTTGGTAGAGCAGCTCATTTAAATTATAAAGAAGAACAAGACCGTCATTTGCAAAAAGTTTTTGACGTTACTAATGACACGATACTTTCTAAAGCACGTCAAATGGTGAAACAATTTGAAGGATTCGAAGAGCAAATTGTAGAATATGAAAAAGAAATTATGCGTATTTGGCATACTAAATACGACGAAATGCTAAAATGGGCAAATACTGCTGAAGTGCTAATATTTAACAAAGATTAGGGGGATAATTAGTTCGTCATCCCGTGACTTGATCATGGGATCCAGTGCTTGGTGTCATACTGCGAGCTTGTAGCGGTATCCATCTAAAAAAATCAAAAATGTATACTTATTAAGTTATTTTTTTTGGATCCCGCGGTCAAGCCACGGGATGACACTGATAAGGCATAACGCCAATGTGGTAAAAATATAACATTTATTAAAACTTTATAAAAAAACTATAGCGATGCTTGTAATTATATACAATATATAGTATGCTCAGCTCGTAGTTTAGAAACTATTGAAACAAAATATTAGGTGATTTCCTTAATCAAATGTGGGATATCTTGACTCACGTTTGATAAGTTTGTTTTAATACTAGGTACTAAATTTTAACTTAAATATAGGACAAAAATTATGGCTCAAAAACCAAATTTTCTAAAAAAATTAATTTCCGCAGGGTTGGTAACTGCTTCTACAGCTACCATAGTAGCCAGTTTTGCAGGTTCAGCTATGGGTGCTGCTATACAGCAGAATAGAACAACAAACGGAGCTGCTACAACTGTTGATGGTGCGGGATTTGACCAAACTGCCGTTCTTGCAAATGTTGGAGTTGCTCTAAATGCAGTTATTACTGCTAATGCTAATAATGGTATTAATTTAAATACTCCAGCCGGTAGTTTTAACGGTTTGTTTTTAAATACTGCAAACCATTTAGCAGTGACAGTGAGTGAAGATACTACCTTAGGGTTCATCACTAGTGCTGTTAATAACGCTCACTCCTTTAACCTTACGCTTAATGCCGGTAAAACTCTTACTATAACAGGTCAAGGTATTACTAATGCACAAGCTGCTGCTACAAAAAATGCTCAAAATGTTGTTGTACAATTTAATAATGGTGCTGCTATTGACAATAATGATCTTAAAGGTGTAGGAAGAATAGACTTCGGTGCTGCGGCTTCTACATTAGTATTTAATTTAGCAAATCCTACAACTCAAAAAGCTCCTCTTATACTTGGAGATAATGCTGTAATAGTTCATGGTAATAACGGTACATTAAATGTTACTAATGGATTTATTCAAGTTTCAAATAAAAGTTTTGCTACTGTTAAGGCAATTAATATCGGTGACGGTCAAGGTATCATGTTCAATACTGATGCTAATAATGCTAATGCTTTAAATTTACAAGCAGGTGGTACTACTATTAATTTTAATGGAACAGACGGTACGGGTAGATTAGTATTATTAAGTAAGAATGCTGCTGCTACCAACTTTAACGTTACAGGAAGTTTAGGCGGTAATCTAAAAGGTATTATCGAATTTAACACTGTTGCAGTAGACGGTCAACTTATAGCTAATGCAGGCCCTGCTAATGCAGTAATAGGTACTAATAATGGCGCAGGTAGAGCTGCAGGATTTATTGTTAGCGTAGATAATGGTAAGGTAGCAACAATCGATGGACAAGTTTATGCTAAAGACATGGTTATACAAAGTGCTAATGCAGCTGGACAAGTAAATTTTAGACACATAGTTGACGTTGGTACAGACGGTACTACTGCCTTTAAAACAGCAGCTTCTAAAGTTACAATAACCCAAAACTCAAACTTTGGTAATACTGATTTTGGTAATCTTGCAGCACAGATTAAAGTTCCTAATGCTATGACCCTTACCGGTAATTTTACAGGTGATGCTAGCAATCCCGGTAACACTGCAGGTGTGATAACTTTTGATGCTAACGGTACTTTAGAAAGTGCTAGTGCAGATGCAAATGTTGCGGTGACAAATAATATTACAGCAATTGAAGCATCAGGTGCCGGAGTTGTCCAATTATCAGGAACACATGCTGCCGAGTTACGTTTAGGAAATGCCGGTTCTATCTTTAAACTTGCTGACGGTACAGTTATAAACGGTAAAGTTAACCAAACTGCTCTTGTCGGCGGTGTTCTTGCAGCCGGTACTATTACCTTAGACGGTAGTGCTACAATTACCGGCGATATAGGGAACGCTGGCGGTGCTGCTGCGTTACAAGGCATTACTTTAGCTAACGATGCTACAAAAACATTAACACTTGGTGGAGCAAATATTATCGGTGCTAATGGTGGAACGATTGATTTCCAAGCTAACGGTGGTACTATTAAATTAACAAGCACTCAAAATAATATTGTAGTTGATGTTGATTTAGCTATAGCTACTGATCAAACAGGCGTTGTTGATGCGAGTAGCCTAACAAATGCTCAAACTTTAACTATTAACGGTAAAATCGGTACTATTGGAGCTAATAATAATAAAACTCTTGGACAATTTAATATTGGCTCAAGTAAAACAGCTTTAAGTGACGGTAATGTTGCTATTAACGAGTTATTTATTGGAAATGACGGTGCAGTACAATTCGCTCATAATACTTATTTAATAACAAGAACTACAAATGCTGCCGGTCAAGGTAAAATAATATTTAATCCTGTTGTAAATAATAATACAACTCTTGCAGCCGGTACAAATTTAGGTAGTGCTACAAATCCACTTGCAGAAATTAATTTTGGATCTAAAGGGGTTAATGTTGATACTGTATTAAATGTTGGTGAAGGTGTAAATTTATATGCTACTAATATTACTACTACCGATGCTAACGTAGGTTCTTTCGTCTTTAATGCCGGTGGAACAAATATAGTAAGCGGTACAGTCGGTGGACAGCAAGGTAATAAGTTTAATACTGTAGCATTAGATAACGGTACTACTGTTAAGTTCTTAGGTAATGCAACATTTAACGGTAACACTACAATTGCAGCTAATTCTACCTTACAAATCGGTGGTAACTATACTGCAGACTTTGTTGCATCTGCCGATGGTACCGGTATAGTAGAATTCTTTAACACCGGTCCTATTACCGTAACATTAAACAAACAAGCTGCACCTGTTAATGCTTTAAAACAAATAACGGTTTCTGGTCCCGGTAACGTAGTGATTAATGAGATAGGTAATGCAGGTAATTATCATGGTGCCGTGACTGATACGATTGCTTTTGAAAATTCAAGTTTAGGTGCAGTTGTATTCTTACCTAGAGGCATTCCATTCAATGATGCAGGCAACACAATTCCTTTAACAATTAAAAGTACCGTAGGTAATAAAACAGCTACAGGTTTTGATGTTCCTAGCGTGATTGTTTTAGGTGTTGATAGTGTCATCACTGACGGTCAAGTAATCAGTGATCAAAATAATATCGTAGGTCTAGGTCTTGGAAGCGATAACGGCATAATCGTTAATGCTACTACATTATATGCACGTATCGGTACTATAAACAATAATCAAGGTACTGTCACACTTAGCGGTGGTGTTCCTAATACCCCTGGTACAGTTTATGGCTTAGGCACAGGTATTGGCGCTTCAAAGTTCAAGCAAGTAACGTTTACTACAGACTATAACAACTTAGGTAATATTATTGCAACTAACGCAACAATTAATGACGGTGTAACTGTTACTACAGGCGGTATAGCCGGAACAGGTTTTGACGGTAAAATTACTCTTGGAAGTGTTAACGGTAACGGTAATGTAAGATTTGCTGACGGTATATTGTCTAATTCTACAAGTATGATTGGTACTACTAAAACTAATAATGGTACTGTAACTTATTTAGGTAATGCATTCGTCGGTAATATAGGTGATTCAGATACTCCTGTAGCTTCTGTTAGATTTACAGGGAGTGATGGTGGTGCAGGATTACAAGGAAATATTTATTCACAAGTCATAGACTTTGGTACTTATAACTTAGGTATTTTAAATACTAATATAATTTTAGGCGGCGGTACTACTGCTATTAACGGTAAAATCAATCTTGTTACAAATACTTTAACATTTGCAAGTGGTACTTCAACATGGGGAAACAATACTTCTATTGAAACTACTTTAACATTAGCAAACGGTAATATAGGTCACATCGTTATCTTGGAAGGTGCGCAAGTTAATGCAACAACCACAGGAACTACAACCATTAAAGTACAAGATAATGCCAATGCAAATTTCAGTGGTACACAAACTTATACTTTAATCCAAGGTGGTGCTAGATTTAACGGTACTTTAGGAGGTCCCAACTTTGCTGTAACCGGAAGTAATCGTTTCGTAAATTACGGTTTAATACGTGCTGCTAACCAAGATTATGTAATAACACGTACTAACAATGCAGAAAACGTAGTTACTAATGATATTGCAAATAGTCCGTTTGGAGGTGCACCGGGTGTAGGTCAGAACGTTACAACATTTGTAAATGCAACTAATACTGCAGCATATAATAATCTTCTTTTAGCTAAAAATAGTGCTAATTCTGCTAACTTTGTTGGAGCTATCGTTACCGATACAAGTGCGGCCATAACTAATGCACAATTAGATGTAGCTAAAGATATCCAAGCTCAACTTGGTAACAGATTAGGTGCTCTTAGATATTTAGGTACTCCTGAAACTGCTGAAATGGCTGGACCTGAAGCTGGAGCAATACCGGCTGCGGTTGCTGCAGGTGACGAGGCTGTTGATAATGTAGCTTACGGTATATGGGCAAAACCTTTCTATACTGATGCACATCAAAGTAAGAAAGGTGGTTTAGCTGGTTATAAAGCTAAAACCACCGGTGTCGTAATCGGTTTAGATACGCTAGCTAACGATAACTTAATGATCGGTGCTGCTATCGGTATCACTAAAACTGATATAAAACACCAAGATTATAAGAAAGGTGATAAAACCGACGTTAACGGTTTCTCATTCTCTCTATATGGTGCCCAGCAGCTTGTTAAGAACTTCTTTGCTCAAGGTAGTGCAATATTTAGCTTAAACCAAGTGAAGAACAAAAGTCAGCGTTACTTCTTCTATGCTAACGGTAATATGAGCAAGCAAATTGCTGCCGGTCATTACGATAACATGACATTCGGTGGTAACTTAACAGTCGGTTATGATTACAATGCAATGCAAGGTGTGTTAGTAACTCCAATGGCAGGACTTAGATACTTAAAGTCTTCTGACGAAAACTACAAAGAAACCGGTACAACAGTTGCAAACAAGCAAGTTAACAGCAAATTTAGCGATAGAACCGATTTAATAGTAGGTGCTAAAGTAGCCGGCAGTACTATGAACATAACTGATCTTGCGGTATATCCGGAAGTTCACGCTTTTGTGGTTCACAAAGTAACCGGTAGATTATCTAAAACGCAGTCTGTATTAGACGGACAAGTTACTCCGTGTATCAGCCAGCCTGACAGAACCGCTAAAACATCTTATAATTTAGGTTTAAGTGCAAGCATAAGATCTGATGCTAAGATGGAGTACGGAATCGGTTACGATGCTCAGATTTCAAGTAAATATACTGCACATCAAGGTACTCTAAAAGTCCGTGTAAACTTCTAATCGCTCCCGATTAGCAAGTTTATAAGTTCCTCAAGAAACAAGCCCTCTTTGAACAAAGGGGGCTTTGTTTGTTCTTTCTTCCCGCCTACATGCCTTGTTGCATGGCTCAAAACCTATTACATCCCCGCGTAGGCAGGGATCCAGAAAAAAGCGAGATAAATCGCGCTTTTAATTTTACAAACTTATTGTGTATAATCTTTAAATTACTGGAGTCCCGCTTTCGCGGGAAGGACATAAACGAGCCATACAACAACCCTCCGCCTATTCGAGAATGACATCACCTACTTTTCCACCCCGTGCAATACCTTCACTAACCTCAAATTTTATTGACTTCTAGTCGAAAAGATATAAATTTTTACAGCTAAGAATTTAAAATTAATAAATATTATGAAAAAAATATATATTAGTGATTATTATGCTTCTAATAAGCGGAAGTATATTTGCTCAAAGTCAAATAGCCAATTTAGTTGTACCGGTTAGCTATTTTATAAATCATGTATCCCAATTGGAAAAACTAAAGGAAAATCTTAATAAATATAAGCAATCTAGTGTAGTAGGGGTAAGCGGTATGGGTAAAACGCAGATTGCTAGAATGTACGCTTATGAAAATAAAGATAACTATAACATAATTTGGTTGATTGATTGTAATCTAAATATAGAGCCGCAATTACTCAAATTATCTAAAACTATTAATACCGAGGTAAAATCACCGGTGATTTCAGAAGATATGGCAGTGATGAAGAAAGATTTAATGGTTTATCTCGTAAGTAAAGATAAATGGTTATTGGTGTTTGATAATTTAAAAATAGGCGAGAATAAGAAAATAGAGGATTTTATTAATTGGGAGTATAAAGGTAATATTATATTTTGTACCCAAGACGATGAATTATTATCTAACATAGTCAAAGCAAACGCTTTCACTAAGCCGGAAGCTGCATTACTTGCAAAAAATATATTGGAAAATAAAAATCTGGAATTAATAAATTGTTTGACTCAAGCATTTGGAGGTTATCCGATTCTCATAGTTCAAGGAGCACAAATATTAAATCAAATACAAGGTTTAAACTTAGAGAAATACAAGAAAAAGATAAAAGCCTCTAAGGATAAAATTGAGCTAAATATAAAACTTGTTAGCAATGAATTAAAGCCTAGTGCCAAGAGATTACTAGATGGGATAGCATTGCTTAATAATCAAAGTGTTTCAAAAGAATTATTAAATTCTATTACTGAAGATAAGCATAGTCTAGATGATGATATTTATCAGTTTTCTAAATTTGCTTTGATCTCTAATATTGAACCTAATGAAGTTAATCCGATATTTGAAATGCATGATGGAAAAAATATTACAAATAAATAGAGATAAAGGAAATAAAGAATATCTTAAACGTAGTGTTATTAATCTTTTAAATTCTATACCTAAAAGTTTAGTAAAGGGGCGTATTTTTAGAAATGCTAAAACTATACCGGATTAATTACAAAAAATGCAGAAAAATACGATATATCAATATATAAAATTTTAGAGTTATAAATTTATTAATACAATATGCTAATTCTTCCGATTTATATAACTCAAAAAAATTAGTAAATTGGTTTGATAAAAACGATCAAAAAGGTAAATTTAAATTATGGATAATGAATAATGAAGAAAAATTTGCTTATGCTGCATATTTAGGACGCATAGGGTGGTATTATAGAACTTGGTCAGATCCTAAAAAAGCAATTGAATAGATACGAAAGCTAAGCAGGTATTTGATGAAGTGAACGTATATGATTCCATAAAATGTAATGTAGTTTTCGGTTCGGCTATATCCAATATTCAGCTAGGAAATCTAGAAGAAGCAGAAAAAAATATCCAAATGATGGAAGATATGTTCAATCAAAATCTAGTAGATCAAACTGACATAGCAACTATATATTATGCAAAAGCTAAATTATTTAATATCCAAGGTAAAAATTATGAAGCATGAAGAAGAATTGACGATACTATAAATGCTTGTATCGAAAACGGGATGAAACCTCAAGATTTATTTCTTACCGGTTCATATCTCATTAAATTATATGTATTAAATAATCTTAAGAAACATGTAGAAGTCAAGATTTGATCTTACAGACACTATAAATTTTGCACCTGATTGTCAGTTACATTTTGACTGTCAGAGACGTATTCAAGATACAAGATTTCATTATTCTTTTCAACAGCTAATTTTTTACTATCCTTAAAAGTTTGCATAGGAGTTTTTCCATAACAATATTTTCCTGAATGTGGTCGCTCATTATTGAAATGCTCTAACCAAATATCAAGATCTAATTGTAAATCATCAAGATCTGTATAAATCTTTTTCCGCATAGCTGTATCAAAGAATTCTTGTTTCATGGTTTTATTAAAACGCTCACACATACCATTTGTTTGGGGAGAATATGCCTTAGTTGTAGTATGCTCTATACCTTCGATACTTAGAAACAACTCAAAAGCATGATGCTCTATATTCCCCTTATATTCTGACCCACGATCTGTAAGAATACGAAGTATTGGTATCCCTTGGGTCTCGTACCATGGTAACACGCGGTCATTAAGCATATCAGCAGCAGTTAAAGCTGTTTTATCAGTATATAGTTTAGCATCAGCTACCCTAGTATAGCTATCAATAAATACCTGAGAATAAACCTTACCTATACCTTTGAAATTACCTACATAATACGTATCCTGACATCCTAGATAACCTGGATGCTGCGTCTCAGTTTCTCCATGAGCTTCTCTTTCATTACGACGCTCCTCTAGCACTTGTAATTGAGATTCAGTAAGAACAATACCATCCTGAGCCATCTTTGCTTCTAATGCTTTAAGCCTTTTACTGATATTGTTTAAATCATTACGTAACCAAATTGATCGCACTCCTCCAGGCGATACAAGTATACCGCTCTTCTTAAGCTCATTTGATACTCTTAGCTGACCATATGCTGGATATTCTATTGCCATATCCATTACTGCTTTCTCTATCGCTGGATCAACTCTATTCGCTATTATTGGCTTTCTTCGACTAATTTCATATAATGCCTCTTCGCCACCAGTTTCATACAGTGCTTTAAATCTGTAATAACTATCTCTACTATAGCCCATCGCTTTACATGCTGATGATATGCTACCAAGACTCTTAGCTAGTTCTAGTAACCCTATTTTTGGCTTTATTATTTTTTGATTTAAGTTCATTTTTCATCTCCATTTAATAATTAATTTATTTTACTAAATGTAAGATATAATCTCAACTATTACAGTTTTCCGCTTTTTAGCTAGAAATGACATTAGGACTATGCAACGACTCTGTGACTTGCTCGCAATGACGTTTAAGGCATACACTCAACAATGCTTATCTTTGTTGATGTCTTTCCTTCCTAGCTTGTAATTGAGAGAATGCGATTTCTTTTACCGTTTCTACTCTTTTTGTTTGGAGTCTTTCTTGCTTCTTCTGTTGTAGTACATTACCAATTTTTATACTTTCTGCTATAAGTTTTTCTGTATTATGAATTTTATTTAAATTCTCAGGAGAAATTTGTTTCATAAAATAATTTGAGATACTAGGTAAACCTCTCTTTTCACAAAAAATTCCTACCTTGTAATATATAGTATCTTTATAATTTAACTTGAAAGATTTAGCATTTAATAAGTTAGTCGTGTTTTCGATGTTATCCTGATATTTTAAATTTTTTTTTATACCCTTAATATCTTGCTCGGTAAGATAATTTGCTTTTTTTAGCACTTTCATTATATTGTCGTAGAATTTTGCTACTGCTTTATCGGTTACGTTTTTAGTTGTTGCCTGCTTTGTAAAATCAACAATTAGTGATGCCAATTTTTCGCCTGTAGATTTGTCTTGTATACGCATTGATTTTGCAGGATCAGAAAATTGTACTTCTACTTTATCTGTCTTAACCTCAACTTCTTTTTCTTTCCATTTTTCGTCCAAATCTTTGCTCCATTGTTGTTCCTTGATTATTTCTTTTTTCAAGCCTATAGCAATTTTAATTTGGTAATTATTTTCATACGCCCACTCTTTAGCATCTTTACCTTCAATTGTAATGTTATTATCTATTGCATAGAGTACCGGGTCTTTTACAGGTGAATTAGCGAAAGCCTCTAACCAACCACCATTTTTAAATTCAGGTGAAACATTACTGAATTTTGTTACTATCTCAGCTCCTTTGGTCACTTCTTGCATATTAACAAGATTTTCTTTTATACTGCTTTTATAGTGTTTTCTCAAATCATCAAAATTTTGAATATTAGTGGATAACATAATATTTTTTGGATCAAACCCAGCTTTTTTTAATTCATCAATTTTTTGATCAACTATTGCTTCCATCTGTTTCTCATCAAATTGACTTATCATTTGATTTAATGATTCGCTATATTTATCGATACTAAATGAGAAATTACCTGCTTTAATAGCAGCACTGTAGCCAACACCAGGATGTGTAAACATTTCAGCTGTTGATTGAATCATACTGCTAAAATTCTTATGAAATGCTAAAAAAGAGCGACCATGATCAATTTTGGTTATTGTTTTACCATCCTGTACCATTAAATTACCAGCATGATAATCTACTTCCCCCAGCATATGACAAGCAGCTATGGCTTTTTCAAATCCTTCCAACTTTTTTAAATTTTGATCATTAGCTCTGACTCTAGTTTCACCTGATAAACCGGAAAATTCTGTTAGTGTTACAGCATTATCAAAAAATTTAGAACGTACATAAAGTGAATCAGGGTGTTTTTCATCCGCTGTTACCAGCCCTTCTTTTGGTGCGCGATCATGTAATAAAAATTGATACATGGTAGAGCCTATTAATTCTTGTACTCCGTCTCTTCGGTCAGCCATAGCCTGTCTTTGTGCATGATTACCTTGTATTTTTTGGCATGCAGCATGAGTTTTATAAAAATGTTTTAAAATAAAAGTATTACCGGCGTTATCTTTAGCAACATAACCGGCCGATACGCCTGCTGCCTTTTGTCCTTTCTCCTCAAACTCATCTTGCTGTGCCACCCTCTTATCACGTAGCATAGCATCAATTACTTTTTTAGGGTCATTAGGATTTCTTATTTCTTCAAGTTTTCTGTAATCTGCGTTATATCGGCTATCATCTAATCCAACCTGTCGTTCAATTGCCTCTATCATAACTAAGTGCTCTAAAAGAGGTGCATCGATTATTTCCCTTAATTTCTTGTTTTTATCTCCTGGAAACGAGTTTTTTATTATTGTTGTAACTTTAGCTAAATCCTTAGTGTTTAAATCGGCTAGGGCCATATAGCTAATATATAGGCTTTCAGCAGTAGGAGATTGGTCATTAGAAAGGCCAATAACAGATTCGGCAATACTTTTGCAGGTTCTAGATATTTTGGCATTCAATTCTGTATCGTTAGTTTTCAGGGCTTTAAAAAGTTGCTCTTGTAATAATAATTCTTGTTGAGTTTTCTCTTTAGACATAAAAATAACCTGCTTAATATTAACTAATAGTAAAAAAGTGTTGTTGCGTGGGTCAAAATCCTCATCATTGTGAGGAAACCACGCAGCAATTGACGAAGCAATCCAGTAAACATTTTGATTTACAGAATTTTTTTATTATTTTTTCTGGATTGCCGAGTTCGCTGCGACCGTTTGCAATGATGATTCGGTACCCACGCAACAATGCCACGTGGGAATGACATTGAATAAGTTTTCGAAGCCGTGTAACAAAGCCCCCGCTTTTGCGGGGATATGACATCCAGGTCTTTTTAAAAACTATTCAGTACTATAGATTTGATCGTGATATAACAATGAAAAAACCGAAGCAATGAAATAAAATCATGACTTTGCAAGAATGATACCAATTAATCTCTTCTATTGCCTAAAAATCTCATTAAATATAGGAAAAGATTTATAAAATCTAAATATAAAGTAAAGGCTGCCATAATAGAAAGCTTTTGTCCTACTTCATCGTTTCCTGCCATGTAATACATAGACTTAATCTTTTGAGTATCCCAAGCAATTAATCCCATAAATATTACTATTCCAATAAGAGAGGTAGCAAAAGAAAGAGCCGAGCTTTTTAGAAACAAGTTGACTAATGAAGCAATGATAAGACCTATAAGACCCATTGCAAAAAACGAACCCATAGATGTTAAATCTCTACTTGTACTATAACCGTATAAACTCATTGCTCCAAAAACGGAAGAGCAAATAAAGAAAGTACGAGCTATTGATGCACCGGTATAAATAAGAGCTAAATATGCAAGCGACATACCGGTTAAACCGGCATAAACCCAAAATAATATTTGTGCCGTTTGCAGGTTCATTTGTCCGAAGCCCATAAAGAAATATAAAGCAATACCAAGCGGAGCAAACATTATAATAGTACCGAAACCTGTTTGAAACATTAAATTATAAATAGGCTCAACTGCTATAGTCGTTACGGCTGCTACACCGGTTAGTAACAGTGCTAAAGCCATATAATTATATACTTTAAGCATGTATTGTCTTAAGCCTTCATCAAAAGTTTTATTTTTTGAGGTGGCAGTTAAAGTTTTTGTATAATCGATCATAAGTAACCTTAGGATTATGTTATTTACATAATAAAATATAGCCTCTTAAAGGTATTTTTTCAAGATATTTTTCAAGCTATATTAATTATATTTTATAAATATCTTGCATTGAATATAAAGCAGAAGGTTTATCTTGTAGCCAAATAGCGGCTTTAATTGCACCAATAGAAAAAGAATTTTTATTCAGAGCTTCGTGTTTTAAGGTGATTATTTCATCGTCACCTAGGAAAGATATTTCATGTATACTGTGAACATTTCCACCACGAAGCGAGGAAATACCTATTTCTTTTTCGCTTCTTAGTCTATTACCACGATTAAATGTTATATTTAATCCTTTTTTGCTGGCAATTGTTTCAGCAAGCATAACAGCAGTTCCTGAGGGTGAATCTTTTTTATTACGGTGATGCGTTTCTAGAATTTCAACATCGTAATCATCTAGTATTTTTGTTACTTCTTTAGCTAGATAGCTAAGCAAATTAGCTCCTATACTCATATTTGCAGAATATAAAACAGGTAAAGTTTGAGCTGCTTTTTCTAAAAGCTTAAAATGTTGAGGTTGGAGACCTGTGGTTCCGATTACTAATTTTGTATTATGTTTTAATGCATAATTAATTAATTTTTCTAATATTTCAGGGGTAGAAAAATCGATGATCACATCAGAATTTTTACAAAAATTATCTAAATCATCTAAATTATTAGTACTATTAAATTTTGCTGCAATTTTGCAATCTTTAAATTTATCTATTCTCTCTAGAATGGTTTCTCCCATTTTACCGGTAGAACCACTAAGACCGATATTTAACATATTGGCAATGTATACTCCTAATAAATGAACAGTAAGTAGACGAAGTTTAATTTGGACAAGAGCAAGGCGTCTAAAGTCCTTGGATCGCAGTGTATACTTAATATAGTTTGAACCGCAGATCTTATTATACGACGCCAATTTTTCAAATTAAACTAGGTTCTGTGAATATTTCTAATTGATTGGCTATTTTAAGGTATTTTTTAGCGAAAATTAATAAGATTTTTGCTGGAATAGTTACTTATATTTCAATCTTATAATTTGCAGCAAAAAATAACAAAAATTAAATCTTTGTATACGATTTATGAAAATATAATAGAGGCTTTAAATCATTTTTAATAGCGGTATTTATTACTTCACCGATAAATATAACATGATCACCGGCATCGTAAGAAGCATATTTATTACACTCTATATGATAAGTTGCACCGTTTATTAAAGGGCAATCAGTTTTATTACCAAGCTCATAATCAATTTTTGTAAATTTATTAGATTGTGATTTAGCAAAATGTTTTGAGATATCAATTTGATTCTCTGCTAAAATACTAATTGCAAACTTATCACTTTTTTGAAAACTGTTTATACTAAAAGAGTTTTTATTAAGGCAAAATAATATTAACGGCGGTTTTAAAGATACGGAAGTAAGAGAACTAGCAGTAAAGCCAAAAAGTTCGTTATTGCAATTTGTTGTTATAATAGTCACTCCCTGAGGGAATCGGCTCATAGCATCTTTAAATTGACTTTCTGTTACTGTCCCAGCCATTTTTTCATAATTTTGTTAATGGTTCCGTCTTTTTTTAATGAATCGATTGCCTCATTAATTTCATTAATTAGTCCTGAGTTTTTAGACATGCCTATAGCAAAATCGGATGAAAATTCTTCTAAAGTACTGCTTTCTAAATTTGAATTATTTTCTTTTAATTTTTTGCATTGAAATTCCTCAGAAATAATAGCATCTATGACTCTGGCTTTTAATTCTTCAACCAACATTAAATGATTTGCTAAAGAATGAACTTTAATATTTATCGTCTGTGATAGATCGTGTGCTTTTTTTTCTAAAACACTACCGAGCTGTACCCCTACTATTTTATTTTCTAGATCTTTGCTATTTTGTATATTATCACCTGTTCTATATATTATGGCAAATCTTGCAGTAGCATAATTATCGGAAAAGCTGATATATTCAGCACGCTCCGGTGTTACGGAAAGCTCCGCCACCGCAACATCAATATTTTCACTAACCAAAGCTGCAAGTAAACCGTTAAAGTCGAAGTTTTTTATGATAACTTTTTTATTTAGACGTTCGCTTATTGCTTTGATAATATCAATATCAATCCCAACAATCTCTCCGTCTTGGATAAATTCATAAGGAGGATTATCTGCGGCAGTACCGACTATTAAAGTTTTTTCCGTTTCTTTTTTTTCACAAGAAACTAGTAAGCAAGATAGTAAAAATATTTTCAGAAATTTCATAAAAATAATGTTTTAAGTTTGAGTATGTTCTGTGTCATCCTACGAGGCATTGCCCTTGTTGTACGGATATCAAATCGTCATTGCGAGAAAAATTACGTAGTAATTGACGAAGCAATCTCAGGATATTTGGCGAGATTGCCATGTAGCCTACGGCTGCTCGCAATGACGATGAAACCGAGCCATGAAACAAAGTCTATAGCTGCTCGCAATGACAGGAAAATCTATCCACTCGGGCAATATCTTCAAAGGAATAGCATCAAGAACTCAATTTCTCCTTTAAAAGCTGATTCACAAGCGTCGGATTAGCCTTACCGCCGGTTTTTTTCATTACCTGCCCTACAAAGAAACCGAATAATTTATCCTTACCACTTCTATAACCCTCTACTGATTCAGGATTTTCAGCTATTACCTCGTCAATTACCGTGTTTAGCACGTTATTATCCGAAACTTGTACAAGTCCTTTTTCTTCTACTATTTTATCAGGTGCTTTACCGGTTTCAAACATAATTTCAAAAACGGTTTTTGCAATTTTACCGGAAATAGTATCATTTTCTATTAATTTTACCAGTTTTGCAAAGTTACTAGGGGTAATTTTGCATTCATTTATTCCTATCGATGCTTTATTTAATTGGCCAAATAATTCACTAGTTAGCCAATTAGTAAGCATTTTAGGGTTACATTCATTTGCTGCTTGCTCAAAATACTCAGCAACCGATTCATCGGCTACTATTACTTCGGCATCATATTTACTTAAGCTAAATTCCTTCGTATATTTTTCAATCTTTTGATCAGGTAGCTCAGGTAAATTTGCTTTTAGCTCATTTATTAACTCATCAGAAATAACAAGCGGTAATAAATCGGGATCAGGAAAATATCTATAATCAAGTGCTTCTTCTTTTAAACGCATAGTTCTTGTTTCGCCGCTATCGGCATTAAATAGGCGTGTTTCTTGAATTATTTCTTCACCGCTTTCAAGCAAGTCAACTTGTCTTTTAGCTTCAAATTCTATTGCTTTAATGATGTTACGAATTGAATTAATATTTTTAATTTCGCATCTTGTGCCGAGTGGTTCGCCGCTACGTCTTACTGAAATATTAGCATCGCAACGCATCGAGCCTTTTTCCATATCACCGTCACAGCTGCCAATATAACGTAACAAATTTCTTAGCTTTTTTACAAATTCAGCTGCTTCTTCCGGTGATGATATATCAGGTTCGGTCACAATTTCCATAAGTCCAATACCGGCACGATTCAAATCGATAAAGCTGTAATGTGGTGATTGATCATGCATAGATTTACCCGCATCTTGCTCTAAATGCAAACGGTTAATACGAATAGTTTTAAGATCGCCGGTACTAGTCGGTATTTCCATAGTGCCGTTTTGTACTATAGGATAGTAAAATTGCGAAATTTGGTAACCTTGCGGCAGATCGGCATAAAAATAATTTTTACGGTCAAATACCGAATATTTATTTATTTTAGCTTTAAGCCCAAGCCCTGTTTTAATTGCTTGGTGTACACAATGCTTATTTAATACCGGTAACATCCCGGGCATTGCTGCATCGACATAGGAAACCTGCGAATTTGGATTTGCTGCAAAAATAGTACTACTTCCTGAAAAAAGCTTAGATTTTGAGGAAATTTGAGCATGGATTTCAAGCCCTATTACATATTCCCATTTCCCCGTATCACCTTCAATATATGCCATAATTAAAAACCCTTTGGTTCAAATTTAATATGTTTTACACCTGACTCAATTGTCGATGCTACTTTCAAAACATTATATTCGTCTAATTGTTTACCTATAATCTGTATCCCAAGAGGTAAACCGCGTGCCGATAATCCAGCAGGAACCGATGCACAAGGTAAACCGGCTAAACTTGCAGGAATAGTAAATAAATCGTTTAAATACATAATAGTCGGATCATTTTGTTTTTCACCAATCTTAAAAGCTGCAGTCGGGGCAGCCGGTAATAAAATGGCATCAACTTTTGCAAAAGCATTATTAAAATCGTTTGCAACTAAACGACGTACTTTTTGAGCTTTTAGATAATATGCATCCATACCACTAGATGATAGCACATATGTTCCAATCATAATACGACGTTTTACTTCCTCCCCAAATCCGGTTGATCTAGTCATTTCATACATTTCGTCAAGCGTCATATTTTCACGTTCTACTCGAAGACCGTATCTAATGCCGTCATATCTAGATAAATTTGAAGAAGCTTCAGCCGGTGCTATTACGTAATAAACAGCAACACCGTATTTAGCATGCGGCAAAGTAATATCAACTATTTCAGCACCGGCGTTTTTAAGTAGTTCTATGGTATCCTGCCACATTTTCATAATATCAGGTTCAATAATACTGCCCTCACCAAGGCTAAGAGGTACGCCTATCTTCATATTTTTCATAGAACTTCCGATAGCGGATTGTAGCTCTGGAACTTCTGCTTTAATCGAAGTAGAATCTTTTTCGTCAAACCCCATCATTGCTTCAAGCATAATGCTACTGTCTAAAACGCTTCTAGTAAATATTCCTGCTTGATCAAGGGAGCTAGCAAACGATATCATTCCGTATCTTGAGCAACGACCATATGTCGGTTTAAAACCGACTAAACCCGTAAAGCTTGCAGGTTGACGTACCGAGCCGCCCGTATCGCTACCAAGAGCAGCAGATGCCATAAATCCGCTAACTGCTGCAGCTGAACCGCCTGAAGAACCGCCTGGAACTAAATCAGCATTATCATCATTTGCTTTCCAAGGGCTAATTACATTTCCAAAACAACTAGTGATATTTGCTGAACCCATAGCAAACTCATCCATATTGGTTTTGCCGAGCATCACACCGCCCTTATCAAAAATATTTTGTGTAACACTTGATTCATAATTAGGTATAAAATTTTTCAGTATATTAGAACATGCCGTAGTTCTAATTCCTTTCGTGCAGAAAAGATCTTTAGCGGCAAACGGGATACCCTCAAGGGTTCTTGCGTTATTTTGAGCATAATTTTGATCGGCTGCTTCAGCCTGTTTTAAAGCTAAGTCAAAAGTTTCGGTAACATAAGCATTTAGGTTTCTATGCTTCTCTATTTGTTTAATATGTGCACCTATTAATTCCGTACTTGTAAAATCTTTATTTTTTAGACCTTTTATACTGTCTGCTACTGTTAGTTTGTTTAGTTCCGTCATAATTATTCAACAACCTTTGGAGTGATAAAATATTTTACTTCTTTAGCCAGCTGAGCACTATTTCCACTTACATTATCAAATAACTCACTTGATAAATCAGAACTTGTAACGGCGTCCTCTCGCATTCTAGCATTCATATTACAAACCGAAGTTAAAGGCTCTATATCTTTGCAATCTATTTCATTTAAAATATCGATCATATCCATAATAGTACTAAGCTGAGTAAAAAATTTTTCTATAGTATCTTCTTCAAATTTTAATCTAGCTAATTTTGCTATTTTCTGTGCTTCTTCTTTTGTTATCATAGTTTTATTATTTTGAGTGGTATAGTCTGATGTTATTCCTGTGAAGGCTTGCCTGTTTGTAACGGTATTTCTGTCGTCCTGCGACTTGTTGAGCTAGATCCTGGATACAGCCTGTGATACAAGGTTCTATAGCCGATTCTTTATTTTATTAAGGCAAAAAAGCTAATTAGTTATTTTTTCTAAAATTATCTTATTATCAAAACCACCATTAACTTTCTTTTTTTGTTTTTTAATTTTTAATATATCTTTTAGTTTATAGCCATTAATATTACAGATTGTTTCAAGTATTTCTAATATATCGGCAACTTCTCCATATACTCATCTTGTAAAATTTCCTCTACTTCTTCTAGTAGTTTATTTTTTAATAATTCTTTATACTCATATGATTCAGCGATATGAGTAACTGGTATCCTGCCTGATTTTAAGATAATTTCTGGAATTAAATCTCTAACTAATTTTGTCATTTTATTTTGTCAGTATAGATTCAATTTATGTCATTCTCGCTTAGCATTGTTGCATGGATCGATTTTTCTGGATTGCCACGTCGCTTTTCTCCTCGCAAGGTATTGTTGCGTGGATCAATTCCACTGCTGTCATCCCGCGACTTGATTGCGGGATCCAGTTAAAAATAAAATTATTAGTATTTTTTATTGTTTTTATAGACCCTGTGGTCAAGCCACGGGGTGACACAGTGGATTTTACCGGTCCACGCAACAATGCCTCCTCGCAATGATGATTTAGTATCCACGCAACAAATCTAAAGCAGGAATGACATAGAAAATCAAACAGTCATTATTTCTTGTTCTTTTTGTTTTATTACCGAGTCAACTTTACTACTATAATCATCGGTTAGCTTTTGTACTTGTTCAGATAAGCTATGATGCTCATCTTTTGCGATAACGTTATCCTTTTCTAACTTTTTAAGTGCTTCATTGCCGTCTCTTCTAATATTACGTAATGAAATTTTAGTATCTTCACCGTATTTATGAGCAAGTTTGACCAGTTCTGTACGTCTTTCTTCAGTTAAAGCCGGTATCGGCAGTCTGATTAATTGACCGTCCGTTGCAGGAGTTAAGCCAAGATTTGCTATCGTAATTCCTTTCTCTACCGATGATACCATAGATTTATCCCAAACCTGCACGTTAATTGTTCGTGCATCAGGGGTGGATAGAGAAGCAACTTGTGAAAGCGGCATTTTACTCCCGTAAGCTTCCACGGTTACGCTATCAAGTAAATTCACTGAAGCTCTACCGGTACGTAGCCCTTTAAGCTCATGATCTAAAACTTTTAGAGCTTTCTCCATCTTTTCTTGTAAGTTTTTCTTTAAATGCTCTTTATCCATCTTTATTTATCCATATATTATTAGTACACGAATTGAGACATTGTTATATGTATTAGGCAATGCCCCCGATGTAATTCCCGCGTAGATTGGTTTTTCCGTCATTGCAAGGAAAAACTATAAGTTTTGACGAAGCAATCTAGTAAAAATTCTGATCTACAGAATTTTTTATTATTCTTTCTAGATTGTCACGCAGCCTACGGCTGCTCGCAATGACGATTTAGTCTCTACACAACAACACCTATGCGGGAATGACATAAAAATCATACAACAATTCACACTACAATATATTATTCCTCAATTGTCGTATATTCCCCTTTATCTTGTATTACTCTAGCAAAATTTCCCTGTTCTTTTATCGAAAACACCCTTATAGGTAATTTATTTTCTCTTGCAACTGCAATAGCTGCCGTATCCATGACTTGCAGGTTATTAGTTATAACATCTTTATAGCTAATAGTGAAATATTTTTTAGCATCCGGATTTTTTTTAGGGTCGGAATCATATACACCGTCAACCTGAGTTGCTTTTAATAAAATATCGCAATTCATTTCGATTGCGCGAAGTACTGCGGCACTATCGGTTGTACAAAACGGGTTACCCGTACCGCCGGCAAAAATTACTACACGCTTTTTTTCCATATGTCTTTTAGCTTTGCGGCGAATATAAGGTTCGCACACGCTCATCATAGGAATAGCCGATAGAACTCTTGTATAGATATTGAGGCTTTCCATAACGTTTTGTAAAGTTAAAGCATTAATCACCGTTGCAAGCATACCTATATAATCCGCTGAAGCTCGGTCCATACCGACAAGTGCTGCATTAATCCCGCGGTAAATATTTCCACCGCCGACTACAATAGCGACTTCTACTCCTAAATCGATAACTTCTTTAATATCGATGGCAATCTTTTTTATTACGTCATATTCATGCCCAAATTGCTTATCTCCCATTAAAGCTTCCCCTGACACTTTAAGTAAAACTTTTTTATACTTTAGAGCGTTTATATCTGATATCATTTTCTGCTTCAAGTTGTTTTTAATATCTGCTTAATTTTTTTAATCATTATACCTCTTTGTAGGTCGGTAATCGATGATTTATTGAGTGCATGCACTAATAACATATTATTATTTATATCAAGTGTTACTGTACCTGGAGTTAGAGTAATCGAATTACCATAAATTATTTCGCCTATTTCTTCTAGCCCTTCTGCGTCAACCCATTCAAAAACTGGCTCTATTCCTATCTTTCTTTGCCAAATTATTTTAATAACCGCGAAAGCCGATTTCCATATTTCTAATAATAACCAAGGAAAATATAATATAAATTTAATTTTAGTGAGCATTAACATTTTCGGTTAATTTGATATTTGAAGTAAAAGGTATTAGTAGCATTATAAATACAAATAACAGCCCTATCATATTAAATATATTATTTATTGCAATTACAAAAGCATCATGATTTAATTTGTTTGCTAATAACAAATATGATGCTTTTTCGGGATTTAAAACTTTTCCGCTTAATAATTCAGTATAAGAATCTAGTTGTTCTAATGCCATTATAGAAGTAGACGAGATATTTTCCGATAAATATTGCATAAAGGTTTTAGTATCATTAGTAAGTATAGTACTGATTATTGCAAGCCCTACCGCTCCTCCTAAATTACGAGTAAGATTATAAAGCCCGCTAGCGTTACCTACTCTTTCTTTCGGCATATTGCCAAGAGCTATATTATTAGTCGGTATAAAACAAAACATTAATGAAAGCCCTCTAATAAATTGAGGAAGCACAAATGCAGCAAATTTAGAATCAGGCGTTAGAAAACTATTCAAATGACATCCAAGAGCAAACCCTCCAAGCCCTATAATAAGCATCAGGCGTAAATCTACCCCTAACCCTAACATTCTACCGGCGAGTGGTGCAGATAAAAATTGTGCTCCGCCCGCCACCATCATAGTAGCCCCGATTTGTAATGTATCATATCCGGCAATAGTAAAGAGAAATAGCGGTAATATATATACTGCCCCGTATAATCCGATACCCATAACGAACGAATAAAGGCAACCAAAAGTAAAGTCTTTATAAAGAAATGTTTTTAAGTCTAAAATTGGATTAATAAAGGTTAGTTCTCTAATGATTAATAAAATAAAACCTAAAACTACTGTAATACTTAAGAATAATATTAAATTATCCTCAAGCCAACCTTTTTTGTTTCCTTCTTCTAACACATACTGTAATAAGCCAAGCGTTAAAGCCATTAATAATATACCGAGAAAATCAAAATTTTTCAGTAATTTATAATTTGGTTTATCAAAATCCCCATATAAAAAAACTACCGTGCATACGAAAATACCGGGTATGACGTTTAATAAAAACATAAAATGCCATGATAAAATCTCCGTAATATATCCACCGAGTGTAGGTCCTAAAGTAGGGGCAACAGTTACGACAAGTCCAATTAAGATAGTAACGATAGGACGTTGCGATGCAGGAAAAAGTATAAAAACGGTACTAAAGACCGTCGGTATCATAGCACCGCCAAAAAAGCCTTGTAATGCTCTAAAGATAATCATGGATTCAATATTAGTTGCAAACGAACATAATACGCTCATAACCGTAAACCCTAAAGCTGCAATAAAATAAGAAATTCTAGTAGTAAGTAACCTTGCTAAAAAGCCGGTAATAGGAATAATGATAACTTCAGATATTAAGTACGATGTTTGAACCCAAGAAAGTTCATCGCTTGAAGCGGCAAGACCGGCAGCTATTACGGATAATGAGCTAGCGACAATTTGAATATCAAGTACCGACATAAACATGCCGACAACCATACCAAAAAAAGCAAATAATTGCTTTTTAGAAAGAGCAGGCGGTTGTAAATTATCATTTGACATAATTAAATTATACAGTTTAAATTAAATAAAGTTAATAAGGGACATATATGTTTAAAATAAAAAATCATCGTACAACTTTTAATTTTTAATTAAACTATTTATTAGGATATAAGTAAACAAGACATAATATATGGTAATCATTTTATTTATATTTAGCAAATAATAAATATGTGATTGATTTATTAAAAATATTTACTATAGTATTGAATTAACTATAATTGATTTATCAATATGCAAAACCCAGCACAAAAAGTTATATCTTTTTCAGAGCATAAATCTGATATAGAACGCATAAAGAAATCAATAGAAGAGGGGTGGGCGATAGTAAAGCTAGTACCTAATAACGACCGTTTTATCAGACTTTTAGAAAAGATTTCGCATGCTGAAGATGAAACAATCTATATTCCTCCAAGAAAAAAGATAATAGTTAATTAACACAAATAGCGAATTATTACATAATCTGCTATTCGGCTTAAGAAGTTGAATATAAAAGGTGACAATTGGCTTTCACTTTTTATATAAAAAGTATATATTATTTTTTAGCAACAACTTATAATTCTTTACAAAATATAATGGAATTACCTAAAAAAGGTAGTTTTATTTTACCCCATGCTTAAAAAGACCTTATTGTCATTTCCGTGTAGCATTGGTGTTGTTGCATGGATTAATTCCACCCTGTCATCCTAGCTCATTTGTAGCGAGATCCAGTTTAAAATACTCAGGTGACCTTGCGGTTAATAAAGTGCATTACCGCAGTTGCTGCAATCTGGCCTATATTTATTGGCTCAGGGAATCACGAATGGCGTCATATTCTCTTGTTACCGTCCTGCTCTAAACGACTGTAAGCACTTAGCAATATCCCGTTATTAGAATTTAAAGTTGGAGTAACGCTCCCCGCTATTTTATTCTCTATCTTCTGCCCTAAACCAGATAGTGCGTTGTTATTTACAGCATTTACTGCAAGTTCCGTTACTTTCTCTATCGCTATCATCTTCGCCAGCTGTACTCCCGATGCTTTCGCTAGCTCTATGATGGTCTTAACAAAGTTTCCCACTTCACTCTTTCAAGCATTTTGATAGTTCAATACTCATAGGTCTTATTGGTAAAGGTTTATTTTCTGCTATAGCTTGCTGACGTTCTTTCGTGATTGCTTCCCAGCATCTGTAATCTTCATCTTGTCTTTTCATTAAATCAAATTGGGCAAGGTAGGTATTTAGCTTTTCTTGAGCCTTTGTCACTTCTCCATCTTTAGCGTGTAAAAATTCTATTAAATGCGGGACATCTTCTGGAAATAGTCTTGGATTACACATTTGTATATAAGTTACTATCAATAACCAACCTAAATTAGGTCTATCCTCTTTAGAATATTTAGGATAATGTATATATTTTTCATCATCCATAAAAACATAATCGAAATATTCTTCTAATATTTCTCCAGTATCATATAATTCGCCTAAATGAAAATGATATTGTTGATAATGTTTTAACATTACTTCTAAAAATTCACCTAAATTTTCTAAGGTTATATCTTCTACTGCTTTAAATTCTACAGAATCAAAAAAATATAAATCTATATATTCTTGAAGTGTTTTTCTGATATATGCATCTTCTTCATTTATTTTTGCATACCATAATTTATCTGTCATTGTTTATTTTATTTTGTTATTCTAATAATTTATACCGCTTCGAGGTTTCATTAAAGTTTTTATTACCTTATTTGCATATTTTTGTTGTGATTAGGTTATTTTTTAAAACAGCATCTCTCTCTATTTCTTGATATGTCCTTACATGAGCTACATTACCACTTGTATTATCAAATATTACAAACTGGTCATTTTTTATATCAACAGCAATAAGTTTTTCAGTATCATTACTTATGTTATAAGCATTTTTTAAAACCGTTTTAGGTTCTTTAGATGCTGGACTTTTTGACCACTTGAATTGAGGGTGATAATAAATGATTAGTATTTTAAGTTATTTTTTTGGATATCGTGGTCAAGCCACGGTATGACACGAATGCGTTTTTCTAAACATTATTAGTATATCAGGTTCTACCACGCCTATCACAAATAGGGCTATAGTTTTATTTAGAAGATGGTGCCAATGTGGGGATTTGAACCCCAGACCTACGCATTACGAATGCGCCGCTCTACCAGCTGAGCTACATCGGCTGAAATATGATTATATTATGCTGAGATATGGATTCCTACGAGACATGTTTCGTCATTGCGAGCGACGACTGACAAGGAGCGTGGCAATCCAATAAAAAATTTTAAAATGCTAAAAGACTAGCATCCTTAATTGGACCTCGTGGTCAAGCCACGGGGTGACAATGAGACATCTTTATAAATGCGTCGAAAATCTTAAATGGAAATGCTGCGTATCGTCATATTTCTTCTTCTTAACCGGGAAACCCCAATCCATTCTGATTGGTGCAAAACGTGTTACCCAAATAAAGCCGAAACCAATGGAAGCTCTAAGAGATTTATCGTTATAAAAACCGTTTGGAGTTTGATATTGTTTCTTATTTAGGCCTACTCCCCAAACGCTTCCTAAATCCATAAAGACTGTACCGGTTAAATTAAATTCCTCAGGTATAGGTGTTGGGAAATTAAGCTCTGTTGAGAATGTGTAATATCGCTCACCACCAAGTCCTTCGTTAGTGATCTTTTCACGAGGTCCTACACCACCGCTTGCAAAGCCTCTTAAACTATAATCACCTAAATTAAAGCGATCGGAAATTCTAATAATTTTTCCTCCAAGCCCTGCAATATCGCCTCCGGAAGCAGATAATTTTAAAGTAAGCTTGTTATGTATGAAAGATTTATAATATTTACCGTCAACTTCATGCTTTATATATTTGTTATCACCTCCAACGCCGGCAAATTCTTGTGTGCCGCTTACTAAATAACCGTTCTTTGGAACAATTTTATTATCGGTTTGATCATAAGTAATAGTATGTCCTATAGCAGAAGTAATGAATCTTCCCATTTGCTCCTTTAAGAATATTGAGCTCGATGGAGTTGGAGCACTTAAAATATCACGTTTGATTAAATAATCTATTTCGTGACCTAAATCCTCTTTAATTTCATAACCAAGAGAAGTTTTGACTCCTATAGAGTGTAACTTATAGCTTTGATCAGTTGTATTTAATACACTAGCACCGCGTCCGGTATAGTTTCTAAATATGTTTACGCCAAGTGATAAATCATGATCTAAAAAGTGCGGTGCGGTAATACCACCGTAATAGCTTGTAGTGTTTTTACTTACTTGCACACCGGCATTAAGCAGTTTCCCGGTACCGACTAAATTACGCTCTAAGAAAGAGAAACGTCCGAATAAACCACCGGCAGTATTATATCCTAAATCAAAACCTATAGAGGAAGTAGATTTTTCATCAACTTCAACGTTAACATCATATTTATCTTTAGCTTTAGTCGGAGCTAAGCTAATTGCTACTTTCTCAAAATAATCTAAATTTCTAAGATTACGCTCACCTTTTTCAATATATGAACGATTAATTATATCACTTTCTTCTATTTTAAATTCTCTTCTTATAACAGGGTCTTCGGTTTTAAGGTTATTAATAATATTAATTTTATTAATATAAACCTTATCGGCTTTTTCAATAATAAATTTAATATCTGCAGTATGATTAGCATTTTTCATTATATCCGGATAAACATTTACCGCAGGGTAACCGTTCGCTGTAAAATATTCTCCGATTTTTTCAGCTATATCATCAACCTTTTTCATATTGAAAACCTTGCCTTGCTTAATATTAACAATTTTATTAAGCGGTGTTATATCTATATTAGTTAATTTATTGTCTATTGTAATATTACCGAAGCTATATTTTTCTCCCTCTTCAATGGAATAGGTAAGGGTGAAATATTCTTTAGTATTATTGAGTTCTGCCGATGCCGAAATTACTCTAAAATCTGCAAAACCTACAGATTGATAAAATTCTCTCAGTAATTCTTTATCATACTCCATTCTATCAGGATCGTAAGTATCGTTACTTTCTAAAAAACGAAACCAACGAGATTCTTTAGTTAAAACAATAGATTTAAGTTCTGAATCACTATAATTTTCATTACCGCTAAAATAAATATAGTTAATACCGGTTTTTGGTCCTTCTGCTATATCAAAAATAACCTTAACTCTGTTGTTTTCTAAATTTTCGATTTTAGGTGTTACCGTAGTAGCAAAATGTCCGCTACGTTTATAAATTTCTAATATTTTCTTTACATCTAATTCAATTTTAGCTTGGCTAAGAGATTCACCCGACATTGTGTAAATTTCTTTAGCGAGCATATTAGTTTTGATTTTAGAATTACCGCTAAATACTACACTACTTATAAAAGGCGTTTCAGTAACGTTAACTATTAAATTACCATCATTTGTTATATGCATATTTATATTTCTAAAAAGTGAGGTGGCATATAAACGTTTTATTACCTCATCTTCTTTAGAATTATTATAGGTTTCTCCTACCTTAAGCTTTAAATATCTCTCAATGGTAGAACGCTCAACCCTATGATTACCTTCGATAGTTATTTTACGAATTACAGAGTCAGCTAATGAAATATGATAATAAAAAATCGTTAATAATAAAATTGTTAACTTACTAATTGATCTGATTGTCACCTAAAACCTTCTTTAAGATTTAATTTAAATTTCTGTGTTTAAACCCAATGTCATCCCCCGTGGCTTGACCACGGTAAAAATAATAAATTAGATACCGCGTTCAAGTCGCGGTATGACAAAGAACTGGATTTCCGCTTTTAGCTAAGAATAATACAAAGTTCTCCTAACTAATGCATTCAAACATAATTAATGTACTCCACTATAGTAGATAATATAAACGAGAGCAAGCAAATCTATAATTTAGGAAAACAAATTTTGTATATCGTTGGAAACAGCAATTATAATAAGAAAAATTATGATTATTGCTCCTAATTGTAACAAAATATTTTTAGTCTTAGGATGCGGTAATTTACCTGTAATTGCTTCATATAATATAAATACTAAATGTCCGCCGTCAAGCACCGGTATAGGTAGTAAGTTAAGTAACCCTAAATTAACGGAAAGCATTGCTATAAATAACAGATACATTTGGGTTCCACCAGCTATAGATTTGCCTGACTCTTTAGCAATAGCTATCGGCCCTCCTATCTCATCGAATGAACGTTTTCCTACAATCATTTGCGATATTGCGTTTAGAGTTAAAGCAGACATATCTATAGTAGTATTAATAGCTTCCCATAATCCTCCTAAAATTCCTATTTTAGTATGAATAGGTTCATTTTTAGCTATAATACCGATGCGAAGAGTTTTCTTAACTTGCTTTTCTTCGGGAGGTGATATAATTATTTCTTGAGGCATTATATTAACGATAAATTCCTCACTTTTTCTTTCTATAGTTAAAGTAGAAGAGCTAAAACCGTTAATTAATATCTCTCTTTGTACGTCCCCGAAATCTTTAACAGATTTATCGTTAACCTTAACAATTTTATCTCCTGCTCTTAAGTCTGCTCTCTCTGCCGGTGATGAAGCTACTACATTACCTATTATAGGAGGAATCTCTGTTTTTCCAAAGTAACAATAAAAACCTGCAAATATTATTATGGCAAGTAAATAATTAATTAACGGACCTGCTGCAACGATTAAAAAACGTTCTAAACAAGATTTAGCATCAAAAGCTACTTTTTCGTTAACTTCTTTAGTCTTATCCATAAGGCTGCGATCATAGCCGTAAATCTTGACATAACCACCAAGCGGTATAAGGCAAATCTTCCACCTAACTCCTTTTTTATCGGTAATGCCTATTAGTGCTTTACCGAAACCTATCGAGAACTCCTCAACTTTTACATTAAAATATCTAGCAATACAATAATGCCCAAATTCATGGATAAATACCAAGATACTAATTGTTATAATAAATCCTATTATAGAGAGCATAAAAATTTTATAAGTTTACTAATAAATTATTTTAAGGTATACATTGTAAGGTTATAGATATCATTCCGTCGTTGTGAGTGGACGTTGCTCCTTGGTTTCCGATGTCATTCCCGCGAAAGCGGGAATCCACAGAAAAAAAATGAAGTAATCCAAATGTATTAGTTTTAAAAACTAATAGTATTTATGTTTTTGAATTACTGGATTCCCGCTTTCACGGGAATGACATCACGCCATATCACCTTACGCATTGACGAAAATTAAATTTTAAATTTCTTTTCTCTATGAGTTCAAATAAAATTAATAAAAAGTCGATTGCACGTATTGCAGCAGTGCAAGCTATTTATCAAAACATATTGCAAAATAACGACGATATGGATGATATCATGCAAAATGTACTTTCTTTTTATCAAAATAATAATTCTATAACAGATTTACCTGAGAATTTAAAAATATCATTAAGTATAAGTCATTTTAAAATGCTGGTAAAGTCAGTATTTGAAAATATTCATAAACTAGACGAAATTATCGACAATCATTTAACAAATGATAAAGATCCTGCACATATGCCGATCTTACTCCGAGCTTTATTGCGTGTTAGTATATGTGAGCTATTATTTTGCCCTACTACGCCTGCTAAAGTAGTAATCAACGAATATACGGACATAGCAAATGATATGTTAAATGAGCATGAAATTGGTTTTGTTAATTCTGTATTAGATAAAATAGCAAAAGAGCATACTCGTTTAATTTGAAAAATTGGCTATAAGTACTGTGGTACTCAAGTATTATTAACGGCTTTCGTGCCTCGTCTTGTGGATTCCTTGCTCTTTTCCAGATTAAACTTCGTCTACTTATTCTTCATTTATTTATAAGTATAAAAGATTTTATGACAAATAATTTAAGCGGTTATAGAAATAAATTCGTTAGAGTTAAGACTTCTAAAAAACGCACCGTCTCTTCTAGTAATTGGCTTAGACGCCAATTAAACGATCCGTATGTTGCAAAAGCACGTATAGACGGCTTTAGGTCGAGAGCTGCATATAAACTACTTGAAATTCATGAAAAATTTAAACTTTTTATTCCTAACATGAAAATTGTTGATCTAGGAGCAGCTCCTGGGGGATGGAGTCAAGTAGCTTCTAAGCTGATTAAAGCTTCGGATAATAACCTAAATAATAAAATAATCTCTATCGATGTGTTAGAAATTGAACATGTTGCTGGAGTTGAATTTGTTCAAAAGGACTTTTTTGAAGCAGATACGGAAGAATTAATTATTCAGGCTTTAGACGGTAGAGCTGATATAGTAATGAGTGATATGGCATCAAATACCATAGGTCATAAAGCTACAGACCATATAAGAACCTTACTTTTATGTGAGCAAGCTTTTGAATTTGCTTTAAAAGTACTAAAACCCTCCGGTCATTTTATTGCTAAAATTTTTCGTGGCGGTGCAGAAAATGAATTATTACATAAAGTAAAGCGTGAATTTAAAACAGTGAAACATTTTAAACCTTCATCCAGCCGCAGTGAATCTACGGAAATCTATTTAGTTGCTCTAAATAAGAAATAATGAATATGCAAGGCGAAAGGTGATTTCTGCCTATAAATTTATTTTTTTATTTAACATATTAGAGGATATAGATGATAATTACTTATATCTCCTGTTGTTTGGACTTCCTGAGCATATTCTTGACTGCAGCTTTGAAAATTATTATACATCCCAACTAAATTAGCTCCGGTTTCAGTTTCAACTATTTGATTATATAAATTATTTTTTAAATTTAGAGTATTTTTAGCATATTTTGGTGTTGCTGCTTCCCAATCATCTATGGTTAAAGTAATATTCTGTTTCAAATCAGAAAAATTAACAAGTCCATGTTTACTGATTCCGGCTATGATTTCTTCAAAGCCTTCGACTATTCCATTAATTCCTAGATATTTTGTAACTTTTTGTTTGGCAAAATTATATAAATATGATGCCCATTCTTCTGATTGTGATAGTGTTGTTTTTTTACCAGGAAGTACCATTGTTGTTTGTCCAAAATGCTTATTAGTAATATTAATAAGATTATGTTTTGCATTATATATCTTAGAATGGGTAGCTAGCTCTTTTATTGGAGTTGTTACTTTTCCGGTAAATAAATTTTTTTCTATGCCTCTTTCAATTATCGGTTTTGAGCCAGGACTGTCAAAAGTTGTAGATTTATTAAAATGTAGGTTGCGAGAATGTATTTCTACTAAGGTTAAATCTGCAATTATTGCTCCAAGTGAATGACCGCTAGTATTAAAACTATATTCTGTGGCTTTACTTAAGCCGCCTAATTTGTTAATTATTTCATTAACAAAATCCTGAATTGGAGTTAGTTTAGTAGGTAAGTAGTGCAGCGCGATAAGCAAGTCGTCTAATAAATCATATATATTGAATTTTGTGCCGGCACTAGCAATATGAACTTCTTTAGTGTCTTTATTTATAAATGCGACGGCTTTATAAGCATATTTAGCAGTGTTGATATTCTCACATGAAGCAGTCAGTATGTCCCAGCCGCTATCTGTTAATTGTTCATTGACCTTTGATGCTTTTAGCTTATAAATATTTAAATCATCTGTTTTATATGCGAGGTCTAAACCTATATAAGCAAGCTTTTTAGTGCTAATATGTTTAGAATTTTTGTACGTAGGCATATCTACCTCTTTTTGATCAATATTACCATAATATATGGTTTTTTCTAAAAAATGTCAAGTCAAATATTAATCTATTATTAAATAAAGGATTGATATTTGATTACTTTTGTTATATAGTGCATTTACAACCATGAAATATGGTGACTTAAATTAGGAGGTAGACTATGTTGACATTATTAATACAAAACTTATTCAGAAGTAATAAACCGATCACTTACTTATCTTTAAAATTAGCATCAGGAAGCTTTTTTGTAGGAGTAAGTAGTTTGTTTTCATTTAGTAGTTGGTTAAGCAAAATACCTTTAATAACAGGGGGTGTTTTTGGTACTAGTTATGGGGCAAAAGGCATTATGGAGAGTAATGAACAAATAAAGCTTTTTACTCAAGCTCATGAAGCAACTAAAGTTGAAGAGTATTTGGCTACTTCGGGGTTAGGAAGTTTTGTATACGGTACTGCTCCATGCTTGCAAGCAGCCCAATACTACTGGTTGCTAGTAAAAGTTTATTAAAAAAATTTTGTTCTTATTAGTTATAATTTCCCCTATAACTTATTGCTTTTAATGATTTTACCACTTAACTTATCGGTCATTATACACTATTTATTTACGACGCACAATAATTAATGAATAAATTTACTATTAGTTAATATTTATTAATTATTTACGATGGCGTGATTTATGAAATTTAAGGGAAATAGGCTGGTTTAATGAAAGGTAGGGGTTATGGTGTTTGTTTGGTAGGTAATCGTCATTGCGAGCAGGCATTGCCCGTGTGGATCAGTTGTCCGTTGTCATCCCGTGGTCAAACCACGGGATGACAACGAGTGCGTTTTTCGATCCGCACAATAATGTCGTAATTTCCTCGCAATGACGTCAAAATAACATCCTATTCATCATCTATATTAGAAAGCTCATCTTGTAATTCTCGAGAAAATACATCCTCATCATCGTTAGAATCATTCGATTTCTTAAGAGAGTTTTTGAAATTATTTAGGTCTTTATTTTCAAATATTTCAATAGATTTTAAAGTCTCGTTTGGAATTATAACTATAATATTTTTACTTAATTTATCTAAATAATCAGTGGTAACGGCAACTTTCAGTACTCCTCCATATTTGCTCTGTTTGCTACTTACTACAAAATCTTTTAAAGATTTACTTTTAAAATAGTTTTCAGAAGTAAAGATCATTGTTATAAAAAATAGTACTAACGAGATAGTAGTACCTACGGCAAATCCTGCTAATAGCCCTAAGAATCTGTCAATAAAACCGTTTCTCATAAATGAAATTATAGCAAGAAATTTATAAACTATAAAAACACATAAAATTAAAGCAATAACATAAGATATAACACCGGCAATAATTATTCTTATAACCTCATTATCCATATATTTCCCGATTAGGTCAGAAATATATGGATATAAAAAATATCCTAACATTATAGAAGTAATAAAACCGAGTATTCTAGTTGCAAACCCGATTATGCCTTGATATAAGCCGAAAAATGAGAAAAGAGTAATAATAGCAAAAATAGTAATATCAAAAAATGTGATCATTATTGTTAACTTCTATTGAATAATAGGATTTAAATCTTATATATTATATAATTAAAGTTTAATTTATGAGCGATAAAATTTTTCATAACTTATCCGGTAAAACACTAGTTGCTACACCGCATGTAATTACAAAAGGCATTTACCATAAATCCTTAATTTATATGTTATCACACACGGAAGAAGGAGCAATAGGATTAATATTTAACCGCTTAGTAAATCATATAGATTTAAAATCGTTTTTTAAAATAAAAAATGACGAAATAACAACCCCGGTTATGGTTCCTATATACCTTGGCGGACCCGTAGAACATGAAAAAGGGTTTTTTCTTCATTCTAGCGATTATAATAAAAATTTGTTATTGGATTTCCATAATGATTTAGCAGTAAGCTCTAATTTAGAAATTTCAGAAGATATAGCTTTCGGTAAAGGACCTAAAAATAGCTTATTCATTATCGGTTATACAGCATGGAAACCAGGGCAGCTTGAAGAAGAATTAGAGACAAATCTATGGCTGGTTATGGATTGTAATAAAGAATTTATTTTTGCCGATAATCCTGAAAGTAAATGGCATAATGCATTAAAACACTTAGGCATTGATGAAATACATTTCTCATCACAAATAGGAAATGCTTAGAGATTATCTGTTAACCATTTTTCGGTAAGCCTAAGCAATAATGCTTTAAAAATTTTCCCTGACTGCTAATTAAATACACAAAATTAGAATGTTGTAATTCATATTTGTTTGTTTTTACATCAAATATTTTGGATGTATAGAAGACCTTAAATTGATCTGCTAATTGTTCAATATCTTGGACTCTCCCTGTTAAACCTATAAAATTATCATCTATTTTTTCTAAATATTTTTTTAATACTTCACTTGTATCATGCTCAGAATCTAGAGTAATAAAAACTACTTGTACTAAAATATTCTCTTTCTTCAAAATCTTAATAATACTTCTACTCTTTTTAGTGTTTGATTGTCATATAAGGAATAGGTAGTACCAAAATAAATCAAACTTAAATGACCTTGCAAATGGGTACTATCAAATTTCTTTCCTTCTTGATCTATAAGAGTAAACTTAATTTTAGGCGAATCGTCCATATTACTAGTTTTCGCACCAATCTTAAACTTAGACGGAGTTAATGAAGAATACAATAAACATAAAAATATTATGCCCGTAATCATAGCTAGGGCTATAAAAATTTTTATAATATACATTTGGTTTTTATTATTTCTCATAACCTAAGTAATTATTAATATTTATTTATAATAAAACTTATTCTTATCATATATGCAATAAAAATCATCTTTCAGTATATTAAATATCGTAATATCTAAATTGTGATATTTTTAGTTAAAATTAATTAATTTATTAACTAAATTGAAATTTTTTGAGTTAAGATTATTAAATAAAAAACAACTAAGAAACGGATTAATTATGTACAATTATACCGTTTATGTAAAACGTTTAAATGATAAATTTAAAAAACAAGAACATACGGAAATAGTAGATAGTACTATTTCAAATGCTAAATGACAACAACAATGCAACTCAACCGATACAAACACTCCTAAATCAAAATTCGTTTGAAATAACAAATAATATTGAACACAATAAAGCAGAAAATATGAGGGATATAATGATGTTGAAAAAAGAAGAAATAAAGGAAGCAGAAGGATAAAAATTTTATCGACTTAATTAATAAAGATAGTGAGAAATATGAATCTATTATTGATAGGAGTAATAAAGCTATAATTATATTAGGGCAAGAGAAAGAAGATTTAAAGCTCATAGCTAATTTTCTTAAAGACGGTGAATTAATATTAGAAAGTAATGAGTATGGAGATTGGGACTGCTCAAAAAAAGTCTAACCACAAGTTCAAATATTTTAGATAGTTTTTATATAAAAAACGCAAAATATTTAACATATAACAGTTCTTATTTGGATGCTGCTAATTCATCCTCTGAATCTACTATTGACAAATTTTTCCTACAAAAAATTCTAAGTACGACTCCTACTAAATTTATATTAGTAATAAAAAATATTGAAACCAAAAACTCTAACTTTTCCCTTGTCAAAGCCAATCTAGAAAAACTTGTCGATATATTTGAACAATTTACTAAATTATATTGATATAAATGAAGGTAATTTATCTATAGTAGTGACTGATAGCCCAAGCAAGCAATAATCATACTCGTATATCTAAAATTATTGATGACACTATAAAACTCGGTAATTTTAGCGATGAACAAAAGAGTATCATTAATAAAATAAAAGATTCTATTTTTACTTCAAGCTAGCGAGCAAGCAAAAGACTATACAAAGCTATTAAATATTAGAGATGATAATTATATTATTCTAGATGAATATAATAAAATAACAATCGACGGCGAAAATTTAACATATATTTTAAATTCTATAAATATAATTAATAAAGAAGTACCAATTAGTATCAATGAGCTTAAAACATATATAGAAAATAATTTAAGTTTTGAAGATGTTTTGCCTAAAACAGACAAATTGAAACAATTAATAGATATAGTAAATTATTATAAACAGTTAGAAGACAATGCCAAAACTATAGGAAATTTCTTAGAAACCGTTAAAAAATTAAATCAGCTTTTAGAAACACCGAAATCAGAAAATAAATTAGAGAATCTTCTAAATTACCTTAAATATTTATCTAACATCAAATTTTCCGAAAAAGAAAATTTGGTTACACTTAATTCTGCAAAATGGTTTAACGATTTATTTACCTCGGGGCATATAATATAAAAGAAAAGTTATTAGAATCATTTAAGCATACAATATGCAAAGATAGAGATTCATTTTATAACAAATTAAATGAGACTATTGAAAAATTTTATGAAGATATCAAAAATAACGATGTTTTAGACTTAAAAGCAATCAATAATATATATATAACTTAAAAAACTTTTTACAGCATATTAACAATTCTAGTACTGATGTTGAAACTTTAGATAATATTAAATTATTTTTAACAAAGAGCTTTAAGAATTTTAATAATATATTAGGTATAACTATAAATAATAGCATTAGTAATTTAGAAAAACTAATAGGCTCAGTCAGCAAGCAAGAAGCTAAATCTCTTTGGAAGTATATTACCGCCTCTAAATCTATTACAGAAATATCTCAAAATCTCGATAAAGTAATATATGATAAGCTTTTACATCAGCCTGTGTTACCTGATCAAGCGCTACCTATTTATAATTTATTAGAAAAATTACTAAAAGAAACTCACAAATCTATTAATGATTGTTATAAAAACGAAAACTTATATAAACATCAATTAGCAAAAATTTATTGTCAACAAGCACAAATCTGTACACCTAATGGCTCAACAAAACTATCTAAAGACTCAATAGGATTGTATGAAAACGCTGCTAACCTTGGTTCTGAAGAGGCAAATATAAAACTTGGGAAGATTGAATTTAAGAGCGGAAATTATGTAAAAGCTTTAGAATTTTTTAAAAAAACTACTCATATATCTTATGCAAAAGAAGCTTTTAATGAATTATTACATCTAAAAGAATCAGAACTAAAAAAGAAAATACAGCAAAAGAAGCTAAATTAGCATCAGAAATAATTGAATTATATTCAAGCCAAGGTGATTTTTATAACCAATATAATCTAGATATATCAGAAAAAAGTCTGCAAGATTCACTAAAAGTATTTTGTCTTAATACGAAAGCTCTTATAGAAGAACAAGGAAGACCTAAACCTTATGGAATATTATATGATTTGTCTAAAGAGTTAACATCAATAATTTCTTCACCGTGTAGTCAACTTAAATTTATACAAAAAACTGAAAAATATAAAAATTTAGCAGAAAAATTTAAAGAAGAAAAACTAGAAACTAATTATACGAATATTACGACAAGCCGGTCACATGATTCATACTTTAAAGAACCTTTACTTAAGTTCGATGATTTACACCTTAATTCTTCATTTAGACCATATTATGATAATAATGAAGATTCTAGCAATATGTTAGGTGCTTGTTATAATTCCTCAGAGTTAGCCTCAATGAGAAAAATTTAATATCTCTTAATACAATTTTTATAGACAAGCAGAAATGTGGTGCTAGTATAAAAATAGCTATATTTAACGATGAATTAGATTATGACAAATAATCAATTTTCCGAAGATACCAAAAAAAAAATTGCTGATCAAATAAAAGATGCATTAATGGGTATTAGTGACGATCTTGTACTTGAAAGTAAAGAGGTAGAGGAAATTTTTGAAGAATTAAGCCAAAATGAAGAATTTGAGTATGAGATGGAACGAATGCTTTCTATCTTAAATGAACAAACTATGGATTTAACTCAACTGCAAAGTCGGATTATCTTATTAATCCGTAAGTATTTAGGTAAAACTAAAAACTTAAAGCTTAAAATGCTTAAAATGGATGAGAAGCTCATTAACAAGAATGTTGCCGAAGTCAGTAATTATTTAATGCATCAGCATTCTAAAATAGTTAGAGATGCTAATAAAAACCTTACAAACCCAAAAGACAAATTACAAGGTTTAACCAAACAAGCTAGAATAGACTTAAAACGTTTATTAAAAAGCTTTGCCGTTTACCAAATTTATATGTTTATGAACCCAAAAAGAATAGCAGGCGAAACGAAGCTAATGAACTTCGCCTATAATATGATCAAAGGGGGCATGAAACTCGCTAAAAAATATGAAGGCGGCAAGAAACAAGAAATTAAATCATATTCACCTAGACTTATTAAAAAACTTGAAAAAGCTCATGTCGGCTTTAAAAAAAGTGGCGGTATATCAATTTAACTATTGTATCTTTTTATAAAGAACTTATACTAAACTAACATTAATATTATGATAGGTATCAAGCTTTCAACTTAAATTATTCATGTAAACTTAATATTGCGGAACTAATAACTTGGGTACATCTTGGCTGCAGTACTCAAGAAAAACACCACGCTCAACCTGTAAAAATTAACATAAAACTCTTTCTCTCAACTCCTCCCCTTGCTACTGTAACGGATAATATAAACGATACTGTTTGTTATGCAAAAATCGTACGGCTAGTACAAAAACTTTCTCAAGAAAATCACTTTAATCTTATCGAGTATTTAGCCGCACAAATATATGTGATATTATTTATCAAAATTTTATCGAATCTAAATTAGAAAAGATTTTTCTAAACGTAACCGTTACTAAATTAAAATCACCGGTTTCAGGAGTGCATGGCGGAGTTTCTTTTTCTTATTCAGGAAAGGAGACCTATGATTTATATTTCTATAGGCAGTAATTTAGGTAATAAACTTTTAAATATTAAAAAAGCTCTAAATTCACTAAAAAGTTGTAATTTTATATCGCTTAAGCAATCTATTATTTTTGAAACACAAGCTATTCTACAACCTAATGCAGATAAAGCTTGGGATAAATCATATTTAAATATGGTGGTGCAGGGCAAAAGTACTTTAACGCCTAGTAAACTTCTAATTGAGCTTAAAAAGATTGAAAAACAACTAGGTCGAGCAAGCTCTTACGATAAATGGTCTCCAAGAGTTATTGACTTAGATATCCTACTTTGGAATAATTGCCATATAGATTTACCTGATTTAAAGATACCGCATCCTGAATTATTAAACAGACCGTTTCTTATTCATCTAATTGCAGGTTTAAGCTTGGAATGTCGTTATTCATGTACGATCAATAATTTTTACAACAATAAAACCTTTGCAGAAATAGCACATTTAATCGAAAATCAAGGAGTTATACGCTCTCTTGTTTTAAATCCTCAATTTGTCGGTATTTTAAACATTACTCCTGATTCTTTTTCTGATGGAGGATTGAGTTTTCATAAAGAAGATGCCGTTAGAAATTTTGTACGCTTGATAAATGAAGGGGCTACAATAATTGAGCTTGGATCACAATCAACACGTCCTTCTGCTTTAATTATTAATGAAGATGAAGAATATGCAAGGCTTAATAATGTTCTTGAAGAGCTTAAGGAAGTTATAAAGGAAAAAGAAGTTATAGTCAGTATTGATAGTTTTACTCCTGAAGTAATTAAACGTGTTTTAAAAAAATACCCTATTTTCTGTATCAACTTGGTTAAAAATAATCTAGATGATTATACATTACGATTAATTGCCGATTATAATTGTAAAATTATTACTATGCATTCATTAACCGTTCCACCGCAAAAACAAAAATGTCTTGATTTCGATAAATCTCCGCTTGCTAGCTTAAATATATGGACAGAGCAAGAAATAACAAAATTAGAAAAATGTGGATTTGATAGAAAAAATATCATTCTTGATCCTGGAATTGGTTTTGGAAAATCCGTTTATCAAAATTTATATATTACAATATATTAAAGAATTTAAAAATCTAGGATGTGAGATATTGTTAGGACACTCACGAAAATCTTATATTTCCGCTTTTTATAATTCCAAAGCATCGGAAAGAGACTTAGAAATAATAGCAATATCAAAATATTTAATGGAAAACGTAGTTGATTATTTACGAGTGCATAATGTTATAGAGCATCAAAAATTTTTTGTAGCAGACCATATGATTAACTATATCTTATGAAAAATAGAAAAATCATCGGTATAATGGCATGTGACCCACAAGGGGTGATAGGTAATAAAGGTCAGATACCTTGGTCTTATACTAAGGAGTTTGAATATTTTTATCAGACGGTAAAAAATAATATTATATGTAAAAGTTGAGATTATATCTTATATTTAGTAAAATAAATTAATTATTAAATGGAGATGAAAAATGAACTTAAATCAAAAAATAATAAAGCCAAAAATAGGGTTACTAGAACTAGCTAAGAGTCTTGGTAGCATATCATCAGCATGTAAAGCGATGGGCTATAGTAGAGATAGTTATTACAGATTTAAAGCACTGTATGAAACTGGTGGCGAAGAGGCATTATATGAAATTAGTCGAAGAAAGCCAATAATAGCGAATAGAGTTGATCCAGCGATAGAGAAAGCAGTAATGGATATGGCAATAGAATATCCAGCATATGGTCAGCTAAGAGTATCAAATGAGCTTAAGAAGAGCGGTATACTTGTATCGCCTGGAGGAGTGCGATCAATTTGGTTACGTAATGATTTAAACAATATCAGTAAAAGGCTTAAAGCATTAGAAGCAAAGATGGCTCAGGATGGTATTGTTCTTACTGAATCTCAATTACAAGTGCTAGAGGAGCGTCGTAATGAAAGAGAAGCTCATGGAGAAACTGAGACGCAGCATCCAGGTTATCTAGGATGTCAGGATACGTATTATGTAGGTAATTTCAAAGGTATAGGTAAGGTTTATTCTCAGGTATTTATTGATAGCTATACTAGGGTAGCTGATGCTAAACTATATACTGATAAAACAGCTTTAACTGCTGCTGATATGCTTAATGACCGCGTGTTACCATGGTACGAGACCCAAGGGATACCAATACTTCGTATTCTTACAGATCGTGGGTCAGAATATAAGGGGAATATAGAGCATCATGCTTTTGAGTTGTTTCTAAGTATCGAAGGTATAGAGCATACTACAACTAAGGCATATTCTCCCCAAACAAATGGTATGTGTGAGCGTTTTAATAAAACCATGAAACAAGAATTCTTTGATACAGCTATGCGGAAAAAGATTTATACAGATCTTGATGATTTACAATTAGATCTTGATATTTGGTTAGAGCATTTCAATAATGAGCGACCACATTCAGGAAAATATTGTTATGGAAAAACTCCTATGCAAACTTTTAAGGATAGTAAAAAATTAGCTGTTGAAAAGAATAATGAAATCTTGTATCTTGAATACGTCTCTGACAGTCAAAATGTAACTGACAATCAGGTGCAAAATTTATAGTGTCTGTAAGATCAAATCTTGACTTCTACATGAATTTTTACTTACAAAAATAAATAAAAATTATGATGGAGATACTTTTTTGCCTCTTAATCTTTTAGCAGAATGGCATTCTGTAATAATAGATAAAACAAACAATTATCAGATTTATAAATTTACTAAGAGGAGGTAAGATGAAATTTTTAGAACAGCTTAATATAAAAATCTTGAGCAATATAACCTCTTAAATCATCCATTTTTCAATTATGGCATATGGGAAAACTTACTCATTCTACTTTACAAATTTACACAAAAGAATATTATCATCACGTTACAGCTTTCCCACGTTATATTAAGTGCAATACATTCCAAATGTAGTGATATACAAGCTAGACAAATATTACTTGGTAATCTTATAGAAGAAGAACAAGGTGAAGAAAATCACCCGGAACTATGGAAACGTTTTGCTAAAGGACTTGGATGTTTAAGAAACCAACGCACTTCAGAACCTAAATTAGACTCAACTCAAAAACTTGTTCAAGATTATTAAATTAACAGAGGAATCTTTTTCTATAGGTCTTGGAGTACTTTATGCTTATGAGCGTCAGACTCCTAAAGTATCTGACGCTAAAATTCAAGGATTACAAAAATTTTATGGAAATTCAGATTACAGAACTTTACAGTTTTTCATTGTTCATAGTAAAGTTGATCAATGGCATACACAAGAATGTGCAAATTTGATTAATATAAGCTCAAAAGAACAAACATTAGCATATCAAGGAGCAAAACTACTATGGCAATTTCTAGACGGTATAAATGCAACGTATCAATAATTTAACTATTATTCTTTCATAAAATGAAAAATATCTTCCTACATTCCTTAAGTCTTGAGAATTATCGTAATTTTAAAAATCTTGAACTAAAAACAGATAATACACCAATAATTTTAATAGGTGAAAACGGTAGCGGTAAAACTAATATTTTAGAAGCTATATCGCTATTTTATCCAGGAAGAGGGCTGAGATCAGCAAAACTTGCCAATGTATGCAAAACTTCAGAAGATCATTGTCTAGTTAAAGCTCTATTGCAAAGTAAGCTAGGACTTGCAGAATTTACCACCCAATTTAAACGTAGTTCTAATAGAAGGATAACTGAGTATAACGAAAGTAAAATAGCCAATAATGAGTTAAGTAAATTCACTAGCATGGTATGGCTGACTCCACACATGGAAGGAATCTTTACAAGCGGTAGCAATGATAGAAGAAAATTTCTTGATAGAATAGTTTATAATTTTGATCCAAAGCATGCAGAGCTAGTTAGTAAATACGAATATTACATGCATGAGAGAAATAAAATTCTAGTAGAAGATATAAGAGATGATAATTGGCTTAAAATTATTGAAGAAAAGATGGCTGATATTTCTAACCATATTGCTAATAATCGCTTAAAAACCTTAGAATTTATGCAGCAAGCAATAGATGACCTTGAAAATGAATTTCCAAAAGCCGATTTATCGATTGACGGCATTGTTGAACAAAAAATATTAAACGGCAAAGAAAATATTGTTAGTTTTATTACTGCAGAACTTTATCAAACAAGAAGCAAAGATAAACTACTTGGTCGCACTAGTTTTGGAGTTCATAAAAGTGACTTTTTAGTAAAGCATCAAAAGAAAAATATCTTAGCCAAATTCTGTTCTACCGGTGAACAAAAAGCTATATTAATTGCAATAATCCTTGCTGAAATGAATTATGCTATAAAGCTAACTAAAATAGCACCGATTTTACTTTTAGATGAGGTCTTTGTGCATTTAGACGACAAAAGACGTCAATATTTAATCGAATTTTTGACCGGCTTAAACATGCAACTATGGGTTACCACTACCAATCTAGAGGGAATAGAAAATTTTGCAACTAAAGCACAATTGATTAAATTATAGTTTGTTTAATAATGTCATTCCTGCGAAAGCAGGAATCCAGCATAAAGCGAGATAAATCGAGCTTTTAATTTCAAAAATTTGCTGTATTTAATACTTTTTTTCTGGATTCCTGCTTTCGCAGGAATGACATTGAACACTTTTCTCACACCATGTAACAACGCCCGCTAAAAGCGGGAATGACATCAAGAGTATTTTCTGATCCATACAATAAAGCACTATCCCAATCAGATTCACAAGAAAAATTTCATCCTTCTTGATTTTTATCGCACCTCTTAAAAAACCAAAATAACTATTATTATTTTTCATAAAATAAAATTACACTTCACTTACATATTATATGAGCATTAGTTAAATTTAAAGTTTTTTGTATATAAATATATTGCTTAATCTTTTGAAACTGCTTAAAATTGATTTTTAATTTATGTAAATACTATGACAAAACAAGCTAATAAAATATCCTATGATGAAGTACCTTATTCTCCATTTACTTTCAGTTATACCTCCCCACCTTATTTAAGAACTATCGGCAAGCTATTCGGGCTAAACCCTCCACCTCTTGAAACTGCTAAAATACTTGAACTCGGTTGTGGAATCGGTGTTAATCTGCTTAACTTTGCTGAAACATATCCTAAATCACAATCTCTAGGTGTTGACTTATCCAAAACACAAATAGAATTAGGTAAAAAAATTATCAGTGATTTGAAAATAAACAATGCCGAACTAAAGGCATTATCTATATTGGACCTTGATGAGTCATACGGTAAGTTTGATTACATAGTTTGTCACGGCGTATATTCATGGGTACCTGAAGAAGTACAAGATAAAATACTCAAAGTCTGTAATAAACTGCTAAATCCGAACGGCATAGCTTTTGTAAGCTATAATACGCTCCCGGGCTGGAATATGCAGAGAACAATACGTGAAATGATTATGTTCCATTCAGAGCTATTTAATACTAGCCATGATAAATTACAGCAAGCTAAATTACTTTTAAAGTTCATCAATGACTCATTAGAAAGCTCCACAACCCCTTATTCTAATTTCTTACGAGATGAAACAAAATTATTATCTGCATATACGGACTCATATGTATTACATGAATATTTAGGCGAAATTAATACAGGTATATATTTTCACCAATTCATAGAAAAAGCTCAAAAAAATCATCTAAATTACTTAGGTGATACGTCGCTTACTGCAATGTTTATCGGTAATTTACCTACTCAGGCAGCAGAAAAGCTACAAGCAGTTAATGATATTGTTCGTACTGAGCAATATATGGATTTTATCACTAATAGAAAGTTCCGCTCGACATTATTATGTCATCAAAACATACCTATAAACAGAAAAATTGAATTTAATAATTTAAAAGAGTTTTTTACTAGCCTTAATATTAGACCGGTAATTCTAGAAAAAGCTGTTGATTTAACTAACGAACAGGAAAATGTTAGCTTCTATTACGAAAATTTACCTGAGCCTTTTATTTCAACCACTTCGCCGATCATGAAAGCTATTTTATATGTATATGCCGAAAATATTAGCAATCCGATAAGCTTAGAACAAGTAGCAAAAGAAGCTTTTAAAAAGCTTGGTAAATATCAATTACAAGATTTCTTAGCAGCATTAGAACAGCATTTTATCATATTCATTTTTCAAGGTTATCTCAAAATATTTGAGACAAAACCTCATGCTATAGCAACTATCACCGAAAAACCTAAAACTAGCGAATTTGCAAGATATCAAGCAAAACAAGCATATTTTAATAATGTAACTAGCGTGTTTAGCGTCACTAATAGACTTAACGATATGGTAGGTATACCGATACATGAAAAATATATTTTAGAAATGTTAGACGGTACGCATAATATTGATGATATTAAGAAAGGCGTTCTTGAAAAAATTAATTCAAAACTTTTAACTGCTCGTGACGATAAAGGACAGGAAGTAACAGATCCCAAATTATTAAAAGAATTTGTTGACTATGTAGTTAATACATCCCTTGAGAAATTCCGGATGAATTATCTGTTAGTAGAGTAATTAAAATGTTCGTGATCAATTCTGCTTTGTTGCATGGATCAGCTTTTTCGTTATTGCGAGTAGTCGTAGACTACAGCCAATCCATAAAAATATAATCCGAATAAATGAAGAGTAGCTATACGAAGCTCAACTTGGAAAAGAGCCAGGAGCCTGTAAGCCGAGGAGCAGAGCGTATACTTTTAATACGTGAGCATCCGAGGACTTACAAAGACGACACAGTCAATTTTTCAAGTTGAACGAGTATAACTATGCTACTAATTTTTCACGCAATACTTCAACTAACTTATTAATTGCTTCGGTTGGGTGGATGTTTTCAAGGATAGCAAGCTCGCCTGCAAGTCTATTTAAAGCTGATTCGTAGAGTGTTCTTTCACTGTAAGAACGATCATTATCAACATTTTTATGTAAGTCCCGTAATACTTCGGCTATAGCTACAATATTACCTGAGTTAATTTTGCCTTCATATTCTTGGGCTCTTCTACTCCACATTCTATTTCCTTGTTTTGGTTTACCTTGAAGAGTTGAATATATGACATCTAAATCTTTTCTGCTTGCAACCGCTCTAAGACCAACAACCGCAGCTCTACTAACAGGCACTTTTAATGTCATTTTATCCTGCGAAAAGGAAATTACATATACTTTAATTTCAGTACCTGCAATAGTATGATATTCTATATTTGTTATTTCACCAACTCCATGTGCAGGATAGACAATTCTCTGCCCTATTTTAAACTCAGATTTTTGTTCGGATTGTGTTGTATTTGCCATTATTAATTCCTCCGTAGTGGTTTTAGTGCCTAAGAACTTAATGTTAGACTATTATTTTCTATAGCATAGCACATTTTGCTTTTATTATAAAGTAGAGATTTTTATTGAAATAAAATTGATACGATCTTATTGTAGATAATATTAATAAGTTAAAGGAATAAATATGCGAAGTATTTTTATTATACTAATATTTTTATTATTTTTGAGTAGCTGTTCAGAAGAAAAAGCACAAGATAAGAACCATGAGGAAAAACAAATAATAGAGCACGAAACTCAAAATAACGAAACTTCTAAAGAAACGAATCAGGAAGCCGTAAATTCTGAAAATACGGCTGAATCAATAGTTCCTGCTAATGATAATAATCAGACTGATGAAGTATCAACGCCGGCTTCACAAAAACAAAAAAATCCTGCAATAAAACCTGTTAAAGTCACTTTTAAAGTTGATGATAATGATATGGTTCTTGGTAACAAAAAATCAAATGTTATAGTAGTTGAGTATTTTTCTCCTACCTGTCCGCATTGTGCTTATTATCATCAAACAATTTTTCCGGAACTTAAGAAAAAATATATTGATACTAACAAAATTGCATATGTGGTTCGTGAATTTATTGCTACTAAACAAGATTTAGATGCTGCAATTTTAGCCCGCTGCAAGGGGGATACAAATAGTTTTACACAACTTCATAATATCATATTAATACAACAAGATAAGTGGGCATATAGCAATAAATACAGAGAATTATTAACTGATATAGGACAACTTGGCGGTATTTCTCCGGAAGAATATAAACAATGTTTAAATAATGATAAAATTACTGCAATACTAATTGCTAATACCAATTTTGTAGCAAAAGCACCCCAATTTATAGGTACTCCTTCTTTCTTCGTTAACGGAGTACAAACAGGAAGTTATAGCATAGATACTATTTCCACAGCAGTTGATAAAGCTTTAGAGGAGCAGAAAGAAAAAGCAAAAAATGAAAAGAGCTTGTAATTTAGATCGTCATTGCGAGCAGTCGTAGACTGTGCGGCAATCTCGTTAAATATCCTAAGATTGCTTCGTCGACGGCTATGGCGTCTTCTCGCAATGACGGAGATAAACTAATGAATACGGAAAAACTAAAAGATATCAAAGCAAGAATTAAAGACTTAACAACTCCTAAGTTTTCTAATCCTAAAATTCGGCAAGAAATTAGCCCCTTCACTATCGCTGTAGATTTAGTTTCAGGTACAATGGTAGGTGTCGTAATTGGAATATTTACGGATAAAATTTTTAATTCTAAACCTTTATTTCTTATTACATTTACAATAATAGGAATGATTGCCGGCTTTAACATTATAAGGAAAAAAGTAAATAATAAAAAGTAAGGAAATGACTCATAGCCCTTTAGCACAATTTGATATCAAAAAATTAATAGACATCAAAATGTTCGGTTTTGACGTCAGCTTTACTAATTCGAGTATCTATATGTTACTTGCTAGCATCTTAGCTCTAACTTATTTTTACTTAGCTTTTTATAACCGGAAATTAGTACCTTCTAGATTACAAGTGAGTGCTGAAATAGTTTATAATCTTGTAGCTGATATGTTAAATCAGAATATAGGAGTAAAAGGACGTAAATTTATTCCGTTAGTTTTTAGTTTATTTATTTTCATTTTATTCTGTAATTTACTTGGTATGACACCTTATAGCTTTACTGCTACTAGTCATATTATTGTTACTTTTACCTTGGCAATTCTAGTATTTTTAATAGTAACTATAGTCGGTTTTGTAAAACACGGCTTACGTTTTTTAACCCTTTTTTTACCGCATGGTACTCCTTTATGGTTAGCACCGTTGATTATAGTAATTGAACTATTTACATATTTAGCAAGACCGGTTAGTTTATCATTGCGACTTGCCGCTAATATGATGGCAGGACATGTTTTATTAAAAGTAATAGCCGGTTTTACCGTGTCATTAATGATTTACTTGAAATTTCTGCCAATCCCTATTATGGTGATACTAATTGGGTTTGAAATTTTTGTTGCAATACTTCAAGCTTATATTTTTACTATTTTATCTTGTATGTATCTTAATGATGCTATTAATTTACACTAGACTTTTTGCACAACTTGCTTCTAAAGGTAATTTGTACGTCAATCCGATGCTTGAATCCTCACGTACTTTTTTGTACTCTGCAGTTCTGTGCTTCGTGTTTCCTGCAAATTCCTCTTTATTAGCTTCGTTGTGCAAAAAGCCTATTATACAGATAATTAGATAAAATTTTTTGATTAATTAAAAGTGAGTTTTTTTATGGACATGGTTTCTTTAAAATTTATTGGTACAGGACTTATGGCTATCGGCATGTACGGTGCAGCTTTAGGCGTTAGTAATATATTTAGCTCTCTACTTAGTTCAATAGCACGAAACCCTTCGGCTACAGAAAACTTACAAAGAATGGCTCTGATCGGTGCAGGTCTTGCTGAAGCAATGGGACTTTTTTCCTTTGTAATTGCTATGTTACTTATTTTTTCTTAAAATTCATTTTTAAATAAGATGCCTCAATTTGATATTGCTACCTATTATTCACAAATTTTTTGGCTTATCGTTACTTTCGGCTTATTGTATATCTTTGTTTATAAATTTATAACTCCAAAAGCTGAAGAAATTTTTAATAATAGACAGACAAATATTCAAGATAATATTACGCAAGCCGATACATTGACCATAGAAGTAGAAAAGCTAAATAAATATTATAACGAGGAAATAGACAAAACAAATGCTGAAATAGATAGACTAAAAAAAGAAAAAATAGACTCTTTAGAATCAGAATTTTTAATTAAAAAAAAGAATCTAGAGCAAGATTTAAAAAACGCTATAAATCAAAACATTGAAGATATAAATTTAGCTGCTAAACAATTTAGAACTAATAAAAGCGCAGCAATCATAAAGCTTGCCGTTAATATTATTGAAAAAATAGCTGGCACTAAAGCAGATATGAATTTACTACAAAATATAAAAGTAAAATAATGAATTTCCTAGATGAGAGCTTCTGGCTTGCCGTTAGTTTTGTAATTTTTTTATATTTAGTTTATAGACCGGCAAAAAAAGCCATTTTAAATTCTTTAGATGCTAAGATTTTAGAAGTCCAAGAAAAAGTTCTACAAGCTGAAAAGTTAAAAGAAGATGCTGCTTTGCTCTTTAAACACACCAACGCACAAATAAAGAAATTAGAAACTTTACGCTCTCAACTGATAGAAGAAAGTAATGAAGTTACCAAGAAAATCATTCAAGAAAAAACTAAAGAAATTGAAGAATTTTTAGAGCATAAAAAATCTGATGCTATACAGTTAATGCAAAACCAAAAATCAACCGCAAGTAAAGAGCTACAAGATGAATTTTGTGATGAAGTGATAAAACTTGTATCCGAATATTTTCAATCAGTTAAGCTTTCAGAAAGCAACATTGCTAAAAATTTAATGGATAAATCTGATTTTCCTCAGGATGAGGGTAAAGCTACATAGCCACATTAACCACTAGCTAGCAATTTATTTAAAATTGCTTCATCATTAACACATACCCGTAATATTGAGCCATCAATAAAATATTCAGGATGTTCGTTTGTTATCTTATTTGTTAATTCAGGATAGACTCTAACAAATTCTTTTACACAAGTGAAGTTTTTGCTAGAGCTGTTAATCGCTCCTAAGCAAATCGCTTCAAAACATAACATTTTAGCTATTTCTATATTTTTAAGGTCAGATAAAACTCCTAGTTGTTTTGCTATAAATATCTATCACCTAAATAGACTTGCACCCCCAATTTCCTAAGATTGAGAACTTACTATTCCACTTATCTTTAGCAACATTAATATATATTTTATTTAAAACATTTTTTTGTATTTTTTGTTTAATTTCTAATGTAACTTCCTCAAAATCGCCTCTTTATAATATAAACTCCCTAGTTTCATTATTTTTTATAAATTCTGGTGCAATTTTTTTGAGATAAGTTTTTAGCCTTGTAGTGACCTAAACCTAAAGTTTGACGTACATTAAATAAGATTGTTTATAGAACTCTATAGCTTCGTATGTATTATCTAATTTTCATAAATCACTCCGATATTATTAAGAGAGCTAGCAATAAAAGAAGGATGAACTAATTCTTGATCGATTTTTAAAGCTTTCTTATAATATTTTAACGATTCTTCAAATTTACATAATATATATTCATTATAATAACCCATTTTTTGATATAAATTTGCCTTTCTACATTTATCCATTTCAATATCATCATTTAATATTTTTACTACATGGGGATAAAATATTTTAGAATTTTCCCAGTCTTCACTTGGAACATCTGTTAATATTGGAAATAAATCATCTAAGACTTCTGCTAGTCTTGTATAAATCTCTTTTTCATCTATCGCATGTTCTTTATTTTATTTATATATTGCTTTGTTATAAATTGCATTAATCTATGTAATTGTAAGCCGGCTTGTCTATTTTGATATGTTAGATTCATTATCGATAATGCTTCTAACCTTTTTATAGGTTCTTGTAGCTTTTCTTCATCTATTAAAAATAATTCTTCGAAAATCTCTATCTGATAAACTCAGGGTCTAAATCTGCAGAATATTGTAAAATATCTGCCAAGCTAAAGGTGATTTTTCTAATAATTGTAGTAATAAAACGGTTTCTATATGATCATCTTTGCTATTTTTAAAGTAATTAATGTACTCATTTACTTTAAGTAATTTATTTGCTTTTAAATATGCTACTGCTTTAGATAGCCTATAAGGTGATGCAGCATCGTTACTACCAAAGTCTTCTACTAATTTATCAATATCTTTCTTGTTTAATCTATTTTTTAGAGATTTCTTTAAATATAATATCGCTTCTTTTTTACTAAAAGACTCTACTAATATAATATTTTCTATATCATCACTTAAATTATTATTTTTAGTAGTAATTATCACTTGTGCCTTATCATTAAGTATATTAATTATACTGTTAAGATAAGGCTCTATATCTTTATGATCTTCAACATTATCAAAAATAAATAATATAGCTGAATTTAAATTAGCAATCCTCTCATGGACTAATCTTATTATGTTTTCTTCCTTTTCATCTATTACGTAAATAGTAAATTCTTTAGCAAGTTGTCTATATGCTTCAAGGACTTTGTCTGCAGAATCTACGTTAATAAAACGTACAATTTTCTTTTTCGCTTGTGTTTGTCTATCTCCATATTTTATAGCTAGAGTGGTTTTACCGGCTCCAGCGAAAGCACTAATTGTTACAAATCGTTTTTCGTTTAAAGTTTCTTCTATTTGTTGTAATATTTCATTATGGACAATCAAATTATAAGTTGATAAACTTACTTCAATTAACCTTAAAATTTGCTCTCTTAAGTCATCTACTTTAACTTTAGGTAAGTTTGTAAAGATATAATATTTGCCATATTGAGGTTCATATAGTTCTTTTATTACTTTTAACTATTGTTTTATTAAATTTGGTATTTCTTTTTTATCTATACTCAATTTGCTCAACTGTGCTAGATACCAATCACTACTGCCCTTATTATTTGTATTTGCTATATTCTACAGACAAATTTACTTCTTTTATACGATAATGACCTTTGTAAGAAAGTTCAAATGTTCCCTCAGGGGTTATGATCTCTTTTGATGGGCAACCTTGTGCGGCATTATTTTCTAAATGCTTATAAACATCTAAAAATTGTCCGGTTGCAATATTACCGCTTATAAGCTGATCGATTACCTCTAAGAAGCTTCCAAATGTCGTTGCTGTAGCATTTTTATATATTAGATTGCTTGCTAAAGGTAATAAATATCAAGCGCTTTATTAATATGCGGATTACAGACATTTACAAAATTTGGAGCTGATAAATAAGTTGTTATATTTAAAATTTTTATGTCAAAGGTAGTTTCATGGCTATACATACATCTGCGGCTAAAGATTTTCTGTAGCTAAACCCGGGCTATCGAATGTGATTGCCTTTGCTTTTGGATAATGAAAATCTCTATGAGCAAAATATAAACTCAGCTCTGCGAGCCATACACCTAAAGAATGACCTGTGAAAGATAAATTATAATTATTCTCTTCAACATATTTGGTAAATCTCCTTTGTAGCTTCATATGCGGCCGCTTGCTGGCCACTATCTGTCCACCTAAAATACTTTTAAAATGAGCTTTAAACGGTGAATTAGTTTTGAGCAAATCTAATTTTTCAAATGTAGTACCTCGATAGGTAAGTACAATTTGTTTTACTTTTTCATTTACACATGCTACTGCGTAATATCTACCTATTTCAGGCTCCAGTCTTTTAATTGTTCATTTCGGGTTTTGACCTTTTCATTATTTTCTTTTTCTACAGCAAACTCTACAATATCATTTTCCGTAGAATCCATATAAGCATGTAAACTAAATAACCCATGGACAAAGTCGGTAGGGTGGTGCTTTATAGTTTTGATTATTTAAGATCTTATATTATAGGAAAATATAGAATGGTGACCCCTACGGGACTCGAACCCGTGTTCCCACCGTGAAAGGGTGGTGTCCTAACCGCTAGACGAAGGGGCCTTAATTTTAAAGTAAGCAATATAGTTAGTCATACCGTGGCTATGACCACGGCATAACATTAAGTTAGAAGTTTTATATAACACCTTTGCAAATATTGCAAGTATAAAAATTATAGGTTTACCTTAAGCTTAACACTACCTTGATGACTTCTATAAAGTTTATTTAGATAATAATTATAATCCAACGAAATAGTAGTATTTTTGATATGTAATAGTTGAGATTATATCTTACATTTAGTAAAATAAATTAATTATTAAATGGAGATGAAAAATGAACTTAAATCAAAAAATAATAAAGCCAAAAATAGGGTTACTAGAACTAGCTAAGAGTCTTGGTAGCATATCATCAGCATGTAAAGCGATGGGCTATAGTAGAGATAGTTATTACAGATTTAAAGCACTGTATGAAACTGGTGGCGAAGAGGCATTATATGAAATTAGTCGAAGAAAGCCAATAATAGCGAATAGAGTTGATCCAGCGATAGAGAAAGCAGTAATGGATATGGCAATAGAATATCCAGCATATGGTCAGCTAAGAGTATCAAATGAGCTTAAGAAGAGCGGTATACTTGTATCGCCTGGAGGAGTGCGATCAATTTGGTTACGTAATGATTTAAACAATATCAGTAAAAGGCTTAAAGCATTAGAAGCAAAGATGGCTCAGGATGGTATTGTTCTTACTGAATCTCAATTACAAGTGCTAGAGGAGCGTCGTAATGAAAGAGAAGCTCATGGAGAAACTGAGACGCAGCATCCAGGTTATCTAGGATGTCAGGATACGTATTATGTAGGTAATTTCAAAGGTATAGGTAAGGTTTATTCTCAGGTATTTATTGATAGCTATACTAGGGTAGCTGATGCTAAACTATATACTGATAAAACAGCTTTAACTGCTGCTGATATGCTTAATGACCGCGTGTTACCATGGTACGAGACCCAAGGGATACCAATACTTCGTATTCTTACAGATCGTGGGTCAGAATATAAGGGAATATAGAGCATCATGCTTTTGAGTTGTTTCTAAGTATCGAAGGTATAGAGCATACTACAACTAAGGCATATTCTCCCCAAACAAATGGTATGTGTGAGCGTTTTAATAAAACCATGAAACAAGAATTCTTTGATACAGCTATGCGGAAAAAGATTTATACAGATCTTGATGATTTACAATTAGATCTTGATATTTGGTTAGAGCATTTCAATAATGAGCGACCACATTCAGGAAAATATTGTTATGGAAAAACTCCTATGCAAACTTTTAAGGATAGTAGAAAATTAGCTGTTGAAAAGAATAATGAAATCTTGTATCTTGAATACGTCTCTGACAGTCAAAATGTAACTGACAATCAGGTGCAAAATTTATAGTGTCTGTAAGATCAAATCTTGACTTCTACAAACCTGAAAAGCTTGATTTTATGCTGCGTCCACCGTTTGATTCATTCATAAAAGTGAAAGAAATTGAAGAATGGCGCACCCGAGAGGAGTCGAACCCCTAACCTTATGATCCGTAGTCATATACTCTATCCAATTGAGCTACGGGTGCCTAAGTTTGAAGTACTTATTTCTAAGCCTTATTTCTTGTTGCTAACATACGAAGAAGTATATATAAAAGCATAGCATTTGTCAAGAAACATAGAGTGTTCTTATGTTTCTCTGAATAATAAAATATAAAAAATTACAATTAATAGTTGAATTATCATATTATATATTGTATATAGAGGTTCATAAATTGATATGAGAAAAAAATGAATAAAATAAAATTAATCATAATTTACTTACTTTGGATTAATATGACTGCACAAGCAGACAATATATCAGAAAGTGCTAAAAAAAATTTAGCAGTAATTAACTCTTTAAATGTTGAGGAAAAGTGGTAGAAAGGTAATGTAATAAATTGTAAGTCGGGAGAAACTTTATTAGAGGAAACAGAAAAATATAATTCTCCTAAGTTAAAGCGTTTGACTCATTGTAGTTGTTTTGCGTATGCTGCTAGTGCAGCCTTGGGGCTTCCAAATCAGTCTCTACCATCCTGAAAGCGATAAAATTTTTATACCTTACTTTATCAAATAAGCAAGCTGAGTGGCTTGAAACAGACCGAATAAAGAACGGATGGCATGTTGTTAAAGCAGGAAATCGTGATGATAGTTTTATTCAAGCACAAAAATTTGCTAATCAAGGATATTTTGTTGTATCCGTATATAACAATGTTAATCCAAAAAGAGCAGGGCATATTGCCGTTGTAGTACCAAGTAGTAAGGATATAGAGAAAATAAAAAATGAAGGACCGGACACGGCTCAAGCCGGTAATATTAATTTTTCCTGTAGCTCTTTGAAAAAGGGTTTTAGGAATAAAAAAGATGCATTTAAAAACAACGAAATAAAATTTTATTATTATAAAATATAACAGATATCAGTAAGGTAACCGGACAGTTTTATTCTATGTCATTCCCGTGGGGCATTGCCTGTATGGATCGATTTCCTGTTGTCATACCGTGGCTTGACCACGGGATCCATAAATATGATAAAAAAAATACTAGTATTTTTAACTGGACCCAGCAGGTACAGGCTACGGGGTGACAATGGTGGAATCGATCTACGCAAGCAATGTCTTCCTGCAGCAGCGGGCATCCCCAGTGTTTTAAGTTATTTTTTTGGATACCGTGGTCAAACCACGGTATGACACAGTGGATTTTACTGATTCATGCAACAATGTCTTGCGGGAATGACGCCGATTTATGCAACAACGTCCCTGGTTTGCAGGAATGACATAATCAGCTTTTTTAGTTATTGGCTATTTTAGAGATTTATGCAACAGCATCTACCCATGAAATTTCTATGCTACCGACTAGATCCACTTGAGGAGTTTCGCTGTAGCTTGGTAAGTTATCATACACAAGATGAGCTAAGCCGGCTATTCGGTTTACTATCCCTGCTGTATTTTCATAAGCAAATTTTGCTGCTTCTATTCCTGTATAGTATTTTTTAATAACTCAAATGTGTTCTCCGGTGAATATGCAAGAGCTGTTCCAACACAAATCCCCATAGCAACTGTAGGATGAGCATAAAATCTCCATGCAGCCGTTGATATTGCTGCTTTTACAAATATTCGCATGATAATCTAATATATCAAGTATTGACAAAGTACTTACATTCTTTATAACATTGAAAATGTTTGTATTATGAGTATCAAACTAGATTCTTACGAACAAGATATTGAAGATAATTTTGAAAAGCAGCAAAAAATTGATGATAGAAGTGCAATAGCTTTGCTTCAAAAATTTGCAAAAGCACATCTTAGTAAAAAAAGATCTGTTACTATTAGGATTGCAGAACATGACATAGAAGCAATAAAAATTAAAGCTTCTACGCATGGTTTGCCTTATCAGACCTATCTTAATATGCTAATTCATTCAGACACTACTAAACTCTAAATATTATGACCAAGTATAGATATAATCATGAAAAGAACGTTAAGTTATTGAATGAGCGTGGTGGTATAGGCTTTGAAGAAATAATTCAGTCGATTGCTGACGGTAATTTATTAGATATTAAATTACATCATAATCAAGAGCAATATAAAGGTCAAAAAATTTTATATGTTCAAATGATTGCGCAAGTATATGCATACTTTATATAAAAGGTGATAAAGATGCTATTTTCCTTAACACTTTATTTCCTAGCAGAAAAGCAAAAAAGGAATTTTTAAAAGATAAGAAATAATATATGCGTTTTATAGAAGAATTTATAAATAAAGGATATTTCCATCAATGTACCGATTTGGATCGGTTAACTGCTATAACGAAAGAAACAAAAATAGCTGCGTATATAGGCTTTGACTGTACTGCTACATCACTCCACATCGGTAGTTTAATGCAGATAATGATTCTGCGATTGCTTCAGCAGCACGGGCATAAGCCTATTGTAATTATCGGCGGCGGTACGAGTAAAATCGGTGATCCTACTTGGAAAGACGAAGTGCGCAAAATTTTAAGCAAAGAAGATATAGCTAAAAATGCCGAAGGTATTAAAAAATCTTTGTCGAAGTTTATCAAATTCGGTGACGGTAAAAGTGATGCTATTATGCTGGATAACGCAGAGTGGTTAGATTCGTTCAATTATCTAGATTTTCTACGGGATTTCGGTAGCTATTTCTCGGTAAACCGTATGCTGACTATGGATTCGGTAAAACTAAGGCTTGAGCGTGAGCAGCATTTAAGCTTCTTAGAATTTAACTATATGTTATTGCAGGCCTATGATTTTTACTATTTAAGCAAGCATTACAATTGCAGCTTGCAGCTTGGCGGTAGTGATCAGTGGGGCAATATCGTAATGGGAGCGGATTTAATTCGTAAAATAAGCGGCAAAGAAGTATTCGGTATGACGACACCGCTACTTACGACTAGCTCCGGTGCTAAGATGGGCAAGACTGCTGCGGGAGCGGTATGGCTTAATGAAGATTTGCTAAGCCCGTATGATTATTACCAATATTGGCGTAACTGCGAAGATGCCGACATAGTTAGATTTGCCAAATTATATAGCGAGTTCACTCAAGAAGAGCTTAATAGGTTTGAGAGTTTAGCGGCAGAAGATATTAATGCAGCTAAAAAACAGCTTGCTTATGAGCTAACTAAGCTTTGTCACTCGGAGCAGGCAGCAAAATCAGCTCTAGAAACTGCAGTAAAGATATTTGAAGAAGGACAAATCGATGAGAATTTACCTACCGTTGTTTTAGAGCAGGAAGTATTACAAGCAGGTATTAGTGCATATGAATTATTTCATGAAGCAGGGCTTGCTACTTCTAAATCGGAAGCACGTAAGCTTATAAGAGGGAATGGTGCTAAGATAAATGATAGATTAGTCGCAGATGAAAATATGATAATTAACACTAATTTCTTACTCGATAAAAAAGTTATAAAGCTCTCTGCCGGTAAGAAAAGACATATATTGGTTAGGGTTTGAATATTTTTCTAGATTACCATGTTCCCTTCAGTTGCAGCATTATTGTATGGCTCAAATATATTATGTCTAATTGAAACTGTAACTTTCAATTAGACAAATTGTATATTTTCTATCTAATGGGCCCTTATAACATAAGTTAAATTCAAATTTAAACAGTAATGACTAAAATAAGGCTTGATGAATATTTGCTGCAAAAAGGTTTTGTAACAGATATTACCATAGCACGAAGTTTGATTATCCAAGGTAAAGTACATAATAAGCATGAGCAGTTAATTAAGCCTGGGATACAGGTTAATATAAATGACACCGACATTAAGGTAAAGCTACCGCAGCATAATTATGTTTCAAGAGGGGCATTAAAATTAATTGCCGCTTTGGATTATTTTAAAATTGATCCCGAAAATTTAGTTTGTATTGATATCGGTAGTAGCACCGGCGGTTTTACAGAAGTGTTACTTGAGCGTAAAGCAAAATTAATTTTTGCCGTAGATGTCGGTTATGGCGAACTTCATCCTAAATTACGCGATAATCCACACATTAAGGTGCTTGAGAAGACTAATGCACGATATTTAACCGATAAACAAATAATAACGAAGCCTGATTTAATTGTTTGCGATGCCAGCTTTATTAGTTTAACTACTATATTACCGACTGCACTAAATTTAGTTAAAGAAGATTGCATACTTATTGCTTTAATAAAACCGCAGTTTGAGGTCGAAAAGCATGAAGTAGAGCAGGGAGGAGTTATTAAAAATCCTCTCTTACATCAAAAAGTATGCGATAAAATCAAAGATTGGCTTGAGAAAGAGCATAATTTTAAAATATTCGGTATAATAGCAAGTCCAATACTAGGAGCTAAGGGGAATCAAGAGTTTTTAATATGCGGAAAAAGAAAAACGCTTATTTTTTGTAAAAGTTGAGATTATATCTTATATTTAGTAAAATAAATTAATTATTAAATGGAGATGAAAAATGAACTTAAATCAAAAAATAATAAAGCCAAAAATAGGGTTACTAGAACTAGCTAAGAGTCTTGGTAGCATATCATCAGCATGTAAAGCGATGGGCTATAGTAGAGATAGTTATTACAGATTTAAAGCACTGTATGAAACTGGTGGCGAAGAGGCATTATATGAAATTAGTCGAAGAAAGCCAATAATAGCGAATAGAGTTGATCCAGCGATAGAGAAAGCAGTAATGGATATGGCAATAGAATATCCAGCATATGGTCAGCTAAGAGTATCAAATGAGCTTAAGAAGAGCGGTATACTTGTATCGCCTGGAGGAGTGCGATCAATTTGGTTACGTAATGATTTAAACAATATCAGTAAAAGGCTTAAAGCATTAGAAGCAAAGATGGCTCAGGATGGTATTGTTCTTACTGAATCTCAATTACAAGTGCTAGAGGAGCGTCGTAATGAAAGAGAAGCTCATGGAGAAACTGAGACGCAGCATCCAGGTTATCTAGGATGTCAGGATACGTATTATGTAGGTAATTTCAAAGGTATAGGTAAGGTTTATTCTCAGGTATTTATTGATAGCTATACTAGGGTAGCTGATGCTAAACTATATACTGATAAAACAGCTTTAACTGCTGCTGATATGCTTAATGACCGCGTGTTACCATGGTACGAGACCCAAGGGATACCAATACTTCGTATTCTTACAGATCGTGGGTCAGAATATAAGGGGAATATAGAGCATCATGCTTTTGAGTTGTTTCTAAGTATCGAAGGTATAGAGCATACTACAACTAAGGCATATTCTCCCCAAACAAATGGTATGTGTGAGCGTTTTAATAAAACCATGAAACAAGAATTCTTTGATACAGCTATGCGGAAAAAGATTTATACAGATCTTGATGATTTACAATTAGATCTTGATATTTGGTTAGAGCATTTCAATAATGAGCGACCACATTCAGGAAAATATTGTTATGGAAAAACTCCTATGCAAACTTTTAAGGATAGTAAAAAATTAGCTGTTGAAAAGAATAATGAAATCTTGTATCTTGAATACGTCTCTGACAGTCAAAATGTAACTGACAATCAGGTGCAAAATTTATAGTGTCTGTAAGATCAAATCTTGACTTCTACAAATTAATCGTAACTTACAAAAAGTTAAAAAATTAGATACCGAAAAAATATATACAAGAAATTAGGGTAAATAACCGAATTACTTTGCTTGCTAAGCTCTATAAGCCGCAAAATAGTATACTACCCGGGGGTTATGATTTTGGTTTTTACGCTTATCTATCGGATATTGGAGCAAACGGCTATGCGATGTCTGAGCCGCAAATTATAGAACGTAATGAAACAAATTTTGATAGTTTTATTTATAGAGTGCGTTCCTATATTTATAATAATTTAATAGAAAAGATAAAGGGAATTTTGCAGCTGCAATATTACTTGGCAAGACAAAAGGTTTAAACAGGCAAATAATGCAGGATATGAGGCAAAACGGTATATCACACGTGCTTTGTGTTTCAGGATTGCATCTATCTTTAGTTGTGATGATTATTTTCCTTACTACAAGGTTTTTATTAAATCTTTCAAATTATTTGGCATATAATTTCAATATAAAATTAATCTCTGCTTATTGTTCGCTAATAGGAAGCTTTGGTTATTTAGAACTAAGCGGTATGCAAATAGCAGCGACTAGAGCTTTTATTACTGCTGCAATTTTTATTTACGGTATTATATTCATCGGACGCTCTTGCTTTCCCCTTCATTCACTTGCAATTGCGGCTTTTATAATATTATCGTTAAATCCCGAATATATTTTTCATCCAAGTTTCCAATTATCTTTTATCGCCGTATTATCGCTTGTTGCCGGTTATGAATTTTACTTAAAGAATTCATGGTTACTTGGAGAAAAGAAAGGCATTTTTGGAGCAGTAAAATTTTATACAGCCTCAAATATTTATTCAAGCTTCTTAGCAAGCATCATAACGGCACCTGTAGTAATTAATCAATTATTTATATTTGCTACTTACTCAGTACCAGCTAACCTCATTATCGTTCCGATAACGTCATTTTTTCTTATGCCTCTTGCTTTGTTATCTCTGCCTTTTACCATGATCGGGTTTGATAACTATATCCTAAAGCTTATGGGATTCTTTATTGATATAATAATAAAATCAGCCGCCTATTTTAATAGTTTACCGGCTGCTGTATAGTATTTCGGTTATATTACCAATTTCAGCATATTACTCTTTTTTATTCGGCTTTTTTGGCTTTGTATATGGAAAACTGCTTGGCGTTTGCTTGGTCTTGCAATCATGGCAATATCTTTTATATTTATGTCCTACTCCCCAAAGCCGGAATTAATATTTGATGCAAATCATATGGCGGTAGGCGTTAAAGATAGAGAAAATAAACTAGTAATACATGCTGATAAAATACCTGCTTTCAATAGAACTTACTGGGCTAATTGGTTTGGACAAAAAGATAGTATGGTGTTACCTTTAGAGAATAATATTTTTTAACCAACTACGGACAAAAAATTGTCATTAATAAAGATAATCATTGTGAGGAAGCCGAAATTCATATTAATCTCAATTATAAATCTAAATGCCGCGGGAGCTTAATAACGATTAATAAAGATTAAAAAAAAAGCCCTATTATACTTATCTTTTGCAATAAAAAGGAATGTACGTAAAATCTTAGTACCGGACTGTTCTTGTTCTATGTCATTCCCACTTGGCATTGTTGTGTGGATACTGAGTCGTTATTGCAAGCGACTGTAAGGAGCGTGGCAATCCAGAAAAATAATAAAAAAATGTTAAAAACTAGCATTTTTTACTGGATTGCTTCGTCAAAACTTACAGTTTTTCCTCGCAATGACGACTCAGTATCCACACAACAATGCCAAGTGGGAATGACATAAACGAGCCATATAACAAGGTCCAGTTTTTAGCTAGGATGACATCAAAGTCTTTTTAAAAACTATCCGATACTTTAGGTAAAATCAAATAATGCAAGTTACACACAAAATACTAAAAATCCCCTCAAAAGGATATAGAAAAATCTTGAGTCTCTTAAGTGAAAAAGGACAAGCAAGACTTATAGGCGGCTGCGTACGTGATGCGTTACTAGATCTCTTGCATAACAAAACTAATAAAGAGGAATTTGAAGGAGACATGGAACGCAGAATCGCAATGTACATAAACGTACGTGAGGATTCGAGTACCGGATCGACGTACAAATTACCTTTAGAAGCAAGTTATCCAAGAGATCGACTTGAGAAAGGTAGCCGCGATATAGATATAGCTACTAATTTGACACCTAGTGAAGTAACAAATATTTTATCTGGAGCTAAAATAAAAACTATTCCGACCGGTTTAAAATTCGGCACGATTACGGCTACTTTAAATAATGAAAAATTTGAGATCACGACTCTTAGGAAAGATATTGAATGTAACGGCAGACATGCCAAAGTAATATTCACCAACGATTTTGCCGAAGATGCCGCAAGACGAGATTTTACTATTAATGCTTTAAGCTATTGTCCCTTTAAGAACGAGATATATGATTATTTTGAAGGGTTTAAGGATTTGCAGCAGGAAAAGGTTGTATTTATAGGGGAAGCTCTAGATAGAATTAAAGAAGATTATTTGCGAATTCTACGCTTTTTTCGGTTTTCTAGCTATTATGCGAATCAGCTTGATGATGGCAGCTTTAAAGCATGTAAAGCTTTAAAAGACGGCTTAAAAACTTTATCACGAGAGCGAATTAAAAGCGAAATGGATAAAATTATTGTTTCAAAAAGAGCAGCACAAATTTTAAAAGCTATGTTTGAAATAGGAATATTAGAACTAATATTCTCTATCCAAAATTATGAAATAAAATTTTTTGAGCAGGCAAATGATTTTAAATTAGAATTAGTTACTCGATATGCACTCTTATTATATTGTCAAAAAGATTTAAATTTAAAGGTCTTTCTAGATTGGAAATTCTCAAAACATGAAGCAATGCAAATATTATCAATAACGAACTTTCTGAATGACGCTAAATTTAACATGAAAAAAATTTGGTTTGAAAAAAAGAATTATAAGGAATATTTATTAGCAGCTAGAATAATCGGTAAATTAAATCATTCACAAGTAAAAGAATTTATTCTTAAATATGATGCGTTATTACGTCCTAAATTCCAAGTAAACGGTAATGATTTGTTAAATATGAATATAGAAAAAAAAAGATAGGAACAAAACTAGAATATCTAAAAAATTTTTGGATAGAGCAGGATTTTAAACCTAGTAAATTAGAGTTGCTGGCGAAATTATGAGAGCTAGTACGTCAAACCGTCATTGCGAGGAAAAATTGAAAATTTTGACGAAGCAATCTCGTGCCAAAATCCTGAGATTGCCACGCTCCTTTCAGTCGCTAGCAATGACAATTTGGTATCAACGCAAGCAAACCTTCACAGAGATGACATACCTAGCATTACTATTCCTTACATTCCTCAGCCTTACTAGCTATGCTAAGCCTAAGATAGTTGTAAGTATTACGCCAATCGGCAGTATTGTTTCGATGCTTGTTAAGGATAAAGCGGATATCGAGAGCTTAGCTATTAGTAGTGACTGTCCACATCATTATAATTTAAAACCTAGTGATTTAGTAAAAGTCAAAAATTCTGATATAGCAATTTATATTAATGAACAATTTGACGGTTTTGCCGAGAAATTAATTGATAATCATAGCAAAAACATTATAAAAATCAGTGATATTAAATCTTTAACCACTATAAAAGATAATTGGCATATTTGGCTTGATCTTAATAATGCTGTGATTTTACTACAGGAATTTGCACAAATATTTAGTGAAAAATTTCCTGAACTACAAGAAGATATTAATAATAACCTTTCAACAGCACTTAAAAAATTAAATAAGCTACAAGAGATTAAAAATAATGAGCTTGCAACGATAAAAGACGTAATTTTATTAAGTGACAGTAGCGAGTATTTTTTTCTTAATACTAATATTAAAACTGCAAAATTATATAGCGAAAGTCAAAAAAGCCTCCGATATATAAGCAAGCTAGAAGATTTAATTAAAGAGTCTAATAACAAATGTCTTGTTTTAAGTAATGAACAAAATTCACGATTATACGACAAATTAAACGCTAAAATAATAATATTAAATAGCGAAAACTGGAATGTGCAGAATATAGGTTCCAACACTTTTCAGAATCAATATTTACAAATGATTTATCAAGTTAAAAAATGCATACACTAAATAGCGAAGAAAAGACAAAGAAGCTTGCAAAGCTTTTAGCACAAAGCTTAAAACCAAATGATATAGTTTTACTTAACGGTGACCTTGGAGCAGGTAAAACATTTTTTTGTCGTGAAATTATTAAATATTTTTGCGGTGAAAATACAAGCATTATAAGCCCTACTTTTAACTTACTGCAAACGTATAAAGCATCTAACTTCACTATATATCACTATGACCTGTATCGTCTTAAATCACCTGAAGAAATTTATGAACTTGGATTTGAAGAGGCATTAAACGGCAATTTTATTTTAATAGAATGGTCTGAAATTATTAAGCATTTACTTACTCCGCCTTTAATCGAAGTAAATCTAGAAGTATTAGATAATAATAAACGTTTATGTAGTATAATAACAAATCATAAAGAAAATTCACAAGAATCTTCCTTTATTTGTAATAGTTGAGATTATATCTTACATTTAGTAAAATAAATTAATTATTAAATGGAGATGAAAAATGAACTTAAATCAAAAAATAATAAAGCCAAAAATAGGGTTACTAGAACTAGCTAAGAGTCTTGGTAGCATATCATCAGCATATAAAGCGATGGGCTATAGTAGAGATAGTTATTACAGATTTAAAGCACTGTATGAAACTGGTGGCGAAGAGGCATTATATGAAATTAGTCGAAGAAAGCCAATAATAGCGAATAGAGTTGATCCAGCGATAGAGAAAGCAGTAATGGATATGGCAATAGAATATCCAGCATATGGTCAGCTAAGAGTATCAAATGAGCTTAAGAAGAGCGGTATACTTGTATCGCCTGGAGGAGTGCGATCAACTTGGTTACGTAATGATTTAAACAATATCAGTAAAAGGCTTAAAGCATTAGAAGCAAAGATGGCTCAGGATGGTATTGTTCTTACTGAATCTCAATTACAAGTGCTAGAGGAGCGTCGTAATGAAAGAGAAGCTCATGGAGAAACTGAGACGCAGCATCCAGGTTATCTAGGATGTCAGGATACGTATTATGTAGGTAATTTCAAAGGTATAGGTAAGGTTTATTCTCAGGTATTTATTGATAGCTATACTAGGGTAGCTGATGCTAAACTATATACTGATAAAACAGCTTTAACTGCTGCTGATATGCTTAATGACCGCGTGTTACCATGGTACGAGACCCAAGGGATACCAATACTTCGTATTCTTACAGATCGTGGGTCAGAATATAAGGGAATATAGAGCATCATGCTTTTGAGTTGTTTCTAAGTATCGAAGGTATAGAGCATACTACAACTAAGGCATATTCTCCCCAAACAAATGGTATGTGTGAGCGTTTTAATAAAACCATGAAACAAGAATTCTTTGATACAGCTATGCGGAAAAAGATTTATACAGATCTTGATGATTTACAATTAGATCTTGATATTTGGTTAGAGCATTTCAATAATGAGCGACCACATTCAGGAAAATATTGTTATGGAAAAACTCCTATGCAAACTTTTAAGGATAGTAGAAAATTAGCTGTTGAAAAGAATAATGAAATCTTGTATCTTGAATACGTCTCTGACAGTCAAAATTTAACTGACAATCAGGTGCAAAATTTATAGTGTCTGTAAGATCAAATCTTGACTTCTACAATATTATAACTTACTAATATTTTCCCTGCTTCTAATACTTCATTTTCAAAATCATCTTTATTGGAAAGAAGGAAATTATCTTCAAGAGGTTTATCTTTAAAATAAGGATGACTAAATGAATGATTAACCCATGTTATTTGTAAATAACCGTTTTCTTGTTGTTTTAATAACCATAAGAATTCTTCTGTATGCTTATTAATCCATAATCCTGAAACACATATAGCAATCGGAATAGGTTTATTTAGTTTGATCGATAATTCTACGAGCTTTTTAAAAAAATCTTCTTCAAAGCTTTTGGAAGAAGGACACATGTCAATTGTCAAGAACTGTCCTTTTACTTTATACATGCTACTCGTAGCACCGTAATTTTGTTGTATATAAGGTGTAGAGCTATATTTATTTAAAACTTTAATATACGGAGTTTTACTTAATTTTTTTAGAAGATTTTCTTTTTCTATTTTATTCGTAGGTAAAATTACCAGCTCTTGTAGGGCTATTTCAGTTTTAAAAGAATTCGGATCTACTAAAACGAAATATGATTTTTCATTATTTAAATAAGAACGAATAGCAATTCTTATTTTTTTATTTTCAGTAATTACAGGCAAAAATACCAGTTTATAATCAGTTATAATTACTGCTTTTTCACTTGCATAGCTTAAACTAAAAAACAATATTACAAAAATAAAACTTAAAATTCTTTTAATTTATTCGTCTCCATAACGCTCGTATAAAATTCCGCAATTTTCTCTTTTACAGCTAGAGGATCGTTCATTAAATTAACAGCACCTCTAAACTCTGCTGAATTCGGTAAACCGCTACTATACCAGCCAATATGCTTACGTGCAATAGGTACGCCCACAGATTCACCATAATAATCAAGTATTGCCTCATAATGCTCGGTTACGATATCTAGCTGCTCTGCTATAGAGGGAGCAGATTTTTCTTCACCTGTTTTAAGATAATGATCAATTTGTGAAATAAGCCAAGGTTTGCCATATGCTCCTCTACCGACCATAATACCGTCTGCACCGGATTTTTGTAGGGCTGCTTTTGCCTTAGCAAAATTAGTAATATCACCATTAGCAATAACCGGAATCTTTACCGATTCTTTAACTGATCGTATAAAATCCCAATCGGCATTACCGGAATAAAACTGGCATCTAGTTCTACCGTGAACGGTAATCATCTGAACACCTGAGCTTTCAGCAATTTTGGCTAAAGTCGGAGCGTTTTTCGTATTATCATCCCAACCCATACGCATTTTAACGGTTACCGGCAGCTTAACCGCTTCAACGGTAGCTTCAAAAATTTTAGCTGCCAGCTGCTCATCCCTCATTAGAGCCGAGCCTGAATAACCGCCTACTACTTTTTTCGCCGGACAGCCAAAATTAAGATCGATAATTTTTGCCCCCATACCCTCATTCATTTTAGCAGCTTCTGCTATCACATTCGGCTCACAGCCTGCTAGCTGTACGCAAGCACTTGTTGCATCATCACGCATAATGGCACTTTTTTTTAGTGACTGCCTAGATTCCACAATCATTGCTCTACTTGCTACCATTTCAGAAACTACAAGCCCTGCACCAAATCTTTTCACTAATCTTCTAAATTCCAAATCCGTAACACCCGACATTGGAGCTAGTATAATATTTGAAGAAAGCTCAATATTGCCGATTTTGATCATAAAAACCGTTATAAAAATAAACACTCATGATATCATAATTAAGTATTTTTGTCTAATATTACTAATTAAGAATAGACAAAAGCCGATTAATCTATTATAAGCTTAAGTTATATTGCCTTACACCCTAATAAATGAAAGAATAGTATAGACGAAGATCAACTTGGAAAAGATCAAGGAGTCTGTAAGCCGAAGAGCGGAGCGTATACTAATACGTGAGTATCCGAGGACTTACAAAGACGACGAAGCCAAATTTTCAAGTTCATCGAGTATATACGGCCACGTAGCTCAGTCGGTAGAGCAAAGGACTGAAAATCCTTGTGTCGTTGGTTCAATTCCAACCGTGGCCACCACTATTCCTTACTTTAAATCCCGTTATTTTATATCTTCAATTAAATTTCTATTGCATCTGTAAACTTATTTTTGTAATTTTAATTAACTTTAGGTTAATAAGGATAAATTATGTTTATACGTATAAAAAAATTTTTGGAATACATAAAGAATCAACACCTGAAGAATCAGATGAAATATTATATAATCAACTAATATCTTTACTAGAAAAATTAACGTGTGTAATACACGCAAAAGATGAAGATAAAAAAGAAGTTGAAAAATTAATTGATAAAATAAAAAATACTAATTTATTTAATCAATCCGATGAGGATGGTAATACAGTCTTAATTTTAGCTGCTGATGCAGGTTTAGAAGAAGGTTGTTTAAAACTTATTCCCAAGATGTCTGACGAGGCTATTAATACGATCGAGAATATACGTGGTCAGCCTGCATTAACAAAGGCTATGTGACGTGATTTAGATAATGTTTGTATAGAGCTTATTCCAAGAATGTTTGAGGAAAATATTAACTCTATTGATAAATTCGGAAGGACATTGTTAATGCTTGCATCCAAAAAAGGCATAATAGCAGTTTCTCTAGAGTTTATTAAGCTGCTGCCACCTGAGATGATTATTCGTGCTGATAATAATGGGAATATGGCTGCAAGCTACGCAGATACGGACAAAGCATTTGCCGAGGTAAAGGAATTATTGCAAGAAAAACAACAAAACTTATTAAAAAATTTAGCTTCATTTCTAAATAAAACTTTCTTATAACAATGGTTTAGATAATTTTTTTAAAATTGCATATGCTACAAAATTCTATAAAAAAGTGAAAGTAAATAAGGAACTATTAGCATCTTATTTACAAGAACAAAATAATAATCCTGAATCTATTATAATAACGATGAATAATTTTATGCAATTATTCCCATTTGCCATTGCAGGAGTATATACAACCGGAAATTCAATCGGATTCTAAACCCCCTTTTTTACATTTATCATGCTTACCAAATGAAGCAATATGTTGTATTATCTCCCACTTAGAAAATGAAAATGGGGGATAGATGTTGAGTTGTCTGGAAAAAGTAGCGCTACATAGAATTAATAAAAAGGGACAATTTTGCCTTCATCTTTAATTTTTATGATGCTTATAAATTTTGTTATACAAAAAAGTATTACTTAATATACTGTCGCTTAGTGGAGCAAATCGTCTATACTCTTCTGCTTTCAAAAATTGCTCTTTCATTTTATCAAGGATTCGCATCCTCACCTCTCAAAATAAAATTCAATTCTTGAAAGCATTTGAGTATACTTGCCTCCACCATTTAAATTCTGCTTATTTAATTACTCCCAGTTAATCAGTTAGTTAATCAGTTTTTTAAAGTAATTAATTTTAATATAACAAAAAGTAAATTTCATTACTTTTTAAAGCTCGTATGTTCAATACAAAATCATTCTTATCATAGATAAAAAATTTAACTAAGTTTAGAGATAATACAGTGCCAAGAATAATTGAACGAAATAAACCAAGCGATGCTTTTAAAAGTTGTTTATCGATTATAAGTATAATTTTCGGTATGGTAAATTGAATAAATTTCTAATTAATTTGTAGTAAGAATATTATGTGTAAAGTTTTTTAACTAAAATAAATTCTATTCTTAATTCCCTATTTATACCATTTGGATAAATTTCACGTAATAAGTCTTTGTCTTTAATAAAAAAATCTAGATATGGCTCAATAATAGCTATTTCTACTGTTTTAGTGTTCATAACGGCTTAGTTCTCATTAGTTAAACTTAAATGATTCAAGTTTGATCACCAAGAAGCTAAATACAATAAAATAATAGAGTTTAAATCACAAAAGGCTTTAATTGTAGCGGGGGAATGAATAGAACCATTAAAAAATGTAAAAAGTTCTATAGATGCTAGTGCAGAAATAGCAACAACTCTTTTAAACTCTTTAGATAGCAAAACAACAAAAAAATTGGGTATTCCACAAGTAACAAGCCTAAAACTTAATACACTAAAAACTTTATTTGATAATTATGAATATAAAAATATTCAAGAACATAAAGTACTGAAAGAAGCCTTAAGCAAATATCATGTTGCATTAAAAGCGAATAAAGAAATTAGCATTTTTATAAGCCCCAAAACTTATAGTACTCCTATTGTAAATAAAGAACCCAAAACTATTAATTTTATAAATATTTTTCTTCAACTTCAAGAGATGATCACTGCTATACATTGCAGTATAATGAATAACCATGTGGAAGTAGCAGAAAAATTATTTATAGATATATTGTCAAAAGCAAATATAGATTTAAATTTAATATATTCCCAATATGAATTTCAAATTCATAAAGCTTATACCAATACTTTATTTGAGTTAGTCAATCAGTTTATATCATGGAGTATGGAGATAAAATTATTAAAGATTTAACGCCTCATATAAGGCATTATTACAATATTACATATACGCTCTCTACCATATTAATTAATAATAATCACTTAGATGAAGCTAAAAAATTGCTTACGGCAGCACTTAGCAATATCACTATAGATGATCAAGTAAATGCCAAAGATATATAGGTTGGTGTCAGTATAACTTAGGGGTTGTTTATTATAAAACTGATCAGTTAGAACTTGCTATAAAATATTATAATAGTGCAATAGATAGGTTACCTGAAGAGGAAGAAATCATATATAATTTATGGACTCTCTATGGTTATCACTCTGATTCAAAAAATATAGAAAATTTACTAAATAAGATGCCTGAAGGTAGCCTTAAAGGTTTACTAAAATTAGATCGAGACTTAAATAATATCACCAATGAAAAATTAGAGACAATGAATTCTAAAAATTTATTACCTTACCACGTTCAAAGTTTTGCGCTTTATAAATATACTGCTAAATATAATGCTCTTTCAGATGAGAGATGAGAGAAAAATTGCACAAAAAATACGTTTAGCAAAGGATTTAAATACAATAATTTAAAAAACTGATGTCAATAATACTGATGAGTTACTTGTACTTTCGGTTGCCATTTATACAAAACAATTGGATATAGCACGTAATATATTAAATAACATTCCTAACAACGATATTGCTATTTATAAAAGTTTAAATTTATCTACTTTAGCAGCTTTTCCTGATCCAAATTCTATAATTTATAATGCACAAATACATTAAAAAAAGAAGAAATAACAGAAGTCCTTAATGCTGCCAACATCTCGCTAATGGCAGAAGATGCAAAAGAATTTGTTTCTAAAAATTCTCAAAACGTTTTACAAAATGTAGAGAAAGTTTTAGAAGATGCCCCTCAAAATGAAGAAACTTTAGAAATTGGAATAAATGCTGCTTTACTTAATAATGACATAAATAAAGCTAAGGAATATGCAAACCAATTAAGTAAGAAAAAACAAGAAGAAATTTTTACAAATGATTTTGGAGAGGTTAATGACGCAGAGGATTTAGATCAATTATTTAAGCAATATGATGCAAAAAAATTCATCAGTATTATCAGCTTTAAAAAAAACAACAGCTTCATATATTAAGTCATAAAATTACTCATTATATCACTTCATGGAATATTCCAGAGAAAGGGTATATTAAAAATACTGAAGCTACTTATATAGGTAAATATAAAGGTCAAGATTGTTATAGTATTATTGATGAAAAAATAAAGAAAGCTGTTGATTCTTTACTGCCACGCTTTGAGAAAGCTATGGAGAAAGGAATAATACATCATCCATATGGAATAAATGGAGTTAAATTTTTGAAGGAGAATGCTGTTGCAATAAAAATTAACGCCGGTAAACGTATATTAACGGATAAAATTTATGAAAACACAAGACACGAGTTATTAATAAATTTTGATTATGAGACTAACCCTAAAGAAGCTGAAGTATTTATTAACGGTCACCATTTGGAGATTTGCCCTACCGAAGGTTTATAAATTTTATCCTATCTAATTGATATTCTCTAACCTTCTTTGAACACTGAAAAGCCTCTACTTTATGCTGCGTTCGCCGTTTGATACCTTTGTAGCAATACCGAAAAATGGAGAATGGTGAGTGATAGAGGGATCGAACCTCTGACCTTTACGATGTCAACGTAACAGTTCATTTTTCTAGATATTACCCTAGCAATTTCATAAAAATAAAATGCAACACTATAGTGCTGTATCACGCCTAGTGAAAGCCTGATATTCATAGCTATATCTCTGATATGTGGAGGAATAATTTTCCTGTAGTTAACTTTGCATTACCTGTCAAATACTTATTCACATATACTAACAACTTATACTGCCAGGAGAATATATGGAGCATTAATATTATCCAACCATTATCTAATTTCAGTGATTATTCTTATATGATTTGCTATCATAGCCAAAGCATATTATAACTTTAGCTATCAATGCTCTTTAAGGTATTTATGTCAGTAAAATCTTTATTCTTTACTAGAGAAGCATTAAATAATATAAAAATCCCAACAGAAAAACAAAATATATATAGAGATACTAAAGAAAAAGGATTATTTTTAATAGTATCATACGGTGGCAGTAAGACATTTTACCTTGGTAAAAAAATTCAACAATTATACCACAAAATCAAGATAGGGCGTTTTCCAGAACTATCTATTACTGAAGCAAGAACAAGAGCATCTGAATTAAAGGGGGAGATTGCAAAAGGATATAATCCTGCCGAAGAAAGAGCCAGATTATCAAAAGAGCTTACCTTTAAGGATTTTTATGACAAATACCTTAATGAATATAGTAAAATTAATAATAAAAGATGGAAAGATTATGCCGCTTCTGTAGATAGATATGCAAAACATTTATATCCTAGAAAAATATCTACTATTCAAAAACAGATATTCAAGAGTTGTTTAATAATTTAACTAAAACTGGTAAATATGGAGCTAATAGATTTCTTGAGATATTAAGTTCTGTATTTAGCAAAGCAATAGAATGGGGATTGATTAAGGTGAATCCAGTTATTGGGATAAAGAAACATCAGGAACAATCTAGAGACCGTTATTTAACTAGAGAAGAAATACACAGTTTTTTACAGCAATAGCAGAAGAGAAAAACCAGGTAATGAAGGATTTTTTCTTAATAGCTTTGTATACATCAGTTCGTAAAGATAATTTACTTACTATGAAATGGGAGCAAGTAAGTTTTACTGACAAACAATTGTATCTTCCAGAAACTAAGCATGGTGATCCCCACCGTTTACCTTTATTAGATCAGGCAATAGAAATATTCAAAGCCAGGAAAGAGCAATCTAATAGCATTTGGGTATTTCCAAGTGAGAGTAGCAGTAGTGGTCACTGCAAGAACCAAAGAAAGCATGGAAGAGGATTTGTAAAAAAGCAGGAATAGAAAATTTAAGGATCCATGATTTAAGGAGAACAATACTAAGTTGGATGGCAATGACTGGAGCAAATCAATATGTAATAGGCCAGCTCCTAAATCATAGAGATCCAAGATCAACAGCAATTTATACTAGACTTGCCACTGATACTGCTCGAGAATATATGCAAAGAGCCATTAATGAAATGATCTCTACAGTTCAACAATAATAAACATAGTAAATTATATAGCTAGGAGGATACATATATGCCATATAAAACAATGATTGATAACTTAAAAGATAATCAAAGTTTATCTCTTAGTAATATAGGAGAAGGCGATGTTAAATCTCTAGCTCAAGCTCTAAAAGGTACTCAAATTACTAGACTTGATCTTAGTAATAATAACATAGGATGTAATGGTCTTAAGTATTTAACTCAAGTTTTGAGAGACACCCAAATTACCACACTTAATCTTACAAATAACAATATAATGGATGAAGGTGTAAAATATCTTACTGAATCTCTAAAAGAAACACAAATTACTGAACTTGATTTGAGTGAAAATAAAATTGGAAGCGATGCAGCGCAATACTTAAATAAGATGCTGAGTAATACTAAAATGAGGTCTCTTTATCTTGATATCCATTACACAGAAGATGGTGATGTTAATAAGTATATATCTCAAAGATCATATTGTGATATTAAGAATATTCATATTACTCTCCATAATAATAAAATAGGCATTAAGGGTGCTCAATATTTAAATAAAACCTTTCAAAATATTGCAATTGCTGAGCTTACACTTGATCGTCAAAACTTAGAAGCCGATGATGCTCAATATCTGGCTCAAGCTTTCAAAAATACTAAAATTAGTGAGCTTAAAATGTCTTACAATCATATTATGCAACTTAATGGTATTCAATATTTAGTTCAAGCATTGAAAGATAGTCAAATTGCCAAATTAAATGTACATGCAGAAAAAATAAGAACTACAGGTGCTCAATATTTAGCTGAATTTTTAAGAGCGGTTAAAGTTTTAGATCTTGATCTTGGTCTAAATTACATAGGAGATGAAGGTATGAAATATTTAGTACCAGTACTTAAAAATAGTGATATTATGTATATTGATCTTGCATGGAATGATATAGAAGCTGAAGGAGCTAGATATTTATCTGAAATCTTACAAAATTCTAAGATTCTTTTTATAGATTTGTGCAATAATAGTATAGGAGCTGATGGTGCTAGATATCTAGCAGATGGTTTGCCATATAGCCAAATCACTGGTATTCATCTTCATGGAAATATGATTGAATATTCAGGATATCAATATCTTATTGATGTTGTTGATAATACCAATATATCTTGGGTTAATTTACATGGTAATAATATAGAAGCAGGATTAGAAGAAGGAACCAAACTATGGCCTTATAGCATACCAAGAAATACTACTCCTGTTGAATGTAAAATACGTCATGTATTTAAAGAATTAGTATCACTAAATCCTATGAGTAATGAGTTTGAATTTATTGTACCTAGAAAAAATACATACCCTCCTGTTGATATTGCTCAATATGCTTTTTTGGTTAGAACTTTAAATGATAATCCAAATTCTAAGGTACATATTTTCGATATGATGTGTAAAAAGGATCATGGTAATGATTATGATTTTAATATAATGAACAAGATTAATGAGTTTATAGCAATAATGCCGAACAAATTTAATACATTTATTGATAGTAAATTACCGGATTTAGTAAAATCATTTGACAGTTATAACTATGTAAATCTTGTAAAGCAATTTGAAGATATGAAACTGTATGATATTGTTCAAAATCTATTATTACATAGGGTATTATATTATGTAGATGAAAACCAGGAAATTTTACATCCATATATTTACAAGATGTTAGATAAATATAGTATGCCTTTATATAATGAACAGCTTGAACCGAATAAAAAAGAAGAAATAATTGCTTATTATCAAAGTCATCAAGAAATTGATGGTGTACAGGAAATTATAGATTTGTTAGGATCAGAATCTTTTAAGTAAAATTAATAATAAACCTAATTTAAACTTACTTTATTGATAGAAAATTGAATTGGTACATTTTCATTATTTTCTATAAGGAAACGATAATATTGTTTTGCAAGATCCACAGCGTCATAACTACAGCAGGACTGAATAGCAAGTTTTAAACATTCTAGTTGTTTTAACTCTACATCATTTCTAAACATACACAACTCACCAATAATTTATTTCATTAATATTAGCAAAATTACTGCTAGTTATCAACAAATTCATGGATAGAGCTATAGATTCTATCTCCAGATATCCACAGTTTTAGATGAATTACAGTTTTTTTTATTATGGCTTAAAACTCCACTGGCAATGTAAAAATTAGGATGTTAATGTCATCACTAGAGAACTTATCTGTAATGGAAACATAATTTACTAATATGGATAATAATTGTGCTAATCAAAGATTATATTGGTCACTATCTACTTCCTTAAAATATATGGGACTGAGCTTAGATGAGTGGTTTGTTATCTTACTTGGTATAGTACCTGGGATAGTGTTACTAAATAGCGGACATGCTAAGCTTGGGGTAATATGCATTATTGGCGGTATTGTACTTTGCTATATATTTAAAAAGTTTAAGAAACTATCAGAATATTTTGTACTTAAGAGTTATTTAGTAGCTAAGAAATGGCTATATGCTCCTACTTCTTATCCTAATCTACTTGGTAAAAAGGTAGGTAAGTAATGGATCATTTATTTAAGCAAAGCTCTATTCAGCAGCTAGTTAAATATAATAAGAGCTTATTGCTTATCACATTGCTGCTTGCAGTTACAAGTCTGCTTAGAATGATGAAAACAGTTAGCACGGAAGAAAAATGGTTATTAATTCCGGCAATAGAGCCAGATCGTCGGATGATAGTATCATCCAAAAGCTATCATGAGACCTATCTTAAAGAATGGGCAGTTTTTGTAATGAAGGAATTATTTACTATTTCACCAGAAGAAGTAGAGAGGCAAATAGCAGATATGAAGGTGGTATCTAGTAATACAGAGCAGTTGGATAAGTTTTTTAAAGAACATTTAGATTTTGTTAAGGGCTCTAATATTTCATCAGTATTTTTTCCTAAAAAAGTAAAAGTCATTGAGGATGGAGTATTAATTAACGGCACATTTCGTTATTGGTTTTCCGAGAATAAGCATGTCGCAGCTGATAAAACTTATTTATTAACTTATAAGCGAGGAGCTAATCATTTGTTGTTACTTACTGGTATTAAGGAAGAAGAGGCAAATAAATAAGTAATGAAAAGTTTGAAGTCAGAATTGCAGATCTTAGTAGTTTTTGTTGGCATAATGCTTGCAAGCTTTAGTAGTAATGCTTATGGGATAAGCTATATGTTACATGCTGATTCTTTGTTAGAGCTGCAAATAGCTAAAGATGCTCCAACTAGGATTAATATCGAAGGAGAAAAGATTAATGATATCTTTATTCATCCGGAGGAAGCTGCAGAAGTAGTAGTACATGATTCAGGCTGTTTATTTATTTTGCCGCAGCAAGATCAAACTAAGCTTTACTTAACCCTAATTGGAGAAAATAGTACGATCCAAGATTTAATGCTGAATTTTACTAAAATCAAACCAACACCAATTAGACTTATTAAGTTTGATTTAGAACAAGAAGTAATAAAGTTAACTAATAACAAAGAAGAGAAGCATCATGAATGTAAAAAACAAAGATATAATAGAAAAAGAAAATAATAAACAGTATTTAAGAATAATATATCCTTTATTGCCGGTATTATTAATTTTTTGTGTAAATGTAATACTATCTGAAGTTGCTTTAGGAGAAACATTAGAAGGACAGTTAGACCGCATTGGTGGGCTCTCTACCGGTAAACTTAAAACTATCGGAATATCAGGGGCAACGATTTTATCCTCAATCTGGGCAGTAGTCAGAGGTAATTTAAGGCTTGCCAGAGCAATTGTAGCTATTGGTATTATTTTAGGATTTTATTTAGAGTGGGTCTCTGGCGGGATGAAAATCAGTTAGATAATTAAGATATTGATTAAAAGCAATGAATCAAGATTTCAATAAGCAGGAAGAATTACAAAGTAAAGTAGAGGATCATACATTATCATCTGCATTCAGCAAAAGATTATTAGGGCTTATAGAGATAATTAAAAATAGACCATTAGTGACGTTGGCTTGCATAGGCGTAATAATGGTTTTGGTGTTTTATGGATTGTCAGAAAATGAGGTCAAAACTTCCTTAGATTTACAAGAAGAGAGACAAGCAAGGGAAATATCAGGAATAGAAAAGGCCATAGATCCAAGGGCTAAATGGACTGCAGAAATATTAAATGAAGTTAAAAACATGCAGAACCATTTAGAGAAGCTAATAGAGAATAAATATTTAGAAACTAAAACTAACATTGATGATTTTAGTCAAAAGTTAGAATCATTAGAGAATCCTCGTGAAGAAACTATATTATATGATGGCAATGATTTTAACAATAATCAAAAGATAGAAGATTTATTAGATAATAACGTTGAGCAAAGCATTGCTGCTGCTCCTACTGCTCTAGTAAAAAGATTACTTGGTTATGTAAAAAGAGCTGACTTAGGAGTAAAAAAAGACGTTAAAGATTATATTACTACCGGCAGCTTTGCACGGGGGTTGCTGCTTACTGGAGTGGTGGTTGGAACTGGCACTAATAATGCAGCTTCGCCTGAGCCCATAATGATAAGGCTTGTTGATACAGCTATTTTTTCTAAAGGGTATAAAACGGAGCAAATCAAAGAAGCAATTTTAATTGGTTCTTGCACTGGGGATATTTCATCAGAGCGGGCTAAATGCCGGTTAGAAACAGTATCTTTACTAAATAGTCATGGCAAGATAATTGAAAAATCAGTAGAGGGGTGGTTAATAGGAGAGGATGGTAGACCCGGCATTAAAGGCATAGTAGTTGATAGATCATCAGATGTCGCAAGGATGGCGGTGCTTAACGGCGTACTTGGCGGGATAGCACAATTTTTTCAGAACCAGGCAACAAATAGCATATTTCCGGTGTCACCGATTACCGGGCAACAAAATGCCTTAAAAGTTCAGGATTCTCTTAAAGCTGGTGTTTATGCTGGCACCGGTAATGCTTTAGCAAAACTTGCTGATTTTGCAATTAAACGAGCAGAAAGCATGAGCCCAGTAATTGTTGTAGCTTCAGGTAGAGTAATAGATGTAGTATTCAGAAAAGGTTTTGATTTAAGAGAGGATAAAGAGGCTGCTAAAGTAGATAGATTACTACCACCAACTACTACTGATTATGCTCAAAATAGAATAAATTATAGTAATTATCAAAATTATTCTGGGAATAAAGTGACAAGTTTTACTAAGGCAAAAACTAAATTGCAAGAACGTTTTACTGCGGATAATGGAACTTATGAGATGACAGATATTGATTTGCAGTCAGAACAACAACATCTTGGTAATTTTTAATGAATAATAAAATAATTAATCTGCTTTTGTTATTAATGTTAAGCTTTAGCATTTCTGGTTGTAAATTGATGCCATATAGGAATGATTTTGATTGCCCGCTGCCCCAAGGACTAAAATGTAAATCATTATATGAAGTAAATAAAATGGCAGATCTTGATATGTTTAATCCAAATAATATGTAATAGTTGAGATTATATCTTATATTTAGTAAAATAAATTAATTATTAAATGGAGATGAAAAATGAACTTAAATCAAAAAATAATAAAGCCAAAAATAGGGTTACTAGAACTAGCTAAGAGTCTTGGTAGCATATCATCAGCATGTAAAGCGATGGGCTATAGTAGAGATAGTTATTACAGATTTAAAGCACTGTATGAAACTGGTGGCGAAGAGGCATTATATGAAATTAGTCGAAGAAAGCCAATAATAGCGAATAGAGTTGATCCAGCGATAAAGAAAGCAGTAATGGATATGGCAATAGAATATCCAGCATATGGTCAGCTAAGAGTATCAAATGAGCTTAAGAAGAGCGGTATACTTGTATCGCCTGGAGGAGTGCGATCAATTTGGTTACGTAATGATTTAAACAATATCAGTAAAAGGCTTAAAGCATTAGAAGCAAAGATGGCTCAGGATAGTATTGTTCTTACTGAATCTCAATTACAAGTGCTAGAGAAGCGTCGTAATGAAAGAGAAGCTCATGGAGAAACTGAGACGCAGCATCCAGGTTATCTAGGATGTCAGGATACGTATTATGTAGGTAATTTCAAAGGTATAGGTAAGGTTTATTCTCAGGTATTTATTGATAGCTATACTAGGGTAGCTGATGCTAAACTATATACTGATAAAACAGCTTTAACTGCTGCTGATATGCTTAATGACCGCGTGTTACCATGGTACGAGACCCAAGGGATACCAATACTTCGTATTCTTACAGATCGTGGGTCAGAATATAAGGGGAATATAGAGCATCATGCTTTTGAGTTGTTTCTAAGTATCGAAGGTATAGAGCATACTACAACTAAGGCATATTCTCCCCAAACAAATGGTATGTGTGAGCGTTTTAATAAAACCATGAAACAAGAATTCTTTGATACAGCTATGCGGAAAAAGATTTATACAGATCTTGATGATTTACAATTAGATCTTGATATTTGGTTAGAGCATTTCAATAATGAGCGACCACATTCAGGAAAATATTGTTATGGAAAAACTCCTATGCAAACTTTTAAGGATAGTAGAAAATTAGCTGTTGAAAAGAATAATGAAATCTTGTATCTTGAATACGTCTCTGACAGTCAAAATGTAACTGACAATCAGGTGCAAAATTTATAGTGTCTGTAAGATCAAATCTTGACTTCTACATAACTGAAGAAGTATTTAAAAAATTGCTAAAGCAATAAGAGATAATGTATGTCTAATATAGGTAATGTAGAAATTTTACAAATTATAGATTCTGTAGCTCGTGAGAAAGGAATATCAAAAGAAATTTTGATTTCAACGGTTGAACAAGCGGTACAAGCAGCAGGACGAAAAAAATACGGTAATGAATATAATATTAAAGCTCAGATAAATAGGAAAACCGGTGAGATAAATCTTTTAAGGATCTTAAAAATAGTAGAAGATGTAGAAGATTACTTAACGCAAATCTCACTTGAAGAAGCTTTAATAAAGAATCCGGAAGCTAAAATCGGTGATGAGATATATGAATATTTACCGCCGATTGATCATGCTAGAGTATCGGCTCAAACTGCAAAACAAGTTATAACTCAACGTGTTATAGAAGCTGAACGTGAAAAACAATATCATGACTTTAAAGATAGAAAAGGCGAAATTATAAATGGGATAGTTAAGAGAATAGAATACGGTGATATAATAGTTGACCTGAGTCGTGCTGAAGCAATAATAAAAAAAGATCAATTAATTAAGGGTGAGAATTTTAAACCTAATGATCGTATAAAAGCATATGTACAGGATGTAAGGCAAGAAACAAAAGGACCGCAGATTTTCTTGTCTAGAGTAGATAACCAGATGCTAGTTAAACTATTTAAGCTAGAAGTACCTGAAATTCTTGAATCTATTATTCAAATAAAATCAGTAGCACGTGATCCCGGTTCAAAAGCAAAAATAGCGGTATTTGCTTCGGATAGTAGTATAGATCCCGTAGGCTCATGCGTAGGTATTAGAGGTAATAGAGTAAAAGCCGTAACAAATGAATTAAACGGAGAGAAAATTGATATAGTATTATGGAGTAATGATCTTGCACAGTTTATAGTTAATGCTCTTGCACCGCTTGCACCTGGGGAAATCACAAAAATTTTGATTGATGAGGATAGGCATAAGGTAGAAGTAGTAGTTTCGCAAGAAAATCAAAGTATTGCAATAGGTAGAAGAGGGCAGAATGTTCGTTTAGCTTCTCAGCTTACAGGTTGGAATATCGATATAATGACCGAAGAGCAAGAATCCAAAAGAAGAAATGAAGAGTTCTTAACTTCTACGGCATTATTTATGGAAGCTTTAGATGTTGAAGAAGTTATAGGTCAGCTTTTATCGGTAACGGGATTTAATTCAGTAGAACAAATTGCTAGTAGTGAGATTAGTACTTTAACAAGAATTGAAGGCTTTGAGGAAGAACTTGCCGTAGAGATTAAAAATCGAGCTATTAATTACGTCGACCTTAAGAATGAAAAGATTATCAAAAAGCTAGAGGATCTAGGAGTTGAGCAAGAATTAATAGATATATTAGAATTATCGCTTGAATTAATATTACAATTTGCCGAATATGGTATAAAGACCATAGAAGATTTAGGAGAGATGAGTGTAAATGAATTTAAAAATTTAGCTCCAAATTCTAATATAACGGACGAAAATATTAAATTGCTGATTAAAACTGCTAGACAGCATGGTGCATTGAAGTATAGTTAGTGGGTTGAATGTAGGGTGTATGTCATTCCTGCGAAAGCAGGCATCCAGAATAAATAGCTTAGTAATTAGGGCGTCCTTGAAAAATAAACCTATAAAAATAAGTTTTTTTTATAAATTTTAGTGGATTCCCGCTTTCGCGGGAATGACATAAACGAGCCATGCGAGCAACGCCGCTTTTAGCTAGGAATAACATAATCAAGTAGTAGAACAGAAACACAAAGGTTTTAAATATGACGGATAACCAGGAAATCAAACCCAAAAAGTTGACACTTGGCAATTCAAAATTATCGCTTAATAAGTCTTTTGACTCTCTTACAGGAGCTCAAAGCTTTGTTAATGCTAAATCTAAAACGCTAGTAGAAGTTAGAAAAAGCTCTACCGGTAGTGCTACTACCCTTTCATTAAATAAAGAAAGGAATAGCTTAGATCAAACTGTTATTGATGCTAATAAGGAAGAATTTAACAGACGTTTATCTATTCTTAAAAAAGCTGCTGAGCAATCTCAATTAAATGACCCTTCAAAAATAAGCACTTTAAGCAAACTTGCAAGTATTAACCAGTCTGCTAACTCAAAAATAGAACCGCTAGAAACTGATAAAGAAGTTGAACAAACACAGCAAAATACCGAAGAAAATAAAGTAGAAGTTAGTGCTAAAATCGTTCAAGATGATGAAGATATACCGTCACAAATACCTAAAAAGAAAGAAGAAACTTTTGTAAAGTCTCCTTTAGTAGGAATGCGAACACGTTACGGTATAGAATCAGAGAAAGAATTAGATAAAACAGCAGATAGTAAAATAATAGCACCAAAAATTAAGCTAGAAGAGCCAAAAAAATTCAAAAAAGCCGATCTTTTCAATATGCTTAGCGACGACGAAAGTGGCAGCGGTAGAACTAGAAGTCTTGCTTCTATAAAAAGAGCTAGAGAAAAAGAAAAGCGTAAATTAGTATCACAAGCACCTGAGAAAGTATATAGAGAAGTGACGATCCCGGAAGTTATCGGAGTCGGCGATCTTGCAAATGCTATGTCTGAAAGAGTGGCTGATGTAATTAAAGAATTAATGAAACTCGGTATTCTTGCAAATGCTAGCCAAACAATAGATGCCGATACGGCAGAACTAGTTGCAACAAATTTAGGGCATACGGTAAAAAGAGTCCAAGAGTCAGATGTTGAAAATGTTTTAATTAGTGATGATAAGGTTGAGGATTTAAGAACGCGTGCTCCGGTTGTGACGGTAATGGGTCATGTCGATCATGGTAAAACCTCATTGCTTGACGCTCTTAAGTCTACAGATATTGCTGCAGGTGAGCTAGGCGGAATTACACAACATATTGGGGCTTATAGAGTAACTCTTGCAGACGGTAGAGCAATTACTTTTATTGATACTCCGGGGCATGAAGCTTTTTCGGAAATGCGGTCAAGAGGTGCTAAAGTAACGGATATAGTTATTATAGTGGTCGCAGCAGATGATGGAATCAAAACGCAAACGGTTGAGGCAATTAATCATGCGAAAGCAGCGGGCGTTCCTATAATTGTAGCTATTAATAAGATTGATAAGCCTGATATTGATATTGAGCGTGTAAAGAACGAATTATATGTCCATGAAATTATCGGCGAAGAGGCAGGTGGTGACGTTATGATTATTCCTATCTCGGCACTAAAGAAAATTAACTTAGATAAACTTGAAGAAGCAATTTTATTAATTGCAGAAATGCAGGATTTAAAGGCAAATCCTTTCGGCTCAGCTGCCGGTGTTGTAATCGAGTCAAAAATTGAACAAGGAAGAGGAACGCTAACCACTATATTAGTGCAGCGAGGTACTTTAAGAAACAGTGATATTATAATAGCTGGTACTGCTTACGGTAAAGTTAAAAAGATGACTAATGATAAGGGACTAGAAATAGTAGAAGCAACTCCGTCTGTTCCTGTAGAAATTCAGGGGTTAAATGAAGTGCCTTTTGCCGGCGATAAATTTAACATAGTACAAAATGAGAAACAAGCAAAAGATATAGCCGAATATAGAATGCGTCTTGCTAAAGAAAAAAAAATATCTATTGCACCGCGTTCAAGTTTAGAAGATTTGTTTTTAAAAGCTTCCGGTAATAGTAAAATTAAGGAATTACCTTTAATTATTAAAGGTGATGTTCAAGGGTCGGTTGAAGCTATTTCAGGTAGCTTATTAAAATTACCGAGTGATGAGATAAAGCTTCGTATACTTCATAGCGGCGTAGGTCCGATAACGGAATCCGATGTATCTCTTGCACATGCTTCTTCGGCTATTATTGTCGGCTTTAACGTTAGAGCAGGGGCAAATGCTTTAACTGCTGCAGAAAAAGAAAAAGTCGATATTCGATATTATAGTATAATATATCATTTAATTGATGATATAAAAGCCATTATGAGCGGTATGCTTGATCCGATCGTTAGAGAGCAGTATATCGGAAGCGCAGAAATTAGACAAATATTTAATATTACCAAAGTTGGCAAAATCGCCGGTAGCTATGTAACTAAAGGGATTATTAAGAAAGGAGCGGGAGTACGCTTATTACGTGATAATGTAGTCATTCATGAAGGAAAACTCAAAACTTTAAAACGCTTTAAAGATGAAGTTAAAGAAGTTAGAGAAGGATATGAGTGTGGTATAGCATTTGAAAATTACGAAGATATTAGAGAAGGAGACACAGTTGAAGTTTTTGAGCTAATTCAAGAACAAAGACAATTATAATATACTCGTTGAACTTCAAAAATTGGCTACATTATTATACAAGTACTGCGGCGTTGTTGCATGGATACTACTAAATCGTCATTGCGAGTAGTTGTAGACTGCATGGCAATCTCATGAAATAATAACAAACTCCTGAGATTGCTTCGTCAATTACTTCGTAATTTCCTCGCAATGACGAAAAGTTAGAACCACGCAACAACGTCCTGCTTTCGCAGGCATGACATTTAGTAGAATATCCCTTTTTGATAAATTAATCAATTTTAAGTAAAATATAATAAAAAGTTAATAATTATTAGCCTTTATCTTGACCTCCTCATAATTTCTATTATAATGCAATGTTGATTATTGTAATCAGAAATGAGGAAAAATTATGGCCATAACATCAATTTTTAATAAGTTACAAAATTTAATCCCAAATAATACCTCTCCAAAGTCAGCCTCCTATCTTGCTCACGATGAATTTGAGTTTATAACTTCTCCTACTAAGCAAGAAGAAAATACTGATTTTTTAGCAGCGTTAGATAATTCAATTAAGCAGTATGACGAAAAAAGTGCAAGATGTAATAAAAAAATAGTAGAAGCTCAAGCTAAATATCCTTTTTTAAATTCTAAAATAATCTTCCAAGAAGCAGTAAAAGGTCAGCCAGATACTCTAGGCATCTCTCAAATCAGATTTACAGATCTTTTAAATAAGCTTGATGGTAGTGAAAAAGTAACTAACACACCTAAAAGTAAAGGTTTTTTCAGTACATTTAGTTCATCATTAAAAACAGTTTATGATTTCGGAGTAAAGAGTTTTAATATTATAAAAAATATATCTAGTATTCTTTCTTCTAAAGTTGCTGAAACTTTTAATTTTGTGAGTAATAAAGTTTTTTCTTATTTAAATAATAACGCTGAAGAAACCTTTAATCTCTTAGATCAACTAGAAACTCTTCCTGATAATGAGTTAGTAGAAGCAATTTTAAACACGTCTGAAAATGCATTAGATGAAGTTTTTGAAAAGATAACATATAAAAAATTGGTAGAATTAATTAATAATATTTCCGATGAACAAGCACAAAAATTAGTTCATTATATTTTGCCGGAGCATTTTGAAAAATTAATGCAATTTATTCCATTAGATAAATTAAATACATATATGGATACTACCCTTTCTTTAGAAAAGCTTACCGAGCAGGAACTAAAAAAATTATCAGATGAGGATATTTCTGATGAACAGCTTGAAAATATAATTATTTTAGCAGGAGAAGAAAAGCTTGCAGAAAATTTTGATATTATTCCAAATAAAAATTTAGTAAGAATCATGAGTCATATTTCAAATGATAAGCTAGCACCAATAATTTCGCACGCCTCAGATGAAAGTCTAGTAAGAATCATTGATATTATTAACTCGGATAATCATGATTTATCGAAATCATTAGTTGGGCAAATAATAGCCTTAATACACGACAAGAAGTGTGTAAAACAAGAATCAGGTGCAGTCTCTGATAGTGATTCCGGATTCTTTGATTATGAAGATGAAATAAAAGTATCAGACAATCAAGTAGAACACTCTAATAGTGATTTTACTATGAAATTATCTTATAATTTTGGAGTCTTTAATTATGAAGATGATGTAGTATACTTATAATAAAGCTCTTATGTCATTTCGTTGATTATAGAAATCCAGTAAATGGATTCCTACTTTTAACTAGGAATGGCATAATTGATTGCGATTTTAGCATCAGGAGGGCGTATGTATAGTGGCTCGATAGAGCTATTTAATTTTACATCGCTCGACAATCTACTAGCAATATATCTACAGGTAACCCAAGCTTTAACTCGTGCAAAACGTGGCAAGGTTATTATATTCGGCAAATGCATAATTTGGTGATATATAAATTCAAGTCCGCTACCGCAACAAACTATATTCCCTTTCTCATTTATAAGCAGTTTTATAGCATACTCGAAATCTATCAATAACGGCTCTTCTATTTGTCCTGATTTATGAAAAACTTGCATATAAAGCTGTGAGCGATAAGCGTTTAAAAAGACATATATTTTATCATAATCTTTAACTTGAGTTACGGCTCTAAAATAAGCATATTCAAAATTGCTAACCGCTACTGCTTTAATATTCTCCTTGGAAAATAATATACCTTTAGCACTAGCAAGTCCTATTCTAATGCCGGTAAAGCTACCGGGTCCGTTAGTTACCGCTAAATAATCTAAATCATCATATGAACATTTAGCTGATTTCATCACGTCTTCTATCATCGGCATTAGATTTTCTGCTTGCATAGAAGGACGTAATTCTTCTATACATGCAAGGATATTCTCATTTTCGGATATTGCTACCGATGCAGTATTATTGGCTGTGTCAAATGCTAGTATTTTCATAGATTATTATTTGAATAAGTCACTATGTGTACCGGTATGTATATAGATAGTGTACCAGGAAATTTTTGAAAGGCCCTTATGTCATTCCTGCAAAAGCAGGAATCCAGGCTAAAAAAATCTTGATTTTAAAGATTTTTTTTATTATATTACTTTCTTCTTGAGTAAAGCTTTTAAGAAGCTTTACTCAACTGGATTCCCGCTTTCGCAGGAATGACATGGAATAAAATAGTAGAGGTTTGCAGAATCATATTAAATTAAGCTTTTTATACATTTCTTTATACGCAGAATATTTATTAATATTTAAACCTTTTGCTGATTCTTCTAATATTTTTATTGATTCTGCATTTAATGCTTTTTCCTGTGCTATTTTATGATATATCGCTTCTCTTACAAAATTCATAATAGTATCATTTTGCAGTGTGAACTTTAAGAAAATGATGTAATTCGTTTGGTATATCTATGCTTAGTCTAGTCATATTACATACTTATTTAAGTAATTACTTAAGTCAGTATATCATAAAATAAGAAAAATAAAAGTAAAAATATAGTCTCTAAAAATTATTTAAAGTATATTCAATAAAAGTTTGGCGTGCTTCAACCTGTCTATTATTATGAAATAAATATCTATTAAAAAAATAGTTTGTTAGAGCTAAAGCTTGCCGTTTTTCTTCTAATGTAATCTCACTATTATCTGAAAGTAAAAATCTTGGTAACATCAATAATTTATCTTTATAAGGTTTTCCTACTTCATATGATAATGCTCTAGCTGATTTAGGTGATACATAGATTAAATCAGTTGTAACATGGCTCACGCCGCACTTGGTAAGATCAAGCTTATAACCCGTCTCGGCAAGTAAAGCTAGCTCAAAATTAATATAATCACGAAAACAAAAATTCTTTGATAAATTATCTAAATAGTTAATTAGAAATAAAAAAAATTTAGAATGTTCTTCTCTTTCATGAAATAACTCTTTGATTAAAGATATAACGGAATTAAAGGCATATAATTTAGCTTTATTTGTGATAAAATAACCGGTGTAAGATTTAATGAGTTCACATTTAGCCATGCCAATATGTTCATGTAATCTTGCCTGCCAAAGAAAATCTATAATATTCCCTTCTTGATATATAAATTTACTTTTTTTAGAAAATTCTTTTACAACTCCCGAATATAAACCATGATTTTTAGTAAAAACCGTAATAATAAATGTATTTTCTTTCAAAGGTTTTTTAGCAATTATTACTCCTATATCTTTGATATTCATGGTTTTTTTTATTAAATTTTTGTCATTGCAAGGAAAATTACGGAGTAATTGACGAAGCAATCCAGTTAAAAATGCTAATTTTTAGCATTTTTTTAATTATTTTCTGGATTGCCGTGCTCCTTTCAGTCGCTCGCAATGACGGTTTGATATCCGTACAACAACCCCCTAGCTTCCTCAGAATTCCCTGTATATGATATATTCTTATACCCTAGTTTGATTGCAGTAAATAAAGCGGCGTGATCCTCTCCTACATTTACGGTAAGATCTAAAACTTTTTCCGGAAATTCTTTACTTAGAGTTTTAAACATGTAATCAATTGCTAGCATACCGTAATATTTTACGCTAGAGGCATGATTTGTTAATATCAGCTGTTCTTCTACACTAGATAAAAAATTACGTGCTTCTTCCAAATTTCTTATTTCATAAACTATACTCATTTAATTATCTCTTTTAGGTCCTTTAAATGTGAGACGGAAGATATAAAGTCATACGTTAAATTTTCAAATTTAGAGCAGATAATCTTATTAAATCCAAGTTTTACGGCTTCTTTTATTCTTGTTTCTGCTTTTGCGGTTTTTCTTATTTCACCCGATAAGCTTATTTCGCCGAAAAAGACGCTATGTTCGGGTACAGGGTTGCCGGTTGCAGCAGATATTAAGCTCGCTGTTACTGCTAAATCAGAAGCAGGATCGGCAATTTTAAGTCCCCCCGCAATGCTTAAATATACCTCATAGTTAGCAAGATTCAGTCCTATCCTACTACTAAGCACGGCAAGTATCATTGATAACCTATTAGCATCCCAGCCCACCGCAGAGCGTCTAGGAGTTACCATATTTGAGGGTACTATAAGGGCTTGTACTTCCATAAGTAACGGTCTTGAACCTTCGATTCCTGCAAAAATAGACGTACCTATAACGTTCTGTTCTCGCTGCATTAAAAATAGTTCAGACGGATTTGTTACTTCAATAAGCCCGCTGCCGTTCATCTCAAATACTCCTATTTCACCCACACCGCCAAAACGATTTTTATATGAGCGTAAAATACGGAAATGATTATTATGATCTCCCTCAAAATATAGCACGGTATCCACTAAATGTTCAAGTATCTTAGGACCTGCTAGTTGTCCGTCTTTAGTGATGTGACAGCTTAATAAAATAATTATATTGTTTTGCTTAGCATAATTAACAAGCTCATTTGCACATGTACGAATTTGCGAAACAGTGCCTGGAGGCGATGATAATTCTTTTGTGGTAATTGTTTGAATAGAATCAATCACTATTAAATCAATATTATTTTTATTAGCTTCTATACTCGCAATAATATCTTCCAAATTAGTAGCTGCTAAAATATCGGTATTATAGTTAGTTAGGTTTAGCCTTATGGCCCTTAATTTTATTTGGTCTAACGATTCTTCGCCCGTTATATATAAGCAATTCATCTTTGATGCAAAGTTACTTGCTGCTAGCTGTAGTAACAAAGTAGATTTGCCTATACCAGGGTCTCCTCCTATTAATATAGCAGAACCAAGCACTAAACCGCCGCCTAGTACTCTATTGAATTCACCTATAGGGGTAGGGATGCGTAACTGCTCGGTTACATGCCCTGAAAGCTTATCGAAGTCTTGCTTGCTACCGACTTTAACAATTGCTTGATTTGTACTTATTATCTCTTCGACAATACTACCCCATACACCGCAATCAAAGCACTGCCCTGACCATTTAGGACTAATATTTCCACAGTTAGAACATATGTAATGTTTTTTGGTCATGTTTGTTTTTTAATGTCTTGTTACGCGGTTCTATGTCATTCCCACGAAAGCGGGAATCCAGAAAAAATAAACTATTAATAAAATAAAAATATAAAAACAAGTTTTTATATTTTATATGTTTTACTGGATTCCCGCCTTCGCGGGAATGACGGTAAAGCTCAAAACCAACAGCTTACTCTTACCATATAGTTTTTCACGTATAATTTCAATATTTTCATCTAAAATATAATCATCTGTTTTAGCCATCTCAATAACTATAATAGCACCGTCTTTGAGCCAATTATTTTTTATCAGCAGTTTCATTACTTTAGGCACTATATTTTTATGATAAGGGGGGTCTATAAAGACAAGATCAAATGATTTATTAGACATCTTCCCAAACTTCGCTTCTAGAGGTAATTTAGACGTTGATCCGGTACTCGCATCCTCACGTACTAGTGTGTACGCTGCGGTGCTGTGTTCCGTGTCTCCTTTAGATCCATCTCTATAAGCTGGTTTAAAAAGATGTCTAGTAGCTTTCGGTAGATTTAAAGCATTAATATTAACGAAATTAACATTATTTTCAATGTTTAGAGATTTAGCAAATCCTTCTGCTATTTTTAATGAGGATGTATCAATATCAATTAAGGTAGCAAAACCTGCTCCTCTTGATAGTCTCTCAAAAGCAAGGCTACCGCTACCGGCAAATAAATCGAGAATGTGAGTATTTGCGTTAAATAATTTATTACCGGTAAACTCACCGGAGGTTAATATACTAAATATTGCCTCTTTGAGCTTACCGGTGGAAGGTCGATATTTGATATTTTTAGCGGTAGGTATAATTTGGTTTCTATATTTACCGGATATTATTTTTAACACTTATTTAGTTATATGCTTCTTTTATTGAGCGTGATTTTTTTTCGTCTTTTATTTTTGTGGCAAATCCTTTGCCTTGAGTGTTAGGCTTAAATTTTGCTGCGAATGTATTAGATTTTGCTTGTTGTTTTTCTACAGTTTTATCTTTCTTTTCTTTGATTTCTACTTTTGGCGTTGCTTGGTTTAAATTATTTTGTGCTTGTTTTAAAAGATCTTGTTCTTTAGCTTTATCAATATAATTATTTACATTATTTAAATTTTCTTCCCTTTCTTTAGATTTTTCTGTTTCAGCTTTTTGTCTTGCTTGTTGTTTTGCTGTTACTAATTCATCAATATTTTTAGGAGGCGGTGAGATATATTTATCTATACTACTAGTTAAGTTTTCAAATGACTTCTGAAGATTGCGTAAAGGTTTTTGAGTGAGTTTATAAGTTCCGGTAGCGACTAGCCCTCCGGCCAAAATACCTGCGCCTAGAATGACAGCTTTAGTAGTAAGGGCGGTGCCGGTGACCAATAACACAGGCATTGCTACGAAAGGTGCAGCTGCTACTGCAAGACCGGCTACTACGGCAAGTCCTACTAAAAATTTTTTACTTGCTAAAAAATTTGTTACGCGGCTAATTCCTGATGTAGTACTTTTAGCAAGTTTTGTACAAAGCTGTCCTACTCCGGTTTTCAGAAACCAACCGCTTTTCTCTCTTGCATGAATTTTATCTTGTAATTTAGCATGTTTGTTAACATTGACAGATGTTTTTTTATCGTCTTTATCTTGATGATCTAAATTCCCTTTAGCCTCACCTTTAGTATCATGCATCTTTGTAGCATCGTTGATTTTTGCTTTATCAAAATCTGCTCCTTCTTTATTAATTCCAACTAGATTTGCTGCTTTTAGATTCGCTTGTTTTAGATTTGCTTCTTTAAATATAGCCTCGGCTGCTTCCACTGCTTGCATATCGGCATTTTCCAACACTGCTTTAGTGAAATTGGCTTTAGTAAGATCGGCACGCTGCATAATTGCATTTTTAAAGTTAGCTTCCTTAGCATTAATATTTTTAGCAATAGCATCCGAAATATTTAATCCCTCGGCTTCTGCTTTTTCTAAAGTAGCATTACTTAACTTAGCAAATTGTGCAATTGCATTAGTAAGCGTAGCGTTTGTAAGATCGGCATATTCAAGATTTGCTTTATCAAGCTGTGCTTTTGTTAAATCAGCGTTCTTAAGTTTAACACGCTGCATTATAGCTTCTCTTAAGTCAGCTTCTTTTAAAGATAGTATATTTTCAAATTCAGCATAGCTAAAATAGGCATTTCTTGCAGTTATGCCTTGCATGTTACATTGCTCTTTAAATTTTGCTTCTAATGCATGTGTTTTATTCATAAAAACATTTTCAAGATTAGTAGAAACGATATTTGCTTGATCTAGAAGTGCATTATTTAAAACTACCCCCTGCATTTGAACTCTTTGCATATCTGCATAGGCAAGCGATATACCGGTAAGATTAGAATTTTTCCATTCTGAATCTTTAATAATTAACTTTTCGGCATCGGCATTAACCATCATAACCGCATTAAATTTGCTATTTGTTACCTCTACTTCAGATAAATCTACTTTAGGCATGTAAGCTCTCGACATATCACTATTTTCAATTTTGCTCTTTTTAAGATCAGCAAAAAGAAATCCTGCGTTACGAGCCGTAACATTTTGAAAAACGGCATTTTGTAAATTAGCTCCTTCAAAATTAGTAAAATCTAAATTACAATTTGAGATTTTGACATTCTCTAAGTTGGCTGAAGCAAATAATGTATTCTTCAGGTTAAGATTGGTAAGAGTTTTACCTGATAAATTAATCGCTGAAAGATCAGGAACTATATTTAAATCTTCTGAAAGATTTTTTTGCTTTCTAACAAATTCGGTAAGAGATAATTTTGTATTGGATTGTTTTGCTGCTTCAGCTAAATATAGATCAAATTCGGCAGAAGTTAATTTTATATATTCTTTCGGTATATCTCGTTCTTTGGCAGTCGAACCTATAATATATGATGGGTCTAGTGTTATTTGTATTTCTTCGTCTTTTAACTGCTCAAAAATACCATCTAAACCCTTACCGCAGAACATTCTAAGATTATCTAAAGCATATACTTCAGTTTCTAATTTGTTTACTTCATGCTGTAACTTGTTGATTTTTTCTAGTTCGTTTTGTCGGTTTCTAGCAATAGTTTCTGCACTATTCCAAAAAGCATTTAAAAGATTGGTAGCAATCCCAGGATTATCTAAATTTTGCTTTAGAGTTTCTAACTCTTCTTGCTTAGTCTTTAGTTCTTTTGATTTGATATTCCATAAAGTTTTTTCGTCTTCTCCAGCCAAAATATATTTCTTTGTCTTCGTAGCTTCATCTATAACTATTTCTTTGATATGTTCTTGTTCTAAATCTTTATCTATATATTGATTTAATCTTTCAAGATCTGAAAAAGATAGTTTTATATCTCGTATTTTATCTTTGAGATTGGGGATTTTATAGTTATCATAATCATAATCTTTATAATTAAAATCTGTATAATGAAGATTTGCTCCTCTAAAGTCGGTACCGATAAATGTACAATCATTAAATTTTACATTTGTTAAATCTGAATCACATAATATGGTATTTGTTAAGTCACAATTATTAAATACGGCATCAGTTAGTATTGTACCTTGGAAATCAGCATTGGCTAAATCTGCGTTAATTTCCATATTTTCTAAACTAGTAATGATAATGTTATCATTATCTTCAGCGAAATATTTATTTTTGATAAAATCATTTAGCGAGACACTAGGGTTATCTTTTATATAACCAAGGTAATCGTTTAGGTCTTTTTCTGCACATGTATATATATTAAGATTTGTCATATGTATTCTATATGATTAGTTAAAATGTATTAATAATAACACATTACTAATTATTTTCCAGTATTTTATTATTTATTTCTTTATAATCTCCGGGTTTTAGATTATCTATTGTAAAATTACCATATTGAATCCTAATTAATTTGTTAACTTTTAGTCCACAATACTCGAATATTCTTCTAATTTCACGATTTTTTCCTTCAAATAAAACTACTTCAAACCAACAATTAGTCTTATTTTGCTTAAGTAATTTTATCGAATGAGGGTTATAAAATATCCCGTCAATTTCTAAATTTTTATAATTGCTTTTTAGTAGAATATCATACTTCCCATACGCCCTAACATGATATACTCGCTTTAACCTACTTGAGGGGAGCTCAAACTGACGAGCTAAATCACCGCTATTAGTTAGTAATAATAAACCTTCGCTATTTAAATCCAGCCTACCTATTGAAATAACACGAGGTAAACCGGTTAGCTGTTCAAACACCGTTTTACGAGATAAAGGATCTTTATGAGTGGTAATTAAACCAACAGGTTTGTAATAAATCCAAAGCCTTGGTTTGTGTATATTATTGATTAATGTGCCTGATACTTCAATTTGATTACTAATATCAACATTTGTAGTCGGTGATAAAATTGTAATGCCGTCTACTTTTACCTGTCCTTCAACTATCAGCTTTTCAGCATCACGCCTAGAACAAACTCCTGCATTACTAATTATTTTAGCTAATCTATGCATTTTTAAATATAGTAATTTTCAATAGACCTCTTCCCAAGCGTCGTTTCTAGAGATAATTTATACGTCGATTCGGTACTCGCATCTTCACGTATTTCTATATATGCTGTGGTGCTGTGTCCCGTGTCTCCGTTAAATTCCTCTCTATCAAGTTGGTTTGGGAAGAGGTCTAATAAGAATATATAAAAATACCCTTAAAAAGCAATATTAATAATTTTACATAAATTATTAATATAATTATACTATACCGCTACATATGTTTTAACAAAATTATACGAATGTTAATTTTACTTATCAAAACTTTTTATTCTTTAAAATTCTTATCGTCTTTTTTTAGCTGATTTTCTTTTTAACAAAAATTAAGTCCTTTGCTTTAATCTAAACTTCATTAAATTATGCAAAAACTTATTGGTTCAATCCTGTTAATTTCAGGTACTTGTATAGGTAGCGGTATGATAGCACTACCCATGGTATTAGCAAAATTAGGTTATAATACCTAGTATAATATTGATGTTTGTAATTTGGTTTATAATGTATTATACTTCTTTAATTAACCTAGAGCTTAATCTTCAAGCGGGTAAAGGCTTAACACTTGGGCATTGGGAAAATATTTTTCAGGACATACTGCTCAAATCATCGGTACTGTAAGCCTTAAGCTCCTTTCATATGCTTTACTTGCAGTATTTATATACGGAGGCTCTTCAATATTACAGAAGTTATTAGCTTTAAATACAAGTATAACTTATATAGGAGCATGGTGTATTATTATTACCTCTAAAAGAAATATCTATATGGGGTATAGTCACTCCGGTAGTTTTTACTTCATTTAGTTTCCAAGTAATCTTCCATACCTTAACTAATTATTGTAACAAAAATGCTAAAGACGGCGTTTTTATTTGGAAGCTTAATTCCTGCAATAGTATATATAATTTGGACTTGTAGTATTCTTATTGTAGTACATCATAATAATCCAACATTTTATCAACAAATGATTACCAGTAATGTAGAAGTCGGAGATTTAAGGAATTAAGTAATATAGCAAAATGGCCGTTCGTACAATTATTAGTTTGGATAATTTCAACTCTTGCTATCGTTAGATCAATACTCGGAGTAGGAGTAGGGCTATGTGATTCCCTTAAAACTATGTTTATGAATTCGATACCGAATGTAGTAATGCGTAATATGACCGCTTCTATCGTTACTATATTACCAGCTTATATTGTAGCAGTAGTAGTACCTAATGCTTTTATTATAATTTTAGGATTTGCTGGTATGATTCTCGTAATTATTGCAATTTTATTACCGGTTTATCTGTTATATAAAGCAAAGATAAATAATTTATTATCTTGAATTACAAAAACAATATCTAATTATTATATGTGTAATTGTTGAAATGCTTATAATGGGCTATGAACTTGTTAATATAGTAACTAAATAATAAGGTTATTTATTATTAAATATGCTAGTAATATTGAAAAATAGGAATTTTGTAAATTAAATATTATGATAATAGGAAATAATATAGAAACAATCAAACATGTAAGAAATAACGGGCAAATATCCGTGAGGAAGAAATATGCAGGAAAACAGATACAAGTTTTAACATCAAGTGACGGTACTATAATAATAAAGCCCGGTAAGTTCATTCCTTATAATGAGATGTGGCTTTATAGGAACAATAATAATGAGGTGTTTGATAAAGCAATAGGATAGACAGAAAAAAAATAAAAGATAAACATCATCATTGCGAGGAAAGTACGAAGTAACTGACGAAGCAATCTCAGGAAAAATTCCTGAGATTGCCACGCTCACTAACGTTCGCTCGCAATGACGATTTGGTATCCACGCAATAATGACGTAAAACAATTCTGATTTAATTAGAGTTAAAAGTTCTTGTCTCCAAATTACCAAATTTAGAAAATTGACTATCATAATAAAGCGGAACATTTCCAACTGGTCCGTTACGATGTTTTGCAACAATTATATCGGCAATATTATATACTTTGTTGAGCTTATCTAACCATGCGGCATGTTTAGCATCGCCTGCTGCCGGTTCTTTTCTAGTTAAATAATATTCTTCACGATAAATAAACATTACTATATCAGCATCCTGTTCTATAGTTCCCGATTCTCGAAGATCGGATAGCATAGGTTTTTTGTCCTCACGTAGTTCTACCGCTCTTGAAAGCTGAGATAACGCAATAACCGGAATATTTAACTCTTTGGCTATTGCTTTTAAACCTTGGGTTATTTCTGAAATCTCGCTAACTCTATTTTCGGATTTACTTACTCCTCTAATTAATTGTAAATAATCAATAAATAATATACCGAGATTATGCTTGCGTTTCATTCTTCTAGCTCTTGTTCTTATAGCGGAAATAGATAGAGCAGGGGTATCATCGATAAAAAATTGTAATTCCGATAAAGTATTTGCTTCCTTGCGAAGACGGTTATATTTTTCTTCACCTAGAATCCCCGTACGAAGAGAAGTAGAATCAATTTCTGCACACATTGAAAGTAGACGTGTGGTTAGTTGTTCTGAGGACATTTCTAAAGAGAAAAAACCTACTGACTGAATTTCTTGATTATCTCTAATATTTTTAAGACGCATATTATTACAGGTATTAAGTGCAAGATTTATAGCAAATGCTGTTTTACCCATAGACGGACGTCCTGCAAGAATTATAAGATCGGAATTATGAAAGCCGCATAATTTATTATCTAGATCAATCAAACCGGTAGATATACCGATTATATGATCATTATTTTTCATAGCCCTATTAATACTAGCTAGTGATTCTGAAATAGATATACCGATTTTGGTAAAACTTTTTTCATTCAAGCCTTCGCTAGCTAAATCATAAAGTTTAGCTTCGGCATGTTCAATCTGTTCCTTTGCTTCAACTTCTAATGAAGAATTATAGGCATTATTTACTACTTCTTCACCGATATTTATTAAATTACGCTTTATTGCTAAATCATATATTATTTTACCATAATCAACCGGATTTATTACCATCATTGACATAGTTATCAATTTTGCTAAATACTCCGCTCCTTCTACTTCTTGAAATAGTGCATCTTGAGTTAACATACTACGTAAAGTAATAGGTGTAGCTGTCAGCCCTTTTTCAGTAATTTTCTCAATTGCCTTATAGATTTTTTTATGAATAGGTTCAAAAAAATGTGCATCACGTAAAAATTCCGATACGTAATTTAGTAATTCGTTATTGGTTAAAATCGCCCCAAGTAGCATTTGCTCTGCTTGAACATTTGAAGGTAAAACCCTTGGTATAGGTAAATTATCTTCGTTATCAGCTAATATATTTGTTTCGTTATTTATTTTATTACGTGCCATTGTTGTTTGTTAAATTATTATATGGTTTGAAAAAAGAAGCCCTTTATGTCATTCCCACGAGGTATTGTTGCGTGGATACCGAGTCGTCATTGCAAGCAGCCGTAGGCTGCGTGGTGATAAAAAAATTCTGTAAATCAGAATTTTTACTGGATTGCTTCGTCAATTACTTATGTAATTTCCTCGCAATGACGTTAAAACCGATCCACACAACAAAGCCCAAAACAGAACATTGTACATTATTCATTCTTTGCTTCATTTCTATGTTCAGCGATTAATTTATCTACTAAACTTTCTTCCGGTGAAAAATATTTATTAATGATATTACAGGCTTTTTTAAATGCAAGTTTTAATAGTAAAGTTGATACTTTATTGCTCATAACTATCCCAGCGTTTAATTAAATTAGTTTCGATATCGAAAAAATCTAAAACTCTAGTAATAGAATGATTCACTATATCATCTATACTTACAGGGTTATTATAAAAAGCCGGCACGGGCGGCGATATAATGCCGCCGTAACTCGCTACTTTTAACATATTTTCTAAATGTCCGATATGCAAAGGAGTTTCACGGGTCATTAAAATAAGTTTCCTTCTGTCTTTAAGTACAACACCTGCCGCTCTACTAATTAAATTATCTTCCATTGAGTGAGCAATACTTGCTAAGGTCTTCATACTACAAGGGGCTATTATCATGCCTGAAGTTTTAAAAGAGCCGCTTGAAATAGTAGCACCTAAATCTTTATCGTCATAATAATAATTAGCCAGTAGTTTAACTTTATCTATAGAATATTTAGTTTCGAGCTTTATAGTAAGAGCTGCTCCCTCTGAAATAACCAAATGAGTTTCGATATTTTGTTGCTTTAGTACTTCAAGCAAACGAATACCGTATATTGCTCCTGAAGCTCCAGAAATTGCTATAACAATTTTTGTTTCTTTATTCATCTAGGTTTCTATAATTTATCAGTTTAGTATATAATAAAAAAAATTATAAAATACATTATATATGCGAATAGCAAAAATATTATTACCGGTAGCAAAATTATTTCCGCTAGATTATTTAATACCTGAAGATTTAGAGCTAAACATAGGTGATCTTGTTGTAGTGCCTTTTAGAAATAAGGAATTAACCGGCATAGTATGGGAGCTTGTTTCAAATTCCGAGGCAAAAAAAATAAAAACTATTAGAGCGAAAGTACCGTTAAACTTAAATATTACTTCAGAAGTTTTAGAATTAATTAAATGGATGAGTAGCTACTATATGTCAGAGCTTGGGAGCATAGCCAAGTTAGTATTACCTATGGATATTGCTGAAAAACCGATTAAAGTTAAGGAGCAGAAAGTCAATAATAACTTTGTGCTACCTGATTTGTTAGAAGAGCAGAAACAAGCAGTAACAATTTTAAATGAAAGTAATAAGCCAACACTTGTTAAAGGTGTTACGGGATCAGGTAAAACAGAAATATATTTTCATCTAATAGCAGATTACTTAGCAAAAGGCAAACAAGTGCTTGTTATGTTGCCTGAAATTGCTTTAAGTACACAAATTATTAATCGTTTTATAGAGCGATTCGGTTTTGAGCCTATCATATGGAACTCAAGCGTTACCAAAGCTCACAAGAAAATGATTTTAAGAGGTATATTAAGCGATAAAGTTAAAGTAGTAATTGGGGCTAGAAGTAGTTTGTTTTTACCTTTTAAAAATCTCGGTTTAATAGTTATAGATGAGGAACATGACGATTCCTATAAACAAGATGACGGTATATTATATAATGCTAGGGATACGGCTATCGTAAGAGGTACATTTGATAAAGCACAAATTGTTTTGTGTTCGGCAACACCGTCTATTGAAACGATACATAATATAGAAATTGGTAAATATCAATTGGTTACATTGGTTAATAGATACAAAAATGTCGCTTTGCCAAATATAGAAATAATCGACATGACTAAAGAAAAGCTATCTAAGAATTCCTATTTATCCAAGCTTCTTATAGAAGCTATCAAAGGTAATTTAGATAATAAAAAGCAAGTCTTATTATTTCTTAATAGGCGTGGTTATGCTCCGCTCATGCTATGCAAAGCTTGCGGTCACAGATTGACCTGTAAATTCTGCTCTTCTTGGATGGTAGTACATAAAGCGACTAAAAAACTTGAATGTCACCATTGCGGTTATCAAAGTAAAATTTTTAGTTCTTGTCCTGAATGTCTAGAGGATGAAACATTAACTATCTGTGGTCCAGGTATAGAGAGAATAGAGGAAGAAGCAAAAGCACTTTTTCCTGAGAGTAAAATTGCGGTGATAAGTAAAGATCATGCTAAAAGCCCGGAAAAAATAGCACAGCTTCTACATCAAATGGAAAATTTAGAAATTGATATTTTAATAGGCACACAAATAATAACAAAAGGTTATCACTTTCCGAATCTTACTTTAGTTGGAGTAATAGATGCCGATCTTGGAAGCAATAATGCCGATCTTAGAGCATCTGAGCGAACTTTTCAGCTACTACATCAGGTAGGTGGTAGAGCGGGTAGAGGAGATAGTAAAGGTGTAGTATATCTACAAAGCTATTATCCTGATAATACAATTTTTAGTTATGTTAAAGCCGGTGATGAAGATAGTTTTTTTGCAAATGAACTTGAAATAAGAAAATCAGCAGATATGCCGCCATTTTCCAAAACAGCATCGGTAATTTTGTCAGGTTCCAGTGAGGCTAAAATTCTAGAAATTGCTAGGGATATGGTCCGAATTGCACCAAAAGCAAACGTGAAAATTTTAGGACCGGCAAGCTCATTAATGTCAAAGCTCGCTGGTAAATATCGTTACCGAATACTTATTATAGCCGATAAGAAATTTAATTTGCAGAAATATTTAAAATTTTGGCTAAGCCTTATAAAAATTCCTTCTTTTTGCCATCTAAAAATAGATATCGATCCTAAAAGTTTTTATTAGCTTCTATATCTTTCTCCTTGATTCTTCGACGGTGGAACATTAGATGAATGAGGAGAAGGATTGGTAAGAGATTTTTGTATTTCTTCTATAGCTTTTTTAGTATTTTGAGTAGAATTTTTATAGTATCTTTATAAAAAGCAGCTTTAGCTTTATCTCCGGTAAAAGAATATTGTATAAAATTACCAATATTTTTCCAAATAGGATTATTATCCATTTTTGTAGTTTCTTCACACCATTTACCTACCTCTTGCAGTTTTGCTTCAACTTTAGCTATAGCAGCTGGATTATGTTTATTATCATCATAAATCTGAATAATATTATTTACTTTTTCTTTAAATTCAATGTGTTTTCTACTTTGTTTCAAATGAGCTATTATATCATCATTGTTTACTAATTCTCTCAGATTATCAATTATATCAGATAGTGTAGGTGGTTCAGGTAATTTATAATGTTGATTGATTTTTTCAAATTTATCTTTGTGTGGATAATTCTTGATTAGATCATCTTCTATAAAAGAAACAAACTCTTTTTGAGGTACTCCTACTTGTTTTATTAGCCGTCCTAATGATTGTTCATAAGCTTTAATAGTAACATCAAGACGCTTCCCTGCCATAGAACCGCTTAATGCTATATAGTGGCTAAATTCCGGAATCAAAGCATCTTTAGTATCAATATTATGATCTTTAAAAAATTGCTCTATTTTCTCTTTTACGGTTAAATTGGATTGTTTTTGAGGTGTTGTTTCCGGTACTTTTGTTTGTTCCGGAGCCGGTTTTGAAAAAATAATAGGCTTTTGGGTTTCAACTTGCGGAGATGGGGTGTCAACAAATATATCAAGTGCTTGGGAATGTGTAGTTAAGTCAGTCTGTTTTTTATGTGCCTCGTTCCATGCCTTTATTTGCTCAGAAGTGGGTTTTAGAGGAACAGCCGGTTTTGTATTTTTTGGTGGGTTATTTGACATATTTTTTGATTTTTTTCCCACTCTTGTATTCTATCTTGTACTGATTTTGGAATATTATCTTGTGCCATATTAAGCTCCTATGTTTATTTACATAATTAAACAGCTTGCTTAAATTTTTTATAAATTGCAAGCAAAATTTCTTTTTGTAATGCAATATTTTTACTATAAGATAGTTAGGTTATATATTTTATATATTAGAATCCAAGTTATTAACTAAAATGAGATATGAATTTTATGTACCCCCATATTAGACTTAGAAGAAATAGAAAAGCTTTTTGGCTTAGAGAGTTAATATCCGAAAGTAATTTATCGGTTAGTGATTTAGTGTTGCCTTTATTTGTTGTTGAAGGACATAATGAAAGGCAAGAAATTAAAACTATGCCTGGTATATATCGTTTATCGATTGATCAAATAGTAGAAACGGCAAAAGAAGCAGCAGAGCTGGGTATTAATGTTATTGCATTATTTCCGAGTATTGATCAAAGTCTAAAAAGTGAAAATGCCGATGAGGCTTATAATTTAGATAATTTAATATGTAGAACTATTAGAAACATCAAAAATGCTAATATCGATATTGGTATAATATGCGATGTAGCACTTGATCCTTATACTACACATGGTCATGATGGTATTGTGCATCATGGGGAAGTTGATAATGATAGATCAGTAAGAGCTTTGTGTAATCAGGCATTAGTGCTAGCAAAAGCTGGAGTAGATATTGTTGCACCTTCCGATATGATGGATGGAAGAATCAGGGCTATAAGAGAATATCTTGACAAAGAGGGATTTATAAATGTTGGAATTCTTGCTTATGCCGCTAAATATGCTTCAAGTTTTTACGGTCCGTTTCGCGATGCTGTTAAGAGTAATAAAAAGAATTATTTAGATAAATCAAGCTATCAAATGGATGTACGTAATATTAAGGAAGCAATGCTTGAGATTGAGCATGATATAGCAGAGGGAGCCGATATGGTAATGGTGAAGCCTGGTATGCCGTTTTTGGATGTTATTCGTGAAGCGGCAAATAATTTAAATGCTAAAATTTTTGCATATCAGGTTAGTGGAGAATATGCAATGTTAAAATTTGCAGCAGAAGCAGGGGCAATGGATTGGGAGAGAGCTTTGATGGAGTCATTAATTAGTTTTAAACGTGCCGGTGCCACAGGTATATTTACCTATGCAGCTCTTGAAGTAGCTGAAATATTAAAGAACAATAAAATTAGGTACAAAACGGCTTCTGATATAAAATAAATAATATGTTTTATAATTATATCAAAATTATCAATGTAGTGTAAATCATTATAAAGAGGCGAAGATGACGCAAAATAAGAAATCAGTATTTAAAGGTTGGAATTTTTTAAAGCCTAAAGGAGGCGGAGCTAATGAGGTAGGAGAGCATGGCGGAGTATATCAAAGCTTAGACGGTAAAATTACGGCGATGATAAAAAAAGAGGTTTCAAGCTCAAAAAATATAGCCGAGTTTTTAGGATCTCAAATTTTTGAAGCTATAAGTCCTGGAAATGGAGCAAAGGTTAATTTAATTGCTCCTGATGATTTTAATAAATCTAAAGCCGTTGATTTGCAAATATATGTCAAATCTGAATTTTTTGAGAATTATAGTAGTGATATGTATGTGGACATGGATAAACATATGTCTGCTAAAACTAAACCGAGTTCTTGGTTTAGAAAGGACTGCGGTAGACCACTTTTTATGGGGGCTAGAAATAAATTATTTAGAACCTTAGAAAATGCTTTTAAGGAAATTAAGTATCAGAACTTTGAAAACATTATGCCGGCAAGTTTATTGATCGGCGATTTTGATATACATGTTGGAAATATAGGAGTTATCAGAGATCAAAAAAATCCAAAAACTTTACCTAAATTAGTAAGAATTGATTTTGCTGGTAGTTTTGATAATTTAACAAATAATATATATCCGCATTCAAGAGCCAAACATTTGCCTGGATTCGGTCCCACTAACCATTTTAGAGAATTTCCTTCTAATTTAAGAACAAAAAATCCTAATTTTGCCGATAGCTTACTTGCAGTTTCTAAAATTGATTTAAGCAAAACTATTGATAAAAGTTTTGATGCATTAACTAAATATTATAGTAATGAAGCAATTGCAGAATTTGCAAAACAAGCGATGCCAAAGCAATTTAATAATAAACAATCTAAAGAAATAACGCCTGAAGAAATTAAGGCTAGTTTAATAGATACAATGAAAAAAAGGCAAGAATCCTTAAAGGAATACGGCTTAGAAATTAAAGTAAATAGTTTAATTTCTAAAAAATATAGTTTTCCTTATTACGAAGTGAAAGAGCAAGGATTAAAAACATTAATGAAAGAGTATCCTGATTATTTTGCGAAAATTCTTAATTATGAAGAAAGAAAAAAAGGAGGACAAAAACTTAAATTAAGAAATAAAATTACTACTAATTTTGCAAGAATTTTAGAAATACTTGGTATTAGAGATAGTGCGAAAAAACATTTAATAAAGACAATAAAAAGTTTAAATGAAGATATTAAAGATGAAAGAAATTTAGCTGGTTCTTCTGATAAAATAAAGAAAGAACCAAAACAAAAATTGGTAAAGACAAATATATATGCAAACAGAGAATATGTAGATGCTCTAGAAAAATTTAAGAAAGAAGTTGGAACGGATGATACTGTTAGTGTTACTCCAAGTCAATTAGGTCTAGCTAAAAAAGCTAAACAAAAAGACCAAGATTTATTAAAATTAGATGAAGAAAATCTAAAACATATAAAGAATCTAAAAGAAAAGGTTATGAAGCCTACTCAAACTACTGCAGCTAGTGTTGTTAATAAAAAGTCTACACCGGCTAAAACGAGATAATAAATGAACCAAGCAACAAGAAGCCTACAACTAAGTAATTAATCAGTAAAAGCCCATATTGCATCGGCAGCTTAATTATCTCAATCTTTTTAGAAAAATACATGGCTTTTACTACTTTAAGATAATAAAACGCAGCAACTACGCTGGTAAAAATACCACAATAAGCTAATGCGAATTCTTCTTGATTAATTGCTTGGTAAAAAAGGTAATATTTACCGAAAAATCCTGTAAGAGGAGGGATTCCAATCATTGAAAACATAACTATGCTAATTACGGCAGCTATAGTTTTATGATACTCTGCAATTCCTTGTATAGTTTTAAAACTAGCTTTATTGACGTCTTTACCGAGCAGTATAATTAAGCAAGTAAAAAATCCTATACTCCCTACCGCATATATTAGAATATATAGTAGAGCTGCTTTATATCCTTCTTGATTATGCAGAAGAACGCCGATTAATACATAACCGATATTTAAAATAGTACTATAAGCCATTAATCTTTTTAGAGAAGTTTGACGAATGGCTCCAAAAGCTCCAAACAGCATAGATAATATAGCAATTATCTTTATTAAATTATAATTAATAGGATAGTAATTACCTATAATTAATTTGCTGATATTTAATAAAACAATAACCATACCTATTTTTGAGGCAGCGTTGAAATAAGTAACTGAAGTAATCGGTGATCCTTCATATACGTCAGGGACCCAAAAATGGAGTGGAACACTTGAGAGTTTAAAGAAAATACTACTTAAAAATAGTACAATACCGATTATTAAACCAAGATTCATTCCGGAATTATCATTTAGTTTATATAAGATATCCTCAAATTGTAGGCTTCCGCCGAATCCGTATATAAAAGAAATACCGAATAATGATAAACAACTAACTAAACTACCTAAGATAAAATATTTTAAAGCACCTTCCGATGATTTCATATCATTTAATTTGAATCCTGCAAGTGCATATGAAGTTAAAGCAGTAAGCTCCATACCGCAGAATAATAATAGAAAATTCCGTGATGAAATTGCAACAAAAATACCTACAACCGATAATAACATTAAAGTAATAAATTCAAACTTTAATTCGTCAGCAACAAGAATAGAGTAATCACGGTATATAATCATGGAGATAATAGTGAATAGTAGCACTATGCTTTTACTAATACCGATATTTATTCCGGTAGCAAATGAGTACCATACTCCTTCATAACTTGAGTACTTAAAGGTAAGAAAAATTGATAATATGCATAGTAAAATAATGATATTAGAAATAATTCTATTTTTATTTGGGATCATTATGGCAAAAAACTGCCCTAAGAGTGCTATTAAAGTCAAAGTTATTTCAGGAAGTAGCAGTAGCATATAAAACTAATATTATTTATGGAAATATAAATATTAGTAAATAAATCATTTTTTATCAACAAACTTATATATAATATTGCACTTTAATACTACCTCTAATTAAAATTATTTTCTTCGTAAAATTATATTATACAAAAAAAGCCTAAACATGATGAGATTGTACGTAGTGCATTTGAAAACCCTATAGTTGCTAAAGCCCTCTACAGCTTAGTTCTAATAATCCTTCTTTGTTCTTATTCTTTAGCAGGCTTCGTATCCTGTGCAAATATATTATTACCGGCTATTAAAATTCCTATGGCTAATATTTCATAACTATAAGTGCTAATTTTGTTGAGTGTATAATGTCTTATACATTAATAATTAATAGTTGCAATAAATAAAAAAATAAATTATTTTGGTTAATCAATTTTAAATTGCTTAAATAAAATTCTTAAACTCACACCTATAATTGTTTTAATCTAATTAGGTTTTCTAATAAAAATATGAAGCCTTCTACTTCAAAATCATTAACTGACAAGTTAAGAACCTTATATAGTTCTCACGATACTTTACCAAAGCTAATAGAAGATACGAAAAAAAGCTCAGTCTTTAGATGAATATTAAGTAAAATTACAGATATTATTTAGTGAAGACGATGAAGCAGCTAAAGCAGCATTACGCGATAAAGTTGTCGGAGAAAAGAGATCGATAGAAATAGAGAATATTTTTAAAGCCATAGATACGGAAAGATAAGAGAGCTGTTTAATAAAAATTATCAAGTTCAAGAAGAAAAAATTGATAATATAGTTAAGTCACTAAATGAAGAACATAAGTTTGAGATACTTCGCAGAAATCTACCTAATAAAAGTGAATCAGAAATAAAAAATATAATTGAGCAAGTAAACAGAATAAAAGCAGATGTCGGTAAAGTACTGTTACTCGGTAGTGCAGGAATAGGTAAAACCACGTTAATGCATTATCTATCGTATAAATGGGGAAAAGGGGAGTTATGGAGCGATTGATTATGTTTTTAGAGTTACAAGAATTATTAAATGAAAGTTAGAAAGACGGTTATAATGGATAAAACAGTGGGTATTTTGATATTAATAATTTATCTCAAAGTAAGCTTAATTGTTTTATCCATTATTGTTTATGCAGTAGTGAAAGTACCTTAAGTGTTAAGGAAATAATGGATATCCAAAATAAAGATAAGATGTTGTTATTACTTGACGGGTATGACGAAGTAGCACATCTAAATACTCGAGATGTAAAAAGTTAATAGATAAAATATTAGAATATCAAAACGTAATAATGAGTTCTAGACCTAATGTGGTTGTAGAAGAAATGCGTAAAACAGGTTTGCGCGGAAAGTAGACAATACAGGACAGGCGGGGATAGTGAGGGAATAGAGCAATATGTACATAAAAATTTTGAGTATGATAAAGAGCTAGGAGTGCAATTAAAAAGCTGTTTGGATACTCATAGCCAAATAAAAGAAATATGTGAAGTTCCTATCAATACTGCATTAATATGTTTGGTTTGGAGTGATCAAGCAATAAGGGATAAATTTCAAAAAAAACAGTAATCAAGATTTTAATATAAGTCGTTTATATAGTGAAGTAATAAACTGGCTTAATAATAGGCATATAGAAAAAAACAAAATATAAAAATAAAACTGAAGCTAATGATATAGATGAAGTTATAGAACAAGGATGATTAAAAAGCAAAGGAAGTAATTATCAATTTATTCACTTAACTATTCAAGAATTTTTAGCTGCATGTTATTTAAAAAATCAGTTAACAGATAATAAGATGCAAAAATAAGGTTGAAAACCAGTAATTTTAAATTACTAGATGCCGGGGCAAATAAAAGATTAGATGCCTATGAAATTAAGATAGATAGCCACAATAAAACACTATAGTGGAACAATACAAAAAGCAGAAATCTTTAGAGAAATGAAAGTTTAGCACAAGAAAGCCCATTATTATACGATTACTGTAATGCATTTTATTGGAATATAAAAATATCATAAATGCTTGCTGTATTGCTGAAACTAAAATATGTAATAGTTGAGATTATATCTTATATTTAGTAAAATAAATTAATTATTAAATGGAGATGAAAAATGAACTTAAATCAAAAAATAATAAAGCCAAAAATAGGGTTACTAGAACTAGCTAAGAGTCTTGGTAGCATATCATCAGCATGTAAAGCGATGGGCTATAGTAGAGATAGTTATTACAGATTTAAAGCACTGTATGAAACTGGTGGCGAAGAGGCATTATATGAAATTAGTCGAAGAAAGCCAATAATAGCGAATAGAGTTGATCCAGCGATAAAGAAAGCAGTAATGGATATGGCAATAGAATATCCAGCATATGGTCAGCTAAGAGTATCAAATGAGCTTAAGAAGAGCGGTATACTTGTATCGCCTGGAGGAGTGCGATCAATTTGGTTACGTAATGATTTAAACAATATCAGTAAAAGGCTTAAAGCATTAGAAGCAAAGATGGCTCAGGATGGTATTGTTCTTACTGAATCTCAATTACAAGTGCTAGAGGAGCGTCGTAATGAAAGAGAAGCTCATGGAGAAACTGAGACGCAGCATCCAGGTTATCTAGGATGTCAGGATACGTATTATGTAGGTAATTTCAAAGGTATAGGTAAGGTTTATTCTCAGGTATTTATTGATAGCTATACTAGGGTAGCTGATGCTAAACTATATACTGATAAAACAGCTTTAACTGCTGCTGATATGCTTAATGACCGCGTGTTACCATGGTACGAGACCCAAGGGATACCAATACTTCGTATTCTTACAGATCGTGGGTCAGAATATAAGGGGAATATAGAGCATCATGCTTTTGAGTTGTTTCTAAGTATCGAAGGTATAGAGCATACTACAACTAAGACATATTCTCCCCAAACAAATGGTATGTGTGAGCGTTTTAATAAAACCATGAAACAAGAATTCTTTGATACAGCTATGCGGAAAAAGATTTATACAGATCTTGATGATTTACAATTAGATCTTGATATTTGGTTAGAGCATTTCAATAATGAGCGACCACATTCAGGAAAATATTGTTATGGAAAAACTCCTATGCAAACTTTTAAGGATAGTAGAAAATTAGCTGTTGAAAAGAATAATGAAATCTTGTATCTTGAATACGTCTCTGACAGTCAAAATTTAACTGACAATCAGGTGCAAAATTTATAGTGTCTGTAAGATCAAATCTTGACTTCTACATCTAACATAGTTTTACCGATATCGGCAGGGGATCTAGTGATAATTACGCCGGCACTTTGTAGAGCTTCCAGCTTATCTTCGGCACTTCCTGTTCTTCCGACAATAATAGCTCCGGCATGTCCCATTCTTTTACCTGGAGGTGCTGTAATACCTGCAATAAAGCTTACTATAGGTTTCTTGATTTTTGACTGCTTGATAAACTCAGCTGCATCTTCTTCTGCATTACCGCCAATTTCACCGATCATAATAATTGCTTTTGTTTCATCATCTTTCAAAAACATCTCAATACAATCAACAAAATTAGTGCCGTTAACAGGATCGCCACCTATACCGACACACGTAGATTGTCCAAGTCCTACTGCTGTTGTCTGTGCTACTGCTTCATAAGTTAGAGTACCTGATCTTGAAACAATACCTATCGTTCCTCTTTTATGAATATGCCCAGGCATAATACCGATTTTACATTCACCCGGTGTGATAACTCCAGGGCAGTTAGGACCGATTAATCTAGTTTTAGAACCGACTAAAGCACGTTTTACTTTCATCATATCAAGCACCGGAATTCCTTCCGTTATACATACTACTACTTCAATTTCGGCATCGATTGCTTCTAATATCGAATCAGCGGCAAAGCCGGGCGGAACATATATAACGCTTGCATTTGCACCGGTTTTTGCTTTTGCTTCATGTACGGTATTATATACAGGTAAATCAAGGTGAGTATGACCGCCTTTGCCGGGTGTAACACCGCCAACCATGTTAGTGCCGTACGCTATCGCTTGTTCAGAGTGAAAAGTTCCTTGTAAACCAGTAAAACCCTGACAGATAACTTGTGTTTTTTTATTTATTAATATTGCCATGTTAAATAATGTTTATTGTTTTTATTTTACTTTGATGTCATCCCGCGACTTGATCGCGTGATCCAGTCCTTTTTTAATTTTTTTATGGATACTGTGGTCAAGACACGGTATGACACTGAACTGGTTTTTCGAGCTATACAACAAGATCAATGCCTGTATAGCTCATGACGGTTATCTACCGTATCGCTTCAACTATTTTATTTGCCGCATCTGCTAAATCATGTGCCGGTATTATTTCTAAACCGGAATTTGATAAAATTTCTTCGCCTTTTTCAACGTTTGTACCGGCTAAACGAACTACTAACGGTACTTTTATACCTATGTCTTTTGCAGCGGCAATAATCCCTTCTGCTATAATATCACAACGCATGATACCGCCGAAAATATTAACTAGAATCCCTTGTACTTCTTTATCAGATAAAATTATTTTTAAAGCTTCTTTTACACGCTCACGATCAGCTCCACCACCGACATCCAAGAAATTAGCAGGCGAAGCACCGTAAAGTTTAATAATATCCATAGTGGCCATGGCAAGACCGGCACCGTTAACCATACAACCGATATTACCGTCCATTTTTACATAGCTAAGTCCTGCATTTGCTGCTCTAGTTTCTAGAGGATCTTCTTCATCATGATCACGCATTGCCGTAATATTCGGATGCCGCAATAAGCCGTTATCGTCAAAAGTAATTTTTGCATCTAAAGCTAATAAGTGCCCGTCGCTATTTACAATTAATGGGTTGATTTCAATTTGTGCTGCATCGGTTTCAATAAAAGCATTATAGACTGATTTTACTATTTCTTTCATCTGTTTAGCTTGGTTATCCTTAAAGCCTAACTCATAAGCTATGCCTCGCATATGAAAATCTTGTAAACCGGTTGCAGGATCAACGGAAAATTTAATAATTTTTTCCGGAGTTTTTTCTGCTACTTCTTCAATATCAACTCCTCCTTCTGTAGAAGCTATAAAAGTAATACAGCTAGCCGATCTATCAAATACTATACTAAAATAATATTCTTTTAAAATATCACAACCTGATTCGATATAAAGACGGTTTACTTTTTGTCCTTGAGGTCCTGTTTGATGCGTTACTAAATTAATACCAAACATGTCATGAGCAACTTTTTTGGCTTCTTCTTTACTCTTAACAACCTTAACACCGCCTGCTTTACCTCTACCGCCGGCATGTATTTGTGCTTTAACCACATATACTTCCGTATTTAATTTATCTATGGTTTCATTAATCTTTTCGGTTTGCGTAACAACTAGCCCGGTGGAAGTAGGTACGCCGTATTTTCTTAAAATCTCTTTTGCTTGATATTCATGAATATTCATTTTAAATAATTTATTTAAATTGCTATTAATTTTTATGGATAAGATGCATTTTTAACTTCTCTTACTATGTCTTTATCAAAAGTGATAAACTTATTAGCACTATTGACTTCTCCTTCTGCAATAATCATATAATCGGCAAAGTCTGCTTTACCTTTAATATATTTCTCAGTAGCTGATATTATTATGTCTTGATGCCCAATGATAAAGCCGGAATTATCAATAAGATTAATTACTGCTTCATAAATTTCCTGGCGAGTAAATTTATTTACTTTTAGCACCCATACAAATTCAAGTAATGCATATGATGCAATAAAAATCTTATTAGTGATGTTATGTTTTAAGAAATTTTGAGCTGCTTTACCTTGTATTTCATCATCTTCAAGAAAAGTACGAGTTAAGATATTAGTGTCAATTCCTATCATTTTCGATAACCGCAATACTAATAGCTTCATCTACATCCACCGGACCGTTTTTAGCTTTATGTTTACCTTTACCAAAAAAGCTATAGATATCTTTTTTTATAGGAAGCAATTCTAATGTTTCATTTTTTTTGTAGTTAATTATTAACTCAGAGCCTGAATGTAAACCAAGTTTATTTCTTATATATTTAGGTATAACTACCTGTCCTTTCGATGAGATTACTACTCTGGCACTTTTACTCATAATATTAATATAGTAAGTTATCTGATCTTACTTTGTATATAAAACACAATTTATTATATGTCAATAAGTTTATAATGAGGTTACTCATTCAATATCCTCTTTAATACGTTATCTTTCCTAATAAAGTGATGATATAATGCAGCTAGTATATCAAAATAATTAAAGCAGTAAATAAGCAGCCTTTTTATAGATTTTTTTAAAGATTTTGGCAAATTGTAAATCTGGAGCAAAAGAATTTATAGTAAACAAACCATAAAAATCAATATGATGGTTTGATAAAATAGTTATTAGAAAGCCGCTTATCGGCATTAATAACATTAAAAGCTATAGCAAATTTATATTAATATTAGTGGCTTTTTTTAATTCGGCATATCTTCCGGTAGCAAAACATTAGCATTATAGAATTTCCATAAAAGCCTTATTATTACTAAAGATAAAACAACTATACCGGTTGCTTCATGTATCCCGTATAATTGCCCTTTTAAAGGAAGTTCTAAGAAATTATCCATTAAGACACCGACCACGAGCATTACTATAACTATAATGCTCATGATCCAGTGAAAAAGTTTTGCAATTAAGCCGTAAGAATTTTCAGTATTTGTAAGTAGCATGATAGTACTCAAACTTACTTAATGTCATTGTCGCTCTTCTGTGTCATTTTCCTGCGAAAGCAGGAATCTAAAAAACAATAAAAAATACTAAAATTATTAGTATTTTTAACTAGATCCCATGGGCAAGCCACGGGGTGACACCGAGTCACGGTATGACAGTTTCTTCTTAATTCCCAACTGCCGTATCTATAATCTTTTCTGCCTCTGTACTGCTAATTTTTTCTTTATCATTCAGAATGAGATTAGCATTCTTTAAGTCATCTCCTATATGTTCCGCTCTTCCTTTTAAAACCTTAGCTAAAAACTGCTCGGCAAGAGCGTAATATGAGATTCTATTACCGGCTTTTGCAAACCCATGACCTTCATCTTTGTAAAGTGCATAAACTACCGGTATATGCTTTGCTTGCATGCTGTTTACAATCTGTTCTGATTCTGCCTGCACGACTCTCACATCGTGAACACCTTGTGCTATAAATAAAGGCTTTTTGATATTATCAACAAAATTAATCGGTGATCTTTGTCTTAAAAATTCTTTTTCTTCTTCAGTATCCCAAGGTCCTATACGTGTTTTATATATACTTAACAATGGTGTCATATAAGGAGCTTTAGATTGCACATGAGTTAATAAATTAGACATACCGACAACGTCAATACCGCAAGCAAATACGTCAGGCGTCATGGTAAGACCTACAAGCGTTGCATAACCTCCATAGCTTCCACCCATAATACAAACTTTGTCAGAATCAACTATATTATTCTTAATAGCCCAGTTAACACCATCAATTAAATCGGTGTGCATTTTACCGGCATATTCTAAATTACCGGCGTTTAAGAAATCTTTCCCAAAACCGGTAGAACCACGGTAATTTATACTTAAAACTGCGTAACCACGATTTGCAAGCCACTGATGCTCAGGATTGTATCCCCAGCTATCACGTACCCACGGACCGCCGTGGACATTTAGAATTAGAGGTACTTTTCTATCGGGTATATTATTTTTATCGAGCTTTACATCATTTGGAAAAGTGATATAGCTAACTAAATCAAGCCCGTCACGTGACTTGATAATTATCGGTATCATCTTAGCAAGATTATATTGCTCAAGTTCTTTGCGATTAGTAAATAAAAACTCAGCTTTTTTATTTGCCCTATCATATTTATAATATTTCACCGGTGCATTATCAGCCATATAAGCAACGATCCAAGTTTTATCGTCTAGCGTCCTACTATTAATAATTAAATCACCACGATCAATAGATTGCAAATATTTAATATCATCTTCAATATCTTTATCTAATATTTTATATGAGACTCTATCATAATCTATAGATACTGCTTGCGAAGTTTGCTTTGTGGGATGAACTGTAAATAAGCCGATATCGGCTTTTGCATCTTCGGCTAATATTTCTTCACTACCTGTAGCTAGTGTTATAGCTTTAAGTACGGAGGTATTACGATTACGTCCCTCTAGCATATATAAAGTTTCACCGCTAGCATCAAAACCAAGTATGGAAGTGTTAAAAGAATCTTCCATTGATATCTTAGTAAATAACTTTGGCTCTCCGTCTTTTAATTCATAATATTCAACAGCTCCGTCTTTATCTAGTAAGCTACCAAATCTTAAATTTAAATTTTCATCAGTTACATAATCAGTAAATCTATCATTTTTATAAATCAGTTCTTTTTCTAGAGTATCTAGATTTAATTTGTAAATATCAAAATATTCAGGATTACGCTCATTTAAATATATTAATATCTCATTTGGCTTCTTATGACTTGCTCCGGCTATTTTGGCTTTAACTCCTTTTGCAGGAGTAAGTAATTTTGTCTCTTTTGTCTCTATGTTATAGCTATAAATTCGGTCATTTTCATCACCGTTAAAATCTTGGGTATATAAAATATTTTTATTATTATAAGCTTTAGCATAAGACCAAATACCGCGTCCTTTGTCATGGGTTATGGCTTCTGCTTTACTAATATCATCTGAGGGTGCTAGCCAAATGTTTAATACACCGTCTTTCGGTGCAACATATAGAATATATTGACCGTCGTGGGTTAGAGAAACCCTTGCTTTATCAGGGTTACCGAATAAAACTTTTCTGGGGATTATTTGATTGTTATCCGTTATCGTTTGAAACATAAAAATACCGACACTTATTATTAATATAGTGCCTATAATATAGATAGTGCCTATAATATAGAAAATTTTACTCATTACTAATAGTTTGTTATTTAGTTTTATAGTCTTTTGATGTCATTCCCACTTCCGCGGAAATGACATTCAGGTCATAAAATATAATGGCTACACTCTCTCAATATTGCTTAAAAACCAATCAACTTCTTTGGTATTAGCATTACGTGTAAATGTCCATTCTTCTTTTAAATCTTCGATTTTGTCAACTACATTTTTACCTTGAAATAGTAATTTAATAAATATGTTATTACCGAACATGTAAATTTCTGAATATTTTGCACTTAAAGCCGATGAGTCAAAAAAATCACCATAGGACGGTGTTATTTTTTCAAATTCTTCCAAGTATCTTTTATCTATCAGCTCAGATAATTCTTTAGCATCTTTTTTATAAGCAGCTTCTATAATCATTTGAAAAGCAGTTTTAGCATTATTTATGAATTTAACCGGATCAAAGGAGTAAAGGCGTTTATGGACTTGTTCCATTCCATCTACGACCGCAGTTATATTATGTTCTACTATTATATCTTTAAAAACTTTAATATCTTGGGCTGTTGGAATATTTTTTTCTTCTTTATTAGATTTAACTATACTGTAAGTTACGTCCTTAATAACCGGTTCGCCAAAATAAGATTTTTGCTTTGTCTGTTCCTCTTCTGAAGTAGAACCGAGAGTCGTAATTAATTTGTTGATAATGTAAAAGGCAATAACGGCAAAAATTAATAACTCTATTATTTGAGGAGACATTTTCTATTTATTTTTATTAAAAGATTATTTTTATATTTTAATATAAAAAAATAATCTTTTAAAGTTATTTAATAAAAATAAGGATTTATTTTTATTTGAGTTATACTTAAAATTTAAAAAATAACTAAAATATCTTGATTATTTTAATTATTATGATATTTATCGTTTTGTAAATGATGTTTAAACTCCATCATTGCAAAACATTTATTTATAGCCTTTAGTCCATTTATGCTAGGTGGCTGTTGTACTAAAGCTTAATTTTTAAGCGTTTGTAGTATAACGGATAATTATTGTTTTCAATGATTGCGTTTATCCCCTAGCACCTACCTATCTATTCACTTTTAATTGACGAATGCACTGGCGAGCTGGTAATTCAATTATATAATGCAAAATAGTAGCTATTGTAACCGAAGTAGCAAATTTAAGCCATAAAGGAGTTGGATAAATCCAGTAATATGCTACAAAAAATTCTGTAGTTAAAGCAGAAAGGTATAAAGCATATGAAATTTGATCTAGAAAATATGTTATTGGATTACCGAAAATAAGTTTACTTAATCCTGAATCATTAGATTTTCCAATAATTATTAAGGATGAGCCAACTGCAAGCCACCAAAGTGTTTCTGCATTAATTATAATAAAAATATAAGCAAAAACAGCAATTCCTACAAATGTAATAATATCATAAATAATATAATTAAGTTTCAAAGATTTTATATATTTTGTAATAAGAAATGTTATACAACCAAAAATAAATACACCTAAAAACATTATTAAGCTTTTACCGTAAGCAAATTGTACTCTTTCGTTACTAATATGGGTCTGCAGCCATTGAAAAGCATAAGGAGCAGAAATTATCCCATAAGATATAAATAACAAGATTATCAATAACTTAATTATTGATAATCTTTGCATCAATGATATTAAAAAAGGAAATAATTAATATGCACACATTGCCGTACTTATTGTACATGAAAGTTGATTCCAAGATACTAAATCCGTGAACCCCCATGCTTGAATAAGGAACACATTATAAAAGCATAAATAAATGTAAGGGATAAACTCTGGCAATACGTGCAAATAAAAAACTTTTATAACTAACGGCGTATAAAATCTAGTATTATATACATAACATAAAATAAAGCCGGATAACACAAAAAATATTACAACCCCAAGACTGCCAAGTCTTGCTATATTCATTCCAATTGAGTTATCTGGCCAAATTATATGTGGCGTGTTAAGAAGAATACCCATAATGCAGTATACCCGCGTAAACCTGTTAATCCTTTTATTTCTTTTAAGTTATCTATTTTGTTATGCCATATTTAAGTTATAACATTACTGATTAAAATATGGCATGATACAATAACCTAAATATTAAAACAATTTATTAATAATAATTTTTTTAATAAATTATTAGATTCTTATATTCAGAGATCTTTTAATAAGTGTGCCACTTTTATAGCATTATCAAATCCGTGATCGTAATGAAATCTTATATCAGGCGAGAATTTCATATTTATTTTATTAGTAATAAAATTTCTGATAGCATTTTTAGAATTATTTAATGCATCCATAATTTCATCTATTGTTAGTTTAGTATTAAAAGGCAAGAAATAACAATTAGCTATTTTGAGATCAGTAGTAACTATAACTTTCGTAATAGTGAGAGGACAATCAAAAAGTCTGCTATCCAGCATTTTGCCACGCCTTAGAATTTCTATTAATGCTTCATTTATAATGCTTGCTAATTTTTGTTGTCTATGAGAATGAGTTTTGGTTAATTTTTTCATGCGTTAAAAAATATATACAATTCTAAGGCATAATAGCATGCTTTTGCCAAACAACCAATACCTAAAAATTTTAGAAATTTTGTTTTAAAAAAACCGGAGAATAAAGAAATAAAGCTTCCCCAAAAAGAAAATGCCATTAAGAAAATTATAAATATCTCATATTTATAATATAGTTTTGTTAAATTTTTATGTCTTAAAATATTTTGTGTATTTTTGGAAGCATAAAAGATATTTAAAACTATTTTTCCAAAAATATAATTGATTGCATTACCGCTAAGAGAAGCACAAATAGCTACTAACAGCATTATTAAACTATTATAGCCTCCGAACATTTTCATAGAATGAAATATTAATTCATTCTGAAAACCTATAACAAGATTTGAGACAAAACTATCAACAAATAATAAACTATATGCTTTAAATTGATTCATGAATGTAATATATTGAATTTTGATTAGGGGTATTAATCGTCATTGCAAGGAAAAACTGTAAGTTTTGACGAAGCAATCTCATGCCAAAATCCTGAGATTGCCATAACCCTTACTATCTAACACCAAAATAAAGTAACTGGCAATGAAAAAGCAAATTATTTATCCTGATTTTATAGCACGAATTTTTTCTACGGCACTTGATTTATCAGTATTTGCCTTTATAGCAATCCCAATATCACAATTTTGTTCTTTTAATTTATTATGGTTGTTCTTTAATGATTATTTCCTTAGCAATAACATTAATCTTCATAATCCCAATGAAATGTTTAACTCGGTTATGAGTCAGGAATTTTATGAATATCTTAAAGCAGGAAATTTTAATAAATATATTTTGTTTAATATTTCAATTTTTGCTACTAATATATTAGTAATAGGCTCATATTTCATAACGCTTTGGTATTATAAAGGTGCAACGCTTAGTAAAATGTTTTTACGTATGAAAATCGTAGATGCCGTAACATTAAATCGTCCGACCTTAAAGCAGTTAATTAAAAGATTTTTAGGGTATATGACTTTTCCTATCGGTATTTTTTTCATACTTTTTTCTTCTAAAAAACAAGCATTACATGATAAAATAGCCGGAACCGTCGTTATTAAGTCTTAAATATACTCCTAAGTAATACTAAGTAATAGACGAAGTTTAATTTGGAAAAGAGCAAGGAGTATATAAGGCGAGGAGCGGAGCATATACACTTAATAGGTGAGTACCGCAGTTCTTATAATACGACGTAGCTCATTTTTCAAATTAAACGAGTATATTTATGAATGAAACAAATGATAATGATATAGATCAGCTAATTTATCTTTTTTCAAAATTACCCGGTCTTGGTATTAGATCGGCAAGGCGTATAGCGCTTTACCTATTGCAAGATAAAGACGTAAGGTTAAAAAGCCTGATTAATAATCTTGTAGAGATAGATAAGAAAATAGTAAAATGCGAGATTTGCGGTAATATGGATACGGAAAATATTTGCCGTATTTGTTCTTCTGAATATAGAGATAAATCAATTATTGCTATTGTCGAAACTGTGGCTGAATTATGGGCAATGGAGCGTAGCGGTAATTTTAAAGGTTTATATCATGTATTCGGTCATAATTTATCAGCAGCTAGTAGACAAAACCCTAGCATACTTCGGTTACCTGAACTACTTACAAGATGTTTTGCAGAAAATATTAAAGAAGTTATTATTGCTACTAATTCTACTTTAGAAGGTCAGACTACTGCTTATTTTATTACAGAATATTTAAAAGAGCATCCTGCTAAAATTTCTCGCCTTGCTAGCGGTATACCTATCGGAGGTGAACTTGATTATTTAGACGATGGTACCGTATCTGCCGCTATTAACCTACGCCAACCTTTTGAGTAAAAATTAATAATTTTATTAAAGTTATAGTGAATCTTGATGAAATTCTAGATGATGTTCGCCGGCGAATTTTATTACATCATTATGATTTCCTTGATGATCAAAATGTATCAGTAATTCACCTTGTTCGTTTGAATGTAATATATTTGTGAATAAACGCTGGTCACTATCAATTTTAATGTCAACTACTTTTTTACCGATAAATTTAACGCCGTTATCCCCCTGTTGTCTATATATTATATCTTTCTTTAAGGCATTTATAAATTTATCACATTGATTCGTATCTAATCTCAATGGCTTCCTGATTTTTATTATCATATTGTAAAATTTCCTCAACTTTCTTTAACGCTAAGTTGTATTTCTTAATTGCGATTAAACAAGTGATAATCTTATTAATTTTTTCTATAGCTTGTGCTTGTGCAAAATTAAGGTTGCTAACAAGAGCTTCGATATGAATTTGGTTAATATATTCTTCAGGATTGAATAAAAATTCTATTGCCTGGAAGATATTACTGAGATATGGAGTTATTTTATTTTTAGGTATTTTTTGTATAAATTGTTTAGCTAATTCATATTATTTGGTATATAAGGCTGTTGTAGATAGTAATATAACACCACTAATAGAGTTGCTAATTTCGATTCACTCATCCTTTAGGTTTTCTTCATGTACAATTTTCTCAGCAGCAGAATATTGATTGTATTTGGCAATACATTGAAAACATCGAAACTGTTCTTGACTATCTTTAGATAAATTGTCTTGGTTAATTAGATTTAATTTAGCTTCAGCAATTTCAGCTAAATTAAAACTCATTGCTGTCAAAATTTTGATATCTGTAGGAGCATTTTTGATTAAATTTTTTGTTGCTGTTGCCCTTTCGTTAAGTAAATAAATATTAAATAAGCTATAGCTTGATGAAGCGCTATCGTTTGGTCGATCCTTTAAAATGCGTAATAATTGTTCTTCGTCTAATGATAATTTTCCTGTATTATTATAGGCTACTGATAGATTATAACGGCAAAAATAGATGAATTTACTTTCCTGTTTTTGCTCATTGTTTACTAGATTCGCTGGTCGTGGTGCAAGTAATGTTATTATTTCATCATATTTTTTGGTAGCAAGCAATATTTCAGAAAAAGAGCCTAGAATAGCAAAATCTTTTATATTTGCTAATGGTTTAATAATATCAGGTTGAAATTCAGGTTTTACAAATAATAAAATTTCTGCAATAAAATTTAGATATTTTTGATACCATTCTCCTTGAGTTTTAAGTAAATTTAAAACTATAGGTGCTGATTTAAGTATATCTTTAGCTACTTCTTCCATTAATGCAATATTCTTTTCTACTACGGCTAAACGAAAAATATTTTCCTTAGCGATAAATTTATTGATAATCTTAGTGATAGGGTTAGAAGAATTGGAGCTAGGTTTGTATTCAAAAAATATTTCTACTTTAGAATTTTTATTAATTAAAGCATTATATTCACTAATCTCATAATCTTTAAATAACTCATGATTTTTAAGTTCTTCGTAACTGTATTTTTTAATACACATTCCAATAGCTTTTTTGGGGTTTTTACCTCTTTTATCTTCTTAATTGCTAAATTAGCAAATTCTGAAGCTAATTTTGAATTTTTTATTTCTTCAATAGTTCTTAAATAATTATTTTTTATATCAAAATCCTTAACTATTGCTGAGTACAATTCTATAGCTGTATTTAAGGTAATATTGGAGCTTCACGTGGTAACCATAAAATATGGTTATTTTCAGAAAAGTTAATAGAAGACTTTTTTGATTTCATATATGATGCCTAGTTATTTTTAACAATGCATCATACATTAGTTTAATTCTTAATCAAAAAATTATTAATATTTTTTAATAATTACCCACCGAATTGCTCTTTAATAATTCTATCTTCCAGCGTATGGTTTTTATTAAAGAGCAGTTTAACAGGCTTATCCTTAGTAGATTTAACGGTAACATTTGTGATATTATTAAACTCCTGAAAGTCGGCAGTAGCATTTACCGGTCGTTTATTTGTATTAAGTATTTCAAATTTAATCGTAGCAGATGAAAGCAGTAAAGCACCGTGCCATCTACGCGGTCTAAACGAGCAGATAGGGGTTAGGCATAACATGTTTGACTCAAGCGGTAAAATAGGACCGCTGGCAGATAAATTATAAGCACTACTTCCGGCAGGTGTTGCAACTAAAGCTCCGTCTGCTACTAATTCGCTCATTCTCTCTATCCCGTTTACTTCTATTCTAAATTTAGCAGCTTGATTAGTTTTACGAAATATCGATACTTCGTTAATAGCAAGTGCCGTATATATTTGACCGCTCGTATCTTCGACTTGCATAAGAAGAGGATTTAGGATAGAAACCGTACTTTCGTGTATATTTTGTAATAATTTTTTGGTATCTAAAGGATTCATTAAAAAGCCGAGGTTTCCTAAATTAACTCCGTAAAAAGGTATATTAAGATGCATATAGCGGTGAATATTATGTAGTAATTCTCCATCCCCGCCTATTACGATAATGACCTCCGCTTCCTCTATTTTACAATAATTATAGAGTTTTTTTATTTCCTCTATAATAGCTAAATGTTTGGAATTGTGGTTATAAATCAATGCTATTTTATTTATATTCATTATATGAATTTCTTTTTTAATATATAGACGCTTAACTAATAATAAGTTATAAGAATAAAATAATAAAATAAATATTAAGTTAAATTATGTCATCATTCAACATCAAAAATCATAAAAATGATCTGCTATTTGTACCGCTAGGGGGATCTAATGAAATAGGTATGAATCTTAATCTTTACCATTATCAAGGTCAATGGTTAATGATTGATTGTGGTAGCGGTTTTGCCGATGATTATTTACCCGGTGTTGATATGATAATTGCTGATAGCAGCTTTATCGAGAAATATAAAAAAGATATAGTAGGTCTGATTTTAACTCATGCTCACGAGGATCATTTAGGTGGAGTCCAATATTTATGGAATAGACTTAAATGTCCTATTTATATTACTACTTTTACAGCAAACTTTCTAAAAATTCGTTTAAATGAATATGATTTTGCTAAAAATATAAAAATTCATGAAGTAAAACCCGGTAGTAAAATAAATCTAGATCCTTTTTCCTTAGAGATGGTGCCACTGACTCACTCGGCTCCTGAAATGCAAGCAATTATGATCCGTACGGATGCAGGTAATATTTTACATACGGGGGATTGGAAATTTGATAACGATCCGATACTTGGGAAAAAAGCCGATGAGGAGCTTTTAAAATCTTACGGAGATGAAGGGGTTCTTGCACTTGTTTGTGATTCAACTAACGTATTTAATAAAGGCAGCTCAGGTTCTGAGGGGGATGTTAGAAAAAGTTTAGTAGATATTATAGCCGGTTGTCCTCAAATGGTAGTAGTTTCAACCTTTGCCTCTAATTTAGCACGGCTTGATACAATAATTCATGCTGCAGGGCTTGCGGGTAGAAAAGTAGTCTTAACCGGTAGAAGTTTGCACCGTATGATGCTTGCTGCGCAGGAAAGCGGCTATTTGAAAGATATTGCTCCTCTAATTAGTGAACGTGATGTTAGCAGATTTAGAAGAGAAGAATTATTAGTAATTGCTACCGGTTGTCAAGGTGAGCCTATGGCTGCTACCGCAAAACTGGCTAGTAATTCTCATCCGTCTATAAAGCTTGTGCCTAAGGATACAATGATTTTTTCTTCAAAAATTATTCCGGGTAATGAAAAGAAAATATTCAGGCTATTTAATATATTTGTTAAAGCCGGTGTAGAAGTTATTACCGAGCGAGACCATTTTGTACATGTTTCAGGACATCCATCGATTGACGAGCTACAAAAAATGTATTCTCTAATTAGACCGAATATTTGTATACCTGTTCACGGCGAGCCTGTACATATTCATGAACATGTTAAGCTTGCTAAGAAAAACGGCATAAAACAGGTAGTAGAGGTTGAAAATGGTAGTGTAGTACTGCTTGAACCTAATAATGCAAAAGTAATTTCAAAGGTTGAAAACGGTTATTTAGCTGTTGACGGTAATTATTTGCTGCCCGTTGAATCTCCGATTTTCAAAGCTAGAAGACGTATGCGTGAGTCGGGTATCGTGGTAGCATCAGTAGTCATTAATAAAAAAGGACTGCTTGCTGCAAACCCAATGCTGTCTATGCCCGGGCTGCTTGATCCGAAAGAGGATATGGCATTAGTTAACCTCATTAAAAACGACATTAAAGAACTTGTGACCATTCAAAATAAACAGGCTAAAAAAGCATTGTCGGATGAACAAGTAATCGAGGCAATAAAAGGAACAATCCGTAAAACCTTAAAACAAGAAATTAATAAGTCACCCGTTATAATAGTAAATCTTGAGAAAGCTGTGGAGTAGTGAAATTGTTATTGTGAGTAGGTATTGTTTTATGGCTCGAGAAATTCGCTCAATGTCATTCCCACAGAAGCGGGAATTCAGAAACACAACTTCAATATTGATACAGAAGTTACATATTTGATAAAAAAAATCATATAAAAACAAGTTTTTATATGGTTTTACTGGATTCCCGCCTTCGTGAGAATGACATAAACAAGCCAAGCAACGATACCTACAAACCTGCAAGTGACAAAGAAAAAATAAGCACATGAACAAATTTAAAAATATTGCGGTTTATGGGGGAGGGAGTTTCGGTACTAGCCTTGCTTCTTTAGCAGCACAAAACTGTAATAACGTTACTTTATTTTTACGTGATAGGCAATAGCAAAGGAAATTTTACATAACAAAACTAATGTAAAATATTTAGGGGATATTAAATTACCTGCTCATTTACGGGCTACTACAAACTTAGATATAATTAAGGATTTTGAATTAATTATTATTGCAGTGCCGTCTTACGCTTTTGATGACTCAATAAAATTATTAAAAACTCACAGCATTTCTAAAGACAATACTCTTCTAATTGCAACAAAAGGCTTTGCCCGTAATCCTACCGCATTATTTTCAGATAGGTTCAAAACTCTATTACCGCATAGCCCTACAGCGTTTTTTGTAGGTCCGAATCTAGCAAAAGAACTTGCTAAAAATTTACCTGCTTCGGCAAGTATTGCAAGTTTAGATATAGATATAGCAAATAAAATCGCTTATAACCTAAGTTCAAAAATTTTTACTACTAATGTGTCAAGCGATATTGTAACATTACAGGTAGCAGGAGCTTTAAAAAATATTTTTGCTATTAAAAGCGGGATTGATTTAGCAAGAAAGCAGGGCGAAAATGCAAGAGCAACGCTTATAGTAGCTGCCTTAAAAGAAATTGCTATTTTGTCGAAAGCGTTAGGTGGTATGCAAAAAAATTCTGATATTTTACTAGAGGGCGTAGTAGGCGATTTAGTGCTTACTTGTTATTCGTTAGGTTCACGTAATACAAAATTTGGTTATGAACTTGGAATTAGTAGCGATAAAAAGAAATTTTTACAGGAATATAAAGAGCTAGTAGAGGGAAGAGAAGCATTAAAATTAGTTTTGGATTTGATAAAAAAATATAATTTACATATGCCTATAATTTCCGAAGTAGCTTCGTGTGTTATTCCTTATGTCATTCCTGCTTTCGCAGGAATGACATAGGTATCCACGCAACAATGCCTCCGCGGGAATAACATATGAATCCACGCGAGCAATACCAATAAATATGAAAATTTCATATTAAATTAGATACCTTAAATCACATAAAGTTTTTAAAGTTTTAATTAAAAATTTATTTTGGTCTGATGAAGTAAAAATCTTTACAAAATTTAGTGAAAAAAAATAAAACCTCATATATTATAAGTAATTATATCTTTAGCTCATTACATGATAATCTTTAGTATAGTTTTTTTTAAAACCGTTTCGGTATTATTAAGTGTAGTAATAGGATTTTTAGCAGGTAAATATTCAAATGTTGAAAGAGATAGTATCTCTTCGTTACTATTCTATTTTATATCGCCTATAGTATTTTTTACGATACCTGCTAGTACAACCTTAACACTTGCGGCATTAAGCGTTACGGTTGTAACATTTGTAATTGCAACACTCTTATCGCTCTTTTCTTATTATTTTTTTGGTAAATTTTGGCAGGATCATACACGTAATATTATAGCTTTGTCTGCAGGTACGGCAAATGGCGGGTATTTTATGTTGCCTATAGCTGCAGCACTTTTTGATGATTATACATTAAGTATTTACATGATGGCTGTTATAGGAGTGAATATTTATGAATGTTCCGTCGGCTTTTATATTTGTATGAGGAGCTTTGCTAATACCACCGATAGTATATTAAAAGTAGTAAAATTACCGATTTTAAACGCTTTTTTCTTGGGATGTTTATTTAGTTTTTGCGGTTTTACTTTACCGGATTTTTTAGATGATTTTATATATAATATGAAAGGCTCTTTTTCGATACTCGGTATGGTGATGGTGGGTCTTGCTCTTTCGTCTCTACAAAAATTTGAAGTCAATATCAAATTTACTCTTGCTACTTTTACTGCTAAATTTCTATTCTATCCTTTGGGAGTAGGGTTATTTATCATGTTTGATCATTTTGTAACAAAATGGTATAACAATGATTACTATAATGCCCTAAAACTACTTTCTACGGCACCACTCGCAGCAAATACTATAGTTATAGCGAATTTACAGAAATTTTACCCTGAAAAAGTTGCAGCTACTGTGTTTTTATCTTTGCTTTTTGCAGTTATATATATGCCGACCATGGTCAGTATATTTTTAAGTGACTTAAATTAATAACATGATGACAATTGATGACAATGATTTTTTTACAATTTATTCTAAATTGGTATTAATAGGTTCATATGAAAATTAATTCAATAAAAATTGGTCCCTATATTAATTTATTACCTCTTCAATATATACCGAAACATAAAATTTCTTATTTGGAATTCGGTGATCCTAAAAATAAAAATATAATAGTATGTGCTCACGGTTTAACTAGAAATGCTCATGATTTTGATAAAATAGCTAAAGAGTTGAGTAAAAATTATAGAGTAATTGCAATAAATTATCCCGGTCGCAGTGATAGCGAAAATTTTAAAAAAGCTAATCATTATAACTATACGACTTATATTAAAGATACGTTATTTTTTTTAAAAAGGCTAAATATCAAAAATCCTATTTGGCTTGGTACTTCAATGGGCGGTATTATAGGTATGGTACTTGCCAGTAAATATAAAAATATTTTTAAAGCCTTAATATTAAATGATATAGGGGCGTTTATTGATGCTGCTCCTTTAATTAAAATTGGAGGTTATGCTAAAAAAACGATACTCTTAGATGATTTGGCTAGTGCAAAAGAACATTTAAAACTTATTTATGCACAAAGCGGTATTAAAGATGAAGAAGATTGGGATTATTTAACAAAATATAGTGTAATTTCTACATTCGGCGGAAAATATAAAATGAATTATGATCCTGCTATAACAAAAGGAATGAAAAATGCTAGTAACCAGGAAGATATTAAACTATGGTCTGTATGGAATAAAATAACATGTAGAATATTAGTAATTCATGGGATGAAATCTCAAATTTTAACAAAATCTACTCTTAAAAAGATGAAAGAAACAAAAATTTTTGATCTTTATGAAATAAAATATGCCGGTCATGCTCCTTCTCTAATGAACCATGAAGAAATTAACTATGTCAAATCTTGGTTAGAAAAGAAGTCTTAGATTGTATGACCTTGTATTGTACGAACGTTCAGGATGTCATTCCCGCGGAAGCGGGAATCCAGAAAAATAACCTTAATCTTAGTACAAAAATTACATATTTCATACAATAAACATATAAAAAAACTGTTTTTTATATGTTTTTCTGGGTTCCTGCTTTCGCATGAATGACATAGGCATCATTTAAATTAATAAATAATAATTATGAAAATTACTACTAAAGTACTAATAATAGGTTCAGGACCTGCGGGCTTAAGTGCCGCTATTTATACAGCTAGAGCTGCTTTAAAACCAATATTAATAAATGGTATGCAGCCAGGCGGGCAGCTTACAATTACCACCGGTGTTGAGAACTATCCAGGATTTGCGGAAACGGTGCAAGGACCTTGGCTTATGGAGCAGATGTCTATGCAGGCTAAAAATGTCGGTACGGAAATTGTTAGTGATTACGTAGAAAAGGTGGATTTATCAAAAAGACCTTTTAAAGTATTTACAGGAGCAGGAAATGAATATGACGCGGAGAGCATAATCATTTGTACCGGTGCGGAAGCAAAATGGCTTGGTATAGCTTCAGAGCAGAAATTTCGTGGTTTTGGTGTTTCGGCATGTGCTACTTGCGATGGTTTCTTTTTTAAGAATCAAGAAATAGTTGTAGTAGGGGGAGGAAATAGTGCAGTAGAAGAAGCTTTATACTTAACCAATCATGCTAACAAAGTCACTATAGTGCATAGAAGAGATAGTTTTAGAGCTGAGAAAATATTACAGGATCGATTATTTAAAAATTCTAAAATATCAGTAATTTGGGATCATGTAGTAGATGAGATTGTAGGTAGCAATAAACCAAAATCCGTTACTGGAGTTAAAATTCAAAATGTTCACACCAAAGAGATTAGTTTATTGAATTGTAGCGGTGTATTTATAGCTATTGGGCATGCACCGAATACGGGGCTATTTACCGGACAAATTGTAATGGATGACGATAATTATATCATCACGAAGTCAGGCACTACTAGAACTAGTGTAGAAGGTGTTTTTGCTGCTGGTGACGTTCAGGATAAAATTTATAGACAAGCAGTAACTGCTGCGGGAACAGGCTGTATGGCGGCTCTTGAGGCTGAAAAATTTCTAAATAAATAATTTAGATTTTTTAGCTGTAAATTAACATATAAGTTAATAAAAAATTGTTGCATTTAGTAAGACACTTATTATAGTCATTGTGTATTAATTTAATTAGGTACAAATATATAATGACTTGGAACAAATATACCACCACAAAAACAAAATATTGATACATATCCAGTACTTATGAAATTTTTAGTTGGATGAGGTAGTTTTAACATACAAAATTTAGAAGCATTGAAAAATACTAATTTAGAAATAGAGCTAGCAGAAGCCGCATTTTCACAAAAATTTTTAATATATTCTGCAATAAAATCTTACTTAAATCATTTTTATCCAAATAGCCAAAGTGTAAAATTTACAGAGCTAGAAATAACCAGAGTTAGATATGATCAAGTGATAAAGGCTCCTGATATTAGGTTAGCTACCGATAAGCCTACGACTACTAATATATTTAAAAATTTGACTTTGGACTCAATATGTTACATCAGAATTGGATTTTTAATGGAGATGACTCAAATGGTTGGCTGTTAGCAAGTATAAATCTTAATAAAGGCGGTTATTTAATAACTTAGAAAAAGTATTTCTCTCAGCTGTGATCTCTTTAGAGTCACAATTAATAAATCCTAAGAAAAAATATTACTCTGATATTTCATCTGAGGTTATTGAGTATGCATGGGGAAATATTAAAGGAGTTAAAGGTAATTATTTAGAGCCATTCAAGAATTTAATAGCTTTTGGCAAAGAAGAAATAAGTCCCTCTGAGTTATGGGTTAAAATAGCTGAGGCTATAAAGGTAGATAAAGTATCAAATTTATTGTGAGAAAATATTCTAGAAGACTTAAACAAGATAGGTGTATGACTTTATTATAATATAACTGAAAACTCTGCTATATTATCTGACATTGGATATAAATTTCCTCAAGAAATATTGAATCTTATATTAAACGCAATAGCTCCTGAAGATATCATTAATGATGATATCATTAATATTATAAAACATGCTAATTTGGCAAATATTTCTTATGATGTATTAGAAAGTCAAATGGGTGGTGAAGATTTTGGTATAAATAATTCATTATAAATATTTTTCTTGCTAGTATTGCCGTATAATTTTAAGATAAGTTTATAACACTTTTCTCGAGCCATGCAACAACGCCAATGTTCGCTCGCAATGACGATTTTAGTATCCACGCAGGTAAAAATATATGAACTTACTTAAAAACATTACGGGAAAGAATTATATAAACGGTGAATTTATAGAGTTCGGGAAGCAAATATCCGTTATTAATCCTGCGACCTTAAAAGAAATTGCTACAGTTCCGAATTTAGGATTATCTGAGATTAATTCAGCGATTAATAATACGGTGACTAATTTTTCTTTATGGTCACAAAGTTCATTTGAAGCGAGAATAGCGATTCTTAGAAGATGGTATAATTTAGTAATCGAAAATATTGAGGAGTTAAGTCATATATTAACCCTAGAGCAGGGTAAAGTACTTGCTGAATCAAAAAAAGAAATTTTATATGGAGCCTCTTTTATTGATTGGTATACATATGCTATACATAATATTCATTCGACTATCAAACCCGGTAATAGTAACACTCATAAAATTGTTACGCAATATGAGCCTGTAGGACCGTCTGCTGCTATAACTCCTTGGAATTTTCCAAATGCAATGATTGCTTGCAAGGTAATACCTGCTGCAATAGCTGCGGGTTGCAGCGTTATATTAAAACCGTCAAGTCTTACGCCTCTATCAGCTTTAGTACTTGCGAAATTTGCAAGCGATGCCGGTTTGCCTGCCGGAGTATTTAATGTAATTACAGGTAGTTCAGATATTATAGGTAAGGCTTTTTGTGAAGATTTTAGGCTTCGGAAATTATCATTTACCGGCGCTACAAATGTCGGTAAAATTCTATATCAAAATGCCGCAAATACTCTAAAACGTTTATCTTTGGAACTTGGCAGCAATGCTCCTTTCATTATAACGGCAGATAATAATTTAGAGAAAGTAGTAAGTGATTTAGTAATCGCTAAAACTAGAAATAGTGGACAGTCTTGTACTTCACCTAACAGAATATTTATAGAAGAATCTATATATGAAAAATTTATAGAAATTCTAAAGGCTAAATTTACTAAGCTTAAAGCTGGTGACGGATTTGATAAGGAATCGGATGTAGGTCCGTTAATTAATTCTGCTGCCATAGAAAAAATACAAAAGTTACTCGCTGATGCACAAAGTAAAGGAGCTACATTAATTTGCGGCGGTAAAACTGTTGATAATTTTATTGAGCCTACTATTATTATTGACTGTTTGGATAATATGGATATCTTTAGAATAGAAATATTCGGTCCGGTAGTTGCTTGTTATAAATTTAAAGATTTGGATGAAGTAATAGAACATGCAAATAATACCGAATACGGCTTGCAAGGATATGTATATTCAAATAATATATCCGTGGCACAAATGATAGCGTCTAAGCTTGATTTTGGTATGGTATCGATTAACGACCCGTTACCTGCAAATGCAAAAGCACCTTTTGCAGGACGTAAAGCTTCAGGTTTTGGAGTTGAAGGCTCATTTGAAGGGATATTTGAATATCTAAATATATAAATTTACAGAATTAAGCATGCCCGCATGGTTCCTTTTATGTCATTCCTGCGAGAGCAGGAATCTAGTAAAGAATATAATTCTTTGTAGCAGTATTAAGATTATTTTTTCTGGATTCCCGCGAAAGCGGGAATGACATAGAAAATATAATAATCTAAATAGTAAAAATTATGCTAGTGCTTGTAGATAATATTGAAGTACAAATTGAAAAAATTTATGAAGTATTTGATTTAATAGATAATGAAGGAGCTGATCTTTTGTTATGGGCAGTATCTGATTGTCTTGCCGAGCTATTAGCTCAATATAAAGAATCGTTAACAATTGAATATGTTGATCCTTTGATGCAACTAATTAAAAGGTTTGAAGAGCAAAATACTATAATACCCAAAATGCTTAATAATGCTTTAAGCAATATATTATTAATCCTTGAAGATGGATGTAAAGCTGAAGAATCAGAACTAATAGAAAATATAATTAATAGTTTAAATACTCTTGATATGTTAGGAGGACATGCATAGTAATCTTCCAAAAATCTCAATAGTTTTACCGGTTTATAATAGAAAGACGCTATTACCTTGTGCTATTGAGAGTTGCCTTAATCAAAGCTTTAAAGACTTTGAGCTTATTATTATTGATGATTGCTCAAAAGATAATAGCGTTATAGTAGCTAGGACATATGCAGAGCAGGATTCACGTATTAAGGTAATAGTAAATGAGACCAATAAAAGATTACCGGCAAGTCTTAATATTGCTTTTAAAGAGGCCAAGGGGGAGTATTTTACTTGGACTTCAGATGATAATCTTTTCCATGAAAATGCTTTAGAAAAAATGGTTAAGATACTTGATAATTCACCTGAGATAGGGCTTGTATATACTGATTATACTTTGATCGATGACCACGGTAAAGTAGGAATAAGACTTTATCAAGAACCTCCTGAATTTTTACCGATTAGAAATTGCGTCGGTGCATGTTTCTTATATAGAGCCGATTTAGCAAGGCAAGTAGGTGGATATAATGAAAATATGCAGTTAGTGGATGATTATGAATATTGGCTAAGGTTTGGGCTTGTTACGAAATTTGCTCATATACCGGAATCTTTATATTTCTACCGAGTACATGATCAAAGCTTAACAATAGAGCGTAAAGTAGAAGCAAAACAGGCAAAAAGAGTTTTAAAAGCATTATTTAAAGATCAATATATTATTCCTGCTGAGATTAAACCTATAAATGATTTATATAATTGGTTTATTGAAGATAGAAATTTAAGCTCTTATTTTAGGTTATTTAAAATAATTATTTGTAGTCCGATAATTACTATTTCGTATATTATTAAAAATCTAAGAAGAATAAGGTGATATTTTAATGCTTTAATGTCATTCCCGCAAAAGCGGGAATGACATAGTAGAGCCATAGCACAACATCCTTAAAATAAATGCAAAATCAAGATTTCATACATACATTAAATCCAGAGCAGCAAAAAGCAGTTCTTCACACTGAAGGACCGCTTTTATTGCTTGCAGGTGCAGGGACAGGTAAAACAAAGGTACTTACCTCAAGAATAGCTAATATTATTCACCAAAATTTGGCCTCACCTCAAAATATTCTAGCCGTTACTTTTACTAATAAAGCTGCTAAAGAAATGGCTGAAAGAGTTAATAGTCTAATTAATTGCTATGGTCTTAATATAGGCACTTTCCACTCAATGGCAGCTAGGATATTACGTGACCAGATTGAGCATTTAAATCTTGGTTTAAATAATAGATTTACTATTATTAGTCATGATGATCAATTAAAACTAGTGAAAGATATAGTAAAGCTAAAAGATATTGATACTAAAAAATATGCTCCTAAATTAATACATATCATAATTTCTAGATGGAAAGATCAAGGATTATTACCAACTAAACTATCAGTATCAGATACTAATTTACCGTTGCAGAGGATTGCAAAACTTGTATACGAAGAATATCAGAAAAATTTACTTATTTCTAATGTTTTAGATTTTGGAGATTTGCTACTTTATAATAATGAGCTTTTTATTAAAAACTCTGAAATACTAAGATATTACCAAGAAAAATATCGATATATTTTAATTGATGAATATCAAGACACTAACGTTGTCCAGTATTTATGGGCAAGAATGCTCGCAAGTTTATATAAAAATATTTGCTGTGTAGGGGATGATGATCAATCTATTTATGGTTGGCGAGGAGCAGAAGTCGGGAATATATTACGTTTTGAAAAAGATTTTGCAGGTGCAACAATTATTAAATTAGAGCAGAATTATAGATCAACTTTGCCAATACTTGCTGCTGCTTCCAATGTTATCAATAATAATAAAAACCGTCACGGTAAAACGTTATGGACGGATAGGGAAAACGGTGAAAAGATAAAAATTATCTCTTGTTGGAGTGATAAAGAAGAAGCAAGATATATAGCCGGTGAAATAGATAAGTTAGTGCGAGAAAACCGTTATAATGCCGGCAATATTGCAATATTAGTACGAGCCGGATTTCAAACAAGAAGTTTTGAGGAAGCGTTTATAAATAGTGCTATGCCTTATAAAATTATAGGCGGTTTGCGGTTCTATGAACGTATGGAAATAAGAGATGTGCTTGCTTATATCCGTATATCTTTGAATCAAAATGACAATTTAGCACTTGAGCGTATTATAAATGTGCCGAAAAGGGCAATAGGTGCAGCTAGCTTAAATAAAATTAGAGGTTATGCACTTGAGCGAAATATTTCTAATTTCGCAGCCATTAAAGAAATGCTAGAAATAGATGAGATTAAAGCAAAATCATATGAAACTCTAAAAGATTTGGTTACTAAAATCGATAATTGGTACGAGAGATTTAGTATAGATGCTCCAATAAACGTAGTTAAAGCAATACTTGATGATTCCGGTTATCTTGAAATGCTTCAAGAAGAAAAAACCGAAGAAGCATTCGGTAGAATCGAAAATATTAACGAAATGCTTAGAGCTATTGCTGAATTTAACGATGTTCATGATTTTATCGAACATTCAAGCTTAGTTATGGAAAATGAAGTGCTTGAAACCAATTACGGTGGCTCGGTTACTATAATGACCCTGCACGCAGCTAAAGGGCTTGAGTTTGACGTGGTATTTTTACCGGGCTGGGAAGAGGGGGTATTTCCGTCTCAAAGATCTCTAGACGAAGATGGCGAAAAAGGCTTAGAAGAAGAACGCCGCATTGCTTATGTCGGTATTACGAGAGCCAAAAAAGACCTCTACATTACTCATGCTGAAAGCAGAAAAATATTTTATGAAATAGTCCGTTCTTACCCTTCAAGGTTCATAACTGAAATCCCTGATGAAATTACGATCAGGACCTCTTCTATAAAAAAATACAATTCTTTTTATAAGTTTTAATTAATTTTCATTCATAAATTTTAAATTGGTTTGCCATAGATTTAAGTGAGTCTCAAGTAGAGCAGATGAACGACGAAAAACGTAATGGCTTAAGCGAAGATGAAGTGATGGATATTAAAAAACCATTAGAAAAAGCGATGTTAGAATTAGCTAACCAAAAAATATCTAAAGAACAATATAGAGAGAAATTAATAGATAAAACATTAGATAACCTTAAAGAAAATGTTTCAGCAACAACATTAGGTAACTACAGAAAATTTCTTACTAAAAATACTACCCCTAAACTTGATAAACAAGAGCAAATTAATGATCCAAAACAAGTAGAAGCATTAACACAAGCAGCATTAAAGATAGCTGAATTTTTAAAAATTACTTTTCAAACAAATGAAAAAGAAGCAAAAGCTTTATCGTCTATTAATGAGTTAGGAGTAAATGAGCCTAATATAATTAAAACTTTATTACCAGCGATAAGTAAACTACCGTCTGAAAAAATGATAGAGCAAGGTAAAGAAATTATCAAGAATTTTGCCCCATTACTTGAGAGCAGCAATTCTGCACTTGTTAACGGTACTAAAAGAGTATTAGCAGAGTTAAATCCTGGATATTTAAGGAACACACGGATGGGGGGAGAAAGTATAGCATTAGAATTACAAAGAGTAACCAAACCTTAAGCTATGGCAAAGAATAGTAGCAGTTTTTACCGGTACGGATTATGCTCAAAAAAATATAGATAAAGCATTTGCTAACTTTGAAAAAAGTAATAGTTTACATATAGAAACGAAAAATTTGTCGGAAGAACTACAAAGAGAAAAACAAGCACCAAATATTGTAAAGCAAAATAAAACAATACCCCAAGGCTATAAGTCTTCTATATCAACCCCTATATCTCATGTTGAAAACCTTAATAAAAGTAGAGAGAGTGGGCAACAGTCAGGGCATAGTAAGTAGTGATTTATATGATAATATAGTTGCGAATTTTTAAAAAGTTTGATAATTTAGTTCATTATATCAAATAACTTAATAATGAGTATTATATGGCAGAGATTATAACTAATATAGATGATACTATTAAAAAAAACGATGAAGTGACTGAGATATTGGCTGCAGTAAAAGATAAAATAGTTGATATAAAAAACGTAGATAGGAGATTAGATACTTTGAATAAAAATATTGTTACTCCCGATCCTATTCAACAATATTTACAATCTGAAGAATATATCACTAGTACGCTTGAAGTACTTGCAAGTAAAATTATTAGTGAAGTTGTAGAAAATAAAGATATACAAAAATTAGTAGATAACTTGCATATCAATTTAGGACAAGATATAAAACTAATACCTAGTGTAGCAGATAAGCTAAAGTTTGATGTCGCAAGGGCTGAAGCAGCACTTAAGGGTTTTGTACTTCCTCTAAATACAGGAGGACCTTTTGATGAATTATCATTGATGGGTATAGAAGATGAAGAAGCAATCTTTGCCAATCCTATAAGAGCAACTAAAGAAGCATTAATATGTAATAGTTGAGATTATATCTTATATTTAGTAAAATAAATTAATTATTAAATGGAGATGAAAAATGAACTTAAATCAAAAAATAATAAAGCCAAAAATAGGGTTACTAGAACTAGCTAAGAGTCTTGGTAGCATATCATCAGCATGTAAAGCGATGGGCTATAGTAGAGATAGTTATTACAGATTTAAAGCACTGTATGAAACTGGTGGCGAAGAGGCATTATATGAAATTAGTCGAAGAAAGCCAATAATAGCGAATAGAGTTGATCCAGCGATAGAGAAAGCAGTAATGGATATGGCAATAGAATATCCAGCATATGGTCAGCTAAGAGTATCAAATGAGCTTAAGAAGAGCGGTATACTTGTATCGCCTGGAGGAGTGCGATCAATTTGGTTACGTAATGATTTAAACAATATCAGTAAAAGGCTTAAAGCATTAGAAGCAAAGATGGCTCAGGATGGTATTGTTCTTACTGAATCTCAATTACAAGTGCTAGAGGAGCGTCGTAATGAAAGAGAAGCTCATGGAGAAACTGAGACGCAGCATCCAGGTTATCTAGGATGTCAGGATACGTATTATGTAGGTAATTTCAAAGGTATAGGTAAGGTTTATTCTCAGGTATTTATTGATAGCTATACTAGGGTAGCTGATGCTAAACTATATACTGATAAAACAGCTTTAACTGCTGCTGATATGCTTAATGACCGCGTGTTACCATGGTACGAGACCCAAGGGATACCAATACTTCGTATTCTTACAGATCGTGGGTCAGAATATAAGGGGAATATAGAGCATCATGCTTTTGAGTTGTTTCTAAGTATCGAAGGTATAGAGCATACTACAACTAAGGCATATTCTCCCCAAACAAATGGTATGTGCGAGCGTTTTAATAAAACCATGAAACAAGAATTCTTTGATACAGCTATGCGGAAAAAGATTTATACAGATCTTGATGATTTACAATTAGATCTTGATATTTGGTTAGAGCATTTCAATAATGAGCGACCACATTCAGGAAAATATTGTTATGGAAAAACTCCTATGCAAACTTTTAAGGATAGTAAAAAATTAGCTGTTGAAAAGAATAATGAAATCTTGTATCTTGAATACGTCTCTGACAGTCAAAATGTAACTGACAATCAGGTGCAAAATTTATAGTGTCTGTAAGATCAAATCTTGACTTCTACAACTAATCCTGAATTTAAAAATTTAATTCCTGTTACGGGTGAGCCTATTATAGTTCAACCGCAACAAATTAATAATTTTAATTTAGCGGAACTCAGAAAAATCAATCCAATAGCATTTGATAAAACCATATTTGAAGATTCAATAAAACTAAGAAGTTCTAATATAAAAGCTCCGCAAATTACTCCTAATCCTTCTACTAAAAATCAAGAAGCAGTAAGAAGAAAGGGTTAAATTTTAATATAACTTCATCATTGTGAGGAGGCGTTGTTACATTGCTTCTATGTCATTCCCGCGAAAGCGGGAATCTAGATTTTTTATTGTCACCCCGTGGCGTGACCACGGGGTCTTGTATCACCTGAGTCCTAAGATACCGCGATCAAGTTGCAGTATGACATTAAAGGTTACTAGATTGCTGCTTTCGCAGAAATGACATCAGAACATAAAGATTTAGGTGAGATGCTTAAATACGCCTCTTTCCATAATTCATTATAAAGAATAGGATCGATATTACCGCCTGAGATTAGTACTAGTAATTTTTGAGGTTTGGATTGTGTTTTTAAAAAATTTACCACTGAAACCATGTTTATACTACTTGACGGCTCGCATATTACTTTAAGTAAATGAGTAAGCCACGCCGTCCAGTAATATATTTCATATTCTTCTGCTAAATAAAAATCATCAAGTTTTTTCAGATATTCAAATGTACGAGCTGATATACTCAAGGTTTTAAGACCGTCCGCAATAGTATTCGGAGCATAGTTAAATCTATATGTTTTATTATCTTTAACAGATAAATAAGCATCATTGGCATTTAAAGGTTCTGAACCTATTAACAAGCTTGTCGGTGATATTAATTCCTTGGCAAGATATGCGCCGGAAATTAAACCGCCGCCGCCGCAAGAGGCAAAAATAGCATCAGGACTAAAACCTAGCTGCTGTAATGCTTCATAGCATAACGTGCCTGCTCCTGCTATTGTAGAATCACTATCGGAAGGATGCATATAGTAAAATCCTTGCTTTTCATCTTCTTTTGCTTTTTCTTCCGCTTCTTGTCGAGTATATGTATATATAACTTCACCGCCGTAATAAAGAGCTGCTTGCTGTTTTACTTTTGAAGTATTTAACGGTAAATAAATCCTTGTTTTAATACCGAATAATTTACTCGCATAAGCAAGACCGATTCCATGGTTACCCGTACTATAACCGACTATTTTATCAGGTAATTTTCCTTGCTCTTTTAATTCTAATAAATGATTTAACACGCCTCTAACTTTAAATGCACCGGTTTTTTGTAATGATTCAACCTTAAAAAAAATCTCATGACCGAGCATCTCATTTAAGCTTTCAGAGTGAACGATCGGAGTTAAATGTAGATATTGTTTTATTCTATTATGTGCGGCTGCTACATTTTGAGGAGGTTGTAGTAATAAATTCATAAATATAATTAATAATGGTAGCTTGAAATCAGGTTGATACTATATTATATAGTTAATAATTAGAAATTTTAAAAGGTTTTAATTGATGCATAAAAAATCCCTTCCGTTAATGGCACTGAGAGATATGGTAGTATTCCCGGGAGTAATTGCTCCTATTTTTGTGGGTAGGCCAAAATCGTTGCAAGCACTCTCTCATACTACCATTTCCGAGGAAGATAATAGTAAATATATTTTAGTAACTTTACAGAAAAAATTTGATCAAGAAAACCCTAGTACACACGAACTTTATAACACAGCTATACTTGCCAAGATTATCCAAATAGTGAAGCTACCTAATAATACGGCAAAAATCTTAATAGAAGCAGTAGCAAGAGTAAAGCTAAGCAATATCAAAGGCGACGAAGCTTTTGAAGCAAATTACGAAATTATTCCAGATGAAGAAATATTTGACGTTAATAACATGCGTTCACTCGTTGATAATGCAGTACAACTATTTAGTAAATATGCGATTAATGATAAGAAAGTTAATGCAGAAATTATTGAAACTATCAATAAAGAAATAAGTAATAGCACTAATTTCATAGATATTATAAATATATTAGCCTCACATTTGATAACTTCACTTGAGGCAAAGCAGCATTTATTAGAAGAAACTAGTCCTTTTAAGCGTATCACTACGGTTATTAGTACGCTTACTGCCAATATAGTAAATTCAGAAACCGAGCAGGCATTGCAGCAAAGAGTAAGAAAGCAAATCGAAAAAACGCAGCGTGATTATTATCTGCACGAACAAATGAAAGCTATTCAAAAAGAGCTTGATGAAGATAAATCAGAACTTGCCGATATTGAGAAAAAAATTAAAAGTTTAAAATTATCAAAAGAAGCAAAAGAAAAAGCTGAGGCTGAACTTAAGAAACTCCGTACTATGAACCAAATGTCAGCGGAGTCGGGAGTAACGCGTAACTATCTTGAGACATTGCTTAGCCTGCCTTGGGGTAAGTATGATAATAGCAAAATAGATATTAACCAAGCAGAGAAAATTTTAAATCGTGACCATTTTGGACTCGAAAAAGTTAAAGAACGAATTATAGAATATTTAGCGGTATTACAGCGTTCAAGTAAAATTAGAGGACCTATATTATGTTTAATAGGTCCGCCAGGGGTCGGTAAAACTTCACTTGTAAAATCTATTGCCGAAGGAATGGGCAGAAAATATACTAAACTTACGCTCGGCGGTGTTAGAGACGAAGCAGAAATCAGAGGGCATAGAAAAACTTACCTTGGATCAATGCCCGGTAAAATTTTAGGTCAACTTAAGAAAGTTAAGACTAGTAATCCTGTAATGCTGCTTGATGAAATCGATAAAATGAGTTCTGATTTTAGAGGTGATCCGGCATCCGCTTTGCTTGAGGTATTAGACCCTGAGCAGAATAGTCACTTTGTTGATCATTATCTAGAAGTAGAATATGATCTATCAAATGTAATATTTATTGCTACTGCTAACTCTCATGATTTACCTAGAGCTTTAAGTGATAGAATGGAAAAAATATATATTTCCGGTTATGTAGAGGAAACAAAGCTCCAAATTGCCAGAAATTATTTAGTTCCAAAACAATTTAAAATGCATAAAATCAAAAAAGATGAAATTACTATATCCGAGACGGCAATTTTGGATTTAATTAGATATTATACCAAGGAATCAGGTGTAAGAGCTTTAGAGCGTGAAATAGGGGCATTAACTAGAAAAGCATTAAAGCAGATTTTAGCAGATAAAAGTGTTAAGCATATCGCCATAGATAGTAATCATCTTGAAGAATTTTTAGGAGCTAAGAAATATAATTTCGGGCTTGCCGAGAAAGAAGATCAAATAGGAAGTACTACGGGACTTGCTTACACTGAAGTAGGCGGAGAGCTTTTAACTATAGAGGCTTTAGCATTTCCAGGGAAAGGTGAAATAAAGACCACCGGAAAACTCGGTGATGTTATGAAAGAATCGGCAATGGCTGCCTATAGTTGTTTTAGAAGCAGAGCAACAAATTTTGGATTAAAGTACGACAATTATAAAGATTTTGATATTCACATTCACGTACCGGCCGGAGCTATTCCAAAAGATGGACCGTCTGCTGGCTGTGCTTTGTTTACGACTATTGTTTCGTTGATGACTAAAATACCCGTACATCGTACTGTAGCAATGACCGGTGAAATTACTTTAAGAGGCAATGTTTTACCTATAGGTGGTCTTAAAGAGAAGTTACTTGCTGCAAGTAGGGGAGGTATTAAAACCGTGTTGATTCCTGAAGAAAATGTCAAAGATTTGCAAGATATACCGCCGAATATAAAAGAAAGCCTAGAAATTATATCTGTATCAAATATTGATCAAGTACTTAAGCATGCTTTGGTAGGAACACCGATAAATAAATAGAGATTTGTTAATAGTCAAAATATCATATATTAAATTAATGCAAGCTATAGTAAAGTAATTCTTTTTGACTTTTCAATCAAAATGCGATTTTTCTGGCTTAATTCCTGACTATCTTGAGCTCACCTATTATTAGCTACTCAAAGCGGTGTATCTGAGGTAGTAAAATCCATGCCTACAATAAAAGACAAAACAGCTTAGTTTATCTTTCTGCTTTCCAACTTTCATTGAGAAATTCCTTTAACTTAATTCTAAATACATAATTAAATTTCTACACTACCAAGTAACAATATTTTTTTGGTACAGCGTCGTTCAGAAAGCTTGATACAAGTGAATTTTCTGACATGTGCCTTTGCTCACGTACTTTTTGTACGTTCCGCAGGCTCAGTCGTCAATTCATCTTGTCTAAAGCTTTCTGAATCTAGCTCTATCTGCTTCTATTTTATTATTGTAAAAAAGTTGCTACAAATTATTAATTAAATGTATTAATATTAATGAAAGAATCAAAAATATTAAGAAAATTTTTAGCAACGGCATCATTATGCGGAACATTATTCACTAGCTCTAATACTGCAGGAGCAACAATTCCTAATCTCGGTAGCGTAAGCTTGAGTCCCGGTGCCGGTCTTGTAGGAGGAGTATTTAATAACGGCAATATTTATTCAAAGGGCTTGGAATTAAAATATCGGCAGATAAAACAAATGCTGTTATTGGCGGGATAAATACATTAATTAATAGCACTACCTGCTTTTGGTGGGGTTGAGGTAAGTCAAAATGTATCAATAGGTGCTTTTAGTGCAACAGTAGGTCTTACTCCTAATTTCACTCCTCTTAAATTTATTAATAATAATGTTACGTCAATTGTTACCGGAGTCGGTAATCAAACATTTAGTAATATAGATTTCGCCGGTAAGAATTCTACTTGACAAATTAATAACGGTTTAAATATTACAACTCAGATAGATAATACGGTAGCTGGCAATAACGGTACAATAACATTTGTAGGTACGGGTACTATATCAAATCACATAGGTCTAACTAACTCTCTTGCCGGAATAAATGTAGGAAACGGGGAAGCACAGATTTATATGTCCGGAGCAGGTAATATTACAATTAATGCTGCAAATATAAATCTTACAACAATAACTCTATACTTACTCTTTTTGACGGTAATATAACAACGTTAACAGGTAATATAAATAATACTACCGGCGTTGACGGTCAAGGGATACTAAATCTAGCTTATGATCTTGGTAGTAGTAACATAATAACATGCGATATAGGTAATATAGGCTCATTAGCCGCAGTAAATGTTTTACTTGGGTCGGCAACACTTAATTCTACAATATTAAAAGCTACTAATATTAATTTACAAAGTAATACGCCCGTACTTAATTTAGATGACGACATAACGGTTACGGGTAATATAGACGGTGCTAAAGGAGTAAACGGAAATTTTATAGGGAATGCTATACTTAACGGAAATATAAATAATTTCAATATACTTCAGTGTAATGGAGGTAACGGTAAGATTCTTGATTTACAAGGTAATACTACGGTAAATAGTATTGTTTTTGCAGATAGTGTTTTAGCTGCGGGAACTATAAGTGTTAACAGTCTATTAGATGTAGGAGGTATTACTTTTAATAATAGTAATGCTAGCGGCGGTACTTTAATAATAAATACCGAAAATACAATCAATGTTGCATTATTAAACGCTATAAAAGCAAAAATACAAATAAATGCTAATTTAACAATCAATGATCCAAGTGCCGGAGATATGGGTGATATTAGAATAGCGGATAATACGACATATACAATAGATGCAGCAAATGGGAATGTAAATTTGCTAAAATAATAATTTAAACAAATCTGGCAATGATGAATATGGAATAGTGAGAATAGGAGCAATCACAAAATACCTAACCATAGCAAATAACGGTGGACCTTATACTATAGAATACTCATCGCCTTAAGAATTTCATAGTAGACTGAGCAGGTGATGTCGTAGTCGATAATACGGTATTTACGCAGTTACTTAGTATGAATAGCAGGTAACATTTAACCAAGCTTTAGACCTAGGAGCGGGTGGTAACATATTATTTAGAGCAGATGGTGAGTTAATAGTAAATGGTGTGACCAGTTCAGTTACGACCTCTGCAAATAACCAAGGCACACTGACAATACAAAGCGGTAATGTTAACGGTACGATTGGAACTAACGGCAGCAGCTTAAAACTCGTAAATATTGGAGCAACCCCCATTACGTTCTCAGCTAATGTATTTCCGTAGCTTTAAATAAGAATGGCTCTATCTTAGCTTTAGCAGATGGGGTTACGCTAACCGGTAGCGTAGGAGCAAATGGAGCAGTACTTAGCACCGGCGGTGTAGGCGGTACATTGAATTTTATAGGTGACGGTAATGTAACTCAAAATATAGGTACGGATGCTGCAAATAGCCCTGCTAATGCTAATATAAATATCCCTAACTTTACTTAATTCAGTAATATCCATTGCGGCAATTAATTTTTGTGCTTCTGCGGTATTTTCTTTCTGTATAGTTCTTATTAATTCTTGATTTGAGGATTGAAACCATCTAAACATAATTATTTTCTTATTAAATTCTATAAATTTTGTTAAAAATGAGCTTATAGATAGAATCATAATAAGAAGTTTTAAGAATACAATAGAAATTTAACTAAAAGTGCGCACAAATGAGTTGAGGTTACTTTAAGGCATATACAAAGTTAGTTTTTTATAATATTTAAAATTCGGAATTTAAAAGAGTTTAATATAACAATTAAAACAAAAGGCGAATAAAAGGAGCATATGAATTTTTTAGAAAACGACAGGAAATCCCGAAACCTGAAAGGGGTTGGCGAGAGTGACGGGACTCGAACCCGCGACCTTCTGCGTGACAGGCAGATGCTCTAACCAACTGAGCTACACCCCCTTATATACTCTTCTGCTTTTAAGAATTGCTCTTTCATTTTATCAAGGATTGCATCTTCATCTATTAAGTATAGGCTGCGGGTGCTCACCTCTCAAAATAAAATTCAATTCTTGAAATCATTTGAGTATACGTAAAAGATAACAATGTATATAACAATTCTTCTATTTCTGCAAGAGTAAAATATCGTATTTTATCAAAAAATATACAGAATCTAACATCTAGCTTATTCCTAATATTATAATTACTAGATATCTCTATTAATCCAAATTAGTCACTACTAGTTGAAGCCTTGAAAATTATTATACTTTTTAAGGCCTTTGTTAAAAAAGAAAAACCTAGTAGTTACATTTATTTTAATAAAATCTTACTTTATTAATAATTATTAGAGGTTTTATATGACTAAACCATATGTCATTAAATTAACTACTCCTTTTGAGCGTATTAAACTTTATAATTCTATACCCGATATTGCTCTTAGAAGTGCTATTATTATGCAGGCAATAATAGATGCAACTAATACTTCTACCAAGAAAGAGGCAACAAAAGCAGAATATAACGCTAAAAAATGGCTTGTTGAAAATAATGAAAATTTTAATGCTACCTGCTTAGAAATTGGCATTGAGCCTAATTATGTAAGAAAGACTGCTAAAAAACTAATTAAATCGCAACAAAATAAGGATAAGCGTCCTAAACTCTACGGCTAAAGTTTAAATAAATTAATTTGTAATAAAACTTGAAATTACTCTAAATATAAATTAATTGTATAGGTGTTACTTAGTAACGCCTATATATTAATTATTTCAGATTATAAAGGTTATTTATGATTATTTCAGTTTCAGGTCAACATATTTCTATCGGTAATAATTTACAAGAATATTCAAAAGAGAGGGCTACGCAAGTCGTTAAAAAATATTTTACCGATATAATAAATATAGATATACATTTTTCAAAAGAAGGAATTAACTTTAAATGTGATATTATAGTAAAATATGGCTCCGGTAAACATAATATAGTCAAAAGTAATGATAGTTGTAGCGATATATATGTAGCTTTTGATAAAGCTATGTCAAAACTAGAAAAACAGCTTAGAAAATATAAATCAAAATTCAAAAATCATCATGCGGGTAAAGTAAAAATATCAGAAATTGCTTACGCAGGTACCAAATATATTATTAATCCGCAATCTGATAGTGAAACCTCTAACGCCGAAGATAATGATAATCCGGCAATTATCGCTGAAAAGCCTGTAGAAATATTAAAATTATCAGTAAAAGAAGCGGTAATGCAAATGGATTTAGAAGATTTACCTGCAGTAGTATTTAAAAATATAAATAATGATCGTATCAATATAGTTTATTATCGTAAAGACGGTAATATTTCTTGGGTAGATTATAATTAATGCTCATTATCCCTTACAAAGGAGTTACGCCAAGAATCGATAAAAGTGCATATATTGCCGAAAGCAGCTCTTTAATAGGAGATGTTGAAATAGGTAGTAATTCAAGCATTTGGTTTAATACGGTTCTTAGAGGCGACGTTGAATCGATAAAAATAGGAAATAATACTAACGTACAAGACGGTAGTGTAATTCATGCTTCAAGGTTTAACGGACCGGTAGAAATAGGAGATAATATAACTATCGGTCATCTCTCTCTTATTCATGCCTGTACAATACATAATAATGCTTTTATCGGTATGAGTGCTACGATAATGGATTATGCAGTAATAGAAGAATATGCTTTTATTGCTGCAAGCAGTCTTATCCTGCCAAAGAAGATAATTAAATCTCAAGAATTATGGATGGGATCCCCTGCAAAATTTGTTAGATATTTAACCGATCAAGATTTAGAATATATGCAAGATAATGTAAGACATTATGTAGAACTTGCAAATGTTTATAAGATACTCGTTTAATTTGAAAAATTGGCGTCGTCTATCTACTTTTTACGTATCAAGAGTATATAAGGAATCCTTAAATGCCTTAACCGTATTTTTAAGTAAAAACGCAATAGTCATCGGTCCGATGCCGCCTGGGATGGGAGTAATATATTGTACTTTAGACTGAACATTTTCAAAATCAACATCACCGATAATTTTATTGCTGCTAATTCTATTAATGCCTACATCAATTACTATAGATTCAGGATTAAAATATTCTGCAGTTAATTTTAAAGGTGAGCCTATTGCAGCAACAACAATATCGGCTTTAGAAGTAATAGAGCGTAAATTGTGTGTCTTAGAATGACAAATAGTAACGCTGCAATTTTCTTTTAACAGTAAAGCACTTAAAGGTTTGCCTACTATATTTGAGCGTCCAATAATTACAACGTTTTTACCGGTTAAATTAGGTTCGTATTTTTTTATAGCTGCAAGACAACCAAGAGCAGTGCAGGGAATAAAGCCTTGACTAATTCCGCTATGTAAGTAACCGACATTTAAAGGGTGGAAACCATCGATATCTTTAGAAGGTGATACTGCCGATAAAATTTTATTTTTATCTATGGAGCTTGGCAAAGGAAGCTGAACTATAATTCCTGAAATCTCGTTATCAAGGTTTAACTCATTGATTTTTGATATTAAATCATTAGTATGAATAGTAGCAGATAGATTTATTAATACAGTATAAATTCCTATTTTATGTGCATTTTTTATTTTGTTTCTTACATAAATAATGCTTGCCGGATTATCGCCTACTAGGACTATAGCAAGCTTCGGTGAAGCGTTGGTGTGGCTTGTAAGTTCTTGAATTTCTAGCTTTAAGTCTGCTAGTATCTCATTGGCTAATGCTTTACCGTCAATTATATTATTCACTCTTATTTTTGTCTCCGTTCAGTTTTAACGTCATTGCAAGGAAATTACGTAAGTAATTTGTAGAAGTCAAGATTTGATCTTACAGACACTATAAATTTTGCACCTGATTGTCAGTTACATTTTGACTGTCAGAGACGTATTCAAGATACAAGATTTCATTATTCTTTTCAACAGCTAATTTTTTACTATCCTTAAAAGTTTGCATAGGAGTTTTTCCATAACAATATTTTCCTGAATGTGGTCGCTCATTATTGAAATGCTCTAACCAAATATCAAGATCTAATTGTAAATCATCAAGATCTGTATAAATCTTTTTCCGCATAGCTGTATCAAAGAATTCTTGTTTCATGGTTTTATTAAAACGCTCACACATACCATTTGTTTGGGGAGAATATGCCTTAGTTGTAGTATGCTCTATACCTTCGATACTTAGAAACAACTCAAAAGCATGATGCTCTATATTCCCCTTATATTCTGACCCACGATCTGTAAGAATACGAAGTATTGGTATCCCTTGGGTCTCGTACCATGGTAACACGCGGTCATTAAGCATATCAGCAGCAGTTAAAGCTGTTTTATCAGTATATAGTTTAGCATCAGCTACCCTAGTATAGCTATCAATAAATACCTGAGAATAAACCTTACCTATACCTTTGAAATTACCTACATAATACGTATCCTGACATCCTAGATAACCTGGATGCTGCGTCTCAGTTTCTCCATGAGCTTCTCTTTCATTACGACGCTCCTCTAGCACTTGTAATTGAGATTCAGTAAGAACAATACCATCCTGAGCCATCTTTGCTTCTAATGCTTTAAGCCTTTTACTGATATTGTTTAAATCATTACGTAACCAAATTGATCGCACTCCTCCAGGCGATACAAGTATACCGCTCTTCTTAAGCTCATTTGATACTCTTAGCTGACCATATGCTGGATATTCTATTGCCATATCCATTACTGCTTTCTCTATCGCTGGATCAACTCTATTCGCTATTATTGGCTTTCTTCGACTAATTTCATATAATGCCTCTTCGCCACCAGTTTCATACAGTGCTTTAAATCTGTAATAACTATCTCTACTATAGCCCATCGCTTTACATGCTGATGATATGCTACCAAGACTCTTAGCTAGTTCTAGTAACCCTATTTTTGGCTTTATTATTTTTTGATTTAAGTTCATTTTTCATCTCCATTTAATAATTAATTTATTTTACTAAATGTAAGATATAATCTCAACTATTACAAGTAATTGACGAAGCAATCTCAGGAGTTTGTTATTGTTTCATGAGATTGTCACGTTCTCTACGGTTGCTCGCAATGACGATCTCTTTATTTAGTCACGCTCTTACTTCTTTTCCCCGTATTTTTGGTAGTAGAATACTCAAAATGTAGAGCCTTGCCGTCAAATACTCTACTATAAGCATGATGAAGACTGCTTGCCGCTTCAGCAAAACCCGTAAGAATCAGCTTAAGCTTACCAACATAATGAGCAATATCGCCAATGGCGTAAATACCTTCTATATTAGTTTGATAATAGGAAGAGTCTACTTCAATATGGTGAAGCTTAACATTTAAACCCCAATTTGCTAAGCTACCTAAATCTTGTTTTAACCCAAAAAAAGGTAGTAATATATTGGCATCCAATTTGCGAGTATTATTTTGTAAATCTTTAACTATAACCGATTGAAGTTCACTATTATTACCATCTAAAGCATTTAATTGATAACCGGTTATTAACTCGATTTTATCGGTTTCTGCAATATGCCTTAATTGCCTTACGCTTTCAGGAGCTGCCGTAAATTTATCCCGCCTATGTACTAAATATATTTTATTTGCAATATCTGAAAGAGAAATAGCCCAGTCAACAGCCGAATCCCCGCCGCCTGCTATAACTATATTTTTACCCGCAAATTTGCTTTTATCATTGATGAAATAAAAAACTGACTTGCTTTCAAAATCTTCAATATTCGCAAGGGGCGGTTTGTTTGGACCGAATGAACCTGCTCCTGCTGCAATAATAATAACTTTGCTTTTAATAAGAGTGTTTTTTGAGGTTTTAATTTCAAAAAAATCATCTTGTTTATTTAGCTCTATAGCTTGCTGATTTAAATGATATATAGGGTTAAAAGGAGCTGCTTGAAGTGCTAACTGTTTTATTAGCTCTTCTGCTGCAATTTTAGGATATGCCGGTATATCGTAAATAGGCTTTTCAGGATATAGGGTAATACACTGACCGCCGATAACTTCTTGTGCATCAATAACATGACACTTCATACCAAGCATTCCTGCTTGAAAAACTGCAAATAATCCAACCGGACCGGCACCTATTATTACAACATCAGTATTATACATACTTTTTATATTTAAATTTTAAAAAGGATTTTATTGGATATTGAGAAAATAATCAATGGTTATGTGAGTATATTTATAGAAATCCAACACTTTCGCAGGGGGATTTTTAAAAACTGTCGGATATTATACTAGACGAGATGCATTTAAAGGTTGTGCTGCATTCCACTTTTCTTCTACGGGTTCTAATATATCCGCTTTTATCTCGGTTTTGTTTTGTAGCATACCGAATAATGAGATTTTTTTAGTATCTATAGGTAATATTTGTGCTACTTCCCTATCGCTTTTGGTAATTATAATAGATTCTTTATCTGTTTGTAATTTTCCTATATAAAGAATCTATTTATAGCTAATTTGGGTTATATTCATTATATTTTAATGTAAAAAATAAAATTTAAAGAAAAACCAAAACAAATTCTGTGGGGCACATATCATCAATTCATATTTAAATATAACCATTTCTTAAACTAGCCTTGTAAAATCGTTAAACTTTGTAAAAGATTAATAATAGAAATTAATTATTTTTATAATAAATTATGAAAATTAAGATTCTACGAAATATTATCGGTTTTATTATCTTAACTATAAGTACGGGCAATAGTTTTGCCTCCTCCGCTAATGCTTTTTTCCTTGTTAGTGCGATGGTTTTACCGTCTTGTATAGTTCGGCTACTCCTTTAGCTTTCGGTACGTATGTCGATGCTCTGCAAACAAATACAATTATAATCAAAGTGTACTTTAGGTACTAATTATACTGTTTCATTAAATGCCGGTACTGCACCTGCTGCTACAACTAGTACCCGTAAAATGACTGGTCTTGTTAACACTAATAGTTATTTACCTTATAATCTTTACTCCCATGCAGGGAGAACGCAGAATTGGGGAAAATCAATCAAGTGACTGGGGAATGGGAACAGGACTAGATCAAACGCTCACAATATACGGCAAAATACCTCAAGGAGCAAATGTTCCTTCCGATACTTATAATGATACAATTACAATAATCGTGGCATATTGATATAAATATTTTTTAAGATTTCTACCTATCCTATCTATATTCTTGACTTTTAATTCTTTTGCCAGTGCCACTATCGTACCTGTCAATATATAGTAATAGAATAGCAACTATGACGGTGCAAAATAATGATTATGCACCTAAAAAGTTTCAATTAATTCGTTTAAAGCGTACATATACAGATGGTATAGAAGAATATAAAGAAACTAAAGATTTAGTGGCAACTCCGATAACATTTACCTTACATGATGGTAAAATACAATTGATACGGGTAGCTTTAAAAAACACACAGAATTATTCTACTAAAACAAAAGACTATAGAATTTTTATAAAAGAATTACCTCGTAGAGTGAAGTTAGAGAATAGTGTTACCTCCACCGTAGATCTTGTTGTTCAGCATAGTATAGCTATAACAATATCAGGTTAAAAATCTTTAAAACTAAATAAATTAAAGCAATGTGCTTTTTAAATACAATAATATCGGTTTTTATAGATATTATTTTTTTATACCGGTGAGTTTTGCAGGTGGAGTTATCTCTGAATTTCTTGGTGATATTTCGCCTTGAATCGCAGCGGATACAAACGTACATGAGGATCAGGAGTTAGGGTTATTGCCCCAATTACCTCTAGCAGTAGAATTTGAGAATAGCGCTAATGAAATTGCGGATGAGAGTGAATTGATGGTTTCATTAGAAGTTAATTATACCGAAACCGATATATTGCCGACTATAGTGCAAAACGCTCAAGGTCATTATTTAATTCCTCTTGAAGATATAGAACATTTTGATGTTCAAGAAGATTATCTTAAGCAGGGTTTAGTGAATTATCATGATACTGCATATATTAATTTAGATTTGCTTGAGGGTACTAAATATGATTTAAACTTTGAGAATTTAGATTGAAATATTACTTTTCCAGCAGAAAAATTCAACCTCAATCATTTGATGCTTCAGGTGGTCCTATGAAGAACGTCGATACTAAACTTATTAGTGGGGTATATTTAAACTATGATGTGACTCTTAGTCCAAATGATGATATTAATTATTTAGCCGGAGTAGAGGAACTCAATTATTTCACTGAACACGGTGTATAGTTATAGTTTCTTATTTCAAACTGAAGCCGTTAAATCAAATTTTTCTAAAATCACAAATACCACAAAAAACCAAAATAAATTTACACGTTTAGACACAAATTGGACATATGAGAATGTGGATAAGATGACTAATTGGTGGGTAGGGGATAATAGCATAACTAAAGTGTCTTCTTGGTCTAATTCAACTAGATTTGCCGGTATTCAGTATACTACTAATTTTGCAGTTAGACCGAATTTAGTTACCTATTCGTTACTGGATTTTAGAGGGAAATCAGAACTTCCAAGCAGTATAGAGATATTTTCAAATAGTATACCTATATATAATGCTAAAGCTCATATGGGGGATTTTGATATAACCAATATTCCGGTTATCACCGGTATAGGTGATTTAATAGTTAAAACGCAAGATATAACCGGTAAAGTTTAGACAATTACTATTCCTTATTACGCATCACCGAGCTTATTACGTCCCGGGCTTTCACATTTCTCTTACGAAGCAGGTTTTCAAAGACAAGATTTTACTATATATAGCAGTGCTTATAAATATTTAGTTCTAAATACTGATTATATGCTTGGTATGAATGATTATTTAACAAGCGGCGGACATTTTGAATTTTTAAAAAATAATGGAGCAGTAGGGGTAATAATTTAAAAATCGGAAATTTATTCTAGGCATTTCAGCTGCAAATAATATCAAAAATTTCGGTCGCTGTCAAAGAATTAATTGCGGCTATACTTATGAATCGGAATATTTTGATATTAATAGTAATTTAGATTGGAATAATAGTAATTATCAGGACGTATATAACGATCCCGATAAAATTTTCTCAAGTTTAAATTATCAGATTTCAGCTAGTTGCGGTAATACCGATTTTGGTAATATAAGTGTTAATTTTTTGTCTTTTGTCGTAAATAACACAATGCAAAAAGGTAAACGCTCAAATATATTATCATCAACTTATCAAAGAAATATTACTAAAAAAGGTTTCTTAAGTTTTACTATAGGTACCGATTTAAACAGTAAACGTAAAAATAATTTTGCCTATATACCATTTAACTTAAATTTAGATTCCAATAAAAGCATTTCATTGACCGATTTATATCAAAATAAATATCATACAAAGCAACTTGGTGTTTCCTCGCCGATTACTTCAAATATGGGATGGGGATATAATGCTAACCTGATCAAAGCTAAAGCTACAAATTACAATGTACAAGTTAACCGTAACGGTAAAAATAATGATATTGGAGTTTATCTGCAGAAAAATGATACCGAAATAATGAAACAGTTTAATATCAAAGGAGGAATTTTCTCTATTGATAAAAGCTATTATAAGACAAGACCGATTAACGGAGGTCTTGCTTTGATTAAAGTAAATAGTTTAAAGAATGTCGGGGTTTATAATAATAGCGGGTGATACCGATGATAAAGGTAAAATGCTTGTACCTAACTTAACACCGTATGTTCCTTCCGAAATAAGACTAGACGATGAAAATCTACCTCTTAATACAGAGTTTGAAGAAATTGCTTTGAAAGTTGTTCCAAGAACAAAATCAGCGGTATTATTAGACTTTAATATTAAAATAATTAAAAGCATTGAAATGACAGTATTTGATAGTACGTGAGTATTGAAGGTTTAGATGAAGAAATATTTGTAGGCTATGACGGTAAGATATATATTAAAGATCTTGAAGTATTAAACGGTTCTATTTGTGACGAGAATGCGGAGAATAATAAATGCTGTCATTTTAGCGTACCGGTTAATAGAGATTTAAATGACCCTGTAATTGATTTAGGCGAAGCAATATGCAAATGAAGACTTTATTGTTACTCCTGTGTGGACTAAAAACGTTCCGTTGTCATACCGTGGCTTGACCACCACGGTATGACAAATTCTTTTTAAGCAATGTCAAGAAATCAATAATAATATTATTAATCAACATGATTATGTCAGGAAATGCTATGGCGTTACTTGCAACATGTAATCCGTCAGTTCCAACCGTAAATTTCGGTAGTTTTAATGTCGGTACCATTAGCACAACTTCCGTTACTGCTTCAGTTACTTGTGGTGTTTTATTATCACTACTTGTTAGCTATACCGTAACTTTTAGTACAGGAGCTGCTAATATTTATAACCCAAGAAATATGATTAATGGGGTACGTAAGCTGAATTATAATTTGTATAAAGATGCTGGTTTTACTCAAATCCTCGGTAACGGTACTAGTAGTACTGTAACATTTACCAATAGCTATACACTAGGTCTTGAACCGGTCACAAAAAACTATACCGTATATGCACGTCTGCCGTCACAACCTCTTGCTGCTGCCGGCACGTTTCAAGACACTATTACCGTAACTCAGCCATGGCTATATAATAAAAAATCTTTAAAATCAAAATGCTTCAGCCTAGGTTCTAACTTTGTTGCTTGCATGGATTGACTCCTAGGGTGCTAGACATTGCTGTCCAGTATTATGAAGCTGTATTTTTATTATAATATCAAAAACAATTTAAGTTTTATATTACTATAACTACATTTAGTATTTTGTAGTTACTTAATATTTTTAACTTAAATAAAGGTCGAATTTATGAAAAATGAAGAACAACACAATCCACCAACTCCAAAACATGGTCGAATAATATTCCCGCTTTACACAATGGGAAAAGTTTGTGTAGATAAGAAGCTAATAGATGAAGAGTGGAAACTTAACGAATTTGAAACAGGGAAAGGGAGTGATGAGCGTTTTGGAAATGATGTCGCAGGGGAACCGCTACCGCTAGATGGGCATATTCTTAATGGTGGGCGTACAGATGATACAGATTGGGTAAATGCTACTAATGAAGAAATAAGAGCGGAATTAAAAGATCCAACGTTTAACTGGATAAACTATACCATTAGAAGGTGAGAAAAAACTTACAATAGCATGGGATTATACTGTATCACATAAAACTTGCGGTTATATAGTGCAAATGACAAAAGCAGAGTTTACCTTTGAAAATAGACTGAAACACGATGATTTAGAAGAAATTTATAGTGAACTTTCTGATCAATTTCCTTACTGGGATCATACATTAGTTCCTTCTAAAATGATTGAAGTAACTTTTCCAGATAGAGAGCCAGGATATTATGTTGTAGAAGTTGATTGGATAGTAGCCGACACACCACGTTTGTTGCATCGTTTATTGTTGAATATAAGGATGAGGTTACACCGATAGGTCTCTTAATACGAATGATAGAGAATGTATTTAACGTTATTCCCGTATAGATAAGGTCTTGTTGCATGGATCGGCTTTCCTTCTGTTACGCTGTGACTTGATCGTGAGATGACAGAGATGGAATCGATCCTTAAACTTATGTCTACGCGAAAATGCAACCGGGAACCACGCAACGTTGCCTTACTTCCGCAGGATAAGGCTGTTTGTGCCTTAAGAAGGTATAATATTTGTACAAACTATTCTATATAGTAATCAAGAGTGATTTGTGTCAAGTCAAAAATCTAAAAAAAAATAAATATTTATATTGAATAAATTATTATTCTCGTGTCTACTTAAGTGAAGATTCTATACACTGAATATGGTGTCATTTTTTCAAAATAAGCATTATAAATCCTACAACCCCATTAGTACCTATAATGAACACGTTTAAAAAAAATAAATTTCAAATCACTATAAACAACAACCATAACAATTTACTTACTCCTTTCGGTAAAGCTATTCTGCGAGATCGATATCTTATGAAAGGTGAGGATTTTCAAGATTTATTTGCAAGAGTTTCTAGTTATTATGCCGAAAATAAACAGCATGCTCAGAAGTTATATGAATATATGAGTAAAATGTGGTTTATGCCAGCAACACCAATCTTAAGTAACGGCGGAACGGATAGGGGACTTCCTATTTCATGCTTCTTGAATGAGACCGATGATAGCTTAGACGATATAGTAAATTTATGGACAGAAAATGTTTGGCTTGCTGCACGCGGTGGCGGGATTGGCAGTTATTGGGGTAATGTTCGTGCTATTAATGAAGGGATTCGTGATAAAGGTCATTCATCTGGTATTATACCGTTTATTAAAGTAATGGATTCTATGACTCTTGCTATTTCGCAAGGTTCTATTAGACGAGGTTCATCGGCTGTATATTTGCCTATTAATCACCCTGAAATTGAAGAATTTATCGATATAAGACGTCCGACAGGCGGGGATGTTAACCGTAAAGCTCTTAATATTCATCACGGTATAGCTATAACCGATGAATTTATGAAAGCAGTTGAAAACAATACGGATTTTGACCTTGTTAGTCCTGCTACCAAAAAAGTCGTAAATAAAGTTAGAGCAAGAGATTTATGGGTTAAGTTATTAACTACTAGAATAGAAACAGGTGAGCCTTACTTGTTATTTATCGATAGTGTTAATAAATCTATCCCTGAGCATCATAAAAAATTAGGGCTTCAAGTTAAAATGTCTAATCTTTGTAGCGAAATTACATTGCCGACGGGAATTGACCATCTAGGAAAGTCAAGAACTGCTGTTTGCTGCCTTTCCTCTTTAAATTTAGAGTATTACGAAGAGTGGAAAGACGATAAAGAATTTATCCATTCTATTATGTTGTTCCTTGATAATGTTTTAGAAGACTTTATTAATAAAGCACCGGATACTATGGCAAGAGCTAAATATTCGGCTTTACGTGAGCGAAGCGTTGGACTTGGCGTAATGGGCTTCCACTCATTTTTGCAAATGAAAAAAGTACCGATAGAATCGGTTATGGCAAAAGTTTGGAATAAAAAAATATTTGAATATATATCTGCTGAAACTGATAAAGCCTCAATAGAAATCGGTAAAGAAAAAGGAGCATGTCCTGATGCTCTAGATGCAGGAAGTAATGAACGATTTAGCAATAAAACCGCAATAGCACCTACCGCCTCAATTTCGGTAATAGCAGGTAATGCCTCACCCGGAATAGAGCCGTTTGCCGCTAATAGCTTTGTACAAAAGACTTTAACCGGTTCTTTTAACGTGCGTAACAAACATTTAGAAAAGTTATTAGAGGAGAAAGGATTTAATAATGATCAAGTTTGGTCTTCGATTGCAACACATGAAGGATCAGTACAACATTTAACATTTTTATCCGAAGAAGAAAAACAGGTTTTCAAAACCGCTTACGAAATTGATCAGAATTGGCTAATTGAACTGGCAAGCGATCGTACTCCTTACATTACGCAAGCACAATCTTTAAACATCTTTTTACCGGGGAATGTTAGTAAGAAATATTTAAATAATATTCATTTTAAAGCCTGGACAAAAGGAGTAAAAAGTTTATATTACTGTCGATCGACATCAATACAGCGAGCCGATAAGGTCTCGCATGACGTATTAAAGGCCGATTTTAAAGATTTAGAGGAACAAAACGATAAGTTAGCAGAAGCCGGTAACTACGAAGAATGCTTAGCTTGTCAGTAAGTATAACTATGCAAAGATATTTAGACCCAACAAATGATGTAGCATTTAAAAAATTGTTTACGGATAAAACAAGGTGACTAGGCTTTCTCAATATATTATGAGGTTACCTGAAGAGTTAAGGATTATCAACCTTGAGTATATTTCAAACGAACAAGCGCCGGATTTAGGACAGAATAAAAGGAGTATAGTAGACGTACAAGTTCGAGATAACTCCGGCAATATTTATATTGTTGAGATGCAAAACGGCTATGCCGATGCTTCTTTAGCAAGAGTACCATTTTACAGTTGTATAGCATTTTCTTCGCAATTAAAAAGAGGAAAAGAATATGTTGATCTAGCTCCTGTAGTAATGGTAGTAATTATTTCTGGATTTCAGGCATTGCCCGAGGAAAAAGAATGTATTAGCTATCATCAAACTATTAATGTCGGCAACGGTAAGCATCAACTTAAATGCTTGCGTATTTGTTGAATTAGACAAATTTACCAAAGAAGCAGATGAGTTAGAAAGCTTAGAAAATGATTGGTTATATATGATGGCTAAATTCGATAGAGCAAAAGAACCCCCGCAACATACAAAAGATGAAAATAGCATTATCAGTTTATAAAACTATTGAATAATTTAACTGGAGCGAAGCAGAATATGATAATTATATTAAAGCGATGCTTGCTACTCCAACAGAAGAGTTAAATCAAAAAAGTAAATATAATGAGGGGAAAGCTGAGGGTATTGAAATTGGAGAAACTAGAAGAAATACAGAAATAGCAAAAGAAATGTTAGCGGATAATGAGCCGATAGAGAAAATAATTAAATATACTAAGCTTTCAAAAGAAGAAATAGAAAAATTAAAAGAAGAAAAATTATGTCACTACTTGATGCAAGTCCAATTTATAAACCGTTTTCATATCCATGGGCATATGAAGCTTGGCACACTCAACAAAAAATTCATTGGCTACCGGAAGAAGTACCGCTTGCCGACGATGTTAAAGATTGGAAATATAACTTAACTCCAGGGGAAAAACATCTATTAACGCAAATATTTCGTTTTTTTACACAGGCAGATATTGAAGTGAATAATTGCTATATGAAGCATTATTCACGAGTATTTAAACCGACTGAAATATTAATGATGTTATCAGCATTTTCTAATATGGAAACGGTACATATCGCGGCATATTCACATTTACTTGATACGGTAGGTATGCCGGAAGTAGAATATTCAGCATTTCTTAAATATAAGGAAATGAAAGACAAGTATGATTATATGCAGCAATTCGGAGTGGATGCCAAAGAAGATATAGCAACTACACTCGCAGTATTTGGAGCTTTTACTGAAGGATTACAGCTATTTGCTTCTTTTGCGATCATGCTTAATTTCCCTCGTTTTAATAAAATGAAAGGTATGGGACAGATTATTGCTTGGTCAGTGCGTGATGAAACACTTCATACTAACTCAATTATTACTCTGTTTAAGACTTTTGTAAGAGAAAACCCTGAAGTTTGGACAGAAACTTTACGTAAACGTATTTACGAAGCTTGTACGACTATTGTGCATTTTGAAGATGCCTTTATTGAACTTGCTTTTGAAGTTGGCGGTATTGAGGGATTAACGGCATATGAAGTAAGACAATATATTCGTTATATTGCCGACCGTCGTTTAATGCAGCTAGGACTCAAAGATGTATATTTGGTAAATCATAACCCCCTTCCTTGGCTTGATGAAATGCTAAACGGAGTCGAACATACGAACTTTTTTGAAAATAGAACAACTGAATATTCAAAAGCAGCGACTACCGGTTCATGGGAAGAAGTATTCACTGAGATGGACGCCACAGCGGAGGCTAAATAATATACTCAGATAGCACTTATGCTGAACATGTTGTGTCGAAGTATAAATATTAACAACAACAATAACAAAAAATTAAAAATACCTGATCTTTATTTTTAAAAATTTTTTAAAATAGATTTAGAATATTTAAACATTGCGAGTGATTTTATGGCTGTTATAAATAATAAAAACTATCAAAAAGTTGTAGAACAAGTTTTATCTTCTTCTAATGCTAATAAAGTACTAAAGAGTGCAATTCAGGACTTATCATCTTCAAAGAGTATAAGCTTAAGAACGATATTACTCGGAGCAAGATTTATTTTAACTAATCCTGTAAATACTTATAATCTTGTTAAGCTTGCTAACTCTTCTAAGATATATCTTGATCCGGAATTTCAAAAATCACTTCTTAAACAATCTCCAATATGGGAATTTTTAAAAAAACATTCGGATGATTTGCCTAAAATAGGTCAAATCTTAGCAAATGCGGGCTTTAGAGAATTTCAAGATAAGAGTGCTTTAGATGAAAAGGGACTCGAAATACTAAAAGAATGTTTTAAAAATGAACAAGTACTTAAAAACCTTCAAGAAATTGCAGTTGAAGTAAAGCAAGAGCTACCGGACTGGAATAAAGTGACTTCTAGAACTTTAGATATGCTGGTTACCGATAAAAACTTCCAAAAATTCTTTAACGAAAAGAGTGAAGATATTACGAAATACATACGTACAGGAGCAACTGAAATACTTCCAAGCGATTATATAAAAACTTTTGATGATATATTACAAAAACCCGAAAAGAAAAATTTATTAAAAATATTTAATGAACAGCCTGATTTTAAGCAAGAACTGGCTAAAAATATAAACAATCCTAATACTCTAAAAAGATTTAATAAGTTATCTCCTGAAAAACAAATAATTATTGAAAATTTCTTAGAAGAAGCAAAAGAACAAGCTAAACCTTTCTTAAAAGAACATTTTGAAACCTACAAAATTGATCTTAAAATTTTAGATATTATTCCTACTTTATTAAATAAAATGCCTGAGACAAAAGAGATTTTTGATACTCTTAATGCTCCAAATCAAGGTGTAATGATATCTCTTGAGAAATCCTTAGAAAGGGTAGCTGGTGATGATAAATTAAAAAGTTTTTTTGCTAATAATAAAACAATCTTACCAAATATTGCTTTAGGTATTATTGAAAATACTCCTAGCGTACAAAGCGTAACAAAAGAATATAATTTTGATAAACAAATGCTTAGTATTGTAGGCGAAGTTATGTCAAAACCGGAAGTTGCTCATGAGATTATTGCAGACTTAAATAAAGGCGATTATATGAGTTTAACCGGTAATATAATCTCCGCCCTTAATGATCCTTCATTTAAATTAAAAGATATATTAGTAGAGCAAAGTAAAGGAGGTCTATTTGATAATTTAATTACAGGAGTTTTAGAACAAGATGCAAAAAATAGCCAAACTATAAAACAACAACTTATAAATTATGGTCTGGAAGCGAGTGATGTTACAAAGCTAACGAGCATAATGCCTATATTACTTGATCAATCTGAATCATTAAAAAAGGTTTTTCGAGATTTTATTCAAGGTGATTATACGGGAATGGCAAAAGAGTTAATAGCTTTAACTAAAGACAATCCTGAAATTAAAAAATATTTAAACAATAATAGAGAAATAAGTATTTTAGATAAAACTTTAGTAGAAATACCAGGTATAAATAACCTTGATAAGAAAGAATTATATAATGTACTTCCATCAATGTTAAACCATCCTAATGAATTAGTTAAAGTTATAGAAGAGGTTGAAAAAAGTAATTATCGTGAGGCTGCTAGTGCTATATATAATCTAGCTCAAAAAACAAATTATTTGGAAGGGCAATTGCCGAATATTATAAAAGCAGGTTTTAGCTATGCTACTGAAAAACTAAAAGACGTATTTAGTCCATCACAAGATTTTAAAGATAAAACTATAGATGCAATTACTCTTAGAAATAATTTACATAAAATACAAAATGGAAAATTCAGCTTAGAGGGAGCTATATTAGTAGGTGATTTATCTAATCTCGACTTCTCAGGCGTATCATTAAAAAATGCAGATTTAACTAAAGTCACTTCTTTAAAAGATTGTAATTTTAAAAATATTAATTTAGCAGAGGCTAAATTACCTGATAATTTAATGCTACTTACTGATACTTACAATCTTGATAAGGCTATCCCTCCTTTAGTACCTAAACTAATTAAAGAACAACAAGCAAAATTAATTGATAAGGCAATTGATAAATTATTTTTACAAATACAAGCTGAAGGAAAAAGAAATGTACTTAGTAAAAAAAATTTTGCTCAACAAGTAAAAAGATTATATGAAGAAAATCAAACGATTAAAGACTATATTATAGAAAAACTAAATTCACTACCTATGAATATGGTTACTAACCTAGCTACTCCTAGAACAAATCAATATAAACATATTACAAATCATGTAAATTCTCCATTACAAATATTGAACCCTTTATATGAAAATATTGCAAATAAATAAAATATTAAGAGTAATTTATTGGCAAATATTTTAAGCGCGAAAATATCACAAAAACTTTTTGATAAAGGTGATAATAGAGGTGAAGATTTTTACATGATAAATCAGATGCTAAAACCTATCATTTCTGAATATTCTAAAGAAAATCCTGATAATATAAATAATTTTTTAGAGCCAAAAAATCTAGAAAAGTTAGCAAGCAATATTGCCTCTACTTTATATTCTAAATCTAAATATACTGGGGTAGGCACTATTACCGGTGGAATTTATTTACCAAAAGAAATCTTCAATGAACAGTTAAAAGATAACTTTAAAAATGAGTTCGAAAATATTAATAAATTAAATGTTTTAAAAGAAGCAAAAAATATAGTTTCAAATTTAGATAGTAAAGTGCATGTAGTAGATAATCACGATAAATCACATACTTACGCATCATTACCTACAAAAAGTAAACAAATACACAGATAACTCCATAAATCTTAGATCAAATTGATTTAATTACCATATTATGTAATATAAATAGTGCTTAATTTATTTCTTTGAATCAATTTTAAGATAATTTAATGTTTATGTAATTAAATATATTTCATTATTTTTACGGCAGTTACAAATTCCATTAAAGATATTAAATTAAAGAATTTTAATAAAACTGTTAAAAGGACATTATCTTCTACTGATGCAGAAAGGCATTGACAAGGTTTATTTATGACCTTGCATCTCCAAAGAAAAAATATTACCAGTTAGTATAGGAGCATTATTAAAAGGTGCGAAGTTTGCCTTCACTAATCCCGTAAATAGTTATAATCTTGTTAAACTTGCAAGCTCCTCTGATATATATCTTGATTCAAAGTTTCAAAAATCTGTTCTTGAAAAATCCGAAATATAGGATTTTCTAAAAAAGCATTCCGATGATTTACCAAAAATAGGACAAATCTTAGCAAAAGCAGGTTTTAGAGAATTTCAAGATAAGAGTGCTTTAGATGAAAAGGGACTCGAAATACTAAAAGAATGTTTTAAAAATGATGCTGTACTTAAAAGCTTTCAAGAAATTGCACTTGAGATAAAGCAAGAAGTACCGGACTATGAATAAAGTAACTTCTAAAACATTAGGAATGTTATCCACGGATAAAAATTGCTGAAAATTTTTTAATGAAAAAGGTAACGATATTGCGAATTACATAACTGAAATACTTCCAAGCGACTATATAAAAGCTTTTGATGATATATTACAAAAACCTCAAAGTAAATGACACATATGCAAAAGTTATAAAAATATTTAATAAACATCCTGAGTTTAAACAAGAGCTGGCTGAAAATATAAACAATCCTAATGCTCTAAAAAGGTTTAATAAATTATCTCCTGAAAAATAAATAATTATAGAAGGTTTCTTAATAGAAACTAAAGAACAAGCTAAACCTTTCTTAAAAGAATATTTTGAAAGCTATAAAGTTGATGTAGATACTATTCCTACTTTATTAAATAAAATGCCTGAAACAACAGAGATTTTTGATACTCTGAATGCAAATCAAGGAGTAATAGTGGCTCGTGAGAAATCTTTAGAAAAGGTAGCGGGTGACGATAAATTAAAAAGTTTTTTTGCTGATAATAAAACAGTCTTACCAGATATTGCCGCAGCTATTATTGAAAATACTCCGAATATACAAAGCATAACGCAAGAATATAATTTCGATAAACAAATGCTTAGTATAGTAGGTGAAGTTATGTCAAAACCGGAAATTGCACATGCTATTATTACAGATATAAATAAAGGCGATGATATGACCGTAACAAGCCGTGTAATTACTGCTTTTAACGAACCTTCATTTAAGTTAGTAGAGCAAAGTAAAGAGGGTTTATTCGATAATTTAATTAAAGGCATTTTAGAGCAAGATGAAAAAAATAGCCACACTATAAACAGCAGCTTGAAAATTATGGACTAGAAACAAAAGATACTACAAAACTTACGAATGTAATGCCTATATTACTTGATAATCCTGCATAATTAAAAAAGGTTTTTGATGGATTTGTTAAAGGTGATTATACGGGAATAGCTAAAGAATTGGTAATGTTAACTAAAGATAATCCCGAGATCAAAAAATATTTAAACGATAATAAGGAAATATTTACAGGTATATTAGATAAAACTTTAAAAGATGTACCCGGTATAAATAAGCTCGATAAGAAAGAATTATATAGTATACTAACACCTATGCTCAATCAACTGAATAAGCTGATTCCAATCTTAGAAAATATTGAAAATAAAAAATATATTAATGTTGCTACTAGTATAGGTAGTTTAGTTTGGAAAGAAGGACAAGCACTGAATATTATTAAACAAATACTAAATGTTGTTAAAGCAGGAGTTGGTTATTTTAATCAAAAATCTGATAAGAAACCAGAATTAGAAAATAAAGTTCCGGCTGATGTATTAAAAGAAGCACAAAGTATCGTCTCAAATTTAAATAGTAAGATTAATATTGTAGGACCTAAGACAAATACACTTTCCATTACTCCTATTTCCAATAATAAAAAGAAAGAAGCAATACGTAGATAAGCTATATAGTTTTAAAAGGGTTTTTTAAAGTTTGAGTAAATTCTTCTTGGTTAGCATATTCCAATGTGATTTTATCTTGTATCTGATTTTTAAACCAAGTAACTTGTCTTTTAGCATACTGACGGGTTCGTATTTGAGCTGCATTTAAAGCCTCATCTAAAGTGAGATTGCCGTTTAAATAAGCTAAAATTTCTTTTATCCCTACAGCTTTCAAATTCGTATAATCTTTAGGAGCAAATTGCTTTTTTATTAAAGCTATTTCGTCAATTGCCCCTTCTTTAAATATCTTATCTAAACGCTCATCACATGTTTTATATAAAAACTTTCGCTCAGGATTTAAGAAAATAATTTTGAAATTAAAATCAGATAAGATTTGTTCTTTTGGCAAAGTTTGAAAAGAAAAAATAGATTTACCGGTTTGCATGAATACTTCATAAGCTCTAATTAAACGCTGAGTATCATTTTGGTTTATTTTAGAAGCAGCAAGCGGGTCAAACTTCTCTAATTTACCCCATAATTCTATATTGCCTATTTTAACATGTAAATTTCTTACCTGTGCTTGTAAATCTTCTGATATATCAGGAATATTATTATAGCCAAAAACTAAAGAATTAATATATAAACCCGTTCCACCTATTAATATAGGTAGCTTACCCCTGTCGGTTATTTCTTTTATTTTTTCTGTCGCAAGTTTTAGATATTTTATTACCGAGAAATCTTCTGTCATTGATAAGAAGTTATATAAGTGATACAAGATTTCAGTTTTGTAGCTTTTCGGAGGGGAGGCGGTAATAATAGAAATTTCCTTATAAACCTGCATTGAGTCGATATTAATGATTTCGCCGTTATAAGCTTTAGCCAGTTCATGACCTAAATAAGACTTCCCGCTAGCAGTCGGCCCGCATAATATAATTATACTCTTCTGCTTTGAAGAATTGTTTCTGCAAAACTTCGGATCACCTATTAAATATAAGCTGTGCGTACTCGCTCCTCGTTTTACATTCCCATTCTCCAAATCATTTGAGTATATTTCTTTCTTTGTCACTTGTTTAACTAAAAAATACAAACTTGTATCGCCATTGCAAGCCAGCATTTATGCTGGCGTGGCAAGCTCAGGAGTTTTTTTATATTATCTTATGAGATTGCCGCATCGTTGCTAACGCAACTTCTCGCAATGACGGAAAAACCTATCCATGTAACAACGCCTAGCAGGAATGACCTCATACCCTTAAACGGTTTCATTAGTATTTCCTAAAGTGTCAGTATTAGCATTACTATCTGCTGGTCCACTAAATGTTATTGTACCAAGTTTGTTGTCATAACTAATAGTTGGACCACTAAATAAGCCCGCATCACTGTAGTCAATGGTCAGACTATTTAAACCGTTAGATGCGGCTACGTCACTGTTAAGAGGATTATCATTAGGCTCAAGGTCTTTATGTTTTATTACTAATGGTGCCTCAATGTTAATATTTAATGTATTTACACCTATTGGCGTTATTGTAACTAATTTAGTATCAACAAATGAGTGATTGATATTTGAGATTTTTAACATATTATTTTTCTTTATATTAATTTAATGTAAGAAAAATATATAAAATAATATTTTAGAAAGCAATAATGTGTTAACAATTAATTAATAACCCGTATTTTTCAAGATATTTATTAATTATAGTGATTATTTCCTCTAAACCATTCTTACTATCTGATTCAGCCCTTGCAACTATAATAGATTCGGTATTAGAGCTACGCAAGAGCCACCAACCATGTGCAGTATTTACCCGTACACCGTCTATATCATTAAACTCTATTTTCTCTTCTAATGATTTTTCTTTAATCTCTTTAATAATTTGTAATTTTAACTCTGAAGGAACAACAATTTTAATTTCCGGTGTACTATAGCTTTTCGGTACATCCTCTATTATCTCATCTAGAGTTTTACTTGATCTACTAAGTAAATCTAAAAATCTAAGAGCTGCATAAATTGCATCGTCAAAACCAAAATATTTATCGGCAAAGAATATATGCCCGCTCATTTCGCCAGCGAGTAAAGCCTTTGTCTCAAGCATTTTGCTTTTAATAAAAGGATGACCTGTTCGCCATATGATAGGATGTCCTCCATATGATTTTATTTTAGCGACTATAAATTGGCTGACTTTTACATCAACTATTATAGTTGCGTTTGGATTTTCCTTTAAAATATCCTCAGCAAAAATGCATAAAATTTGATCACCTAATAATATTTTACCGCTTGAGCTTATAATGCCGATTCTATCACCGTCACCGTCAAAAGCTATACCAAGGTCACAATTTTGTTCTTTAACCACTTTTATTAACTCCTGCAAATTAGCAGGATTTGTAGGATCAGGATGATGACTTGGAAAATTCCCGTCAATCTTACTATGTATGATTATATTCTTGTTTGAGAGATGCTTTTTAAGTTCTTCAACAATATCGCCGGTTGCTCCATTGCCGCAATCCCAAGCCACTTTTAATTTTGGATTAATGTTTATTCCATCTAAAATACGTTTTAGGTATTTAGATTGTATATTATGGATTCCTGCTTTCGCAGGAATGACATAAGGGGATGCTGGTGTGGTATTGGAGTAGTTATCCAAAATCTTAGTCAATAACTCCTGTATCTGATCACCGAAAAAAGGTTTACCGTTTTGTAGTATTTTAAAGCCGTTATCGTCACGAGGATTGTGTGACCCCGTGACCATAATACTACCGGCGGGCGTAAAGTGTTTATCGGCAAAATATAAAACTGGTGTTGGAACTACGCCAATATTTATGATTTCAGCCCCTGCATTAGTTAATCCTAGTTCTAAAGCTTTACAAAGGGTAGGGGAGCTAAGCCGACCGTCTAAACCGACACAGATTTTATCGTTATCTTTCGTTATAGTCATCTCGGCAAAACCAAAGCCGATTTTATAAGCTACTTCTTCGGTTAAATCTTTAAGGCTATTGCCTCTTATATCATAAGCCCTAAAAATTTCTTTGTTAATTTGCATAGAAAACTGTTTTGAATATTATTACATGGCTCTTATGTCATTCCTACAAAAGAGCCTTGTTGCATGGCTCGGAAAACCTACTCGATGTTACCCCCGCGTAGGCGGGGATGACATAAAACAATCCATGCAACAACACCTGCAAGTCGCTCGCAATGACGAATTTGCATAGTCTAGAAACTAAAGCTCTCACCTAAATACACTTCCTTAACTTTCTTGCTATTTGCTATTTCCTTAGCACTTCCTTCTAATAATACTTTACCTTCAAAAATAACATAAGCACGGTCGACTATATCTAGAGTATCACGTACATTATGGTCGGTAATTAATATACCTATATTAAATTCACGTAAATAAGTAATTAGATTTTTAATATCGGAAATAGCAAGCGGGTCAATACCGGCAAGCGGTTCATCAAGCATGATAAATTTAGGCTCTATTGCAAGTGCACGTGCAATCTCAAGCCTACGCCTTTCACCGCCTGATAAGCTAGCAGCGGATAAATCTTTTAAATGAACTATCGAAAACTTCTCTAACAAATTATGGGTTTTTTGTTCAATTACTTCTTTATCATTGTTAGATATCTCAACTACAGCCTTAATATTATCTTCAACCGACAATTCCCGAAATATCGAAGGTTCTTGAAGAAGATAGCCGAGTCCAAGCCTTGCTCGTAAATAAATAGGCAAGTTGGTAATATTTATATCATTTAAAAGTAATTGCCCTGAGTCCAGTTTCATTAAACCGATAATAATGTTAAAGCAAGTTGTTTTACCGGCTCCATTCGGACCGAATAAACCAACTATCTCTCCTTGCTTTATATTCAGAGATATATCAGTTAATATATTCCTTTTTTTGTAGGATTTTGATATATTTTTAACGTGTAAGCTGTCCATCTTTTTTATTTGTTAAGATTTTGTTGCGTGGATTAATTTCCAACGTCATTGCGAGAAAATTACGTAAGTAATTGACGAAGCAATCCAGTTAAAAATATTAATCTTTAGCATTTTTTTAATTATTTTCTGGATTGTCACACTTCTTGCAATCGCTTGCAATGACGTACCAACGGTAAATAGCTCTATTTTTTAATAATATCTACATAGTAGATTAGTTTATTAGTTTTTAAAACATTATCGTCACGCTGTAATATTACATTACCAAGTAGAATAAGTTGTTTATTATCGCAAAAATATTTAGCACTATCTGCAAGTAATAATTCATTATTTATTTTTCTTTCTACAGTCAATTTAGTAGGGACAACTATATGATCAATAGTTTGCTTTTCATCTATTGTTTTATAAAAAATATATAATTCTTGCGTTCTAAGTATCGCATTATCGAAGTAAACAATAACATTTCCAAGATATGCTGCTTTTTGTTTGGTTCTATCAATAATTAAACTATCAGATGTGATATGTAAATTTGAAATATTTTTATCATTAGCATATATTATATTACTAATTATAAGAAGTAAAACAAGTTTAATAATAGACATCTTTCCAAACTTTGCTTCTAGAGGTAATTTAGACGTCGAATCGGTACTCGTATCCTCAAGTACTTCTTTGTACGCTGCGGTGCTACATTCCATGTCTCCTTTAAATTCCTCTCTATAAGCTGGTTTGGAAAGATGTCTAATCCGATAAATCGATGATTGTAGAGACATTACCTTTAAAAATTATAATATTATTTTCATCTTTTGTATTAAAACTATCCGAAGTAATTGAAGAGTTTTTGTAAAGTAACTTAGCAGGGGAATGACCGGTTATATTCTTATTTACTAAATCAATCCTTGCATCGTTAGTGTTAAATATGATCTTATCAAAAAAAAGTTTTACATCGTTTTTTAAATCTAATATGCTTGATTCTTCATCTAAAAAGCCTTCTTTCGCATTGATAATAAGAGTTTGGTCTTGATGTACGTTATAAATAGCATTTATTATATCTAGTTTATATTTGTTATTCGACTCTTTTATAGCTCGTTCAGTTTTAATCTTATACGCATTTAAATTTTTACTTACTCCTTCAAAAATTGAATCTTTCAATATAATATTATACTTTAAATCAAAATTTTTATTGTCTTTTAAACTTTTTTTTGTAACGTTAATATCGTTTTTTTCATTAATATAACCGCTTTTAATTAATATATACCCTATATATAAAATTCCAACTGTTATTAAAAGATATACAGATTTCCAAATTTTTTTTCGCCGTTTATAAGAAGAGGGCATAGATTTTAGCTAACCCCTATGCGTAGTAAATCATGAATATGAATAATGCCTATAATAATATTATCATCAACAATCGGTATATTAGTGATATTCTTGGCTTTCATTAAATTTAAAGCCTCTTTTGCAAATATTTCCGATGAGATATGAATAGGGTTTTTGGTCATAATGCTTGATGCTGTTTTTAAGTGGATTTGATCGTTAATATGACGACGTAAATCCCCATCGGTTATAATTCCCACCAAATTTTGGTTTTTATCTGTTACAAGCGTACAACCTAAACGTTTTTTATTCATAATAATTATAGTTTTGGCAAAGGAAGTATCTTCATATACTAAAGGTATTTCATCACCGCTACGCATTAGGTTTTTAATTTTTGTTAAATTAGCGCCGATTGTACCTCCCGGATGATAAATTTTAAAATCATCTTTAGTAAAGCCTCGTTTTTCATGTATAACAGTCATTAAAGCATCACCGAGTGATAGCATGATTAAAGATGATATAGTAGGAACTCCAATTACAGAAGCTTCCTGGTATTCAGGTACTATTAATAAAAAATCGCTTCTTTTAGCTAAAGTAGAATTTTTATTCATTGTCATTGCAGCAATTTTTATGGAAGAGTTCTTGCAATATTCAATTATATTAAATAGTTCTTTAGTTTCGCCGGAATTAGATAACATAATTACTAGATCATTTCTCGTCACCATACCTAAATCGCCGTGACTTGCTTCTGCCGGATGTAAATAAAAAGCAGGCATACCGGTTGAAGAAAAGCTAGCAGCTATTTTTCTTGCAATATAACCGCTTTTGCCTATGCCGGTTAGGATTATCCGTCCTTTGAAAGATAGTAAAAATTCTATAATTCTGTTAAAGTCTTCAGGGATATTTTCGGATAATTTTTCTAAAGCACTTGCTTCACTAGAAATAACCCTCTTTGCGATGATTCGGTAATTATTTGTGTTGGTCATTTATTTACTCATTGTCATACCGTGGCTTGTCCACGGTATCCAGCAAATTATTAGTATTATGAGCTATTTTTGTGGATACCCGAACCGTCATTGCGAGCAGCCATAGGCTGCACGGCAATCTCATGAAATAATAACAAACTCCTGAGATTGCTTCGTCAATTACTTCGTAATTTCCTCGCAATGACGATTAAGCTTCATATCAATTAAAATACTTACGTTCTGTAATTACTTCAGCAATTTCAGCATTATTATCTTCATTCCAAGCTCGTTTTTTACTAGAATCACGTCGCTGCTCAGGTTCTGAATTGTCCTTAGTATTATTAACATGAGTTTTTGGCTTTGTATTATTTGAAGATTTATCTTTATCGGCATTTTTAATAGTTAATTTTGCTTTGCCTTTATTATCAAAGCCTATTAGCTTAACTTTTACTATATCGCCTTGTTTTAAAACACTGCTAACCGTTTCTATTCTTTCTCCTGATACTTCACTAATATGAACAAAGCCATCTTTATTACCTACATAATTAATAAAAGCACCGGAATCTAAGACTTTCACTACCGTACCGTTAAATATTTCACCGATTTCAGGTTCAACGACAATAGCTTTAATTTTATCTAAGGCAACTTTTAGCTTATCTCTATCTGAAGCATAAACAGACACCGTACCGTCATCGCTTATATCTATTTTAGCACCGCTAGTTTCACAAATTTCCTTTATTACTTTACCGCTCGGTCCTATAATATCTCTAATTTTATCCTTATCTATTTTTATAGTAGTAGTAGAAGGAGCATTTTTACTTAGTTCGTTATTTGGTTTACTAATAACTTTATTCATTTGCTCCAGTATATGCAAACGACCGAGTCGTGCTTGCTCTAAAGCTACTTTCATTATTTTAAAATCTACTCCGGATATTTTGATATCCATTTGTAATGCAGTAATCCCTTCGCTAGTTCCTGCAACCTTAAAGTCCATATCACCGAAATAATCTTCATCGCCGAGAATATCCGATAATACGGCAAAATTTTTACCTTCCTTAACAAGTCCCATAGCAATACCCGCAACCGGTGCTTTTATCGGTACGCCGGCATACATTAAAGCAAGAGAACTACCGCAAACAGTTGCCATTGAAGAAGAACCGTTAGATTCCGTAGTTTCGGCAACTACTCTAATAGAATAAGGAAATTGTACTTTATTAGGTAATATTGGATTAATAGCACGCCATGCGAGTTTACCGTGTCCGACTTCACGACGACTAGGTGCTTTCATTGGCATTGCTTCATTTACAGAGTAGGGCGGAAAGATATAATTGAGCATAAAACGCTCTTTATACTCACCCTCTAAACTATCAACTATCTGCTCATCTAAACTAGTACCGAATGTAGTACTAACTAAGCTTTGCGTTTCACCTCTAGTAAATAAAGCTGAACCATGTGCGGAAGGTAGTAAACCTATTTCACAAGCAATTTGTCTTATATCCGTGGTACTTCTTCCATCGATACGTCTATTTTTTTCTAAAATCTCGTTACGTAATATATCTGATTCAATAGCTTTTAAAGCTGATTCGATTTGATAATTACTATATTTTTTATTTTCTATGTCGCTTACAAAATGTGTAAGAACTTTTTCAGGTATTAAATCTAAATTAGTGCTACGTTCTTGTTTAGATTTAATTGCAAAAGCTTGTTCAATTTCTTTTACAAATAACTTCTCAATTTCTTTCTTTAATGAAGCAGGATATAAAGCTTGCATTTCAAGTTTTGGTTTTTTAGCTTCTTCTGCTAGTTCTTTAATTATCTTTATTACCGGCTGAAAGCTTTCAAATCCAAATTTTACGGCTTCTAACATTTGTTCTTCAGAAAGTAAATGAGCTTCCGATTCAACCATCATTACTGAACCTGATGTTCCTGCAACTACTAAATCAAGCTGACTTGTTTTTAATAATGCAAGTGTCGGATTTAAAACAAATTCACCATTGATTAAACCTACTTTACTTGCCGCAACTATTTCTAGATAAGGAGCAGGGGATAGGCTAAGTGCAGCCGATGCACCGATAATTGCAAGTATATCTACCGGAGTTTCAGGATCATATGAAAGAACACTGCAAGTTACATGCGTTTCATTCACAAAAGCCGGATGAAATAATGGTCTAATCGGTCTATCTATTAAACGAGATACTAAAACTTCTCTATCTGATGCTTTTCCCTCATGTTTAAAAAAACCCCCTGGTATCTTACCGGCAGCATATGCCATTTCTCTATAATTAATTGTTAAAGGCAGCAAACCTATGCCCTCTTTTGCTTTGTTAGCTACTACTGCCGTACATAATAAAACGGAATTACCCATTTTTACCGTAACTGCCCCGTCAGCTTGCCTTGCTATTTTACCTGTACTAAGCTCAAGAACTTGCCCGTTCCATGTAACACTCTTAGTTATTTCGTTAAACATCTATTTATCTCATTTCATAATTTATATTTTATTGTATTCTACCACGTCATTGCGAGGAAAATTACGAAGTAATTCGACGAAGCAATCTCAGGATATTTGACGAGATTGCCACGCATCCTACGGCTGCTCGCAATGACGATTATCCAACTACTTAATCTTTCTAATTCCTAGCTTACTTATTAAATCTAAATATTTGCTAACATTATTCTTTTTAATATAGTTAAGTAATCTGCGGCGGCGCCCGACTAAAATTAATAATCCGCGTCTTGAAGTATGATCTTTATGGTTAGATTTAAAATGCTCGGTTAAATTATTGATTCTTTCAGTTAAGATAGCACATTGCACTGCACTTGAACCGGTATCATTTTCCGTTATAGCATATTCTTTAATTAATTTTTGTTTACGTTCTGTAGTAATCGACATCGATAATTTCTCCTTAAATATATAGACTTCCAGTTTTAAAAGAAGTCTTGTGTTAAATTAAATACTCGTAAAGAATTAAAGCAACTCTTGTTTAAGCTACCTATTGCAAGCAAAGTGCCTTTATAGCGAACCCACACAAGATCAATAGACATCTTGCCAAACTCTACTTCTAGAGGTAATTTGTACGTCAATCCGGTACTCGCATCCTCACGTACTAAAGTGTACGCTGTGGTGCTGCGTTCCGTGTTTCCTTTAAATTCCTCTCTATAAGCAAATTTGGCAAGATGTCTAAAGTCTTTTTCATAATTAAATAAACATTTCTGTCCATATTTAATTTGCTGTGCTTGGCTGTCAGTTGCATCAAGAACCAGGATGTCGTCCAGTATTGCTTCTATCTTTATACTTTTTTCCTCTAGGGCATTTTTGGTAATTTCGTCAGGCGATTTAATTCGGATAGCATTTTCTTCTTTAAATATTCCAACCTGAGTACGGCGTAATTCTATCACAAATCCTAAACTTTGCAAGGACAATGCCAAATCTTCTGCTAAAGTCCTTATATAAGTACCTTTTGAGCATTCCGTATAGTATGTAGCGGTAGCATTTTTCTCATCAAAATTTAAACATTTTAGATCATAAATAGTTGTATTTCGTGGCTTTAATTCTACTTTTTTTTCCTCTCTAGCCAATTTATAAGCTCTTACACCGTTAACTTTAAGAGCTGAAAAAGCCGGCGGTATTTGTGTTACGTTACCGATAAATTTAGAACATACGGCATAAGCTTCTTCTTGAGAAGGGACACAATATTTCGTTGCTATTACTTTACCGGCACAATCGCCGCTATTGGTTTGCATTCCGAATTTTACGGTAAAAATATAGGTTTTCCTAGCATCAATTAGCAGATGTATCAGTTTTGTAGCTTCACCTACGGCAAACGGTAATATTCCTTCCGCTTCTACGTCTAAAGTACCGGCATGTCCTATCTTGGTTCTACCGAGTATTTTTTTTACTATGCTAACAAGTTGAGCAGAACTTATACCTCTTGGTTTATAAATATTTAACCAATAATTACTCATTTTAATGTGATTTTAACTTGACTTAAATTTAGACAATCTTTAATATATAACTCTAGCCAATAGCAAGATAGGTTAGACCAAATAATGACAATTAACCCCAGTAATATAGAAAATTCTTCCTCTAAAATCAATAGCTATTTTTCTAAACTTGCCGATTATATCTGGCCTATAAAACGCCATGAAGTTTCTAAATTTTTATTCATCACTTTATTAATGTTCTGTATTTTATTTATCCAAAATCTAATCAGAGCTTTAAAAGATAGTATTGTTACTACTATGATCGGTGCCGAGATTATCTCGTTTTTGAAGTTTTGGGGAGTGATGCCGTCAGCTTTTTTAATGACTGCTATATATGTAAAGCTTGTTAATAAGATGAAAGCAGAAAATATATTTTATCTTATTATATCAATATTTTTAACATTCTTTGTTCTTTTTGCTTACGTTATTTTTCCAAATCATGAAATGCTGCATTTCAGTCCTGTAACCGTTCAAAATTTAACGGCAAGTTTACCTAATTTAAAATGGTTTATATTGCTTTTATCAAAATGGAGTTTTTCGTTATTTTATATAATAGCCGAATTATGGCCAAACGTAGTTTTCGCATTACTTTTTTGGCAGTTTGTTAATAATATTACTACAGTAGAAGAATCTAAAAGATTTTATCCGTTATTCGGTTTACTTAGTCAAACAGGTATTTATTTAGCAGGGCAGTTTTTAGAAAATCTAAGTAATATTAATGATTACGTAACTAATAAATTTGCATTGCAATCGTCTTTTCATACACTTTCTATACAAATTATACTAACTATAGTATTAATTTTAGGAATAATAGCTATTAAAACTTTTTGGTTGCTTAATCATAAAGTACTAGACAAAGAGCATATGGCGTTACTCAGGTTTAAAGCAAAGAAAAAATCTATGACTATTGCCGAAAGTTTTCAGATGCTTCTATCGTCAAGACATATTAGATTAATTGCAACTTTGCTTATCTGCTATGGCATTGCCATTAATTTAGTAGAAGGTCCTTGGAAAGCAGCAGCTACTAAAATTTATAAAACTCCAACCGAATATGCAGCTTTTATAGGAAGTTATTTGAGCTATACCGGAGTATTTACTATTTTATTTGTAGTACTTGGTTCAAATATAGTTAGAAGACTTGGCTGGTTTACGGCGGCTGTTATCACCCCTTTAATAGTTTTTATTACCGGTATATTATTTTTTGCCGTTAATAATTTTGAAAGATTTGCCGGCTTAATAATAGCAAATTTTATTCTAACCGATCCTGCTTTAATTGCTATAACAATAGGTGCTATTCAAAATGTGCTTAGTAAATCAAGCAAATATACCTTATTTGATTCAACAAAAGAAATGGCCTATGTTCCTTTAGATCCGGAAATAAAAATAAAAGGCAAAGCTGCTGCCGACGTGATAGGTACAAAACTCGGTAAATCTGGTAGTGCATTTTTACAATCATTGGTATTTATAATATTACCTTCCGCTAGTTATCAATCTATTTCCATCTGTTTAATGATTATATTTATAATTACTTGCTTAACCTGGCTTTGGGTAACTAAAGCACTCAATAAAGAATATAAAAATTCTATTAAATTTTCTCAATAATATTAGTTTTTTCTTGATATTACTAAAATCTCTATATACTGTCTTTGACAGTATAACTCAAACTGTGAAAAAAGGATATGTTATGTCATTCCCGCGTAGGCGGGTATCCAGAAAAAAGCGAAATAAATCGAGCTTTTAATTTAAAAATCTAGTGTGCTTAGACTTTTTAGTGACTGGATACCCGCCTACGCGGGAATGACATAAGAGGGTAAAGATCAATGTAACAACATCGGCTTGACTACGCATCACTTACAGTTTATGCTAATTAATTTTTGGTTAAATGAGAGGTTTTATGAGTAAAGACGGTAACCTAGATACAAGTGAATTTGATCCTTTAGCAAATAAGGAATATACAGAAGAACAAAAGCAAACATTAGAACAAGAGCAACAAGAATTTTTATCTCAAACTATAACCCCAGCACTAGAAGCTGACGATGGTTTTATCGTTACTTCTGCATCTTCTGCTCAATCTACCCCTTCAATGAGTGCTTTATCGGGTAATATCTCTCCTGACAGTCAGACATCAGACCCAATAACCAAGGCTGTAAGAGAAACAATTATACAACCGCAAAAAGATAATTTAATAGAACAAATATTAAAAGACCTGGCAGCCCTTACAGACCGTGATTTAGCTGAACAAAAAAGAAAAGAAATAGAAGAAGAAAAAGATAAAACATTAAGTACTTTTTTCGGTAATCCGGCTAATAGAGAATTTATTGATAAGGCTTTAGAAAATCCTGAGCTTAAAAAGAAATTAGAATCAATAGAAATAGCCGGCTATAAAAATGTGCATAATACATTTAGCGCCGCTAGTGGATACCCTGGTGGATTTAAACCGGTACAGTGGGAAAATCACGTAAGTGCAAGCGATCTTAGAGCAACAGTAGTTAAAAATGATGCAGGTGATGAACTCTGTACCTTAAATGAAACAACTGTTAAAACTAAGCCTTTTACTTTAGCTAAACAAGACGGTACTCAGGTTCAGATCAGCTCATATAGGGAAATAGATTTTCCTATAAAACTTGATAAAGCCGATGGGTCAATGCATTTATCGATGGTAGCATTAAAAGCTGATGGCACAAAGCCCTCCAAAGATAAAGCCGTATGTTTCACTGCCCACTACGAAGAAGGACCAAACGGTAAACCTCAACTTAAAGAAATAAGCTCACCAAAACCTTTAAAATTTGCCGGAACCGGAGATGACGCAATAGCTTATATAGAGCATGGTGGAGAAATTTATACACTTGCGGTAACACGCGGTAAATATAAAGAAATGATGAAGGAGGTAGAACTAAACCAAGGGCAGAGCGTTGATTTATCGCAAGCTGAAGATATTATAATAGGACAAGGACAAAGTAAGGAACAACCGCTAATAACTCCACAGCAAACAACAAGTTCATCGGTTGAACCACCTCAGTATAAACAACAAGTACCGCCAATTACTCCTACTAACCAACCACTGCAACCTGAGACTTCACAAATGCCACAGTCGCAACAAGTGAATCCAAATCTTCTTAATGCAGCTACGGCTTTATCAGGCAGCATGCAAGATTTATTAAATTATGTAAATGCAGGTTTAACAAAAGAAATTGATAGCAATAAACAAATTGATTTAATTAAAGAAGCAGCCACGGCAATTCTTAATAATGAGAAAAGTGATATTGCTGAAAAGCAGGCTAATATCATTGCTTTAGCTGAAAATACGGTCAATAATAAAAACCTCAAACCGGATGCAAAAGTAGCTGGAGTCAATGCAGTATTAGAAACCATAAAAAATGATCAGAATACCCCAGACCTAGAAAAATCAAAAATGCTTGAAGCTACAGTAGCTATCGTTTTAAATTCAGAGAATCTTGAGCCGAAGCAAAAACAGCAGATGTTAGAAAAGGCAGTAGATGTCGGTTTAAGTCTTAAAGATGATGCAAGTAGAGCTGCAGCAATTGACGGTATTAAGGATGTTGTAATAAAAAGTAACCTTTCTAATGCAATGCTTATAGCAGTAGGTGATAAGGTTAATGTCTCTGAATTAAGCAATGCGGAAAAACAAAAATTATTAGGTTCTGTATTAAAGAAAGGTGTAGAAGCCCAAGTTCTCAGTCCGGCACAACAACAATTGATGCAGCAGCATTTAGATAAGATTATGGCAGAACAAACTAAAAAAGATACAATAAAAAAAGTAAATGATATTTTGTTTGATCCTCTAAGTAATACTGAATTAAAAACAACAAACATACAAGCCATTATATCTAATGTTTTAGATGGTCCGGCTACAGCAGCAGTCAAAGGCGAAATAATTCAAGAAATTACTAACACAGTTGCAGGAAGCTCGCTTGAAGCTCAAGACAAAGCAGCGATTGTTAAAGGGGTAGGCGAGACTATAGCTACTCATAGTGATACCTCTTTATCCTTACCTAATAAAGCACTTATTATGGCATCAACGGAAAAAGGTATTGCAGAAAGTCAGACCAATTTACCTGATAGAGAGCTAATGACTAAAGGGTTAGTAGACGGTATTTATGAAGACAAAGGAGCTCCTGAAATAACTAAGGCAGTTTCTAGCGGGATCGATAATAGTAATATTAATGACTCTGAGAAAGAGGCACTTAAAAAAGCTAAAGATGCAGCGAGTGAGACAGCTTTAGATAGAGACACTCAAAATTTAACTGAAGGGTTAAAAGGACAGAATATAGAAGAACACAAGCCTCACGATGATATATATAACAAAGCTCGAGAAGTAATTAACGCTGTTAATCCTGTTATAGAAGCATTAGAAAAATCTAAAGAACCGGTAGTGTCGGCAGAAGAAAGAATTGTACAAGAAACTTCTAGTATATTAAATAATATCTCTAAGCTTGCAGTTGAGAAAGTCAATAATTTTCGTGCTATGCTTTCTCCAAATGGTAACCTTAAAACTCTTGAAGAAAAAAAAGAGGAATCAATAAAAAAAGTAGATGAGCTGGTAAAGGCATTTGGTACTAAATCTTCTACTGAAGAACAGCAAAGTTTCATTAAAACTAATTTAATTGATGATAAAACTTTATCTAAAGAGGTACGTTTACAAACTATAGATAAGTTATTACAAGAACAAAAACGAGCAGAAGCAATTGAAAACCCTAGTGTTAAAACGGAAGATGTAAGGGTAGTATCAGGAAAGTCTAAATTAAAACCTATAAGTAAAGATAATCCAGATATTGAAAAAGCTAAAATGGTAGTAGGAAGAGATAGAGTTAATATCAAAGGGAATATAAAAATTATGGGAACATTAATGAATGCAAGAGATATCATTCAGTCGGAAAATTTAAATAAATCAACACCTATTAAAAGAGAGTCTTCCCCTCCACAACGCTGATCAAGATTTGTATTCTGTATATTATCAAGGCAAGCAATGTGATTCCCGCTTCTGCGGGGATGACATAAATTATATCACAACGTAATCAGGATGGCAGCTTGCCGTTATGCATTAGTTTTTAGTTTTTCTTTCCAGCCAAACATTTTACTAAATTATTAACGGCTTGTTGTTCTTCTGTGCTATTAATTTTCATAAAATTTCTTGAAACTTCAATGCACATACGTTGATGTTGAGTATGTACGGGCTGCGGTTTATTAGCTTCTTCTAAACCTTCAAAGAAATAATCAATATTCCTATCTAAAGCTTCTGCGATTAGTACTAGCCTTCCTACAGAAATTCTATTAATTGCTTTTTCGTATTTTTGTAATTGTTGATGCGTAACATCAATTACTTCAGCCAGTTGTTGACGAGACAACCCCTTAGCGAGTCTTAAAGAATAAATTTTCTTGCCGATAAAACTATCGATTTTTTGTATAATATCGTTTTTTCTACCCATTATCCTCTCCTTGGTTACTCATTATATCTATATTTAAAAATTTTCTTTGAACAAAAATGATATTATCCTATATTATTATAAAACATGTGGTTATTAATAATTTAATACCGTTAAACTTATCCAAGTGTAAGTAGAAATAATACCATAATTAATATTATAAGCAACTATAAAATAACATTTTTTAAGTTTTTTGTAATCATTTGGTAAATAATTATTAAAGAATAAAATTATTTCTTATCAAATAAAAATATTATAAGAACTTTAAAATTATTTGTAAAATATGAATACCTTATGTTTTAAAAACTTATTTACTGAAGCATATTATTTACTGAAGAAATTAACAATTTATAAAAAATAAAATTTTGGTGCATTGTAGAAAAATATAAAATTAATGCAAGGAAAAAATTTCATTTCTATATTAATATTTCAAATCAAGGATAAAGTATAGTTTCATTTTAATTATAAATTAATTATTTACAGCGAACTTATTTAAGATTAAATATAAAATTAATAATAACAACTTAGCTTTTATAATGAGAAAAATTTTTAATTGTCTTTACGTAGCCTTATTTAGAACAATAGAAGATGATGGCGTTGAACATTCGGGATATATGTCATTCATGATACTTTTATCTATTTTCCCTTTCCTAGTATTCTTATTAGCTTTAACAAGCTTTTTAGGAGCTTCAGAACTTGGTCAAAATTTTATACAAATTTTTCTAGAGAGTCTTCCGGAACAAGCAACGGAATCAATAGAAAAAAGAATACGCGAATTACTAAGTGCTCCTCCTCAAAGTTTAATGAATCTTGCCATAGTAGGCAGTATTTGGACTGCTTCTTCTTTTGTAGAATGTTTAAGGACTATTTTAAATCGTGTATATCAAATAAAATCTCCACCCCCTTATATAAGAAGAAGATTACTTAGTATTATACAGTTTCTTATAATTAGTGCCTTGATTACCTTTACTATGTTTCTTTTAGTGGTGATTCCAATATTATTTACAAAAATTCCGATAATATTAGAGACCATTGAAAAATATAAGATCATTTTAAATTTTATAAGATATTTTTTAATTTTAATTTTATTATTTTTAGGTGCCTCATCTTTGTATTATATATTACCTAATGTAAAACTAAATTTTATTGATGTATTTCCAGGGGCTTTATTAACTGTGATATTATGGATAATAAGCGGCTATTTGCTTTCAACTTATATAGTCTACTATAATCAATTAAATCTAATGTATGGTTCACTTGGTAGTATAATAGTTACATTAATATTCTTTTATATTATAAATATGATATTTATCTATGGTGCGGAATTTAATTATCTAATGAAAAATTATGAAAATATAGAGTGAAGTGCAGCTTAAAGCACTTCATCAGAAAAATAAAATACTTAATTGAAACAATTTCGGCAGTTTTATATTTAATATTTTATATCAATCTTTATTTTAGTTGTAAAAAACAATTATTGTTTAGTTTTTAGGTTTTGTGAACAAAATACAAATTATTTAAAAAAATCCGGTTTAAATAACATAAAGCTCGCCTGAGATGATGTCGGTAATGGAGTTAAATTATATTGTGGATCGAAAGCATTCCCGTAAATTTTTTCTATTGTTTGGAGCGAACTTGGAGATTTCAAAGCCAACAATATTGACTTTAAAATAGTAAAAATTGCTATATATGGATCGGTTTCGGGGGAAGATAAGCAATGTTCTAAACGTTTGGGAAAAGCATTTGGAGTTCGTACGGCTATGCTTCTATTATTTCCACCGTACGATATATGCGTAGGAGCCATAAATTTTTTATTTATCCGTGAATAATCTAGAGTAGTAGGCATAAAAGCGAGTAGGGTGTCTAACATATAGTGACATAGCCCTTGTGCTGCTAAAATTATATAATAATCATTGAACTCGGAATGAAAATTAATATGAAAATGCATACTATTACCATAATCATCCAAAAACGGCTTAGGCGAAAAATCTATATAACCGTTTAACTGCTGTGCCATTTTTTTTAAAATAGTTTTCTCTAATATATTTTTTATATATTGTATTAAGTTTACAGAAGGGGGAAGATCTATTTCAAATTGGTTATTGCCTTTTTCTTTTTTTATTTTAGCAATTTTAAATCTAGCTAAGTATTTTCTTGAAAGTATTTCAAATTTAGCTATATCAATATTGTGACTTAAATAAAACTCTATTTCTACGCTAATAATAGGGATTAGGTTATAGTCTTGATGAAATTGTGCTATTATTTTTTCTAGCTGTTTATTTTTTTGTAAACGACCGGATAAAGTATTAATAAAACTATTATAATTAATATGGGATATTTTCATGGAAGGATTAATAAACGGATCAGTTTATTATAAAATTTTTGATAAAACATTCAATAATTCTAGTCATAGATATATAAAAAAAAATAACTCTATAAATGAAACAGAAATAGTTGAAAACAAAAAATCTATTACTACTTATTTTAAAGCACAAGATATTTTAATTTTAAACCAAGTACATGGCAATCAAATTGTTAATGCTGATGAGTCCATAATTACCGTACCTGAAGCCGATGGCAGCATTACAACTAAGAAAAATTTAGTATTAGCGGTACAATCAGCAGATTGTGTACCGGTATTACTTGCAAGCGGCGACGGTAAAATAATCGGAGCGGCACATGCAGGTTGGAAAGGAAGTATAAATAATATTATTAGTAATATAGTTACTAAAATAACAGAAAAAGGAGCAAAGAATTTAATAGCAGTGATAGGTCCTGCTATAGCTCAAAGTTCATATGAAGTTGATGATGAATATTATAAAGCTTTCTTAAGTAAGGATATTAACAATAAACAGTTTTTTATAAACTCTATAAAAGAAAATCATTATATGTTTGATTTACCGGCTTTTGTAGAGTTAAAACTTAAAGAAGCAGGCGTCAAAGATATAAAAAATATTGCTGAAGATACTTACACAAATCCGTTAAAATATCCAAGTAAAAGACGCTCATATCATTTGCAAGAACCTTATAATCAGAATATATTATCAGCTATCGTAATGAAATAATGGCATTGCTAAATAAATATTGATGGTTTGAAAAAGCTACACCATTGCAAGGAGGCGTTGTTGCATGGACACTGAGTCATCATTGTGAGCAGCCGTAGGCTGCGTGGCAATCTAGAAAATAATTAAAAAATTCTGTAAATTAGAATTTTTTACTGGATTGCTTCGTCAATTACTTTGTAATTTCCTTGTAATGACGGGAAAACCGGTCTACGCAACAATGCTCGCTCGCAATAACGATATCTATCTTTATTTAGCAATGCAAAAATAACTCTTCATTTATCGGAGTATATTAATGAATCAAGATAAACCTTACTATCAAATAGTTTATACACCAAACGATATTTTTAAAAAACAAGCAGAATATATAGACATTGTTGATGATAATATTCGTACTATTGTCGATAAAATGCTTCAGAATTTACATATAGCAAGGGCAGTGGGCTTGGGTGCTAATATGGTAGGAATATTAAAGCGTATAGCGGTAGTTGACCTACATGAAAATAATAAATCATCGCCTATAGTTTTTATTAATCCGGACATAACTTATTTTTCAGAAGAAAAACAAACTTTTATTGAGGGTTCTTTATCGTTTCCAGGCATTGAAGCATCTATTACACGATCAAAAGCAATCAAGGTAAAATATCTTGATTATAACGGTAATAAGCAAGAACTATCAGCAGAAGGCTTTTTAGCAACTGTAATTCAGCATGAAATAGATTATTTAAACGGCAAAACTTTCTTAGATTATTTATCAAAACTTAAGCGTGATATACTACTTAAAAAGATGCTAAAGCATATAAAACTCCATCCTCCACATATTCACGGTAGCGGTTGTAGGCATTAGATATTTTCTCAAACTGCGCTTCTAGAGGTAATGTATACATCAAGCCTAGACTCGTATCCTCACGTACTAGTTTGTACGCTGCGGTGACAAGTGCTTTCGTGTCTCCTTTAAATTCCTCTCTATAAGTGTTGGGAAAGATGTCTATTAAAGTTTTTGACATTTAAATTTAAAATATGTTATAACTGACTAGTTAATTAACTAGTTCATTATATGAAAAACACAATTACAGCCTTTGATGCTAAAACCCATTTTTCTAAATTATTAGACCGAGTTAGTAAAGGTGAAGAAATTTTAATTACTAAAAGAGGAAAAGCTGCTGCAAAAATTGTTCCTATTGATTCTCATAATAATATTGAAATAGCAAAGATTGCAGCTCTTAGACTTCGAAAACTTGCAAAAGAAATTAATTTACAACCATCGGATTTAGAAGTATGGCTAAATTACAAAAATGAGGGTAAGAAGTAAAAAATGGTCTCTTTTGTTTTAGATTCTTCAATTGCTTTATCATGGCTTATGCCTGATGAAGTAGCAAGCTTGGATATACTAGATAAAACCATAACAGAAGGAGCAATTGTCCCTGCTATTTGGGGGCTTGAGATTGGAAATGTATTATTATGTGCAGAGCGTGCAAAACGTCTTACTGCAAATCAACGTCACCAAGCAATTTATACTTTAAAGGATCTTTACATCAAAATTGATCAAATAACATTGGAACATATATGGTTTGAGACAATGGATTTAGCCGTACAATATGGATTAACACTTTATGATGCTAGCTATTTAGAGCTAGTATTACGCTGTGGGTTACCAATAGCAACACTTGATAAATCCTTAAAACAAGCAAGTAAAGCCGCTGGGGTCGTAGTATTGTGATCACATCTTCACAAGTCGTAGCCAAGCTGCCCAGTCACGCTTGCCTAAATCTTCTTCAAACGATAATAAGTCTTTTACCGTCTGCTTACATATTTCTACGGAAGGGATTATAAGCTCTTGTTCTTTTGTAGAATTTAGTAGGCATTGCGTTTTACAAGCTTGTTCTAAATGGTAAGTATAAAACATAGCTTCATGAATAGTTTTTCCGCAGGTAATAGCACCGTGATTACGAAGTAACATCACATAATTCTGTTTAAGGTCAGTAACAAGTCTACTACTCTGTTTGTCGGCATCTAGTACTAGAGAATTATAATTATAATATGATATTCTGTCGTAAAAATGTAATGCCCATTGACTGATCGGTAAAAGCCCGCATTTTAAAGCAGAAACGGCAATAGCTGCAGGAGTATGATAATGAAAAATAGCAGAAATATCAGGGCGTGTTTTATAAATACTACCATGAATAAAGTAACCGGTTTTATTATATTGATATTCTTCTCCTTCTAAAATTTGTCCGTCTAAACTAACTTTTAAAAGATTCTCTGTAGTTACTTCTTCAAATCTTAGTCCAAAAGGATAAATATAGTAAAAAACGGCATTTTTAGGTCTTGCGGATAGATGCGTATAAGTATGATCATCCAGCGATAAATACGCCATTATTCGGTAAGCGGCAGCTAAATTATATTTTATATCCATAATTGTTAAAATCTATATTGGTTTTATGTTATTCTCGCGTGATGTTGTTGCGTGAATCAGCTTTCCCATCTGAGCTACGGAAATTGCATAGCAATTGATGAAGCAATCTCAGAAGTCTGTTATTATTTTATGAGATTGCCACGCAAGTACTACAACTGCTGGCAATGATGGGGTAATATCTACACAACAAGGCCACACAGGAATGACATAGGAGCTGTGCAACAAATCCTCAACTCTATTTAAAAGGAGCGTATACCGCTTCTTCCTTTGTTTCTATAATCGCTTCTTTAGGAGCTTTTATGCATTCTTGTGAGGATTTCTTACCTAAATACGGTACTAGATTATAATTTAATATATAACATTGTAAATTATCTTTCTTACCGCTAAAGTTAAATTCAATTTTATTGCCTTGCTCCAATAGCTTTTTAACTTCTGTTGTTTGCTGGATAAAATTCTTTTGTTCTAAGTTTAAGTGTTTGATTCTTAGTATATTTTTTACTACGGAAAACGTAGAAACAGCAAGAAGCAGAAGGAATATAAATAACTCTTTATTACTTTGCTTGTGTAAGAAAATACTATTTTTAACATACGAAGCTGCAATCATTCCGATAGCTATAACATAACATCCAAGATATCTAAGTAACGATGCCCCTCTAATTGCCTCTTCATAACTAAAGTTAAAGAAATATAAATATAACCGCCACAAAGCAAAAATTATAAAACACGCAAACGTACTTATCAGGAAAAATTTATATTCTTTCAGCAAATCCGGTTTATATTTACGAATTCCGTACCATGCAGCTATACAAATAGTATATACAACTAAACTTCCTTCTTTTAATAAGAATAACAAGAGAAATTTACCGTAATTTAGTAATAATGATCTATGCTGTTCATTAAAATTTTCAGCAATATATACTAAATTGCTAAAACTATGTTCGCATCTGTCAAAAAAATCATGGGTGTTTTTAAAATAACTCATCCAAATAAAATTACACAAAATAGGTAAAGTAAGTAAAATCAGATACGTAATATAATCACTTGATTTTTTAGGCTTTTTATAAAAAATTGTATAATGAGCTATAAGAATTATCGAAGCAAAACTAGCAAGCCATGTTCCAATTTCTCGGAAAGAGGCAAGTAATATCGTAATAGGTAAAATAAGCAATAATGCTTTTTTCTTGTCTTCCGCAAGGATATAAATTGCAAAAATAGCTCCGAACATTAAGCCAATAGTACTATCGTTATATATTGAACGAATTCCGGTCGTATATAATACTACGCCGCAAAGTAAAAGTGAAAACAACATTCCGGTTTGCCACAATTTCTTATTTGCGGCTAAAGGAGCTAGAAATGCTAAATGTAATAAGAAATGAGCAAATAATACGTTACCGTCTGAATAACCTGAAAGTAGCAGCATAAAATAATGATAAACGGCAACTCCTCTTGGATAATGGGCATGAGTAGTAATAATGGAAGTTAACGAAGACTGATTTTCAAAAACACCGAAATATAATAATTCTTTAGTAAATATTCCCCAATGTGAGAAATCATCATAAGAATGCAGCGATGCATCTCTGGTATAAAGAAAAAACAAAAGAATCAATAAAGTAAATACAATGATTTCAATTATATTTTCTCTAGATTCCTGCTTCCACAGAAATGACATGAAGGAGGTATTATTGCGTAGATCAAGAAATGCGTGCGGTGTCATACCGTGGCTTGACCACGGTATCCAAAAATATAACTTAAAAATACTAAACATTTTTAACTGGATCCCGCGATCAAGTCGCGGGATGACAGGAGCGGAGCCACCCCCTACAACAACGCCTATAAAATGCAGGAATGACATGAAAGCTAAAAATATACCGATGAAATAATATATATATGTTGTAGCCGGTAATAGCTTTAACATAGCAAAACAATATAAAATCGGTACTAATATGCTGATTGTTATGGGAATAGCGAAAGTCAATTTTGTTTTGAAATATTTGGCAAAAAAAGATGAAAACCCAAAAATGCTTAATATTGGTATTATGATCATATTAATTTGTAAATATTGTAAATAATTTTTTGGTCATTGCGTGAACCGGTAAAACCCACTGTGTCACCCCGTGGCTTAACCACGGGGTCCAAAAAACAATAAAAAATACTAATAATTTTAGTATTTTTAACTGGATCCCGTGGTCAAGCCACGGGATGACAGAGGTGCAATTGATTCACGCAACAAGGCCACGCGGAAATGATATAGAACGAAAATGTCCGGTACTATAGGTATCCAATACCCGCTCGCAACAACGCCTTTATCACCCGTGTTTAATTTTAGCTTGTGCTGCGGCGATTCTTGCTATAGGGATACGGTATGGAGAACAAGAAACATAGTTTAAATTCATTCTATGAAAAAATTCTATAGAGGCAGGGTTCCCTGCATGTTCTCCGCAAGCTCCGAGTTTCAAATTAGCATTACTGCTTTTTCCACGTTTTATAGCAATTTCAATTAATTCTCCTACTCCTTCTTCATCGAGAGTAGTAAATGGATCGGATTCAAAAATCTTTTCTTCTAAATAATATGGAAGAAAAGAGGCAATATCATCTCTAGAAATTCCATATGTAGTCTGAGTTAAATCATTAGTACCAAAACTAAAATAGTCAACTTCCTTAGCTATTTTCTTACTGCCGAGTGCTGCCCTGGGTAGTTCTATCATAGTACCGAGCGTAAAGGAAAACTTATAGCTATAACGTTGCTCTAATTCCTCTATTACCGCATAAATATCCATTTTAAGCTTTTTTATTTCACCTACATTGCTAATTAAAGGAATCATTAATTCTAAGTTGCATTCTATATGTTCTTTTTTATGTAGCTCAAAAATAGCTGTAAAAATTGCTTCAATTTGCATTTGGTAAATTTCTGGCGAACATATACCAAGTCTACATCCACGGTGACCGAGCATAGGATTTACTTCATGCATAGCATGAAGACGTTGATTAATCATGGATAAAGGTAGATTTAAGCTATTGGCTAAATTCTTTTTATCTTCTTCGGTGGTAGGTAAAAACTCATGTAACGGCGGATCAAGTAATCTAATATTTACCGGTTTATCTTTCATTACTCTGAATAAAGCTTTAAAATCCTCAGTTTGCAGAGGTAATAATTTCTGCACGGCAAGCTTTCTCCGTTCTATATCAGGAGCAATAATCATGTCTCTTACTAAAGGAATTTTATTTTTATCAAAAAACATATGTTCGCTACGACATAAACCTATACCTTGAGCTCCAAACTTTACAGATACTAAAGCATCGTTAACTGTTTCAGCATTTGCACGAACTTTTAAGCTACTAATCTCGTCTGCCCAATCTAAAATTAATTTTGATTCCTCACTGAAAGTAGGTTGAATTAACGGCATTTCACCTAAGAAGATTTTACCGCTACCTCCGTCAATCGTTATAATATCACCTTGTTTAATAACTATGTCGCCTGCTGTTAATATTTGCTTTTTCTCATCTATAGATAAATTACTTGTACCGCAAACACAAGGCTTCCCCATACCTCTTGCCACAACTGCAGCATGTGAAGTCATTCCCCCTCTAATAGTTAAAATACCTGAAGAAACATGCATTCCGTTAATATCCTCAGGACTAGTATCATGGCGTACTAAAATTACTTTATGATGATGAGATAATTTTTCGGCATCATAAGGTGAGAATACTGCAATACCTGTTGCAGCCCCAGGAGAAGCAGGTAGCCCCTCAGCAATAGAAGTAAGCCCCTTACTGTAATCAATTCTTGTATGTAATAATTGATTTAATGATTCCGGATCGATTCGCATTAAGGCTTGTTCTTTAGAAATAAGCTTTTCTTCTACCATTTGTACGGCAATATTAATAGCAGCGATGGCTGTTCTTTTTGCAGTACGTGTTTGCAAAATATATAGCTTATTATTTTCTATAGTGAATTCTATATCCTGCATATCTAAGTAATGTTCTTCAATCTTTTGTGCAATTTGTGATAACTCCTTAAACACTTCCGGCATCATTGCTTGCATAGAATTTGAATCATTTGCAATAATAGGCATAGGTGTTCTAGTTCCCGATACTATGTCTTCACCTTGAGCATTTATTAAAAACTCTCCAAAGAGCTTTTTTTCTCCTGTAGAAGGTGATCTAGTAAAAGCAACTCCCGTAGCTGAAGTTTTACCTAAATTACCGAAAACCATTGCTTGGATATTAATAGCCGTACCAAAATCCTCCGCAATATTATTGATTTTTCTATATATAACCGCTCTATTACTCATCCAAGAATGTAGCACCGTTTTAATTGCCGATTCTAACTGTTCATAAGGATCATTAATTAGTTGCTTAGTATACTTAATATGCAACCGTTTGAAATCATCAATAATTTTTTCTAATAATTCTACGGTAATATCGCTATCTTTATGAATATCGGCTTGCATCTTATGCTTTTCGTAAATTTGTTCAAATAGATCACTAGGTATAGATAATACCGTTGAACCGTACATTTCTAAAAATCTTTTGTAACTATCAAGAGCAAATCGTTTATCACCGCAGGAATCCGCAAGAGCATTACACACTTCGTTATTCATTCCAAGATTAAGGATAGTATCCATCATTCCAGGCATTGAAACCGTAGAGCCCGAACGCACCGATAACAATAAAGGATTGCTTGTACTGCCGAAAATTTTACCGGTAATTATTTCAAGTTCAGTGATAGCTTTTTTTAACTCGCTTTGAAAGTTTTTAGGAAAGTTATTATTGTGGGTATAAAAATAATTACATAGCTCTGTAGTTATTGTAAAACCATCAGGAATAGGTAGTTTTAGGTTGGACATTTCGGCAAGACCAGCACCTTTGTTACCAAGTATATTTTTCATGCTAGCGTTTCCATCACTACCATTACTGCCAAAATAATAAATTAATTTTTTCATATCATATATCAAAATTTGCTAACAATTTATGTGTTTAGGAGCATTAAATACATATTTATACAGTATGAAAAAAATAGTAGCAACGTTAAATTAAGAATATCTTTAATAAAATAGTTGAAATTTTAAATTTGTTATTATACTTATTAATTTAATTATATTCTGTGTACAAAAGTCAAATTTTCAAAAAAAATCTTATTAATTTTCGCTAAAAAATATCTCAAAATAGCAAATCAATTAGAAACCTTCACAGAACCTAATAAGTTAATTGAACTTATTCTAAATGTTATTGACTAATTTAAGAAAATTGACCATAATTCTAAATGGTCGTGCAGTTACGTGATAATATAGCAAAGCTATAGATCACGAGGAAAGTCCGGACTCTATAGAGGTATGGTGCCGGTTAACCTCCGGCAGAGTATTATTACTTTAGGGACAGTACCACAGAAAATACACCGCCAAGTATGAATACGAAGATCAACTTCAAAAAGAGCTAGGAGTTCACAGGACGAGGAACGGATCGTATACTTAATACGTGAGTACCGTAGTACTTGTGAAATGACGCAGCCAATTTTTGCAGTTGATCGAGTATTTTTGGTAAGGGTGAAAAGGTACGGTAAGAGCGTACCGGTAAGTTGGTAACAAATTACGCATGGTAAACCCCACCAAGAGCAAGATCAAATAGGCGTTACAGAACTTATCAAGTTCCCGGGTTATCTCTAGCCGGCTTGTAATGCGGGTAGATCGCTTGAGGTAAACGGTAACGTTTATCCTAGATAAATAACTGCAATGAATTGATATTCATACAGAATCCGGCTTATAGACCTTATTGTCATCCCGCGACTTGATCGCGGGAGCTTAGAAAATAGCTTAACAAATATTGATAGATCCTGCGATCAAGTCGCGGAATGACTAGGACTGTAACACAATTTAATGAAAAAGTTATATCATAATCCTATTTGTCCTCTTTCAAGACAAGCCCGTGTCTTCTTAAAAGCATTAGATATAGAATTTACTACGATTAAAGAAGATTATTGGCAATTCAATAAAGATTTCTTAAAAATAAATCCTGCCGGAACTTTACCTATTTTAGCAGAATCATACGGCTTATTTGTGGTAGGTATTTATCCTTTTGTTGAATATCTTAATAGCAAATATCCGAATTTTAATTTTTTAGATGAAGATATTGATATTTGTTGCGAAATTAGACGATTATTCTTTTGGTTTAACGATAAATTTTATCGTGAAGTTACTAAGATTATTATCGATGAAAAAGTTATAAGATCAATTGCTAAAATGAGCAGCCCACGAACCGAGTTTTTACGTGTTGCAAAAAATAATTTAAATTATCACTTAGAATATATAACTTCTTTACTAGAAAAAAGAAGTTATCTTGTATCGGATTCACTAACTATTGCCGATATTGCCGCAAGTTGTCACTTATCGGTACTCGATTATTTCGGTGAGATTTATTGGGATAAATGGACGCTTATCAAACATTGGTATTCACTAATTAAATCAAGACCGGCTTTTAGGTTATTACTACAAGATAGAATCCCTGGCTTTACCCCTCCAAACTATTATACAGATTTAGATTTTTGAATAGACTTCTTCGGAAACTCTACTTCTAGAGGTAATTTGTGCGTCAATTCGCTGCTCGCATCCTCTCACGTACTTCTACGTACGCTGCGGTTCTGTTGTGCTGCGTGTTTCCTACAAATTCCTCTCTATAAGCGCGTTTCCGAAGAAGTCTAATATATAATTTAATAATTTGATTCTTTCCGTATCATGAGCTTTTAGTATTTTATGAATATTATTAAGAGATTGATTTTTTATGAGTGCAGGCTCATATTCAAGATGAACTCCACTTAAAATAGCTGTCCCGTCGCCGTAAGTACATTTTATTATTGCAGCCTGAGAATCCTCATAACTTGCTATTATTTCAGTATCTTTGGTATTTTCTGCATCAATAAAATATCCACCGCCATTATAAAAAGCATAACAATCCTTAATATTTAAATTAAGTGTTGGATTTATTTTTAGATAAGCGGCTCTTGCTCCTTTATGTGAGTTGTAATAATAAGGAGCAAGCAATGGTCCTCTAACCGTTCCATTGAAAATCTTTAATTCTCTTTTACTTATAACCTCTATATTTGTTCCTTTAGCAAATTCTACATAGTTACCGCTGTAGTAACTGCCTGCACATATCCCAAGAAAATTACCACCGTTTTTAATATAATTCTTTATATTAGCATTTCCTTTGCCTTGCAATTTTTGTACATAGTATAAATCTCTTCCACCGAGTAAAATAAGTAATAAGGTGTTTTGAACCCACTTTTCGTCTATAATTTCTTGTGCAGTAATATAATCTACGTTATGCTTTGGAGCATAAAGTCTTAAGGTATGCACGCAATGCTTAATACTTTCTTTTGAAACTCCTAGATCATTATAAATTTTTATTTTCATTTTTATATTCTTGACAAGGACATTATATAATTCTATTTAGTGTAATTACTTAAAAATAAATCATGCGGTAATTTTATGCAACTTAATTCAATCTCACTACCGTTAACCACAAGGCAAGCAATAGAAATAGTTTTAGGAGTGGCATTACTTACTATTTGTTCACAAATAGTAATACCTATAAAGCCTATATTTATTTCATTGCAAACCGTTGCAGTGATATTCATCGGACTTACATATAATAAGACTACCGCACCTTTAACAATATTATCTTTCATAACTCTTGGAGCAATGGGAATCCCTGTGTTCGGAGAATTTTCAAACGGTTTACGAATATTATTCGGTCCTACCGGAGGATATCTAGCAGGTTTTGTAATTGCCGTATATGTTATGGCTAGCTTAAAAGATAAAATTTTTACTTCTAATCAATGGTTAATCAGATATCTTTATGTTTGATCGGTAATATAATTATTATGAGTTTAGGCTGGATGTGGCTCTCTACACTCTTAGGAGCAAGCGGTGCCTTTTACGGCGGCGTATTACCTTTTATAATACCGGGAATAATTAAATCAGTGCAGTAAAACCAAAAACTCGATGAACTTCAGTATTGCCTAAAAACAGTTGATCTAAAGTTTCGATGTCATTCCCGCGCAAGCGGGAATCCGCTACTTTTAAGCTTTCTAAAAGCTTGATTTATCTCGCTTTACCCTGTTTCGAGCCATGCAAAAACACCACCTTTGCAGGAATGGCATCGATCTTTAAGTTGACAACAAATATGGTATAACTCTATCATTCATGAAAAAAATCAATAACAATGCTAATTCCGCATTTTCCGGTGCCGACCTGGAAAAATAACATTAAATATGATCTTGAAAATATAGCAAGACTTTTAAGAGCCTTAGGTAACTCTCATTTAAGGCTTCCTCCCGTCATACATATAGCAGGTACAAACGGTAAAGGTTCAAGTAGTGCTATGCTTAAAAGCATCTTTACGCTTGCCGGTTATAAGGTACATTGCTATACATCTCCTCATTTATTAGAATTTAATGAACGAATCGTAGTAGCAGGTGAGAAAATCTCGGATAATGAATTATGGCAGGTTTGTGAGCAGGTGAGGGTAGCAAGCGAAAAATTTAATATTGAACCTAGCTTCTTTGAAGGTACTACGGCAGCAGCGTTTCTAGCATTTGAGAAAACAAAAGCCGATATATTAATTTTAGAGACGGGACTAGGCGGTCGGTTAGACGCAACAAATATAGTAGAACAACCGTTAATTACTTTAATTACACCTATTTCATATGATCATATGCATATGCTGGGTAATACATTACCCCTAATAGCAGTTGAGAAAGCTGGTATTATGAAGTCTTGCGTTCCTTGCGTTATAAGTATGCAAGTTTTGGAAGTTTATGAAACATTATTTGCCAAGGCTGAAGAGTTAGAAGTACCGAGTTTCTGTTATGAATATGATTTCGGTATTAAAAAGACGGACAACGGATTTATTTATTCATCACGAAATTTTACCTATGAGTTTCCGACTCCTTCGCTACTTGGTGATCATCAATTAATAAATGCTGCAAGCGTTATTGCCTTAATAAGCCTTATTAACAAACAATTTAATATTAATAATGAGGTTATTGCTAAAGGATTACAAAATACTATTTGGCCTGCTAGAATCGAAAAAATAGAACCGAAAAAATATTCTAAATTAATAGGTGATAATGTTCAAATTTGGATAGACGTAGCTCACAATAATAGCGGAGCTCAAGTTTTGGCAAATTGGATGCGTGATAATTTAAAATCATCGATATATTTAATACTCGGTATGACTAAAAATAGGAATATTGAGGAATTTTGCTCTTACTTTAAGGATTTGACAATTAAAGGTTACGGCGTTAAAGTTTTATCCGAACCGCTAAGCCATAGTGCAGAAACAATAAATTTGGAAGGCAGAAAGAGTGGTATTGATTTTAGCGAAAGCGACTCACTCGAAGAAGCGATTAGTGATATAAAGAAGATAAACGGCGATAATAAAGCAAATATTATAATAACCGGATCGCTTTATTTAACTTCCGATTTTTATAAGTTACTATGATGTCATGCCTGCGTGGATACTAAATCGTCATTGCAAGCAACTGCAAGGAGCGTGGCAATCTCATAAAGTAGGACTCCTGAGATTGCTTCGTCAAAATTTTCAATTTTTCCTCGCAATGACGTATTGATTCTCGCTATAAATATATAAAAACCAACATAGGAGAAAATAACATGACCTATTGCAACAAATCTAATCAAACCTCATATCCTTTTATCTTACCTGATTTACCTTATGAGAAAGAAAGTTTTAAACCACATTTTACTCTCGAGACTTTTGATTATCATCATGGTAAGCATCATAATACTTATGTACAAAATCTAAACAATTTACTCAAAGATAAAGAAGAATTACAAAAAAAAGATTTAGAAGAAATAATAGAATGGTCATCACAAAACTCAAATGCGGCTATTTTTAATAACGCAGCCCAAATATGGAATCATACCTTTTTTTGGCATTCAATAAAGCCGCAGGGCGGAGGTAAGCCAAGCGGTAAAATATTAGAACAAATTAATAAAGATTTCGGTAGTTTTGAAGAGTTTTGCGAACAGTTTAAGCAAGAGGCAGTAGGGCAATTCGGTAGCGGCTGGGCATGGCTTGTATATCACGATAATAGGTTACAAATTATAAAAACCGCTAATGCCGGTACACCTATAGCACACGGTATGAAGCCGCTTCTTGCATGTGATGTATGGGAACATGCTTATTATATTGATTATCGTAACAAACGACCTGATTATGTTGACATATTTATTAAGCATATGATCAACTGGAAGTTTGTAGAAGATAACTTAATAAAATAAAACTATGGCTGATATAAAGGTAAGAAAACATCCTATTATTAATAATCTGAAGCAAGAGTCACAAACTCCTGTAGTTAATGAGCAATCTGATATATTAGAGGAGTTAAAAGACCTAAAAAAATTCAACAATCTTCTAGCAATCAAACAAAAACATTGCAGGAGTTAGAGCAAGCACAGAAAGCTCCTATCGAATATATAGCTTTTAGTGGAGGAGGAGCTAAGGGAGCAATATATTCCGGAGCTTATGAGACAGCAAAAAAAGCTGGTATTTTAGATAATGTCAAGGCGGTAGCAGGTTCTTCCGCTGGTGCTATAACTGCCACAGTGATAGCTCTTTGGACACCCGCCTGAGCGATTTGAAGAAATTTCTAAAAATACAAATCTGCAAACTTTACTTGGAAAAAAAGGATTTTCTGCGGATATAGTACAGTTAAATAAAGACGGTAAACCTTTATATGCTCTATTAGAACTTGTTATTAAAGAAAATATAGGAAATTTTTTACAGAGATCAGATATAGTAAATGTTAAAGATGATAAAGCTCTTGATGAATTAAGAGAAAGATACAACCAAAAAGACGGTAAAATATATTTTAAGGATATAGCGTTACTGCGAAAATACAATCCAGTGCAGTATAAAGATTTAGTAATTATGGCAACTCAGCAAGAGACAAGTGAACTAACTATTTTCAATAGCTTTGATACGCCAAATGTTGAAATTACTTTAGCTTGCTGTGCTTCTGCTTCTATACCGCTTGTTTTTAAGCCGGTAGAAATTGACAGTAAAAAATATATAGACGGCAGATATAGAGATAATATACCGACAAAATATTTTAAAGGCAATGAACTGGAATTTGATACAAAAGCAATAACTGATAATATGGAGGAGATTACCTTAGCTAAAAAACAAGGTAGAACTCTAGCTATGGCTTTTGGTACGGGTATGGAAGCTGATGCAAATATTGCTATATATAGTGCAAAAAAATTTGAAAGCCCAAGTGATATCGTAAAGTTTTTAGCTGATATATTATTTAAGACACTTGCAAAAGTAGGAGGAAAATTTAAATATACTGAAACTCTAAGAGCAACTAATGAACAGTTACGTGAAAATGCTTTAAACACTGCTGTTTTAGATACTACCGGAATAGATACTTTGGATTTCAAAGATGCACAAAAATATTCTAATTATTTGCATACTAAAGGATATTGTCAAACTAGAGAACATTTGAATAATCATGACCTTGGCAAAGAAGCAGATAAAATATTTGACCATCAAAAATTTCTACTATAATGTTTATGAAGTTTATGATAATAAAAATCTACATAAAACATTTGGCACTAAATTGTTAGAAATGTTTATTCAGTCAAAAGAAAATAATACTTCTAAATGGCAAGAAGGAGTTATTGAAAATCATGATGATCAAGCAAAGATGTTATTATCATTTTGTAAAACCGGAGCATTAAACGAAAAAGAATTAAATGAAAAGCTTAAAGAATATGTAATTATTGCTGCAACTAGTCGTAATAATACACTAAAAGCCGATACAAACTCATTGAACGCTTTATTGTATACCTTAAATGATACTGCTGCTTCAAGTCAAATAAAAGATAGTTTCATTGAGGTACTTGGAATAGATAAAAATAAAGATGCAAGATTTGATAAAACTAAAACCTTTGATGAAAATATTGCTAAGTTTAAATTTACTAAACAAGATTTAGAAAGCTTTATAACTAAGAGTAAAAGCGAAGCACCAAAAATTCAAAGCAAACATAGTGTAGCTACAAGTCATGTCAGTAGGGGGCGAGTTAGGTGTTTTTATGTCATTCCCGCTTTCGCAGGAATGACATCAAGCGGGTTTTTCAAGCCATGCAACAAAGCTCGCCTTTCCTCGCAATGACGGCTACTCAAAAAAATGAATATCGGTAAATTTAAACTAATTGTTTTTGACAAGCTAGACAGTACAAACTCTGAGGCTATGAAAATGGCTCAGAATGCTAAAGTTGATTCAAACTATGCAGTACTTGCCAAATCTCAAACTAATGGACGTGGTAGAAGCGGCAAAAACTGGCAGTCTAGGTCAGGTAACTTACATGTAAGTTTACTAATAAAGCCTGATAAAGAGCTAGAATTATTGCCGCAATTATCTTTTGTTACGGCACTTAGCGTTTATGATAGTATAACCTCTTTATGTCACTCCCATAGTTCTCTATGTCATTCCCGCTTTCGCGGGAATGACATAAGGAACGAAAATAACATTATACAACTAAAATGGCCCAATGATGTATTAATTAACAGTCGGAAAATTGCCGGTATACTTCTTGAATCTGTTAAAGTAGAAAATAATTATTACCTTATTATCGGTATCGGCATTAATATTACCTATCACCCTGATAATATCGACCAGCCTACTACTAGCTTAATAAGCGAAAATCTACCACCTATGGAACCGCAAGCTTTACTTGAGATATTAATAGAAAATTTTGAAGAATATTATCAAATTTGGCATAATAACGGTTTTCCTTTTATTAGAAAAAAATGGTTAGAATATGCTTATAAGTTATATGAAAATATTAGCGTTAAATATCAAAATGATATAGTAACCGGTCTTTTTAAAGATATCGATAATACCGGCAGAATAATATTGCAACTACCGTCCAAAAAAATAATCTCTTTTTCCACTGCCGAACTTTTTTTTAGCAAAAATATTACTAAATTTAAATTGTAGATTTAATTTTTGTTAACTTCTACTTAAGCTCCAATTTAACAAGGTAATAAATATATGCCCCAAGAGAATAACAACCCAAGTTATCTGTCTCAAGCGTTTTTAACAAATGCATATGAGCCATTAAACGAATTTAAAAAACTTTCTTCTAATAACATTCGTACATTAATGCAAGATTTTATAAAATTGAAAAAGCTTTTAAATGTACACTATTTACGGGTAATAATAACGCATGTGAAGGTTTAGTAGAATTATATGACGCAGTAATAAAAAATGCCTAATTAGGAACTTCAAAATATAAATATAACACACTTTAGAGATATTATGGTCTTAGTCGGAAGAGAACTTAAGCATGAACAATGTATAAATACCTCCTTATTGTCAGTAAATATTAATGAAAAATTTCTCAAACCAAGTATTGTTACTCACGTCAAAACTATTGAAATATGTCAACAGCAAAATAGTGAAGATCCTTTCGCAATTAACGAGTCAGAAATATTTAATCAAAAATGCAAGGTTAAGCAGTACGGAATTTGAGCAATTTAATAGCTTTTTTAAAGCAAGATGTGGCAGTAATTTTGCTTTGAGATTTAGGAATTATGCAGATTATAGAGGAATTAACGAAGTTATTGCTAAAGGGGACGGTAATTTAAATAAATTTCAGCTAAGGAAGATATATGGCGATCCTATTGCTCCTTACGAACGAGTTATCACTAAACCGGTTAATAATAGTGTCATTCTATACATTAATAATGTAAGAACTATGGGCATTGTAGATTACAACGATGGTATAGTGACCTTACCAAGTCCCTTAGGTCAAGATGTAATTTTAACTGCTTATTTTACTTTTGACGTAGCAGTTAGATTTAGTATAGATAGTTTTTGTAATGACGGTTCTATAGCGTTATACAACATAGAGTTAGTGGAGGTGATTATATGAGTATTGCGATTGAAGAGGTAATTACAAAGCTTACGAATTTTGTTTATTGTTTTCAAATTAAGCGAGCTAGCGGTGAGGAATTAAACTTAACAAATAGCGATCATGCTATAAAAAGTGAAGAGAGAGTTTTTTTACCGAATTCCAGTTTAGATTTAAAAGAAGCAGAATTTAACGATTCCGCACAAAACCATATAATCATTGAAGGTATTTTTGAGGAAAACGGCTATTATAACGGCGGTCAAATTATATTCAGCAAAATCGTTTTAACAGTAAAGTGCTAAGCAATTTCGGTGATTTGATTATATTAGAGGATATTATACCGGATTATGTTAAAGATGCCGAGGAAGTAAAAATTACTGCCGGATGTGATAAAAATTTTATAACCTGTTGCAATAAATTTAATAATGCTATAAATTTTAGGGGCGAACCGCTAATACCAAAAACAGATTTTATAAATTTAGTATAATCAATGAAACAAAGTTTTATAAAACTAGTATATGCAGAGCTACAGAATATAATAAATATGAAAAGCTCCACACAACAGCAAAAAAAAAGAAACGCAATTAATTGATTATTTTAAAAAAGTTGAAAGTAATATATTATATACATTTCAAAAAATAAAACAGGGATATGAAAGAGACTAAACATTTTTTTAACAAAAATAATAGATTAAATAAAGGTTATGCTAAGACTTTTAGTGTAAACGAACCTGATAATAATTTTTACCGTAAAAAATTTGAACATATATTACCGCCAATTGATTTAATCAGTGAGTATGAGAGTATTTATCCCGGTACTTTACAGGAATTAATGCATATGGCACAACAAGAGCAAGCTCATAAGCATGCTATAGACCTAAAAAACTTGAAAATACAGGCAAGAGTCGCTAAATTAACACGAATCTGTTTATTAATATTTGGAATTTGCCTTGTAGTTTCAATTTTTTTTAAAACTTTCTAAATAAAATTAAAGATAAAATATTTTATTTACTTGTAATTTTAAATAAAATAAGTTAAATGCAATATATATTTATTTATAAACATAATACGGAGACATTTTATTTCTAAAAATAATTTTCCTAAGGCTAATAGAGAAATCAGAGCTAGAGAAGTGCGTTTAGTAGGCGAAAACGGCGAAATGCACGGCGTCGTAAATATTAGAGAAGCATTAGATATGGCGGAAAGAGCCGGTCTTGACTTAGTCGAGATATCACCGAATGCTGTACCCCCTGTCTGTAAAATTCTAGATTTTGGTAAGTTTAAGTACGAAAGCAAAAAACGTTTGCATGAAGCACGCAAAAAACAAAAAATCATCGTACTTAAAGAAATGAAATTTAAACCTAATATTAGTATAGGTGATTTTGAAACTAAGTTAAGAAAAATAAAAGAATTTTTAAAAGACGGAGATAAAGTAAAAATTTCTTTATGGTTTAAGGGACGAGAGATTCTTCATAAAGAGGTCGGTCAAGAACTATTTAAACGTATAGAAGTAGGGCTCGAAGGACTCGTTAAAATCGATCAGCATGCTAAAATGGAAGGTAAACAGATGATAATGATCGTTAGCTCTGATATTAAGGTGCAATAGCTACTCAAATCGTCATTGCGCGTGAACGTAGAGAGTGTGGCAATCTCAGGAATTTTACTGTTTCATGAGGTTGCCGCGTCGAGGCTTGGCCTCTCCTCGCAATGACGTGTAATAACAACAATAAAAAGTCAAATCTAAATAAGTTATGCCGATTAAAATTTTAATGCCTGCTTTATCTCCAACTATGACGGAAGGAAATCTAGCTAGGTGGTTAAAAAAAGAAGGGGACAAAGTTAATCCTGGAGAAGTAATTGCTGAAATTGAAACCGATAAAGCAACGATGGAAGTAGAAGCAGTAGACGAAGGTATACTTGCCAAAATAGTTATCCCACAAAATAGTCAAAATGTACCTGTTAACTCTTTAATTGCCGTGTTAAGTGAAGAGGGAGAAGAAAAAACAGACATTGATGCGTTTATTGCAAAAAATAATAGTGTATCACCGTCACCGAAAACAGATGCTAATCTTCCGAAACCCCACGAGAATATAACTAATGTAGAAGAACAGGTAACAGTTATAAAACATGATGCTAGTAAAATATTCGCCTCACCGCTTGCAAAAAGACTTGCAAAAATGAGAAATATTAGATTTGAGAGCGTGAAAGGTAGCGGTCCGCACGGTAGAATAGTCAAACAAGATATCTTATCATATACTCCTAACACTGCTCATAATAAAATAGTTAGCAGAAATCCTGAAGAATATCGTTTAGTACCAAATAATAATATCCGCAAGATTATAGCCAAGCGTCTGCTTGAATCTAAACAAACAGTTCCACATTTTTATTTATCTATAGAATGTAATGTCGATAAATTGTTAGATATAAGAGAAGACATTAATAAATCTTTTTCTGAAGATAAATCAACAAGGATATCGGTTAATGATTTTATTATTTTAGCAGTAGCCAAAGCTTTACAAGAAGTGCCAAATGCCAATGCTAGCTGGGGAGAAGATGCAATTAGATATTACAATAATGTCGATATTTCAGTAGCGGTAGCGATTGAGAACGGGCTTGTTACACCGATAGTTAAAAATGCCAATCAAAAAAACATTCTAGAACTATCTCGTGAAATGAAAGCATTAATAAAGAAAGCAAAAGATAATAAATTAACCCCTGAAGAATTTCAGGGCGGAGGGTTTACCATTTCTAACCTCGGTATGTACGGTATTAAGAATTTCAATGCTATAATTAACCCACCACAAAGTTGTATAATGGGCGTCGGAGCTAGTGCAAAACGTGCTATAGTCAAGAATGATCAAATAACTATAGCAACAATTATGGACGTAACTCTTTCTGCCGATCACCGAGTAGTAGACGGAGCAGTCGGTGCTGAGTTCTTGGCAGCATTTAAAAAGTTTATAGAGAGTCCCGTTTTGATGTTGATATAAGTCGTCATTACGAGCAGCCATAGGCTGCGTGACAATCTCGTCAAATATCCTGAGATTGCTTCGTCGCAACTTTCAGTTGCTTCTCGCAATAACGTTGAAATCTAACCCATAAACAAATCACAATAAAATAACATGCGTTTTTCAGATAATTTAGCAAAAATTTTAGACAAATACGAAAATTTAGGCAACACACTATCTTCCGGCATTATGGGAGACGAGTTTGTTAAGGCATCTAAAGAATATGCAGAACTTGAAGATGTTGTAGCAAAAATTAAAGAATATAATAAGGCTAAATCTGAGCTTGAAGAAGCAAATAATTTTAAGCTAGAAGTGGGACTTGATAATGCCACTTTAGAAATGATTGAAGACGAAATATACACTCTTGAAAATTCGTTACCAAAACTTGAAAGAGCCGTAAAAATTGCTTTATTACCAAAAGATGATGCGGATAGTAAAAGTGCTATTATTGAAGTTAGAGCAGGAAGCGGCGGAGAAGAAGCGGCACTTTTTGCTGCCGTACTTTTTAATATGTATCAAAGATATGCTGAGTTAAAAGGATGGCGTTTTGAGATATTAGCAATTTCCGATACGGGAATAGGCGGTTATAAAGAAGCATCGGCGTCAATAAAAGGCAAAGATGTATTTTCTAAGCTCAAATTTGAGTCAGGCGTTCATAGAGTACAGAGAGTACCGGAAACGGAATCACAAGGACGTATTCATACTTCGGCAGCAACGGTTGCAGTACTTCCTGAGGCTGAAGAGGTTGATATTAAAATTGAAGATAAAGACTTAAGAATCGATACTTATAGAGCTTCAGGGGCTGGTGGACAGCACGTTAATACTACCGATTCTGCCGTACGTATAACTCATATCCCTACCGGTATTACCGTAGCCTTGCAAGATGAGAAGTCACAGCATAAAAATAAAGCAAAGGCGTTAAAAATTCTACGTGCTAGAATTTATGAAGAAGAACGACGTAAAAAGGAACAAGAAAGAGCCGATAGCAGAAGAGGGCAGGTAGGTTCGGGAGATCGTTCGGAGCGGATACGTACTTATAATTTCCCACAGGGAAGAGTATCCGACCATAGAATAAACTTAACACTTTATAAGATAGACGAAGTAGTTAAAAACGGACAATTAGATGAGTTTGTTGAAGCTTTAATTGCAGATGATGAAGCTAAAAAACTTTTGGAGATATAAGTGTATATCGTCATTGTGAGTAGGCATTGTTGCGTGGATCAATTTCACCTCTGTTCACCCCGTGGCTTGACCACGGGGTGAACAGAGGTGAAATTGATCCACGCAACAATGCCTACTCACAATGACGATATACAGCAAAAATACAGCCTAATAAACAAATGAAACCACAAGCATCTATAAACGGTAAAATCTGGCAGCAAAAACTGATTAACGAAGATATAGTCACCGAGTTATGTCGTAGTTTCAAAATTAGTGATTTACTTGCTAGGATAGTATCATTAAGAGTAAATAATCTAGAGGAAGTAGAAAATTTCTTGAGACCGAAAATCAAAAATTTATTACCTGATCCTTTTCATCTACTTGACATGGAAAAGGCTGTAGATAGAACTGTTACAGCTATTTTAAATAACCAAAAAATATGTATCTTTGCCGATTATGATGTAGACGGTGCTACTTCAGCCGCTTTACTTAAAAATATTTTTAGAGATTTAAATATACTATGTGATATTTATGTTCCTGATCGTATAGCTGAAGGATACGGTCCAACTCCTTTTGCTATGCAAAAAATTAAAGATAACGGCACAGAATTATTAATTACGGTTGATTGCGGTGCTATGGCACATGAAGCCCTAAAATACGCAAAAGACGTTAACCTTGATGTTATAGTAATCGATCATCATATAGCTACGGAAATATTACCGGATGCAGTAGCTATAGTAAATCCAAATCGTATTGATGAAAAAAGCGAATATAAACATTTGGCAGCCGTAGGAGTTGCTTTCTTATTTGCAACTGCAATATTATCGAATTTAAAGAAGCAAAATTATTTCACGCAAACAATGCTTCAGCCTAATCTAATGCAATATCTAGATTTAGTGGCTCTTGGTACTGTTTGCGATATGATGAAATTAACAGGCTTAAATCGTGCATTTGTTGCAAGCGGATTGAAAGTAATACAACAAAGGCAAAATATAGGGATTAAAACATTATATGATATGGCAGGGCTTCATGAAATACCAAAATGTTATCATTTAGGGTTTATTCTAGGTCCGCGTATCAATGCAGGCGGTAGAGTAGGAAAGTCAAGTTTAGGGGCTCATCTCCTATCTACTAGTTGTTCTAATGAAGCAAATAAATTAGCTAAAGAACTTGAAAAACACAATAATGAGCGTAAAGTAATTGAGTTATTAATGATAGAAGAAGCGATGGAAATTGCTTTGACACAACAAGATAGTAGTTTATTATTTATCGTAAAAGAAGGATGGCATCCAGGCGTTATAGGAATCGTTGCCGGCAAATTAAAAGAAAAATTTGATAAGCCGGTGGCAGTTATAGCTTTAAATGACGGGATTGGTAAAGCTTCATGCCGTTCTATTTTAGGTATTGATTTTGGTGCTGAAATTATCAATGCTAAAAGCAAAGATTTGCTAATAGCAGGCGGAGGTCATGCTATGGCGGCAGGTTTTACCGTAACGGCTGAAAAATTACAAGAATTACAGAATTTTTTTAATAATGCTTTTAGAATTAGTATAACTAAACTAGAAAATTATAAGCATGCGGAATATGATATTGATTTAACGGTTAATAGTGTGAATTTCCCTTTAATGGAGGAATTAAACACTTTAGAGCCTTTCGGTCAAGAAAATCATGAGCCTATATTTAAATTTGATGATTTATTTGTATTAAAAGCGGATATCGTTGGAAGTAAGCATATTAAATGTATGCTTGTTCCAAATAAGCGAGGCTTTGGTAATAAAGCCTTATCTGCTATTGCTTTTAATTCGGTAGGAACTGCATTTGAAGATGTTTTATTAAGCCCTAAAGCAAAAAATATTGCCGCAATAGGAACGTTAAAAACTAATAATTGGCAAGATAATTATACTATTCAATTAATTATAAAAGATATACTTCTAAAAGAGTAGATAGACTAAGTATATATAATAACAACTTAAAAAATAATAATTTATGAGAAATTTAAAGAAAACAAAAAATACTACAATTTCTAAAGACTTAGCAGAAGTACAAGAGCATTATCAAGATTATCCTTATCCTTTCAGAGACCCAAATCAAGAACAAGAATATTTATTTGCAACATGCGGTGAGTTCTTAGGAGAATTAAACCATTTTCTATATCAAGGAAAAGAAAATTTTAATAATAATTTTAGATGCTTAATAGCAGGCGGCGGCACCGGTGATGCGACTATTTATCTTGCCGAGCAGTTAAAAGATAAAAATGCCGAAATAATATATCTAGATTTCAGCAAGCCTAGCATGGAAGTAGCACAAAAACATGCAGAAGTACGAGGTCTTAGAAATATTAAATGGATTAATGATTCAATATTAAATATACCTAATCTAAAACTTGGAAAATTCGATTATATAAATTGTACCGGCGTGCTTCATCATTTAGCAAATCCTGATGAAGGTTTAAAAAATCTAAAAGATTCTTTAAAGCCGACCGGCGGTATGGGTTTAATGGTATATGCTAAATACGGACGTACCGGTGTTTATCAAATTCAGGATGTAATGAAAATGATAAATAAAGATACTAAAAGCCGTATCGAAGAAGTAATGAACGGGAAGCTAATTCTAGATAATTTGCCTGCTACTAACTGGTATAAAAGAGGTTGGGAGTTATTTTCAGATTACCAAAATTTCGGTGACGTCGGAGTTTATGATATGTTCCTGAACAAATAGGATAGAGCCTATTCCGTTCCTGAGTTATATGAATTCGTAGAAAAAGCAAGCTTAAATTTTGTTGATTATCTTGATCCTTTAGAGAAAATTTTATTAAGACCGGAAAATTATATAAAAGATTTTTCACTTCTACAAAAAACTAAAAAGATGGATAAAGTAACTAGAGAAGCAATTTCCGAAATACTTACCGGTAATATTACTAAACATTCATTTTACGTATCAAATCAAAAAGATAGTGTAGCCTCTCTTGATGACCTTGATAATATACCGTACTTCCATAATATTGCCAATTTTGCTAAACAAATTTATGAGCATTTGGAATCTAATCCTTCAGCAGTAAATAATGCTATTAATTTTACTATTAATAATGGGATATTAAATAATGTTAATATCTCAATGTCGATATTGAGAAGCACTAAATATATTTTTAAATATATGGTAGAAGAGAAAAGTTTAAGAGAAATATTTGATGCGGTACGCAACGAATTAAACCAAGAAATAAGCAATGAGGCCTTATTAAATGAAGTTAAAAACGTATGCATACCATTACTTAATACAAATGTGTTATTGTTAAAATCAAAGGATTGCTAGAGTTACGTGGATTGATTCATCCGTCATTGCGAGAAGAAGGTTACCAGGGTCGTCATGAGCTACGCAGCCGTAAGCTGTGCAGCAATCTCATGCAATAATAATAAACTCCCAAGATTGCTTCGTAATTTTCTCGCAATGACCATTTACCGATTACCTGCTCGCAATGACGATTTGGGTTGACAATGTGCTATTAACGTTGTTAGTATGCTTTTACATACATAGCCAGCTCTTATAAGCTAACAAGATAAATAATTCTTTAAACCGCAAGAATACATAAAACTTTCTAAAAATCTAATTTGATTCCTAACTTAAATAAGTATATTACTTACCTTTAAACTTGATTGCTAACTCAACTTTTCAATTATAATCTATTAATAATAAAATAATGAACACAACTAATAAAGAATCCACAACAGAACTTAACAATACCGAATCCAATAACAATTATAATAATTTTGCAGAGAACGGTAATATTATTAATTTAAAACAATTAAAACGTAAATTACCGGAGGAACTACAAGCTCAAGCAGAAGAATTAAAAATTGAAAATATTAATTCATTACTTAAACAAGAATTAGTTTTTGCAATTTTGAAAAAATCCGTAGAGCAGGGAGTTTTAATAGTGGGAGAGGGGGTACTTGAAGTACTACCTGACGGATTTGGTTTTTTACGTTCGCCGGAAGTAAACTACTTAGCAGGCCCTGATGATATTTATATTTCTCCTAGTCAGATTCGTCGCTTTGGTCTGCGTACCGGTGATACTGTAGAAGGTCAGATCAGAGCTCCAAAAGCCGGAGAACGTTATTTTGCTTTACTGAAAGTCAATAGAGTAAATTTTGAAGACCCTTCTAAAGCTTATCATCGTGTTCATTTTGATAATTTAACCCCCTTATATCCTGATGAAAAATTAGGATTAGAACTTGAAAATAATAGTAAAGATAGTAAGGATTTTAGTACACGGGTTATTGAACTTGTTGCCCCTATGGGTAAAGGACAACGTGCATTAATAGTAGCACCGCCTCGTACAGGTAAAACCGTACTATTACAAAATATAGCACATGCAATTACAACCAATAATCCGGAAGTATTTTTAATAGTACTGTTAATAGACGAAAGACCTGAAGAAGTAACCGATATGCAACGTTCCGTGCGTGGGGAGGTTGTTAGCTCTACTTTCGATGAACCGGCAAGTAGGCACGTGCAGCTTGCAGAAATGGTTATCAAAAAAGCAAAGCGTTTAGTAGAACATAAAAAAGATGTGGTAATTTTAGTAGATGCGATAACACGTTTAGCTCGTGCTTATAATACCGTAGTGCCGTCATCAGGTAAAGTATTAACGGGCGGTGTTGATGCTAATGCTCTTCAGAGACCTAAAAGATTTTTCGGAGCAGCAAGAAATATTGAAAACGGCGGTTCGCTTACTATAATCGGTACGGCTTTAATTGAAACCGGTTCTCGTATGGATGAGGTAATTTTTGAGGAGTTTAAAGGTACAGGTAATTCCGAGATAGTTCTAGATCGTAAGATTGCCGATAAGCGTATTTATCCGGCTATTGATATAACTAGATCAGGAACTAGAAAAGAAGATTTATTAGTAGATAAAATAATATTAAATAAAATGTGGGTTCTTCGTCGTATTATCGATCCAATGGGTAGCAGTGAAGCAATAGAATTTTTACTCAAAAAACTTGAAAATACTAAAACTAACGGTGAGTTTTTTGAGATGATGAAGAGTCCTGAACGTCCTAAGAACGGTCTATAGTCAATTGATACCTATATTGTGCTTCGTTGTGCGTCGGCCTCACCCTATTATATTATAGGCTTCGCTCCTCACGCCTGTCACAGTATAGGTCTGCATTTAGTATTCTAAAAAAGTATATAAGATCATGAGTATAACACCTGATTATTTAATTGAAAGAAGACAAATAAAATCTCGTTTGTTAATTTGGAAGCTAGCAGCTATTATTTTAATTGCGATCGTATTCTTACTAGTCGGTAAAGATTTTGCTCCAAAAGAGGTGTTACCTATTAATAGTAATGAAGACTATATAGCTTCCGTATTAATGAAATAATTCTTGAAGACGAAAAGCGTGACAAAAAACTCAAAAAAATAATCGATGATTCTCATATTAAAGCGTTAATAGTTAACGTAAATTCTCCCGGCGGTACGGTAAGTCGGCGCTGAAAAAATTTATAATATTCTGCGTAAAATATCCGCAAAAAAGCCGGTAGTGATAGTTATGGGAACAATGGCTGCAAGCGGCGGTTATTTAATCTCTCTTGGAGGTGATTATATTATCAGCCATAACGGAACTATTACGGGTTCAATCGGTGTAATACTACAAACAGCCGAGGTAACGGAGCTTGCTCAAAAATTGGGGATTAAGTTTAATAATTTCAAATCGGGTGAATTAAAAGCTGTCCCAAATCCTACCGAAAAACTGACGGAAGCAGTGCGGGTAGCCATTATGGACAATATAGAAGATACTTATAATTTCTTCCTTGAACTTGTTTCAGAGAGGCGTAATCTTCCTATAGAAGAAGTAAAAAAGCTCGCAGACGGACGAGTATATTCAGGTCGTCAGGTTTTAAAGTTAAAGCTTGTGGATGCTATAGGCTCGGAAGATACTGCATTAAAATGGTTACAGGAAGTTCAGAAAATTAATGTTAATCTACTAGTTAAAGATTATCAATTAAAACCAAAATTAATGGACATAATACTTGAAGATTTTGATAGTATAGCACCTAGTTTTTTTAAAAATAGTTTTAACGGAATCAAAGCGATTTTTTAATAATGATTACTAAGAATTATTTAATAGATAAAATACATGATAAGCTGAATTATCTTTCTAAAGAAGATGTTAAAGATTCAGTAGATTTAATTTTAGATTATCTAAACGAATCTCTTAAACAACAAAAGCGTATCGAAATCAGAAATTTCGGTAATTTCTCTATCCGCAAACGCAAATTTCCTGAAAGCGAAAAATTCTATAATACGGTTTATTACAGAATGCCTAAAAATTTATTTAAGGAATAAATTTCCATGGCTCTTCATACTGAAGATTTAGAACTCTTCAAAAAAATATTATCGATAGATGGGAAGCTGATTATTCAAGCACTTAATATAGACTCTTTTATATATCACGATATTATAGGTAATGGGCAATATGATTCTTTTTTTGAAGCATTATATAATTACTTAAATGATAGTACACCAACAATCATGCCTTTAGTATCTGAATAAGAAAGAATATTATCCTATTGTTGAAGAATTATGTAATGAATCTTTAAAGGAAAAAACATCATCAATAATGATATATTTAGAAAAAGAATCTGATAATCACCCTCTACCTAGATGGGAATATGAAGAAACTTTAGAATATTATTTAAAAACTAGAAAAAATTATGATAAGCTTAAACCTGAACCCGAAATAGAAAGAAGCAAAGATGAACCTAATTTAAATTATGCAGAATTAGATTTAAAATATTATGAAGAATCTTTAGACTATTACTGAAAGGTTATAGGGTAGGGTAATAAAATTTTCCTCTCACTTGACATTATAATAATAGGCAGCTATCTTAAGTGTAAAATTAAAACAGGGTATTTATGATAAGGTATTTAATAATTTTATTTGCTTCTATAGCTTTAATTGGCTGTACCGGTCCAAAAACTACGAAACCCAAAGAAGTAGTAGAGCTTGACGGTGATCCAAGCTATACAATTATGCAAACAATCGATAGTACTAACAGAAATATCGCTAGCACTACTTCATCTCTTCCGAGTACTCCGGCTAGATAGAAATGTTTGCTATTATTTCTTCTGCTAAAACTCTAAATTTCGAGAAGTTAGCTCCCAAGACGGAGCTGACGATTCCAATGTTCCTTACGTTAACTAATAAACTACTTTCTACACTCCAAAGCTATTCTGAGAATCAATTATCGAAAATAATGAATATAAGTGCAAAACTTGCACATATAAATAAAGAAAGATTTAAGGATTTTGATAATCAAGAGAGTAAAGCGGCTATTTTTGCTTATGCAGGAGATGTTTTTAATAATATACATATAGAAAAATTAACTAATCATGCATTAAATTTCTTGCAATCACATTTGCTTATTATATCAGGACTTTACGGAGTCTTAAAACCGCTAGATACTATTAAGCCGTATAGATTAGAAATGGCAACAAAATTAAATGAAATAAATTTAACAAACTTTTGGCAAGATGAAGTCACTAATTATATTAATAAAATTCTTGCTAAACAGGAAAATAAATATTTACTCAACCTAGCATCACAAGAATATTCATCTGTAATAAACCCAAATAAACTTAAATATCAATTAGTTAACGTTCATTTTAAAGAAAATAGGAACGGTAAATTATCAACAATCGGTATAAATGCTAAAAAAGCTCGAGGGGCGATGGTCAAGGTTATTGCTAACAACCTAATTGACTCACCTGAGCTACTTAAGAATTTCTCATATTTAGGTTATGCATTTAGTACTAAACACTCATCCGATAACGAATTGGTGTTTATTAAGAGTTAAAATAGTAGGGGTGAAATACCAATAGAAATGCTTCAAGTTATTAACTTTAATTAAAAAATTAGTATTTTCTTTACAAAATAGTGGGTTTACTTTATAATACATGCCTATTTATTAATAAGTATTTATTATGATAAAAAATTTATGATAAAAAATCCTAAATCTTCAGCAGTCTCAAAATTTAATCCTATAGCATCTAAGTTAAAGCCCGATTGGTGATCAGGGAGTTAGAAACACCGTCAACAAGAACAGCTGAGTAGTTTTTAGGCTTAAAGTTAATACTCTAAGCCCTGAACATGACTACCTACCTCCCCGACCGTAAAATATCGAGGAATAAACCAATTTAACGGTAATTTTACCGCCTGTTGATGGAGGTTTCTATACTCCAGAACAACCTTAGCTGTTCTAAGATGATTCTAAGCAAAACTTTAAACAAGTCAATATTGCTCGCATGACTCGTTTTATGTCATTCCCGCTTTCGCGGAAATGACATCGAGTGGGTTTTTCGAGCCATGCAACAAAGCTTACAGTCGTTTGCAATGACGATATCAATCTTTATTTTGCAATACCTTTTATGCTATCTGTAAAACAAGATTAAAGCGAATAGCGGGTTATCCACTCGCGTTGTTATAATACAAGGCTATCATTAATCGTTTACTCCTAGTCCTGCAAGCATTATATTCTCTATTCTCATCACATAGTCATAAGTTGCAGAATAACCTGAATTTATTAATGCTTCTTTTTGTTCAGCTGTGATATCAAAACTTAAAGCTGATATATTATGATCATCAATAAAAACTGTTCTATCATGATTCTGAAAACAACTTATCAAGTCAAAGCTTGTGAGAACTTCAGCTAATGCATATAGTTGATCCACAACAGTAGTAGTATCCACAAACGGTTTAGGTTCTGTACCATTCTGATAAGCTTCTAATATTTCTTTATTGATTGGTTTAAACCCAAGAGTTTTATAATTTTTATTATCTGTTTGAGGGAGGCTTCGTGCTGCAGTTTTATCATCAAACACCTCAACCAGGTAATTATTCGTAACTCCACCATCCACATATGTTGAAACTACTCCTTGGACAGTTTTTTGTACGGGCTGAAAATATATAGGAAAAGCCCCTGAAGCGTATACGAATTTTACGACTTTCTCATCAGGAGCATTTTCATAAGATAGAATTTCCGGAAATACTGTCATGTAGCTGTTTAAAAGTAATATCGGGGTCAAATCCCTTGTTTTTTAATATTGCCTTAAAAATTCTTCTAGATATTTCTCAGAATTTAACCCTCCGTAGAATACAAGATTATACACTTGGTCCTATTTACTAGTATGATCTGAAAATTTATTAAAATCAATTTTCTTAAGTATATCCTCAATTTCTTCCGGTTGATATCCTAGTGCTATGGAGAAAGCAGCTATTGCACCACCGGAAGCTCCAACTACTTTCTGGATATTTTTTTAAACAATCTTTGTCTTTTAATGCCTTTAGAGCCCCTGCATACGCGATGACTTTTACTCCACCACCTACAAAGGCTAAGTTCTTTATTTCTAACATTTTCAATACCTTGATTTAGTTAATATAATTTAGGCTTTATTAAAAGACATTAGATTATTAATATTTTTGTAAAAATTGATAAGATTTGTACTAAAATAGCTACTTCTATTTCAAAAAAGCTTTATAATTCAGTAACAAAAAATAGCTACAATATATTAATTTAATTCTTCTTAATAAAACGTAAATTAATATTTGTGACTTTTTATCTATTTTTTTCCTAGATCTTACAATCAAGTAGACGTTGTTGCGTGGATCGGTTTTTCCGTCATTGCGAGGAATTTGCATAGCAATTGACGAAGCAATCTCAGGAGTTTGTTATTATTTCATGAGACTGCCACGCAGCCTACGGCTGCTCGCAATGACGACATCATTCTTTACTTAGCAATACCTTTTATTCCACCTGTAAATTTTGTTGCATAATAAAACTATCACTTATATACTGTCGCTAATGATTAATTTGCTTAAAGTTATATGGTAAGTAGTAATTTTTATAAAAATCTAGGGCCACGAAAACTAACAGCAATTATAGATTTTTTACACGATATTATAGCACCTCCTAAGATTCATGAAGATATAGCTATTCATGATATTAAAATTCTGCAGGAAGCATCACCAAATGATATTAGCTTTTTAAGCAATCCTAAATACTCCGAATTTTTAAAAACTACCAAAGCTGCTGCTTGTATAGTGCCGAAAAATTTTACGGGAGAAGCAAATCCAAATACTGTTTTATTACACGCCCAGAACTCATATTTTGCTTATAGCAAATTAATAGATTTTTTTTATGCTCCTATTAAATCATACCCTACTAAAATAATGAAATCCGCTATTGTTGCAGATTCGGCGACTATCGGAAAAAATTGTTATATAGGTCACAATGTAGTTATTGAAGACGATGTTATTATAGGTGATAATAGTATTATAGAAGCTGGAAGTTTTATAGGTAGAGGAGTAAATATCGGCAGAAACGCTAGAATAGAACAACATGTTTCAATAAATTATGCAATTATAGGCGACGACGTCGTAATACTTGCAGGTGCAAAAATTGGACAGGACGGGTTTGGATTTTCTACCGAAAAAGGCGTACATCACAAAATATTTCATATAGGAATAGTTAAAATCGGCAATAATGTTGAAATTGGTGCAAACACTACTATTGATAGAGGATCACTTCAAGATACAATTATAAAAGATTTATGCCGCATAGATAATTTAGTACAAATAGGGCATGGCGTCAAAATAGGTAAAGGCTCTATTATCGTAGCACAGACAGGTATAGCAGGAAGTAGCACGATCGGTAAATATTGTGCTCTTGGAGGGCAAGTAGGAATCGCCGGACATCTAAATATAGGCGACGGGGCACAGGTAGCGGCACAAGGCGGTGTAGCACAAAATATAGAAGCAGGTAAAATTGTCGGCGGCAGCCCTGCAATTCCTATTATGGATTGGCATAGACAATCTATTATTATGAAACAATTACTAAAGACCTCTAATAGCAAATTAAAAAAGTAGCTTGCTATTGAAAAGAGCTTTGTTGTTGCATGAATACCTGAGTCGTCATTGTGAGCAGCCATAGGCTACGGTGGCAATCCAAAAAAATTAGAAAAAAGTGCTGATTTTAGTACTTTTTACTAGATTGCTTCGTCAATTATTTCATAATTTCCTCGCAATGACGGAAAATTTACATTAAAGAAGAGATCTAAATAAATGATCATAGATATTACCGAAATCATGGATTGGATACCTCATCGCTATCCATTTTTATTAGTAGATAGAGTACTTAAAATCGATCCTAACAAATCAATAACAGGTATTAAAAACGTTACTGTTAACGAACCGCAATTTACAGGACATTTTCCGGCAAGGCCTGTTATGCCCGGTGTTCTAATGGTTGAGGCTATGGCACAATTAGCTGCTATATTAGTTGCTAAATCTTTAGGTTCTACTAAGAATAAAGAAGTGTTTTTAATGACTATCGAAAATGCAAAATTTCGTAGAATTGTTCAGCCGGGGGATACTATGCATATCCACGCTGTTATTGATCAGCAAAGAGCTAACGTATGGAAATTTTCAAGTACGGTTACGGTCGAAGGTGAAATAGCTGCAGAAAGTAAGTTTACCGCAATGATTAAAGATAAAACATAGGGACATAGTGTCAAATTCTAATATCCATACTACAGCTGTAATTGCAGAAGGTACAAAGCTTGGTAACAACGTAAAAATCGGACCGTATTGTATTATAGGTCCTAAAGTTGTGCTTCATGACAATGTCGAGCTAAAATCCCATGTAGTAATTGAAGGGATTACCGAAATCGGCGAAAATACCGTAATCTATCCTTTTGCATCAATAGGTCAACCTCCACAAATCTTAAAATATGCTAATGAGCGATCAAGCACGATAATTGGCTCTAATAATACTATTAGAGAATATGTTACGGTACAAGCAGGAAGCCAAGGCGGCGGAATGATGACAAGAGTAGGAAATAATAATTTATTTATGGTCGGCGTCCATATAGGTCATGATTGTAAAATCGGCAATAATGTAGTATTTGCTAATTATGTAAGCCTAGCAGGTCATATTGGGGTAGGTGATTATGCAATAATCGGCGGACTGTCTGCCGTACATCAATATGCTAGAATCGGTGAATATTCGATGATCGGCGGGCTATCGCCGGTCGGAGCAGATGTAATACCGTTTGGGCTTGTAAGTAGCAAACGTGCGGTGCTTGAGGGCTTAAATCTAATCGGTATGAATAGAAAAGGGTTTGATAAAGTAAAGTCTTTAAGTGCTTTAAAAGCTATCGAAGAAATCTTCTCAGGTGAAGGTAATTTTGCTGAGCGTATAAAACAAGTTGCTGAGAAATATAACAATAATTCTATAGTAATACAAATTATCGATTTTCTTAATCAAGATAGTAGTAGAGCATTTTGTCGTTTTGAGAAGTAAATTTATTTAACTAGCGATATGTAACACTTTGTGTTACAATTAAATATTATAAGGAGGATAAAAATGACAAAAAGTATTACGACTAGTATACGCTTAGAAATAAATTTAAATAAAAACTTGAAAAAGCAACTTATGATTTACACCGTGAAAAAAGCTGGATAATTAGGTGAAGCAATACGTATATATCTTAAACAACTAGAAAATTCAGACCTAGCCAAAGAAGCTAAACGTCAATCCTTATTAGCTAGTAAAGAAAACAATCCTGATGCCAACTTATGGTTAAAACACAATGAAGAAAGTTGGTTAGATGAATGGAAATAATAGAAATTAAAAAAAGATATATTGTTGCTTGGTGTAATATCTGGAGATTATGGTAAACCTCGCTCCGCTGTTGTTGTTCAATCTAATTTATATAAAAATCATCCCAGTATAACAGTTTGCCTTCACAACGGATTTAATAGATGCCCCACAACTTTTCACCTGTTATTGACTCCTACAGAGCTAAATGGTTTTAATTTAGAATCTCATATTATGGTTGATGAAATTAGTGCTATAAGAAGTGATAAAATTCAAAAAAATTGGTGAATTATCACCTGAAACAACTAGAAGAGTTAATTGAAGCTATTATATTAAATTATGGATGAATTAGCCACTAATTTTCTCATTTTTTCTTGCAAAGAGTTTTGGCGTAAACGAGTTTTCAAGCTCTTAAAATCAACTATTTCTGCATTTTGATTTTGCTGGCTACATGCAAAAATATATTTCTGCTCTCCTTTAACTTTTTGAATACATTGTCCGCAAATTCCTTTCATCATACATTGCATCGATGAATTAACGCTAACTATTATTTTTGTATTTTCACTGAATATTTCATTTTTTAGACTTTGCAATTCTTCTATTATTTCAGGAGAAGCATTAATTATTACTATATCCACTAAAACTAATTTACGGATTTTTATATCAGGATAGGTAACAAATATAACTTCATTATTATTTTCTTTTAGAACTTTTAATAAGCCTATATTACCGACTTCGAAATCAACAATAACTATTTTTTTATTTTGAGGTATTTCTAGCGACGAACCTGTCGGTCCCATTAAAACTACTTTCTCATTTTCGGATAATGTTTTACATAAGCTAGTAGATTTACCGACTTCAAAAACTATAAAGCTAATTAAGCCTTTTTCTACATCAATATCGATAGGGCTTAAGGCTACAGGCTCTATTAACTTAGCAGCATCTTCAGAATAATTTTGTAAGCGAAAAAACTGTCCGAACTTAAAATTTTTAGCAGCAAGCGGCGAATGAATTATCAACTCAAAAGTTTTATCATCTAAAATATTTATTTTATTAACCCTAGAAGTCAGCAAATAATCAAGCTGCGTACAAAAATCTTTATAACTACCTTTAAAGCTAGGATTATTATTTATAAGCTTTTTGTTAATAGCATCGTACCCTTCTTTGGTACTAGCAAGAGCCTTCACTACACTACCCGAATATTTAGGATTACAATCACCGAAATAGCTATATTTATCCTCATCGAATTGAGTGTTATTTTCTATACCGATTGCCATAATCACGGTTTTGGTTTTGATGTCATTGCGAGGAAATGCGTAGCATTGACGCGGCAATCTTGTTAAGTCAAACTCCTGAGATTGCCACGCAGTCTTTGACTGCTCGCAATGACGGTTTCGATTCTCAAACTCCACAGATTCCACATGACCGTATTTATCAATATTAATCCTTAAAGGTTGCATATTTTCCTTAAAATCAACACCGAGTGCTAATGCATATATTAGCTCCTCGTGATTTAATTTATATGCCGGCGAATCTTGTAATCTTCCACGATAGTAGACAGTAGCACCCCCAAGCTTATTAAAAACCTTTCTTAATTCTTCATTATTCTTAGCTTCTTTAAACAATTTTGCATGAGCAATAAATTCTTCAGCTATTTCTTTATCTTCCTCCGTTAAATCTTTTTCTATATAATCTTCGGCAAATTCCTCTACTTGTTTTTTATAGTAATATAAACTTTCCGTTGCTGCGTCTAAGGAAGTAAGACCGCCGCCTATTACCGCAATCGGCATCCTAATTACCATATTAGTACTAGAATTTTTCAAAAATGCCCCTCCGTTTTGCAAAGTCATTAAGAAATCAGAAGCCGTTTTTACGCCCTTAGCTTCAAAATTTTCTATATCCAAAACTTTCGGCTGACCTGCTCCAATGCAAAAAGCTATATAATCAAAACCCAAATCGAAAGCTTGTTCTTTCGTTATATTAAAATCTAAAGCTACTCCGTCATAATATTTGAAATTATTATTTCTCTCTAATATTAGCCGCAATATATCGAGATTGTTTTTATCCCACCGAACAGTAATCCCATATTCCGCTACCCCTCCAAATCCTCTTGGCATTCTTTCCGATAACAAATTTTTATATTCATGCCAAAATTTTATAGGCTTATGAACGTCAAAAGGCAGTAGAGTAATTCTTAAACCGTCAATAGCCACAACATTATGACCTGACCGTAATAAATAATAGCTAAGACTAAAACCTGCAGGACCAAGACCGGTAACTAAAATATTATAATTAGTAGGTTCTTTCGGAAGCGGTGCATAAATATTAAGCGGATTCCAACGAGTAAGCAGTAAATATATCTCTAAGCCGTAAGGTAATTTAAGTGTTTCTTCTAAAATATTTGATTCTATTAATGGGATATTTACCGGATCTTGCTTTTGGTAAATACAAGCTTTTGAGCAATCATTACAAATTCTATGACCTGTTGCTGCAACCATCGGATTATCAATAACGATAATAGCAAGAGCACTTAGGTTAAAACCTTGTGCCTTAACATAGTTCATTTCAGAAATTTTTTGTTTTAACGGGCAGCCTTGTTTTAAATCCGTCATTGCGAGCGACTGCAAGGAGCGTGGCAATCTCGTCAAATCTCCTGAGATTGCCACGTCGCTTCGCTCCTCGCAATGACGATTCTGAGGTTGCAGTAATCCCTTAGAACAGCTATCCTTATCTTGCTTATGGCAATAAATACAATAATGAGAATGGTTTAAAGCTTCATCTAGATTTAAAAAAGAATCTGTATAGTCAAAATCTACTCTCTCATTTTTTTGATATTTTAATATTTTTTTATCGTCTATTAGATTTTCTTTATCTAGTTTTTGTGGGAGGTTGAATAGGATGTTATCCTGTGGCTTGATACTCTCACACAAATAAACCCTATACGCAGCATACCTAGCTGCTATGTCTAATTCTTCTGCAAAACTTTCTTCTGCCTGTTGCCATATAATTATTTGTTTGGCAAATTCTCTAGAAGTAAAATTCGCACCTATTAAATCAGTTAGTTTTAAATACACATCTTCAAAATCAATATCTTTTATTTTTTCCAGTGGATATTTTTTTACGGCAACACGTTGAACAAATTTTCTTTTACATTCATAAATAATATCAAAATCTTTATATTTTAACCTTGATATCGTTATTTCTTTTGAAATACAAAATAACTCTGCTAAAAAATCGTCTAAATGAGGGGAAATTTTTAGCAAAAATTCGGAATAATCTTTTGGAATAATGGAGAGAGGAGTCGATCTAAATAACATTAAATCTTTATGCAAAGATCTATCAGCTTTAAAGAGATAATCTAAAAATATTTGATCTAATTTTTTAAGTCCGGTTAAATCTAATTCATTAAAATTTAGATTAAAACCAAGTTTCATAAATAATAAATAACTCTTTTAGAAAATTGTCTATAAATTAAATAACTGATACAAACAGTAATAAATGCAACTATAATAGACTTAACTATCAGCATCATACCTGGTAATGTTCCGTCAATCACCAACGCTTGTACGGGTCTTATAACTAAAAAGAACGGATTAAATTCAAAATATATCTTTTTAGACTCCGGAATTAGCGAATATGGATAAACTATAGGTATACTCCAATAAATAACTCCAAGAATAACACTCAACATTTGCGGAATATCTCGAATATACGGCGTTAAAAATGCTACTGCGATAGAACCGCTAATCACACATATTATTAAGGGCAAAATTAATATCGGCATAAATATTATTTGCCAAGAAAATTTTTCTGGAAATAATAAAATAAAAGCAAAATACATTGCCGAAAATGAGCAAATTAAAGTATATAATTGCCCTAAGCTATCCGCAACAGGAAAAAAAGTCTTAGAAATTCTAACTTTTTTTATTATTTGATCACGTGTAACTAAAGAACTTGAACAAATCGTTAAGCTGCTTACTATAAAACTCCACAAAGGAATACCACCGACTAAGTTCATTACCATAAATTCTCTCGGCTGTTTTAATAAAAAACCGAAAAAATATGAAATTACCATTATGTGAATAAAAGGCTGAATTAAACTCCATAAAGAACCTAAAAAAGAATCTTTATTTTGCCTAATTATAGAAGCTTTAACTAGTAATGCTATTGCCCGCCAGTATTTTTTAGAAAAAAAATACTTTATCATTTATGAATTTCCTTGTTGTTGGTTATAGATTTTAAACATTTCCGATGGTGTACCATCACCTATAATATTGCCGTCTTTTAATAAAATACATCTATCGCAATTATCTTTTATAATTTCTTCTTGATGGCTTACTATTATTGAAATAGGAGTATTTTTAAATTTATTCTTCATTAAACTAAGAGATTTTTCTATAAAATAGCTATCGCCTGCCGCAAAAACTTCATCAAGTAATAGAATCTGCGGATTTTGAAATATCGATACAGAAAAAGCAAGACGTGATAACATACCGGAGCTATAAATTTTTATCGGTAAATCAATTTTACTACCAAGTTCTGAAAAATCTATAATTTCTTTTTCAATTTTTTTGCTATATTTATCCAGCATATTATTATATAGCATTAACATTTTTATATTTTCACGACCAGTTTGCTCAGACTCAAAACCAACTCCCATATCTATAATTGCCGCAATATCTCCATGAACTTTGACTGTACCGGATTTTAACGGATATATTCCGGCGATTAACTTTAGAAACGAACTTTTTCCCGAACCGTTACTCCCTATAAAAGCTATTTTTTCTCCCTCATAACAAGAAAAATTAATATTGTTTAATATAGGTATATTTGGAGAAAGAGAGACTCCTTTTTTCAAGAAGAAATGCTTTAAACCTTGAGCTCTTTTATGAGTATCAATACCTTCAACATAACCATTAGTTATCTCTATAAATACTTTTGGATAGCTAAGTGACATAAAATAAATATTAAATAGATTTATTAATCCAATCTAAAAGAGAATTTTTTTGTTGCAAACCTATTTTAGTATCTTTTTGTTCACCATTTTTAAATAACATTATCGTTGGAATACTACGAATACCGTATTCTGAAGGAGTGTTAGGATTTTCATCAATATTCATTTTAAGTACTTTTACTTTGCCTTGTAATTCTTTACTGATTTCATCTATTATCGGTGTTAACATTTTACACGGTCCGCACCATTCTGCCCAAAAATCAACCAGTACAGGTAAATCCGATTCTAATACTTCCTTTTTAAAAGAGCTATCCATTACGTTATTTGCCATAAATTCCTCTATGTTTTTGTAGCATTGTCCATATGGCTTTTATGTCATCCCCGCGTGTAGGCGGGGATGACATCGAGTAGGTTTTTCAATCTATACAACAAAGTCGCTTTTAGCTAGGAATGACATAGTGTTGCTTTCGGATTCATATGGACAACATCTATATTTATAAATAAAATTATAAAGTACAGGCTTCTACTTGTAAATAATGAAAATCTTTTTATTTATTATATTTATTTTTTCTATTATAATATATTCGCATTATTAAAGCTGCTGTTTCCTCTATTGATCTAGTCGACACATCAATTACCGGCCAATTTCTTTGATCACAAATTTTTCTGACTTCTAGGCACTCTTTTTGTACTATATTAAAATCCGTATAGCTTTTATTTTCGTTAATTTGTAATAGATTTAATCTAGCTTCTCTTATCTCAATTAACCTATTTGGATTAATAACGAGTCCTACTACCAATTGATCTATATCTTTTTCTATAAAATCAGGAAAGGGGCAATTATAAACATAAGGAATATTGGCAGCTTTTAAACCGTTATACGCTAGAAATACGGAAGTCGGTGTCTTAGAAGTTCTAGAAGGACCTATTAATATTATATCAGCCTCTGATAATTCATTAAGCATTTGTCCGTCATCATGTCTTATAGCATAATCTATGGCATTAAGTGTATCAAAATAAGTTTTATCAAATTTATAATTATTGTAATTCTGTTCTTTTTCTATTTCAATACCTGAAAAAACAGACATTTCTTTAATAATTTTACCTATTACAGAAATACATGGAATTTTTAATTCATAGCAAAATTTCGTTAAAGTTTTTCGGAGTTCTTGATCGGCAATCGTATATAATACTATCCCATGTTTATATTCTATTTTACTTAATACTTCATTTAGCAATTCCAAATTTCTAATCATTGGCCAATGATATAATTTTGGTTTTACGGAAGTAAATTGTGCAAGGGCAGAATTTGCTGCATATTTTGCAGTTTGCACGGAAGAGTCTGAAACTAAGTGAATAATTAGCTTTGTCAT